>NZ_JBLREF010000124.1:0-226 GCF_047918655.1 Erwinia sp. PPS120 | reverse complement strand
GAATGAGAGTAAAGCCTGTTATTGGAATGCCGTTAATTATCGTTCTTACAATGATTATCGTTGGAACTGTGTTGCAGGGATTAGGCATGGACTATAGGGCTTTGATGAGAGAATCTGGTTTGACAGGTCAGGAATTAGAAATGGCTCAATCATTTGCTGCCATAGTAGGAATCATTGGCGGTATTTTTGCAGGCGTTGCCATGTTGTTTATTGCGCCGCTTATTTA
>NZ_JBLREF010000123.1:0-325 GCF_047918655.1 Erwinia sp. PPS120 | reverse complement strand
AGGAAAAAGGGGAAGAAAAGAGAGGGGGAAGAAGAAAAGAGGGGAGGAAAAAAAGGAAGGAAGGGGAAGGGGGGGAAAAAGAAAGGAGAAGGGAAGGGAGAGAAGAAAAGAAAGGAAGGAAGAAAGGGGGAAGAAAGGAGAGAGGAAAAAGAGGGAAGGGAAGGGAAAAAAAGAAGAGAGAAGGGGAGAGAAGGGGAAAGAAGAGAAAGGAAGGAGAAGGAGGGAAGGGGAGGAAAGAAAGAAGAGAAAAAGGAGGGGGAGGGAGAAAGGGAAAAGGAAGAAGAAAGGGGAGAGGGAGCGATATAATTGTACAGTGCGCTATGAC
>NZ_JBLREF010000122.1:0-244 GCF_047918655.1 Erwinia sp. PPS120 | reverse complement strand
GGGGGGAGGGAAGGGGGGGGGAGGGGGGGAGGGGTGGAAAGGAGATTAAAACGCTGAAAAGTACCGCGCAGTTCTTGGTAAATATGGTCGAGAACACGATCAACCATGCGACAAACCTCTGGCACCCTCTCCCTCTCCCCTTCCTCCCCCCCCCCCCCCCCCCCCCCCCTCCCCTCCCCCCCCCCCCCCCCCACCCCCCCCCCCCCCCCCCCCCCCCCCCCCCCCCCCCCCCCCCCCCCCCCCC
>NZ_JBLREF010000121.1:0-337 GCF_047918655.1 Erwinia sp. PPS120 | reverse complement strand
GCGGGACCACGGGGAGGAAAAGAAAGAGGAGAAGGGGGAGAAAGGGGAAGGAGGGGGGGAGGAGGGAGAAGAAGGGGAAGAGAAAAAAAGAAAGAAAGAAGGGAAAAAAGGGGAGGGGGAAAAAGGAAAAAGGGGAAGGGAAGAAGAGAAAGAAAAAAAAGGAAAAAGAAAAAAGGAAGAGGAAGGGAAGGGAGAAGGAGAAGAAAGGAGGAGAGGAAGGAAGGGGAGGAAGGGGAGGGGAAGGGGGGGGAGAAGGGAAGGGAAGGGGAAGAGGAGGGGGGAGGAGAAGGGGGAGGGGAGGAAGAAAAAAAGAGGCGAAGGGCCGGAACAATTAGCC
>NZ_JBLREF010000120.1:0-441 GCF_047918655.1 Erwinia sp. PPS120 | reverse complement strand
CACCAGCCCAAGTGCCCCGGCGCGACATAGCTGTTGCACATAGTCCTCCATGCCGCGATCTGCGACTACGATCCTGCCCCCACCCCTACTCTCCCCCCCTCCACCCTCCCCCTCCCTCCCCCCCTCCTCCCTCCCTTTTCTTCTTCCCCCCTTTTCCCCCCCCCCCTTCCCTTCCCCCTCCCCCCCCCCCCCCACCCCCCCCCCCCCCACCCCCACCCCGACTCCCTATGGTACTTAAGCGGCTACCTTCCATCCGACGAACACACATCCCAACCCCATTCCCCCCCTTCCCGCCCTTGCGACCCAGGTCCTGTCTCTTATACACATCTCCGAGCCCACGAGACTGGTTCTCATATCTAGTGTGGCGTTTTTTTTTTTGGAAAGGGGGGGGGGGGGGGGGGGGGGGGGGGGGGGGGGGGGGGGGGGGGGGGGGGGGGGGGG
>NZ_JBLREF010000119.1:0-267 GCF_047918655.1 Erwinia sp. PPS120 | reverse complement strand
GTAGTCGCCTACGGGTGGGGGGGGGGGGGGGGGGTTTTTCCCGCCGCAGGGGGGGCCTTCTCCCCCCTCCTCTCCCTTTCTTGCCCCGCACGACGCGACACCCCCCTTCCCCCACCCCCCTCTTTCCCCCCCCCCCCCCCTCCCCCCTCTCCCCCCCCCTCTCCCCCCTCCCCCTCCCCCCCCCTCCCTCCCCCCTCTATTCTCCCCCTCTCCATCCCCCCCCCCCTTTCCCCCCCCTCCCCCCCCCCCTCCTCCTCCCCCCCTCCC
>NZ_JBLREF010000118.1:0-364 GCF_047918655.1 Erwinia sp. PPS120 | reverse complement strand
GATAAGGTGAATGCACGGCTTGCCCTTAATCCAAACGCGAAAGGTCATAAGGCGGATCGCCGGACGGGAGGAGGACGCCCCTTGTCGGGTAAGGCCGTCCGGCCTGGGATGGATGGTGGCGTCGATGGCGTCGCTGGCGCTTTGACAGTGCGGATTCCACAGCGGATAACCGGACGGGCGGAGGACGCTCCGTGTCGGGTAAGGACGCCAGCACCGGAATGGATAATGGCGTCGATGGCGGGCCCGTCAGCATTGACGGTACGGATTCCACAGCGGATAACCGGACGGGCGGAGGACGCTCCGTGTCGGGTAAGGACGCCAGCACCGGCATGGATGATGGCGTCGAAGGCGGGCCCGTCAGCAT
>NZ_JBLREF010000117.1:0-201 GCF_047918655.1 Erwinia sp. PPS120 | reverse complement strand
GACCGTGCTGGTCTGGATCGTTGCCTACGCGGTTGGAGGTGGACGATGAGCGGCCCTTCCTCGATGCGCACGCCGCTGGAACGCGTCCGCGGCCTTGGCTCCGCGCATACCGGCACCTCCGATTTCTGGCGTCAACGCCTCACCGCAGTTGCGATGACGCTGCTGATCGTCCCCGTGATCGTCGTGGTGATCATGCTGATC
>NZ_JBLREF010000116.1:0-299 GCF_047918655.1 Erwinia sp. PPS120 | reverse complement strand
AGTCTCGTGGGCTCGGAGATGTGTATAAGAGACAGACATATCAGTCTATACATACATTTAATTGCTATAGAAACCACTCCACCACCATTAAATCAGCAAGGAATCTCAAGGATTTTATCATCCGGTTGGGAGTACTTCATAACGGATTTTCGCGCAGGAAGGAGTAGATAAGGAATAATTTCCTTATCTTTATTATTTGGATATTCTTTTTTTAACTCACCTGCAAGTAACTCAACATCGCTGCAAAAACATAGTTTTTGTATTTCATTGTCACTTAGCCCTGTCTCTTATACACATCT
>NZ_JBLREF010000114.1:0-297 GCF_047918655.1 Erwinia sp. PPS120 | reverse complement strand
AATTGTGTCCCCCTTTTTCTTCCCCCCCCCACCCCCCCCCTCTCCTCCCCTCCTCCCCTCCCCCCCCCACCCCCCCCCCCCCTCCCCCCCCCCCCCCCCCCTCCCCTTCCCCTCCCCCCCCCCCCTCCCCCCCCCCCCCCCCCCCCCCCCCCCCCCCCTTCCCCTCCCCCCCCCCCCCCCCCCCCCCCCCCCCCCCCCCCCCCCCCCCCCCCCCCCCCCCCCCCCCCCCCCCCCCCCCCCCCCCCCCCCCCCCCCCCCCCCCCCCCCCCCCCCCCCTGGCCCGCGCCATCCGTTAAA
>NZ_JBLREF010000113.1:0-303 GCF_047918655.1 Erwinia sp. PPS120 | reverse complement strand
CGGACCGCGCTTAATGGGAGCGCCTGGGGCAAGCAGGTCGCCCCGATGGCCCCTACCGAGGTGCTGGCCGAACAGCACGCCCATACCCTCCTCCCCTCCTTTCCCCCCCCCCCCCCCCCCCCCCCCCCCCCCCCCCCCCCCCCCCCCTCCCCCCCCCCCCCCCCCCCCCCCCCCCCCCCCCCCCCCCCCCCCCCCCCCCCCCCCCCCCCCCCCCCCCCCCCCCCCCCCCCCCCCCCCCCCCCCCCCCCCCCCCCCCCCCCCCCCCCCCCCCCCCCCCCCCCCCCCCCCCCCCCCCCCCCCCCC
>NZ_JBLREF010000112.1:0-524 GCF_047918655.1 Erwinia sp. PPS120 | reverse complement strand
CTTTACAAAAAAAAAAAAAAACCCTAGATATGAGAACCATTCTCGTGGGCTCGGAGATGTGTATAAGAGACAGAGCATATTCAACGCATGACTTGATTCTACTTATCGCCTCCGTTAAAAAGGGGAGGATTACCCTCTGGGTGCCCAATGGTTCCGTGCCCTACATTAGCCCGGGAGACAGGCTCAACGTGCGCTACGAGGCCTTTCCGTCAGGAAAGTTTGGCCAGTTCGCCGCCACGGTCGACACCGTCTCTAAAATACCGGCTTCAGCCTCGCGGAGAATACTGATGATCTGTTGGTCGAAAAAACGCTTCTTCATGGGGATGTCCTCATGTGGCTTATGAAGACATTACTAATATCGGGGTGTACTAATCAACGAGGAGCAGGTCACTCTGCTTCGTACCCAAAAGTAGGAGTTTCCACTGCAGTATTTTATCTAATGGCAATCAAAATTAAAAATACAAAATTAGTAATACATCCTATGAATTCACTAATTATATTCATTCTAAATAGCTGTTCCTAAT
>NZ_JBLREF010000111.1:0-302 GCF_047918655.1 Erwinia sp. PPS120 | reverse complement strand
TCTCGTGGGCTCGGAGATGTGTATAAGAGACAGTCTCTCCTCCTCCGCCATCAAATTTGACGGGTCAGCGAAAGCTGGCCCGTTTTGCGTTTATAACCGCATACCTTCTTTATGCCAGACCCCAGATCCCATTTCCCCTCATCCTAAAATTAATTGTATAAAAGCGCATAATTTCAACAAAATACGAAAAAAAAAGCTTGGCAAGCTCCGTAACAATCTCTATACTGCGCCCCATCAGTTGCTCAGGACGTTTTCTTAAACCGAATGAGTAAAGGATAAAGTGCGGAGGGGTGGCCGAGTGG
>NZ_JBLREF010000110.1:0-444 GCF_047918655.1 Erwinia sp. PPS120 | reverse complement strand
CATCGGCAGGCATGACTAAATCATCTTTTGCGACTGGGATCGCCGCCGCCGCTTCACTGGTCGCTGCGGGTTGTTCAACCGGCGCGGGCAGGGCATTTGCTGCCGCGACGGGGAGGGCCGGTTTGGCTGAGTTCGCGGGATCTGCTGCGTTAACGCCAGATACCGCAGGGGCGGCTCTTCCTGCGTCGGTGCCCGATGGACTGACCGGTAGCTCAGGCCGCGCGTTGCTAACCGCTCCCGTCGGTTTCACGGCTGGCGGCGTCTCAACGGTTTCGCCGGGCCGGGGAGTGGACTCTTTTGCAGCAGATTGCTCAGCCGCACGGGTCGGGTTCCCACCCAGGGTCGTGGTTTTAGCGCCCTGCGCACCAACCGGCTGTAGGGTCTGGGGGGCTGGGGAGCTGTCTCTTCTACACATCTCCGAGCCCACGAGACTGGTTCTCATAT
>NZ_JBLREF010000109.1:0-781 GCF_047918655.1 Erwinia sp. PPS120 | reverse complement strand
TAAAAAGGGGAGGATTACCACTATACCAATAGTTTCTTCGACCATATAAGCGTGAATAGTAAGATCAGTATGGTACTTCTTCTTAATGTTTCGGAAGATGACACCCGGCTTGTGTTCTTGAATCATCTTTTAGAGTTTGAAAAACTGCCTTTTGAATACATCAATCGTGCACTTATGGCCTTCGTGTCGGAAGAATACAATTTGATTGCGGATAAAACCAAACGAGCAAAAGTACTCAAAACTGAAGGTAATGAGATCCTTTTAAAGTATTTAACGCATTGCTACTTTATCAGCAGTTATAAAGACAAGGGGGAATCCTTTGAAGTGTATCATTACCGTAAGATGTTTCTGAACGAATCACCAGATGATGATTAACTCGCCACTTGAAAAATCCGATAGATGGATTGAATTGCCTTCATATGATCACTAGTATTGACGGGTTGTCATTCTGAGGTGTTAAAGTTCATTTATCGAAGGCGTGTATTCGAATGCTTGTCAGAATGCAGAGGCGTTATGAAAAGGTCACCCTTAAAAGGTGGCTTTTTCGCTTTCAGGAGAGATGAAAACGTCATTCGTTTTGTCAGCCTTGCGTTATTAGAGTGATGGAAAAACAAGGGGGTCATAGTGTTGGATGAGCACAACAAACAATGTTATTAAAATCAGATGGTTACAAAAATGTAGGTTGAAAAGTAGTTTTTATATTTTTGTGGAAAATCATCGGTAATAATCAGTTTTAACACACCAAAGCATTATGTTTACGTTTATTAGTCGCGACTTGATC
>NZ_JBLREF010000108.1:0-557 GCF_047918655.1 Erwinia sp. PPS120 | reverse complement strand
TTTTTCGGGGGGATTACCGTTGCATTGTTATATAGGTTTTTTTCTTCTGTGGGAGTTAACTTTCTCCCCAGCTCATTTTCTTTTGCCTGACGAATAGCAGCAAATGATGGAATATGATCGTGCTCTAATCTATCGCCAACTACTGAACGATCTTTAAGCTCTTTATATGACCCAACATCCAGTGGCTTAACCGCTTGAATTTCATCACTGGCTTTATTTATTAGCCTCGAAGCCTCAGCAACATCCCCTTTCTTCAGCGCTGTTTCAGCCGCTTTGATAGCCTTGCCTGCCACATCTCCCGCACCAGGTATCACGCCGATTGCAGCAGCAAGATAATCAAGAGCCGACTGCGCTTCCGTAAATCCTTTTATATCACCGATAATCGGCACGAAGTCCAGACCGGTTCCGGCAACATCTTTGACCATCTGTGTACAGGCTGCCTGATCCTGAGCACAGATGGCTTTCTGTGCGGCTTCGTATTTCTCTATCGTGCCTTTCTTGTTGGCTTCTGCCGCTGCGAGAACATTTGCCAGCGAGTTATTCTCAACAACAACTTT
>NZ_JBLREF010000107.1:0-1045 GCF_047918655.1 Erwinia sp. PPS120 | reverse complement strand
CCCCCCCCCCCCCCCCCCCCCCCCCCCCCTTTTTCAAAAAAGAAGACGAAACACTAGATATGAGAACCAGTCTCGTGGGCTCGGAGATGTGTATAAGAGACAGTTATATGATACATCAAGTCAAGCGATAAAAAAGGGAGGGTTATAGTGATGGCAGTAACCACAACTCTGGTGTTTCCTATGAGCTTTCCTGACCGCCTGACAGCATTTCGTAAAGAGCTGGGTTTTACCCAGCAACAGATGGCTGACAAGATTGGTATGCACGTTTCTCAGTACAAGCGTTACGAAGCGGGCGCATCGCAGCCGACGATTGATGTATTCCGGCGTATAGCATTAGCACTTAATGTCAGTGCTGATATGCTGCTTTTTGAACCTGACGAACGCGGCCCGGATGAACGGCTTAAACTCCAGTTTGAGGCGGTTTCTAACCTGGACGGGAAGGAGCGGGAGGCTGTGGAGACGGTGATTGCCAGCATTTTACATATGCACGATGCCAGACGCTGGACGGTCAAAAACTGACAACAGAGAGAACTTAAAGACACAGTGCCACGGTGCGCTAACACCGTGGCACTGCTGACCACAAGCAACTATGGAGGTAGTTACTATGGCTGAGACACATCATAAGCCAGAGGCCCATACGCCCACAACAACAAGGGCTTATACCGTGGGTTATGTCAGTGACGCGAAGTACCAGCCCATGCCGGCTGTTACGCTGAAGGGCCACTGGATGGCACAGGCGGGATTTGAGACAGGCACGCCGCTGGAAGTCAGGGTGATGGACGGCTGCATGATACTGACGGTTAAGCCGCCCTCACCGGAGCCGGAAGTGATACAGGCCCTGCGCCAGCTCTGCCCGAAGCTCTCCGCCCGTAAGCAGCGCGAGCTGATGGACGTGATTCAGGTCATGGCCAGGCCTAAGAAGCGGAGCGCTGACTGACCTGACAGATAAAAAAATCCCAGCCGATAAGGGCTGGGATTGAACTGTCTCTTATACACATCTCCGAGCCCACGAGACTGGTTCTCATATCTAGGGTGTCGTCTTCTT
>NZ_JBLREF010000106.1:0-417 GCF_047918655.1 Erwinia sp. PPS120 | reverse complement strand
CCCTCCTTTTTGAAAGAAGAAGAAGACACACCAGATATGAGAACCATTCTCGTGGGCTCGGAGATGTGTATAAGAGACAGGGTCGCTGACCTGCGCGGTGCTGACATCGGCGATAAAGGTCACGGTCGCGGTTCTGGACGACTTACCGAGAGTCGCGCTTACCGCCTGGGCCGCTGCAAGGGTGCTGGTGACGGTAAAGGTAGCAGTGCCGTCCTTCGCGGTGGTGACGCTGGCCGCGCTGAGCGTGATGCCGTTATCTTTGGCGGTAAGAGCCACCTTCTGATCGGCCAGCGGGTTGCCGTGCTGGTCCTGTACGGTGACGCGCAGGGCCGCTCTGGCCGTGCCGTTGGCCAGCACGTTATCGGTGGTGACCGTCAGGTCGCTGACCTGCGCGGTGCTGACATCGGCGATAAAGGT
>NZ_JBLREF010000105.1:0-2091 GCF_047918655.1 Erwinia sp. PPS120 | reverse complement strand
CGGGATGATTCAGGCCGCGTTTTTCCAGCCAGGCCAGCGCATCGGGCGACTGAAGCAGGTTCTGGTGATACCAGTTCACCACCTGGCCCAGCAGCGCCTGGCCGTCATCGTCCAGGTCGGTCAGCGTCTGACGGGCAGGCGGCGAAGAAGAAGAGACAGGCACGGCGGCGACTGAAGAGGAAGCACAACCCGCGAACGCACGCAGCCGCAGCACCGCTTTTGGCAGCGAGAAGCCTTCGGTTTGCATCATCCAGTCAACCACCGACCCCGCCGCCCCGCAGCCGAAGCAGTGGAACAGGTTCTTCTCCGGGCTGATGACCAGCGAGGGAGTTTTCTCCTGATGGAACGGACACAGCAGCACCAGGTCGCGCCCCTGTTTACGCAGCTGATGCCCCTGCGATTCAGCCAGTGCGGCCAGGGATATGCTGCGCTTTAACTCGTCCAGTTCCTTTTGTGGGATGCGGGGCATATCACGGACTCCTGTCAAAATCACGTCAATAGACACTTGTGTAGATTACATTATCTATATATTATTTGATTTGCAACAGGCAACTAAAAAGGAGGCCGTACAATGAGCCACATTGATTCATTGTGTGCAGGTATGGATATGTCAGCATTTGCAGAACGCCTTCGCCTGTTGCGCGAAGCCCGCAACCTCAGCCAGGTACGCCTGGCTGAACTGTTAGGCGTTGATCCCCGCGCCTATAACCGCTGGGAGAAGGCTGCAACAGCACCTCATCTGGATACGGTGATTAAGATTGCCGATGTCTTACAGGTGACGCTGGATGAACTGGTTGGCCGTAAGGCCATGTCAGAAGAAGTGAAGGTTCGCAACCATACGCTTCATGCCCTGTGGCAGAAGGCGGATCTGTTGCCGGACACAGATCAACAGGCATTAATTACTGTGCTGGACAGTTTTGTTAAGAAGTCGATGGTAGAGCAGGCAATAGGATTTAACAGTCACAGACGTTAACTGAGCGCGGCAGGAATGAGTTCGCACCTCACGCCCGCCGCTGACCACAACTAACTGATTGGGAGTTAATTATGGCTGAACATGATACTAAGCCAGAAGTGAGTATTTCCAAAGCGTTACGGCGGCTGAAGGTGGGGTATACCAGCATCCGTCACGCAGATCGTAATGATATGACCACCTATTACAGCCGCTGTCCCAGCATTAACCTCAAGGGTAACTGGCTGCAAGAGGCAGGATTTGCTACCAATATGCCAGTTATCGTCACCGTTGAGTGCGGGCAGCTGGTGATACGGCTGGCGGCTGAAGGGTAACTCACAGGCAAAAAATCCTGCCGGATTAGCGCGGGATTTTATGTTTATTTCATAAGGGTAACTCTGGATAAATTATCATTCTGATTAAATTGTAAATGGAGGGCATAACCCTCTTTTTCATATTTTATCCAACGACCTATATAACCCATGAGCGCATCCATTTTTCCACCACCAGAAGCTAAAGGGTGGCCTAATATTTGAACAGCCTCATGCTCCGAACTATTAATTGATACTGGTAGCTCTCCTTTGTACTCAGAAAACCCCTCAACCTTTTCTGCATAAAAAATAATCTGATCTACAACTTCATCTTCTAATAAAAATAAAACGCCTGAATGTAAAAAAGAGTAATATTCCCTGTCACCTAAACCCCCCCCCTCAACTTTAGGTAACTCATTAAAATCGCCTGAAATATTAATAAATTTACTTTCAAGTTTTGAGCAACCTAATAACTTAATAAATTCATCCCATATCAACATTATTTTGTTACTCCTATTTGAGAGTTTCTTTCCTTGAGTTGTCTTATTGCATCATCGACAAGTTTAGGATCATATCCCCGATCCAGCATATTCTTTCTCAATGCATCTGTATCACGACATTCTGCACCACAAAGATTTATTGCATCTTGTTTTACCTGAGATGGAGTATTCTTACCACCATAAGTAGGGCCTGCCTGATGTACATCTTTAGGTACTTCAATAGCTGTTGGGTAATCCTCCCCTTTTTAACGGAGGCGATAAGTAGAATCAAGTCATGCGTTGAATATGCTGCATCGGCGTGTAGCCATTTAATGCCATATTCGGACGCTCG
>NZ_JBLREF010000104.1:0-215 GCF_047918655.1 Erwinia sp. PPS120 | reverse complement strand
ACATCCGCGTCGTACATCTCTTAGAAGGTGGCGACGATTTCTCGCGTGGTCATGCCTTTGGCGTACAGGGACAAAATCTGGCTGTCCATCTGGGTGATACGCGTCTGATTTTTCTTTATCAGTTACGGTTCGAAGGTGCTTTCACGATCGCGTGGCGTACTGATTTCAATCTCACCATCATCACAAAGGAAGATTTTTGACGAGTAGCCATTGCG
>NZ_JBLREF010000103.1:0-1395 GCF_047918655.1 Erwinia sp. PPS120 | reverse complement strand
AAACGCGGCCTGAATCATCCCGGGCTGGTCAGCCACTTTAAGCTGGGCTTCGCGGGTGCGCACGGCGTGGCGGGGGCGCTGCCGTCGCCTTACTGCAAGGAAGGCAAAGCGCTGCGTTCGCGCTTAAAACTGCTCGGCGTGATACGCGAATCTAACCGCCAGGATCACTTCCGGGGCTGCCTGATCGTGCCGGTCACGGGCTGGTCTGAGAGTTACGATCCGGCCTCGCGTGGCCGGGTGTTGCAGTTGTACGGACGGCGCACGATGGCCGATCACATGATAATCAAAGGCTCGGCAAAGCATCTTTACTTACCTTCAGCACTGGCCGGGGTATGGAACGAAGCGGCGCTGAAAGCCTCTTCAGAAGTGATCCTGTGCGAAGCGCTGATCGATGCCATGACCTTCTGGTGCACCGGTTACCGCAACGTCATCGCGGCTTACGGGGTCAACGGCTTTACCGCGTCCCATCTGGCGGCGTTGCAGTATCACGGCGTCAAAAAGGTGATGATCGCCTTCGATCGGGACGAGGCCGGGGATCGGGGTGCCGAAGCCGTTGCCGGTGAACTGAACGGAGCGGGGATCGACGCCTGGCGGGTACGCTTCCCGGCCGGACTGGATGCCAATGCCTATGCGGTGAAAAGTGGCAATCCTGAAAGTGCGCTGGCTCTGGCGCTGGAACAGTCGGTCAGAATGGCGGCTCCGGTCGTATCCGGCAGCGGTGCCTCACGGGTGCAAAGCGATCCTGTTGTTACATCTGAAACTGTGACCGGCAGCAATGAAAACATCCCTTCCTTAGCCGCCCGACCGGCCTCACAGCTCACTCTTCAGCCTGCTGCAATCGCCTGCGAAACCACGCCATCCGGGGAGCTGTTGCTGCGTTCCGGGCCGCGTATATGGAGGGTGCGGGGCTGGCAGAAAAATATCGTCTCCGAAGTGATGAAGGTCAACGTGCAGGTGCTGGATGAATCGACCGGCGCGTTCCACGTCGACCAGCTGGATATGTACCACGCGAAGCAGCGTCAGGGGTATGTGAGCACGGTGGCAAACGAGCTGGCCTGTGAACTGGCGGTGATAAAGCGGGAATGCGGGCGGGTGCTGCTGGCACTCGAAGTCCGCCAGGACGAACGGCTTAAAGCAGCGAAGACTGAGCAGGCTTCCGGGGCGGTGACGGTATCGGGTGAGGATGAAGCCGCAGCCCTTGTGCTGCTGAAATCCCCTGAGCTGGCAGAGCGCATCGTCAGTGATCTGGCATCCTGTGGCGTGGTGGGGGAAGCGACCAACCTGCTGACCGGCTATCTTGCGGCGACGTCCCGCAAGCTGGACAGGCCGCTGGCGGTGCTTATCCAGTCTTCCTCGGCGCCGGGCAAGTCGTCGCTGATGGACGCGGTGCTGGGG
>NZ_JBLREF010000102.1:0-461 GCF_047918655.1 Erwinia sp. PPS120 | reverse complement strand
CAGCTAAGTAAAGGGATTGACCGCCCGTCACACAAGAGACTGGCGCGAAGTATATGATATTCCTGAGATGGATAACCGCTCCAGTCAACCGCGATGACACACAGAGATAATTTGCTCGTCAACATAGCGATAATGTTTTTAAAGAGCGCAGGAATATCGCGATGGAGTGACTGATTTCCTATCAACCGATCAACACGTTTAATTTTGTTTTTAACCTGAGCCGTACCGGGTAAATGACGCCCAATGCTGGTCAGCGTCAGCGATGCGCCATTGATGAGAGCAATGGTGGCATCCAGCAAAGCGTTTTGTCGGTATTTGTGAAATGGTGCTAACGCATCACGGAAGAAATTCTGGCATACCTGGCGAGCAGGCATAGAGGTGATCTCATTGAATTGGTTGCACAAATCAGTAGATCACAAAACTCTATGCCTGTCTTTTTTTACCCGCCCATTACTGGGGAT
>NZ_JBLREF010000101.1:1100-1888 GCF_047918655.1 Erwinia sp. PPS120 | reverse complement strand
GGTGCTGACTGGACGCTTACAAATTAGCGGGGAGTGCCGTAAGACATTCTCCGCTAACGTCAGATACGAGATTACCCGCCGCGTTTTAATGCTGTTGGCCTGGTATCTAAGATGTAACCCTTTATTTTCAGCGTGATAGCCAATAAGCCACAGTACGATTGTACTCAGCGTCGCCAGCAGACTCAGTACCAGCATTCTTCCAGCCGAACGGCTGTAACTGGCACGCAGACCGAACCCGAAGCGCTCACTTTTTTCATCCCTGAAGTTCTGCTCTATCTGCATTCTGCGACTGTACAACTTCATGATTTCACGTGGTTTAAAGTCATCAGTACTGCTAAAGATAAGCCATGGGTCTTTTGCTGATGAACGCCCGTCCTTCACCTGAGATTTGCGCTTTATGCGACACCGCGAGTGTCGATGTTTCCTGCCTTTCGGCTCTTTTTTATGCAGATAAAAATGACCATCACACCGGGCATATTCTGAGCGGGCAAGTGTTCCTGGCCCCAGATATTCCGGTCTGCTGCTGGCCTGTAACTCCTGACGCCTGTACCAGTATTCCCCCTTGCCGTCCAGCCGCATCTGGATATTGCCTCTGATACGGCCTATAAAATCCCAGCCCAGTGATTTAATATGACGGAACCAGGCATTCTGGAAGCCTGCATCAGTGACGATGATGACCCTGGCTCCAGGATTAACAGCGTCAGCAAGAGCATCATGAAAGTCTTTCTGTATTTGCGAGTTCTGCTGTTTCTCTGACGGGGCTATACAGCTAAGTAAAGGGATTGACC
>NZ_JBLREF010000101.1:0-1014 GCF_047918655.1 Erwinia sp. PPS120 | reverse complement strand
GAGGTGATCTCATTGAATTGCTTGCACAAATCAGTAGATCACAAAACTCTATGCCTGTCTTTTTTTACCCGCCCATTACTGGGGATCCCTCAGCGCCACTGCTGGCTTTCTGATGTAATTCGGCAACTGAAAATATTGAAAAGAATTTCAGTGCTTTTCAGTTTGACGGATCAAAATTGGATCTTGGTAACTGCACAACTAAATGAAAAATAATGATAATTTTGTATTTTCGTTTAGTGGTGGATCTTAATTGGATCTGCTGCTTGAGCGTAAGCGATGCCCTTGACGCCATAATTGATAAGGGCTGCGGTAAAATTGACTGATTCGAGAGGACTGAAAAACAGAGGAATGAAAGCATTGTCAGGCGTCATAAAAAATTAGCACGATGATGGGGATTTTGTGCTTTGCACCAGTTTTTAAGACGCTAAGGATTAATTGTTATTTGTTAACCTACAATTATCACAAGATGAATTGTTTAAATTTTTCTCTATTCGCAACAAGGTAAGATGGGAACTTATCACTAGTTAACTCTTGCATGACAAGTTTTCTTTCCCTATTCCATAAATCCTTACCATTCTTAAGCGCATCAATAATGTGCTCTTTATTATTTAAATGAGGTAAATCATATTCGGTATGAGAAATGGAAGACATTTTTTCTGATATCCGCTCTGGAGTCATAATCCACGAAAAATGCCAGCCTGCATTTTTAATGACCTTGCTGCGTAACTTGAACCAGTTTTTTGAAATAAAATCACTGTATAATTCTGATTTCTTTATGTTGCGGAACAACTCTGGTTTGCCGTCAAAAGAATGTTTGAGATTACGCATTCTAGTAGCCCGTGGTAAACGGCATTGACGTTCTGAACCATCAGTATTAAACACCTGAAGATTAAATTGATAATTATAAAAAGGCATATGCAATATTGTACATAGTTTTTTTGGGTTTATTTTTTTTATAATTGCTGGGTTAAAAATTTCATCAACATCAGAAATTAAATAGCTGTTCCTAATACC
>NZ_JBLREF010000100.1:0-1483 GCF_047918655.1 Erwinia sp. PPS120 | reverse complement strand
GTTGTTATGTTTGAAGCGGCACGCGTGGGCGATGATATCGGCCATTCTCATGCGCTGGCAGGGATGATTGCCGGAACGATTGTCGGTGGACTGATTGCCGCAGCGGGTGGTATTGCCGCAGGTGCGCTGATGGTGGCGGGTATCGGGGCGTCCTGTCTGGGCATTGGCGTGCTGCTGGTCGGGGCCAGCCTGGCGGTGGGATACCTGACAGGCGAACTGGCAACGAAGGCCAGGGGCAGCATCACCGACGCGGGTGCCGCCAGTATGGGGAAGAGTGGCGTTATCGTTACCGGCTCGCATAACGTGTTCATTAACGGCAGACCTGCGGCCATTGCCACCGACAGCATGGTGGAATGCGCGAAAGATGGTGGCTCACAGCAGATGGCCGAAGGGTCGTCCAGGGTGTACATCAATGGCCTGCCTGCTGCCCGCATCGGTGACCAGACCACCTGCGGCGGGAAGGTGATGACCGGTTCAGGCAACGTGCGCACGGGCGGGGAGCCGGAACAGACACTGCCGATACAGTCAGAAGTCCCGGAAGGGCTCTATAAAGCGTCTGACCTGACGCTGTTATTTGCTGGTCTTGCGGGTGGCCAGGGTGGCGCAGCCGTAAAAGCCGGGGCGCTGGGTAAACTGTTCAGTAAAATTCCGGGTATCAGCAAACTGGCCCGTATCGCCTGCCGCGCCGGCGTGCTGATGACCGGGGCCGCCGCCGTGGGCATTATCGCCCGTCCGGTGGATATCGTCAGCGGCCAGAAGTTTCTCTCCGGTGATGATGAGCTGGACTTTATATTACCTTCCCGCCTGCCTGTACGCTGGCAGCGTTACTGGCGCAGCGGCAATCCCGGCGACAGCGTGCTGGGCCGGGGCTGGTCACTTTTCTGGGAAACCCGCCTTGAGCGGTATCAGGACGGGCTGGTGTGGCGCGCCCCGTCAGGCGATTACGTCTCCTTCCCGCTGGTGCCGAAAGGACAGCGAACCTTCTGCGAAACCGAAAAGCGCTGGCTGGAACACCATCAGGACGATACCTGGTCAGTGTATAACATCAGCGGCGAGCGCTGGCATTACTCATCGCTGCGGGACAATTCCCCTTCCCTGCCGCTGCGATTCACCGAACCCTGTGGTAACGATATTCTTTTTGACTGGAACGACGACAATACGCTGCATGCGCTCACCGACAGCGCGGGCCAGCGCGTGGTATGCCGCTACGTAACTGTCAGCGGGCAGGTTCGTCTTGCCGGAGCCTGGCTGGACGATGAGATTTGTCTGGTCAGCTACGATTATGATGACAAGGCCCGGCTGATTAGCGTCACCGGCCGTGGCGGTCAGTTACGCCGCCGTTTCAGCTGGTATGACGACGGAGACGGTACGGATTTACTGCGCAGCCATGAGGACAGCAACGGGCTTCTTAATGAATACCTGTGGCGGAGCATTGATGGTCTGCCCCGCGTGCTGGCTTACCGCCTGTCTCTTATACACATCT
>NZ_JBLREF010000099.1:0-1061 GCF_047918655.1 Erwinia sp. PPS120 | reverse complement strand
AGATGTGTATAAGAGACAGTATGAAAAGAGTGCTTATGCGCTCTCAAGAGCTGTTCATGAACCCCGCTTTTAGTGGGGTTCTTCTTTTGTGGCGACCCCAAATGGCAATCGCGATGTTTCTCGCTGTCACGCTTACGGACGCTTTCCAAACCATGTGCATAAGCGCCTGCGCGGCAATATTGTCAAAAATCTGCTGGGAACGTCGTGGTCGAGATATTGTTAAAGCTGTGGGTGCGGTTCTGGCTGAAACTGGAGGTGTCCGGGAGCTTCTCAGTCAGGCCCATGCGGAGGAATCAGTGGAAAGCGACGTTGACTGGAATTTACTTTGCCACGCGGCGTCATTTTAGCGCGTCTGCTGATCATCAGGCACCCGCTCTTCAGGAGTAACCATCTGTAAAAGCGAATTGCTGCGGGGCAGGTTCTTTCAGAATAGCAGTCAGCCCATTAATGACACTGACCTTATTAAAGTAAAGTCCCGGCTTTCCGGCCAGGACTTTAGCAACAATATGAAGAGCACCGGCGTGCTCTTCTTTTTTGCTGTGGCTAAACGCATTTCGCCACTTTAGATCATCAACAATTAAGCGATAACTTTAGCAACAACACCCGCACCAACGGTACGACCACCTTCACGGATAGCGAAACGCAGGCCGTCATCCATTGCGATTGGGTGGATCAGGGTAACAATCATCTGAATGTTGTCACCAGGCATGACCATCTCAACGCCTTCTGGCAGTTCGATGGTACCGGTCACGTCAGTGGTACGGAAGTAGAACTGTGGACGGTAACCTTTGAAGAACGGAGTATGACGGCCGCCTTCATCTTTGGACAGAATATAAACTTCTGACTCAAATTTGGTGTGTGGCTTGATTGAGCCTGGCTTAGCCAGAACCTGGCCACGCTGGATCTCTTCACGCTTGATACCACGCAGAAGAACACCACAGTTCTCGCCTGCACGACCTTCGTCAAGCAGCTTACGGAACATTTCAACACCGGTACAGGTTGATTTCACGGTATCTTTGATACCAACGATTTCAACTTCTTCACCAACTTTGATGATACAG
>NZ_JBLREF010000098.1:0-278 GCF_047918655.1 Erwinia sp. PPS120 | reverse complement strand
TAGCCCTGTCACCGGAGCGGGTTTTGACCTGGCTGGCATTTGTAACGTTTGCTGTCATTGCGATGATACGGTGGAAAGCCCTGCGGGGACCCTTGTCACGCGGACACGCCGCAAGCACGTCCGTGTGGGCTCGGCTCGCGCATCCCTGCGCTCGACGGTCCGCTCAGCCAACGGTCCCCGCCTGGCCTCGGGCTACGTAGTCGCTGCTAAAAACCTCTTCATGTCCGGCCCCGGCTTACAACATTTTCGACAGATAAGGCTGTCATGATCGGATCAGG
>NZ_JBLREF010000097.1:0-1523 GCF_047918655.1 Erwinia sp. PPS120 | reverse complement strand
CCAGCGCCGGTCTGGTCACGTCGGCGGCGTAATGGATGCCACGTTCTGCCGCCCACAGGATAAAGCGGTAGCTGTGGTGCGTCTGCGTCTTCAGGGTAGTTTCCGACCAGTTGCGTTCCCTGCGCCACCTGACGAACCGCAGCAGCAGGTTATAGAGGCTTTTCGGGTGGCTGGCCGGGCCGACCGGCTGGCGGTAGATGTCGTTAATGGTAAGCAGGCGATTCGGGGAAGGTTTGCGGTTGGCCATGATGACACTCCGTTGTCAGGGCGGGCTAAGAAGAGACTTTTGTTAACAGGGGCGAAGGCGGCAGCGCCGTTTTCTTTTTTTCTCTTGTTACTGCGTTTCTGGTTACTCCAACCACTTCAGCCTCTATGCCTTGCTGTTTCTGGCTTTGATCCATATCAGGCAGGTCCAACTTAGCCCCAACATGACCCCAACTTAGGGGCAACTTCTGACCTTCTGACCCCAACTTGCTATTGTTGCCCTCGTTTTCATCCACGTTCAGTAGCCCGCACAGATGGTTTTCCTCCCCATTGCCACCGTCCCACAGCAGCTCATAACGCAGCAGATGGCCACGACTGCCGCCGTGCAGCAGCAGGTATTCCATTTCACTCAGCCGCATACAGTGAACCTTCAGCTGGTTATCGCTCCAGTTTGTCCACGCCCGGATATCCCGCCGCGTGAAGCGTACCTCGCACGGCTGGCAGTTCTGCGCCGTGGCCATCTCCTGCACCATCACCTGTATCAGTACCAGCAGCTTTCGGGTCTGCGGCGGCATCTCATCCAGCGTTCTTCCCAGCACCTCGTGCGCCAGCCGGTTCGCCAGGGCGATATCAGACGGCTGCACCTCGATATACTCCATCACGGCCCCGCGATGCTGCACCCGCTTTATCTCCCGCTGGTACTGATGCAACAACGCGATACTTTGTATCAGGGTGAGGTATTTCATATGGTCGCGCCGCGTCCGGGTTTTATCACTGAGGAAGGTGAGCTGTTCCGCATACGGGTTGACCACCTTCAGCGGGCGTAACAGCCGCTGAGCGTTCTGGTGCAGCCGTGTCAGGTAACCTTTTTCACTCACCGCCAGCAGCCCGGCCAGCGTCTGCCCGCGCCTTTGCAGCGCGTGTATCGCCTGCGTCTGCTCCCGGGACTCGTTAACGGTTAACACCAGGCAGCGGTTCAGCAGCTCTTCGTCCACGTCAGACGCGGTGGTGGTCAGCATCAGCATCACCGGCCCCTTCACGCTGTACTCCCGCGTCACCAGCTCGCCGCTGGACTCGTCCTTGCCGGTACTGGCTATCTTCAGCTCCCCGTCACTCTGCAACAGCTTCAGCGCATATGCGGCCTGACGTACTCCCTCCTCTTCCGCTATCGCCAGGATTTTGTGCTGTAGCGAGGTTTCACCCAGGTAGTAGAGGCTCTGCCCGGTCATGGCGCTGTACTGTACCCGCTCCTCTTCCGGCATCAGCCCCAGCACCGCGTCCATCAGCGACGACTTGCCCGGCGCCGAGGAAGACTGGAT
>NZ_JBLREF010000096.1:0-1507 GCF_047918655.1 Erwinia sp. PPS120 | reverse complement strand
GGATAAAGCGGTAGCTGTGATGCGTCTGCACCTTCAGCGTCGTCTCTGACCAGTTGCGCTCCCGCCGCCACTTCACGAACCGCAGCAGCAGCGCGTACAGGCTTTTCGGATGGGTGGCCGGACCGACCGGCTGGCGGTAGACTTCATCCACGGTAAGCAGGCGGTTTGAGGCGGGTTTATGGTTAGCCATATTGACGCTCCGGTGTCAGGGCTGGCACGGCCTGAAGCAGGCAGCTAAGAAGAGGATTCAGGTAACGAGGGCGAAGGCGGTGGTGGTATTTTCTTTTTCTTCCTGATTACTGTATCCGGCTCAGACCCGACCGGTTTTGCTTCCGGCCCTTGTTCTGCCTGCCCTGAAGCCACTTTTTGCCGGTCAGACTTAGCCCCGACTTGCCCCGGACTTAAGGCAGACTTACTTTCATCCTTATCAGACTTGCCTTTATCAGAGCCAGACTTGCATTCATCGCCTTCGTTATTCTCCACATCCAGCAGCCCGCACAGGTGCGCCTCTTCACCGTTACCGCCGTCCCACAGCAGCTCATAGCGCAGCAGGTGCCCGCGACAGCCGCCGTGCAACAGCAGATACTCCATCTCCGTCAGGCGCAGACAGTGATTCTTCAGCTGGCTGTCGCTCCAGTTCGTCCACGCCCGGATATCACGCCGCGTGAAGCGTATTTCTGAAGCCGGACAGTTTTGCACGCTGGCCATCGCCTCCACCATTTCGCGTAACAGTATCAACAGCTTCCGGGTCTGTGGCGGCATCTCGTCCAGTGTGCGACCCAGTATTTCATGCGACAGCCGGTTGGCAAGCCGGATGTCTGACGGCTGTACCCGGATGTATTCGATAAACGAACCACGGTGCTCAGCCCGTTTCACCTCACGCTGATACTGGTGCAGCAGCGCCACCGACTGGATAAGGGTGAGGTATTTCATATGGTCCCGCCGGGTGCGGGTCTTGTCGCTGAGGAAGGTGAGCTGCTCCGCATACGGATTGACCACCTTCAGCGGGCGCAGCAGCCGCTGCGCGTTCTGATGTAAGCGGGTCAGATATTGCTTCTCGCTGGATGCCAGCAGCCCTTCCAGCGTCTGCGCCCGGCGCTGAAGCGCATGTATCGCCTGCGTCTGCTCCCTGGACTCGTTGACCGTCAGCACCAGGCAGCGGTTCAGCAGCTCTTCGTCCACGTCAGAAGCGGTGGTCGTCAGCATCAGCATCACCGGACCTTTCACGCTGTACTCCCGCGTCACCAGCTCGCCGCTGGACTCGTCCTTGCCGGTTGACGCTATCTTCAGCTCCCCGTCACTCTGCAACAGCTTCAGCGCATAGGCCGCCTGTCTGACGCCTTCTTCCTCTGCTATCGCCAGGATTTTGTGCTGTAGCGAGGTTTCACCGAGGTAGTACAGGCTCTGCCCGGTCATGGCGCTGTACTGTACCCGCTCCTCTTCCGGCATCAGCCCCAGCACCGCGTCCATCAGCGACGACTTGCCCGCCGCCGAGGAAGACTGGATA
>NZ_JBLREF010000095.1:503-1053 GCF_047918655.1 Erwinia sp. PPS120 | reverse complement strand
GTGGGCTCGGAGATGTGTATAAGAGACAGTCCTTATACAAAACACGAGGTAACTCTCATGCTTCATACTACCAATCCCGTCATCAAACACAAAACTGGTTTGCTTAATCTGGCTGAAGAACTCAGCAACGTATCTAAAGCCTGTAAAATCATGGGCGTCTCCCGTGATACATTTTACCGTTATCGTGAACTGGCTGATGAAGGCGGTGTGGATGCGCTGATTAACCGCAGCCGGCGCGCTCCCAATCTCAAAAATCGTACTGACGATGCAACTGAGCAGGCCGTTACNNTGGCTGCGCCACAATCTTGAGAATTTCAAAAAGCGCCTTAAAGCACTGGAAGAAAAAGTGGCTCGTGAGGGTATCGAACTGACTGACAGCCAGATTGCCGCACTGGAACGTAAAGCCAGTGATGACGAGGCCTGTGGCGAAATTGAAACCGCTCATCCGGGTTATCTGGGGTCTCAGGACACGTTCTACGTGGGAAACCTGAAAGGTGTTGGACGTATTTATCAGCAGACGTTCGTGGATACCTACTCGAAGGTCGCTCAC
>NZ_JBLREF010000095.1:0-346 GCF_047918655.1 Erwinia sp. PPS120 | reverse complement strand
GATCAGGTCTGAGCTAATACACCTTATTTTCAGTTAATAGCTTTGACCTGTCTCAGTTGATTGGTACACGGAATTTTAAAAAATCATAGAGACTCAATTAATAACGTCCGTTGTTTGCTCAAAGCAGACCCAGACCTAATGACTTGAAAAGCACGAAACTAACTAACACTTCTCACCACTCAGATCGTTATTAGATAGCACCACCACAGGTTTGCCACGGAGATCGGGTCTGAAAACGGTCTCGCATGAAGCATAAAATGAGTTAACGTCGACAAGGGCGAACACTGTCAAGCATCTCTAAACTTGAATGAATGAATCGCCACGGATCTGTCTCTTATACACATCT
>NZ_JBLREF010000094.1:0-372 GCF_047918655.1 Erwinia sp. PPS120 | reverse complement strand
AACTGCCAGGCATCAATTTAGACCAGTACGCTGGTCATGACCACTCCGGTGACGCGGAATGGGTGAAACACCTGATACCAGAAGCAACATTCTGGATTCAGTAAAGAATCGGTGGAGCGGTAGTTCAGTTGGTTAGAATACCTGCCTGTCACGCAGGGGGTCGCGGGTTCGAGCCCCGTCCGTTCCGCCACCCTATTTAGGGGCGTAGTTCAATTGGTAGAGCACCGGTCTCCAAAACCGGGTGTTGGGGGTTCGAGTCCCTCCGCCCCTGCCAGAAAATAATCCTTTGCATCTGCGAAGGATTTTTTTTGCATGGAATAAAAGTACTTCCCTATATTTACGCGATTATACTCTCTCCTCTCTCCTCTCTCC
>NZ_JBLREF010000093.1:0-362 GCF_047918655.1 Erwinia sp. PPS120 | reverse complement strand
GGGAGGGGGAAGAGGGGGGAGAGGAAGAGGGAGGAAGGGGAGAGGAAGGAAGGGGAGAAGAGAGGAGGAGGAAGAGAGAGAGAAGAGGAGGGGGAGGGAGGGGAAAAGAGGGGAGAAGGAAAGAGAGGGAGGAGAAAAAAAGAAGGGGGAAAGGGGGAGAAGGGAAGAGAGGGGGAAGGGAGGAAAGAAGGGAAGAGGGAAGGGAAAGGGGAAAAAAAGGGGAAAGAGGAGGAGGGAAGAAGAAAAAGGAAAAAGAAGAAAGAGAGGAAGGAGGGAGAGAGGGAGGAAGGCGCAGCAGGCTGCGAATCAAATGGGCCGAGAGATCTTCCGCCCGAACGAGGCGATATGCGCCGCCTTTAGAG
>NZ_JBLREF010000092.1:0-1402 GCF_047918655.1 Erwinia sp. PPS120 | reverse complement strand
GCCCCCCCCCTAGATATGAGAACCAGTCTCGTGGGCTCGGAGATGTGTATAAGAGACAGGATATGGAGTGGATGAGTCAGGTTGAGCCCTTTACGGCGGGTAAAGCTGTATGGCATATGCATCCGGTGATGTTTTTGGATGCAATTGGCGCTAATGATGATGGTGTTACCTATAAAAAATTAAAAGTTATCTTCCCGCAGGCCACTGACTCCGATTTGAATACTGTCGTTGAGGAACTCCGCGGTAGATTGACAGAGTTTAAGCTGGATACCCCAACGAGATTACGACACTTCTTTTCACAAATTAAAGGAGAGGTTGGGCCGCGAATGATAGGCAAAACCGAAGGATTTCAATTCTCTCCAGCGACATTAAGAACCTTTAGTCTATATTACCGTGAACATCCGGCTGAGTCTGAAATTGATGGTTATGAAAAAAACGCGGCTGGGAAAATAATTCGCCGGGCTAATGAGCAGGCTATAGGTCGTAAGCATTACTTAAGATTAAATGGTAATAGACAAAGTAATCCAGGCGATGGCTATAACTTTAGAGGGCGAGGTTTAATTCAGATTACAGGCTATGAGAAATATCATGGGTTTATGATAGGGTATGATAAATATTGGCATGGGGCTGCTCCTGATACTATTTCTAATCCAGAAAAGATTAATGAAATGCCTTTTGCTATTCGAAGTGCATTATGGTTTTGGTTGCACTATGAAGTCTATTCACGTGATCATGGTAAAGGCTATAGTGATGTAGTTGGTGTCACAAATAGAGTCAATGGCGGGAACATGGGGTTAAGTGAACGCCAGGAAGCTTATAAATTATGTGAAAAGGTATTTTTATGAAGGTGTTTCGTGTGTTTTTAGTTGGTGTAATTATTTCGATTATGTCCACATGCTCCATGGCATCCGAGCAAGATGTCACTGAAATGATCTCATGCTCGTTACCTGGAAAAGTATCCAGAGAGGTTTTACTCTCTATAAATGATAAAACTAAAGAAATTACCTATACCTTTAAAAAGGAAGGTAAGGTTGAACTGAGTGTTTTATTTAATGAAGGGAATAAGCTAAAGCGCCTTACGGATAGTAAAATGGGAGTGGTATATTACGGATTTAATCGGGGTAAGTATGGTTATGTTATTGATATAATAAGCGGGGCTGAGAAGGAAGAGTATTCAATGACATTTGATGTCAAAAAAAATAATAAAATAATACAATCTAACGATTGCTTTCAAAATTCATTTAGAAGTGATGATATCCCGAATAACTATATAACTGACGTTCCTTATGTTGATAGTGATAATTTCATATTTCCGTAGATGTGCTGGAAGGACGAAGGATCTGGGGTGATGCGTTTACCAAAAGTGTAAATCGGTTTTCTGGGAGAAGATATCGCTCCTGCG
>NZ_JBLREF010000091.1:0-2761 GCF_047918655.1 Erwinia sp. PPS120 | reverse complement strand
AGCGAATGGTTTGGCGGCAGCGGCCATCAGAAATGGACGGCATTTTTTCAGGACTATGACACCCTGCGTATCGATATTGCGAAGAAGTGGCTGGACGATATGGAGTGGATGAGCCAGGTTGAGCCCTTTACGGCGGGTAAAGCTGTATGGCATATGCATCCGGTGATGTTTTTGGATAGTATCCGTGATTCTGAAAGCGATGAAATGGATACTAAATGGCTTAAAGTGCCCAAAGGACAACTCACGTTTAATGCTGAGGGGAATGATACTGAGAGCAGTATTTACTTTTCTCGTCACCCGCACGTCCCAAATAAAAGAGGTGTTGTGATCGGGCTCTCAGGAGTTACATTTGGGCGAGGATTGGATTTTGGTCAACAGTCAAAGACTTATATCCAGACCCTTTTTAAAGACATGGAAAGAGATGCTAGACCATTACCTTCAGCGTTAGAAAAATGGCTTATGGGTAGCGTGGGATTGAAGGGTGCGGCTGCACTAACATACTGTCTTGATATCGATAAGCATGTGCCTAAATCCGAACAATATTTAACACGAAAGCAGCAGCACTTTCTCTTTAATGCAGTTTATGAGCATTTGTACGGTGTAACAAAACGGGTGATATCCAAAGGCGCAAATGTAGATGGTGTTCAAATTTCAGCTGAATTGGGGTCATACAATCAGAATGTTCAGGATGTATTGGTTGATTTGACGTTCCGAGGAGATAACTCCCCGAGGACAAGGCAGTATTTCATGAAGGATCTTAAAGCTGGAGAAGGGCAATTTAAAAGCAACATTTCAAACTCTCACTGGAAGGCTTCTTTTGGTGTTCCAGAACAGAGGTTCAATAAACGGAAAGGGTATTTATAATGAATAATTATTTTGCATTGATGCTAGTTGTCTTTTCATTTTCAACTTATGTATGTGCTGACTCTTTGAGTGAACAGGATGATTATCTAAAAATTAAACATGAATATGTTGAAGCAGATGGTGAGCTAAATAATATTTATAAAGAACAAATCCAAGAGTATAAGAAAGAAGGTGCTCAGTTTTATGGTCAGAGTGAGTCAAAAGATATTTATCTTAAAAAATCTCAACTCGCATGGATTAAAATGAGAGATGCCGATTGTGATTATGAAACCTACGAATCGAGAACTGGAACTGCATTTTCAAGTATATATCAAAAATGTTTGCTAGATAAAACCAATGAGCGCATTGAATACTTAAGGGGAAATAATTGAAAAATTAATAAACCTTTCTTAGCGACAGCTACCAGCTTCATTTGTTACTCAGGCGAGAGTGTTGAAACATATAGGGTGGAGCAGAAGTAATGAAGAGAGGTAATTCCTTTTACTGATTGCACTATCTTTAAATGGTATATGTACAAATAATTACGCTGAAATGTGTACAGAAAAATCATGCGGTGGATTACCATTGCCTGCTTCAGCACGACAGTTTATTTCAAACGGATATTTAAAAACTTACATTAACTTCATTAATAACAGTAAATATTTATTTTTAAACAGTGGAAATGATGTTAACAAGTGTTCTGTAATTTTTAAAATTGAAAGGGGTAAGGTTGAAAGTTAACCTTTTATGGGGCAGGATGGGAAGTTGTGTAATTTATCAGAAGCAAGAGGCAGTGTAGTGATTTTAAGACGATTTCAAGGAGTGAGGTATAATGATGTATATAAATTTGAGCCTGGAAAACCCTGGGTGTTGCTTTTTACAGACTCTTGTACTGATTGTCAGTAAGTAAAAAGAATATATTTCATAAATGGTATTGAGATTCGCAAAGAGTTGTTATCAGAAGGTGATTATTTTTCATCAAGGAAGATATTGAGTAGTGTTATTTCAACTAAAAAGGCATTCTTGTATTCCCAACCAGATGATCAGAAAAAAACCAAAGCATATTTAATTTGAGGCGATGTATTCACATTGGCAGACATGTCAGATGATGGGTTTTTATCAAGTCGTTTATAAATCCTCAACAGGCAAAGATATGTTGTATTGGATAAAATCTGATGGCTTTGATTTAAATTAGCGTCCATTCAACATCAAGCGAACTAAATTTCATCAACTGGCAATAATTAATTCAGCTATGATTTGAAAGGACTACTTATGCAAGGAATTATTCGAATCGGTGATAAACCCACTCATGGCGGAGCTGTTCAGTCAGGTTCATCTACCATGATCTTTGGTGGTATCGGCGTTGCCCGAAAAGGTGACAAAGTGTCCTGCCCACAACCAGGGCATGGGCCAACCACCATCACAGATGGTCATCCTGACTACCTGGATAACGGGATCCCGGTGGCGTTTCACGGCCACAAATGCGCCTGCGGCTATACGCTGAACATTTCCCTGCCTGACACATTGCCGGAATAAGAATACCTGCTGAACTGTAAAATTCACGCTAAGGACGGCCAGAATGAAAACATGCTTCCCTGCCCGCAAGCAAAACGGGGAGAACTATACCACGCTGGATGAAATGATGTGTCTTATTGGTCAGGAGCCACACGGCACCTGGCTGGCGGGCACAAATAAGATGTGGCATGGCGGTATCCATATCACTCAGAAATCAGCCCCGGGGTCAGTGCTTACACCGGAAACGATGGAGACAGCGGTTCCGCTGCAGTGTATGGCGGACGGTGAAGTGGTGGCCTGGCGCCTGAATAAGGATTATCAGAAGAGCACCTTTCTCAGTCATTCCATTCAGTACACAACAACCTTTGTGCTGGTGAAGTCGCTCTGTCAGCCAGACCCGAAC
>NZ_JBLREF010000090.1:0-391 GCF_047918655.1 Erwinia sp. PPS120 | reverse complement strand
CTGCCGGGCAGTCATGTAAAGGGAAATATCCCGGTATATAACTCTGTAAAAAGCTCAGGTCAGTCAGAAAGGCAGGTTGAGCAAGTGCAGCCAGATAAGGTGAATGCACGGCTTGACATTAATCCGGGAGCGAAAGGTAATACAGTGGATAACCGGACGGGCGGAGGACGCCCCTTGTCGGGTAAGGACGTCAGCACCGGCATGGATGATGGCGTCGATGGCGTCGATGGCGGGACCGGCAGCTTTGACAGTGCGGATTCCACAGCGGATAACCGGACGGGCGGAGGACGCTCCGTGTCGGATAAGGACGCCAGCACCGGAATGGATAATGGCGTCGATGGCGGGCCCGTCAGCATTGACGGTACGGATTCCACAGCGGATAACCGGACGG
>NZ_JBLREF010000089.1:0-1177 GCF_047918655.1 Erwinia sp. PPS120 | reverse complement strand
AGATGTGTATAAGAGACAGTCTAAATAGCTGTTCCTAATACCGCTACACTTTTGCGAGACCATGTCGGCCACCCGGGAATGGACTGGCTGTTTTCATAAAATGGCGAACCTTTTTCAGTAGTTGCCACATAGAACGGCACTGATGGTTTCGGGTTATCGTCTCATGCAGCGCCAGCCAGAGTCGCTCAATATGGTTTACCCACGGTGAATACACCGGTTGATAAATCACGATGAACTTCGGGTTGGCTTTCAGCCAGCGCTGCGTTTCATGGCTTTTATGAATGATGTAGTTATCCACGATCAGCGTGATGGTCTTCGCCCGTCTGTAACTCGCTCTCAGGTGCATCAAAAGGCTGATAAACAGCTTCGAGCTTTTACTGCTGCTGCCAACATAACTGACCCGCCCAGTACAGCTATTCAGTGCACCGGCAAGGTAGTATTTTTCATTCTGTCCAGGTGTGACCACCTGCTTTTGCTGACCGCGCAACTGCCAGTCAGCCCCGATTTTGGGGTTCAGATGAATATCTACCTCATCTTCGTAAAACACAGGATGCTCCGCACAACATCCGGCCAGTGCCGCGTTTATCGCTGCCATTTTTGCCGCCCGGTTCGGGTCACGGATGCGCAGCGTTGGGGCTGCTCTGCGCCAGACAAGGCCTGCCGCAGGCAACCAGCGGCGCACGGTAGAGGGATGCAGCTCACAGCCGGTTATCTGGTTAATTTTTATCGCCAGTAACTCCGTACTCCAGCGTGAGCGCTGATAACCAAAGTCGCCGGGAGAGCGTTCAACAAGTCGCTTCAGCAGGGCGCATATCTGTTCAAAGGGCCAGCGTCGCCCGCGTCCTGCCGGCAGGGATTCAAGACCTTCAACACCGTAAAGTGTAAACCAGTTAATCCAGCGCCCGACGGAAGAACGGGCGCAGCAGAGCGTTCTGGCCACAACGCTGACACGTTCGCCCCGGTGCAACATCAGTATGGCGATAAGCCTGCGGGCGTGATTCTTGTCGGGAGTTTTGTGAATGGTTTTCTGCATCAGGCGTCGTTCGCTGCGTGGAATTGGTGCTATGATCGGCATCGCTCAGTCCGGCTGGTGATTTGTGATGTTTGGCGATTGATCAGATCGCACAATCCGGGCTGAGTTCCCTCAAAGTGATCTATTATTCGGAACAGCTATTTA
>NZ_JBLREF010000088.1:0-375 GCF_047918655.1 Erwinia sp. PPS120 | reverse complement strand
CGGCTTTTTTTAATATGTCCCTTTCGTCGGTAACCCGCTTCAACTCTTTCTGAAGACGGCGGATCTCGGCCTGAGCATCTGACTGTTCATTATTAGTGGAAGAATCCGGACCGTACTTCTTTATCCAGGCGTAAAGGCTGTGGGTGGTGATATCGAGACGTGTTGCAACGCTTGAAACAGAATGACCACGATCAACAACCTGTTTGACTGCTTCAATTTTAAACTCTTCAGGATAACGCTTACCGCTCATGGGCACCTCTCTTTAAGTCATCTTAAATGACTCTGAGGTGTCTGTTAAACCCGTGGCGATTCAATTTGTTCAATGGCCTGTCATGGGACTGTCTCTTATACACATCTGACGCTGCCGACGACGGC
>NZ_JBLREF010000087.1:0-830 GCF_047918655.1 Erwinia sp. PPS120 | reverse complement strand
CACAGCTACCGCTTTATCCTGTGGGCGGCAGAACGTGGCATCCATTACGCCGCCGACGTGACCAGACCGGCGCTGGAGCGTTACCAGCGACATCTGTACCACTACCGTAAAACGAACGGCGAGCCGCTCTCCAGCCGGACGCAGCGCACCACGCTCCAGCCGCTTCAGGTGTGGTTCAGCTGGATGGCGAAACAGGGAGTGATACTGGCAAACCCGGCGGCGGACCTTGAGCTACCGCGCCTGGAAAAACGCCTGCCGCGCACGATACTAAGCGTTGAGCAGGTAGAGGAGATCGTGAATCTGTGCGACTTGAGCACATTACAGGGTATCCGCGACAGGGCGTTACTTGAACTGCTGTGGTCAACGGGGATCAGGCGTGGTGAGGTTGCCACGCTTGAGATCTACAGCGTGGACTTCAGTCGAAAAATCCTGACCATCGTGCAAGGTAAAGGCAAGGAAGACCGGGTGATCCCGGTGGGTGAGCGTGCGCTAGGATGGCTGAATCGTTATCTGCATCAGGTTCGCCCGGACATCCTCGCCGTACCGGACTGCAAAGCGCTGTTCCTGGCGATGGATGGCATGGCAGGGTTAACGGCGAATGGTATCACCCTGGCCGTGGTGCCGTACCTGAGAGCGGCGGGAATAGAGAAGGGGAGCTGCCATCTGTTCCGCCACGCGATGGCGACGCAGATGCTGGAGAACGGCGCAGACCTGAGATGGATCCAGGCGATGCTGGGGCACCGCAGTGTTGAATCCACGCAAATCTATACGCAGGTGAGTATCCGGGCATTGCAGGCGGTGCACAGTTCGACGCATCCGGCAGAGCAGCG
>NZ_JBLREF010000086.1:0-662 GCF_047918655.1 Erwinia sp. PPS120 | reverse complement strand
GTTCAGTCGCAAGGGCCCTGAGTTTCTTTTCATCCATAATTTGCCTGTCTCCGTTGTTGGAGTGAAGATATCAAAAACAGGCAGATACACAATTTAAATTACAGGCTCCATGAAAATATTCTTCTTTATACAGCTATGGGATGTGCCATCGTCCCTTTCTTTATTACTGTTCTACAGTTTGTAATTTTTTCTATCAACAAAGAAAAATACAACATTTTGTTATCCATTTATCAAGATAGCAAATTTGAACTACCACCACTGTATAAATTTTACGGATCTATGGGTTTTTTTGGGTCATTTGGAATGTCTTATTTTTTCTCAAGGCTTAGAAGTGGAAAAAAATAATTTTCCAGCCTAAAGAACATATTGCCGTTTCTGAATTTCTGAAAGGCCTTGATATAAGTGTCACAAAGTGGTTAGATAACTATTATCATCTTTCAATCTCAGCGCTATCTTTGTATGCAATTTTTGTTGTAATGAGTTTGGTAAAAATGGTAACCACGCAGATTTAAAAGCCCACAAAGTGGGCTTACATCGTTAAAAGCTACCGTCCATCTCCAGCTTCACATCCAGTATCGCCAGGCAGCCGTCAATGAATCCCTCGGCCATCTTATGCGTAAAGCACGATTCACCGAACACCAGATTATTGCTGTCCTGAAGTC
>NZ_JBLREF010000085.1:0-716 GCF_047918655.1 Erwinia sp. PPS120 | reverse complement strand
GTCAAACAGGTTGTTGATCGTGGTCATTCTGTTTCAAGCGTTGCAACACGTCTCGATATCACCACCCACAGCCTTTACGCCTGGATAAAGAAGTACGGTCCGGATTCTTCCACTAATAATGAACAGTCAGATGCTCAGGCCGAGATCCGCCGTCTTCAGAAAGAGTTGAAGCGGGTTACCGACGAAAGGGACATATTAAAAAAAGCCGCGGCGTACTTCGCAAAGCTGTCCGACTGAGGTACGCCTTTATCCGCGACAACAGCCGTTGCTGGCCTGTTCGTTTGCTCTGTCGGGTTCTGGATGTCCATCCGAGTGGATTTTATTTCTGGCTTCAGCAGCCACATTCACAGCGTCACCAGGCAGACCACATGCTGACCGGGCAGATCAAACAGTTCTGGCTTGAGTCTGGCTGCGTCTATGGTTATCGCAAGATCCATCTCGATCTGCGTGATACCGGGCAGCCGTGCGGAGTGAACCGGGTCTGGCGGCTGATGAAGCGTGCCGGAATAAAAGCTCAGGTTGGGTACCGTAGCCCACGGGCACGTAAAGGCGAAACCAGCATCGTGGCACCCAACAGGCTCCAGCGGCAGTTCAATCCTGACTCACCGGATGAGCGTTGGGTGACGGACATAACCTACATCCGAACCCACGAAGGCTGGTAATCCCCCCGAAAAACCGGTGTATTCATAAGTAGAATTTTCTCGTAATCTGAACCC
>NZ_JBLREF010000084.1:0-711 GCF_047918655.1 Erwinia sp. PPS120 | reverse complement strand
GTTGACCACGGTAAAACTACCCTGACTGCAGCTATCACCACTGTTCTGGCTAAAACCTACGGCGGTTCTGCACGCGCATTCGATCAGATCGATAACGCGCCAGAAGAAAAAGCACGTGGTATCACCATCAACACCTCTCACGTTGAATATGACACCCCGACTCGCCACTACGCGCACGTAGACTGCCCGGGCCACGCCGACTATGTGAAAAACATGATCACCGGTGCTGCTCAGATGGACGGCGCGATTCTGGTTGTTGCTGCGACTGACGGCCCAATGCCTCAGACCCGTGAGCACATCCTGCTGGGTCGTCAGGTTGGCGTTCCTTTCATCATCGTGTTCATGAACAAGTGCGACATGGTTGATGACGAAGAGCTGCTGGAACTGGTTGAAATGGAAGTTCGTGAACTTCTGTCTGCCTACGACTTCCCTGGTGATGACCTGCCAATCGTTCGCGGTTCTGCACTGAAAGCACTGCAGGGCGAAGCTGAGTGGGAAGCCAAGATCATTGAGCTGGCTGAGCATCTGGATAACTACATCCCAGAGCCAGAGCGCGCAATTGACAAGCCATTCCTGCTGCCAATCGAAGATGTGTTCTCCATCTCCGGTCGTGGTACCGTTGTTACCGGTCGTGTAGAGCGCGGTATCATCAAAGTTGGTGAAGAAGTTGAAATCGTTGGTATCAAAGATACCGTGAAATCAACCTGTACC
>NZ_JBLREF010000083.1:0-3926 GCF_047918655.1 Erwinia sp. PPS120 | reverse complement strand
CCCGCGTGCTGGCTTACCGCAATAGTGCGGGTGAGCAGCTTGATTTTGCATACGATTTTGTGAATGGCACCCGCCGCGCCGCCCGCGAAGATGGCGCACGGGCACACTGGCTGACAGACGATGACGATAACGTCGCCCGCTTCACCGATTATGACGGTCGTCAGACCGGCTTCGTTTACCGCGACGGTGAGTTATGCGACATCATCCTGCCTGACGGAGCCATGCGCCGCAGCCAGTGGGACCGTTATGGCCGCATGACCTCAGAGACTGACCCGGCTGGCCGCACCACAGCGTATTACTGGTTTCGCAATACGGACCGCATCGCCCGCACGGTTTTCCCGGATTCAACAGCCACTCAGTCTGTGTATGACCTGAACGGTCGCCTGCTGTCGGAAACCGATGCGCTGAATCACACCACCACGTATCACTACCCCGATGAAGAAGAAACGCTGCCTGACCGTATCACCGATGCGAGGGGCGGTGACGTGATGCTGGAATGGAATCGTCAGGGATTGCTGACGCAACGCACTGACTGCTCCGGTAGCGTGACCCGCTTTACGTATGACCGCTTTGGTCAGCTTATCACCAGTGAGGACGCAGAAGGCAACCTCACACGCCGCGAATGGAACGATGCAGGCCAGCTAACCGCCGTTATTCGTGCCGATGGCAGTCAGGAAACGCTGCGGTGGAACGAGCACGGTCAGCTCACGGCCTGGCGTGATCTGCTGGAAAGCGACGTGCTCTGGACGTACAACCGCCTGGGGCAACCGCTAAGTCAGACCAGCCGCAACGGTATCATACGTCGCTGGCACTATGATGCACGAGGGAATCTGCTGCGTCTGGAAAACGGCAACGGCGGTGAGTACCGGTTTACGTATGACCCGACAGGCCACCCGTTGAGCGAAGTCCGCCCGGACAATACATCCCGGCAGATGGATTGGAATGAACGTGGACTGCTCACCACGCTTATGGAAAACGGCAGACCTGATAACGATGGCGGCATCCCACGACGCGCGCAGCAGTTCAGCTATGACAGCAGCGGCCTGCTGACCACCCGCACAACCCGCGATGCCCAGTACCATTACCAGCGTAACCACAGCGGGCAGCTTACCGGCCTGACGCGCACGCCAACTGCCGATGGCATGGCGTTGGGCATTGAAGAGGACAAAATTCAGTTTACTTTTGACGCGTCAGGAAACCTGCTCACTGAACAGGGAGTCAACGGCGAACTGCATTCTGCGTATGACGTTCTGGGTAATCTTACTGCGCTGACCCTGCCCGGCGGCCAGCAGATAAGCTGGCTGCATTACAGTTCCGGCCACGTCAGTGCCATCCGCTTTAATCAGCAAATCATCTCTGAATTCACCCGCGACCGCCTTCACAGAGAGGTGGCCCGCACTCAGGGAACCCGTGAACAGACCCGCCAGTATGACAGTCTGGGCAGACGTACCAGGCAACGCAGCTTCACCCCCGACCTGCCGGAACAGACAATCTTCGAACGCGCCTTCAACTACACCGCACGGGGAGAACTGTCAGACGTCAGTGACACACTGCGTGGCAACACCATTTATGGTTATGATGAAGAAGGTCGTCTTCTCAGGCATTACGAAGCTCGTCCGAGCCACAGTAACAGGACGTTCCACTACGATGCTGCGGATAACCTGATGCCGGGTAATGACCTCACTGCCCTGCCACTGACGGAGAACCGCCTGACGCACTGGCAAAATCTGTTTATGAAATATGACTGGTGGGGAAACCTGGTCAGTCGCCGAAGCGGTCTGTATGAACAGCATTATGAATACGACGCGGAAAACCGGCTGATACAGGCAGAAGGCACCGGCCCGGAAGGCCGTTTTAAGGCACGCTACCACTATGACGTGCTGGGCAGACGCACACGCAAAACGATTACCACGCAACACAGCACCACGGAGACGCGCTTCCTCTGGCAGGGCTTGCGACTGTTGCAGGAGCAGCAGCAGAACGGGCAGTGCCAGACATATGTTTACGACCCGAACGAAGCATACAGCCCGCTGGCGCGGGTTGACCATTTGTGTGAGGAAAATGGAGGAGAGATTTTCTGGTTCAGCACCGACCTGAACGGCGCACCGCTGGAAGTCACCGATGAACGGGGACAGCTCCGGTGGAGCGGTCATTACGGTAGTTTTGGTGAGGTGACCCGGCAGACGGAAGGCTTCAACAGACTCACGCAACACACTACCCTTGCTCATCAGCCGCTGCGCTACGCCGGGCAGTACGCTGACAGTGAGACGGGACTACACTATAATCTGTTCCGTTACTATGACCCGCAGGTTGGACGTTTTACCGTTCAGGACCCGATAGGGCTAAACGGCGGGCTGAATCTTTATGCGTATGCACCGAATCCGCTGGGTTGGATTGATCCACTTGGTCTTTACAAAGGCGAAGGTGAGAGAGGACTAGGTAAATATCATGTATTCCATGAACATACGCTTGATCCTTCGGAATATGATTTGAAAGACAGCGAGCATTTCAGAAGGGGAAATCAGTCTGTATATGAACGGTTGCAGAAAGATTCGGTATTTAAGCAGGAAATGCAGACAAAATATCCAGGCGTTGTAGAGCACGTACAACCGAATTCAAGAGGAAATTTCAGCAAATATTCTCCTCCTGATATGACTTGGCATCATGAAAACCAGCCCGGAGTTTTAAGTTTGGTCGATTATAACGACCATAAATCGTATCATAAAATCTATCACCCAGATGGCTCCGGTGGTCGTCATAAATGGGGTGGTGGTAAAACATGTCGCTAATGAGGGTAGAATGAAAACAATCAAAGGTTTTGAAGGTTTATTAGCCATCTATAAGCAACTACCTAAGGTTGGAGGATTTTTTGTTAATAAAGAATTTTCCAATGAAAGATCCGTCATTAAAAATTCTGACTATTTCCTTGCGGAATCTGAAGAAGAAGATGAGGACATGGAAGATGATTATGACACGTGGCTGGAATACCCAACATTTAAAGCAATAATTGAGAATAAACTAGAACACCATCCCACCGCCTCCAAAGAAGATCTGCTTGAAGCAGTAATGTACTATCTAGAAATGGATGATTTCTTAGACTGATTTATCTGGCTAGCCAAATAATCCTCAAGTTTGGCTAGTCAAATCTAAGAAGATTAAAGGTAACCATATGAAATTGAATGATATAATTGACATCATGGTTAAATCTTGCTGCGAAGATGATAACTTTTGCATTTATGGTTCAGACGGAGAGTTATTCGGAGATAAAGAATATTTGGTCTCCGGTTATCCACAGGTAGATGAAAATAATAATGAAGTCTATCCGCAAGATGCAGCTATCAGAGGTTTATCATATATTTATTCTGGTGAGCAGTTTGCTGATGTAATCTTATCAGTAATTGAACAAAAGCCTTCTTCCAGTAACCAAGATTTTATTGATGCTCTAAACTATTATCTTGAAAATGATGATTTTCTAGACTTCTAATATTTAGCCAAACAGTCTGCACATAGTTTCTATGCCAGCGGGCTGTAACGAAAAAAAGTTTTTATTATTCTTCATGTAATCATTACTCTTTTCTCATCTTTTTAGGCGAAGATGATTTCGCTAAAATATATGATTTAACAAATGACAGGCGATCACCATTAAATATGAAATCAGGATTAATGAAATATGAATTCTGAACAGTTTTTTCAGCGATAAAACCCTTATTAACAAGCTCTTTCATTCCTCTGTAATACGTTGATTCTGAGATTTTCACTAAGTTTTGATCTACAAGCTCATAAGTAAGGAAAACTCTGTCCGTATCCTTGAACTCCTGAACTGTTCTGTACAAAATTTCAAACACTTTTGTCCCTGGGTAATCCTCCCCTTTTTAACGGAGGCGATAAGTAGAATCAAGTCATGCGTTGAATATGCTGCATCGGCG
>NZ_JBLREF010000082.1:0-206 GCF_047918655.1 Erwinia sp. PPS120 | reverse complement strand
GTTGCATCAGATGATCGCTGCCAAGGTTGGAGGTCATCAGAATAACGGTGTTACGGAAGTCGATTTCGCGTCCTTCGCCGTCACGCATAAAGCCGCGGTCGAACACCTGGTAAAATAGGTTCATCACGTCGCGGTGCGCTTTTTCGACTTCATCGAGCAGCACCACGCTGTACGGACGCTTGCACACCGCTTCGGTCAGGATGCCG
>NZ_JBLREF010000081.1:0-221 GCF_047918655.1 Erwinia sp. PPS120 | reverse complement strand
AGATGTGTATAAGAGACAGCATCAGATGATCGCTGCCGAGGTTGGAGGTCATCAGGATAACGGTATTACGGAAGTCAATTTCGCATCCTTCGCCGTCACGCATAAAGCCGTGGTCGAAAACCTGATAAAAGAGGTTCATTACGTCGCGGTGCGCTTTTTCGACTTCATCGAGCAGCACCACGCTGTACGGACGCTTGCGCACCGCTTCGGTCAGGATGCCG
>NZ_JBLREF010000080.1:0-464 GCF_047918655.1 Erwinia sp. PPS120 | reverse complement strand
TGACCTTTATCGCCGATGTCAGTACCGCGCGGTTCAGCGATCTGAAGGTCATCACCGATAACGTGTTTCGCCAACGGCACGGCCAGGGCAGCCCTGCGCGTCACCGTACAGGACCAGCACGGCAACCCGCTGACCGGTCAGAAGGTAACCCTTACCGCCAAAGATAGCGGCATCATGCTCAGTGCTGCCAGCGTCACCACCGGGAAGGACGGTACCGCCACCTTTACCGCCAGCAGCACCCTTGCAGCGGCCCAGGCGGTGAGCGCGACTCTCGGTAACTCGTCCAGAACCGCCACGGTGACCTTTATCGCCGATGCCAGCACCGCGCAGGTCAGCGATCTGAAGGTCACTACCGATAACGTGCTGGCCAACGGCACGGCCAGAGCGGCCCTGCGCGTCACCGTACAGGACCAGCACGGCAACCCGCTGGCCGATCAGAAGGTGGCTCTTACCGCCAAAGATAA
>NZ_JBLREF010000079.1:189-585 GCF_047918655.1 Erwinia sp. PPS120 | reverse complement strand
GGGAGAAGATATCGCTCCTGCGGGCAGGGCACAAATTAGCGGCAGCACGTTTGCTCATATTGAGGTTCTTTGTGTCGACAGCCGGATGCCGGCATTCCTCGATAATCCCGGCGGTGTAAAAGCTGGCCGGAAATATATACGCGTTCATCCTGACGCCGTACTTTATACAAATTCCGGCGAAACCTTTACCAAAACGACGTCGACGGTTAGCAAGGACATGCACAGCATTTTGCCCGTGGATAAATGCAACCCGAAAACAGTCAGTGAAAAAACATATTACCAGGCAGGCCAGAATTACTGGTTGTGCCAGGATAATGTGGATGTGAAGGAGCAGTACTCCCTGAAGGAGCTGGGGTTCACGGCGCTGGTTGAAGAAAGTACGCCAGATATGGCCGC
>NZ_JBLREF010000079.1:0-163 GCF_047918655.1 Erwinia sp. PPS120 | reverse complement strand
GCGGTATTCAGGAACAGCAGATGTCCCGCTTTTATAAGGGCATGATTGACAGGATGGATACTGATAAAGACGGGCAGCTTTCTGAGAGGGAGCTTTTCGTTGCACTACACCACCCTGAGGTGGGTGTACGCGATATCGTTTCGCGGATGATAGTGAAGCACGA
>NZ_JBLREF010000078.1:0-455 GCF_047918655.1 Erwinia sp. PPS120 | reverse complement strand
TTACCGCAACAGCGCGGGTGAGCAGCCTACTTTTGATTACGATTTTGAAAACGGCACCCGCCGCGCCGCCCGCGAAGATGGCGCACGGGCACACTGGCTGACAGACGTTCGTGGATACCTACTCGAAGGTCGCTCACTGCAAGCTGTATGTCACCAAAACGCCGATTACAGCAGCAGATCTGCTGAATGACCGTGTGCTGCCGTTCTACGCGTCTCAGGGACTACCTATGCTGAGAATATTGACCGACAGAGGCACAGAGTACTGTGGCAAAGTAGAGCAGCATGATTACCAGCTTTATCTGGCAATAAATGATATCGACCACACAAAGACCAAAGCAATGTCGCCGCAGACGAACGGCATCTGCGAACGGTTCCACAGGACGATATTGCAGGAGTTTTATCAAGTAGCACTGTCTCTTATACACATCTCCGAGCCCACGAGACTGGTTCTCATA
>NZ_JBLREF010000077.1:0-285 GCF_047918655.1 Erwinia sp. PPS120 | reverse complement strand
CTCGAAGGTCGCTCACTGCAATCTGTATGTCACCAAAACGCCTATTACAGCAGCAGATCTGCTGAATGACCGTGTGCTGCCGTTCTACGCGTCTCAGGGACTACCTATGCTGAGAATATTGACCGACAGAGGCACAGAGTACTGTGGCAAAGTGGAGCAGCATGATTACCAGCTTTATCTGGCAATAAATGATATCGACCACACAAAGACCAAAGCGATGTCGCCGCAGACGAACGGCATCTGCGAACGGTTCCACAGGACGGTATTGCAGGAGTTTTATCAAGT
>NZ_JBLREF010000076.1:0-2100 GCF_047918655.1 Erwinia sp. PPS120 | reverse complement strand
AAGGAGGAAAGCGTAATATACGCCACCTCGCAGCAGGCCGCCAAGGCGCCAGCCGCACCGCTCTTTAACAATTTATCAGACAATCTGTGTGGGCACTCGCAGGATTGATATCAGCGCCGCAAGGCGCAAAAAATATCAAGTCTTAAGAGTGAACACATAATGAAATTCATTATGACGTTTTACACTTGAGCATCGCTTCACTTGTTGAAGCAAATCGAACTTTTAAATTGAAGAGTTTGATCATGGCTCAGATTGAACGCTGGCGGCAGGCCTAACACATGCAAGTCGAACGGTAGCACAGGAGAGCTTGCTCTTTGGGTGACGAGTGGCGGACGGGTGAGTAATGTCTGGGAAACTGCCCGATGGAGGGGGATAACTACTGGAAACGGTAGCTAATACCGCATAACGTCTACGGACCAAAGTGGGGGACCTTCGGGCCTCACACCATCGGATGTGCCCAGATGGGATTAGCTTGTTGGTGAGGTAATGGCTCACCAAGGCGACGATCCCTAGCTGGTCTGAGAGGATGACCAGCCACACTGGAACTGAGACACGGTCCAGACTCCTACGGGAGGCAGCAGTGGGGAATATTGCACAATGGGCGCAAGCCTGATGCAGCCATGCCGCGTGTATGAAGAAGGCCTTCGGGTTGTAAAGTACTTTCAGCGGGGAGGAAGGGGGTGAGGTTAATAACCTCGCTCATTGACGTTACCCGCAGAAGAAGCACCGGCTAACTCCGTGCCAGCAGCCGCGGTAATACGGAGGGTGCAAGCGTTAATCGGAATTACTGGGCGTAAAGCGCACGCAGGCGGTCTGTCAAGTCGGATGTGAAATCCCCGGGCTCAACCCGGGAACTGCATTCGAAACTGGCAGGCTAGAGTCTTGTAGAGGGGGGTAGAATTCCAGGTGTAGCGGTGAAATGCGTAGAGATCTGGAGGAATACCGGTGGCGAAGGCGGCCCCCTGGACAAAGACTGACGCTCAGGTGCGAAAGCGTGGGGAGCAAACAGGATTAGATACCCTGGTAGTCCACGCCGTAAACGATGTCGACTTGGAGGCTGTTCCCCTGAGGAGTGGCTTCCGGAGCTAACGCGTTAAGTCGACCGCCTGGGGAGTACGGCCGCAAGGTTAAAACTCAAATGAATTGACGGGGGCCCGCACAAGCGGTGGAGCATGTGGTTTAATTCGATGCAACGCGAAGAACCTTACCTGCTCTTGACATCCACGGAATTCGGCAGAGATGCCTTAGTGCCTTCGGGAACCGTGAGACAGGTGCTGCATGGCTGTCGTCAGCTCGTGTTGTGAAATGTTGGGTTAAGTCCCGCAACGAGCGCAACCCTTATCCTTTGTTGCCAGCGATTCGGTCGGGAACTCAAAGGAGACTGCCGGTGATAAACCGGAGGAAGGTGGGGATGACGTCAAGTCATCATGGCCCTTACGAGCAGGGCTACACACGTGCTACAATGGCGCATACAAAGAGAAGCGACCTCGCGAGAGCAAGCGGACCTCACAAAGTGCGTCGTAGTCCGGATCGGAGTCTGCAACTCGACTCCGTGAAGTCGGAATCGCTAGTAATCGTGGATCAGAATGCCACGGTGAATACGTTCCCGGGCCTTGTACACACCGCCCGTCACACCATGGGAGTGGGTTGCAAAAGAAGTAGGTAGCTTAACCTTCGGGAGGGCGCTTACCACTTTGTGATTCATGACTGGGGTGAAGTCGTAACAAGGTAACCGTAGGGGAACCTGCGGTTGGATCACCTCCTTACCTGAAGATACCTTCCCGCGTAGTGTCCACAACAGATTGTCTGATAGAAGTAATGAGCAACAGTACAGAGTCCCCATCGTCTAGAGGCCCAGGACACTGCCCTTTCACGGCTGTAACAGGGGTTCGAATCCCCTTGGGGACGCCATCTCCTGATAATGAGTGAAAGACATTATCAACCGTATCTCAAAGCTGATTCTGCCTGAAGGCGAGTCATGTTTGAGATAACTGCTCTTTAATAATCCGGAACAAGCTGAAAATTGAAACGACGTATCGTTTTCATTCTCCGTAATAAGAATGAAACAACACGATATGGTCGGGTCTCTCAAATGCTTAC
>NZ_JBLREF010000075.1:0-8977 GCF_047918655.1 Erwinia sp. PPS120 | reverse complement strand
TTCGGGGATTCGGGGATTCGGGCAGGTAGCCTGTCAAAATTTCGCCGTAGTGCACAGAAAAGTGTCGTTTACCGCCCGCATTGATGGAAAAGAGTGCAATCGGTTCAGATTCCACAATAAAGCCATTGACGGTTTTCCTCCAAAAGGGTTTAATGCGCCCCGTTGCCCGGATAGCTCAGTCGGTAGAGCAGGGGATTGAAAATCCCCGTGTCCTTGGTTCGATTCCGAGTCCGGGCACCACTAATTTTGCATCAAAGCACGCTGGTTAAGAGATGAGAACCTTAACGGGCGGTTAATACAGGGGCCGGTCATTACGGAATGTCCTCCGGTGTAGGCGTATCTGCACTGGTTAACGTTTCTGAATCAGTCCCTCAAGTGAGGGAGCCTGTGTCCGCAGGCTCCCTTCTCTCGATCACTGGCAATAATCCCAGTCAATCAGTTTTGTGTCAATACTTGTAATTCCCTTTCTACACAGATATCTGTGTGAAGTGACAGTTCTTCTCCCAGTGTTTTACCCACTATATCCATCTTTAGTTCAACATATTCCATGGTTGTGCTTACGCTGCGATGCCCCAGCAAATCTTTAACCAGCTGGAGATTTCTTTCAGGTGCTTTCATTAATTCCGTAGCCAGAGTGTGTCTGAAACGGTGCGGAGAAATGGCAAAACCACATTCTTTAGAGAGGCGTCTGAAGAAGGAACGGATCTTCTGTTGCATTACCGTCACATCATTTCTGTCAAATTTTGCCTTTCTGCCGCTGATGTAGAAACTTACATCAAAGAGATTATCTTTCGGTCCCGCTCCGGCCTCCGTTAAAAAGGGGAGGATTACCCAGGTACGTCAGTTGCAAAGCGACAATGACCTGTTAAAAAAGGCTTCAGCCTTCTTCGCCATGGAAATGAACAACGACAAAAAGTCGCGGTGAAGCTGAAGAAGGCCGGGGCAAACATCCAGCAAGTATGTCGATGCCTGTCGCTCACGCGCAGCGTATTTTACGCTCGGAGCCGGCGGCCAGCCCTCAGAGCAAATGTTCTGATCCTTCATGCGGCGGCTAAGCATGTTCATGCTGAAATGGATGCGACGTATGGCAGTCGGCGCATGTGTATTGAGCTGCGTGAACAGGGTTTTAACGTTGGCCGATACCGTGTCCGTCAGATAATGAAGACCCTGATGCTGGTTGCGAAGCGTCCCGGACGTCATCGCTATCCACGTGGTGGTAAACCGGCTGTAGTGGCGGCTAATCTGTTGAATCGACAGTTTAATCCAGAGACATTCAATACCTGGTGGTCAGGTGATATCACCTATCTTCGTACCGCTCAGGGCTGGTTATATCTGGCTATTGTCATGGTCTTATGTTGAAGAAAAATAGTGAGCTGGGCCTTCTCGGACAAACCGGATAGCGCCCTGACTATCCGGGCATTACGACTGGCGGTTAATAAACGACGGCCAACAGGCCCAGTCGTATTCCATAGCGATCAAGGTGCTCAGTATACCAGCGCCCAGTTCCAGTCCTGCCAACAGGAACTTGGTGTGACGGGCAGTATGAGCCGCAAGGGTAACTGTCTGGATAATGCCGTTACGGAGAGGTTCTTCCGCAGCCTGAAAGCAGAGAGAGTTAACTACCGTCGCTATGAAACCCGAAGTCAGGGCATTGCGGACGTTATCGATTATATCGACAGTTTTTATAATCTGAAGCGTCGGCATTACCGGCTGGGCAATATATCGCCGAATGAATATGAACGCCGATTACAACAATGTGCCTAAATCCGTGTCCGGTTTTAGTTGACCATTACAAATACTTCGCTTCATCGTACTGGGTTCTGGTCTTCCAGCAGCGGTAAATGATCCTTATCCATTTGAAGGCAAGAGCCCGGATTGCAGACTGGTGAGATTTTCCTTTTTCTCGCAGTCCCTGATAATACAGCGTGGCCCAGTATGATGAGTTAACCGTTTTGGCAGCCCATTCAACAAAGGTCTGCCTGACGAACTTGGCACACTGCCATCGCCAGTGAACCCAGGATTTCTGGCCACTTCGTTCTGTCACCGGTGCAATACCTGCGTAGTTTTGAATTTCTTCAGCGCTGTTAAACCGGTCACGGTTATCACCCAGTGCAGCAAGCATTCGTGGGCCCATACACGGCCCCATGCCCGGAAGTGATTTGTACAGCCCCGCATCTGGCAATGTGTCAAACAGCGCTTCGATTCGTTCGTCATAGGTTTTGATGATTTCACTCACGACTTTAATTTGTGTCGCCAGTGCTGTTGCCATCAAAGCATTAGCCTCTATAACGCTCGGGTCTGTCGTCAATGGGATTGCGTTATCAATACTCGCAACACGTTGCTCGGTAAGAGCCATTGCGCGGCCACCTTTGGCATTCAGAAAATTGCGGATCGTGTCGCGCCTCGCTCGTTTCAGTTGTTGCAGACTGGGCCACCGGATAATCAGCTCACACAATAGTAAGCTACCCCGATGTGAGAACCACTCCAGGGGCTGAGGATAATACTGTTTAAGCGTGTTGATTATCCGGTTCACAAAACGGCGTTTATCTTCAACCAACTGACGGCGCTGCTCAACCAGTTGCTGGAGTAACCGGATATCTGGTTAATTTTTATCACCAGTAACTCCGTACTCCAGCGTGAGCGCTGATAACCAAAGTCGCCGGGAGAGCGTTCAACAAGTCGCTTCAGCAGGGCGCATATCTGTTCAAAGGGCCAGCGTCGCCCGCGTCCTGCCGGCAGGGATTCAAGACCTTCAACACAGTAAAGTGTAAACCAGTTAATCCAGCGCCCGACGGAAGAACGGGCGCAGCAGAGCGTTCTGGCCACAACGCTGACACGTTCGCCCCGGTGCAACATCAGCATGGCGATAAGCCTGCGAGCGTGATTCTTGTCGGGAGTTTTGTGAATGGTTTTCTGCATCAGGCGTCGTTCGCTGCGTGGAATTGGTGCTATGATCGGCATCGCTCAGTCCGGTTGGTGATTTGTGATGTTTGGCGATTGATCAGATCGCACAATCCGGGCTGAGTTCCCTCAAAGTGATCTATTATTCGGAACAGCTATTTAGTTCTTACTCCGTAAGAACTCCTGTGATCTCACTGCCCCTTCCAGCGCCGCCCTTAATTTACTTTCTGTCATTCGCACACAATATGTCGGCATTCCGCGTTCAAAGCGCCAGCCTTCGGAAAGCGCGCCTGCATCCACGGCATCAAAACCAAAGGCGTCATACAATGCAATGACTGCCTTTTTTGTTTGTGTATCATCGCCTGACAGCGGCAGAGCTCGACGTTGTGGATTACCAGCCGGCAAACCTTCGCTTTCGAGATCAGTCATCGGAATCGCATTAAACGCTTTGGTGACTTTCGACTGGGGCAGGAAACCGGCGAGGTATTCGCTGGTAGTTGTGCTCAGGCTATCAAGTTCAGCCACCTGCCCGTCGCGCTCAGGATAATAATTCACCGCGTCGATCACCGGTTTACCCGCAATCTCCACAACCGGCAGTTGCCCGATAGCCGTCAGCGGCACAGCAATCATGACAATATCCCCAAATGCAGCGGCTTCTGCCGCCGTGCCAATTTCACTGCCGATCATCGGCTTAAGGCTGAACAGCGTTTGCGGCCCACGAGAATTGCTGAGCATCACCTGATGTCCGGCTTTTATAGCCAGTTTAGCCATCGCTCTGCCCACAAATCCTGCACCAATAATGCCTATTTTCATGATTACCACCTTTCATTTTGTTGTTGATAAGTTGAGAATAATTCCAAACTAAAAATTGATAAATACCTGATATATTCACAGACAAACAACAAAAAAGAGGGAATCATGGATCGTTTAACCAGTATGAATGTATTCGTTAGAACCGCCGACCTAGGTTCTTTCTCATCAGCAGCAGAAGCATTGCGTATTTCTCCACAGATGGTGGCGAAGCATATTGCGCGGCTGGAATCGCGACTGGGAACGGCATTGATCAACCGCACGACACGGCGTCAGAGCCTGACAGACATCGGGCGCAGCTATTATGAGCGCTGTAAAATTGTTCTTTCTGAGGCTGAGGCTGCGGATGCCATCGCGCTGGAAATGAAAGTCACGCCCTCCGGCACGCTACGCGTCAATGCGCCGGTAACATTCGGCACGTCATCGCTGGCGCCGTTCATTACGCACTATTTGGCGCAATTTCCCGAAACGCAAGTGGAACTGACGCTCAGCGACCGGATGGTCGATCCGGTTGAGGAAGGCTATGAAGTGATTCTTCGGATTGGGGAACTTAGCGACAGTCAGATGAGAGCTTATCCGCTGCGGCCTTACCGGCTGATTGCCTGTGCATCTCCCGGTTATCTCGTGCAGAATAGCGTACCGGAAACACCTTCCGAGCTCGCCGCGCATTCGTGTCTGGTTTACGGCATCTGGTCACCTCAGTCTCCCTGCCGCTGGCAATTTCACAAGGATGGTAAAATGCAAGAGACCCAGCCGAAAGGCCGTCTGCGATCCAACGACTGGCGCGCGCTGTTGCACGCCGCCGTTAGCGGTTACGGCGTCACACTGGGGCCGGAAGATGTACTTAGTGAAGAAATCAGGGCGGGGCGACTGGTTCAGGTATTGCCTGATTACGAAGGACCTTCGCGACCAATGCATCTGCTGACACCCGCGGGATTACGCCAGACGGTGAAGATCCGTAGTTTTATTCAGGCAGTGCAAAAAGCATTTGGCTGAAACGATAAAGTTGAGCGCCAGAGAAACGCGCTTTTCAAGGCAAAACTGGTCTTACTGGTTAGCCCAGAATATGCACGTAGTGTCACCGAAGTCATAAAAAAATGCCCTTGGATGGATTGTAGGCTGTGGGGAATTGCTCGCAACCCGCTGTCAGCGCCTAACCTATCTGTACGGGTCCAGATGGCATAATCCCAGCTATTAGAATCAGCTAATCGGTCGTTACAAAGATCAATAAATTATCAAGTTTATTATAGGAGATTCATTTATTTCCAGACTGACCGTGATTGCGAGCGTACTGTCAATGTCCGCTCCTCGCTCATAGCGGACAAAGGTAAACCCTGCTTTAGCCTGATCATCCTAGAAAAAAGCCGCCTGAAGGCGGCTTTTCATCATTTGCGTGGTTTACCAGCATCCGAGCGCTTTCCTCGAACTCTACCAGCATTGTTACGATCACGGGGTTGGGTACCACCGCCGGGTTTAGGAACAACTACGCCTGGATTAAGTGGTCTTCTGTCAGCCATTTTGCGTTTCCTAAAAGAATGGCAAAGTTGCCGTCTCTTTTGATACGCCTGATATCGTGACCTTTCAATCATTAAGGGTTGATATGTTGTACAGCATCAACTTTTCCCTTATTCCACACACAGCAAATGTTGCACATATGTCCATCCGCATTGTGCCAGGAGCGGACGTCGTTCACATTTGAGTGCACTAGTCTACTTGGGACAGGTCACTAAATTTTAACATACTAGAATTTCGGCAAAAATTCTGCGACTACTATGAGCTTCATGCTAAGTTCAACTATCTTTCAATTAGCTCAGTAAATCGTCTAGAAGTGATGTTCTTAGGATACGAGTTATGAATTTATTCAAGTTAACCTATTGAAAAGGATGGGGATATATGCAGGGCATAAAATACCAAAGAGGTTCTGAGTGGCGAAAATGGGATCTTCATATTCATACTCCAGCATCTTTCCATTGGAATGGTGAAAGGTTTAACCCTGATTACCGTTCCAGTGAAAATACACCACTTATAGATAAAATGATCCATGCGCTTAATGCCGCAGAACCTGCTGTTTTTGCAATTATGGATTATTGGACTTTCGATGGATGGTTTGCTTTAAAACATCGGTTATCACAACCTGATGCCCCTAAGTTGGAAAAAACAGTTTTTCCGGGTATTGAGCTACGTTTAATGGCTCCTATGAAAGGTCGTCTAAATGCTCACGTTTTATTTTCCGACTTGATTGATGATCAGGAGCTTTTAGATTTTAAATCTAATTTGAAAGTGGAATTCCCTGGGCAGGAAGCTAGGAATTTATCCGACGCCGCTCTTATTGAATATGCACGATTTGTTCCTAAAGAAAAACTGCGTCATCACTCTTTAGAATATAACAGAGTACAAGAAGACAATGTTTATGCTTTGAAAGCTGGTTCAATAATGGCCGAACTTAATTGTGATAGTTATAAAAAAGCCGTCGCTAAAGTTAAAAATGGGAATGCGATCGGATTCATGCCATTTGATACTAACGATGGATTAACTGAAATTGACAGGAATGAACATTTTTCTTATGTGCTAGGATTGTTCAAAACTTCTCCTATTTTCGAAACTAGGAATAATGTCTTGGCTGATGCTTTTTCTGGAAAAAAAACCGTAAATAATGAAGAGTGGTTTCAAGATTTTCAAAATGCGCTTAACAATATTCCTCGTCTAGCTATATCAGGAAGTGATGCACATTGTTTTGTTGGGCAGGAGGGTAATAATGACCGACGCGGTTATGGTGATTACCCATCGGGAAAGGCAACCTGGATTAAAGCTGATCCTACATATGCAGGATTAAAGCAAGCAATTAAAGAACCTTCGAAACGTTCATTTATAGGCACTATTCCTCCTAAATGTAAAGTTGTAAATGAAAACAAAAGTCTTTTCATAGACAGCATTCACGTTAATAAAATTGAAGAATCTTCATTCTCTGGCAACTGGCTCAATGACACCTCTATTTATTTAAATCACGATCTTGTCGCAATAATTGGTAATAAAGGAAGTGGTAAAAGTGCTCTTGCAGATATAACAGCATTATTGGGTAATTCTAAGTTGAGCCACCATTTTTCTTTCTTAAAGGCCAACCGCTTTAGAGGAAAAACAGGTGAGCCTGCTAAACATTATAATGCAAAACTAACTTGGTCTGATGGTGAATTACTCATAAATAATCTTAACGAGAATCCAGTAGTAGAGAGCGTTGAGCTAGTAAAATACATCCCACAAGGTCATTTTGAAGAATTATGCAATGCCCATGTCACGGGACAATCCGATGCTTTTGAAAATGAATTAAGAACTGTCATCTTCTCACATGCAAATGACTCAATCCGACTAGGAGCTCATGATTTCAATCAGCTTATTGAACAACAAGAGCGTTCTCTGAGAGGGAATATAGAAAACGTTAGAGGGGAATTGCATAAAGTAAATTGGGAAATAGAATCTGTAGAAAATCAGATGGCTGACGAGGTGCGTAAATCGATTGATGAGCAAGTTAATCAAAAACAAAGATTACTTGATGAGCACTTAAAAATAAAACCCACTGAGATACAAAAGCCTACTGGTGTATTATCTCCTGATCAACAAAAAGCAGCGGAAGAGCTTTCTGTAATTTCAGATAGTTTGGAAATATTGAAAAAAAACAATGATGATAACCAACAAGAGCTCACAAATATATCAGCCAAAATAAAAGCTTGCAATAATATCAAGGAAGGTCTAGATGTTGTTAGGCGAACATTACAGCAATTTGAAAAAGATTTCTCCGATGACGCCTCTTTATTAGCCCTGGATTTTAGTGACTTCATTAAAATTGACATTAATCATAAAGCAATTACCGATATTGAGAGCGCTATTACTTTACGAAGTGATGAGATAAAAATAAACAATGATGAAATCGCCAAAAATAAGGAATCATTAATTTTAAGGAAAGGACCTTTAAATTCTAAACTGAATGAACCTCAACAAGCGTATCAGGAGTTTTTAGAGCAGTTTAGAATCTGGGAAGAGAAAAAAAATAGAGATTGAGGGAAATAAAGAATCCCCCGACGCCCTGATAGGATTGAGATATAGAAAGGAACAGTTAGATAATCTTCCATCCCGTAGGGATGAATTAATCATGAAGAGAGAAGGCTTTTCTAGAGAAATATTTGATATCTTAGAATTTAAAAGAAAAAAACGAGAGGAATTATTTAATCCTGTTCAGGATCTTATTCAAAGCAATGCATTGATACGTGATGACTATAAACTGCAATTCCGTGCTGATTTAAAAACCACAACCGAGTTGGTTTCTTCTAAACTATTCTCAATGATCAAGCAAGCATCTGGTGATTTTCGAGGTGAGTCAGAAAGCATTTCTGTAATTAAAGATCTGATTGATTCACATAATTTTAATCAAAAAGATTCAGTGCTGTCGTTTCTTAAGGAACTATTGAATAAAATTGAGTCCGCATCAAAAAATCAAGTTGGTATCAGCTCTGTTCTGCGAAAGGATCGTGAATCACATGAGGTTTATGACTTCATCTTTGGATTAGAATATCTTGAGCCGAGATATACATTGAAATTTCAAGATGCACAAATAGAGCAACTTTCTCCCGGACAAAGAGGTGCTTTACTGCTAATATTCTATCTATTGGTAGATAAAGGAGATATGCCAATAATTCTCGATCAACCTGAAGAAAATCTCGACAATGAAACCATTGTTAGTCTTCTAGTTCCTGTGCTTACTGAAGCCAAACGTAAAAGACAAATAATAATGGTGACTCACAATCCTAACTTGGCTGTTGTATGTGATGCTGAGCAAATCATTCATTGTGGTTTTGATAGACGAAATGGACACAAGATTTCTTACACATCTGGTTCTATTGAGAACAGTGAAGTTAATAGAAAGATTGTTGATGTTCTTGAAGGAACAATGCCAGCATTCAATAACCGTAGGCTAAAATACCATTAATCACATTTAAAGTTATTTATATGAAGGTGTCCGTGAAATCGGATACCTTATTTGTATTAGTCGCGACTTGATCTGACATATGGCCTTGAAAGGTTGAGAGTTACCGATTTTGATATGGGTGTCGAATCCTTATACAAAACACGAGGTAACTTTCATGCTTCATACTACCAATCCCGTCATCAAACACAAAACTGGTTTGCTTAATCTGGCTGAAGAACTCAGCAACGTATCTAAAGCCTGTAAAATCATGGGCGTCTCCCGTGATACATTTTACCGTTATCGTGACCT
>NZ_JBLREF010000074.1:0-454 GCF_047918655.1 Erwinia sp. PPS120 | reverse complement strand
CCCCCCCCCCCCCCCCCCCTTTCAAAAAAAAAAACGACACACTAGATATGAGAACCAGTCTCGTGGGCTCGGAGATGTGTATAAGAGACAGGCAGGAGTTTTATCAAGTAGCATTCCGCAAAAAACTGTATGGCGAACTTGATACATTACAGTCAGATCTTGATGAATGGCTGGTTCACTATAATAATGAGCGAACCCATCAGGGGAAAATGTGCTGTGGCCGGACGCCAATGGAAACGTTACTTGATGGAAAACACATCTGGGCTGAGAAAAATTTAAACCAGATGTAATCTGACGGACACCTGTATAAATAACCGGTAACTGTCAGATCAGGTCTGAGCTAATACAACTGTCTCTTATACACATCTCCGAGCCCACGAGACTGGTTCTCATATCTAGTGTGTCTTTTTTTTTTTTGAAAGGGGGGGGGGGGGGGGGGGGGGGGGGGGGGGGG
>NZ_JBLREF010000073.1:0-346 GCF_047918655.1 Erwinia sp. PPS120 | reverse complement strand
AAACCTTTTTCGTTACGCAGATACAGAAAACACAGGCCAAATCCCCAATTACGCTGACTGTCAGTGATACGGAGCAGCCAGTCGGCGATGACGTCATTTTCTTCATTTCGTTGCGACTGGTAGCGATAACAACTTTCGCTGACAACAAACAGCCGGCAGGCAAAGCGCACGCTGACGTTTCGGCTCCTGACGGCTTCTTGCGCCATCTGCTTTCGACGCGATGGCTTCACCACTTTTTTGCCATGGCTTCCTGAATAATTTCGGCCTTGAGACGCTCTTCAGCATACATTTTTTTGAGGCGACGGTTTTCCTCTTCCAGTTCTTTGACTGTCTCTTATACACATCT
>NZ_JBLREF010000072.1:673-830 GCF_047918655.1 Erwinia sp. PPS120 | reverse complement strand
GGACGCTCAGCGTCACAGGGCCACAGTACGAGGCGGGGATGCGGCCTGAGCAGCGGCGGCTGGTGATGCCATTACCTGAGCGTCAGCGGGGTGAAAACGACCTGCACGTTTACTTTTTACCGGGAGATAAGGTGTTACTGGGGTGGAGTGATAACGC
>NZ_JBLREF010000072.1:0-439 GCF_047918655.1 Erwinia sp. PPS120 | reverse complement strand
TCACACGCGGATTGATCGGCCCATTCTGGGCTTCAGCGTGAACGGCATGGCAGGGGGGAACGCAGGAGCTTTTGACCCCAATAATAAGTATGCGGGCGAGAATGGGGCAACAACCTGCTGCGGCAGTGTCCGGGGAAAAACAGCTGAAGTGATCTGGACGCTCAGCGTCACAGGGCCACAGTACGATGCAGGGATGCGGCCTGAGCAGCGGCGGCTGGTGATGCCATTACCTGAGCGTCAGCGGGGTGAAAACGACCTGCACGTTTACTTTTTACCGGGAGATAAGGTGTTACTGGGGTGGAGTGATAACGCGTTCTCGCCCTACGATCCGCGTAGCCCGAACTATACCCCCTCGGAGCTTCTTAAAGGAGAATAGCTATGGAAATGGATTTGGATGCGATTATCGCGGCCGCGCACCGGGCGCAGCAATCCTGTGACT
>NZ_JBLREF010000071.1:0-582 GCF_047918655.1 Erwinia sp. PPS120 | reverse complement strand
CTTCCATGATGACCCGCCTCAAAGAACTGGAAGAGGAAAACCGTCGCCTCAAAAAAATGTATGCTGAAGAGCGTCTCAAGGCCGAAATTATTCAGGAAGCCATGGCAAAAAAGTGGTGAAGCCATCGCGTCGAAAGCAGATGGCGCAAGAAGCCGTCAGGAGCCGAAACGTCAGCGTGCGCTTTGCCTGCCGGCTGTTTGTTGTCAGCGAAAGTTGTTATCGCTACCAGCCGCAACGAAATGAAGAAAATGACGTCATCGCCGACTGGCTGCTCCGTATCACTGACAGTCAGCGTAATTGGGGATTTGGCCTGTGTTTTCTGTATCTGCGTAACGTAAAAGGTTTCCGGTTTAACCATAAAAGGGTGTACCGGATTTATTGCGGGTTGTCGCTTAACATGCGGATCAAGCCGAAAAAACGACTGAAACGGGATAAACCTGAGCCACTGGCGGTGCCTAAAAGTGGTAACGAATGCTGGTCGATGGATTTCATGCATGATCAGCTATCGGATGGACGTTCTGTTCGTTTACTGAATGTTATCGATGACTTTAATCGGGAAGCGCTGGCGATTGAGGTGGATTT
>NZ_JBLREF010000070.1:0-9575 GCF_047918655.1 Erwinia sp. PPS120 | reverse complement strand
ATTATTCGGAACAGCTATTTAATATCAAATCTTCATCCTTGGCTTTTTCTAATCCTCGCATAATAGCATTTCTTGTTGCAGCCTCGTTTGCTCAAGCATCATAATTTCCTGCTTTACCATCTTTTAGGATTGGTAACTCATTAAAGACAACATAAATAATCTTATCTTTAAACCTTTCATACTTATCTATGTCGAAATTTAATTTCTTAGGTTTCCCAGTGAATGTATGAGTAGATTCGACAATGACAAAATGATCTACGGCATCGTCCAGAGTATTTAGTCTGATATCAAGCAGCATATCTTCATCATAGTATAAAAAACAATCATAAATCATTGGGTATTCCTTACGCATTGAGTTAGTTCCAGCGTCTTATGTTCACAAATGATAGATGCTGCTGTCCAGCTTTTGAATCTTGGGGGGACAAAAAGGGGACAGTGAATACCAGTTACAAAAAAGCCACCTCTGAAAGGTGGCTTAACTGCATGATTTTCATCATTAAATTTGGTGGCCCCTACTGGACTTGAACCAGTGACCAAGCGATTATGAGTCGCGTGCTCTAACCAACTGAGCTAAGGGGCCGAGGCGCAGGATTATAATGTAACTCAATGCTGCAATCCAGTAGAAAACAATCGCTTGTCGCTTTTTTAGACATAATATTAGTTCGCTAAAAAATTTTACGGGGCTTCTATCCTTCCACATCCCCCGCCGGGCGCCGTACTGCGGCCTTTATCAGCCGCTGATATCCTTCGAGCGCGCCGTCGTCTTTTGCGCCTCCTGCGCGGTTATTTTTTGCCGAAGTGCGGCCTGCACCAGCGTAAAGGCATCGCTGCATTTGTTTTCGCCTGCCCGGCGGTAAACCCTGTTGCTGGGAGGCTGCCCGTCGCGGCTTTGAAAGGCAGATCTTTCCGGCAGGGACGCTGATATTGGATCATCTGGAGCTGATGGCAGAGGCGGCCAGCAAAGGGCCGGGTATTGCTTACGTGCCGGATAGCGTGGCAGAACCCTGGCTTAAGCGAGGTGAACTTTGTGTCGTTCTGACGGAGTGGAGTCCGGTCTATCCGGGCCTGGCGCTTTACTATCCGGGGCATCGTCACGTTCCCGCTGCGCTGCGTGCCTTTATCGATCTGCTAAAAGAGCAGGCGGCGGCAAAACCGGGAGCGGCCGGTACCCGGGAAGGGGCGAGGTGACGGTTTCTGTATGGATCTCCGGGCAAGTGCCTGTCTTACGCGGTCCCGGCGATCAGGTGTCAGCAACAAGACGCTATTTCACTGATACAAACCCGACTCAATATTTATCTGGTACTCACGCTGTGCTGAGGTGTGGAGATAATCTCAAAGCGGAGGCGCTTTTTCCTGCCGGGTCAGCAATCTTCCGGCTAATCCTGGGGTGTTTCGTCATCCTTTTGTCATAAAACCCAGGTTAAGCTGCCAGCAGTCTGAGCCAGACATTTATCCGGCAGAAATTGTACTTTAGTGAAGATACAGCACTGTATTCGTATGTTTTTCACGCGCAATGAAAAAATAATTTTCATCTAACTTCATGTTATATAATAAAATTAATTCATTTCAATCTTAATAAATGTGAAGGTGTTCTAATTTATTTTCATTAATATGTTGATTTATCTACGCGCGTAGATACAATGAAGGCGTTGTAAAAATTCACGGTGCTTGATGTAAGCCAGCTAAGTGAAGGTCTACATTGTTTCTCGTTAAAAATGATTGGTTAGTTAAAACCAACGGCCGGGAGACAAATGAAAACGATCCCCAACACCAGGGAACCTGTTACTGACCTTTGAACATGGCTCAGCAAAAGAACGTCCTCACTGGCGAATTGCATTCCGAATATCAGAACGGCCAGGGAAGGCGATAATAATCACTCCACACATCAGGGAATTTTTTTCATGTCCACATCGAAGAGCATTCGGCATGATGCTTCTCAGTCTGCCCATTCTGCGGCAGATGAACGGCTGACAACCTCCGAAGGGCGCAAGGATTTCTGGCGGGCAACCGTCTCCTGCTGGCTGGGTACGGCAATGGAGTATGCGGATTTCGCACTCTACGGTCTGGCCGCTGGCATTATCTTTGGCGACGTTTTTTTCCCCGAAATCACCCCGCAAATGGCACTCCTTTCAAGTTTCGCAACCTGGTCAGTCGGTTTTATCGCCCGTCCAATCGGTGCACTATTCTTTGGCTGGCTCGGTGACCGTAAAGGCCGCAAGGTAGTGATGGTCTCCACCATTATTCTGATGGGCGCATCAACCACGCTGATTGGCCTGATCCCCAGCTATGCTTCCATCGGCCTGTGGGCACCGGCCTGCCTGGTAATACTGCGTTTTAGTCAGGGGTTTGGCGCGGGCGCGGAGCTTTCCGGCGGAACGGTGATGCTGGGCGAATACGCTCCCGCGGAAAAGCGGGGCCTGGTCTCCTCAATTATCGCGCTGGGTTCCAACAGCGGAACGCTGGTCGCGTCGCTGGTGTGGCTGCTGGTGGTGCAGATGGATCAGCATGAGCTGCAGGCGTGGGGCTGGCGTATTCCCTTCCTGTGCAGTTCGCTGATTGCTCTGGTTGCGCTGTGGATCCGTCGCCACCTGAAAGAAACGCCGGTTTTTGAACGTAAAAAAGCCGATCTTGCTTTCCAGCGCCACAGTGCGCAGGTGGCGTATCCGACCGCTGTCGATCACCGAGGCTTCTGGCGGCGCAGCCGCTCGTTTATGGTGATGCTCGGCCTGCGCATTGGCGAAAATGGTCCGTCTTATCTTGCCCAGGGCTTTATGATTGGCTATGTGGTTAAAGTGCTGGCGATCGACAAATCCGTTGCCACCACCGCCGTATTTATTGCCTCTCTGCTTGGCTTCCTGATTATTCCTTTTGCGGGCTGGCTTTCAGACCGCTTCGGCCGCCGCATTACCTATCGCTGGTTCTGCCTGCTGCTGATCCTCTACGCCTTCCCGGCCTTTATGCTGCTGGATTCCCGCGAGCCGGTTATCGTCATCAGCACCATTGTGGTAGGGATGGCGCTTGCCTCGCTCGGTATTTTTGGCGTACAGGCGGCCTGGGGAGTAGAGATGTTTGGTGTAAATCACCGCTACACTAAAATGGCGACCGCGAAAGAACTCGGGTCGATCCTGTCCGGAGGAACAGCGCCGCTGGTGGCTGCTGCACTGCTCTCCTGGACCGGGCACTGGTGGCCGATTGCCGTCTATTTTGCGGGTATGGCGTCGGTTGGCTTTCTTACCACGTTCGTTGCGCCGGAAACGCGCGGCCGCGATCTTAATGCTCCTGAAGATGCTATCTGACGGAGTGTCGCACCGACCGGCCTGCGGGCCGGTTAGTGATAATTACAGGGCAGCTTTTTGGCAAAGAATACACTCAATCGTGCCACGCGGTCCGATGTGGCGAAGGAGGCTGGCACCTCCGTTGCCGTAGTCAGCTACGTTATTAACAACGGGCCCAGGCCTGTTGCCGCTGCAACTCGCCTGCGTGTTCAGGAAGCGATCAGGAAAACCGGCTACCGGCCTAACAGTCTGGCTCGTGCGCTGGCTTCCGGTACGACCAAAACCTATGGTCTGGTGGTGCCCAATATTGCCAATGCGTTTATTGCCTCTTTCGCTCACGCCCTCCAGCAGGAGGCGCTAAGCAACGGGATGGTCATGCTGCTCGGGGATGCAGGCGACAGCCGCGTACGCGAGCTGGAACTGATCAATAACCTTCTCAGTCAACAGGTTGACGGGATTTTCTACAACAGCGTTGACCGCCACCCCTATATTGATGTGATTCAGGCCAGCGGTACGCCGTTTGTGATGCTGGATCGCGTTGACCCGGGTCTTAACGTCAATATTCTTCGCGTTGATGAGCAGGCGGCAGCGTATCAGGTGACGGCTCATCTGCTGAGTCACGGTTATCAGGATGTGGGGATCATCTGTGGGCCGCTGGAGATGCTCAATACGCAGGATCGTCTGGCAGGCTGGCGACAGGCGCTGGGCGAATATGGCGTGACCGAGCGCCCGGAATGGATTTTCCCGGCGACCTATACCCGCGAGGGCGGCTATCAGGCCGCGCAGCAGATGATGCAGGGCGCTCGCCTTCCCCGGGCGATTTTTGCATCGAATGAAACGCAGGCGATTGGCTGTATTCGGGCGCTGGCGGAAAACAATATTCCGGTTCCCTCGCAGGTGGCGCTGGTGTGCTTTAACGGCACCGAGCAGTCAGCCTTTCACGTTCCTTCACTGACTACCGTGCGTCAGCCGGTCAGCGAGATGGCGAAAAAGGCGCTGGAAATGCTTGCGGCGTCGGAGGGTAAAGTGCAGCTGAGTGAGTTTTTACATCGGCTTGAAATTGGTGAATCCTGCGGCTGTACGTTCGGCGAAGACCGGCACGGCAGTGCAGATACGATAATAAGAAAATGAAAAGACTGATTATTGATTGTGACCCAGGAAATGGCATCGTCGGTGCCAACGTAGATGACGGGCTGGCCTTAGCGATTGCGCTGGGATCGCCCCACCTCTCGTTAGAATTGATTACCACCGTGGCGGGGAATACGCCCGCTGAGGTGGGGTTTAACGTGGCGAAAGATCTTGTTGAGCGGCTGGGCGTCGCCGTGCCGGTTGTTAAGGGCGCGGTTCAGGCTCTGGCTGAACCCCCGGGGCCGTGGCGGGAAGCGCTGGATACGCGCGTTTATACCAGCAAACTAAGCCATCTCTGGCAGGATGTGCGGCAACCCGCGCATTATGCGCCACCGGAACAGGATGCTGCTGACGCCATTGGCCAGCTGATTTGCGCCAATCCGGGGAAAATCACCCTGGTCGCTATTGGTCCCCTGACCAATGTCGCGCGGGCGCTGGCCCGCTACCCGGAGATGGCGGAGGCGGTGCAGGAGATCGCCATTATGGGCGGTGTGTTTGCGCTGGACGACTATATCAAGGACACCAATTTTGGCCTCGATCCTGAAGCCGCTCATCAGGTGCTGACCAGCGGAGCCAATATCACGCTGGTGCCAATGGACGTCACGACCCGGACGATGATGACCCACAAGGATCTGGATCGCATTGCGGTCATCGATACGCCGCTGGCGCGCTTTGTGACCGAAACCTTCCGTCCGTGGCTGGATTACTCCATTCACACCCGTCATTTACCGGGCTGTTGGATCCACGACGCGCTGGTGGTTGCCTGGCTGTTAAATCAGCAGGTGGCGAAGGCGGCGGACTATTTTGTCGACGTCGAGCTGCGGCCCGGGCTGACGCGGGGTAAATCATGGCGCTATCGTCAGCCGCTGCGGGTCAATGTCGGCATTGATGCGCCTGCCGGTGGGCTGATCCATGTCCTGCAAAAAGTGGATAACGCACTGCTGCTGTCGATGATTGAACGCGCGCTTACCTGATGAAAAGGGCGGCGATCCTGACTTTCTGCTTTCAGGGAGGACCGGGTTCGCCGCCGCATCCCAGCGGCAGCTACCCGTTCTTATGCTACTGTGGCTGATGCTCTCCCTAACCCTGTGCCTTTACCGCCCGCTGCCAGATAGCAGCATCAATCAGTAACAGTATCACCAGGCTCACACCCATCACCGGCAGGCTTATCGCCAGCGTCAGCCCAATAGCCAGCAGGACGCATTTTGCACTCAGGGTGAGCTGCTGCCAGCAGTAGCGCAGGGTGTCAGCCGGATGCGGCCCCTTTCCGGCCTGCGGACGACGAAGCCACCACAGGCGATAGCCCAGCACAATCATCACGCAAAGCCCCAGGCCAAAAGTGGCCAGCAGTAGCTGATTCAGCAGGCCAAACAGCACCCCCATATGCGCATCCACCCCCCAGCGCGTCAGCTTTGCCAGTAGTCCAAACCGGGCAAACTCAACCTTATCTACCACCCTGAAGCTATGAGGATCGACGGCAACGCTGTCAACCTGTGTTGGCCAGCTGCGATCGATTTCACTGACCGTCCAGGCTTTATTGATCTCACGAGCCGGACGAACTTCTATCCTTGCCGCGTCAATGCCTGCCGCCCGTGCTGCGGCCACAACCCTGTCAAACTGAGAGGCATTGATCTTCACCGCGAGCGCAGGATCGACAGGCATCACCGTCATCCGGTGTTCAGCATGAGCGGCTTCAGCGGCTGGCATCTCAGATATGGCATCCTGCGCAGGCGTGGTTGTCTGCGGCGGTAGCGCGGTATTCACCGATGGCGTCAGCCAGCCGAAATGGGCGCGCAGGGAGGCGATATTATCACCTGCCCAGCGTGACCAGGTCAGGCCGGTAGCAGAAAAGAACACCAGGCCCAGCAGCAGTATCAGGCCCGATGTGCTATGCCAGTGACGATGACGACGGATCTGTTGCCCGCGCTGACTTTCCCCTCTTTGCAGACGACGAGGCGCGCGCGAGGTGGCCCACAGCAGTACGCCACCGATGGCGGCAACCCACAGCCAGCTGGCGGCCAGTTCGCTGTAGTTACGGCCCACGTCACCCAGCAGCAAGCTCCGGTGCAGATAATCCAGCCAGGTTCTCAGCGGCAGTACCCCGCTGGTGCCGTAAACCTTTAGCATGCCCCGAACCTCAAGCGTGACGGGATCGACAAACACGGCCATGCTCTCGGACGGCCCGGCATCAGCCGTTGCGAACATAATGCGGCTGGTTTCCCCCACCGCCGGTGCCGGGCGGACCGCCAGAATGCGCAGGTGACCGCCGGTAAAGTCCTGCGCCGTACGTATCTGAGCGGATAGCGGTTCAGCCGGTCCGCGTGAGGAGGTATAGAGCTGATGTGCATAGAGCGCCTTTTCCAGCTGGGGAGTCAGCACATAAAGTGAGCCGGTCAGGGCTGCGATAAAAATAAAGGGGGCGATAAACAGGCCAATATAAAAATGCAGGCGACGCAGCAGCGGTAAAATCGCGCTACGGCTCTTTTCGGCGCGCGCAGGCACCGTCAGGTCTAATTTTGACATTATTTTTCCATCCACCTGTTGCCAGGCATAAGCAGTAGGCCCGCCGGGTAAGGGCAGGCGCGATGACTGAGTTATTCGCTCAACAAACGGAGCGATGGCGGCGGGGCGCGTGGATGGAAAAAGGAGGCGTCAGCGCGAGGGAAAATCGGCTGGAATAGCGCGACCGTGGGTGCGCGGGCGGCCTGAAGCGCCGACCACAGTGGAGGCAAACTGGTGAGATCCAGCGGCAGGTGCGCCAGCAGGACGCAGTAGCCACAGGCGCTGTCGTCCATCAGTCCTTTGGCGTGGTGCGTTTTTTCACCGGCAGTGTGTACCGCTGCGTTATCCCCGGCCATGCCGGGGCAATCGCTGGCGGGCATATCGGCCATTGCCTGATGCTGCACGTCGCCAGCTGTCATAGCAGGCATATCCGCCATCGACGTCCTGGCAGGCGCGTCACGTTCGGGGAGCATCACCCTTGTCTGTCCGGCAGGAGAACGCGCCAGTGATTTGGAGATCACCGGGGCGATAAACAGCAGCAGTAGCGCAATCAGGGCCAGCCAGGCGGCAAGGCGGCTGGGGGCCTGATGCATCTGAATCAGCGACAAGCCGTGAGGACTCCTGACAGTAATTTATGCGTTGCAGTGTAGCAAAATAAAGCTTGTAAGAGTGATTATCATTCTTCCCCTTCCGTGCAGGGCTTCATAGCGGGATGGACTGTCTGACCGGGATGGATGGGGCGATCGGACTTATCTGCACTCCGTGGCCTGTGGCCCACTTTATGACGCGAACAGAAACATTTTTTTACATGCAGAAGCGAAGGCTGACAAATGACGCAGATAGTGTCGGTTGTCACATGCTATAAACAAATAGTTAACATCTTACCGGCCCACAACCGGGACGCCAACCGCTGACAGACAGGATACCCCTATGTTCAACTGGACTTCGACCCAGCGCAATGTGGCGTTCGCCAGCTTTGCGAGCTGGACGCTGGATGCGTTCGATTTTTTTATACTGGTCTTTGTATTGAGTGATATTGCTGCAAATTTCCACACCGGCATTCCTGCCGTATCCCTTTCCATTATGCTGACGCTGGCGGTGCGGCCCATCGGGGCGCTGCTGTTTGGGCGACTGGCGGAAAAATATGGCCGACGGCCCATTTTGATGGTCAATATTGTCATGTTCTCCCTGTTTGAACTGCTGTCAGCCTGGTCGCCCTCGCTCGGTGCGTTCCTGCTGTTCCGGGTGATTTACGGTGTCGCCATGGGCGGCGTCTGGGGTGTCGCGTCGTCGCTGGCGATGGAGACCATTCCCGATCGTTCACGCGGGATGATGTCCGGTATTTTCCAGGCGGGCTATCCCTGCGGCTATCTGCTGGCCTCGGTGGTCTTTGGCCTGTGCTACAGCCTTGTTGGCTGGCGGGGAATGTTTCTGATCGGGGCGCTGCCAATCCTGCTGCTGCCCTTTATCTATTTTAAAGTACCGGAATCGCCGGTATGGCTGGCGGCGAGAGCGCGCAAAGAGAGCGTCGCCCTGCTGCCGGTGCTGCGCAGCCACTGGAAGCTGTGCATCTATCTGGTGCTGCTGATGGCCTGCTTTAACTTCTTCAGTCACGGCACTCAGGATCTCTATCCTACCTTCCTGAAGGTGCAGCATGGTTTTGATCCGCACACCGTCAGTATCATTGCGATTTGCTATAACATCGCCGCCATGATGGGTGGCGTCTTTTTTGGCACGCTGTCGGAAAAAACAGGCCGTAAGAAAGCGATTATGATTGCAGCCTTTCTGGCGCTGCCGGTTCTGCCGCTGTGGGCGTTTTCGACCGGCTCGGTGATGATAGGGCTGGGCGCATTCCTGATGCAGTTTATGGTGCAGGGTGCCTGGGGCGTGGTGCCCGGCTGGCTGACCGAACTGGTGCCAGCCAATACCCGTGCGGTGCTGCCGGGCTTTGTATACCAGCTGGGGAATCTTGTTGCCTCGGTCAATGCCACATTGCAGTCATCCGTGGCCGAGGCGCACGGCAATAATTACGGTCTGGCAATGGCTATTGTGGCGGGTATTGTAGCGGTACTGATCTGCATTCTGGTCTCCTTTGGTCGGGAAACGCGCGGCATTGAGATTTCCGCTGCCCCCGATGCACAAACGGATCATCGTTTGAAATAGCTGTTCGAACCCCTTCGCTGTTCCAAACAGCGCTGACGGTGAGCGGTTTTGTTTAGTGTCCGGTGACTGGCTCCTGTGATGTTTACTGTTTTTGCGGGGGCCGGGTGCAAAGCCCTGCGGGGACCGTTGTCACGCGGACACGCCGCAGGCACGTCCGTGTGGGCTCGGCTCGCGCATCCCTGCGTTCGACGGTCCGCTCAGCCAACGGTCCCCGCCTGGCCTCGGGCTTCGTCGTCGCTGCTAAAAACGTTCCCACGCCGAATTTTGGGCCCCGTAATTATTTTCAACTAATCCTGTACCGACGAAAGGGGGCAGCAATATTGCACGCTGCATCTGATGCAGGTTTGACCTTGAGAGCCGTAAAGCCAGTGCCCCTGACGTAGGTTCTTAGATCGCTCCGAGCCAGATTACTGGCAGGCCACTCAGCGGCCAGAAGGCGGTGTTGCGGAGCAGATAAGCCGGGTCTCTGCCGCAGGGATGCGGCAGTGAAGCCCCCAGGGATGGGTT
>NZ_JBLREF010000069.1:0-410 GCF_047918655.1 Erwinia sp. PPS120 | reverse complement strand
TAGTTCAACACCCGCTCCGGTGACGGGGCTATGTTGTTTGCGGGAAGGTCAAAACCGGCCCCGGCGAAAGGGCTATGTTGCGGGTCAGAACGCCGGGGCGCCGTAAACCCTTCCCTGGGGGCTTCACTGCCGCATCCCTGCGGCAGAGACCCGGCTAATCTGCTCCGCAACACCGCCCTCTGGCTGCGGCATGGGCTGTGGGTTCTCTGGCAGTGGCTAAGGTCAAAACCTGATCCGATCATGACAGCCTTATCTGTCGAAAATTTCGTAAGCCGGGGCCGGACATGAAGAGGTTTTTAACAGCGACGACGTAGCCCGAGGCCAGGCGGGGACCGTTGACTTAGCGGACCGTCGAGCGCAGGGATGCGCGAGCCGAGCCCACACGGATGTGCCTGCGGCGTGTCCGCGTG
>NZ_JBLREF010000068.1:0-328 GCF_047918655.1 Erwinia sp. PPS120 | reverse complement strand
CATTCTGGGCTTCAGCGTAAACGGCATGGCAGGGGGGAACGCAGGAGCTTTTGACCCCAATAATAAGTATGCCGGCGAGAATGGTAAAACAACCTGCTGCGGCAGTATCCGCGGAAAGACTGCCGAGGTGATCTGGACCGTTACTTATACCAGGGCGCAGTATAACGGCGGATTACGGCAAGAGGTCCATAAGGTCATTATGCCGCTGCCGGCGCGTCAGCGGGGTGAAAACGACCTGCACGTTTACTTTTTACCGGGAGATAAGGTGCTGCTGGGATGGAGTGATAACGCGTTCTCGCCCTACGACCCGCGTAGCCCGAACTATACC
>NZ_JBLREF010000067.1:0-546 GCF_047918655.1 Erwinia sp. PPS120 | reverse complement strand
CCCTGCGGCAGAGACCCGGCTTATCTGCTCCGCAACACCGCCTTCTGGCCGCTGAGTGGCCTGCCAGTAATCTGGCTCGGAGCGATCTAAGAACCTACGTCAGGGGCACTGACTTTACGGCTCTCAAGGTCAAACCCGCATCAGATGCAGCGTGCAATATTACTGCTCACTTTGGCCAGAACGGGATTAGTTGAAGATATTTACGGGGCCCAAAATTCGGCGTGGGAAACGTTTTTAGCAGCGACGACGAAGCCCGAGGCCAGGCGGGGACCGTTGGCTGAGCGGACCGTCGAGCGCAGGGATGCGCGAGCCGAGCCCACACGGACGTGCCTGCGGCGTGTCCGCGTGACAACGGTCCCCGCAGGGCTTTGCACCCGGCCCCGCAACAACAGTAAACATCACAGATGCCAGTCACAGTTCCCAGTCTGGGGGGGGATCTTATGGTCAAAACCTGCTCCGGTGAGACGGCTATGTTGCGGCACTTAAGTTCAAAACCTGCTCCGGTGATCAGGCTGTGTTGCGGATCAGAACGCCGGGGCGCCGTAA
>NZ_JBLREF010000066.1:0-461 GCF_047918655.1 Erwinia sp. PPS120 | reverse complement strand
CGGCTTCTTGCGCCATCTGCTTTCGACGCGATGGCTTCACCACTTTTTTGCCATGGCTTCCTGAATAATTTCGGCCTTGAGACGCTCTTCAGCATACATTTTTTTGAGGCGACGGTTTTCCTCTTCCAGTTCTTTGAGGCGGGTCATCATGGAAGCATCCATCCCGCCAAAGCGTGAACGCCACTTGTAGAAACTGGCGTTGCTCATGCCATGCTCGCGGCACAGTTCGGCCACCGGCGTTCCTGCCTCGGCTTGCTTCAGAATGGACATGATCTGGCTGTCAGTGAAACGTGATTTTTTCATAGAGATCTCCCCGGTTCAGATTACGAGAAAATTCTACTTATGAATACACCGGTTTTTCGGGGGGATTACCTAGTGCGGCCAGATAATGTCGATGATTGAAACTTTAGTCGTCAACGCTATATCGTCATCATTGAGCACAAGCTCAATAAGTTCATTAT
>NZ_JBLREF010000065.1:0-458 GCF_047918655.1 Erwinia sp. PPS120 | reverse complement strand
AACACCTTCACCCTGCTGAACGCGCCCTTCTTCAGCGACAACGGCGAATACCTGACCACCGAAGCGATCTACACCTTTGAAGAGAACCGCTACGCGAGCGGCGACGACAGCAGCACCACCCACAGCATTGCGGTGCAGGTTATTCCGTCGGACATCACCTTCCGCGCGGAACCGCGCACGCCGTGGCCGCGCACCCACGGCCCTCAGACCGCGAAGGTGGTGGGGCCGCAGGGGGAGTCGATCTGGACCGATAAATATGGCCGCATCAAGGTGAAATTCCACTGGGACCGTCTGGCGAAAGGGGATGACACCAGCTCCTGCTGGGTACGCGTCTCCAGCGCCTGGGCGGGACAGGGCTTCGGCGGGGTGCAGATCCCGCGGGTGGGCGACGAGGTGGTGATTGACTTTATCAACGGGGATCCGGACAGGCCGATCGTCACGGGCCGGGTGTACAACGA
>NZ_JBLREF010000064.1:0-3954 GCF_047918655.1 Erwinia sp. PPS120 | reverse complement strand
AGATGTGTATAAGAGACAGGATACAGGCCCTGCGCCAGCTCTGCCCGAAGCTCTCCGCCCGTAAGCAGCGCGAGCTGATGGACGTGATTCAGGTCATGGCCAGGCCTAAGAAGCGGAGCGCTGACTGACCTGACAGATAAAAAAATCCCAGCCGATAAGGGCTGGGATCTACTAACTATTAAATACAGCAGATTCTTTTTCTAAGTAATTTTTCCACTTATCCATTAAATAATCAATATTTTCCATCTGAGAATGCATTGATGGATCATATCCATCAGAAGGAGGCATATATTTAATAAAGCCCTCTATTTCATGCGGATAATCAAAGTCAGCATAAATAATTTCGACTTCAGCTAACGGTTCTTCAAAATTATTAAGATTATTCCAAAGCCAACTCAGAAGAATAAATAACCACTTTTGTTTTATCGCCGGATCATTTTCCTGCTCAAAATCCGAACATAGTTCCTTTAAAAAAGAGTCTACATGATCTGATTCACCAGGTATAACGAATGATAATTCAAGCTCAGCGTTAGTATAACTGCCTGTCAATACAATATTTTCTGCCTTTCTTATTGGCACATCCGAGGTAATGAGGTTATTTTCATAACCCCACTTTACATCGCACCATGAAAGACGAGTATTTTTTTCAATAAACTCAAAAGGTATTGGATATAAATTCATGTCATTTTACCTTCGGTGGCCGTTGGTTAGGAGTACCGGTAATGCTACCACCTTCAATAAATCTTTGATGTGTTACATTCCCTTTATTATCATAGATATATTCAAATATACCTTTCTTATTATTAAAGGAGCCTTCAGTTTGCAGTAATTTTCTTTCTATACCATCACCGCCTTTAATAGTGAAAACTTTTCCATCCATTAATTGTTCACGGCCCAGATAAATTGCGCCTCTATGAGTAGGGTCTGGTTTTAGCCCACTACCAATTCGATCAGCTTCAAGAATTTTATTAATAACCGAAGATTTTAACGCTGTTTCCACCATACCAGTGGTTTTCGCAACCACTTTCTCTGTCAGTACCGCGCCACCTTTTACCACTCCGGCGCCGCCAGCCAGCAATCCGGCTATATCCGTAACCAGCTTACCGCCTTCAACACCCGCATTAAACGACCCGCTGGCTCCGGCTTTCTGGTACTCCGTTTCCATCCGGTCAATGCGATTAAGATAGTCCTGCTTCACCGCCTCTGACACGTTACCCAGCACGTCACCGCTGTTAAACAAAGCTTTCAGCGCTTCATATGTTTCAACCGGGCTGCTGGCCGTTTTCACGATGCTGTCCACTGCATCATACAGTCCTGCCGGAACCCCGGCCACCATGCCTGCCGCAAAACTGCCATCCTGACCCAGGTCGATGGCCGGCCATTTCGCCTGCGTCTGTGCTTTACAGGCCACGGTCTGACAGGCGGCGATTTCCTTATCCTTCTGAGCCTTCTGTGCGGTGCTCAGATAATTATTCTCAACAACAACGTTATCTGGCGCACAACCTTCAGCCGTACAGCATTTTTCCCTGTTCTTTCCGTCAGTTACAGCCAGTTTTTCCTGTCGAACTTCCGGGGCCGCACCTTTTTTCCCCGACGCGCTTTTTCACCCCGGACACGCTACCGCCACGCCCTGGCATCCTGCCTGCACCCGCGTATGTTAACAGCATACCCACGCCTGTCATTACCGCTTTTCTGCGCGGCGGGAGCCGGGTCACAGCTTGCCTGTGACACGGTGAACCGTTTGCCGGGCGCGGGCTGGCGAAGCCCGCAAGGGCCGGAACGGCACCCTGTGGCACACCTGCATGACCGGGGTTTGATTTTGCATGACCACCACGGACCGGGGCGGGCAGCGGAAGCTGGCGAACGGGGAAGGAGCAACGAAGCTCAGCGCAGTGCGACCCCGTGCAGCCAGACGCAGCCGGGCGGGCATGAAGTTATTAAGCGGAGGCCGTCAGGCCGACAACGGCTGTGCCGTTTGCTGAACACGACTGAAGAGGAAGCGCCGCCAGGGACGGCGGCCCCACCCGGTGCTGAACGCGGGGGCGCACGACATAATGTGTATTATGCGATACGAGCCGCACGATGCGGCGACAGGGACATGCGGGGGCTGACCGGCGAGCTTCGCATAATACCCGCACATTATGTTTAATGGCCGGGCAGCGGCCACCCTGAACAGCCATATTGTGCCCGGCCCGTGCCGCTGCACGGCCATTTACCCCCGCGCACACCGGACGTGATGAAGGCAGATCGCGGCAGGGATGCCGCGCTCTGCCGCGCACGAACCCACGAACTGACTGGAAGCTTGCGGGCTGTCCGGCTCACTGCTTTCAGAGCCGTTTTCCGGCTTCACTGTAGGCGGCTGATTTTTCTCTTTTACCTATGGCTACAACGAACACCGTGATTTTTTCATCTCTGACCTGGTAAATAAGCCTGTAACCGGCAGATTTCAGTTTTATTTTATAACAGTCTTCGAGTTCTCTCAGCCTCGCTGACTCGACACGGGGGTTAACCAACACCTCTGCAAGCTTCTTTTTGAACTGTTAACGGATGGTCGCTCCCAGTTTCTTCCACTCTTTTAGCGCCCTTGGATCGAAGATAAGTTCATAGCTCATCCAGGCTAACCTTTATCCCGGCCTGCGGATCTGCCAGGCGCTTGCGTACCGTTTTTATCAGCTCGTCTTCAGCCGTGCTTATGGTAATCGTTTTCAGAGGCAACTTTTCGTTTTCTGCGATGTACTGGAACAGCTGCCTGACGGCTTCTGTCGGCGAGACGTTCAGCCGTTCCAGTACTGCATAAGCCTCATTTTTTAATTTATCATCCAGACGTACATTGACCGTTGCCATTTGATTACTCCGCATAAGATTCATGTAACGCATTTTAGCATCACATACTGCGTTACGCCTCGCTGTTTTTTTCAGTATATCCACATTCCGCCGGATGCGTACTCGCATGTACCGCCTGCAACGCACGGATACTCACCTGCGTGTAGATCTGCGTCGATTCAACGCTACGGTGCCCCAGCATCACCTGTATCCAGCGCAGGTCTGCGCCATTCTCCAGCATTTGTGTCGCCATCGCGTGCCGGAACAGGTGGCAGCTGCCCTTTTCGATGCCCGCCGCTCTGAGGTAAGGAACAACCGCCATCGTGATACCGCTGGCCGTCAGGCCCGCCAGACCATCCATCGCCAGGAACAGCGCTTCGCGGTCCGCTACGGCGAGGATTTCCGGCCTGACGTGGGCGAGGTACCCACGCCGGTCAACGCTTCAGCCACCGTTTCGGCCCCCCGATCCCCGGCCTCGTCCCGATCAAAGGCGATCATCACCCGCTTCACGCCGTGGTACTGCAGCGCCGCCAGGTGCTCCGCTGTAAAGCCGTTGACCCGGTAAGCGGCGATCACATTGCGGTAACCGGCGCACCAGAAGGTCATCGCGTCGATCAGCGCTTCGCACAGGATCACTTCTGAAGAGGCTTTCAGTGCGGAAGAGGCGGCAGACCCGGCGAACTCACGCAGCCGCAACACCGCTTTGGGCAGGGAGAAGTTTTCTGTCTTCATCATCCAGTCCACCACCGAACCTGCCGCGCCACAGCCGAAGCAGTGATACAGGTTTTTCTCCGGGCTGATAACCATCGAAGGGGTTTTCTCCTGATGGAACGGGCAGAGCAGCACCAGGTCACGCCCCTGTTTACGCAGCTTATGCCCCTGCGATTCAGCAACAGCTGCTAACGACACGCTGTGCTTTAACTCATCCAGTTCTCTCTGTGGGATGCGGGGCATATCAAGTTCCTTCTAAAAACCGTCAAGATTCATATTGGGGTCTTTTTATGGTTCCTGATATGATACATCAAGTCAAGCGATAAAAAAGGGAGGGTTATAGTGATGGCAGTAACCACAACTCTGGTGTTTCCTATGAGCTTTCCTGACCGCCTGACAGCATTTCGTAAAGAGCTGGGT
>NZ_JBLREF010000063.1:0-765 GCF_047918655.1 Erwinia sp. PPS120 | reverse complement strand
TGAGCATACGCCAGGCATGCAGGATATTATCGCTGAGCAGGACGGTGTTTCGTTATCAACCGGATACCCGACGTGATGAGCCGGTCATCCAGAGCCTGACTGAGGTGGCCGAACGTTATCCGCGCTACGGATTTAAGAAGCTTTTTCAGGTGCTTCGCAGGAAGGGACATGTCTGGAACCACAAGCGCGTACACCGGATATATTGTCTGCTAAAACTCAATTTTCGTCGCAGGGGTAAACAACGCCTGTAGGTGCGTAATCCGGCTCCGCTGGCAACGCCGGAAGCACTTAACCAATGCTGGTCGATTGATTTTATGCACGACGCGCTGACATGCGGCCGACGTTTTCGGACTTTCAACGTCGTGGATGATTTTAACCGTGAAGCTCTGGCTATCGAAATTGACCTGAATATCCCGGCGCAGCGGGTCGTCCGGGTGCTGGACAGGATAGCAGCAACCCGTGGATATCCGCTGAAGATGCGGATGGATAATGGGCCGGAACGGGTATCACTGGCTCTGGCGCAATGGGCTGAAGATCATGGTGTGATGCTGGAATTTATTAAGCCGGGTAAGCCGACCCAGAACGCGTTTATCGAACGTTTTAACAGGACGTACCGGACAGAAATACTGGATTTTTATCTGTTCAGAACACTGGATGAAGCGCGGGAAATAACGGAGCGCTGGCTGAATGAATACAACAGTGAGCGGCCTCATGAATCCCTGAAAAACCTGACGCCGGAAGAATATGGGCTGATGGCTGAGAAAC
>NZ_JBLREF010000062.1:0-7855 GCF_047918655.1 Erwinia sp. PPS120 | reverse complement strand
CCCCCCCCCCCCCCCCCCCCCCCCCTTCCAAAAAAAAACCCCCACCCTAGATATGAGAACCAGTCTCGTGGGCTCGGAGATGTGTATAAGAGACAGAACAGTAAGCGTCGGCATGGTTCTAGCGAGCAGATGCCACCGACTGAATATGAAAACCTATATTATCAACGGCTCAGAAGTGTCTAGATTATCCGTGGCGATTCAGATCGTTGAAATGACTGCATGTTACATTGTTACTTTTGTTACCGTTGAAAACATCAAGTTGGAGAGCTAAATGGATTGGCCAAAGGAGTACAGCAAGACGACTCAAGCGGTAAGAGATGCGGCGTATAAACACTACTATGTTGAAGCAATCACCCGGTCGGTTCTGCTACCAGGACAGGAGAAAACCGCTTATCACGATGGACTACTAACGACGGATTATTACCTTTTCCTGTTTACCAGCAGGGAGAATCCGAAGCTTACAGGATATTTTACCTGTGGCTTGTACGCAGCAAAGGGGTGGTTCGAGTTGAACGGACAGCGACCTGAGGGAATTCCATCCTACAATCCCCTTACGGGCGAGTCCTCCGGTGTTAGTAAAAAGAGTGGCTGCGGGATTACTAAACCGCTGAAAGCTGAATCAGATCCAAGAATGAAACGTCTTATCAGGGTACTCCAGACGTTCATTTCTCTGACGGACGATGAAAAAAGGAAAATCAAAGGCGAATCAACCACATTGACTGTCCTCCAGAAGCTCATAAAAGCGTCAAAAGATGCCCCCAGCACGTCAAATATCAGGTCGGTAAATACCACTCTCTACAAAGCGCTCAAGGATGGTCGTCATGGTGGTGCCTGTACATTCACTCAACTAGTTGATCATTACGAGGTTCTTCTTGGTGTGACTTTCAAGAAGATATCTATTGATGATTTCAATCAGGAAATCGACGCTACTCGCAACAAGTCAGCGACATATCCGTATATCCCTTTGGCATCATTCTGAAATTAAGGGCTATCGTCCTGTCTGCTATTGGCCCATCGATCAAGCGTAGTGGGCGGAAGCTCTGCTAGAAGCGAGGGGCAGGGCACCGCTTCTGGTACGAAGCGGCCGAAGTCACTGAGCAGAAGATCCGCTGTGAGCGAGAAGTGGACGTAAAGTCTAAAAAAGAGTGGCAATGGTTCAGTATTTTCTGGAAAAACCATAGTGATTCATATGATGGCAGCGTTACATTAATGTACTTCTTTGGTCTGAATGAAATCATTAGCTGGGAATGCTAGCGCCACGGGGCCTGAATCATCCTGTTGCCATGTTTACTGTGACACTTGCATAGCGCACGAAACCCGAGGCGATTCAGTAGTTGACTTTAGTAAGTTATCTGGATTATGTTGTTTATAGGTGACGGCTCTACCCTCAACTGGAATCGATCGATTCCGAGCCAGATGAATTAAGCTGCTATAGCGGCCCATCTGACCTATTCGATCAATTTTACTGAGGTTTATTATGCAAAAAATTAATGTCACCCCTCGCCTTTTTGACTCTGAAGTACTTAACAGCTCTGAAAAGCGCTTACGTATACTCCTCGAAGCAAACCATACGAAATTCCGTTCTCTCACTGTATTCGAGCAAAAGCTTGGTGAAGCTGAGCATAAGCAGAGGAAGGCCCAAGGCAAAGCCGGAAAAAAAGTGCTACCAGCGACCAAAACTATCGTGGCCGCGATTTTTGGCTGCGAATATTTCAAAGACATTCCTAAACTTGCAATCCCTGTAGATGAGCACTTGTCCGTCATTGAGCTTAATCAGCGGCGTGCACAACAAGCCTCACTTTTGAACACCTTTATTTTGGAAAAGTCCCCAGATCTAGGCTTAGCGCCACCCCAATCCCTATATCAATTGTGTAGTGAGTTCATCGAAATGTGGCAGCCTACTACCCGTACTTACGACGAGCTGGTACAGACCATTTACTATGCCTTGGAAGCCCAGAGCGCTGGCAAGCTTCCTGATTGGTTCAACCGTTTGTCTCCTCAGTTGGAAAAAGCAAGCTGGAATTCTGAGGTACTGCCTAAGGCCTTAGTGTATGAGGCACTCGCACTATTGAAGGTAGCAGATGAAGCCTCGCTCACTCCAGCTATCTGGAACAGCCTGGCTTGGCCTTTAATGCGCGAAAACCTGGGTATTGCAGCCACCTGCTTAGCCAATACCGCAGAGTTCTCGAAAACGATCCGTGCGACCAATATCCTGGAGCTGCTTTGGGAAAGCGGGATCATCTACGCTGGTATCCAACTAGCTCGGATGTATCACGACTTGCTTGCACCGAACAGGCTTAACCTGCAGCGAGCTGATGAGGTCATCAGCCAGGTTTTCAAGCAATATGAGGCCTCTAGTAATCGTTCGGGGATCTTCACCACCTCTGATTCCCATGCGGAATTTTTTATGACCTATAACACTATAAAAATTAATGTCCTACGCGAAGCTCAAGATCCTTTTCAAGTTTTCCAACTTACTCAGCAGATCCTTGCCGCCGGTACCTATGCCGCTAGGTTAGGTTTCGAAGGCTTTGCGGCATGTGTGATGTCCATCTTGGCCCCAGATCTTCCAGAGCTCCAGGGGCAGGGAAACGAGGAGATTTTCGCACTACGCCAAAAAATATCTAGGTATCCGTTGGCGGAAGCTTTCTGCAAGGCCTCGGCTAAACTCGCGTTGGCGAACCGCCAATAGCTTCCTCGTGCTAAAGCTGAACATCTTGTTGGCGCAAGGAAGCCCATCCAGCATCACTTTACACCGCTTCGTTGAGATAATTTCCATCGAACCCCACTCAACGAAGACCTGTTTGTATTCAGATCAAGAGGCTAAACACATGACAGCTGCAATTTGCGACGTATGCCACGGCAGTGGAGGTCCTATCGAAATCGAATGCCCAAACTGTAGCGGAACAGGGTATGATCCAACGGATGATAAGCCCTTCGCTCAATGCCATACCTGTTACGGCGATCAGACTATCGAAATCGATGAGTGCACGAATTGCGGCGGTATCGGCGAAGTGGTCTTGAACGATTTTTGAGTTCAAATGGCTAACCTCAACTCCTCGGTTTAAAACCTGAAGTAGTGGTCCCGGGTAGGGCGGTGCTCTTTAGCACAACCCTCCTCGGGCTACAATCGCAGTGTGGCCTTTTCGGCTCTAACCTGTCCCAATTGATTAATATAACCCGATATTACCAACGTCCGTTTCTGGCACGAAACGGACCGTTTGAAGAGCAGAGTGGTCTGCTAAGAGCGAGATATAGTCATTCGCACTCTGACAATTACACTTTGAAGTGATTCAGGGTATGCGCTTACTGATTACGAAAATTGAGCGAGAATCATGCGATGATCGCCGCTTTTCTTTCGAGCCAGTTGGTGCTCCACGTTCGCTAACGAATACTCAGGGCATGCAGATAAACTGCTGGCTATATTTCTTTCGAAGAACGTGGAATGCATACCAATCCCCGATAAAAAGGAGTTGGTAATGACTGTGACTAATCAATTTGCTGTACACATTGGTCTGTACTGGGCAGATAAAAAACACGATGTCTGTGTTCAGTTTAAAAACGGTGAACGCGTGTTCCATGTGATTGAACATACAGCAGAAGCGCTTGATGTCTGGCTTACTGAGTTAAACCAAAAGGTAAAAGACAGAATCGAAATAGCTCTCGAACTTAAGAAGGGCCCGGGTATATGATCTTCAAAAATATACCTTTATCACCTTTTTTCCCGTCCACGCTTTGTCCCTGACTCGTTACCGGCAAACCTTCTCGCCCAGCGGAGCTAAAGATGATCCGCAGGATGCCGAGCTGGCATTGGAGTTAATGCTGCGTTACCCCCAGAAGATAAAAGCCATTGAGCCCGATAATGCGGATATCTATATGGGCGTATCAACACTAGCCAGTGAATATCGATGGATCTCGGACATGGTGATGGGCGCGGCAGATATGTAGCACGGGTGTACAATAAGCTTGATTTTGAGTGAGCGTAATCTTTGATACTATCGTGGGCAAAACCCTGTGCAGCGTGAAAAATGCTATAAAAAAACAGGTTCTAGCTTGTTCTTTTAACCACATGATTATGTGATGATTGTTTTGATTTATGCTAGGATGGTCTCCAATTTATGAATTTAATATTCGTGATTGTGAGGACACTCAATGGCGCTGTCTTTCGGGCTGAAAACGGCTACAGACTGGTTACATAAAACAGTCGCAAGGATTCAGGTTGCTTCAGACAACCATTCCGGAACGGAAAATCAACCAGAAACACAATTGTCGATTGCCGAGGCTGAAACTGTAGTAACGGAAAATGAATTCCAAACACTAACCCCGATTGTCGATCCTGATAAAGAGGGCTATCAACCCTATTTTAAGGCGCTGGATTATGCCCTCAGCCGGGATGATGTGAAGAACATCGCCATCACAGGCCCCTATGGCGCGGGCAAAAGCTCTGTTATTCTCTCATACCTTAAAAAAATTGAAGGGCGAAAGCGACTGTGGCACCGCCTGAAATATTGGCTCAGGTTTACAAGTTTAAAACCAGCGGATGAGCACGTGACTATCTCACTGGCAAACTTTGAAACGGATGAGACGTTAAAAAGTTCCGAGTCTTTATCAAAAGAACAAAGCATTGAATACAGCATCTTACAGCAGATATTATACAAAGTGGATAAAGGTACGCTGCCAGATTCGCGGGTAGAGCGCATCCACACCCGCAGTGTTGGGCAAATACTAACAACATCTTGTTTGCTGTTTTTTGTTCTCGCACTGGCAATTGTTGTAACTACATTGTTGTTTCCTCAAAAAATCGTCAGCACGTTTTCATTATCATTAGCGGTGAGTCACTTCATTGCTATACATCCGGTATGGCGTTGGGGATGTATTGGTTCGCTATCGTTTGTCATTTGTTGGTATTTATTATCCCGTTTTTATCGGATAGGATTTTTTGACAGGAAAATTGCGCTTGATAAAGTAAATCTCCTTAAGGCGGAAATTGCAGCTGAAAAACAGAATGCGGCTTCCCTGCTAAATCTGTATATTGATGAGATTGTTTATTTCTTCCTTAAAACAAAATATAGGATTGTCGTATTTGAAGATTTGGATCGCTTAAACAATGGCCATATCTTTATTAAACTCCGAGAAATAAATCAAGTGGTAAATAATTCCAGTCTCTTGGAAAAGAAACCTATTAAGTTTATTTTTGCAGTCAGGGAGGATTTATTAAAGGATGCTGAATCACAAACCAAATTTTTTGATTTCATTGTGCCAATTATACCCGCAGTAGATAGTGAGAATGCTTACGATATATTAAGTGGTAAAATTATAAACTTTAATGCGGCAGATATAGAACAGTTTTTCAAGAAGGTATCCCTTTACCTGACTGATATGCGGGTAATGAATAATGTTATAAATGAATTTAATATCTTTAAAAAATTAATCACGGGTGAGATTTCTGATATAAAGTTATTTTCTTTGATAATGTATAAAAACTTATGCACCAAAGATTTTACTCTTCTTGATAATCAGGATGGTTTTTTATACAGAGTAGTTAATGCCTACTCTAAGAGAACACTACATGAAGTTTATTTTAAAGATTTGGAAATAAATATTTCTCAACAGAAAGAAAAGTTAGAGAAAGCACAAGAAGAATTGCAAACATCCAGTTTAAATTTGAGGGTTGAAATACTAAGACGTTATCTTCCTGAACAAATTGAAGCGAACACAGTGTTTTATATAAGCCATAATAAGCATGGGCAGATTGGGAGTAGTTGGAGCTTTGTTGAACTTTGTGAAAATGAATCTTTGTTCTGTGATTTTCTGAACAGAGAGCTTCCATCTGGAATCGCGATCTCTTATGCAAGAAACGGTTATCACTATCAGGATGCCTTCCCAATCTCACGGGACAAGCGGTCTGAAAGTTTACGCGAATACAACAAGCGTTCACCTGTTATTTTAGACAAAAATCAGAAAACTATTGAGCAATTATCTAAAAAAATTTCAAATACACAACGTGTTCTTTATCAACGAAATGGTATATCCCTTCATGATTTATGCGAAAAAATTACATTAACAAAATTGCGTGAATGGTTGCTCAAAGTTCCATCAGTCGACGATAGGGTAAATAAAAATACAGCCAAGGCATCGGCGATCAATTTCAATGTGGAGTTGTTGTTTTTCATGTTATCAAATGGATACATAGAGCAGGATTATATGCAGTATCGCTCTATCTTCCATGCAGGTGCTTTAAGTAAATTAGATAACGTTTATATCCAGAAGGTCGCTGCCAAGGTGAATTTTGAGGAATTGAAAGATATACATCTCAATAACGTTTCCAATGTTGTGGATAAAATTGAGTCGCTATCATTTAAATATTATGAAGGGATTTTTCATCCGCATATAATTAGTTTTTTGATCAAGTGCCGAGTTGATTTTGCACGTGATGTATTTATTCACTTATTCAATCATTGCTCACCTGGGTTAATTATTAGCACTATGCGGACGTATTTTTATGAATTCAGTAATGATGACTATCAGGACTTAATTAATTTAACTTTAAGCGATGAAAAGACATTGGGTAAATTGATGGAGGCGATGAGCACTTACCGTGACATTGACTCTGATGATGATTTTTATCCGCAGCTATCTGTGTCATTTCTTCGTTTTGGTCTGATAGAAAACATTACCCGACAAAGTGCTGTTCAGGATTATCTGCATGAATTAAAAACAGATACTACATTGTTTACATACATACAGCCCGATGAGATTGCGTCATTCAGCATAAAATTAAAAGAACTCAATATTGTATTCGATAGCGTCAGTGAAGCTAACGGTGAAAGTGAACGTGCGTTGGTGAAGTTTATCGCAGAGAATTTTCTGTATGTGTTTAATATTAATAACCTCACTGCACTGTTTAATGCGTACTCTAATAACAGAAAGAATGTTGAGGAGCTATCGCGCAATCCGTATACCTTAATCATTAGTGAAAAAGTCCCATGTTTAACTGAGGCTGTAAATAAAAACATTGAGATGTTTATCCTTGAATATTTCATTCATTCTGAGGAAAACGTTGAGTCTGTTATTTCACTCATTAACTCAGATGTTACTGAGCATTCCAAAGAAATTATCATTGAAAACATGGATTTTGAAGTTCAGCAGCTGTCGACAGTTGAAAATATCAGGTTATCTGTAGTTGATGGAACGTCATTCACTGTTTATGACCTCTTGTTTAAACATGGGCGTGTCGCTGCCAACTGGGATAACATCTTTGACTATATGTTTACCGATGTCGACAATGAGATATTGTGGGGGTTTTTTGCTCACCATCCGGAGGCGCTTTCAGGCCATAAGGTCAGTGTTCCTGAGGAGTCTGTTGATAATGTTGTAAATCACATCATTTCAGCAGCAGATAAGCCAGACGCGTTGTATGCACAGTTGATTAGCGTGCTGCCTGTGAGCATCGACCAGGCAGTCAGTGACCTGCCACTGACAAAATTTAAAGCACTTTGTGACAGCAACAGAGTTTTGCTGTCAGAAGCGCTCTATAAAGACGTACTCAGTATTTATGAAGGACAACGTCGCAAGGGCCTCAATGAGTGTCTGTCGCTTATGATTAGAAACAACGTTGCTGTTTTTGAAAGTAATATTGAGTTTTACTTGCAAGATGACGAAGATTTCGATAATGAACTTATTGAGCTTGTGCTCAATGATGACGATATAGCGTTGACGACTAAAGTTTCAATCATCGACATTATCTGGCCGCACTAGGTAATCCCCCCGAAAAACCGGTGTATTCATAAGTAGAATTTTCTCGTAATCTGAACCGGGGAGATCTATATGAAAAAATCACGTTTCACTGACAGCC
>NZ_JBLREF010000061.1:0-20868 GCF_047918655.1 Erwinia sp. PPS120 | reverse complement strand
GCTGGCTGAATGAATACAACAGTGAGCGGCCTCATGAATCCCTGAAAAACCTGACGCCGGAAGAATATGGGCTGATGGCTGAGAAACTGGAAATCTCAAAAAGTGCGTGGAACTAAAGCCGGGATACTTACATTAATAAAGGGATGAGTTCGATTTTTGTTATTCATCAGCAGTCCGGTGCCAGGTATACGCGTGATGGTTTCAATAGTCGATGGATGAAGGCAAAGCATGACGCAAAGGTAGCATTTCCAAAAGGGAATTTGATTTCACATTTCACGACCTGAAGGCAAAAGGCATCTCCGATCTTTCCGGTAACATCTATGACAAGCAGGCAATTTCCGGGCATAAAAATGTCGAGCAAACTGTTAGGTACAACAGGAAAATTGCTGTAGTTCCGGTCGTTGGCAACCAGTAAGACGGGAAAAATATTCTGCAGGGGTATTATGAAACTTACTATAATTACAAAAAAACCGCCCTTGGGCGGTTACGACATCACTGCTTATTGCTTTGATTTTATTCGTTTTAATCGGTAGTAAAAGTATGGTGCCCGGGGCGGGACTTGAACCCGCACAGCCATAAGCCGAGGGATTTTAAATCCCTTGTGTCTACCGATTTCACCACCCGGGCAGGGTGTAAAGTGGAGGCGCGTCCCGGAGTCGAACCGAGGTTCACGGATTTGCAATCCGCTGCATGGCCACTCTGCCAACGCGCCTTAATCTTGCTTAGCCACCAGGCTTTGCCTGATATGCTGAATCTGGAGCGGGAAACGAGACTCGAACTCGCGACCCCGACCTTGGCAAGGTCGTGCTCTACCAACTGAGCTATTCCCGCTTTCATCATTTCTGCCTGCTTCACAGAACATGCTGATTTATTTTATCTTCTGGCAACCTGACTGCCTTTCGATGCGTTGCATTCTACTGACCTGGCGAAATGAGTCAATAAAATTATCCTCATATTTTATCCGTTTGCTGCTTTTTGAACCGTATCGATCACCGTTCGAACAGATCACCGCGCGCAGCGTTAAGATACTGGAACATTGACCAGAAAGTCAGCACCGCAGCGATATACAACGCGACCACGCCAATGCCGATAACCGTGCTGTCATAACGCCAGAGCAGCGCAAAAAGAGAGAGCATCTGCGCGGTGGTTTTCACTTTGCCTATCCATGATACGGCCACGCTGCTGCGCTTGCCGATTTCTGCCATCCATTCGCGCAGCGCAGAAATGATAATTTCACGCGCAATCATCGTCGCTGCGGGCAGCGTAACCCACCAGGCGTGAAAGTGCTCGGCAACCAGCACCAGGGCAATCGCTACCATCACTTTATCCGCTACGGGATCGAGGAACGCGCCGAAACGGGTGGTCTGTTTAAGACGCCGGGCAAGGTAGCCATCGAACCAGTCAGTGATTGCCGCCACGATAAAAATAAGCGCACAAGCCAGCGGAGCCCATTGAAATGGCAGGTAGAATGCCAGCACAAAGAACGGAATCAAAACGACACGAAACAGAGTAAGTAAGGTCGGAATGTTAAAATGCATAGGTACGCTAACTGTCTGGGCAGGGTAGAATTTGTCCCTATGTTCCTACATTGCCCTGACCGTTGCAATGCTTAGTGTTTCAGCGAATAAAAGATTTTCTCTGCCAGTAACTGCGAAATCCCCGGCACTCTGGCGATTTCGTCCACCGACGCGTTCATCAACGGCTGCAGGCCGCCCATGTATTTTAGCAACTGCTGGCGACGTTTCGGGCCAATACCCTCAATCGTTTCCAGTGCGCTGGTATTTTTAACCTTAGCGCGCTTGTTACGATGCCCGGTGATGGCATGATTATGAGAATCGTCACGAATATGCTGAAGCACGTGCAACGCCGGAGAGTCAGGGGGCAGAGAGAACCCCTCGCCTTCTGGCTCGAAGAATAGCGTTTCCAGCCCGGCCTTACGATCGGTTCCCTTGGCAATCCCCAGCAGAATTGGCTTTCTTTTATCCCACTCCACATCCAGTTCCGCGAAAACCGTTTTGGCCTGTCCCAACTGCCCCTTGCCGCCGTCGATAAGAATAACGTCCGGAATTTTATTCTCTTCAATGGCTTTACCGTATCGCCGACGCAGCACCTGATTCATTGCCGCGTAGTCATCGCCCGGCGTAATGCCCGTAATATTGTAACGTCGGTACTCCGCACGCAGCGGACCATTGCTGTCAAAAACCACACAGGAGGCAATGGTCTGTTCGCCCATGGTGTGGCTGATATCAAAGCACTCCATGCGGTTAATTTCCGGCAGCTTAAGCACCGTCGCCAGCGCGTGAAGCCGCTGGTGAATCGTCGACTGCTGCGAGAGTCGGCTGATCAGCGCGGTGCTGGCGTTAGTGCGCGCCAGCTTCAGGTAGCGTGCCCGATCGCCACGCGGACGACTTTGAATAGTGACCCGCCGTCCGGCAAGGGTCGTCAGCGACTCGGCCAGCAGATCCTTTTCAGGCAGCGTGAAGTCCAGCAGGATATCGGAAGGGAGCGTGCGGGCCTGGCTCCCCTGCAAATAAAACTGTCCGACAAACGTTTGTACCACTTCGGCCAGCTCGGTGCCGCCGGGTATTTTCGGGAAATAGCTGCGGCTACCCAGGACCTTACCCTGGCGGATAAAGAGTACGTGCAGGCAGGCCATGCCCGAATCAAAGGCGACGCCGATAACATCCAGGTCATCGCCATTATTGGAGACGAACTGCTTTTCAGTGACGCGTCGAACCGCCTGAATCTGATCGCGCAGCCGCCCCGCTTCCTCGAATTTGAGATCGCGGCTGGCCTGCTCCATCCGTCCAACCAGCTGATTGAGGACCTGATCGTCCTTACCGGATAAAAAGAGTCGAACCCAGGAAATTTGCTGCGCATATTCCTCTTCCGACACCAGGCCTGCTACGCAGGGGCCCAGACAGCGCCCGATTTGATATTGCAGGCAGGGACGCGAGCGATTACGGTATACGTTGTTTTCACACTGCCTGACCGGGAATATTTTCTGTAGCAGCGAGAGCGTTTCACGCACCGCGTAACCATTTGGGAAAGGACCGAAGTACTCCCCTTTCGCATGTTTTGCACCGCGATGGCTGGCGAGACGTGGATGGGCATCCGCACTGAGAAAAATAAAGGGATAAGACTTATCATCCCGTAGCAGCACATTGTAGCGGGGCTGATACAGTTTGATGTAGTTATGTTCGAGAAGTAACGCTTCAGTTTCCGTGTGCGTTACCGTGACGTCGATCTGACGAATGCTGTCGACCAGCGCTTCCGTTTTACGACTCCCGAGGTTGCCGCGAAAGTAGCTGGAGAGACGCTTTTTGAGATCTTTGGCTTTTCCGACATAGATAACCGTTTCGCCTGCATCATACATACGGTAGACGCCGGGCTGGCTGGTCACAGACTTCAGGAAGGTTTTTGCATCAAATACATCATTCACTACTGATCAACGACTCCGGATTAAACAGGCCATGGCGAATGGCCAGATGCGTTAACTCTACGTCACCGCTGATGTTGAGCTTACTGAACATCCGGTAGCGATAGCTGTTAACTGTTTTGGGGCTCAGGCTCAGCTGATCTGAAATATCTGCCACTTTTTGACCCCGTGTAATCATCAGCATAATCTGTAATTCACGTTCCGACAAACAATCGAAGGGTGAATCCGTTTTCTGCGGTTCAATCTGGCTTAACGCCATCTGCTGGGCAATATCAGAGGCTATATAGCGCTGCCCGGCATTGACGCAACGAATGGCATTGACCACTTCCTGGGGTGCCGCCCCCTTACTCAGATAGCCCGCTGCCCCGGCCTGCATCACTCGCGCTGGCAGAGGGTTTTCAGTATGAATGGTGAGCATGATAATTTTGATATCGGGGTTATAGCGCACGATTTTACGTGTCGCTTCAAGACCACCAATGCCAGGCATGTTCATGTCCATCAGCACAACGTCTGCGCTGTTTGAACGGCACCATTTAACCGCATCTTCGCCACAGTTGGATTCACCCACCACCTGAAAACCTTTAATGTCTTCCAGTATGCGGCGGATGCCCGCGCGGACAAGTTCATGGTCATCTACAAGCAGAACGCTTATCAAGGGTTCTCTCTCCAAAAGGGGATATGAGCTACGGCATTTAGGGATTTTCTGATAGACGATCTTACCTCTTTTAACCCCCGATCGAACAGAAAAAATTCACATATCCCGCGGCGGCTATTTAAGGTGGCCCCCTTCCCCGGAGGCGATCGCGGGCGTTTCTTATGTGATATACTTGTCAGCAGTTTACAGTACCAGCGGCAGCTGTCGGGCCGGTGAAGTTGAGATGACTTATAAGGAAAAATCATGAGCAATACAGACTTTTCAACCAGCGAAGAAACTGAAACTCTGGCCAAAGAAGTGGCATGTATGAAGGCACTGGTGACGTTTATGTTAAAGGGTATGGGTCAGGCTGATGCCGGTAAAGTCATTATCAATATGGAAAGGTACATTAATCAGTTAACCGATCAGCAGCAGGCTGAAGTCTTCAGCGGCACTATCAAGCAGATCAAACAAGCTTATCGCCAGTAACGGATAATCATTTCCCCGCCCATTGATTTTCGCCCACGGATGTTAGATTGTGGGTTTTTTCCATCGAGTATACGGGAAACAATGGGCTTACTCTTAAAGGCGTTATTGGGTGCACTGGTCGTGGTGCTGATCGGTATCCTGTCTAAAACCCGTAGCTATTATATTGCAGGGCTCCTGCCTCTTTTTCCTACCTTTGCACTGATTGCACATTATATCGTGGGCAGTGAACGTGGCGTTCAGGCACTTCGTACCACCCTGATATTTGGCATGTGGGCAATTATTCCTTACTTTATCTACCTGCTCTCCCTTTGGTACTTTGTGGGGATCACGCGGCTGCCTGTGGCGTTAGGCAGCGGCGTGTTGTGCTGGTGCGTGGCTGCCGCCGTGCTTATTTCGCTGTGGGCAAAATTTCAGGGTTAACGCCCCCTTGAACCCCAGCTAACGGAAACACCCAGCGTGGGCAGCACTTCCTCCGGACTGAAGCGGCGCGCACCACGAAACTTCTCCGCAAGGTGGGGCTGATGAACGGGAATGCGTACGGCGAACAGGTTGTCTTCAGACTGAATCACACCCGCCGTCAGTGGTTCATAGACCACCTGATTTTTCTCGAACATATGCTCCAGCATAGGTGTTGCCGCACTATAGAGAAAGCGGATCCCAGACTGTTCTGCCAGCTGAACGCAGTGCCACAAAATACTCAGCGGCAGCTCCGAATCAATTTCCAGTCGGGCTGAGAACCGCGACATTTCCCAGGCAGGCAGCTGGGTTTTACTACTGCGACTCTCCGGCGTCAGACCGGTATCCGGCTCATGCCACTCCATCAGTCGGGCGCAGCCACAAATGCCATGCTGAGCCGTCCAGGCAATCAGCCAGGTCACATCTGAGCGGTCAAAGCGATCGTACTCCTGACCCGGCGTACTGAGCCGTGACGGAATTGACCACCCTTCCCCCCTGGCAAAAACGCTATAGCGGTAGCTTCCCAATTCGACCAGTAAGGAGGAAGGCATGTCCTTAAGTTTTGTTTGTATAATTTTCATCATTATTCCCCTGACGCATTCCCTCGTGGATGCCGCTCCTGACGGCCCGCTCAGGGTTGTTACCCTGAGCGCAGGGTAGACAACCTATTAGCAATTCGAAACTACCAAATTTAGTAGTTGTATTACCCCTCAGATTAATCCCATCGCAGCCGCGTAGGAGGCCACCTGGGTTCGGTTAGGCGCATTAAACCTTTTTTGCATATTTTTTTGATGAAAGTTAACGGTATTTTCCGAAATACAGAGTATGAGGGATATTTCCGCTGAAGTTTTACCCTCTGCCGTCCATTTTAAAATCTCCAGCTCCCGCTGGCTTAATTCCATGTTCATAACCGACATCGAAATATCTTTTACACGCTGTAACGACTCAAGCACCAGGACCACCAAATGCTGGAGCTTTAACTGATCTTCCTGTACTAATCTTATTTTTTCAACCGGTTCATGCGATGCCATGGATAATATTCCTGTGGCCCGGTTTAGTGCCATAGTGGAACAGGAAAATCCTGAGCAAATTCCGTACTCCCTCGCGGTCATCAGTACTCTGCTATCGCCGCAGTTGACACGATCGTTCCATAAAAATATTTTCCCCGGCACCTTGCAGTAATTGATAACGGGGTCTATAGCAGCAAAGTCCTCATTCTCATATAGCCTGACCCATTTGCTGGGATAGTTACTATAAATAAAAGTTTTTGGTCGCGTAAAAGGTATGGGATGTTGGATAAACAACGCGTAAAACTTAAGTCCCAGCTTGATGGTCTGCTGCTCAATGACGCACATTATTTCGGCGGCATCCTTCACATCATCCAAAGCAGCCCGCATTTCGTTACGCCAGCTGAAATAGTTACTGCCAATCATTAATGCCTCATCGGAGGGTAGTGGCTATCCCCTCCTGTTCCGGTTATTTACTGTAATATGGGGCAAAAAAATGAATAAAAAAGAGCAATACCTCATTGCAATCCCATAAAAACCACAACTGTGATAATAACCCCGAAATGAACATTTTTATGCGGCTCGCTTCGCTGAATTATTGACCAGCCAGGACCTTCCAGCATTTCACTCAACCCGAGGTATTTAGCTGGCTGACCTCTACTCACATACCTGCCACCCCGCTTAGAGTAGGATTTTTCCTATAAACATTCAATAATTTTGCCCCTGTCAAAGCTCACAAATTAATTTAAAAATTTTTAATTTTGCTCATGTTTAACGCTAGTAAAAGCATAATAAAAGTAAAAGGTAAATTTGTAATTACATGATATAAATAGAATTAACCTAAAAAATGACTAATTTGGCTTTTATTTGACTGTTAATATAATATTAATTTTACTTAATTATGGCTATACAGCTACTGCTTTTTTATACGCGCGCCTTTGTATTGTTAGCATCGAAGATTATTTTTTAGTGAAAATTTGTCACCTTCCTGACCCTAAACAACGACGGGTGCCCTTTCCGGTTAGCGGGCGGTCATCACGAGCTATCTTCCCGCCAGCCTGTTCAAAATGTACGGCTGCATCAGCACAGCAATACAACGACACAAGATTAGCGGTGTCGTCTCGTTTTTTGTGCAGTTGGAAGGGGTTTTAAGAACTTTACCTGTATCTGAGACACTTTTACGTTAAGCTTTGCGCCCCAAAACGCAGGTCAGGCCGGGAGTCTGCTGTCCAGAACCCAGCACGTGGTTGACCACGATGAAAAAAATATTAGCGACCTGAAGCTGAGTTACCTTAAGGTAGGGCTGAATTCGCTTTTAAACGACTTAATAAGAGCCTACAGAGCTCAGACAACATCACTAAAGGACAATAACTCCGTTATGGTTGACCAATCTAAAGACGCTCCCCTGGCATCAGAGGCACCGGGCGAACTCCGGCGCAATCTCAACAACAGGCATATTCAGCTTATTGCTATCGGCGGTGCCATCGGCACAGGCCTGTTTATGGGCTCCGGTAAAACCATCAGTCTGGCGGGTCCGTCGATTATTTTTGTATATATGATCATCGGCTTCATGCTGTTTTTCGTGATGCGCGCCATGGGCGAGCTGCTGCTCTCCAACTTAGAGTACAAATCGTTTAGCGACTTCGCAGCAGATTTGCTCGGGCCCTGGGCCGGCTTTTTTACCGGATGGACGTACTGGTTTTGCTGGGTGGTGACCGGCATTGCCGATGTGGTCGCGATCAGCGCCTATTTCCAGCTCTGGTTCCCGGACTTCTCGATCTGGATGAGCGCCCTGCTTTGTATCTTCGTTTTCCTGTCGCTCAATATCGCGACGGTAAAACTGTTTGGTGAAATGGAGTTCTGGTTCGCAATTATCAAGATTGTCGCCATTGTTGCCCTGATCGTTACCGGCGTCGTACTTATTGCCATGCACTATCCTTCGCCTGGCGGCGGTACGGCCTCGTTGACGCACATCTGGGATCGTGGCGGGATGTTTCCTAAAGGCCTGAGCGGCTTTTTTGCCGGCTTTCAAATAGCGATCTTCGCCTTTGTCGGCATCGAACTGGTTGGCACCGCAGCGGCAGAAACGCAGGATCCTAAACGGGTGCTGCCAAGGGCCATCAACGCCATTCCACTGCGCATCATTATGTTTTACGTGCTTTCGCTGGTGGTCATTATGGCGGTAACCCCGTGGGATAAGGTCGTCGCCGATCGCAGCCCGTTTGTGGAAATGTTTATGCTTATCGGCCTGCCCGCGGCGGCCAGCATCGTTAATTTCGTCGTGCTGACCTCCGCGGCCTCCTCGGCTAACAGTGGGATTTTCTCCACCAGCCGTATGCTCTACGGCCTGTCACAACAGGGAGCCGCGCATCGCAGCTTTGGCAGGCTGTCACGCCGTGCGGTGCCTACTGCCGGTCTGTTTTTCTCCTGCTTCTGCCTGCTGGGCGGCGTGGCGCTGATTTACCTGATCCCCAACGTGATGAAAGTCTTTACGCTGGTGACCACCGTTTCGGCCATTCTGTTTATGTTTGTCTGGAGCATTATTCTCTGCTCGTACCTGGTCTACCGTAAAAAGCGACCACAGCTACACGCAGACTCCATCTATAAGATGCCCCTCGGCAAGGTCATGAGCTGGGTTTGCCTGGCCTTTTTTGCATTTGTTCTCGTTCTGCTGACGCTTCAGGAGGACACCCGGCAAGCGCTGATGGTAACCCCGGTATGGTTTATTCTGCTGGCTATTGGCTGGTGGGTTCGCCAGCGCGGCAGGGCCTGACACTTTCCGACGGGCCAACAGGCCCGTCAGTTAGCGTACCCGAATACCTTCAATCACCATCCGCTGCACGTTTTCCAGCGTCTGTGTGAAAAAACTCTCGTCATTCAACGTCCTGCCGGTGACGGCCTCTACCTGAGTAGCGAAATCCGCATAGTGCTGGGTGACGGCCCACAGCATAAAGATCAGATGGTCCGGCTGAACGGGCGCCAGTCTGCCCTGCCCGATCCATTCTTCGATAACCGATGATTTTTCCTCCACCAGCGTCCGCAGTGAGCTTTCCAGCTCCCCTTTAAGCAGCGGCGCGCCCTGCAGCATCTCCATACAGAACAGCCTTGAGGCCTGGGGATGATCGCGGGAAACCTCCAGCTTAAGACGAATATAATCGCGGATCGCCTCCAGCGGCTGCTGCTCGTTGCTGAGCGCACGAAGCGGTGCCAGCCACACGTCGAGAATATTTTTAAGCACGGCAATATAAAGCGCCTCTTTAGAGGGGTAATAGTAAAGCAGATTAGTTTTCGACACATCCGCTCCTTCAGCCACTTTATCCAGCGTGGTTCCATGCAACCCAAACTGAGAAAAGAGCGCCAGTGCGGCATTAATAATTGCCGTACGCTTCGCTGCAACCGCTTTTGAACGACGCGTAGTCGTTTTAACCGGTAATTTATCTGTTGAATTCACCGTGACTCCATCCTCTGTTTCGCAGGTCAACCAGGACCGCTCATCCGGTAAAAGAGACGGGCTGCACCGGTATGGAACAGGCCTGCCTGTTTTCTGTGCACATTTTTTTACCAAATGGTCCATTTCAGACCAGTCACTCCAGTTTACCTTAACAAAATTCCTCAACCTGCTGAATATATAGCGTATTGCTAACCTGGCACAGCCTTTGCTACTTCATCAGCATGCGCCGCCGAAATGGGAACTGCAGGATGCACCGCAGCGCGTACCACATCCTATTACGCAAAATACGAGGTATCTTCATGAAAGTTGGCGTATTTATCCCTATCGGCAATAACGGCTGGCTGATTTCAACCCATGCCCCTCAGTACAAACCTACCTTTGAGCTGAATAAAGAGATCGTGCTTAAAGCGGAGCATTATCATTTTGACTTCGCGTTGTCGATGATCAAGCTGCGCGGCTTTGGCGGTAAAACCGAGTTCTGGGACCATAACCTTGAATCCTTTACCCTTATGGCGGGCCTGGCGGCCGTTACCTCACGCATCGAAATTTACGCCACTGCGGCCACGCTAACTTTGCCGCCTGCCATCGTGGCCCGCATGGCTTCAACCATCGACTCCATTTCCAATGGCCGCTTCGGCGTCAATCTGGTGACCGGCTGGCAAAAACCAGAATACGAACAGATGGGACTCTGGCCCGGCGACGAATACTTTTCAAAACGCTATGACTATCTGACCGAATATGTGTCCGTGCTACGCGATCTCTGGGGCAACGGTAAATCTGACCTCAAGGGTGAATTTTTCACCATGAACGATTGCCGACTGAGCCCGCAGCCGCAAAAACCCATGAAGGTAATCTGCGCCGGTCAGAGCGATGCCGGAATGGCTTTTTCGGCAAAGCACGCGGATTATAATTTCTGCTTTGGTAAAGGCGTCAATACGCCCGCAGCCTTTGCTCCCACCGCAGCACGCATGAAATCGGCTGCTGATCGCGAAGGTCGGGATGTCGGTTCTTATGTCCTGTTTATGATCATTGCCGATGAAACCGACGAGGCCGCGCGCGCGAAATGGGAGCACTATAAAGCCGGTGCCGATGAGGACGCGCTCGCCTGGCTGACGACGCAAAGTCAGCAGGACAAACGTTCCGGCAGCGATACCAATGTACGCCAAATGGCCGATCCGACCTCGGCAGTCAACATCAATATGGGCACGCTGGTCGGTTCTTATGCCCATGTGGCTCGTATGCTGGATGAAGTGGCAGCGGTTGAAGGCACCCAGGGCGTGCTGCTGACCTTTGATAACTTCCTTGAGGGCATCGAAAATTTTGGTCAGCGGATCCAGCCGCTCATGGCCTGTCGCAGCTCGCTGCTTAACGCGACGCAGGAGGTGGCATAATGAACAGTTCAGAAACGGTTGTCTGCACCACTGCCTCAAACCTCGATAACGTCACCCTCAAGGCACGCCCTGAGTCCATCGCCTTCCCGCCCGGCCAGACCGCGCTGATTGTGGTGGATATGCAAAATGCCTATGCCACTGAAGGCGGCTATCTGGACCTCGCTGGCTTTGACGTCTCCGGCACGCGCCCGGTAATAGAAAACATCAATATCGCCGTGAAAGCCGCCCGCGAAGCGGGTATCCAGATTATCTGGTTCCAAAACGGCTGGGATGACCGCTACGTGGAGGCAGGCGGCCCCGGCTCGCCTAACTGGCACAAGTCTAACGCGCTTAAAACGATGCGTTCGCGTCCCGAACTGGAAGGTAAGCTGCTGGCGAAGGGCGGCTGGGATTATGCGTTGGTCGATCAGCTCCAGCCCCAGCCGGACGACATTGTGCTGCCTAAGTCTCGCTACAGCGGCTTTTTTAATACGCCGCTCGACAGCATGTTACGCAGCCGCGGTATCCGTCATCTGGTTTTTACCGGAATAGCGACCAATGTCTGCGTTGAAGCCACGCTGCGCGACGGTTTCTTTCTGGAGTATTTCGGCATTGTGCTGGCGGACGCCACTCATCAGGCCGGGCCTGCCTTTGCCCAGCAGGCGGCGCTCTTTAATATTGAAACTTTTTTTGGCTGGGTATCGGATGTCAGTGCTTTCTGCTCTGCGCTACAGCCTGAAACGCTTTCATTAGAACCGTCGGCGTAAACCACCGCGATAAAGGAGCACTCTGCATGCCAAAAACCATTATTACGCCACCGGGTACCGGCCAGCCGATCGCCCCTTTTGTGCCAGGTACGCTGGCCGACGGCATAGTTTATGTCTCCGGCACGCTGCCGTTTGATCAGGAAAACAACGTCGTGCACGTCGGCGATGCCGCTGCTCAGACGCGTCACGTTCTGGAGAGCATAAAGCGTGTGATTGAATCTGCCGGAGGGACGCTGGATGACGTCACCTTCAATTCCCTCTTTATTACCGACTGGAGCAACTATGCGGCGGTCAATCAGGTTTATGCCGACTACTTCCCCGGAGAGAAACCGGCACGGTTCTGCATCCAGTGCGGGCTGGTGAAGCCCGACGCGCTGATTGAAATTTCCAGCGTGGCGCATATCGGAGGCGGAGGCAGGCATGCATATTGAACTGATCGGGCCGGCGCATGCCGGTGTCAGGACGCTGGTTCTCTCCGCCGGTCTTGGCGGATTAGCAAGCTTCTGGCACCCGCAAATTGCTGCGTTATCCCGTGATTACCAGGTGGCTGTCTACGACCAGCGAGGCACGGGTCGCAGTGCAGATACGCTGCCAGAAGGCTACAGCATAAAAGATATGGCGGCAGAACTTGCGCAGGCACTGGCTGAAAAAGGCCTTGAACGCTATGAGGTTATCGGCCATGCGCTGGGCGGTGCAATCGCCATGCAGATGGCCCTCGACTTTCCCGAACGCGTTCGGGGACTGGTGATTGTTAACGGCTGGCTACGGCTGGATGCCCATACCCGCCGCTGCTTTAATGTTCGGCAGACTCTGCTGCTCAGAGCGGGCGTGGAGAGCTTTGTCCAGGCACAGCCGCTGTTCCTCTACCCTGCCGACTGGCTGTCGGAGAATCAGGCGCGTATTGAAGCGGAGGATGCGCTGCACGCGGCACATTTTCAGGGCCGCGATAATTTTCTGCACCGCCTGCATGCCCTGATGGCCTGTGATTTCACGACGCAGGCGCAGGCGATTGCTCAGCCCGCGCTCCTGATCTGTTCACAGGACGATTTGCTGGTGCCCTGGACCTGTTCGCAAAAGCTGGAGCGGGCGCTGCCTCACGCCAGCGTAATCAAGATGCCCTGGGGTGGACACGCCATGAGCGTTACGGCCAGCGATGAATTCAACCTGCTGTTGCTGAACTGGCTGCAGGAAAGATCGACTCACGATGTAAACGCATAACGGAGCCACAATGGCAGAGAAACTGACTATGACGGCATTAGAAACGCTCTTCACCGCCGCCCGCACCTACAACGGATGGCAGGATCGTCCCGTCAGCGACGAGCAGATCCGGGCGATTTACGACCTGGTTAAGATGGGACCTACTTCGGCTAACTGTGGCCCAGCCCGGTTTTCCTTTATTCGCAGCGAGGCCGGTAAGGCCCGACTTAAGCCCGCACTCTCCAGCGGCAACCTCGAAAAAACCATGACCGCACCGGTAACCGCCATCGTTGCCTGGGATCCGCTTTTCTATAACCGGCTACCGGAACTCTTTCCTTTTGCGGATGCCCGCGCCTGGTTCACCAGCAGTCCGGAACTGGCCGTGGAGACCGCCTTTCGCAACAGCTCCCTGCAGGCGGCCTATTTGATCGCGGCGTGCAGGGCGAGCGGCCTTGATACCGGCCCGATGTCGGGCTTTGACCGCGATGCGGTGGACGCGGCCTTCTTCGCAGAGAGCGGCTGGAAAAGTAACCTGCTGATCAACATTGGCTACGGCGATCCGGAAAGTGTTTATCCCCGCCTGCCGCGTCTGGATTTCGTCACCGCCTGTACCCTGGCGTGATAGCTGAACGTCCCCCTGGCCCGCGTTCTGGCATTCAGATCAACGCGACTACCGCTTTCCCTGTCAATAAAGGAAATATGATGACTCTGGCTATGCCCGCAACAGCCGCAATCAGCGGCGTTGAAAAACAGGATTTCCGCAATGCCATGTCCCGTCTTGGGGCTGCGGTCAATATTATCACCACCGATGGCCCGGCTGGCCAGGCAGGTTTTACCGCCTCGGCGGTATGCAGCGTGACCGACACGCCTCCTACACTGCTGGTCTGTCTGAACCGTTCCGCCTCGGTCTATGAGATTTTCATAAAAAACCAGCAGCTCTGTATTAATACGCTGGCCTCCGATCATGAAGATCTCTCTACCCTGTTTGGGGGTAAAACGCCGATGGAAGAGCGCTTTATCGCCGCCGACTGGACCACGCTGGTAACCGGTTCGCCAATCCTCAGCGGTGCCGTCGCCTCCTTCGACTGCCGCGTCTCTCAGGTAATAAATGTCAGCACCCATGACATTTTGATCTGCGAAGTTCAGGCGCTGATTTCAAATGACGATACGCACGGGCTGATCTACTTCGATCGGCGTTATCACCCTTTACGGCGACAGCTCGTCTGATCCCTGCGCCCGGCGGTCCCGGCACTATTCACATTACTGGAGAAAATGATGGCAGCGTCCTGGTTTCCAAAATGGCAGAAACATTCCGCGTCGGCGCAGGGGGTTGTCGCCCCGGATAAAATGCTGCCGCTGGGTCAGACAATAATTATGGGGCTGCAGCATGCGGTCGCCATGTTTGGTGCGACGGTGTTGATGCCACTGTTGATGGGGCTTGACCCCAATCTCTGCGTGCTGATGTCGGGCGTAGGAACACTACTGTTCTTCCTGGTTACCGGGGGTCGTGTACCCAGCTATCTGGGTTCCAGCGCGGCTTTTGTTGGGGTGGTCATTACCGTCACCGGGTTTACGGGCCAGGGGATCAACCCCCACCTTAGCCTGGCGCTGGGGGGCGTTATGGCCTGCGGCCTGATTTATACCGTGATTGGCCTGGTGGTGATGAAAACCGGCACGCGCTGGATAGAGAAATTGATGCCGCCCGTAGTAACGGGCGCGGTAGTCATGGCTATCGGATTGAATCTGGCACCTATTGCGATTCGTAGCGTGTCCGCTTCCCAGTTTGATAGCTGGATGGCGGTGATTACGCTGGTTTGCATCGGCGCCGTCGCCGTTTTCACCCGGGGGATGGTGCAGCGGCTGCTGATTCTGATCGGCCTGATTGTCGCCTGTGCGATTGATATGCTGTTAACCAACGGTCTGGGGCTGGGGGAGCCGGTTAACTTTGCCCTGATTGATAATGCTCCCTGGTTTGGCCTGCCAGCTACCACCGCTCCCAGCTTTGACAGCCACGCCATATTTCTGATAGCGCCGGTGGCGGTGATCCTGGTGGCTGAAAATCTGGGGCATATAAAAGCGGTGGCGGGGATGACGGGCAAAAATATGGATCCCTGGATGGGCCGCGCTTTTGTTGGCGACGGTCTGGCAACTCTGCTTTCAGGGGCATCCGGCGGCAGTGGAGTCACGACCTATGCTGAGAATATTGGCGTGATGGCGGTGACCCGGGTCTACTCGACGCTGGTATTTGTTGCTGCAGCGGTCATTGCTATCTTACTCGGTTTTTCACCAAAATTTGGCGCACTGATCCATACCATTCCAGGCCCGGTGATCGGCGGAGCCTCAATCGTGGTTTTCGGGCTGATTGCGGTTGCGGGTGCTAAGATTTGGGTACAAAACGCCGTTGATCTGGGTCAGAATGGCAATCTGATTATGGCCGCCGTTACGCTGGTAGCCGGGGCCGGAGACTTCTCACTGCGGATTGGAAGCTTCACTCTTGGCGGTATCGGCACCGCGACCTTTGGGGCCATTCTGCTGAATGCCATACTGAATTATCAGCGTAAGGCTGGGCTGGCTGACAGCCCGGTTGTTGAACCGGAGCAGTAAAGGTTATCGCCGCCGGGTAAACCCGGCGGCCCAAATGGGACTACTCGCTGGATCATTGCAGATTACGACGCGTCATCAGCTTTTGCCCGATTACCATGACTGTTGCGGCCCCCCTTTTCGCCTGCTTCGGAGGCACGCTTAGGGTCATTCTTAAAGTTGCCACCGCTGGCTTTACCTCCCTTACGGCCTGCCTCAGATGCGCGTTTACGGTCTTCAGCGAAATTTCCCGATCCACCACGATGCTCTGCCATCTTTTACCTCCGCTATAGTTAAGCCATCATACTATATTGATGATTTTACCCGGCAGAAAACTGCCCGGGGTAACGACGTTGATTTGCTGCCGTCGCGTTATTAAGCATAGATTAACGGGTAAAGTTGGCGAATATTTATACTCAATGGTGCGACTTAAGACAAATTAAATCCGAAGCCATCATTAATTAGCACCACTGAATATTATAAAATTATCTAATGAATTTTACCCCTGTATAAACATAAACCTCTTTCCAGGAGGCCCGATGCAGGCAAATTCCAGCAAAACTGTGATCCTCTTCTATACTTATCCACTGGCAATTCACTGAAGATAAGAAAGGAAGTTTGTTGCGCGTTTGCTGACAGGCTTTCTGGATCTTTACGGGTCTGGCACAGTGGTTATGCTGCCCGGCAAATGTCTTTTATTTATCAAGGAGGGAATCAATGGCCAAAATACTGGTGCTTTACTACTCGATGTACGGACATATTGAGACCATGGCACATGCAGTTGCTGAAGGAGCAAAACGCGTCAGCGGTGCCGAAGTGACTATCCGTCGCGTACCTGAAACGATGGATGACGAACACTTTGCTCAGGCTGGCGGCAAAACGCAGCAGTCTGCCGCTATTGCTACCCCCGAGGAGCTTGCCACTTACGATGCCATTCTCTTTGGCACGCCGACACGCTTCGGCAACATGACGGGACAGATGCGCACCTTTCTTGACAGAACGGGCGGACTTTGGGCATCGGGCGCGCTGCACGGCAAGTTAGGAAGCGTCTTTGCGTCAACCGGCACGGGAGGAGGACAGGAACACACGATTTCCTCTACCTGGACCACCCTCGCCCATCACGGCATGGTAATCGTGCCGATTGGTTATGCGGCGAAAGAGCTCTTTGATATTTCGCAGGTTCGTGGAGGTACGCCTTACGGCGCAACTACCCTTGCGGGCGGAGATGGCTCCCGCCAGCCCAGCGAAACGGAGCTGAATATTGCGCGTTTCCAGGGCGAATACGTCGCCGGACTGGCCGTTAAGCTGAACGGATAACACACTTCACAGGAGATTAAACATGGCAACGCAACAATCGAAAGAACATCACGTTGGAGAATGGGCAAGCCTGCGTGCAACCTCTCCGGAAATTGCTGAAGCCATATTCGAAGTGGCTGACTATGACGAAAAGCTGGCGGAGGAGATTTGGGAACAACAGGGGAGCGATGATGTTTTACTTCGCGCCTTTGAAAAAACCGATAAAGATGTCCTCACCTGGGACAATAAAACCGTCGAAAGAAAAAACGTATAACGTCATTAAAACGTCCCTGGGCGGGTTTTACCGCCCTTTTTGCTGCATTAAAGCGGGATATTCCGGCTTTTTCTGTCAACTGATAACGTTGTGAAACGAGTATTCTTTCGACTACGCTTAATCACATTTCAGGCCTGAGAGCCAGCCAGCTTACTCGTAAAGGAGCGCACTATGTCGTCTTATCAGACAATTAATCCCACCAGTAACGAACTTATTAAAACCTGGCCCGCCCACAGTGCCGATCAGGTCGAACAGGCATTATCTACCGCCGACGAACTCTACCATTCAAACTGGTCGAAAGGCCCTATCCAGCCGCGTCTGCAGGTACTGACGAAGCTTGCAGAACTGATTGAAGGCCGCGTTGAAGATCTGGCCAAAGCGGCAAGCGTCGAGATGGGTAAACTCATTGGCCAGAGCCGCAGCGAAGTCCAGCTGTGTGCGCAGATTGCCCGCTACTACGCTGAAAATGCTGAACGCTTTCTTGCGCCGGTGCGCTATCCCAGCGATCTGGGCGAAGCCTGGGTTGAAAATCACCCGATTGGCGTGCTGGTGGCCGTAGAACCGTGGAACTTCCCGTTCTATCAGCTGATGCGCGTGCTGGCCCCCAACCTGGCCGCTGGTAACCCTGTACTGCTTAAGCATGCCTCAAACGTTCCTCACTGTGCTGCTCTTTTTGAACAGCTGGTTAGTGAGGCAGGCGCGCCTGAAGGCGTCTGGACAAATCTGTTTATCAGTAGCGATCAGGTTGCGGAGCTTATCGCAGATGACCGTGTACAGGGCGCTGCGCTGACCGGCTCAGAACGCGCGGGCAGTGCCGTTGCCGAACAGGCGGGTAAATACCTGAAAAAAACCACCCTTGAACTGGGCGGTAATGATGTATTTGTGGTGCTTGATGACTGCGATCTGGATAAAGCAATCAAGGCGGGTGTCGGTGCGCGTCTGAATAACTGTGGTCAGGTATGTACTGCGGCAAAACGCTTTATCGTTCAGGAGAAGGTGGCTGACGCTTTCTTTGAAAAATTTATCCAGGCATTCCGTGAAGTTAAAATCGGCGATCCGCTGGACGAAAGCACCACGCTTGGCCCTCTGTCCTCTTCTTCTGCACGCGACACGCTGGTGAAACAGGTGAATGAAGCGGTATCAAAAGGAGCCAAACTGCACGTGGGCGGTAAAGCAGTGGATGGCAAAGGCTGTTTTTTTGAACCAACTATTCTCTCCGGCATTACGCGTGATAATCCGGCCTGGTTCGAAGAGTTCTTTGGCCCGGTGGCGCAGGTCTATGTCGTGAAAGATGATGAGGAAGTAGTGAAGCTGGCGAACGACTCACATTACGGCCTGGGCGGTGCAGTATTCACCCGTGATATCGAACGCGGTAAAAAGCTGGCCTCGCAAATTGAAACCGGCATGGTGTATATCAACTCCGCAACTGATACGTCGGCTGAACTCCCCTTTGGCGGCGTGAAGCGTTCTGGCTTTGGACGCGAGCTCTCCGATCTGGGTATTAAAGAGTTTGTTAACCAGAAGCTGGTTGTCGTTAGCGCTAACTGACCGTTAATGTCAGCAAGTCGAACAGTCATCCCGACGCGCTGACAGACGACAGACTTACTGACAGAGAAAAGGCCGACATTGTCGGCCTTTTTTTACACCATTAACTGCGAATCATGACGCTTTATCAGTCTGAGGCACTGGCTGCGCGGGCGTAACGGCATCTGATGGTGCCGCATTATTTTTGTCATCCGCCTTAGCTTTGTCGTCAGTTTTAGCTTTCTGTTCAGCACTGGCTTTCTCGTCAGCCTTTGCTTTCTGATCGGCACTGGCTTTCTCGTCAGCTTTTGCTTTCTGATCGGCACTGGCTTTGTCGTCAGCCTTTGCTTTCTGTTCAGCACTGGCTTTGTCGTCAGCCTTTGCTTTCTGATCGGCACTGGCTTTCTCGTCAGCCTTAACCTTCTGATCGACTTTTGCTTTCTCGTTGCCCTTCGCCTTCTCATTCTTATCTGCAGCGCGGTCAGACGTCACGTTGTCCTTGCCAGCCTTGTCACCTGCAGCACCCTCTTTAGCTGCTTTTTCAGCAGAGGCTTTCGCAGGAGCAGGTTTTGTGACAGCGGCTTTATCGCTGGCTGGCTTATCGCCCGCTGCTTTATCTGCTGCGGCCTTATCCGCTTCGGCTTTGTCTGCTGGGGCGGCGGCCAGCTGGGCGGCGCTGGTGGCCATTGGCGTTCCCTGAATAGCTTTATTCAGAACCTGAGTAAACTGATCCCATGGACAGAAGCCGTTCGCATCCGTCGTACAGCCGTTCATCTGCAACGTCACACGCTGGGGTGGCGTGTCCAGCGAAAGCGGGGTGGCATTACGCAACTGATCGCTGGTCTGGTAAACGTACTCTACCTTTACCAGTTCCTGATTATTTTTCTTGTCATGCCAGCGCTGGAACTGAATCATTCCACCAATCGGCGTGCGCTCGTTTTGACCTGGCAGCGTATAGGGTTTGAAGTCCATAGCAGTCAGCAGAGAGGCTATGTTGGAGTCATGTCCCACCAGCAGCGTGACCTTAGGCGCACTCGCCTTATCTTCATCCACCAGCATACTGCGAATATAGTCCACCAGCGGAGCGGCGACATCGCGAGCGACTTCAGGTGAAGTAAAGAGCGTATCCTGATAGGCATTCTTGATGGCCGACAGCTCTTTCCACTGCTCAGGCGTTTTGATTTGCCCCCAGGCAATCTGATCCAGCGGCAGACCTTCGTAATATTGCAGGGTAAAAGCATCGACCAGCGAGTTCCCGATTTTCAGCGGACCGGAGACGCCCGGCTCTTTACCATTTTCTGCGGTAAATTTATTCTGGTTGTCGCTTGCGAGGTCACACTGCTTTTTATCACGGCAGGCCGGTGAATTTTTATAATCGATGATCTTTTCCAGACGCTGGAAGGCGGGCTTAAGCGCCAGCTTATCGCCTGCGCTATTCATCGCGGTAAGCGCCTGCTTATTAAAGGCATCGCTGCCGTCGGTGATGACCGGACTGAATACCGGATCCATTTCACCCATCGCATCCTGATGCGTCACCGGAATATCGCAGCCGGGGAAAGCGCCGGTAGTGAAAAATTGTGCCGTCGCAACGGTGCGCTGAAGGCTGTTGGCATAGGCGTAGATATCATCGCTTGGCGGGCACTCGCCATCCTTCACCAGCCCCTGCCGCGCCAGCCATTCGCGGGTGTAGCGCCCCATATACACTTCCAGCACGCCACCCTTAGTGGTGAGCTGACCACCAGCAACGTCCCACTTTGGCCAGGCTTTTTTGGTTGCCTGCGCCAGGACGCTGCCGTTGTCTGCCAGCGGCGCGCGAAGATTATGGCGGCTCATCATCAGGACTTGTTCAAGCTGGTAGTCACCGTCAGCCGCAAAGGCTGACACCCCGGTAAGTGCCGAGCAAACTGCTAACGCGCAGAGACTAACTTTTTTAATCATGTTTTTTCCATCAATTCAAGGGTGTTTAGCCCAGCCGTTTAGGGCGATGCGGTTGAAAACGCCAACAGCGCAGACGCTACTCGCAGTGGAACCCGCCTGGACACAGACAGGCATGGGCATGCGTTAGCCGTGTTGAGTGTATAGCAGACTAGCGCTTTTACGCTTAAGACGCATCAGGAGATTGAAAAGATACAAGATGTTTTAGGAATGCTCTAATGATTTTGGGAAGATAATGTACTGCATAGCGAAATGCGGGCTTCATCGGATGGCGCAGGGAGATAAAAGCAAAACGGGCCAGCTTATGCTGACCCGTCGAATTTGATGGCGGAGGAGGAGAGATTCGAACTCTCGAACGGTTTCCCGTCGCCGGTTTTCAAGACCGGTGCCTTCAGCCACTCGGCCACCCCTCCGCACTTTATCCTTTACTCATTCGGTTTAAGAAAACG
>NZ_JBLREF010000060.1:0-913 GCF_047918655.1 Erwinia sp. PPS120 | reverse complement strand
TGGCATTAAATGGCTACACGCCGATGCAGCATATTCAACGCATGACTTGATTCTACTTATCGCCTCCGTTAAAAAGGGGAGGATTACCGACTTCCATCTTCATTCTAAGTAAGTACAATAACGGTATAATAAATATACACGGAATAGTTATGCTCACTGATAGTCAATGCCGCATAGCAAAAGCGAAAGAAAAGCTATACCACCTTAGCGATTTCAATGGCTTATACCTTGAAGTCAAACCTAACGGTAATAAGGCATGACGGGTGAGATTAATTGACTAACTTTGCACTACGAAAGCAGGCATATGCTGAACCAACCTGTTTCTGAACCGATACTTATCTCAGAACACGTACCTTCCGTCAGTAAATGAAACCTCCGTATAGCAAGCTGCCTGACCCTGTGGCACACTTAAACCGTCCTGATGCATACGGAAGCTGCTTAATGTCTGAAAACCTCCCTCTCTGCCTGTTTACCGAAGGCCGCATCACCCTTCCTGACCAGTATCAGGATCGCACCGTTAATGTCTTTACCCTGCCCGGTGAGAACATGCCAGCCTTTAACATCTCCCGTGATTCGATGAATGATGATGAAACGCTGTCAGCTTATATTGACCGGCAGTTAACGCTGATACAGAAGCATCTTAAAGGCTGGAAGCAGACGGAACGGGTGCCTGTGGTGCTCGGCAATAACCTGTTACAGGGTGAATGTGTGCATGCCAGCTACCTGCGTGACGGTAAACGGCTCTTCCAGCAACAGACGGTATTTAACACCTCTGAAAACAAGATTCTGGTGTTCACCATGACCTGCACCGCGATACTGACGGACGGGGACAGTCAACAATTTCAGGCGCTGCTTGCCAGCTTTTGTTTTAACACCTGACAATTAAGGAACGTTGTTATGTTTGAAGCGGCAC
>NZ_JBLREF010000059.1:0-11312 GCF_047918655.1 Erwinia sp. PPS120 | reverse complement strand
GCGGATATCTTCGATTACATTGAAGTATTCTACAACCGGGCCCGGCGCCACAGCCATCCCGGCGGCGTCAGTCCTGAGGCCTTTGAACAGGCCTCGTCGTGAGGACAGGATTTGTCTACTGATGTGGGGTCAGTCCACTTTTCGTCCATAATTTGCCTGTCTCCGTTGTTGGAGTGAAGATATCAAAAACAGGCAGATACACAATTTAAATTACAGGCTCTCAAGCCTTTATCGAAAATCTCTTGATAGGTCTTACCGATACTTCTCAGTAATGCTTCTACGTTTACTACCATTTTTTATATATCCCCATGCTTTCATTAATCTGATGCAATTTTGCCCTTGCTTCCTCTAATTGTTCATCTGTAGCCCCGTGCTCTTTGAGTGCTGGTTTTATAGCGTCAAAGTTCTGATTTGCTGCGGCACGGAGATCATAACTGTGAGCAAGTATCTTTTCAGGAGTGTTTCGGCCTCCATAAGTTTCACTATCATTCCGATGTACTCCATTAGGTACACCAATAGCAGCAACCCTTGTAGGATGCTGCTCCGGAACCCGGACGCGCAGCACGCTGCTGAGATCGGCGCGCGGCAGCCAGGGGCGCATAGCGCTGCTGGCCCAGCAGCGCTACCAGGGCATCAAACTGGGCACGCATACTTTTCGCCATACCGTATTGCAGATTCCCGTACACGCGATAGTGCGGGAAAAGGCGCGCGTCTTGGAATACGTAGCTACCAGCGAAGTTCTGACGTAGGTAAAAAGGTTACTGCCTCAACCATTTCTGCCATGTCATACCGTATTTGCATAGTGATAGGGATATGAAAATCTTCAACAGTGAATCGCTCAATCCTGCCGATTTCCTGCTTCATGATTACTCTCGGCGGAATGCTGTTTTCTGGTTCACCAAAATTTTCATACACCCACTGGCGAGACATACTTTTTTGTAGCGGTGTAGGTAACTTGTTGGGAAATATCCAATTTTTCACTTTATCATATTGGATCCGCAACGTCATTTCCTGAAAGATACGTCCATCACGTTTGAAGGACAAATAGACACCTTCTTTCGCCATATCCAAGCTAAGATCTGGATCACCAGAAGACGCCGAAGGCTGCGTTTTGTACGGCAACAATCCAGCATCATGTATATCCTTGTAGCTCTTACCCAAACTACGCATTAATGCTTCAATGTTTACGGTCATTTGTACAATCCTTGCTCGGCATTAAGTTTGTGCATCTTCGCCCTTGCAGTTTCAATTTGTTCCTCAGTCACACCATATTCTTTGAGTGCTGGTTTTATCGCATCAAAGTTCAAATCTAACGCATTTCTCAGATTTTTAGCATCCATAGTTATTTGATCAGAATTGTTACGCCCACCATAAGTTTGACTGATTTTCTGGTGCACTTCTTTTGGAATAACAACAGCTGCAACTCGATTAGCCATAGAATCAATGAGATCGCGATCTAAGCCTGGATATTCTTGCTGAAGATACCGCTTTACTGCTGCTTTTGAGGGCATATGATCAGCCTCATATTTCCCCTGCCGTGAACGCCCGGTGAAATCCTTGTATAATTCTACTTCCAGTAGTTCTACTGGTGGCTTACTGAGGTAGATGTAGATCGGCGGGTGTATGTTCCCCGGAAACACAAGAATGTAATCCCGAAAATCCTTCTCTTCCGGTACTGGCGTTGTGGTAATAGTCACACCCTGAATATCAGGATGCTCAAGCCCAGGAATCGTAACAGTACCCGCTTGTGGGCTATTATTACCTGTATTCCAGCTATCTTGCGATCCCGGCGTACTCGCTGGCGACCATGTGATCAGCGGTTTATCGCTTTGCTCATCACCCCAGAATTCATAGCTACCATCCCTTTGCTTTTCCAGCATACGGACACGGACCAGATCACGCCCGCTTTCAGTACTGGTATGATAGCCAACGGCTTTTAATCGCCCGGTTTCATCGTCAGTAATCCAGTTATAGCGAACGCGAGTTGGTACAGTTCCCTTGCTGTGAGCGACTTCCAGTAACTTTTCAGAGGTTAGCAGATCGCTCTTTTCACCCTTGAGTTTTGACTGAACAATCGCCCCCATAACAACAAACGGCAAATTCATCGCAAGCGAGCCGCTCCAGACTTCAGGGCCGGAAAGGTGTTTCATTGAATGTGTAAGGGCTTTAGCTGCGTCCTGATTCGCTTTTGCTGTAGCTCCTCCCGCTGCTGCTACCATTCCTGCTTCTGCTGAACCGCCGATAACAACCGGAGGCGGGGGAAGTGGCATTGCTTCCGCTTCACCAAAGAAGAAGCCTGTCACTTTATCAAATAGTGATTTCTTCTTTGGCGGTTCTGGCGGTGGAGGTGGTGACGTTTTCTTCTTCGCGGCCTGTGCGTGCTGTTCTGGCTCAGGGGCTGGCTGTGATGGTCTGGACTGATAGAAACTCATTTCCCCGATGTTGTCCTGCGGCTCGTCTGCCGTTCCTGCATCAGTATTGCCAGTGCCGCGAAGTACCGATTTAGCGAATACCGGGATCGCGGTAATTGCTGCTGCCGCAGCCGCCATTTTCGTTACAGGCCATTCTACAGCCCGTTTGCGATGCTCCTCAAAAGGGTCTTAGGGGCTGTCTTCCACCCAAAGTGTTGTACTACCCAGCACCTGATTGTTTTTACATTTACAAAGTACCCGATCGCCAGTGGCGACACAGGCTCTGTCTTCCGCAAAGTGGTACGCGGTGCCATTGATCTGAAATGGTCCGTTGCAGGTTTCTTTTGGGCACCATGCCATATCGCCATTCAGGGCAATATTCCGTTCTTCGATAATCGTCGAAGAAGCTGAAATCACCTCCCCGCCGCTCATGGTCTTGTCTCCAGGTCTTGCCAGTGCTCTGCTCATAATCACTCATGAATCATATTGATATCGTAGGCATAATATCTAAAGACTGACTTAACTCAAATCAATTTGGATGCAAAATAGCCACACCTTGCAAGTGAACGCATTCCGGGCAAAAAGCAAATACAAAAGGTCGCTTACGCGACCTTTTGTATTTGCGTGCTCATTGTGAACGATCTGGTACGATGTACGCTGGCTGGCACATACTTCCCCTTTCCTGTCAGTAATAATCCAAATCGGCTACCCGCACACTCAGCCCCTAATTCAAGCGGTTGATCTGTAACGTACCAGCGGCAAAGAAGTCCTCAGACTTTTAAATTACCGCAGACAAAGGCATAGCGGGTTGATAAAGAACTGGGCCTGGCCTGTGAATGGTCATGGCACGACCAGGTGGATATTGCTCAGGCGGGCAACAGTAAAGGCCGCCGTCTGGCGCAGTGGGTAACTGCTCAGGGTTACCAGATGAGCGACGTACTGGCGTTTGGTGATAATTACAACGACCTCAGCATGCTGGAAACGGCGGGACTGGGGATGGCGATGGGTAACACCGATGAGGCGATTAAAGCCCGGGCGGGCCGGGCCATTGGCACCAACCTGGAACCGGGCATTGCCGAAACAATCTATCGCGAAGTGCTGTAATCCATGGTGAGCGCGGGATACTCCAATCGGTGCAATCGCGAGCACGCTGTAATTCGTGCTATCGCGAACTGTAATCCGTGGTGAGTGAGACGCTTTTGATTTGTGCATACAGCCACATGCCCGTTTTAATCATCAGCTCGTCTCGTGCCCAGGGCGTGATCCGCGCCCAAAGTTCGTTCTGCCCGATGCGCAGTTTGACCTCAATCTGATCCTCCACCTTCAGCAGCTCTGCCACCTGCGCCGGAATAACATTGCGGATCGTGCTGTTAACCGGAGGCTGCAGCACCAGCGAGACATCAGCGGACTGAATGCGGATGCGCAGCGGCGTTTTCAGCGGGGCATTGACCCGGCTGACCCAGATATGCTGGTCGCCCAGCGCCAGCGCGGTCATTTCATAGCGGGGATGCTGCTCCAGAACCTGGACGCGCAGCACGCTGCTCAGATCGGCGCGCGGCAGCCAGGGGCGCATTGCGCTGCTGGCCCATACCTTTTCCAGCGGGCCAGACGCCTTAACCCGGCCATTATCCAGCACCAGTACGCTATCAGCCAGCTGGAGGATTTCATCCAGGCTGTGGCTGACGTAGAGGATCGGGATAGCCACCTGCCCTGCCAGCCGCTGGAGCCAGGGCAGCAGCTCACGCTTGCGGGGCAGGTCCAGAGAGGCCAGCGGCTCATCCATCAGCAACAACTCCGGAGCGGTAAGCAGCGCCCGGCCAATGGCCACGCGCTGTTTTTCCCCCCCTGAGAGCGATGCCGGATAGCGCGTTAGCAGCGCTTTCAGCCCCAGCAGCTCCACCAGCGTATCAAACTGGGCGCGCATACTTTTCGCCATACCGTATTGCAGATTTCCGCGCACGCGATAGTGCGGGAAAAGGCGCGCGTCCTGGAACACGTAGCCGATACGCCGATGCTCGGGGGGCAAATGCACCCCGGCGGCGGTATCGCTCAGCACCCGGTCATTCAGCACGATGCGCCCCCGCTGGGGCCGGGTCAGGCCGCCAATCGCATTAATCAGCGAGGTTTTTCCCGCCCCGGACACGCCGAAGATAGCCGTAATACCCTGTGCAGGGAGCTGAACGTCCAGTTCGAGCTGATGGTCGCCAAGACGCTGGCTGAAACAGAGTTCTAACATTATCCCCCCAGTTTTTTCCGGCCCCAGCGGGCCAGCCACTCGGAAATCAGCAGCGAGCCCAGCGCCAGCGCAATAGCAATGACGCACAGCCGCGCGGCGGCGTCTTCCGCACCGGGCGTTTCAATCAGCGTATACATGGCGGAAGGTAGCGTGCGGGTTTCACCCGGGATATTGGAGACGAAGGTGATGGTCGCACCAAACTCGCCCAGCGAGCGGGCAAAGGCCAGAACCGTTCCGGCAATCACGCCCGGCAGCGTCAGCGGCAGCGTGATGGTAAAGAATACCCGCCAGCGCCCGGCTCCCAGGGTGCGCGCCGCCATTTCCAGCCCGGCATCCACCCCTTCCAGCGAAAGACGAATGGCGCGAACCATCAGCGGAAAAGCAACCACCGCCGACGCCAGCGCCGCGCCGCGCCAGCTGAACGCAAAGGTAAAGCCAAACCAGTCATACAGGGCGGCGCCAATTACGCCGCGCCGGCCAAAACCTGTCAGCAGCAGATACCCTACCACCACCGGCGGCAGCACCAGCGGCAGATGGATCAGACTGTCGAGCAGCGCTTTACCCGGGAAACGACAGCGAACCAGAATCCAGGCCATCAGTATCCCAAACGGCAGGCTAAACAACACCGCCACCGACGAGACCTTCAGGCTTAGGGCGACGGCCTGCCATTCCGGCTCGCTAAGGATCATGAGGCAGGCGTAAAGCCATACTGTTTAAAGATAGCCGCTGCCTGCGGGCCTTTCAGGTAGTCGTAAAAGGCCTTTACGCTGGCGCCATTATGGTTTTTAACAATGGCCATCGGATACTCCACCGGCTTATGGCTGTTTTCAGGGAAAACGCCGACTACCGTCACTTTCTTGCTGGCGACGGCATCAGATCCGTAAACGATGCCATACGGCGTTTCGTTACGTTCGACCAGCGCCAGCGCAGCACGGACGCTGTTTCCGCGAGCCAGCAGCGGGGAAACGGTTGGCCATGCCCCCAGCGACTCCAGCGCCTCCTGAGCATAAATCCCCGCCGGTACATGGTCAGGATCGCCCACGGAGAGGCGCTGCCCTTTCAGCAGGCTTTTCCAGTCGGTCGTTTTAGAAATCGTCACCTGCGGCGCATGACTTTCCGTCGGCGCCACCAGCACCAGCTGATTACCCAGCAGGGTAAAGCGGCTGGCCTCATCAATCGTTTGCTTTTGCGCCGCGTAGTCCATCCACTGCCGATCGGCAGAGATAAACAGATCCGCTGGCGCGCCCTGCTCTATCTGCCGCGCAAGGGTGGACGACGAGGCGAATGACGAGACAATCTTCACCTCTTTGCCCTGCTGATACTGTTCAGCAATGGCCTGCAGAGCATTGGTTAATGAGGCGGCAGCAAAGACGGTGATATTTTCTGCCGCAACGGCCTGCCCCGCCACACTGGCGCTCAGTACCGCACCAGCAAAGAAAAGATGTAGTTTTACAGACATGGTGTTCTCCAGAGGTTTTCGTTATATGGTTGATAATATAACGAGAAAAAAAACACTGTCATGAAATTTATCGGCAGAGGTGAGAAGAAGTTGAGCAGGCGCAGGAAAAAGCGCGCCCGGCGGGTGCCGGGCGCTGCGAGAGACGTTACTGAGGGTTCTTAGCCTGCCGATCGCGGCGATGACCAATTTTAGAAATAACGTTAAAGACTTCACCCAGACCATAAATCAGGCCAAGGATTATCGCCATTACCACCGGAACCATCAGGATCGCGACGGCCAGGCCTTTTAATAACTCCAGCATTGAAGCCTCCCTTACTGAATAAAAAAGCCATTGTAACCAGCAAGCCGAAAAGTGCACTGTTCTTTTGTGCGTTTCCGCACAATTTACGCTCCGGTCGCCTGACGGTGTACACTTTGCAGATCGCCCTTTTTAACAGGAGCCGCTATGCAGGCCGAAATCTCTCTGACCCTTAAATTGCAGCAGCGCCTGTTTGCCGATCCGCGCCGCATTGAGCTGCTAAAGCAGATCCAGCATACCGGATCTATCAGCCAGGGCGCGAAGCTGGCCGGGATCAGCTATAAGAGCGCCTGGGATGCCATCAACGAGATGAATCAGCTGGCCGATCGCACGCTGGTCGAGCGCGTTACCGGCGGTAAAGGCGGAGGCGGCACGCAGCTGACGGCCTACGGCGAGCGGCTGGTGCAGCTGTTTGCGCTGATGGAGCAGATTCAGCAGAAGGCGTTCGACGTGCTACAGGATGACGTGCCGCTCGGCAGCCTGCTGGGGGCCATTGCGCGTTTTTCACTGCAAACCAGTGCGCGCAATCAGCTTTCGGGCACGGTGGTCGGGCGTGACCATATGCGCGTTCAACAGCACGTTGAGGTGCAGCTTGCCGACGGCCAGACCCGTATAAAAGCGGCGGTCACCGAGCAAAGTGCCAACCGCCTTGCGTTGAGCGCCGGAAAAGAGGTGCTGGTATTGATTAAAGCGCCCTGGATTGAGGTCACGCAGGAAGCCAGTACGGCAGATAACCAGTTACGCGGTACCGTCGCCGGGGTGCTGCGCGGCGAAACCCATAGCGAGGTGCTGATCGCCCTGCCGCGCGGGGAGACGCTTTGTGCCACGCTCAGTAATGAAACGGTAGACCAGCAAAAACTGCAGCCTGACCTGCCCGTGACAGCACATTTTGATGCGGATAAGGTGATTATCGCGACGCTGCTCTGATCAGGATGCAGGGATTTGACATTAGTCCGGCTGGCGATTATTAGTTTGGGTATCCTGCACAAAATGGAATAAATAATGACATCGTTGCATATTTCGCAAGGCACGTTTCACCTTAGCGCAACCCGCACCCTCTCACTGCCCGCGCTGACGCTTGCGGCAGGTGAAAGCTGGGCCTTTGTCGGGGCCAACGGCAGCGGTAAATCGTCGCTTGCCCGGGCGCTGTCTGGCGAGCTTAGCATCGCCAGAGGCGAATACCTGAACAGTTTTGCCCGCCCTACCCGCCTTTCGCTCGAACAGCTCCAGAAGCTGGTATCCGAAGAGTGGCAGCGTAACAACACCGATTTGCTTAGCGCGGATGAAGATGATACCGGTCGCACCAGTGCAGAGATTATTCAGGAAACGGTCAGAGATGCCAGCCGTTGCCAGCATCTGGCCGGCCTGTTTGGGATAACCCACCTGCTGGATCGGCGATTCAAATATCTCTCGACCGGCGAAACCCGTAAAACGCTGCTTTGCCAGGCACTGATGGCCGGGCCGGACCTGCTGATCCTTGATGAACCCTTTGACGGGCTTGACGTGGCGTCCCGCGCCAATCTGGCAGAAGTGCTGGCCGCGCTGCATCGGCACGGCCATACGCTGGTGCTGGTGCTAAACCGGTTCGACGATATTCCCGACTTTGTCGATAAGGTCGGCGTGCTGGCAGAATGTACCCTCACCCACGTCGGGGCGCGGCAGGAGATTCTGTCCCAGGCGCTGGTCTCCCAGCTGGCCCACAGCGAACAGCTGGAGGGCATGGCCCTGCCTGAAGCGGACGGCGTTGACAGCAGAGCGCCACGCCTCGCGGACAATATTTCGCCCATCGTGCTGCGCGACGGCGTGGTGAGCTACAGTGATAAGCCCATCCTCAATCATCTTAGCTGGGAGGTTAAGCCCGGCCAGCACTGGCAGATTATCGGACCCAACGGTGCCGGGAAATCGACTCTGCTGAGCCTGGTGACGGGCGATCATTCTCAGGGTTACAGTAACGATCTCACCCTGTTTGGCCGCCGTCGCGGGAGCGGTGAAACTATCTGGGATATCAAGCAGCATATCGGCTACGTCAGCAGCAGCCTGCATCTTGAATATCGCGTCAGCAGTAGCGTCCGCAACGTGATCCTCTCGGGCTATTTTGACTCCATTGGCATCTATCAGGCGGTGTCCGACCGCCAGCAGCAGCTTGCCGGCCAGTGGCTCCATCTGCTGGGAATGAGCCCTGCGGCGGGCGATGCGCCGTTTCATGGACTCTCATGGGGTCAGCAGCGGCTGGTGCTGATTGCCCGTGCGCTGGTGAAACACCCGGCCCTGCTGATCCTTGATGAACCCTTGCAGGGGCTGGACCCGATTAACCGACAGCTGGTCAGGCGGTTTATTGATGTGCTAATCGGCGAAGGCGACACCCAGCTGCTGTTTGTTTCTCATCATGCTGAAGATGCACCACGCTGTATTACTCACCGCCTGACCTTTGTGCCGGACGGGGATAGCTACCGCTACGAGCAGACATCGCTTATCTAAGCGGCTGACTTCCGTGGTCTGGGGGTCTGAGGGTCTGAGGGTCTGGTAACAGCCTGCCTGTTCCGGCTGTGCCCCGTAAAGGTGACTGGATGGTACAGGCGGGATTTGAGACCGGCACGCCGCTGGAGGTCAGGGTCATGGACGGCTGCATGATACTGACGGTTAAGCCGCCCTTACCGGAGCCGGAAGTGATACAGACCCTGCGCCAGCTCTGCCCGAAGCTCTCGGCGCGTAAGCAGCGGGAGCTGATGGGGGTGATTCAGGTGATGGCAAAGCTGAAGAAGCGAACCGCTCGCTGACCAGGCAGCAGGCAAAAAAATCCCAGCCGCTGAGGGCTGGGATTGGTCTGGGTAAGATCTTGTTCACTTTTTTAGCGTAGGTACTACATAGTAAAAAAACCATAGGATCATACTTGCTGGAATAGCCCCAAAAGTAGCGCCTCTCAACCCTTTCCATAAGTTATCAAAATAAAATGTACCCTCAGATAGATAAGTCAATCCTTCAAAAAAAAGGAAAAAAACTATAACAACAGAACAAATGGCAAACTCAACTAGTAATAAAACCTTAGCTAATACAGAGAGTCTTCTCATCATTTATTTGCCTCCGGTTTTTTTTCTAAATATTTCGGTATTAGTTCTGATGCCGCTGAATCGCCCATATTACCGACTATAGATGGTAGAGGATGCTGAGAAGCTGGTTTAGTGATTGTCCATACCCCGGTCGGTACCCATTCATATTGCTTTGATACTGGATTAAATACTTTATCCATCGGTACTTTAATAATGTTTCCTGTTATATAGCCAGCCGAAGCCCCCGCCTTACTCATCAAAGCCGCCATAAACGGATCATCACCGCTGATTTCTGCCTGGTAATAACCGCCTGCCGCATTCCATGCCATCGTCGGGTTGTAGCCTTTACCGGCAGTAACACCACCAACGATTACCGATCCAATGACATCTGACAGTTTTACCTCGCCGGTTGTACCATATTGAATACCTGCGCTCGCAGTACCTGCAACACCCACCGCAATAAGCTGCTCATTGGTGTTATTAACCACATTACTAATGATCGCTTTTCCGCCCATTAACGCGACTGGCCAGGAAATCGGATCCATAACCACATCCATAATCCGATCACCGGTCGTGATATTTTCTTGCAGGAATTGAAGATCCGTTCCGTTGAGATAATTTACCAGTGTCGCAGCACTCGGATCTTTCAGCTTTTCATCCAGTCTGATTTGTGACGGATGAGCGTCATTCGCTACATTAATGGCGCCCTGTATCAGTTCCTGCCAGCTCACACAGGCAACGCCGCCACCGGTACAGGCTTCAACCAGTTCCTTACTGTTTTTATTGCTGATGTCGATATATTTCTCAACCACTTTTCCACAGTCTCCACCGGAGGCTTTGCGGGCCTGCATTTCCTTATCAAGCTGACGCGCTTCTGTTGAACTCAGATAATTATTCTCAACAACAATCCCAACCACAAAGGCTGGGATCTTTTCAAGATAAATTAAAATCCCTTTACTTTAAAAAGGCGGAATAATGCGAGTCCAATGCCTCCAATGCTCCCACCATAAAGTCCTAATTTCGCTCCGTGCAAAACATCCTGCCAGGTTGTATTAAAACCATTTCCAAGTAGCCACAGTAACAACGCGAAAAAAAGCTTTCCGCATACAGATAATGCGATCATAAATAAAATCGTAGCAACTAAGATAAATAGGGACTGAACGTATCTAACTCGGAGATCATTTTTCATTTTTATCTCCTATTTTTTTTATTACCTGTTCAGCTCCTTTACCGCCTCCTTCTGATATTACTGAAGCTCCAATATTACCCATGTTGCCTGGAAGCTTACCAGGCAACTTCTCCTTAGAGATCCCCAGTTGACCTTTAACTTCGGTATATTTCAGCAGGTCAGGATTAAACTTAGGATCCCAGCCGCCGGTTAGCCATTTACCAGCCGCATTTGTGCCTGAAGAGATTAGCTTGCCTCCCCAGTAACCGCCAGCAGAACCCAAGCCATTAGTAATTGCTCCCGTTAAAGGATTGTCACCGTTGATCTGATTGGTTAGCGCGCCACCGGCTGCATTCCAGCCCACTGTTCCCCATAAGCCATTCCCCATGCTGGCAACGTTTATCCAGCCAGCAACAATAGAGTTAACCGGATTCACCTTGCCATCTTCAGCATACTGAGCACCTGCGTTTACCCCTGCGCCCAACCCCCACATCACCTGCGCGGCACCGGGCAAGAACGCCACGCCTCCTGTAGCCAGCGCTCCGGCATAAGCTTTATTTTCAGACTGCCCGCGCTTACAGGCTTCGCCGGAAGGATTATCACTACAGGAGAGAACATCAGCACCATGCTCCCTGGCTTTTTCTCCCTGCGTCCATTCATTGCCACCTAGAAGGTTATTCTCAACAACAACTT
>NZ_JBLREF010000058.1:0-26579 GCF_047918655.1 Erwinia sp. PPS120 | reverse complement strand
CCCCCCCCCCCCCCCCCCCCCCCCCCCCCCCCCCCCCCCCCCCCCCCCCCCCCCCCCCTTTCCAAAAAAAAAAACGCCACCCTAGATATGAGAACCAGTCTCGTGGGCTCGGAGATGTGTATAAGAGACAGCCCCAGCCACTACCCCAGCCATTGAAGCTATCGGACTGACCCCAACCTCCATTCCATCCAGTACCAGGTGCATAGCCCCAACCACCGGAAATACGGATAAGGTCTTTATTTTCAATAACTTTCATAATATCTCCTTATGTGTATGTAACCGTAAAAGAACCAAAGTTATAAATAAACGTAACTCTGCGTTATTTATAATCCATGTTGGCTAAAAAGATGTATGACTCAATCTGAGTGCATTATGCGCAACAGAAATGGTTGAGATAATCGTAACTTATCGATTTAATTATTATTTTTTTATAATTCTGAAAAGTTTTTTATGCGGTCCTGATATATGAAATTAAAAAAGGTTGATAGTCGCTGTGTGCAGAAAGGACCACAAGCGGATGATGAACTTGAGTAATACAGAACTCACTGAAAAAATTTGCTTTGGCCGCGTGGTTACGTATAATACGTCGGCCTGTCGTTATGACGGCCCGGTTCAACCTGAACCGCAGGAGAGCGAATAGCGACCCTGACAATACTCCCAATTGGGGAGTTATGTGCAGACGATTACACTCCCCCATCAATCGTAATGGGTGTGGGTAGTAATTTTTTTCGTTTATAAATAATTGGAGCTCTGGTCTCATGCAGAACCAAAGAATCCGTATCCGTCTTAAAGCGTTTGATCATCGTCTGATCGATCAATCAACTGCGGAAATTGTTGAGACTGCCAAGCGCACTGGTGCGCAGGTACGTGGTCCCATCCCGCTGCCGACCCGCAAAGAGCGCTTTACCGTTCTGATCTCTCCGCACGTCAATAAAGATGCGCGCGATCAGTATGAAATTCGCACTCACAAGCGTCTGGTTGACATCGTTGAGCCAACTGAAAAAACGGTTGATGCTCTGATGCGTCTGGATCTGGCTGCAGGTGTTGACGTGCAGATCAGCCTGGGTTAATCAGGTCATTGAGCGATTGAGAGGTTGAAACAATGATTGGTTTAGTCGGTAAAAAAGTGGGCATGACCCGTATCTTCACTGAAGATGGCGTATCTATCCCAGTAACCGTGATTGAAATTGAAGCAAACCGCGTGACTCAGGTTAAGAGCCTGGAAAACGACGGCTACACTGCTATCCAGGTAACTGCCGGTGCTAAAAAAGCTAACCGCGTAACTAAACCTGAAGCAGGCCACTTTGCTAAGGCTGGCGTAGAAGCTGGTCGTGGTCTGTGGGAATTCCGTACCGCTGAAGGTTCAGAGTTCACCGTAGGTCAGAGCATTAACGTTGATATTTTCGCTGACGTGAAAAAAGTTGACGTTACGGGCACATCTAAAGGTAAAGGTTTTGCCGGTACTGTTAAGCGCTGGAACTTCCGTACTCAGGATGCTACCCACGGTAACTCCTTGTCTCACCGCGTACCGGGTTCTATCGGTCAGAACCAGACTCCGGGCAAAGTGTTCAAAGGCAAGAAAATGGCAGGCCAGTTAGGTAACGAGCGCGTAACCGTTCAGAGCCTGGACGTGGTACGCGTTGACGCTGAGCGCAACCTGCTGCTGGTTAAAGGTGCAGTACCCGGTGCTACCGGTTGCGACCTGATCGTTAAACCAGCTGTTAAGGCGTAAGGGGATAGCAATGGAATTAGTATTGAAAGACGCGCAAAGCGCGCTGACTGTTTCCGAAACTACCTTCGGTCGTGATTTCAACGAAGCGCTGGTACACCAGGTTGTTGTTGCTTATGCAGCAGGTGCCCGTCAAGGTACTCGTGCTCAGAAGACCCGTGCTGAAGTTACTGGTTCCGGTAAAAAACCGTGGCGCCAGAAAGGTACCGGCCGTGCGCGTGCAGGTTCTGTAAAGAGCCCAATCTGGCGTTCAGGTGGTGTGACCTTTGCTGCGAAGCCGCAGGACCACAGTCAAAAAGTAAACAAAAAGATGTACCGCGGCGCGCTGAAAAGCATCCTGTCCGAACTGGTACGTCAAGAACGTCTGATCGTTGTTGAGCAGTTCTCTCTCGAAGCGCCTAAAACTAAGCTGCTGGTAGAGAAACTGAAAGATATGGCGCTGGAAGACGTGCTGATCATCACTGGTGAACTGGAAGAGAACCTGTTCCTGGCCGCCCGTAACCTGTACAAGGTTGACGTTCGTGATGCAGCAGGTATCGATCCAGTCAGCCTGATCGCCTTCGACAAAGTCGTTATGACTGCTGACGCAGTTAAGCAAGTTGAGGAGATGCTGGCATGATCCGTGAAGAACGTCTGCTGAAAGTCGTGCGCGCGCCGCACGTATCTGAAAAAGCGTCTGCTGCGATGGAAAAAACCAACACCATCGTTCTCAAAGTTGCTAAAGATGCGACCAAAGCAGAAATCAAAGCCGCTGTGCAGAAACTTTTCGAAGTGGAAGTAGAGGTTGTTAACACCCTGGTTGTTAAAGGGAAAGTTAAACGCCACGGACAGCGTACTGGTCGTCGTAACGACTGGAAAAAAGCTTACGTCACCCTGAAGGAAGGCCAGAATCTGGACTTCGTCGGCGGCGCTGAGTAAGTCGGAGGAGAAGAACAATGGCAGTTGTTAAATGTAAACCGACATCTCCGGGTCGTCGCCACGTAGTTAAAGTGGTGAACCCTGAGCTGCACAAGGGCAAACCATTCGCCCCGCTGGTAGAAAAAAACAGCAAATCCGGTGGCCGTAACAACAATGGTCGTATCACTACCCGTCATATCGGTGGTGGTCACAAGCAGGCTTACCGTATTGTTGACTTCAAACGCAACAAAGATGGTATCCCGGCAACCGTTGAACGTCTTGAGTACGATCCGAACCGCTCCGCGAACATCGCGCTGGTTCTGTACAAAGACGGCGAGCGCCGTTACATCCTGGCCCCTAAAGGCCTTAAAGCTGGCGACCAGATTCAGTCTGGCGTTGATGCGGCGATTAAAGCAGGTAACACCCTGCCGATGCGTAACATCCCAGTGGGTTCTACCGTACACAACGTAGAAATGAAACCAGGCAAAGGCGGTCAGATTGCTCGCTCTGCTGGTGCTTACGTGCAGATCGTTGCGCGTGAAGGTTCCTACGTTACCCTGCGTCTGCGTTCTGGTGAAATGCGTAAAGTCGAAATTGACTGCCGTGCGACCCTGGGCGAAGTCGGTAACGCTGAGCACATGCTTCGCGTTCTGGGTAAAGCCGGTGCAGCTCGTTGGCGCGGTGTTCGTCCTACCGTTCGCGGTACTGCGATGAACCCAGTCGATCACCCGCACGGTGGTGGTGAAGGTCGTAACTTTGGTAAGCACCCGGTTTCACCGTGGGGCGTTCAGACCAAAGGTAAGAAGACCCGTAGCAACAAGCGTACTGATAAATTTATCGTACGTCGCCGTAGCAAATAATTTTAGAGGATAAGCCATGCCACGTTCTCTCAAGAAAGGTCCTTTTATTGACCTGCACTTGCTGAAGAAGGTAGAGAAAGCGGTGGAAAGCGGAGACAAGAAGCCTTTGCGCACCTGGTCCCGTCGTTCAACGATCTTCCCTAACATGATCGGTTTGACCATCGCTGTCCATAATGGTCGTCAGCACGTTCCTGTTTTTGTTTCCGATGAAATGGTCGGTCACAAACTGGGTGAATTTGCACCGACCCGTACTTATCGCGGCCACACGGCTGATAAGAAAGCCAAGAAACGCTAAGGCAGGAGGAAGAGATGGAAACTATCGCTAAACATCGCCACGCTCGTTCTTCTGCTCAGAAGGTTCGCCTGGTAGCAGATCTTGTACGCGGTAAGAAAGTGTCGCAGGCTCTGGACATTTTGACCTACACCAATAAGAAAGCGGCTGTACTGGTTAAAAAAGTTCTGGAATCTGCCATTGCTAACGCCGAACACAACGATGGCGCTGACATTGATGATCTGAAAATCACGAAAATCTTCGTTGATGAAGGCCCTAGCATGAAGCGCATTATGCCGCGTGCAAAAGGTCGTGCAGATCGCATCCTGAAGCGCACCAGCCACATTACTGTGGTTGTGTCCGATCGCTGAGACTCTGGAGACTAGCAATGGGTCAGAAAGTACATCCTAATGGTATTCGCCTGGGTATTGTTAAACCCTGGAACTCTACCTGGTTCGCAAATACCAAAGAATTCGCTGACAACCTGGACAGCGACTTTAAAGTACGTCAGTTTTTGACTAAAGAACTGGCAAAAGCGTCCGTATCTCGTATCGTTATCGAGCGCCCGGCTAAGAGCATCCGTGTGACCATTCACACCGCTCGCCCTGGCATCGTTATCGGTAAGAAAGGCGAAGACGTAGAAAAACTGCGTAAGGTCGTAGCGGATATCGCTGGCGTACCTGCACAGATCAATATCGCCGAAGTCCGTAAACCGGAACTGGACGCTAAATTGGTTGCTGACAGCATCACTTCACAGCTGGAGCGTCGTGTGATGTTCCGTCGTGCTATGAAGCGTGCTGTACAGAACGCAATGCGTCTGGGCGCTAAAGGGATCAAAGTTGAAGTTAGTGGCCGTCTGGGCGGTGCTGAAATCGCGCGTACCGAATGGTACCGTGAAGGCCGCGTGCCGTTGCACACCCTGCGTGCTGACATTGACTACAACACCTCTGAAGCGCACACCACTTATGGTGTAATCGGCGTTAAGGTATGGATCTTCAAAGGCGAGATCCTGGGTGGTATGGCTGCTGTTGAACAACCGGAACCGGCTGCTCAACCTAAAAAGCAGCAGCGTAAAGGCCGTAAGTAAGGAGAGTCGCTGATGTTACAACCAAAGCGTACAAAATTCCGTAAAATGCACAAAGGCCGCAACCGTGGTCTGGCTGCTGGCACGGATGTTAGCTTCGGTACTTTCGGTCTGAAAGCTGTTGGCCGTGGTCGTCTGACCGCTCGTCAGATCGAAGCAGCACGTCGTGCTATGACCCGTGCAGTTAAGCGTCAAGGTAAAATTTGGATCCGCGTATTCCCGGATAAACCAATTACCGAGAAGCCACTTGAAGTGCGTATGGGTAAAGGTAAAGGTAACGTTGAGTATTGGGTTGCCTTAATCCAGCCTGGTAAAGTCCTGTATGAAATGGACGGCGTGCCGGAAGAGCTGGCCCGTGAAGCATTCAAGCTGGCAGCAGCAAAACTGCCTATCAAAACCACCTTTGTAACTAAGACGGTGATGTAATGAAAGCAACAGAGCTGCGTGAAAAAAGCGTTGAAGAGCTTAACACTGAGCTGCTTAACCTCCTGCGTGAGCAGTTTAATCTGCGCATGCAGGCGGCATCAGGCCAGCTTCAACAGACTCATCTGTTGAAGAATGTGCGCCGTGATGTCGCGCGCGTTAAGACTTTACTGACTGAGAAGGCGGGTGCGTAATGACCGATAAAATCCGTACTCTGCAAGGTCGTGTGACTAGCCACAAAATGGAGAAATCCATCGTTGTTGCTATCGAACGTTTCGTGAAACACCCTATTTACGGTAAGTTCATCAAGCGTACGACTAAACTGCACGTACACGACGAGAACAACGAATGCGGTACTGGCGACGTGGTTGAAATCCGCGAATGCCGTCCGCTGTCCAAGACCAAGTCCTGGACGCTGGTTCGCGTTGTAGAGAAAGCGATTCTGTAATAGAATTAGCCCTCTTAAAAAATAAGATAAACGGCTCGATAGAGCCGTTTATTTTTTCTACCCTTATGCGAGAAGCGGTGTTATAATGCTGCGCCCTCAATTATGGGGCTTTTAATCGACCTGAATCAGGTCCCGAAGTAGTAGTTGACATTAGCGGAGCACTAAAATGATCCAAGAACAGACTATGCTGAACGTCGCCGACAACTCCGGTGCACGTCGCGTAATGTGTATCAAGGTTCTGGGTGGCTCGCACCGTCGCTACGCAGGCGTAGGCGATATCATCAAAATTACCATCAAGGAAGCAATTCCTCGCGGTAAGGTTAAGAAAGGTGATGTGCTGAAAGCGGTAGTGGTGCGCACCAGGAAGGGTGTTCGTCGCCCGGACGGTTCTGTCATTCGCTTCGATGGTAATGCATGCGTTATTTTAAATAATAACAGTGAGCAGCCAATCGGTACGCGTATTTTTGGGCCGGTAACTCGTGAACTTCGTACTGAAAAGTTCATGAAAATTATCTCTCTGGCACCAGAAGTACTCTAAGGAGCGAAAAATGGCAGCTAAAATCCGTCGCGATGACGAAGTTATCGTGCTGACCGGCAAAGATAAAGGTAAGCGCGGTAAAGTTAAAAGTGTCCTGTCTTCTGGCAAGGTCATTGTTGAAGGTATCAACCTGGTGAAGAAACATCAGAAGCCGGTTCCGGCTCTGAACCAACCAGGCGGCATCGTTGAAAAGGAAGCTGCTGTGCAGGTTTCTAACGTTGCGCTTTACAACACTGCCACCGGTAAGGCTGACCGTGTAGGCTTTAGATTCGAAGACGGCAAAAAAGTCCGTTTCTTCAAGTCTAATAGCGAAACTATCAAGTAATTTGGAGTAGTACGATGGCGAAACTGCATGATTACTACAAAGACGAAGTAGTTAACAAACTCATGACTGAGTTTAGCTACAATTCTGTCATGCAAGTCCCTCGGGTCGAGAAGATCACCCTGAATATGGGTGTGGGTGAAGCGATCGCTGATAAGAAACTGCTGGATAACGCAGCAGCTGACTTAGCAGCAATCTCCGGTCAAAAGCCGTTTATCACCAAAGCACGCAAATCAGTTGCAGGCTTCAAAATCCGTCAGGGCTATCCGATCGGCTGTAAAGTGACTCTGCGTGGCGAGCGCATGTGGGAGTTCTTTGAGCGTCTGATTTCTATTGCTGTTCCACGTATCCGTGACTTCCGTGGCCTGTCCGCTAAGTCATTCGACGGCCGTGGTAACTACAGCATGGGCGTTCGTGAGCAGATCATCTTCCCAGAAATCGACTATGACAAGGTCGATCGCGTTCGTGGTTTGGATATTACCATTACCACTACTGCGAAATCTGACGATGAAGGCCGTGCTCTGCTGGCTGCCTTTGACTTCCCGTTCCGCAAGTAAGGTAGGGTTACTTCATGGCTAAGCAATCGATGAAGGCACGCGAAGTCGTTCGCGTAAAACTGGCTGATAAATACCGCGCAAAACGCGAGGAATTGAAAGCTATCATCTCTAGTGTGAACTCATCCGACGAAGAACGTTGGAATGCTGTTCTTAAGCTGCAGACTCTGCCGCGTGATTCCAGCCCGTCCCGTCAGCGTAACCGCTGCCGCCAAACTGGTCGTCCGCATGCTTTCCTGCGGAAGTTCGGGTTGAGCCGTATCAAGGTCCGTGAAGCCGCAATGCGCGGTGAGATCCCGGGCCTTAAAAAGGCTAGCTGGTAATTGTCACCAATTGAATCACGGGAGTAAAGACAGATGAGCATGCAAGATCCGATCGCGGATATGCTGACCCGTATCCGTAACGGTCAATCCGCGAATAAAGTAGCGGTCACCATGCCTTCCTCCAAGCTGAAAGTGGCAATCGCCAACGTGCTGAAGGAAGAAGGATATATTGAAGAATTTAAAATCGAAGGCGATACCAAGCCAGAACTGGAACTGACTCTTAAGTATTTCCAGGGCAAGGCTGTGGTAGAAAGCATTCAGCGTGTTAGTCGTCCAGGTCTGCGCATCTACAAACGCAAAGACGAACTGCCAAAAGTTATGGCAGGACTGGGTATCGCTGTTATTTCTACCTCTAAAGGTGTCATGACCGATCGTGCAGCGCGCCAGGCTGGTCTTGGTGGCGAAATTATCTGCTACGTAGCTTAACGGAGGAAAGAATGTCTCGTGTTGCTAAAGCACCTGTCGTCATTCCTGCCGGCGTAGAGATAAAACTCGACGGTCAGGTTATTTCGATTAAAGGTAAAAACGGCGAGCTGACTCGTACTATCAACAAAGCTGTAGAAGTTAAGCATGCTGACAACACCCTGACTTTCGCACCACGCGAAGGTTTTGCGGATGCTTGGGCGCAGGCTGGTACTTCTCGTGCACTGCTGAATGGTATGGTTATCGGTGTTACCGAAGGCTTCTCTAAGAAGTTGCAGCTGGTTGGTGTAGGTTATCGTGCGGCCGTTAAAGGCAACTCCGTGAGTTTAGCGCTTGGCTTCTCTCACCCAGTTGACCACGAGCTGCCAGCGGGAATCACTGCTGAATGTCCTTCTCAGACTGAAATCGTGCTTAAGGGCGCTGATAAGCAGCTGATTGGACAAGTTGCAGCTGATATACGCGCCTACCGTCGTCCTGAGCCTTATAAAGGCAAGGGTGTTCGTTACGCCGACGAAGTCGTGCGTACCAAAGAGGCTAAGAAGAAGTAAGGTAACACTATGGATAAGAAATCTGCTCGTATCCGTCGTGCGACCCGCGCACGCCGCAAGCTCAAAGAGCTGGGTGCAACTCGCCTGGTGGTACATCGTACCCCGCGTCATATTTACGCACAGGTAATTGCATCAAATGGCTCTGAAGTCCTGGTCGCTGCTTCTACAGTAGAAAAAGCAATCAGTGAGCAACTGAAGTACACAGGAAACAAAGACGCCGCTGCAGCTGTTGGTAAAGCAGTTGCTGAGCGCGCAATCGAAAAAGGCATCACTGGTGTTTCTTTCGACCGCTCTGGTTTCCAATATCATGGTCGTGTCCAGGCACTGGCAGATGCTGCCCGTGAAGCTGGCCTACAGTTCTAAGGTAGAGGTGTAAGATGGCACACATCGAAAAACAAGCTGGCGAACTGCAGGAAAAGCTGATCGCGGTAAATCGCGTATCTAAAACCGTAAAAGGTGGTCGTATTTTCTCCTTCACTGCTCTGACAGTGGTGGGTGACGGTAACGGTCGCATCGGTTTTGGTTACGGTAAAGCGCGTGAAGTTCCAGCAGCGATCCAGAAAGCGATGGAAAAAGCTCGTCGCAATATGATTAACGTCGCGCTGAACAACGGCACCCTGCAGCACCCTGTTAAGGGCGTGCACACGGGTTCTCGCGTGTTCATGCAGCCGGCTTCTGAAGGTACCGGTATCATTGCCGGTGGTGCAATGCGCGCCGTTCTGGAAGTCGCTGGGGTTCATAACGTTCTGGCTAAAGCCTATGGTTCCACTAACCCGATTAACGTGGTTCGTGCAACGCTGGATGGTCTGGGCAATATGAGTTCTCCAGAAATGGTCGCTGCCAAGCGTGGTAAATCCGTTGAAGACATTCTGGGATAATTGACCATGGCTAAGACTATTAAAATTACTCAAACCCGTAGTGCAATCGGTCGTCTGCCAAAACATAAGGCAACGCTGCTTGGCCTGGGTCTGCGTCGTATTAACCACACCGTAGAGCGTGAAGACACGCCAGCAGTACGCGGTATGGTTAACGCGATTTCCTACATGGTTAAAGTGGAGGAGTAACAGATGCGTTTAAATACTCTGTCTCCGGCCGAAGGGTCTAAACACGCTGCGAAGCGTGTAGGTCGTGGTATCGGTTCTGGCCTCGGCAAGACCGCTGGTCGTGGTCACAAAGGTCAGAACTCACGTTCTGGCGGTGGCGTACGTCGCGGTTTTGAAGGTGGCCAGATGCCTCTGTACCGTCGTCTGCCTAAGTTCGGCTTCACCTCGCGTAAAGCTATGGTTACGGCAGAAGTTCGTCTGTCTGACCTGGCGCGAGTTGAAGGCGGCATTGTCGACCTGAACACGCTGAAAGCTGCCAACATTGTCGGTATTCAGATTGAGTTCGCTAAGATTATCCTGTCTGGCGAAGTCGCTGCACCGGTTACGGTTCGTGGCCTGCGTGTTACTAAAGGCGCACGTGCTGCAATCGAAGCTGCTGGCGGTACAATTGAGGAATAAGTAGCAGATGGCTAAGCAACCAGGATTAGATTTCCAAAGTGCCAAAGGTGGTTTTGGTGAACTGAAACGCAGACTTCTGTTTGTGATTGGTGCACTGATTGTATTCCGCATTGGTTCTTTTATTCCAATCCCTGGTATCGATGCCACTGTACTTGCCAAACTGCTTGAGCAACAGCGTGGCACCATCATTGAAATGTTTAACATGTTCTCTGGTGGTGCACTGAGCCGTGCTTCTATCTTTGCCCTGGGTATTATGCCGTATATTTCGGCCTCTATTATTATCCAGCTGCTGACGGTGGTTCATCCAGCGCTGGCAGAAATAAAGAAAGAAGGGGAGGCTGGCCGTCGTAAGATTAGCCAGTACACCCGTTACGGTACTCTGGTATTAGGTATCTTTCAGTCTGTCGGTATTGCTACCGGTTTACCGAATATGCCCGGAATGCAGGGCCTGGTATTAAACCCAGGCTTTGCTTTCTACTTCACTGCTGTTGTTAGCCTGGTCACCGGAACAATGTTCCTTATGTGGCTGGGTGAACAGATAACTGAACGAGGTATCGGCAACGGTATCTCAATCATTATTTTCGCGGGTATTGTTGCGGGATTGCCGCCGGCCATTGGCCATACCATCGAGCAAGCACGGCAAGGCGACCTGCACTTCCTCCTGTTGCTGTTGGTTGCAGTTCTCGTATTTGCAGTGACCTTCTTCGTTGTTTTCGTTGAGCGTGGTCAACGCCGCATTGTGGTGAACTATGCGAAACGTCAGCAAGGCCGTCGAGTCTATGCTGCACAGAGCACACATTTACCACTGAAAGTGAATATGGCAGGGGTTATCCCAGCAATCTTTGCTTCCAGTATCATTCTGTTCCCGGCCACGATTGCTTCATGGTTCGGTGGCGGTACCGGTTGGAACTGGCTGACAACTATTTCAATGTATTTGCAGCCCGGACAACCGCTTTATGTGTTACTCTATGCGACTGCAATCATCTTCTTCTGTTTCTTTTATACCGCGTTGGTTTTCAACCCACGTGAAACAGCAGATAACCTGAAGAAGTCTGGTGCATTTGTTCCAGGAATTCGTCCGGGAGAACAAACGGCGAAGTATATTGATAAAGTAATGACCCGCCTGACTTTGGTTGGTGCGCTCTACATTACCTTTATCTGCCTAATCCCGGAGTTCATGCGTGATGCGATGAAAGTTCCATTCTACTTCGGCGGTACATCGCTGCTGATTGTAGTCGTTGTCATTATGGACTTTATGGCTCAAGTGCAAACTCTGATGATGTCCAGTCAATATGAGTCTGCATTGAAGAAAGCAAACCTGAAAGGCTACGGCCGTTAATCAGGCGCTTGAGAAGTTACGGAGAGTAAAAATGAAAGTTCGTGCTTCCGTCAAGAAATTATGTCGTAACTGCAAAATCGTCCGTCGTGATGGTGTCGTACGTGTGATTTGCAGCGCCGAGCCTAAGCATAAACAGCGTCAAGGCTGATTATTCGCATATTTTTCTTGCAAAGTCGGGTTGAGCTGGCTAGATTAGCCAGCCAATCTTTTGTATGTCTATGCGTTTCCCATTTGAGTATCCTGAAAACGGGCTTTTCGGCATGGGACGCATATTTGAATAGTAGGAGTGCATAGTGGCCCGTATAGCAGGCATTAACATTCCTGATCATAAACATACCGTTATCGCGTTAACTGCAATTTTCGGTATCGGCAAAACCCGCTCACAGGCTATCTGTGCGTCAACGGGTATTGCAGAAAATGTTAAGATCAGTGAGCTGTCTGAAGAGCAAATCGATATTCTGCGTGATGCAGTATCAAAATTTGTTGTTGAAGGCGATCTGCGTCGTGAAGTCACCCTGAGCATCAAGCGTCTTATGGACCTTGGTTGCTATCGTGGTTTACGTCATCGTCGTGGTCTTCCAGTGCGCGGTCAGCGTACCAAGACCAACGCACGTACCCGCAAGGGTCCGCGTAAACCGATCAAGAAATAATCGGGGTGATTGAATAATGGCAAAGGCACCAGTTCGTGCACGTAAGCGTGTAAGAAAGCAAGTCTCTGATGGCGTGGCTCATGTCCATGCGTCTTTTAACAACACCATCGTGACTATTACCGATCGTCAGGGTAATGCGTTGGGTTGGGCAACAGCCGGTGGTTCCGGTTTCCGTGGTTCTCGTAAATCTACGCCGTTCGCTGCACAGGTTGCTGCAGAACGCTGCGCAGACGCCGTGAAAGAGTACGGTATTAAGAACCTGGAAGTTATGGTTAAGGGTCCAGGTCCAGGCCGCGAGTCTACGATTCGTGCTCTGAACGCTGCTGGTTTCCGCATCACGAATATTACTGATGTGACTCCGATCCCTCACAACGGTTGTCGTCCGCCGAAAAAACGTCGCGTATAACGCCCGTTTTTTAGGAATGTTGGAGAAAGAAAATGGCAAGATATTTGGGTCCTAAGCTCAAGCTGAGCCGTCGCGAAGGTACAGACCTCTTTTTGAAGTCTGGTGTTCGCGCGATTGATACCAAGTGTAAGATTGAACAAGCTCCTGGTCAGCACGGTGCGCGCAAACCGCGTCTGTCTGATTATGGCGTACAGTTACGTGAAAAGCAGAAAGTTCGTCGTATCTACGGCGTGCTGGAGCGTCAGTTCCGTAACTATTATAAAGAAGCTGCACGTCTGAAAGGCAACACGGGTGAAAACCTGTTAGCTCTGCTGGAAGGTCGTCTGGACAACGTTGTTTATCGTATGGGCTTTGGCGCCACTCGTGCAGAAGCACGTCAGCTGGTTAGCCACAAATCTATCATGGTAAATGGCCGCGTTGTTAGCATCGCTTCTTATCAGGTAACTCCGAATGACGTTGTTAGCATCCGCGAGAAAGCCAAAAAGCAGTCTCGCGTGAAAGCCGCTCTGGAGCTGGCTGAACAGCGTGAAAAGCCAACCTGGCTGGAAGTTGATGCAACTAAGATGGAAGGTGTGTTCAAGCGTATTCCTGAACGTACCGATCTGTCTGCGGACATTAACGAACACCTGATCGTCGAGCTTTACTCCAAGTAAAGCTTAGTACCAAAGAGAGGACACAATGCAGGGTTCTGTGACAGAGTTTCTAAAACCGCGCCTGGTAGATATCGAGCAAGTGAGTTCGACGCACGCCAAGGTGACCCTTGAGCCTTTAGAGCGTGGCTTTGGCCATACTCTTGGTAACGCACTGCGCCGTATTCTGCTTTCATCAATGCCGGGTTGCGCGGTGACCGAGGTTGAAATTGATGGTGTACTACATGAGTACAGCACCAAAGAGGGCGTACAGGAAGATATCCTGGAAATCCTGCTCAACCTGAAAGGGCTGGCGGTAAGAGTTCAGGGGAAAGATGAAGTTGTTCTTACTCTGAATAAGTCTGGCATTGGCCCTGTGACTGCAGCCGATATCACCCATGATGGTGATGTCGAAATCGTCAAGCCGCAGCACGTGATCTGCCATCTGACTGATGAAAACGCTGCTATCAGCATGCGTATCAAAGTTCAGCGTGGTCGTGGTTATGTGCCGGCTTCTGCCCGAATTCATTCGGAAGAAGATGAGCGCCCGATCGGTCGTCTGTTAGTCGATGCCTGTTACAGCCCTGTAGAGCGTATCGCCTACAATGTTGAAGCAGCGCGTGTAGAACAGCGTACCGACCTGGACAAGCTGGTCATCGAAATGGAAACCAACGGCACTATTGATCCTGAAGAAGCGATCCGCCGTGCGGCAACCATCCTGGCAGAACAACTGGAAGCTTTCGTTGACTTACGTGATGTACGTCAGCCGGAAGTGAAAGAAGAGAAACCAGAATTCGATCCGATCCTGCTGCGCCCTGTTGACGATCTGGAATTGACTGTCCGCTCTGCTAACTGCCTTAAGGCAGAAGCTATCCACTACATCGGTGATCTGGTACAGCGTACTGAGGTTGAGCTGCTTAAAACGCCTAACCTTGGTAAAAAATCTCTTACCGAGATTAAAGATGTGCTGGCTTCTCGTGGTTTGTCTCTGGGCATGCGCCTGGAAAACTGGCCACCCGCTAGCATTGCTGATGAATAACCCGATCACAGGTTAAGGTTTCACTGAGAAGGATAAGGTCATGCGCCATCGTAAGAGTGGTCGTCAACTGAACCGCAACAGCAGCCATCGTCAGGCTATGTTCCGCAACATGGCTGGCTCTTTGGTTCGTCATGAGATCATCAAGACGACCTTGCCAAAAGCGAAAGAGCTGCGTCGTGTAGTTGAGCCGCTGATTACTCTTGCCAAGACCGACAGCGTAGCTAATCGTCGTCTGGCATTCGCCCGCACTCGTGATAACGAGATCGTGGCAAAACTGTTTAACGAGCTGGGCCCGCGTTTCGCGAGCCGTGCCGGTGGTTACACTCGTATTCTGAAGTGTGGCTTCCGCGCTGGTGACAACGCTCCGATGGCTTACATCGAGCTGGTTGATCGTCCAGAAGCTCAAGCAGAAGCTGCAGCAGAGTAATTTGCTGTATGTTGGAAAAACCGGGCTTGCCCGGTTTTTTTATATCTGAAATTCCCCTACTTCTCTTCACGCGTTATTCTTATCTTCTTCCCCCAAAAATATTGCAGGTTTATTATGTGGCTGATTGATCGGTTGGTAGAGCAGCATATTGCCGAAGCGCAAAAGAATGGTGAACTGGATGATCTTTCGGGCAGCGGTAAAAAGCTTGTACTGGATGACGACAGTCATGTTCCCCCTGGGCTGCGTGCGGCATATCGTCTGATGAAAAATTCCGGTTATCTACCACCAGAACTTGAAATACGGCGCGAAGCGGTCGAACTGGATCAACTACTGGCAGGACTTACACCCGATGATGACAGCTATGATCAACATGCGAAGCGGCTGGTTCTACTGGAAATGAAGCTTAGGCAGGCTGGAATGAGCACCACTTTTTTACGCGGCGATTATGGCGATCGGGTTCACCGACATTTTAAAGGAAAGGAGGATGTTTAAAATTGGTCAGCTGGCCAAACTGGCCAATGTAACGCCAGATACCATACGCTTTTACGAAAAGCAGCAAATGATGGATCATGAAATCCGTACTGAAGGTGGATTTCGTCTTTACAGCGACAACGATTTGCAGCGACTGAAATTCATTCGTTATGGAAGGCAGCTGGGATTTAGCCTTGAGGCAATACGTGAATTACTGTCGATCCGCGTGGATCCCGCGCATCATACCTGCGAAGAGTCTAAAGGTATCGTGAAGAAGCGGCTGAAGGAAGTTGAAGCTATGATTGCTGAACTGCAGAATATGCAGCGTTCGCTGCAAAGACTGAATGATGCATGCTGTGGTAGCTCACACAGCAGTGTTTACTGTTCGATCCTCGAAGCGCTGGAAAAAGGTGAAATTTCCGTAGCAGATTGATTTTTTTCTCGGTGGGTTCTATATTCTTGCCGTTACTCATTTAGGAGCAAAAGATGTCAGGTTATCAACACAAAAAAGGTGTGATCCGCGATAATGCGATTGAAGCATTACTGCACGATCCTTTGTTTAAAGTCAGGATCGAAGTGAACCACAAGGGGAAGGGCAGCTTTCGGCGTAAAGACAAACACGCTAAAAAGGGTAACTGGGAGGCCAGTGGTAAAGAGAGCTTTACCACTGGCCTTCTGGCTTAAACGTCTTCAAATAATCCTGTAAGCTGCTGTAAAAACTGGACTGACCCCGCCCCGGTAGACGATCCTGCCCTATAGTTTGAGCATAGGAGGAACGTATGGGCACACCACGATTTACACCTGAATTTAAGGAAGAAGCCGTCCGTCAGATAACGGAGCGTGGCTATTCCGTCGCTGAAGTATCCGACCGGCTGGGCGTTTCTGCACACAGTCTCTACAAGTGGTTACGGGCGATTAAACCCGATAACAGCGGGCAGCATGCCCGTGATTTACTGGAAGCAAAAAGTGAGATCCTGAAGCTCAGAGCGCAGCTAAAGCGCACTGAAGAAGAACGGGATATTCTGAAAAAGCCGCGCGGTACTTTGCAAGGGAGCCCGACTGAAGTACCGCTTTATCAATGAACACCGCTCTGTATGGGGTGTCATGACGATGTGTCGGGTACTGTGTGTCGCCCGGGCCGGGTTCTGTGCGTGGCTGCATAGCCCGGTCTCTGCGCGGGATAAAGATAATCAGCACCTGCTGGCTCTTATCCGTGACTCTTATTCACTGAGCGGAGGCGTGTACGGCTATCGCCGGGTTCATGGCGATCTGAATGAAATTGGCGAACCCTGCGGTAAAAACCGGGTGAGCCGTATTATGCAACTGAACCGGATCAAAGCAGTACGCGGCTATAAAGCGCCACGTCGTATCGCTGGCAGACCTTCAGTCGTTGCCCCGAATCGCGTGCAGCGGCAGTTTACCGTCGTGCGGGCCAATCAGGTCTGGGTCACCGATATTACCTATATTCGTACCTGGCAGGGCTGGCTTTATCTGGCGGTGTTTATAGATTTGCTCGCATGTAACGTAGTGGGCTGGTCGATGAAACCGACACTCTCACGTGAGCTGGCGCTGGATTCGCTGATGATGGCCGTCTGGCGGCGAAAACCGGAAGGCGAAGTCATTGTGCATTCGGATCAGGGCAGTCAGTACGGCAGTGACGACTGGCAGCGCTTCTGCCGGGCCAATAACCTGGCCCCGAGTATGAGCCGGCGTGGCAACTGCTGGGATAATGCGGTGGCCGAATCGTTCTTCAGTTCGCTGAAAAAAGAGCGTATCAGAAAACGTATCTATAAAACCCGGGAGCTGGCCCGGGCGGATATCTTCGATTACATTGAAGTGTTCTACAACCTGCCCGGCGCCACAGCCATCCCGGCGGCGTCAGTCCTGAGGCCTTTGAACAGGCCTCGTCGTGAGGACAGGATTTGTCTACTGATGTGGGGTCAGTCCAACTATAGGGCAGGATCGTCTACCGGGGCGGGGTCAGTCCAGTTTATCCCAGAGGTTGTAGAGGATTATGACCTCATGACCTCAGACAGGGCGCCCCTGTATGTGCAAGAGTTACTTTGAAACCTGATAAGTTAGCTTTAAGGCAGGCCTCTTTTCTGAATAAAAAAACCGCCGTCGGCGGTTTTCTTAATAAGAAAGTCGTAATCAGGACTGACCATTCTGCTGTTTCAGCAAATCGCGAATTTCAGTGAGAAGGGTTTCTTCGACACTGGGCTTGGGAGCGGGTTTTTCCACTTCCTTTTTCTTATGCAGTTTGTTCATCAGCTTGATAGCCATAAAAATGGCGAATGCGACGATCACGAAATCAAACACGGTCTGAATAAAAATACCGTATTGCATTACGACCGCTGGGGTGTCACCCACGGCAGGTTTAAGTACCCAGGCGAACGATTTGAAGTCTACTCCCCCGATCAAAAGGCCCAACGGCGGCATAATGATGTTTGCCACCAGTGAAGAAACAATCTTACCGAATGCCGCACCAATAATGACACCAACTGCCAGGTCGACCACATTGCCGCGCATGGCGAAATCACGAAACTCTTTGAATAAACTCATTGTTCTCTCCAATCCTTTACCAGTTGTTAAGTCTAACAAACGATCCCGTTTTTACCAGGATGAAGCGGAAAAATTTAAGCGGTCACCCCGATGGAGGTGACAGTGAGAAGACAGGTCGGACTGTTACAGGAAAAAGGGGCTCGGCTGAAATAGCCTCTCGACATCTCCTACAAACTTTTTGTCCGTAAGAAACATGATGACGTGATCCCCCTGTTCAATGCGCAGGTTGTTATTGGCGATCATAATGTCATCACCACGCACAACCGCGCCAATCAGGGTACCGGGAGGCAGTTTAATATCATTGATTTCCCGCCCAACAACCCGGGAGGTTGTCTCATCGCCGTGAGCAATTGCCTCAATGGCTTCTGCTACGCCGCGGCGTAGCGATGATACGCCGACAATATCAGCCTTACGGACATGCCCTAACAATGCCGATATTGTTGCCTGCTGCGGGGAAATTGCGATATCAATGACGCTTCCCTGAACAAGATCGACATAGGCCTTACGCTGGATCAGCACCATTACTTTTTTGGCGCCCATTTTTTTAGCCAGCATCGCTGACATAATGTTGGCTTCATCGTCATTAGTGATCGCGATAAAAAGATCGATCTGATCGATATGTTCTTCAGCAAGCAGTTCCTGATCGGACGCATCCCCGTAAAACACAATGGTATTCTGTAAGAGTTCAGCCAGCTCGGCCGCGCGTTGCTGATCGCGTTCAATCAGTTTTACGCTGTAATTTTTCTCAAGACGCAGGGCTAAACCGGAACCGATATTACCACCGCCTACGATCATAATGCGTTTATATGGCTTTTCCAGCCGCTGATACTCGCTCATTACCGCTCTGATATGCTGGCTGGCCGCAATAAAGAATACTTCGTCCCCGGCTTCAACGATGGTTGAACCCTGAGGGCGAATGGGTCTGTCCTGACGGAAAATCGCCGCCACACGCGTATCGATATGCGGCATATGATCGCGCATTACAGAAAGCGCATTCCCTACCAGGGGACCACCATAATACGCTTTGACTACCGCAAGGCTGACTTTGCCCTCAGCAAAATTTACCACCTGCAGTGCACCGGGATACTCGATCAGGCGGTAAATATTATCAATAACCAGTTGTTCGGGAGAGATCAGATGATCAATTGGCACCGCTTCAGGAATGAACAGCTTATCTGCATCACGGATATAATCCGGAGCACGGATGCGGGCGATGCGGTTTGGTGTATTAAACAGAGAATAAGCCACCTGGCAGGCGACCATATTCGTTTCGTCAGAATTGGTTACTGCCACCAGCATATCAGCATCTTCCGCGCCAGCCTCACGCAGTACGCGCGGATGAGAACCATGGCCCTGAACCACCCGCAGGTCGTATTTATCCTGTAGCTGGCGAAGGCGGATCGCGTTAGTGTCTACGACCGTGATATCGTTATTTTCGCCTACCAGGTTTTCAGCGAGGGTACCACCCACCTGACCAGCGCCAAGAATGATTATTTTCATTATGCTTCAGTCTGATTGTTGGGGCCATTAAGGGGCCACGGGGAATTCCGCATGGCCTGTCGATTATTTCTTTATTAACTTTGCATAGTAGAAGCCATCGCCGCCCGTTGGATCGGGAAAAACTTGCCGACCTGCTAAGGCGCCACCACCGATCTCAATATGCCCGGCATCACTATGTCGCGTCATAAATGCGGCGATCTGCATGTGGTTCTCTTCCGGCAGTACTGAACAGGTGGCATAAAGTAGAGTGCCGCCCGTTTTGAGATGTGGCCAGATGGCATCCAGAATATTCGCCTGCAATGCAACGAGTTCTGCGATGTCACGGTCACGACGCAACCATTTGATGTCAGGATGACGTCGTATTACGCCCGTGGCAGAGCAGGGCGCATCAAGCAGAATGCGGTCAAACTGACTTTTTCCGCACCATTCTTCCGGTGTTCTGCCATCGCCGACCCTGACGACGGCTGACAAATTAAGACGCTGTAAATTTTCACTGATACGGGAAAGCCGCTGAGCATCTACATCCACAGCCAGTACCGTTGCCTGCGGTGCCGCTTCCAGAATATGGGTCGTTTTTCCGCCAGGAGCAGCACAAAGATCCAGAACTGATTCACCATCCTGTGGGTCCAGAAGCGCTACACAGCCCTGGGCGGAGGCATCCTGAACCGTCACCCAGCCCTCTGCGAACCCCGGTAGCTGGCTTACCCCGCAGGGGGCCTCAAGCCTGAGCGCGTCAGGATGCTCAGGATGCGGGACAGCGTTATTACCCGTATCCTGCAGAAGAGAGAGCCAGGTATCACGGGTATGATGCTGCCGGTTTACCCGCAGCCACATAGGCGGACGCTGGTTATTAGCGTCAACGATCTGCCGCCACCGTTCGGGCCATGCCTGCTGTAGTCTCGTCAGCAGCCATTTAGGATGGAGGTGATTACGATCTTCGCTATTCATTGCCTCCATCAGGGCTTCCTGCTGGCGCAGGAACTGACGCAGCACGCCGTTGATAACCCCCTTAAACTGTTGACGTTTCAGGGCGATGGCACCTTCCACCGTTTCGGCCAGCGCGGCGTGGGCAGGTATACGAGTAAATATCAGCTGATAAAGCCCAACCATGATCAAAAAATGTACGGCACGTTGTTTGCCTGTTAAAGGCCGCTCCATTAGCTGGCTAATCAGCCACTCAAGCTGAGGAAGCGTGCGCAAAACGCCGTAACAAAGCTCCTGAAGCAGAGCGCCATCTTTTTCCGCAAGGGACTTTTGGGCTGCGGGCAGCACATTGCTCAGGGACTGTCCCTGCTCGACCACTTTCTCAATGGTCTGGGCAGCAACGCTGCGCAAATTAATCATTTTTTTCATAAGGGATCGCAAATCAAGATCAGCCCGACATAAAGCCGGGCGATGTATCAGACAAGCACATTGCCCGGAATAAACCAGTCACGGCGGGAATTGAGGAGATCCTGAACCGGCATGGCTTTTTTACCCGCTGGCTGGAGTTCTTCGATATTCAGTACGCCGTCTGCTGTTGCAACCTGAATACCCTGTTTATCAGCCAGGACTATTTCACCAGCCTGTTTATCCACGTGCGGCAGAACCGAGGCTTTCCAAACCTTTACAGGTAGATCATCAATGACAAAGTAACTGACCGGCCATGGGTTAAAGGCGCGAATGCAGCGTTCAAGCTGTGACGCAGATAGCGACCAGTCCAGCCTGGCTTCTTCTTTACTCAGTTTTTCTGCGTAGCTGACCAACGCTTCGTCCTGAACCTCAGCAACAGCCGTTCCGTTGGCGAGCTGCGCGAGCGTATCCAACATGCCCTGAGGGCCCAGACCGGCAAGCTTATTGTACAGCGAAGCGCTGGTATCCTCAGGCTCGATCGGACAGGAGAGTTTGTGCAGCATATCGCCGGTATCCAGTCCGACGTCCATTTGCATAATCGTCACGCCTGTTTCACTGTCGCCTGCCCACAATGAGCGCTGTATAGGTGCCGCACCGCGCCACTTAGGAAGGAGTGAGCCATGAACGTTTATACAGCCCAGGCGGGGCATCGCCAGTACGGCTTCAGGTAAAATGAGACCGTAGGCAACCACGACCATAACATCAGCATGAAGCTGGGACACCAAACGCTGGTTCTCTTCGGGACGCAGTGTTTTCGGCTGGAAAACAGGCAGGCCATGCTGCTCTGCAAGCTGTTTAACCGGGCTGGCGTTGAGCTTATTGCCTCGCCCTGCAGGGCGGTCCGGCTGGGTGAAAACACCCACTACGTTGTGGCCGGATGACAGCAGCGCAGCAAGGTGGCGCGCGGCAAAATCAGGTGTTCCGGCAAAAATAATATTCAGGGAGTCAGACACGCTCTTACCTTTTTATGGCACGGGTTAATCACGCGCGCTCTGGCGATAAAGTTTTTCCAGTTTCTGACGGATACGCTGACGCTTCATTGGCGACAGATAATCAATAAACAGTTTGCCGACCAGATGATCCATCTCATGCTGGATACAAATCGCGAGCAGGTCATCGGCCTCAAGCTCAAAGCTAACGCCTTCGCGATTCAAAGCCCGTATTTTTACCTTCCCGGCACGGGGGACAAGCGCGCGCTGTTCAGGAATAGAAAGACAACCCTCTTCAATACCTGTCTCACCGCTCTTTTCAAGCATTTCCGGGTTAATCAACACCAGGCGCTCATCACGATTTTCAGAAACATCGATAACAATAATACGCTGGTGAATATCAACCTGAGTGGCAGCCAGCCCGATACCTTCCTCGGCGTACATCGTTTCGAACATATCATCCACGATACGCTGGACATTAGCATCGACTTCTTTAACGGGTTTCGCGACGGTGCGTAGGCGCTCGTCAGGAAAATGTAATACCTGTAAAACTGACATAACTTTCCAGATCTGTGTTCAAGGGATTAGATGTTTATAACTCTTATTGTAGACATTTCAGGGCATGATTGACAGCATTCCTGCTCGGTAGAGATGGGCTAAGAGGCCTGTGACAAGGAGGGCGCAATGACACCTATGGAGATTTGGTTACGCCTCTCGTGCGTAAAGGGTTTAGCTCGTCAGCACTGTCAGCAGATTGTGGAAATGCTGCTTCTCCAGCCAGCGATAGCAGAGAGGGAACTGGACTTAGTGGGTTTCTCGCCTGCGCAGAAGGAAGCCTTCCTTTATTATGACCGTACCATTGTTTCTGAAGCCCTTAACTGGCTTGATCATCCTCAACGCTATTTTATTTCCTGTGCCAGTCCACTCTACCCCGAGCGGTTAAGGCAGATAGCCGACTTCCCGACGATACTCTTCGTTGAAGGTGACCCGGGGCTACTTTCGACGCCGCAAATTGCGATTGTTGGTAGCCGCAACTGTTCACCTTATGGCCGATGCTGGGGAACCTTTTTCGCTCAGGCGCTGGCATTGAGTGGGCTGACCATTACCAGCGGCCTGGCGCTCGGCATCGACAGTGTGGCTCACCGGGCTACGCTTGCGGTCAAAGGCAAAACGCTTGCCGTCTTAGGCAGCGGGCTGAGGTGTATCTATCCCCGCCGCCATGCTCAACTGGCTAAAGATATCATCGCGGGAGGGGGAGCGCTGGTGTCTGAATTCCCTTTATCCGCTCGTCCCATGTCTTATCATTTCCCGCAGCGCAACAGAATTATCAGCGGGCTCAGCCTTGGGGTGTTAGTTGTCGAAGCGGGTATAAAGAGCGGTTCCCTGGTTACGGCACGACTGGCGCTAGAACAAAATCGGGAAATCTACGCGCTTCCGGGTGCTATTGGTAACCCTGGCAGTGAAGGTACACACTGGCTAATCCAGCAGGGGGCATTATTAACTGCTCACCCCAATAGCATACTGGAGCAACTTAATAGTCAACTGGACTGGTTACCTGGCCTTCAATCAACATATTCTGCCGACGAAGCTAATACGGCATTGCCATTTGCCGATGTGTTGACTAACGTAGGAGATGAGGTTACACCTGTTGACGTCGTCGCTGAACGTGCCGGCCAACCTGTGCCAGCCATCGTAGCTAAGCTGCTTGAGTTGGAGTTAGCAGGGTGGATCGCAGCTGTACCCGGCGGCTATGTCCGATTGAGGAGGGCAAGCCATGTTCGACGTACTAATGTACTTATTTGAAACGTATATCCATAGCGAAGCAGAAATGCGCGTTGATCAGGATAAATTGACAGATGATTTGACCGATGCAGGTTTTCATCGTGAAGACATTTATAATGCGTTGAACTGGTTGGAAAAGCTTGCAGATTATCAGGACGGCTTAGTTGCGCCAATTCTGCTTGCAACCGATCCGCTGTCTATGCGTATCTACACCGAAGAAGAGAGCCAGCGTTTAGATGCCAACTGCCGTGGGTTTATTTTGTTCCTGGAACAAATACAGGTACTTAATCTTGAAACCCGCGAAATGGTTATCGAACGTATAATGGCGCTGGATACACTTGAGTTCGATCTTGAGGATCTCAAGTGGGTTGTATTGATGGTGCTGTTTAACATCCCTGGATGTGAAAACGCCTATCAAAAGGTGGAAGAACTTATTTTCGACGTCAATGAAGGAATTGTGCACTAGGGACTTCCCTGGTGTTTAACATTATGAATAAAACAGCGCTTTTCGCTGTGCGAAAAAATGAACCCTGCCCCCAGTGTGGGGCAGAACTGGTTATCCGCTCCGGGAAACATGGCGCTTTTATTGGATGCGCCGATTACCCCGCGTGTGACTACGTTCGGCCATTAAAAAAGCAGGCTGATGGTCACGTTGTCAAAGTGCTTGAAGGGCAGCGCTGTCCAGAGTGCCATGAAGAGCTGGTATTGCGCCAGGGCCGCTACGGAATGTTTATTGCCTGTAGCCGTTACCCCGAGTGCGAGCATACTGAACTTATTGATAAGCCTGATGAAACCGCAATAAAGTGCCCTCAGTGCCAGCAGGGTAATCTGGTTCAGCGCCGTTCGCGTTACGGGAAAACCTTTCATGCCTGCGATCGTTACCCTGACTGCCAGTTTGCGCTGAATGCCACACCCGTGGAGGGGGAGTGTAATGCGTGTCATTTTCCTCTGTTAATGAAGAAAAAGACGGCGCAGGGGGTAAAACGCTTTTGCGCCAGTAAAGTTTGTGGAAAGCCAGTAACAGCAGGTACAAGTAGTGATGAATAATGTTTTAACTGAATCGGCGATCCTGTGCCTTGAGGGATTACATAAGGGAGCCGTCATCGCCTATCCCACCGAAGCAGTATTTGGTCTGGGGTGCGATCCCGATAGCGAATCTGCGGTGGCGCAGCTTTTACACTTAAAGAAGCGTCCTGTGGAAAAAGGACTTATTCTGATTGCCGCTGATTATCACCAGCTCCAGCCCTATATTGATGATGCGCAGCTTTCTCTGGCTCAAAAAGAGAGAATGTTTGCGAGCTGGCCAGGACCCGTAACCTGGGTTGTCCCCGCTAATCCCCACACGCCGGCCTGGCTGACAGGACGTTTTGAATCTCTTGCTATTCGGGTTAGCGATCATCCCCTTGTTCAGCAGATTTGCCAGGATTTTGGTAAACCCCTGGTATCGACCAGCGCGAATCTTTCGGGCTATCCGCCCTGTCGCACGGCTGCCGAAGTTAGTGAGCAATTTGGTACAAATTTTCCCGTCCTTTTAGGGGAAACCGGAGGGCGATTAAACCCCTCAGAAATTCGCGATGTCTTAACCGGCGAACTCATTCGTCACGGGTAACGTTATATGAAGCAAACTTTTACCGTTTTCGGTAATCCTATCAGCCACAGTAAATCACCGCGAATACACCAGCTCTTTGCCGAACAGACGGGCCGAGACCATGCATATGGATCCACACATACCCCTCTGGATGGTTTTGCTCACAGCGTCAATGATTTCATCGCTCATGGTGGAAAGGGCGCCAACGTAACCCTTCCTTTTAAAGAACAGGCCTGTGAACTGGCTGAGGAACTAACGGAGCGCGCTGCGCTTGCGGGTGCGGTTAATACCCTAAAGGTGCTAGAGGATGGGCGACTGCTGGGGGATAATACGGACGGTATTGGGCTTCTGTCCGATCTGCAAAGGTTGGATCTGATCAAGTCTACGGATCGGATCCTTCTGGTTGGGGCGGGCGGTGCCGCACGTGGCGCAATACTCCCGCTCCTTTCCTGGGGCTGCTCGCTAACGATAACCAATCGCACCGCTTTAAAAGCTCAGGCGCTTGCAGAGGTTTTTGAGCATACAGGAGGGGTGATATGGAGCGACATAGAGACGCTGAATGATAAACCCTTCGATCTGATTATCAATGCGACCTCAAGCGGCATTGCCGGTGATATCCCCACGCTGCCTTCTTCACTCATTTCGGCGCAAACGCGCTGTTATGACATGTTCTACCAAACAGGCGATACACCTTTTATTCGCTGGTGTCGGCAGCATGGCGCAAGTTATGTAGCAGATGGCATGGGAATGCTGGTGGGGCAGGCGGCTCACTCCTTCCTTTTATGGCATGGAGAAATGCCAGATATCGAACCGGTAATCGCCGTGCTCAGAGCGGAACTTCAGGAGTGAATCAGGCTATTCAATTCCCCGACCGTGAAGAGTGGAATGAAGACATAAAGGCCATTTGCTTTCCAGCTTTAGTAAATGGCCTGATGGTGATGTGCGCAATAAGCGGCGAATCATTACTTCGCCGTTTTGATGTTGGTCAGCCTGCGCATGTAAGCTTTAGTCTTCACCGCTGGGATCTTGAGGATGAGGCCGAGCAACTTATTAAAGAAGGATTGGAAGACGATCAGGGCTGGTTCTGGCTTTCCTGAGTAAGATACTCATCTTTCCAACGAACGTAATTACCTGAAGAATAGAGTAGACCAGCAATCTCTGCTTCCGTAAGCGGTCGCACCTGCCTGACCGGGCTGCCTAAGTAGAGGAAACCGCTTTGCAAACGCTTTCCTGGTGGTACCAGTGTTCCCGCACCTATCATCACGTCACTTTCAATGATGACACCATCCAGCAAAATTGACCCCATTCCGACTAAAACCCTGTCACCGATCGTACAGCCGTGCAGCATCGCTTTATGACCAACCGTGACATCTTCCCCGATCGTTAAAGGAAAACCTTCAGGATCGGTTGAAGAGCGATGAGTGACATGCAGTATGCTGCCATCCTGTATGTTACTTCGTTTGCCAATACGAACGCGGTTAACGTCACCGCGGATAGCAACCAGTGGCCAGACACTAACATCATCTTCCAGCCTTACATCTCCAATCACTATGCTTGAATCGTCGACCATTACCCGCTGACCAGTATGGGGAAAGGTATCTTTATAGGGTCTCAGTTTTGCGGACATCTCTTTCTCTCTTTAAAGAAGTTGATCAAAGCGTAACGCCGTGAACGCTTTACAGGCAATGATCGCGGATAAAAATGACGTATTTTTGTGCGGATCGTCTGAGATCTGCACGAAAGGATTGAAAATTCAGCGGGCGATAAGAAAGATCGAAAAAAGGCTTGTGCTCTCAGATGGGATCCCTATAATGCGCCTCCATCGACACGGAACAACGGCTTACAGGCCGCCGGGTTGAGAGGGTCAGGAAGCTGAACCGCCGGAGAAAAACTTCCCAAAAAGAAGTTGACTCTGAAGGAGGAAAGCGTAATATACGCCACCT
>NZ_JBLREF010000057.1:0-574 GCF_047918655.1 Erwinia sp. PPS120 | reverse complement strand
GGCAACACTGGCGGATGGGTCAGTACGTACCGGAAATCTGGACGGTGCGGGGTATCTGCATCTGGACGATATTCCGGCAGGAAGTATGCAGGTGGAGTTTGGGCCGGATACACGGCGTTATATGCGAAAAGGCACCATAAATAATCAGCAATTTACGGGGTCATCACTGAGTGAATCTGATATCGATGCGCTGATAGAGAAACACAACGGAGGTGTTCAATGAGTGAGGTAAGTGTTGCCTGGTTTAAAGAAACCAGCCTGGAAACCGGGCAGTGGATCTGGGGCACGCTTCAGGGCGCGTTTAATGAAAAACAGACCATCGGACAGATCATTGTCGATGCGGTAACTGGCATGATCCCGCTGGTTGGTGATGTGACTGCTGTACGCGATCTGATTGCGGTATCCATTGGGCTTGCCAAAGAACCAAAGAAGCGGGAAAGCGTTACTGAATGGGTATTTCTGGTTATTTTACTGTTTGCGCTGATCCCGGTAATTGGTGGGGTGATTAAAGGGGTGGGACGTCTGGCGCTGCGTGTCACAACCAAAGCGGCAGAGAATGTGGAAACGCTTGGTG
>NZ_JBLREF010000056.1:0-459 GCF_047918655.1 Erwinia sp. PPS120 | reverse complement strand
GCTTTATAGTCCTTCCACGACACGTATTTCAGGCTGTTACGCACCATGTGAATAATGCACAGCTGGATATGCGTCTGGGGATAAACGCTGTTTATCGCATCCGGGAAGCCCTTCAGACCGTCCACGCAGGCAATCAGGATATCCTGAAGGCCCCGGTTTTTAAGCTCTGTCAGCACGCTGAGCCAGAACTTTGCGCCTTCGTTTTCTGCCAGCCACATGCCCAGGAGCTCTTTCTGGCCTTCGGTATTAATGCCCAGTGCGAGGAAGACGGCTTTGTTAATCACGCTACCACCGTGGCGAACTTTTACAACAATACAGTCAGGATAAACAATGGGATAAAGTGCATCCAGGGGGCGATTCTGCCACTCTGTGACCTGCTCTTTAACCGCATCGGTGACTTTAGAAATCAGCGTGGGTGAAACATCCGCGTCGTACATCTCCTGTCTCTTATACACATCT
>NZ_JBLREF010000055.1:0-435 GCF_047918655.1 Erwinia sp. PPS120 | reverse complement strand
AGCTGTGCATTATTCACATGGTGCGTAACAGCCTAAATACGTGTCGTGGAAGGACTATAAAGCCGTGACTGGCGGGCTGAAAGCGGTGTATCAGGCTCCAACAGAAGAGGCGGCGTTAATGGCTCTGGAGCAGTTCGCAGGGGGCTGGGACGATAAATACCCGCAAATCAGTAAAAGCTGGTATGCACACTGGGAAAATCTCAATACGTTTTACAATTATCCACCGGATATCCGTAAAGCTATTTACACTACGAACGCCATCGAATCGCTGAACAGCGTGATCCGTCAGGCAATAAAGAAACGCAAGGTGTTCCCGACGGATGACCCGGTGAGGAAAGTCATTTATCTGGCGATCAGGGATGCTTCAAAAAAATGGAATATGCCGATCCGAAACTGGCGGCTGGCGATGAGTCGCTTTATTATCGAGTTCGGTGA
>NZ_JBLREF010000054.1:0-419 GCF_047918655.1 Erwinia sp. PPS120 | reverse complement strand
GGGTATATTGCTCGCGGTGAGAACGGGATTTCGGGGCGTAGATATTTCATTAAGGGCGGTGATCAGCGTAGTCATCATGTGCATGCGTTTGCTGTTAGAGATATGCAGGTATTTCGGTAATCCTCCCCTTTTTAACGGAGGCGATAAGTAGAATCAAGTCATGCGTTGAATATGCTGCATCGGCGTGTAGCCATTTAATGCCATATTCGGACGCTCGTGATTATAAAACCATTGCCAGCGTGTGGCATAGTCCTGCAATTCATCCAGCGAGGAAAACAGGTACTGCCCCAGCCAGTCATAGCGCACTGTACGATTATATCGCTCAATATAAGCGTTCTGCTGAGGTTTACCGGGCTGAATAAAACGCAGGGTTATATTCTGTCGGGCCGCCCATGACATCAGTAGCCTGCCTGTATATT
>NZ_JBLREF010000053.1:0-34675 GCF_047918655.1 Erwinia sp. PPS120 | reverse complement strand
TTCACATGGTGCGTAACAGCCTGAAATACGTGTCGTGGAAGGGATGACCCGGTGCGGAAAGTCATTTATCTGGCGATCCGCGATGCTTCAAAAAAATGGAATATGCCGATCCGAAACTGGCGGCTGGGGATGAGCCGCTTTATTATCGAGTTCGGTGACCGCCTGAGCGATCACCTCTAATACGTTGGCAGTTACACAGAATTATTCACAGGGTCGTCGTCCTGTATAAATATCAGAAGACGGCATGTCTCCTTCATACCTAACTGCACCTATTATAGTTACACTCCTCCCTTGAGTATTGATGGTATCTTTGGCGATGATTTTTATTTTTTCACCAGGCCTAATCAGTATATGATCCGTAAGAAAATGGTTTCCTGCAATTTTTTTTGGAATGTCTTTATCATAAACGATAAAAATAAAATCATCTCCTATACCCGCATGCTCTTTGATATAGCTTGAATTCAGCCATTCTTTTGCATTTTTAGGAAGCGCAGATGAACTTGAAAACCCCTTGTCAGCAACAATATCTCCAACGCCCAGTGATTCCACTCTTTCGTGTGGCATGACCATTATTCTATATGAAAAATCATCATAACTCTTCAGCCCATTATATGCTTCACCTAACTCGAAAGCCTCTCTTGCATATTCTCCAGTGCTTGTATCTTTACCATATCTTAAATAATCGTTTATTCCAACATTTCCCGCCTTAATGTAATCATCAAGAATTGGTATATCTTCAACCCTATTTGAAGCCAGGTAAGATAATTTTTCAATATTATCATCCATCTCCTTCACAGGAATATTTGAATCTTCCCAGTGTTGTAATATTCTTTTACATTCATCGCCAGATCTCTTTTCCATAATAACACTAGAAGGTTCTATATCCGGTGAGGGGGAACGGGCAGAACACAGTTTGCTGGCCCCGGCACCTCTCTTGGCCCGGCCGCCTGTATAAGTAATATCATTGTCTGCACGGTTACTTTCTGTCCATATCTCTCTGATGTTCCGGATTTTTCCCACCCTGGCTGGCAGGAGTTCAAGAACTCCGCTTTCCTTACAAATAAATTTTTGCACTCCCGGCATACCGGTTTTGGGATTGATCCGCACGTAAACATCCCTGCCATCATGCAGCCTGTCGACGGCTTTTACCGGCACCGCCAGATCCGCGCCCGGCAGTTTCCCCTTAATCAGCTCGCCTGATGTCGCCTGTGGGAGACGGGCAAGCCAGCCCTCACTGACCATCTTTTGCGCCAGTTCGGGCGTCTTTTTACTACCGGACAGCAGGGCAGCAACTCTTTTCGCAAAGTCCCTGCCAGGTGGCGCTGCTGCTGCCAGCAACTGGAAACCGGGGTCTGCAGCTTTCAGAACGCCTTTCCCTAACGAGGCCAGCTCGGCGGTCGTTGGCATACTGGCGCTGGCGCCCCGGAGCGCATTTTCCCCCACTGCAACAACGCCTATGCGGCCTGCAAAGAGCGCCTCTTTTGCCGCCCCCATCCCAAACCGGGCACTCAGACTGACGGCTTTTCCGATCACTGGCAGGAAAGCAATGATATCTGTCAGGCAAGAAGGCACCGCCATGGCCGGGTCATGGTTGATGCTGCCGTCAATACAGTCATAAAATGGTATGAAATGTTTAACCGTATGCCAGATTTTTTCAATTTCCGCCTGGTCATTTCCTGACTCACATAAGGAATTATAAAGTTTATTCCGGTGAACACCGCTCAGATTATCAATCAGTTGTGTCATATTACCACCCGTCGCAATCTGATCAGCGACCTCTATTTTGCAGGTTATTTTTTCCTGGGAATCCGGCGTAAGGTTCACAATTCCACCGTCGATTTCGTTGAAAAGTTTCAAATCATTCCTGTCAAGAAGGCCATGATAGGTATAACTATTTATATCACGATCGACCCGGTATATTGCGTAGCTTCCGTCCGGCTTGTTGGTTTTTTTCAGCGCGTATATCCGTTCTGTTTCTCCCCGGCGCGCGGCAAAAAGATCCGTGTTGTTCAGGGATATATTGGTGTTCACATTCAGCGGTATCAGCCTATTACCGCTGTACCTGTTTGTTTTCATATCAAACAGGACTTCGTGCAGGGTCGTATCGGCTGAAGAAATAAATGCTCGATCATCTTCGGGCAATGTGCTTAATGCTGAGAGGATCACATATTTGTCGATATCCTTAAACTTTTCAACTACGTCAGTCGTCAGGGCAATGTATTCATCACCCAGACTGTCCGGTGCGCTCCTGCAGGGTTTTGACGTGCCCAGCATATACAACTGTTTTGCCTCTTTCTCTTCTCTTTGCCGCCGCTGTACCGGGCTTAAGATAGCATCTCCTATGGTAGGTAAGGCCGGAGGAAGGTCATGGCACTCTGCTATAATCTCATCGGCCAGCTTGCCCTTACTGCGCCATTTTTTTGTTGCTGAAAGATAGTCATCGTATTTCTTTTTTATGTCCCGCCTTAGCTCAGTAACTGTCTCTCTGAAACGGACATAGCTGTTAACAGCCGCGGCAACATTATCCCCGGCCAGCTTACCGTTTCCGGATGACTCTGAGGCAGTAAAAAACAGGGCGGGTGAGCCATAATAAACAATTTTATCTTCCGTCACCCCTTCGCGAGCGGCTAACTCCCACATTGACTCACCGACCGCCATTGCTTCTTCAGCGGTAAAATCTTCATCTGACAGGTTTTTCAGAAAAAGGGAGCCGGTAAAGAGGTTGGCAAATTCACAGCTCCCGAGTGCCAGTGCGCTGACTGATTTTTCATTGTCATATCGGACACCAGATTCATCTTCAGTGAATTTAAGAAAGGGCATTTCTGCCCACAGGGCGGAATACCACATTGCATTAAAGACTCCCCTCTGTTTTTCGGGAATTTTTATATAACTTATCTGACCGCTTTTAAATAATTCCTGTAAATCTAATAGGTGGAGGATACTGCTGACCGTGTAATAAGACGGATAAGGATCTGCTTTCATCCTGTCCAGAATATATTCTGTGGGTGTCTTTCCCACAACGTTGCTGAACAGCCACTGGTGAACAACGGCCTTTGCTCGTTCGAGGGGAAGTTCTTCGTCATTCTGTCCACCATATAGTCTGTTTGCAGCAAGTATCTTTCTGGCCAGCTCCATGAGCTGGTCCGTGTTACCCGCGATACCTGTCTCACCGCCGTACAGATACCCGGCCACTTCGGACAACACGCGTTCTTTGCTGACCTTTCCCCTCTCCAGCAGACCCTGAGCGCGGAGCAGGTCTTTAACCTCGCTGTTTGCACGTTTTGTGGCGGCGGGGAGCGGCATTTTTGCTTTATGGAACCTTTTTCTGTTCTTCATCTGTCGGGGATCGGTCGGGCCGCCCGTTACGTTTTCATCCGGCAGGTGGCGACGGAAATGGGCATGTTCCGTCTCGTCATCAGAAGGAAGCGGTATGTGCAGGCGAAGAGGCCCGTCATCAGGAATTGTGTCCGGTTCCGTCTGATTTACTTTAATGGCGGGGTAAGGTGTGCTGTCCGGCGACGGGCGGTTTCCCGGAGCACCGTTATTACCGTTCGCGGCCCGACCGAATTTATATCCTGCCATCATTCCGATACCGAACGCGCCACCTGTCACCGCCCCGGCAAGCAGGGTATATATCCCGCATTTCCTAAACCACCCGCCTTTAAAGGCGGGCATAACGGAATCATTGTTGCCGGAATGTCCAAGGCTTTGGGCAGCCTGATACAGCCTTTTGCCTTTTTCAAGATTGTCCTTCAGCTCTTTATCCTGCAGATTGTTCGTGCTGTTGCTGACGAAGTTTAATCGGCTCATCAGGGGAGCTGACTCCATGTCGATCCGGACGCTGTCGTCATTCACGTTATGTTTGACGTCGCTCTGACGTGGCACTGCAGAGGATACTTCAACTGTACTGATGGGCATTGCACAACTCCTTCTGAAAATAAAAAAAGATGTGTTTGAATTGTCGGATATTTATTCTTCCCATAATATCAAAAAAAGCTTACGTGCAGCCGGTAATGCAGCCAACTTTTGAACAGTGTGACAGAAAAAACAGGGATCTCCAGGGCGACGTACTTCATCACCATTGGAGTAGAAGGGAGTAGAAGCGACAAATCTCAGGATTTAACGTAGCGTTACCTCGGTTCGTATAATGTATATTATGTTAAATTGCATATGAGGGTATGAATTATAGCTCCTGCACTGCGCTTCTCCTTTTATATGTTCAACACCGATCCAGGGACAGAGCGGTATTCAAGAGGTACTCTGGGATCTGTCACTAGATCCTGCCGGATCTAATCTTTGTCAGATCCGGTCTGATTATGCCATCGCCCTACTCTTTGGCCATTGGCGTCGTAATCTCATCAACTTTCGTTTCGCCCTGGATTTTTTCGATTCTGTTACGAACCCCGGTTACCTGATCGCGGCTGTGCAGCAAGGTATAGGTCAGGTCAAATGCGGTACTTGCGCCGGGCTGTAGCTGTTTCACGCGCTTCTGCTCACGCTCAATGGTCACCGGATAGGCATAGCTGGTGCCAGGCTCAATACCGGTCACGTAACCCTGCTTCAGGGTATCGGTGTTTTTCCATAGCGTCAGGACGGGCAGCTGCCTGGTATCGAACTGGATGGCAGCGCCCTTATCCCCGGCTTTATTGATCACCGCCGCAAGGGTCTGATGGTTTGCATCAGACAGCGGACTGATGTTGAAAACCATTTCATCGAAACCTTTGGTCGGGCCCGCATAGGTCTGCCATGTTTTTAAACCGGCTTTGGCATAATCATTAAAGGGGCTGATGCCGGACATAGGTGCCAGGAACCGCGCGCCTTCTTCCAGAATGGGCGTACTGAAGTTGCTGTGATAAATAATCTGATAATCGTGCGGATAGTCAGCATGGTTGGTTAAAACATCATGCAGGCTGAAGCTGTTGCTGCCTGGCACGTAGCGCAGCTCGGTCAGGGTCTGTAAATCCGCTTTTTTGAAGGTGCTTTCCTTTATCAGGCCGCGAATTCGAATTTCATGCGGAGCGGCATCCGCCACATCCACTTCAAGCCGGGACACCGGCGTATTTCCCGCTTTGCCGTGTAGGGTATAAATCTGACCGTCAGCGGTGACTGGATGTCCAGTCCATTCGTAGCCGCAGCGGACCATCATTTCGTTGAAACCTTCCAGCCAGCCCACGCCGTTGCGGCTTTCCAGATTGATAAATGCCGGGTTCACGACCTCTTTTACCGGCGAATCCCAGCCCATTCTTGAGCCGAAGCCCTCTACGCGCAGCAGGTTCATGCCCCGGGTCGGACTGAGGGTAATTGTCAGTCCCGACTGACTGTGAATGACAATGATTTTACTGCCTTCCTGTTTACCCCCGTGGAGCACCTTTTGTTCGATGCTGAACGCGCTGTCCTGAATCTTCAGCTCGTCGCTGGAAATCTTCCAGTTACCTTGATCTACAGCCAGTTCAGCACTTGTCAGCACCCAGGTTTTAGCCACCGCCGGAGCAGAAATCATTACTGCCAGCACCGTTAACGCCGCTCTTTTGTTCATTAGTAGCCTCTTTAGCTGAATCGTTTTTAGATTAGTTAAAAGAATTTACTGATAAGTAACAAATAGAAACGTGATATTCCTCACCCGGCAGGAAAAGGTCGATAATGGGCTTGGGAAATGGGATGTGAATCACAACCTGTCGGCAATAACGAAACTGTTAAACTGGATTATGGTGATCTTGAGAAGACAAGGCTTTAAACGATTCAGCTTAAACGTATAAAAAGCGAGCGCCGGAGGGCCAGCGCGCATCCAATAGCTCACATTTTCTTCTATTTACAACATGGAGAGAGGTATCTCACGGAGACTCAGGCCAGGCGCGCTCAAGCCTGCCCTTCTCCCTTTTAGCGAGAACCAGGCTCAACCCGCCGTGGATTTACGCTTCGTGCGGATCAAGCAGCGACAGGTGATCCAGAAAGCTCACCGCAAAGCTGCCGGTGCCGCGTGCGGATGATGCCCGCTCGCTGGCCTGGGCATAAACCACATGGGCGGCCGCCACCGCCGTCAGCGGATCGGCCGAGGTTGAGAGGAAGGCAGCAATTAAGCCACCCAGACTGCAACCCGCTCCCGTGACCTGCGTCAGCCGGGCGTCTCCCCCTTCGACAAAAATGGTGCGATCGCCATCGGTGATGTAATCCGTAGGGCCGCTTACCGCCGTGATACAGCCAAGCCTGCGCGAGAAAGCCTGAATTGTCGGTAGCGCCTCCTGCGAAGCCAGCGTGGTTTCAACCCCCTGTCCTCCGCCCTCGCCGCCTGCCAGCGCAATCAGCTCCGAGGCGTTCCCGCGAATTGCGGTGGGCCTGAACTCCAGCAGCCCCTGCACGACGCGATCGTATTCGACCGCACCTGCGCCGACCGCCACCGGATCCAGCACCCAGGGAACACCCGCATGATGTGCGGCCTGTGCGGCCTGGCGAACCTCCCCGGCCGTATTGCTCATCAGGCAGGCGGCGTTGACCCAAACCGCACTGGCATGACTGCCGAACACCTTTTGCCAGTCAAACACCGCGCCAATTGCGGGTCCCGCACCCACCGCCAGCAGCACGTTGGCAGAAAGGTTAGCGGCAATATAGTTGGTCAGCCCGTAGCAAAAAGGCTTGTGCTGTTTGATATGGCTGAGCGCCTCTCGTACTGCGCTGTCGCGCCATGAAAGCTGTTGCATAATAAACCTCATCACCCAGGTAGAAAAAAATCGTCAGTCAGCGGATAAAGATGCCTTTTCCCTGCCCCTTTTCCAGCGGCAGGCCGGGATCGCTCAGCCAGCCGTTAAGCGAATCATCATACAGTCGCAGAGACTGCGGGTCTTCGCCTGCGGCGGCAAACGCCAGGCCAGCCCGGCCGCGTTAATACCGCCGCCACAGTAGAGCAGCGGACGTCCCTCTGCGTGCGCAGGCCCAGGGATGCTAACTGTAGCTGCTCGCAATCGAAATCCCTCCGGCTCGCAATCAGCGCATATTTCGGCTCACATTAACTGCAAATGAAAAAAGCCACCGGCTCACATTAAGTGACAATGGGTTCGCATTTATCATGCCCGGCTCGCAATCCATTACACTGGGCTCACAATAACTAAAAATAAAAACACTATTGTTTAAAAAAACATCATCGATTTTATTTAGGTTTTGTTCCTTGTCGGCAAGTTGGGTCTTGTGTCCACCATTGACACGCCATGATATTTCTCGAAAGCAAGCTTTACATGTGAGCCTGAGAATTTACTATTTGCAGCCAAAACCTGAGATCTTGCTATCTGATGCAAAGCAGTATTTTTGGATGGAGATAAATCTTCTTTAATCAACTCATTTCTGTAAAATTTATTTATGCTGGCTCCATGTTTTTCTATCGAGTCATTCTTCAGTTCAAAATGATTTTTGATTCTTCGCGTTAACGAGGTCATTTTCTCCGGTGACTGAGAGATTCTACTGATATTTTTTATAAATGTTTTTTTTGAGGTCTCGCTTACATTTCGATTGCTTGCAACTTGGCAAATGAAGTTACTCAATATTGATGAATTAATTGAGTTTACAGACACAAAACCCCTCCTTTTTTTATCGCCCCCTAATTATCTATATAAACCATTCCGTAATACTATAAAAAAACGCGCATGCGTATTCCGGTGTTACGTTTTCATCATCCGGAGTTAAACGAGACAGTTTTCACCATTATGGCACTTTACGGCTATGCCCGCGTTTCAACCAGCGACCAGGATCTTACTCTGCAGACACAAATTCTCCGCGCTGCTGGTTGTGAAATTATTCGTGCAGAAAAAGCCAGCGGAAGCAGCCGGACTGGAAGGAGTGAGTTGCAGCTGCAGGCAAAGCTTTCCTCGATATGCTGGGTGTTTTCGCTGAGTTTGAAACCAACCTTCGTCGGGAACGCCAGATGGAAGGCATTGCCGCGGCGAATGCCCGGGGTGTATACCGTGGGAGAAAGCCTTCCATAGATCCTGCTGAGGTATATCGTTTGTATACCACGGAGAAGATGGGGGCCACGGCCATCGCCCGTCAGCTAGGGATTGGGAGGGCGTCAGTCTACCGGGCGCTGGAAAAAGTTGTAAAAAAGCCCGGACGATGCCGGGCTGATGGGATAATTGGGATAATGACGGTGACGCTTACCCTGTGACGGCCTTACAGAGGACGGAGGCTATCCGCGCCCTGTTATGGCCTTCGGAAGATGGCGATGCTGCGCCCCTCCAGCTCGAACTCTTTCTCACGCGTGATGACCAGGCCACGCTTTGCGCTGTCGAAGGTGGTCAGCTCAAGCACCCAGCCGCCTTCGCCAAACTGCGGGATCAGGAACGGGACGTTGCCTTCGAAGGGATTAAACAGCATCAGCACGTCGTGCCAGATACCCTCCTCCTGCTGTAAATCCTCGCGGCCGAGATAGACGCCCAGCGTTGATCCTTCATCCCACTGCTCCGGCTGCTGAAAACCGCCCCCGGCGTTAAACCATTTGATATCCATGCCGTCGCGCCAGTTCTCGCGGCGAAGCAGCGGCTGCGCGGCCCGCAGGGTAATCAGCTGGCGGGTAAATTCGCGCAGCGCATCGCTGCTTCCGGGCAGATTGTCCCAGTGGATCCAGGAAACCTCGCTGTCCTGACAGTAACCGTTATTGTTGCCCATCTGGCTGCGGCCAAACTCGTCACCCGCCAGCAGCATCGGCGTACCGTGTGAGAAGAAGATGGTGGTCAGGAAGTTACGCTTCTGCCGCTCACGTACCGCATTAATGCCCTCGTCGTTCGTTGGCCCCTCGGCCCCGTAATTGTCGGATCGATTATCATTATGGCCATCGTTGTTATCTTCGCCGTTCGCCTCATTGTGCTTTTCGCTGTAGGAAACCAGATCGTTTAGCGTAAACCCGTCGTGGGCGGTAATGAAGTTGACGCTCGCCCAGGGCCGGCGTCCACGCTGATCGTAAAGGTCGCCGGAACCCAGCAGGCGGGCGGCAAAGTCCGTCGAGACGTTATTGCCCTTCCAGTATTCTCGTACCGTATCGCGATATTTGTCGTTCCATTCGGCCCAGCCCGGTGGAAAACCGCCAACCTGATAGCCTCCCGGGCCAATATCCCAGGGTTCTCCAATCAGCTTGAGCCTGGAGAGCACCGGATCCTGCATCACGGCATCGAAAAAGCCGCTGCGCTGATCGAAGCCCTCCGGCTCGCGGCCAAGAATGGTCCCGAGGTCAAAGCGAAAGCCGTCGATATGCATGGTTTCCGCCCAGTAGCGCAGCGAGTCGGTAATCAGTTGCAGTACGCGCGGGTGCGACGTGTTAACAGTATTCCCCGTGCCGGTGTCATTGATGTAATAGCGGTGCTGGTCTGGCAGCGTGCGATAGTACGAGAAATTATCGATGCCCTTGAAAGAGAGCGTCGGCCCCAGCTCATTCCCCTCTGCGGTGTGGTTGTAGACCACGTCCAGTATCACCTCAATACCGGCGTCGTGGAAGGCACGCACCATATCACGGAAGCCCTGAATGCCCTTTGGCCCAAAATAGCGTGAGGCGGGCGCAAAGAAGCCGAGGGTATTGTAGCCCCAGAAATTCTTCAGTCCGTTGTCGAGCAGGTGTTGGTCATCCGGGAACCAGTGAACCGGCAGAAGTTCAACCGAGGTAATGCCCAGGCTCTTGATATAGTCCACCGAAGCCTGATGCCCCATCCCTTCAAAGGTGCCCCGCAGCTCCACGGGCAGCGCAGTGTTAAGCTGGGTGAAACCTTTAACATGGGTTTCGTAGATAACGGATTTAGGCCAGGGAACAGCGGGCCGGTTATTGTCCTGCCAGTCAACGGCATTCGGATCGATAACCCGGCACTTGGGCATAAAGGGCGCGCTGTCGCGCTCGTCAAAGGTGAGGTCCTTCTCCTCATGCAGCAGGTCATAGGCGTAGTGCGCATCATTCCACTCAACGTCACCGACCAGCTCGCGGGCATAGGGGTCAATCAGCAGCTTGTTGGCGTTGAAACGGTGACCGTTCTCTGGATCGTACGGGCCGTGAACGCGATAGCCATAGAGCGCGCCCGCTTTCAGATCCGGCACATAGCCGTGCCACACTTCATGGGTATATTCCGGTAGCGTAAGCCGGGCGATTTCCGTTTTGCCACTTTCGTCAAACAGGCACAGCTCAACGCGCTCCGCGTGTGCCGAGAAGATGGCGAAATTGACGCCGTCCTCATCGACGGTGGCACCAAGAAGATGGCTGGATCCTGCCGTAATTTCAAAAGGTTTACCGTCAGACATTTATCCCTACTCCTGATAATTCATCACTTAACAGCACCAGCGGCGACAGGTTACCCAGCGCCGTTAAAGTCAATCGGTCCACCAGCGAAATGGTTTCACCGCTGAGAACATTTCGGTAGCGTCGGTTTGCGAGACGCTCGGGCAGGATGATTTCCGTCTGCGTCCAGCCCGCAGGGTGCCCCGGGTCGGATCCGTTAACGGCATCAAACACCAGACGCGGCGCGATAACCAGTAGCGCGGCCTCATGCCCCACCCGGGCAAAAGCGATAACTTTCTCTGCCCGGTTACCCGATGCGCTAAGCGGCAGATACTCCCCGCGACTAAACAGGGTCGGCATTTGCTGACGCAGATGCAGCAGCCGGGCGATAACCTGCTGCTTGAGCTGGCCATCGAAGTCCCTGTCCGGCGTCAGCGACAGGTTTTCCTCCCCCAGCCGCTCAAGCGCGGCGAAATCCGGCTCGCGGCGGTTATCGGGATCGACAAGGGTGAAGTTCAGCCTTTCGCTGCCCTGATAGATATCCGGCACGCCGGGTGCGGTAAGTTTGAGCGTGGTCTGGGTCAGGCCATTCACCAGCCCGGTACGAATAAAGGGCTGCAGGGAAGTAGTAAAATCATGCAGGAAGGCACGAGCGCCGGGTGCAAGCAGCTGTCGGGCATAGTTGAGCACCACCTCTTCATAGGGTGCATTGCTGTCGCCCCAGTCGGTACGCAGTTTCGCTTCACGCAGGGCCTTTTCGACAAAAGCGATATACCGCCCTTCGAGCGCATTAAGGCCCGCGTTATCATCCGGCTGGAGGCGAACCGGCCAGACGCCTGCCAGCGCCTGATACAGCATCCAGCTGACTGCGGGTTCAGGTGCCGGACCGTCGTCAAGCGTAACGATATGATGCTGGTTAATCTGGCTCCAGCGTGCCACGCACCCGGCCCAAAGCCCCGGCGCTTCGGTCAGCGCATAGAGGCGGGCGCGGGCATCTTCCCCGCGTTTGGTGTCATGGGTCGAGGTGGATGAAATGCCATCCGGCTGCCGTTCCAGTCGTCTCTGCATATCTGCATGAAACCGGGCGGGCGAAAAGTCGCGCGGCAGCGGATCCGCGCCCACTTCATTAAGCGCAAGGCTCATACCATGGCGGAAGAACAGCGTATCCTCTACCGATTTCGCCATCAGCGGACCAGTAAGCTGCTGGAAACGAAGACGGAATGTGACGGCGTCACGTATTGCAGGCTCGGAGAGGCGACCTTTCAGGATATCTACCAGGAAATTGAGTGCCTGAGAGTCCGGCGCGTTAGCACCCTCCCTGACCGCTTCAACCACCCGGCCCAGCAGCGCGCTGTCGGCCTCGGGCAGCCCCTGTGCGGTGCCATAGGTGCGATACACCGGAAATACGACCAGCAGTTCGCGCAGTGCGGCACGGAGGCGACTTTCGCTTTGCGTCATCCCCTCCTGCGTGGCGATGGCCAGGGCAAGATGCAGCAGTCGGTTAAATTCCCCGGCAAAATTTCTGTCGGCCATCAGCACCTTCGCCGCGCGCAGTTCGTTCTCCATTGCCACGGGTCTGGCGACCTGCTGTTCGTAAGCCCTGCGCAGGCTGGCTATCCCGCTGTTATCCACCAGCACATCGGAGAGCGAAGAGATAAATTCATAGCCCGTGGTGCCGGAAACCGGCCAGTCGGCGGGAAGCTGCTCGCCCTCGCCGAGAATTTTTTCGACCGTAATATAACAGGCGGGTCCGGCTTCCTGGCGAAGACGCTCAAGATACCCTTTCGGATCGGCCAGGCCATCGACGTGATCCACGCGCAGCCCGTCAACCGCACCGGAGTGCACCAGCTCCAGGATCAGCCGGTGCGTATCGTCAAACACGGCGCGATCCTCCACCCGGACGCCAGCCAGCCCGGTTATCTCAAAAAAGCGGCGGTAGGAGAGATCGCTCGCCGCATCCCGCCATGACGTCAGTCGCCAGGGCTGACGCTGATGGAGCGCGGCGATCTCCGCTTTATCGGTCAGCGCGAGGACCTCAGTTTCCTGCCCCTGCCAGGTTTCGGGTGCCAGCGGATAAAAACTCTCGTAGCAGGCCAGCGCGGGTTTGCCGGTTTGCGGATCGGCTTTGACTGCGATATCCCCGTTCTCCAGTACCTGCTCAAACGAGTCGCCAAGACAGGGCAAGGTCAGAGGGCGCGACCAGTCGATATCAAAATGTCGGGCGTAACGGCTTTTTTCGCCGTGCTCAATCACGTCATACCACCACGCATTCTCCAGCGAGGCGGCCATATGGTTCGGTACAATATCCAGAATCAGGCCAAGCCCTGCTTCCTTCAGTACCCTGACCAGCCGGTCAAAGCCTGCACGCCCGCCAATCGCCGGGTCAATGGCGTTGGCATCGGTCACATCGTAGCCGTGGCCAGATCCAGAGGTCGCCGTAAAGATTGGTGAGGCATAAAGGTGGCTGATGCCAAGACGCTTAAGGTAGGGTACAAGGCCTGCGGCCCGGTCAAAGGTCATGCCGTTGCGAAACTGAATACGCCAGGTTGCGGTTGGAATAGTCACTTACTCTCTCCCGGGGCTAATCGCACAAGAATACTGTTTTGCGGCAGCGTTTCACCGGCGGATGCCGGCCAGGTGTAGATCGTCTCGCCGGGCTGGTCAGGAAGCGGCTGGTCTGTCGCGCCAATATTCAGCGCCAGGGAGAGCGTGCCCTGTGGGAAAGCCCAGCTTACGGCGACAAAGCCCTCCGCCGTTTTCACCACCCTGCCCGCATTGCCGCCAGCGGTGGCAAGCAGCGGTACAATATACTTCTGCCGCAGCGCCAGCAGTTCGCGGGTCAGCCCCAGCCAGTTTTTCCCCTCGTCGCTTTCTGGCTTGCGCCAGTCAAGTTTGGACTGGGCAAACGTCTGCTGTGCGTTAGGATCGGGAACGCTGCCATCTTCATGACCAGCATGCCCTTCAAACTCCTTCGCGCGGCCCTCGCGCACGGCACGGGCGAGGTCGCCATGAAAATCGGTAAAGAACAGGAAAGGATTCGTTTCGCCATACTCCTCGCCCATAAACAGCAGCGGGATATGCGGTGAAAAAAGCAGCGTGGCCAGCAGGATCCGGGTGCGATCGGCTCCGGCAAGCTCAATCAGCCTTTCACCCCTGGCGCGATTGCCTGTCTGATCGTGATTCTGAATAAAGTCGACAAAGGCCAGCGGCGGCTGACCGCTGCTTTTAACCCCGTGCTTTTTGCCGGTCTGCGCGGAAACCTCCCCCTGCCAGGCGAAACCTTCCGTCAGAATGCGTGCAATCAGCCTTTCCGGCTGATGGGCAAAATCGCGATAGTAGCCGTGGGTTTCGCCGGTCGCAAAAACGTGAATGGCATTATGGAAATCATCGTTCCATTCGCCGCTATAAAGCGGTACGGTGCCATCCTCCCCGCGCGGATGCAGGAATATAACGTTGCGATTGTCCTCGGTGGTCAGATGCACGGGTCGATCGGTAATGTCGGCACGGATGCGCTCAGCAATCTCAATGAGTATGTGCTTCTCTGAGGGATCGTCGATCTGGTCGATGGCATCAAAGCGCAGGCCGTCAAGCTTAAACTCCTGTAGCCAGTAGAGCGGTACCTCAGCGATATAACGGCGAGCGGCATCGACATCGTAGGCAATGCCCGCACCCCACGGCGTCATCCGCTCTTTGTGGAAGAAGTCAGGTGCCAGCATCGGCAGATAGTTACCCTCGGACCCGAAATGGTTCAGAACGATATCAAGCACCACGGAAAGGCCATGACCATGCGCGGCGTCAACAAAGGCTTTGAAATCATCCGGTGTGCCATAGGCGGAATGCGGCGCGTAAAGCAGAACGCCATCATAGCCCCAGCCGCGATTGCCGCCGAACTGCGACACCGGCAGGAGTTCGATCATCGTGATGCCGGTTGCGGCCAGATAAGGCAGCTTTTCAATGGCGGCGCTAAAAGTGCCCTCCGGGGTGAAAGTACCGATATGCAGCTCGTAGACCACCGTCTCTTCCCATGGGCGCCCCGTCCAGGCGGTGTTTTGCCAGCGGTAACGCAGTGGATCGATCACTATCGAGGGGCCATTAACATCTGCTTTTTGTGCCCGGGCAGCGGGATCCGGCACCTGCGTGCCGTCGGCAAGCACAAAATTATACTCCGCACCCGGCGCAACGCCCTGTAATGTAGCTTCAAACCAGCCGTCGCCGGCCGGGTCCATCTCTGTGTCTTTACCTGAGAGTCTTAACGTCACCCTCTTCTGTCCGGTCGCCCAGAGACGAAAACGGACTTCACCCGCGCCGACGTATTCCGCGCCCCAACTTTTCGTAAATTTCCCTGACGCCATTCGATTGCCTCGTTTAACCCGTAAGTGAGCAATGGGCGCCATCGCCCGTTTGTTGTTCAGGTGATGCCAGTATCAAAAGTTAGAAATTGTGGCTGTTGGGCAGTCGTCATCGGATAACCGCCCGAAGAACAATCATAGACTATTCCCTACATTCCGTACTTTAAGGTAACCGTCTGTTTCAGGTGACGAGCTTACCCTGAGACGGTCGTTTTAATTACGAAACAAACCTCTGATTAGAAAGGAGAAAAAGGGGTAAAATTTAATCAAAATTAATCATTGAGTCATAGCCTGAAAAGCCCTATATTGGCCGCGCTTTATTTATGGCAACGACTAACTTAATTCAATTATTCAACCCGGGCGTGCTAAGACCCTCTGGTTGTAGGAGTGATATGATGACGGATAAAGTCCGTATTGATACTTTAGGTGCGAATTCATTAAACGGAAACAATGAAGCCTTTTTAGCAAGACAAGCTGAATTTGAATCGAATGTCAGGAGCTACCCCCGGAAGCTGCCGTTAGCGATCGCGAAAGCAGAGGGCGTGTGGATCACCGATGTTGAAAATAATCAATATCTTGATTGCCTTGCGGGCGCAGGTACGCTGGCGCTGGGCCATAATCATCCTGATATTCTGCAAAGCATCCAAAATGTCATTACCAGCGGCTTGCCGTTACATACTCTCGATCTGACTACGCCGTTAAAAGATCAGTTCTCGGCTTATCTGCTCTCTCTCTTACCCGGCCAGGGTAAAGAGTACTGCCTGCAGTTCTGTGGTCCTTCCGGTGCCGATGCCGTGGAAGCGGCGCTGAAGCTGGCGAAAAAACACACCGGCCGCACCGGCGTAATCAGCTTCTCCGGCGGCTACCATGGCATGACGCATGGCGCGCTGGCGGTAACGGGTAATCTGGGACCGAAAGAAGCCATCAATGGCATGATGCCGGAAGTGCAGTTTATGCCTTACCCGCATCTTTACCGCTGCCCGCTGGGTATCGGCGGCGAAGCCGGGGTTAACGCGTTAACCTACTACTTCGAAAACCTGATTAACGATGTCGAGAGCGGCGTGCGCAAACCTGCGGCGGTGATCCTCGAGGCGGTTCAGGGCGAAGGCGGCGTTAACCCGGCACCTGTCGAGTGGCTCCAGCGCATTCGTAAGGTGACGCAGGAACACGGCATTCTGCTCATTCTGGATGAGGTTCAGGCCGGATTTGCGCGTACCGGTAAGTTTTTTGCCTTTGAGCACGCCGGTATTGAGCCTGACATCATCGTCATGTCCAAGGCCGTCGGCGGCGGCTTACCTCTGGCCGTACTGGGCATCAAAAAGCAGTTCGATGCCTGGGAACCGGGTCACCATACCGGCACCTTCCGTGGCAACCAGCTGGCAATGGCCACCGGGCTGAAGACGCTGCAGCTGCTGAAAGATAACCAGATTGCTGACAAAGTCGCGGCGCAGGGTGAGTGGCTGAAAGCGCGCCTGGCGGAACTGCAGGCGCGTTATCCGGTAATGGGCAACATTCGCGGACTGGGTCTGATGATCGGTATCGAGATCGTGAAGCCGGGCGAAGCGCCGGATCATATGGGTAGCTACCCTGCCGACGGTGAGCTGTCTGCTCTGCTACAGAAAAAATGCTTTGAAGCCGGGTTAATTCTGGAGCGCGGCGGCCGTCACGGTAGCGTACTGCGTCTGCTGCCTTCCCTGCTGATCACCAATGATGAGCTGGGTATTTTCCTGGAAAAATTTGAACAGGCCCTGTTAGCGGCTGGTGTTCAACCCGTCTGAGTGGAGTAAGTGTAATGTCCGGGTCAAACCCAATTCTGGCAGGCTCTGCGCAGAGTATCGAAGCCTATCAGCAGGCGATTGCGCAGAGCAGTCAGGCGGTGATCGAGTGGCTTAAGCAGCCTGAAATGTATCAGGGTAAATCCGTCGCTGAACTGCGTGAGCGCATCGCGCTGGATTTTAATCCTCAGGGGCTGGGCAACCAGGTCGCCATTGAACGCGCGATTGAATACTTTCTGAAAGACAGCCTGTCAGTACATCATCCACAGTGCGTGGCGCATCTGCACTGCCCAAGCCTGGTGGTCAGCCAGGCGGCGGAAGTGTTGATCAACGCCAGCAACCAGAGCATGGACTCCTGGGATCAGAGCCCTTCTGCCACCATCATTGAGATGAAGCTGATTGAATGGCTGCGCGGGCTGGTCGGATTTCCACATGGTGAGGCCGGCGTCTTTACCAGCGGCGGCACGCAGAGCAACCTGATGGGGCTGATGCTGGCACGCGATGCCTTCTTTGCGCGTCAGGGCCATGCTATTCAGCAGGATGGCCTTGTAGGCGACCTGCGGAAAATCAGAGTGTTATGTTCTGAAAACGCACACTTCTCGGTGCAGAAGAACATGGCGCTGTTGGGCCTGGGCTACCAGTCGGTCACGCTGGTGAAAACCGATGCGCTGGCGCGGATGGACGTGAACGATCTGGCAGAGAAAATCACGCAGGCGAAGGCCCGGGGTGAGCAGATCCTGGCCATTGTCGCCACGGCAGGTACCACCGATGCCGGTGCTATCGATCCGCTGCGCAGCATTGCCACGCTGGCGGCAGAACACCAGATCTGGGTTCACGTCGATGCGGCCTGGGGTGGCGCGCTGTTGCTGTCCGAAAAGTACCGTGATTATCTGGACGGCATTGACCTGGTGGATTCCATTACCCTGGACTTCCACAAGCAGTTCTTCCAGACTATCAGCTGCGGCGCTTTCCTGCTGAAAGATGAGCGCCACTACGCGCTGATGCGCTATCAGGCTGCCTATCTGAACTCCGAGTTCGATGAAGCCCAGGGCGTACCGAATCTGGTTTCCAAATCGCTGCAAACTACCCGCCGTTTTGATGCGTTAAAACTGTGGATGGGTCTGGAAGCGCTGGGACAGCAGCAGTACGCGGCCATTATCGATCACGGCGTGACGCTGGCCCAGCAGGTTGCCGGTTACGTCAGCGAGCAGAGCTCGCTCGAATTAGTGATGCCGCCACAGCTGGCCAGCGTGCTGTTCCGCTATCGCTCGCCGGAGCAGGCAGGCAGTCATAACGATGCCGCCGTCGCGCTGCTTAATCAGCGGATTGGCGATGCCCTGCTGGAGTCGGGCCGCGCCAACGTTGGCGTTACCGAATTTAACGGTGTCACCTGCCTGAAACTGACGCTGCTAAACCCGACCGTCACGCTGGAGGATATCAAAGTCCTGCTGACGCTGGTTGAACGCACCGCCGGAGAGCTGCCTGGCGCGTAGCAGCAGCCGCTTTATGAAGCACCCACTCTTAACGGGGACTGAATGGCCCCCGATAAGTTAAGGGGCTTGAGGGCCTGGATTCGGCATGTAGCCGGACTCAGGCTTTTTTTTGGCTTCAGGACCGCGGGTGCTGCGCTGAGGGTTAAAATCATTAATAGGTGGATTTTCCCTTTATATAATCGAGAAGGTACGCGACACCAGACCTGTCAATCTCATTGCTATCGCTCAGGGAAATATCAACCGGAGAGAACTTATTCTCTGCTTTATCATAGAGAAAGTTGTTTTCTGACAGGTCCGAGGGTGGGCATCCTTTTGAATTCATTTCAATGAGCAGAGTCAGGAACCTGTCAGCAGCATTGGCGGGGAACTCTTTTATTTGTGATAAGGGAACGCCCTTAATTTTATCCATGTGGATAGCTCTTCCAAATAAAGCCTCCGCTGATTTTTCTCCATAAAATTTTTCGAACGCCCTGACCTGATTGTTTATTTCTTCCGGGCTGGTATCATCGAAGAAGATTTTTATTACTTTATTATTATCCTGACTGTCATTAACTACGATAGCTTCACCTCCTTTGCCGATGGTTTCACCAATCTTATGCGAATACTCCTTAACAAACTCACCTGCACTCATAACTCTTATTACGCCGGTGGTCGAAGTTCTGTTTTTAAGATGAACGACAGGAGCGCTAGCATTACAGTTGAAGATAAATTTATTTATTTTATCACGCAGCTCATCGTTGGAAACCTGTGGAAGCGCCTTTTTTAGCTCAAAAGCCAGCTTTGCCGAAGGGCAACCTTTATCGACCAGGTCATTTTTAAAAAATATCTTTTTTGCTTCCAATTTTGTCAGACCCAAAGAGGTGTTTGAAATCTTCACCAGTTTCTCAAGCGTTTTATCAGAAAATGATTTATTGTTTATTTTTTTTAATAATGCGGTGTAGATAGAATCCTTATATATATTAATCTGATTGCTTTTTTTTATAAACATCTGTATTTCCATGATAATAAATCAACAAAGATACACCTCAGACAAAAAGACTGATATAAAAAAACGCCCGCAGGATTATTCCCTGCGGGCGTTTTTTAGCGACGGCACCCCGAAAGGTCGTTAGGCTTACAGCGCCATATCATGCCCGGCCGCAGCCGCTTTTTTCTGCTGACCGGCGTCAGCGGGTGCGTCGCTGGCTTTATCACCCATCTGAATCACCGGCGGCTTAGTCAGCTGTAGCGTGGAGGCGGTATCGTCCCAGACCTTCTGCGTCAGGGCAACGTTGCCATTCAGCTTCTGACCATAGCTCGGCACAATTGAGCGGATTTTGCTCTGCCATTCAGGCGACTTAAACTGCCCGGGGAACAGTTTTTCAATTACGTTAATCGCAATTGGCGCAGCGGTTGAGGCGCCCGGCGATGCGCCAAGCAGTGCCGCCACGGTTTTCTGTTTGTCGGTGACAATTTCAGTACCCAGCTTGAGCACGCCGCCCTTGTCCGCGTCCTTTTTGATGATCTGTACGCGCTGTCCGGCCTGAATCAGTTTCCAGTCCTCTTTCTTCGCATCGGGATAGTACTCCTTCAGCGATTCGAAGCGGTCCTCGTCGGTCAGCATCACCTGCCCGACCAGATATTTCACCAGGTCGAAATTATCCATACCCACGTGGGTCATAGGAATAACATTGTGACTGGTGGTGGTGCTCAGCAGATCAAACAGCGAGCCATTTTTGAGGAATTTAGTTGAAAAGGTCGCAAACGGCCCGAACAGCACCACGCGCTTGCCATCGAGGTAGCGGGCATCAAGATGTGGCACGGACATCGGCGGCGCGCCTACCGAAGCCTGACCGTACACTTTCTCCTGATGACGGCTGGTGATAGCCGGATTTTCAGTAACCAGGAATGATCCGCCTACCGGGAAGCCCGCATAGTTTTCGCCTTCCGGAATGCCGGTTTTTTGCAGCAGCTTCAGTGCACCGCCGCCCGCGCCAATAAAGACATATTTTGCATCGACAACGTGTTGCTCGCCGCTTTTCACATCTTTATAGGTCACGTGCCAGGAGTTGTCGTCGTTACGCTTAAATTCCGTCACTTCCGCCGAGGTTTTCAGCGTAAAGTTATCATTCTTTTTCAGGCTGCCTACCAGCTGCCGGGTTATCTCACCGTAGTTAACATCGGTGCCCACCGGCGTCCACGTCGCCGCGACTTTCTGCTGCGGATCGCGTCCTTCCATAATCAGTGGCGCCCACTGCTCAATCTGCTTATGGTCGGTAGAGAACTTCATCCCCTGGAACAGGGTGGTGGTTTGCAGAGCTGCGTAACGCTTAGTCAGGAACTCAACGTTTTTGTCTCCCCAGACAAAACTCATATGCGGCGTCGAGTTGATAAAGGCGTGTGGATTGCTCAGCACGCCGTTACGCACCTGAGTGCTCCAGAACTGTCGGGAAATCATAAAGGCTTCATTGATTTCCAGAGCTTTACTGAAATCAATCGTGCCATCCGGACGCTCCGGCGTATAGTTCAGCTCCATGTTAGCAGAGTGACCCGTGCCCGCGTTGTTCCAGCCGTTAGAAGACTCAAGGGCCACACCATCGAGTTTTTCCACCATCAGCTGTTTCCAGTCTGGCTGTAACGTCTCGAGCAGGGTCCCTAAGGATGCGCTCATAATCCCGCCACCAATAAGCAGGACATCCGTTTTTTCTGGCGCATTTTCAGCGCGAGTGGCAGAACAAACCAGCAGCGCTGCCAGCGAAAGCGTGGTGGCGAGTTTTGTTACTTTAGTCATCAGGGATCTACACTTTTGTCTAAAAGGGTTAAAAATATCCCTGCAATATTAAAATATTGTTACTTAATGGTTGGTGGTTTTTTAGTTAATTAATTATTAATGTTGAGAATCGTTTTATTTAGTTACTAAACCTGCAGGTGGAAACGACTGATAATGCCGGTCAGTGACTGCACCTGCTCCTCCAGGATGGTGGTTGCCGTCGCCGAGGCCTGCACCAGCGTGGCATTTTGCTGGGTGACACTGTCCATTTCGGTGACCGCCACGCCAATCTGACTGATGCCCTTGCTCTGCTCAGATGAAGCAGACGCAATTTCACTCATCAGCGAGGTCACGCCGGTTACAGAGGTGATAATCTCTTCGGTCGTACGGGTGACCAGCGCAACTTTCTCTTCTCCCTGTTTCACATTCAGATTTGAATCAGCAATAAGCTTTTCAATTTCACGCGCTGAGTGCGTACTCCGCTGGGCCAGCGTGCGAACCTCATTGGCGACAACCGCAAAACCTCGCCCCTGCTCGCCCGCCCGCGCAGCTTCAACGGCGGCGTTCAGCGCCAGAATATTAGTCTGAAAAGCGATGCCGTTAATCACCGAGGTGATTTCACTGATCGCCGTGGCGCTGGTACGGATATCGCTCATGCTGCGAACCACATCCTGCATGGCTTCTCCGCACTGACGGGCGGTAGCCGACGCCGAGGCGGCTGCGCCGCTGGCCACATCCGCATTCGCCGCGTTCAGGGTAACGGTAGAAGAGAGCTGTTCCATACTGGCTGCGGTCTCCTCCAGCGCGGCGGCCTGCTGCTCGGTGCGACTGGAAAGACTGTGGTTACCGTCACTGATTTGGGCGGTAACACGCGCGACTTCTCCGACGCCCTGCACTATTTCGCCCACCAGCGTATTCAGGCTACGCTGCATCACTTCCAGCCCCTGTAACAACCTGCCCACTTCATCATTGCGGGCGGGTGGGAAGCGGGAGGTCAGATCGCCTTCACCTATTGCCGTCGCCACTTCTCCTGCCCGATGCAGTGGTGCTATCAGCACGCGCCGCAGCAGGATCGCAATCACCAGGCCGGTAAAAATAAACAGCGCGAAGGAGAGGATAGCGGCAAGGCGGGCTGTCCAGCTGTCGCGACCTGCCTGCTGCGTGATTTCGACTGAAGCCTGTTTATGCAGGGCAATAACCTTATCCAGCGGCACGCGATACGCTTCATCCAGCGTCACCACCCGGGTCCCAGCCAGCTGCAAAAAGAGCGGGACATCCTTTTTCTCCAGCGCACTGAACAGGGCACCCACCCCCTGGGCGGTATAATCCGCATAGCGCGCGGCCAGCTCATCTGCCAGCGGCTGCTCGCCGGGCATTTTCGGCGCAGCCTGATAGGCCGCCATAAATTTCATGCCGCCATCATAATAGAAGCGCGCCTGCTTCAGCGCGCTGTTGAGCGCCTGAGGATCGCTGTCCGCCACGTGCGGAACCGCCGCCAGTAGCGTGGTTCTTGCTGCCCGCATCCAGTTAGTGGTATCGGCTACGCCCAGTGTGGCGGAAACCTCACGATTCAGGCCTTTCAGTGCATTGGCGCTACGCTGCAAATAGTGTGCGCTTAGCAGTGCTGAGGCGAGAAAAACCCCCAGCAGACACAGACCTGAAGCCAGCAGTATGGTGGTGAGACGAGTATTTTTCAGCATAGCGATAATCTCTTTGGGAGGTTATCGGGTTATCGACACAATCGAATGAGTTTGTTAGCAGAATGTAAACTTATCGAGGCTAAATGTGATATGCATCGTAGTATTTATGCAGCGGGAACATCAGTTGCCCGGCATAAAGTGGTTGGGATCACAAGATGTGAGACTTATCACAGACAGATCCGAGGCAGAACACAGGATGTGTTTTGGGCTCAGGCGCTATGCCGTAACGGCCCGGAGGCCCTTAGCCGTCCGGGAATGCGTGAATCAGTCATGCTGTATGCTGCACAGGAATAACGTACTCAGTGGCAAATTTGTTCCAGTTCATCATCAGAGAGGCCAGTCAGATCTTTTACCGAATGCAGCGGCATGCCCGCTTTAAGAAGGTTACGTGCAACATCCTGCTTTCCTTTTTGTTCACCGAGCTGCATACCCTTCTCAATACCCTTCTGTTCAAGCTGGTTCGCAATCGTCATCAATTCGTTCCCATGCTGCGGCACTTTTTGCGCCAGACGTGAAAGCACAACACGGCGGCAGGTCAGAAATAGAGGGTAAAAGCTACCCTGGCCTCAGCCTGTTCCACTGGCAAAGTAATCACACAATAATAATCGTTATAACCTTCTGTTATAAATAGAAAAATATCCAGTATTAATCGTTTTCGGGGCACCCACAGCTCAGGGATGATTGATACTAATAACGAGGAGGTCATAACGGCGCGTTTTGAAAAGAGAGGGAGCGTAGCTTGTCGCCTTACAATGCGATGCGCAGTGAAGAGAGCGACTGTTGCAATGGCAGCCATCATGGGTATGGGATAACCCTCTGAGGAGTGACTACTCAGAGGGTTTAAACGCCTGAACGTGGATATCAGCTTCTGTGGACAGGAAACCTCAACCCTGAGGCCCCTTAAGGTTTAAGGATTACCTTGGTCCAGTCTTTATCGCGGGCATCAAAATGCTTGTATCCCTCTGCCGCATCGGCCAGCTTCAGACGCTGGGAAATAATCTGTGCCGGATTGGCTTTTCCTTTATGAATAAGGTTGGCAAGCTGACGATTATAGGCCTTTACGTTCGCCTGACCGGTGCGCAGTGTCTGGCCTTTGAACCAGAAGCTGCCGAAATCGAACGGCATCTTCCCTTCCTTCGCCAGATCGGTGCTGCCACCCGGATCCTGTGGCACAAATACGCCCACGGCACCGATACCGCCTGTGGCTTTAGTCGAAGCGACCAGGCTGTTCATGGTTGCGCTATTATCCTCTTTACCGTGCTTATTGCAGCACTGATAGCCTACGCATTCACAGCCGCGATCCGTTCCTTTGCCATCGGTCAGGTCCAGGATCTTTTGCACCGCCTCGTCACCTACCGCATTGATTGCGGTCGCGCCCATTTTCTCGGCCAGCGCCAGGCGATCGGGATGGGTATCCACAACGTAAACACTGGCCGCGCCTTTGATCAGGGCTGAGTGAGCGGCCATCAGGCCAACCGGTCCGGCACCGTAAATCGCCACGCTTTCACCTGCCCGCAGACCTGCCAGCTCTGTTGCATGCCAGCCGGTGGGAAAGATATCGGACAGCATGACATAATCGTCCTCTTTTTCGACCGCATCTTTCGGCAGCGTCAGGCAATTAAAGTCTGCAAAAGGCACGCGCAGCAGCTCGGCCTGCCCGCCTTCCCAGGGGCCCATCTCTGCAAAACCATAGGCCGCGCCCGCTGTACCCGGGTTGGCAGTCAGGCAGTAGCCGGTCAGGCCTTTTTCACAGTTTTCACAAAAGCCACAGCCAATATTGAACGGCAGACAGACATAGTCACCCACTTTAACACGTTCAACGCCGCTGCCGACCTCAATCACCTGACCCATATTTTCATGGCCAAGAATACGGCCCTGCTCAAAACTGGTTCGTCCCTCATACATATGCAGATCGGAGCCACAAATATTGGTAGTGGTAACACGAATCAGGGCATCAGTGGGTTTGACAATTTTTGCATCCGGCACATCCTTCACGGAAACATCGTACGGGCCATTATAAATAACCGCTTTCATAATTCTCTCCTGTATATTGCCATCGCATCATAACGTTACTGATACCTGATAAAACGTAGTTCCTCCTGAATGATTTCGCCATTGCATTAAGAAAAGCTTACAAAAATCCTCTCAGCTATTTTAGCAGAGATATAATTACGCAGATTATTCCTAAGCGACACCGCCGCTATTTCGCAGATTAATCTTAAAAATATAATATTGAGAAGCAAGCCCGTTTAGTTTAGTCAGCCTGCTGATTTTCATCATTTATAACGGTGCAGAGCACCCACCAGATTGCAATATTTAATTACTGTGCTGAGAAAACGCATAAAGTCTGGCCATATTTCTTCACACTTCTCTTTGCTAGTTATTCCTTCTGAGGAATGGCAGCAGATGCCCCAGCATTTCTCCGGGGACCTCTTCCTGCGGAGAATGACCACAGGGCAACCCCACGCCCGTTACCTCTCTGGCCTTCTCCTGCCAGGTGCTGATGACGTCATAGAGCTGGCCGACCGTACCCTGCTCCCCCCATAACAGGAATAATGGGCACTGAATGCTTTTTTCGCCGTCTGATGCATCGTCTTCCAGATCTGTCGTAGCTGCGGCGCGATAGTCTTCACATACCGCATGCAGCATATCAGGGTGCTGATAACAGCGCAGATAATCGGCGAAAATAGCAGGTTCGGTGGCGTCTGGCGTTTTATTCTGCGCATCAATATGCTGGCGTAGAAAAAATGCCGGATCCTGACCAATCATTTTCTCAGGCAGCGGTGCAGGCTGAATAAGAAAAAACCACCAGAAATAACGCGTGGCGAACGTTTTATTCGTCAGTGCGTACATTGTCGCCGTCGGCGTAATATCAATAAATATGCAGCGGCTGACCCGGTCAGGATAATCCAGCGCCAGCCGATGCCCTACGCGCCCTCCCCGATCGTGACCGACAAAAATGAAGGTGTTATAATTTAACCTGTCCATCAGCTGAATTATATCCTGCGCCATAACGCGTTTAGAATAATTGCGGTGTCCCTCGCCGCCCGGCGGTTTATCACTGTCGCCGTAACCACGAAGATCGGGCAAAATGACACTGAATTCCTGCGCCAGCGTGGGAGCCACTTTATGCCAGGTAAGATGATTTTGTGGATGCCCGTGGAGAAGGAGCAAAGGTGGCCCGTTACCCCCCATCGCAACCCGTAATCTCACTCCGCTGGCAAGGGTCACATCGCCCAGCCTGAAGCCGGGGATAAAGGGGGACGGTCCCCGGTCGATCCAGGTGTTATCATTCATACCCGTTATCTCTGCGCTGGCCCCAGGGACTGTCGACGGGCGTTACGGTAGCTTTTTTACTGCCCGCGTTAAGCATCATAAGATACAGATCTTCCACTTCCTTACGCGCCCAGGGGGTACGGCGCAGAAACTTCAGGCTGGATTTAACACTGGGATCGCTTTTGAAGCAGTTAATATTGATGCGGCGACCCAGCTCTCCCCAGCCATATTTTGCTACCAGCGCGTTAATCTGCATTTCCAGCGTAATGCCGTGTAAAGGATCTTTGGAAGCGTGCGTGTTCATAAACGTCCTGAATAAGTGAAAAATGGATTCACCAGGGGTTCGAAAAAAAACTCTTCTGACAGCTGGCGATAAAAAAGCCAGCGCATAATCGCGCTGGCTTCAGTTTATCTTAACGCATTGTCAGGGCGCGCGTCAGAAATCCGCTTTAAGTACCACGCGGTAGTTCGCTTTTCCGGCGCGGACGTGCTCCAGCGCGTCGTTAATTTTCGACATAGGGAAGAACTCAACCTGCGGCGCGATATCCGCACGCGACGCCAGTTTCAGCAGTGAGCGAAGCTGGCCCGGCGAGCCGGTTGATGAGCCGGTCAGGGCTTTATCACCGGTGATCAGATCGAAGGCGCTGACCTGAAAGGGTTTCATGACGGCACCAACGGTATGGAATTTACCCTGCGGAGCCAGTGCATCAAAGTAAGGTTTCCAGTCCAGATCGACCGCCACGGTGCTGAGGATCAGATCGAAACGACCTGCCTGATTCTTCAGCGCTTCCGGATCGCGGCTATTAATCACCTCATCGGCGCCCATATCCAGAATTGACTGCTTTTTGCCCGGCGTGGAGCTGAATGCGACCACTTCGGCTCCCATCGCGCGCAGAATTTTGATCGCGATGTGGCCCAGGCCACCGATACCGATAACACCCACGCGGCTGGTGGCGGTGATATTGCTCATCAGCAGCGGTTTAAAGACGGTGATCCCCCCGCACAGCAGCGGGCCGGCACTTTCGACATCCAGTTTTTCCGGCAGCGGGATCACCCACTGCCAGTCGGCGCGCAGCTTCTCGGCAAAACCACCATGATTAAGGATGGTCGGTGTCGTGCCGTTCTCACAGTTGACCTGGTGACCATTAATACAGGCGTCACAGTGCTGGCAGCTTTTCGCCGTCCAGCCAATACCCACGCGCTGGCCAGGCGACAGGCCCTTCTCTTTAGCCGCTTCGCCCAGTGCGGTTACGCGACCCACCACCTCATGACCGGCAATGGTCGGGTAGCGTGAAATGCCCCACTCGTTATCGATCATCGATAAATCAGAATGGCACACGCCGCAGTATTCAACCGCTACCTCAACTTCTTCTGCGCTAAGCTCGCCGGGTTCGTATTCATACAGTTCCAGCGCCTTTCCGGCTTCCATTGCTGCGTAGCTTTTTATTTTCATTCGTTACCTCAGATTCCATTAACATCGGCAGTGAGTGTAGCAAAGCCTGAGGGTGTGCTATAAAGCCAGACGTGTGATTGGTTCTGTGGTGTGTATCAGGATGTAAATTTTGCGGGGTTTTTATGCGGCTATTCGCTTAATTATGTCTTCTGATAAGCTGCTTCTTCAACGTCAGGCCCGCTATCTCTGCCGGACCTGACGATTAAAGTTAAATCTACAGTGCACTGAATGACTACTTTAAATGCTAAGGATGTGAGACCGGTATTGACATTTCTCTTCGGAAAATATTTTCAGGATCAACGGCACGTTTAGTATTGATCAGCATATTTACTTTGTCTCCATAGTAAAGCTCCAGCCAGCGCGTATCTGTAGTGCCGGGTTGATTACTGATATACCGCATATCCACGTCAGGATAATTAATAAAACAACCTTCATAGCGCTGATTGTCGCTAAAGGGCTTACCATTCTGCTGCGAAAAAAAAATCATTAAAAAAATCCTGACACCAGCGTATACACTTATCTTCATTAATCGGGTCTGTCCAGTAAGCCTGCAGCTGTGATTTCAATAGTGAATGTCGCTGATGTACCGCCGTGGGATTACTGACCTCATCATTTGTATTAACGCAACCACCATATGAGTCAATTTGTAATAGAGCCTGGTTAAGATGTGTCTGACCGGTCTGATTAAAGTGAGTCCATATTGCATCAACTTCAACGTCGGTAAAATTCTCTATTTGATAAAAAAAATTATATTTTCCGAACTGGTTGCTACCTGAACCGTTTATAGTTTGAGTTAAATACAACCAATCCATTAAACGCGCATCTTTGAGTGGGTTGCTTAATCTGGCCTCTTTCCCCTGAAGCCTGGTCACCGGCCCCCACGAGTTCTCCATGGAAGCGACATAAGCATTGGTCCCCGCGGCGCTATTCATGTGGTGAACAAAATCTATCAGTGGCGCGGTCTGATTAAGCGCATCAACCCGCCCGTTAGTTCCTGTATACTGGATCAACAAACTAATATCACCGGTAGAGCCATGCTGTAACTTGAGTAGCGTAAAAAGCCCACCATTAGCCAGCGCAGGATCGCTACTGTTCCAGTGCCGATCGTTCTCTTTAAACCAGCGCCAGTATTCCTTAAGAAAATGTTTTAGCTTTTCTTTGGTGAAACTTGCCCATGGCCATGAAAGTGTGAGCAGTGAGCAGATAGGCCTGACGGGGAGCGTGAGGTAGATCTTTGTAATAATAATTGAGAATAATGCCATAGTTGCCGCCGCCACCGCGGCAGGCGATAAAAAGGTCACGTTCAGTGCCCGTGCTGTTCAGGCTAACATGTTTTAAAACCAGTCCCTTGCCATTCAGGTCAGGCACAAGAATATCCACACCACTTAACCAGTCTACGGTAAGTCCATGCAGTCTTGAAAGCAGACCGTAGCCCCCGCCACATATATGGCCACCCGATCCCACGGAGTAACATGAACCGCCAGGAATTGTTCGGTTAGCTGTTTTATACAGTGCGTTGTAACCGTCCCAGTTCTGATTGCCCGTCGCCGCGCGAAATTTATATTTCTCACAGGTATTGTAAGGGGAGTTAACATCGCCCGCCTCACTAAATTCCATACCGGTCATCAGGCTAAGATCGATGATAGCAAGTGGCTGGTGTTGTTCACCTTCCAGCTTATTAGATACAAGGCCTTCGTAGCAGTGTCCACCACTTCGTATCATAAGGCAGTAACCTTTTTCAAGCGCATCATGTGCGGAACGGTGAACTGATTCAGCACTATCACAAATATAAATATAATCGCCTTCTTTCCCTTGCGTAGGCCATCTTAAATTAAATCCTTTTGAAGCGTTTCATAACGATCGCCTTGCTTGTCTATAATGATATGATTCGACATTCCGGCATCCTTATATCTAATAATTCGATGCAAGTCTTTATACAGACAGGTTTATAAAAATATTAACTGGTAAGTTATAAAGAGCATTATTTCTCACACCTTTCGCATTTATTTTGCTGTCAAATTCCACAAACATTTCGTCATCAAAAACGCATCACAGCAGCCCCAGCCATGTCTGGTTCGACTTCGTAACCTGTCTTTATGCGAGCATCGATAACCACCTTGCGAGATTCTGGCTCCCGGGCAAAGCGACAGTACGGTTCCCAGGTGCGCATGTCCTGTACCCACTCCGGTGGTAAATTATGGATCGCTTTCTGCATCAGGCGTCGTCCGTCGCGGGGTATTGGTGCTATGATCGGCATCGCTCAGTCCGGTTGGTGGTTTGGGATATTTGGCGATTGATCAGATCGCACAATCCGGGCTGAATTTCCTTTAAGTGAACTACTATCCGGCGCAGCTATTTAGTTACACTTACGCCATCCCTTTATTTGCTCTGGAGTTATAATTCCCGGAACGGCAAATTCAATACTTTTAGATGGGACGCAGTGACTTACCTCAAGGGTTGCAGCTGTATCGACCCCCTGGTGTGGTTGCAGGTAAATAGCATATTCATATTTTCCATAAGATCTGCTTTTTAGCCTTTTAATTGATGTGGAAACATATGAATATTGATCACGTGAACCAGTCATATGGTCTTCAATTGTACCTATTTTTTCTTTTTTGGGATAAAAGCCGCCTGCTGCTATTACTTCATCCAGAGAACGATTATCCTGCCGATAAACCATGATGGGTTCTTTATTTGTAACCCATCTTTTGGCTGAAAATCTTTTATCCACATCAAACGGGCCATGCATGCTCTCGGCCCATGTTCGTTTAATATCAACAGGAGTAAAGTCAGTATGCATTTCTATATGTGACATAGCCACCTCCCTGGAAACCCCAGTACTTTCCATCATGTTTTCTTCAGGAGTATTTATATAGTTTTTCCCATTCTCTCTGCTAAAAGAAATAGAAGTTATTTGTTTACTGCCAAATCTGTTTTTACCTATGAGCTCAAATCTCGATTCAGCACTCTTATCAATTTTCCCACTCAATTTAAAATAAACATCATTGTATTTTAAGTAAAGTTTCCCCTTATCCGAATTATATAAACCTGGATGAGTTTTAGATGGCTGTAGCCCCTTTATCTTACTTGCTGATATTCCATTTTTTTTATTCGTATTAAGCTTGTTCACCAGGCCTTCAGAAAGATGTAAGCACGACGTCCCAGGAGATCTAGCCAGTCGACAAGGTGAATAGTTTACTAATGACTTCCTTTCTTCATTGACAATAAAATATCTATTATCAAACCGGGACACCTTGATATTTTCATTACCACCTTTGATGACACCGCTTATGCTCACATCCTTCTCATTTGATGGAATGTAACGATAGAACTTATCACCAACTTTTATCGTATGAAAGGATTCTCCAGACTGTTTACTTGTTACACTATATATACCATGCTGAACTGGACTAATTCGACTAAGAGTATTTTTGTCTATAGCCCCATTTAACTTATTTGTAATATGATGGCCAAAGTAAACATTATCACTTAGGGATTTAATTATTCTGTTATTATTTGTTATTTTTTGCTCCCAACTTTTAGTTTGCGGAGAGTAAGATATTCTTCGACGCTTACCATGAATATGAGTAAAATATCTACCATTTTCAGATATCAACTCCTTGGCTTCACCTTTAATATTAACTAATATTTTATTATTTTCAATAGATAAGCCCTCAGGCACTCTTAACTGACCTTCTATTGTTTGTCCTTTTGAATTTCTCGGGGAAAAATCTACAATACTTTTCCCCAGAGCAAGAAGTTGATCGTTTGCTTCAGATAAATCATCTACATTCAGCTTTTTATTATCTATGCCATCAGCTATCATTCTGAATAGTGTCCCACCCAATCTCTGTGTAACCACAAGCGGCATGCTACCAGGAAGTAATGCTGTAACCATCGATATTAGTTTGTCTACCACTGAGGTTATTGATTGAATATTTTTTATTTCCTTCGGGGTTGGGCATCGTTTATAATTGTTATAATAATTAATGACCTGAGCTTCCTTTGCAAGTTCACCTACCGGATTACTGAAAGTTTCACCAACCTTTCTAAATACATCAGAATAGGTTAAATGCTGTCGATCTTCAATGCAGGAAAAATCCCGTTTTTCGATTTTAACATCATCAGATACGGGAGGATGAGTCGTTGTTTTCTTTTCAAATACGGCATATCTTGGGAATCGATTTGTATCTTTATCTCTGACAGGTAATGCATTTTCCCCAGAAAAACGTAGAGGATCATTTTGAAGTATAACCCCCCCCCTGGATGGGGTTTGCGGGATAGAATCCCTGAGAGTGCTGATTAAATTAATACCATCAGCTAACCGAACCTGGCTTAGCAGCATTAGCAGCGGGGCTGCTATACCCTGTCTCGGATTTGTAGTCTGGTGCGATACTCGGTTTAGTTCATCATTAGAATTGACGACAGTGTGAATACTACTTCCGAAGTGAATTTTTCCATCCGGGATGGCAGAGCGGTCTGGGCCTTTGCTCTGAGCCTGTGTTGTGGAATACCTCCTTAAGTTATCTTGAAGCTTATTCTGGTGAATTCCGGCTAATTTTCTGTGCTGTAACAATGATACTGGCATGATTGAGCTCTCTTACTTTTAAACATACCTTAATCGCATACCTGTGCATGTATTACTTTCAATAAACAATCATTTCGCTCATTTAGTTACTCCCTGCCGGTTTGATCCCGTTAACCTCCTGTCGATATCAATCCGGTCCGGAGGGACACCGATTTTCGCCAGGGCTTCCTGCTGGACAGTCAGATCCTCTTACGGACACGATTAATCGAGATCAGAATGACAACCCGAATAAAGCAACAGGCAAAAGGTGGCCTGGCAATACACTTTGCTGAACGGGCATTGCACCTTCCAGAGCAGCAATGAAATTATTGTCCCTGGATGCGCGGGTTGCCGGGGTGACGGAGATATCGGCGGTTCCGACGTAGAACCGCCTAGTGTGAACCGATGGCGTTTTTCACTTGTCGTTAATGTGATGCAAAATTTGCGCCGATTGCGAGTCGGAGGGATTTCGAATGCGAGCCGCTATACGCAGGGATGGCTGAAAAACCCACTGCCAGATAGCCATGCTTCGGGCTGAAAAAACGTATTAGCCTTACATTTCGCTCTTCAGCTGCTGTGTAACCTGGCCTATCGCGTCAACCACCTGGGTGGAGTTGTTTTGTATATCAATAATCACGCTCCCCGCTTCCCGCACCATCATCACGCCCTGGTCAGCGCGGATCAGGTTAGCCGAGATATTTTTCTGTGCCTGGCTGGCCAGGGATTGATTGCTTTCCACCACGCTGGCAATTTGCAGCGTGGCGCTGTTTATGTTCGCCGCCAGGCTGCGCACCTCGCTGGCAACCACGGCAAAGCTGCGACCGTGGGTTCCGGCCCGCGCAGCCTCGACGGCAGCATTTAGCGCCAGCAGGTTAGTCTGATTGGCGATGGTTCGGATCGTTTCAACAATAATGCCAATCTGCGCCGACTGGGTGCTCAGACCATTAACATCTTCGGAAACCTTTCTCAGCTCGTGGGCGATTTCATTCATCTTCGTGACGCTGTTTTCAATCACGCTGACCCCCTGCCGGGTGTTATCACGGGTTTCCAGCGCCGCCTGATAAGCATGTTCGGCGGCGTCCCGTTCCTGCTGGTTTTTAATCACCTGTTCAGTCACGTCGGTGGCAAATTTAACCACCTCATACAGCCGGTTGTTTTCATCAAAAATCGGATTGTAGGTCGCACGTAACCACAGGATCTGGCCTCTCTTATCAATCCGTTGAAACTGCCCGGAAATAAAGTCTCCGCGCCCCAGCTTTTCCCAGAACTCCTTATACTCAGGGCTGTTACACAGCGCGGGTGAACAGAACATGCGGTGATGCCGACCGACTATCTCCGCGCTCTGGTAGCCCGTAGCCTTGAGGAAGTTCGTATTGGCGCGCAGCACTTCCCCCTCAGGCGTAAAGGCAATTACCGCCATCGAACGGTTGATGGCATTGGTCATCGCCCGCTGCTCCTGCGCGGCCATAATACGGCGGGTAACATCGGTCGCCAGCTTTACAATTTTAATCACCCGTCCACGACGATCCACTACCGGAACATAGTGCGCCTCCAGCCAGAGCGCAGTGCCGTCTTTTGCCCGCCGCTGGAAGGTATCACTGAAGCTTTCACCACGACGCAGTCGCTGCCAGAACTGTGCATACTCCGGCGACTGGATTAGCGCCGGGGGGCAGAATATACGATGATGCTGGCCCGCGATCTCGTCCAGGCTGTAGCCCATTTTTGCCAGAAACAGCGCATTCGCGGAAACGATATGCCCATCGGGTGTGAACTCGATGGTCGCAACCGCATCGTTAAGCGCGCTCAGCGTTGCCTGAGGTCGATGCCCGCTGCGGACGAAGCGCGAAAAGAACCCTGTTAATAATGTCCTGCTCATGGTGTAACCTTATTAGCCATAATTATTATATTCGTCACAAAGACACTATCGGCAAAGATCAATAAAACTCCAGATCAAAGTCGTGTAAAATCTAATAGCACCCTATTTATTAGCAGGGTTTAGCGACTTTCAGCCGCACCCGGCGGCATTGTGTAATCTCATTGGGAAAGTAATCGCCTGTTTACCCTCTTATTTCCGCATTCGATTTAAGTCAAATCCCCTAAAGTGGTCACCAACCCGGAGCCTGTCTGACTCACTGATACCGGATATCTGACTAAAAAGGTCCTTTTTGCGTGGCAAAATCATTTTTACGCAGCGGAAGCCTGGAGGCGGTTCTGCCGCTCGGCGAGAACGGCCAGCCTGTTTACCTGTCAGCCCTGCAGCTGCGCGAGACGCTTCGTCTGAGAAAACAGCAGCAGATTGCAGACTGCCTGGCCGTCCCCCATCCGAATGATGCTGGCGATCGTCTTGACTGGTACTCGCCTGTTTCCGGCAAGGTCACCTCCTGGGCCGCCGCCAGTGAATCCGCGCGCGCGCATGCGCTCAATCAGCTCATTGCCTGTCAGCAGGCGGTTGACACAATGTGTCAGCGCGCACAGCAGTCGGACAAGCCCAGCCAGAAGCTATTTGGCGCGCTGTTATCCCGGGCGATGCAGTTTCCCGATCCTAACTACGTCTATCTGGTGGGCGGAAAGCCAGTGATCACCTTTTGGGGATTCGTCAGCCCGGAAAAGAAAGCCCGTCAGGACGCGCTGGAGTGTCTGCGCGCAACGGAAGAGGAACAGCCACCGCGGGTCTTATCTAAGCTGACCGCTTCAAAATTAGCTGAAGTGGCCCCGCCAGCGCCGGTGATGACGGGCGTTCGCGATAACCCGGTAGTGCCCTCTGCGCCTGAAGCGCCACAGGCAAGCCCGGCGACGGCTCTTCCTGCGTCAGAAGCGCTTCCCGTCTCGCCTTTACCCGAGCCAGCGCTAAGCGCACAGAAGCCCGCATTAAAAAACAGCCTGCTTCGCTACGGCTGGACGCTGCCCGCCGCCGCACTGCTGGTCGCGCTTGGCGTACAGCTAAAAGGCTGCGAGTCCACCCCTCCCCCCTCCCCAGCCCCCCAGACCCTACAGCCGGTTGGTGCGCAGGGCGCTAAAACCACGACCCTGGGTGCGAACCCGACCCCTGCCGCTGAGCAATCTGCTGCACACGCGT
>NZ_JBLREF010000052.1:0-3978 GCF_047918655.1 Erwinia sp. PPS120 | reverse complement strand
TCTACCGACCGCTGAATGAGACCGCGATGCGCACCATTGTGCAGATGAAAGTTGACCAGGTGAGTCAACGCCTGCATCGGCATTATGGTCTGAAAACGGAAATCGATGAGAGTCTGTATGACGCCCTGACAGCAGCCTGTCTGCTGCCGGACACCGGGGCGCGCAACGTCGACAGCCTGCTCAATCAACAAATTCTGCCGGTGCTGAGTCAGCAGCTGCTGACCCATATGGCGGCAAAACAGAAACCGCAGTCGCTGCGGCTTGACTGGAATGATAATGAGGGCGTTGTCCTCGCATTTGATGAACCGGCGACAGTGCCTGGCAGAGGATAAGAGCGATGAATGATTCCGTAATTGCCCTGGCAAAGGACAAAATAGATGCGCTTTTGGGGATGTCCCGCTACAGGCTGGATGTTCATGCGTGTCCGCATTTTCTCGATGTTTTCAATTTTCGGGGTGAAGAAAAACTCAGTGAGCCCTGGCACTATACCGTCAGGGTGACCTGTACTGCGGGTGACATTGCCAGTGACAGCGTGCTGCTTAAACCGGCGGCGTTTACATTCCAGACACCGTTGTATAACGGAATGCCCGCCACGTCAGTGCGCACTGTCTATGGCGTGGTCCACACCTTTCAGCGTCTATCAACGTCGGCTGATGAGACCCACTACACGCTCAATATTGTGCCGCGTATTGCGCTGCTACAGCATACCAGACGTAGCGAGATATATCTCAATCAGTCCGTAACGGAAGTGGTTGAGAAAATCCTGCGTTCACACGGGCTGGAAGGGCCCGATTTTGAATGGCGTCTGTCGCAGTCTTACCCGGTGCGTGAGCTCATCACACAGTGGCGTGAAACCGATCTGGAGTTCCTCCAGCGTCTCCTGGCCGAAGTGGGTATTTTCTGGCGCTTTGAAATGGATGGCCGCCTGGAACAGGACGTGGTGATTTTTCAGGACAGCCAGGCACAGTATCAGTTTGGGGTGATTCTGCCGCTGATCCCGCCGTCGCGCACCAGTGATAACGGCCAGCTCAGCGTCTGGAATATCAAAACCCGTCAGCAGGTTGTCTCCGGGAGCGTGGCGACCCGGGATTACAACTACCGTCAGGCACTGACGCCGTTGGACAGCTCCGCGTCAGTCAGCAGCATCGAGGGCATCACGACGGGTGAGGTTTATCACTATGCAGAACCTTTCCTCAGTGAAGGTGACAGGGATACCCCGGAAAGCGGCGCGTATTACGCCCGGCTGCGTCATGAACGCATTCTGAATGCGCAGCAGGGGGTTGTCGGGAAAACAACCAGTCCGGTGCTGGCACCGGGTGAGGTGCTTGAACCGCAGGGTTCGCTTCCCGCCAACCTGAAAGACGGTATCGTCATCACAGGTGTGCAAAGCAGTGGTTCGCGTAAGCAAAGCTTTACGATGACCTTTACCGGGATCCCCTACAGTGAAGCCGTGTGCTACCGCCCACCGTTACATAATCGCCCGGTGATTGCCGGTACGTTGCCTGCCCGTGTGGAAAGCACCGAGAAAGGCGATATCTATGCCTGGCTGGACAGTCAGGGGCGTTACCGGGTGAAGCTTGATTTTGACCGCAATGGCCGTGAACAGGGCTATGCCTATCTGTGGCTGCGAATGGCCAAGCCGTATGCCGGAGACAATTACGGTTTCCATGCCCCCCTGCTTGACGGTACCGAAGTTTCGGTGATGTTTGATGCGGGTGATCCTGACCGCCCGTATATCGCCCATACCCAGCATGATTCTGAACACCCGGACCCCGTCACCGATGATAACCACACGCGTAACGTCCTGCGTACACCGGCAAACAACAAACTTCGCCTGGAAGATAAGCGTCAGGAAGAGCACATCAAGCTCGCAACTGAATACGGCAAGACTCAGCTGAATATCGGCCATCTTGTGGATGGCCAGCGTGAACAGCGTGGTACCGGCTTTGAACTGCGCACCGACGAGTTTGGCGTCCTGCGTGCGGGCCGCGGCGTTTATCTGACCGCAGATGCGCAGATAAAAGGCCAGGGACAGATGCTGGAAATGTCGCCAGCCGTCAGCCAGATAACTCAGGCCAATAGCGAGATGCAGGCGCTGAACGGCGCTGCCGAACAGGCGAAAGCCCTGACCTGCGATATTCAGACGCAGAATAATCTGGTGCAGAGCCGACTGAAAGACTTGCAGTCGGCGGTTGTGCTGGCCTCTGCCCCGCAGGGAATGGCGTTCACCTCAGGCGAGCACCTGCAGCTGACCAGTGCACAGAACATCATGATCACCGCCGGTAAACATGTTGATATCGGGGCAATGAAAAATGTCACGGTCAGCGCGGGGCAGTCACTGGGGTTATTTGCGCATAAAGGCGGGGCAAAAGTCATTGCCAACCTGGGTAATGTCGAAGTGCGCGCCCAGCACGGCACGCTTGAAATGAGTGCCGACCAGCAGTTCACGGTCACCAGCAGCAAGGATGAAATTATTATCAGTACGCCGAAAACCCTGACGCTTAACGGTGGCGGCTCATACCTGAAGCTGAGTGAAAGCGGTATTGAGCACGGGACTCATGGGGACTTCACGACTAAAGCGGTACGCTATCAGGTGCCGATGTCTGCGGCAAATATGCAAAGTGAAGCGCCCGTTTTCGATAAAACCACATTTGACCTTCTACCACCTGAGTCAGATGGGATGATGTCACGCTAGGGAGTACCTTAATGAAAATAACCTCTTTGCTTACAACTTTGTGCTTTATTGCAACTCTGGGAAGTGCAAATGCGGCTGATGTTAACTGTGCTTCACCAGAAAAAACAACTTCGGAATTTTATCACTGGTATCTGCAGGAACTAATTCAGAATAAATATCCGCTGACTTCATCTGCAGCTAACCATAAGAATAGCCTGAAGAAATGGGTTTCCCCTGAGCTGCTTGAAAGTCTCAGGGAATCACTGTCGAAAAATGATCTGGAGGCAGAATACTTCACGGATGCGCAGGATATTTTTGATGACTGGGTGAATCATATAGACACTCATCAGGTTAAAAAAAATGAACATAAAGCTGATGTGAGATTGCAGTTAGGTATTAGTGAAATTAAGAAAATTTATGATGTATCACTGGATGATAATCATGGGTGCTGGAAAGTGAATAATGTTGCCTCTGAGTGATAGCTTAATCATATAAATAAAGGACGAGTTTATGTGGGATGTACAAAAAGCAGTTCAGTATTTGAATGAAAATGCCGAGCCATCATCCACAGGTTATTGTGCCCGTTATGTTAAGAGTGCAATCAGCTCAGGGGGAGAGATAAATGCCTGGCCCTCAATAGTATCCGCAAAAGACTATGGTCCAGCACTTATCGAGAGGGGGTTTGAGATCATTACCACGCCTGGTAGCCACATTGCCGGGGATGTAGTTATCATTCAGGGGATCAAACAATCAGATTTTCCAGTGGGTAAAATAAAAAAAGATCATCCTCATGGACATATGGCCATGTTCAATGGCCTGCAGTGGGTTTCTGATTTCAAACAAAATAATGGCTATTATCCTGGCGGAGACTACCGCAGGGCAAAACCCCCATTCGTCTTCTATCGACATAAAGATGCCAATGCTCAGCCATCAGAAAACCGTGGAGCCCCGTCAGCATCGACCATAAAGGTCTGTTTTCCCGCCCGCAAGCAAAACGGAGAGAACTACGCCACGCTGGATGAAATGATGTGTCTTATTGGTCAGGAGCCACACGGCACCTGGCTGGCGGGCACAAATAAGATGTGGCATGGCGGTATCCATATCACTCAGAAATCAGCCCCGGGGTCAGTACTTACACCGGAAACGAGGGAGACCGCGGTTCCGCTGCAGTGTATGGCGGACGGTGAAGTGGTGGCCTGGCGCCTGAATAAGGATTATCAGAAGAGTACTTTCCTGAGTCATTCCATTCAGTACACAACAACCTTTGTGCTGGTGAAGTCGGTCTGTCAGCCAGACCCGAACAA
>NZ_JBLREF010000051.1:0-3010 GCF_047918655.1 Erwinia sp. PPS120 | reverse complement strand
CCCCCCCCCCCCCCCCCCCCCCCCCCCTCCAAAAAAAAAAACAACACACCAGATATGAGAACCAGTCTCGTGGGCTCGGAGATGTGTATAAGAGACAGGAGAATGTGGAAACGCTTGGTGACGTGATTAAGTTTCTGAATCGTGTAGGCGAAGGCGATGCGGTGAAGTGGCTGAATAAACTGAACGTGGTTGAGTATCAGGCACAGCTGATTGAGAAGATGAGCGACTTTTGCACCACGATGATCACCGCGATAAACCAGATTTTGAAAGCCAGAGTGGGGCGGATATTGCCGGAGAAATGGCAGGCCGATTTACTGCGTGTGCGGGATGGATTTGCCGCCCTGCAACCGCTGGCATCCAGGATGATCCCGCAGGCGCTGAAGGAGCTGGATGCGAAACTGCGGGTGTTGCAGGCGCTGGTGTATAAAGGTGAAATCCATACGGTGGCAACGGGTAAGGGCAGGGCTGAAGTGTGGCGTGAAGCGGAAGCCTATCTGATAGAACGCCCGCTGCGGGATGCGCCAAAGCAGGGAACGCGATTTCCGAGTCTTCATGCGGAGAAGCAGCACGAAACTATACTGCGGCGTAAATATTCCAAAAAAGGCTACCCGGACTTATTGGGATATAAAGAAAAAAGCCCGGCCTTTGGAAAAGAGAAAATTTTCATAAACATAGCCTCTTTCAGCAGTGAGATCACCGCAAAAAGCGCCAGACAAATGGCGGGTAGTACGATTTTTCGCGCTTTCGGCAACGAGACTGCGCTGGCAACAAAGCCCGGCGGCTCCTGGGCTGCGGGAGGGTTTTGGGGCTATCAGAAAGTGCCTGGTAACGCGGAAGAGTGGCGGCAGCTATCGGCGGTACTGGATGAGTGGAACGGCAACGGTTTTCTTGTGGTGTTGCATTTGCCGGAAGACCTTGCCATGCGGATGCCGGGCACTAATGCCTGGCACGGTAAAATAGCTGAACAGTTCGGACAAAAGAGAGCCAACCAGTACCTTGAAGGCGGCGGCGAGCAGGTGATAATTAATCTGGATGAAATGCTGAAAACAGAACTTAATCGCATCGGTGAGAAGGTCAAGGCCACCGGGCAGCCTGCCAGCGTGGAGATTAACGGGGTAAAAGCTCAGTTTTATCCTTCTGGCTGGAAAGATGTGGAAGGCGTGCACGGTTACAGCAAACCTGAGGGAATTGACCCGCCCTATGCCACCTATACGCGAGAACTGCATGACGATGAACTGCGCAACAAGGTGAAGGAGAGAACGATAGTTAACGCCGCCCGTGTGGAGCGCCAGACAACGTCAGGAAGTGAACAATGATTACGATACCCAAAACTCAGTATCCAATGAGTAATGACCTGGTTCGCCGCAAACTGTTCTGGCTGTTACAGCGTCTGAGCAGCTACAGCCTGTGGCTGCGCAAAAGGGATGCCTGGGCATGCTTTACTGAAAAATATGAACATGCGCTGAAAACCTGGCCGGAGGAAATCACGAAGGGGTTTGATAAAGAGGTTATTATCTGGGCATACGATGCCCTGCGTCTTTATGATGAAGGCTTACCTGAACTGGCGGTAGGAAACCGGCAGGTGTGGCAGATTAAAACAGGTGAATTCGATCAACTTTTTCGGCCGGTGAGTTTAATTGAGAAGTACTTTTATTGGCCTTGTCATGACGAACGTGGCGGGCAACGGGAACCTTATCCCCCGGAAATAGAAGAAATTAATAAGTGGCGTGTTGCGGCGGAGTTTTGGGGGGATAATCTGCTGTATCCGCCACAAAATAATGTCTGTAATTTTTTTGATGCAGAGTATTTACTGGAACCTGAAAATTATATTTATAATTTAACCCTTTTTGCCTACCCGGTATTCCCCCAAAACCTTCCCCCCGTTCCTGAACGCAGAGACATTATTATAAAAACCGACGATCCGGTACCCTGTGATGGTATCTGGGAGCCGGTGAAGATTTTGTACAACCATAAATTTCTGGTGGTTAAAGACGGCATCGGTGGTTTTAAAAACCTCGGGGCTTACAACTATTTTATTCGCGGTATGAATGCCCCCCGGCAGATATATTACGATGTATTGATTGAAAGTGATACGGAGGCTATTTTGTCGAACGACTCCATTCGTTATCGCGATGTTCACTGGCGCCTGGTCTGGGAGGACACCCGTTATTGTGACGGGATTATCCCTGATGAATCGGAATACTTTCTGGATGATGCGCCGGGTAAACGCATTACCTGCCAGAGCGGTGAGCGCTGCCCACACTCCGGCCACTGGGCAACCATCGCCGGAGGGCATCAGCAGTTTATTGATGTTGAGGCAGGGACGTTGATGCCGGAGGCGACGAAATATCAGAGTGATATGTACGCGCCTGAAATACGTATTCCGGCAACATGGAGCCTTTTGCAAAGGGAAGATGAAGGCAGTGTTTATATCAAACCGGAAGAAAATTAATCAGTCGCCTGTTTCTGGGACAACTATCTGGCTCTGTCTGACGGGCAGAGTCATTGCGGCCGCCCATTCCCCGAGGCGGGCGACGACAACATCTCTGAGCCGGTAACCGAAAGCGGGGCGTTTTATGCCCGTATTCACCACGAGCGCGAACTGAGCAGACAGGCCTGTTTGCCAGAGCGGGCAAACTCAGCCTGAACGCCAGCGAAGGCCCGGTGCAGATACAGGCGCAGAACGGGAAGATGCACATCAGTGCGGAGCAGAAGCTGAGCCTGATATCGGCCAGCGACATGCTGTTTGCGGGTAAGAAGAAAGTGACGCTGATAGGTGGGGGCAGCTATCTGATAATAGAAGGCGGGAAAGATAGAGTACGGCACGGATATGACCTATACGCGGAAGGTTAAGCGTACTCACCTGACGGGGAAAGCGACATAAGAACCGGACATGCTGTGGTTGGCAGATCCGGTCAAAAACAGCACGGATGCGCTGATGCAATATCGCTATCACGACGACGCGCCTGTGGTGGGGGCGCCGTTTATGGCAACACTGGCGGATGGGTCA
>NZ_JBLREF010000050.1:0-22921 GCF_047918655.1 Erwinia sp. PPS120 | reverse complement strand
CCCACACTACCCACACTACCCAGCTTTTCCAGACTTCAATATTTTCATACCTACCTCCGGGAGCAGAGGATGGCATTGCCTGTAAAAATATTTCAGTATAATTTATCGAGGCGATTACCTAATATGAATATCATCTTGTTGGGAATACTACTGTTTATTACACCGATGGCGTGACAATTACATTAAAAGTGCCACTGTAGGACCCTAATGGGTATGTTTCGGTCCGCTGAGACGAGATGAAACGCACTTTAATGCCTTTCTGCAGGTCAGGAACATCAGACAGTGAAGGGTAAACAAGCAGGTTATTGTAGCCAAATGAAGTTGATGATTCACCTCCATCAACCCGGACCCAGGTAGTATTAAGCCGCATGCGGTCGTTATTTTCTGAGATCAGTTCGTTATTGCCTGGGCCAGATAATGAAAGAGAAACACTACTGGCATTGCCAATAAATTGAAAGGCTGGCGTCGTAGCGGTCATATAACCCGAGTTATCCTCTAACTTCAGGCTGAATGCCGAATTGGTCACATCCTTACTATTCACATAGACCCTTACGCTGGTGCTAATCTCTGCAAGTAATTCAATTGACGTTTTAACGGATACGGCTGCCCGCACCGGTGCCACAACAGTGAAAGCGAGCAGCACTCCTGTTATCATTCTGTATTTCATATCTTTGTTCCTGTTAGCTTTCTGGAATAACGATGGCCGTCAATGTGTCGTGTAGTCGTGTACCGGCAGGAATTCCACGAATCTCTTTACCCATTAAAGAGAACTGAACTTCAAGTTGGGCGCTACTCATCTCTCCGGCAGGTAAAATGCCACGGTAAATCCCGTCTGGTGCTATGGCCACATCTGCAATAGCGATTTTATAAGGAACGAAATTTTCTCCGGGTGTCGATCGCAGACGCCACTGATTATGTTGTTGCTGTGACGATTCAAAAGTAAGCTTGTATGAAAGTGGCTCGCTATTCGCTATGTCCGTTTTTGTTAAACGCAGACGTACCGAACTTTTAGCATCCTGAAATGGGCCGACGTCACCAAATATCAAAGCCGATTTATCAAAGCTGGCGGAGACAGTCGATGCTGTATTTTGCAAAACATGGAGATCAAGATAAAGCGGAGTAAGTATGCTGCTTTCTCCTTCTACGCTAAAGCTGAAGCTGCCTAACTGTAACCGTGGTGGTAGTGCCTGCCGCATTAAGGTGGAACCATGCGCCCTGCTGAACGCGCTTGCATGGAGGTGTATCCATCGTTCCTGAGAAGAAGCTGCAAGCTGTAGGGGCTGACCACAGCGAAGCTGAGTACCTGGTGAAGAGGAATGTATCGATAATGCCAGTGAGGCAGCGATCAACTCATTGTTTTCACAGCGCCCGTCACCGACGGGTTGCAGCAGCAAAATTACCGCTTTGTTGGCGGGTTGCAATAATGAAAGCGATCCTGAACGTCCATCTCCATGTTGACCCTCGCTAAAGAGACGCAGGGAACCATTGGGCTGGGGCTGTACGATAATGGCTCCCTGGGCAAGCACGGCCAAGGGAGCCAGTAACAGAATCGTGAGCAGAGACAAACGCATAATCTATTCCTTATGCTCGCACATATCATAAACCTGTAATTTGCCATCCATTTCAAAAGAAAGGTGTCTGTTAACCGTCAGCGATCGTGCGTGTTGGGGATAAACGTTAAATGACTTACGGTCCTTGCGCCCATCAATAATCAGGTTACGCAGTTCGCTACGTACATTGCCCGTGGCCCTGAGCGTCCATGCATTACCTTTGCAGGTCAGACTAATCCCGGCGGTATGTTTTCCAGGCGGTAAATAACGTAGTAATACGTCATAGCCAACAGCGAAACGCACCTTACCTTTATCAGACTCCTTCTCCGGGTAACTCGGACGGATGCGTAGTCGGTATACCGTCTCATATCCGACGGGCTTGAGCGGCAGAATACGAACCTTACGCTCTTCACCATAAGGAACAATGAGTTTGGTCGGTGAGAACAGCAAAGTCGGATCGGCAGTTCCCAACTCCTTAACTCTATTTTCATTGGTGTCTCCCGGATTAGTCACGCGGAAAAGTTCGAGTGTGACAAACTCGTAGCGCTGGCTATTACTGTCTTCTCCCTGTACCTCAGTATCAGATGATCTGAATGCCGACTTTACGGTAATAAAATTATCTCTGGGGCTGTCCTGACGAATATCTTTAACAATAGGGAAAACCTCTATCGCCTGTACGGCAGCAGAATAAAACAGAATTACGCTACTAATAAAAAACAGTGGCCATTTATTCAATTTCACAATTAACCTCACGAATTTGCATTACGCCTTGCATCATTTTTATTTCCTCTTCCCTAAGTGGACAGCTATATGTATCGCCCTCTTTTTTTATGGTCAAAGAGGTCAGTTTCTGTCGGCTTTCGAGTTGGAAATCTCCGATAAAAAAACCTTCCTCATCCGATAAGGCATTTGCCCCGACAATTCTGGCGAAGTTTAAAGGACGGCCTGAAAAATAGAGACGACCAGTGACGGTAAGGTTTTGTGTAGCTGCGAGTTTGACATGGTAGACCTGGCCCGGCATGGCCCAGGTTGATGTGCTTTTAGCAGTGAGATCGTAAAAAGCATTATTTCCTGAGGTAAACAACTGCTCGGCTTTCGGCGCGATCTTCTTATAGGGAATAATACTTAACGTAGTTTTCTCACCGCCCTTGACGACGACAGGCTCATTATTGTTGTTTCGGACTTCAAAATAGTGGTCTTCTGCCAGATCCGTCGCATCAATAATAAGCGCCGAATTGCTCGCAATTTTTCCCCAGGCAATTTCACTGTTACCGATTGCGAAACCACTACGCTGAGAGAGATATTGCTGATGATAGGTTGATTCATTGATTGACTGTGAAATGCCAAACGAGGTAAACCCAAAGCGATTATTTACTACTGTACCTACGCTGGCATTGGTACTTCCCCGCTGGCCATGATCCAGACTGGCATTAAGGCTATAATTACTGCCGCGGCTAAATTCAGGATTATCAATATTCAATGCATAGCTGGCGCTGTAAGCGTTGTCATCACTCTCCTCTGTGAGTCTTGTTCGCAGATTAAGAGATTGATAGTGATTATAGCTGCGCTCACGCATGCTCAACGAAAACTGGGTATAGAAGCGATCTTCCATTACTCTGTGGAAAGAATAGCGGCTGGAGAATTCATTAGCACCGTGGTGATAGCCGAGATCTACCCGCAGACTGAGCCGGTCTGCCAGAGGAAAATCACGATTCAGGTTAACATCCCAGTTCTTAAAGGTCGTCTTACCCAGTTGACCATACTCTTGTTTCAGTGTGTTCAGACCATAGCTGACGCTCAGCCCCAGGCTCCAGGGAAGGAAGGTATTAGCGCCTAACTGCATAGAAGAGAAGTCGTAAGCAGGAATAATTGCGAAGCGGCGAAAATCTTTATCATCGCCATCAAATATGAACTTTCGGTAGCTAAAATTCATGCCCATCAGATTAAGATTCTTCATCCATCCAATCTGATAGCCCTGGCTGCCGTCGTCGCCATAGAGACCATCGAAGTAGATGCGTTCCGCCAGCCAATTGTTCACCGGGACATCCAGGCTGACATTACCGTATAAACGGCCATCGTCGAGAAGAAATCCCGCTCCGGCTGATAAGGCAGAAAGGGTGGTATAAGCCAATGAGAGATTGGCGAAGTAATGACTATTCAAGGGCAGAGGAGCACTTTGAAGACCACAGTTTTTACACTGCCGAGAGAGGCTTGAAGAGATTTCGCTTTTATAGGGGTCATAGCGGCCAAACTCAACAATAAACTCTGTTTCACCCGAGTGGAAAGGACCATTTCGTTTGTAAAAAGGCTGCGTTTTCTCTTCATATACCCCATTCACCATCTTTGAGACCAGCCGCACCTCGTAGCCTCCACTCGGCCAGCTACGCGTGTCCAGATGCTGCAGGCCTTCGGGAAACTGTTGTAAATCAATGAGTCTTCCCTGGCGATAAATTTCAACGGTGCCGGCCTGCTGTAGGTAGACCGTTACGGGTGAGGCGGCGCCGTATCCAGGATTGATGTAATTATCACCTATGCGACCCAGAGAAATGCCGTCAAAGTTGACAGGGTTAAAGAAGCTGTAGGTCATTGAGGGTGTACTGCTGAGAAGGTTGTCGCTAAGTCGCTGACGACCAGTCTTGAAACGTATATTTTCGTGCTCAAGATAAAGTGCAAGCTCTTCTACATTGAAATTGATTTGGCTGGCGTAGCTCCAGGCACCCTTCACATAGCTATTTCCCGTCAGGTTCAGCACTTCACTGCTGCTTAGACTGACGTTGTCCCCGTAAGAGTCAGCAAGATAATTCAAATTATGGGCATGAACAAAGCCGGCGTTACTCGTATGAGGGATATAACCCTGCTTCAGGATAGGTGAGACTGCGCTAAACAGATTGCCTGGAAAGATGAGTCGAAGTGAGGAATCTGATTCATTGAGGAGGACGGCAGGCTTATCGTGAGCAACTTTGCCTGGCCCTAATCTCTCCAGCGGTACTGAAAGCAAAGTAAGCAGTGCATCGTATGAAATTTTCATGGGTGCATTATCTGGAGCCATAATTTGATCCACCAGTACGCGAGGTGACATCAGCAAAGCCTGCTTTCGATCATACTCAACGCTGATGGTACCGAGTGAGATATCGCCATAATAGATGTCAAAGATACCCATCTGTCTGGCATTGAAAATATCCTCAAATCCCTTCGGTACTGCGGCCGTGGGCGAGGCATTGGCCGCAGGAAAAGGAGAGAAAAGCGTCATTGCGTACAATATAAGCAGGTAAATGTGGTAATTATTACTCATTATTCCCTGTCCCCAATTAACTTACTGGCGTTATCAGCAGAGTAAATGTGTTTGCGTAGTGTCCTTGGGAGTATTTTTCGGCCAGGAGTTGTGAAGAAAAATTAATCCTGAACCCATTTTCTGATGTAGCCTGGCTGATCTGCTCTAATACAGGGAGCCGAAGTTTCTGCGTGACGCTATAGGTTTTTTTATCGAAAATGAAATTCCCTGTGAGATTAATTACACCGCCTCCTTCATCTGTTTTGTTAAGAATGAATTCTCGCCCAGCGAACATGATTTCGGCTTGTTCGATATTCCCGACAAGGTGAAAAAGGCCTGACGTTTTATCAAACTTTCCCGTAGAGGCGTTAACGGGCAGAGAAAAATCAAACTCGTTACCCGTAAGGGGGATGTTCTGATAATAAAGGGCGATTTTGGCCAGGGAATTAGCGGAGATATCCAGCGAAACCTGTGAGCCAGGCAGGCTCAGGGTGGACTGACTCCAAAACACTATTGCCATTGTGAACAGAGCAGCAGGCTTATTTTTCATGGTATTCAGGCAGGGTCAGCCTGAGCGGACCCTGTTCCTCTAAGGAAATTTAAGGTTTAGCGACGACGTTCGCGTATACGGTGCCCTTATACATCCCCTGACCAAGCTGGTCATAGTCCTTATCCGAGATCAGGCGGAAATTAATGGGCAGCTCGCCGTGTGTGTTATTAGCAACAAGGTTATAATCTTTAGTGGTGCCAGAGGTGGCAAACACCTGATTACCAGCAGAGGTGAGGGTAACGATTTTATATGTCATGCTGTTTAGTTCCTCACCCTGAGTGCTGAAAAGAGTAAAAGCATCACCGTTGGCAGAATTGCTATCATCGAGGGTGAGTCCTACTTCCAGCTTATTGACGTCATTATTCCAGAGTTTCAAGGGGGGCGTATCCGCCTCCATTTTACCGGAAGCCGCTGGCTTCATGACGATATCCATATCAGTTATTGGACGTCCACTGGGATCGGTAATGTTTGCACTGTCAGGGACATTTGCGCTTATATTGAATTTCGTATCATATTTTCCCGGCGTGGCAGCAAATGCTGACGTGGAAAATATAAGTGTGGCTAATATAGATACTGTTTTTTTCATTAAACTATTCCTTTTAGGTAAAGACTGTTCCATCATTAATACAGTGTAGTAATGAATATCTAGAATTTTTTAGTGCCGGTTAAAAATCAAATCCTGTATGGAAAGAAGTATGGAAGCTTTCTTTGTTATAAGGATTGATTAAGTATGCACTACGTATTCTTATTATTCTTTAACGTTTTTCTCTGTTTTTCTTAAATAGTATTAGGTGTCGTGTTATTTTCTATTTTCAGAGGGTTATTTCTGTCCTGTGTTAAGTGCTAGTTTTTAGTCGTGTTGTGACCCACCTCTTCGAATATCGCACGCCGTAGGCTATCCTCCAGTTGTTCTACGGAATAAGAGTGATAAAAATTCTTGTCTCCCACGCAGCGTTTCCAGTCTACGGTCGGATTATAGCCAATACCCACAAAGACCATTTTTCCCACTGACACTTCAGTTGTCAGCACCTGACGAATACGGTCGCACATTCCGGCAGCCATTAACCTCTCTGTAATTTGTATGTTAGCAGGATGGTCGTTCCCATCGGAGATAATGATGAGCAGTTTACGTTTACCCTTTCCGGCAGCCAGAGCAGTGGTTCCAAGAAGTACCCCACTACTGATCAGGGTATTACCCGTTGCCGTCATTTCCCGGATCCTCCTGATTTCTGTTATGTCAGATGTCAACGGCACTCTCCAGCTATTGCTATTAAAAAGGCAAACGTCCGGAGCAACATGACTTAGCGGTATCCAGATATGATTAACGGGGTAAGGAATTGCGGCAATGGTTGCAGGATAGTCAATAGCATATTCAAGTTGTTGCGAGGCACCCCGACTAAGCAACCATGGCGATACAGAATAGTGGGTTACAAAGGGCAGGTCGCATCGGTTACCTACTCGTGAACCCCAGTCAAAGGGCAGGAAGCCCGCTTTATTCCCTACGTCATAACTATAAAGTTCTGTCACAAGCTTTATTACGATACGCTTAAGCTCGGTTAGTTTACTGTTGCCATAGTTGAAGGGGGCATTCATTGAGTTAGAGAAATCGGTAACGAACATCACATCAACACTGGAGAAGAATTTCCTTGCTGCACCGTTATCGCCAATGACCACCTCTTTATCGAAGCTGGGGAAAAGCGATGAGTGTAGCCACGACTCTTGCAAGGTTTTAGCGCTGACGCGATATTCAACGTAGGAAAGGCCACTGCTTTCTCCTGAGGAAATCTGTATTTCAGGCCGAAATACTGCTTTATCATGGCGCATATAGGCCCGAAGATAATCTCTGGTAAGCGTATAATTTCGTTCCGCGCCCTTACCATTATTTTCCGCTGTCAGCGCGAGCGCAGCCTGCTCCATCGCATCAGAAAGTCGGGCGCGCTCTGTTATATAGCGTGAACCCTCAAGGCCAAATGCTGCCAGGCTAAACAAAAAGCCGCTGAGCAGGACAAAGCTAACGGCAAAAGCCCCTTCGCGTTCCCGGCAGAGTCTTCTGACAGGTTTCAGCAGCTTTTCAGACACAGGCATAGTTGTTCCTTATTGATCAAAGGGAGCCGCAGGCTTTCTACTTCACCGTTAAGGCAAATTAAACAGGGTAATTGTGTTGGCCTGAAACGGGAGAGCATCTGACCATCAATATCGTGATGATAATGAACGCCACCGCGAAAGGCTGGCGCTCGCGGGTTGATATCGTAGATATCCACCTGCAGTTGACTCTGTAATGTTGGGCTGTAAAACAGCATCTGATTGAGGTTTTCAATTAACAGGGAATGACCCTCCATGGCCGTATCAACAAAAATAACCGCATGCGGTTGTGCGAACACGAGTGTCGGGAATATCAGTAACAGCAATATTCTTTTTTTCACTATCGAAGCATCACAATGGCAAAAGACGATAATAAAGGCTTCTCTTCACGGGAGATCAGACGCGTATACCAACTGGCGGCAGGCAGGCAGACGGTGACCTGATAAAGCGGCACCCAGCGACCATAACTCCCACGCGGTGACAGCTGTAACTGCTTATCAAGTCTTTCGGCCGGGTGACACTGCCCACTGCCGGAACCTGCAGTCCAACTGTTATAAAGTTTGACCTGCTTACGCGTATCATTAAGCCCGATGGGATCCACAAAATGGACTTCTTCTACCCTTAGCTGAAGCCCTCTTAAGTCAGCATCGCTATGCATATCACTTAACATACGGCCGGCCAGCTTCGCTGCCGCATTAACGTCCTGTTGCTGAAGAATTTCACGCCCATCGAATAACTGAATTCGTTCGCGCAGCAGGCCTGCTACGGAATAGGACGTGCGATCCAGCTTGCCGATGGTCGCCTGACGAATCATCAGATCGGTCAGGAACATCAGAAAAATGAGAAGTACCATTGAGATCAGCACGAATTCGACGGCGACAGATCCTCGATGGTCACTACGTAAATTACGTAAACTCAGAGCGTTCATATTCCTGAACAAAAATCACCTCCCGATTTAGTACATGACTTACCCAATAGCTGGGAAAAGGAAAAAACATAGGTTTATAGCGATATTTGAGCTGATAACGCGCAATGGGGCGTTTTTCAAATCTGTCACCGCCGCCGGTATTGATCATTTCTGTGATGCTGGCTGCATAACCTATATTGATTTCAACGGCATTTTCGCGTGTCAGGAATCCCCAGAGTAGGCCCCCCTGTGTTATAAGGCGTTTTTCAAAGCGAGAGCGATAGGTCCCTACCCGCTCATTATTAGCAGGGGCGTTTTTGGCCTCTTTAGCGGCTTCAGAAACGGCCAAATCAAGTACTGATGAGATATAAGAAAGTCGCGCGGTTTCAGCAATAAAGAGCACCAGGAAAAAAAAGGCGCAGAGGGTCAGCGCGAATTCGATGGTTACTGCGCCTGAGCGGTTGTTTAAAAGGCTTAAAAATTTGCGCATTACCCCAAACTCCTGCCGGTGGTGGTAATCTGCTTCAGAGCCGAAATGAGTTCATCGGGATGTTGCGACAAATTTTCGTCGCGTATAACATCGCGTGCGTAGCGGAAATCGCCCACTTTCACCAGTGACAGCACTAGATTACGCAGGATCCGTTCGTCCTTACGACCCCGAAGATATTGCGGCAGGAGCAGACCGACAGCATCCTGATAGCGGCGGTCCAGAATTGCCACCATTGCCAGATTGTTTAACGCTACGTCATCAGCAATAAAGAGCGCACGCGCCTGCTCGACGGACTGTTTACCTTCGCTAAGTTTCCCGCTTAGCGCCTGTGCTACGCCACGCAAATTCCATGCTTCAGCGTTATTCTTGTCACGCAGCATCATCTTGTCGGTAACGCGGATAGCCTGAGCGAAATCCCCCAGGGCGATCATGTTCTGAGCCTGCAACTGATACAGAGGCTGGCTGGGCTTATTGATCAGCGGTTGCAGGGTATAGAGCGAGGTCTTATAGTCACCGGCAAGATAGTAATAGCGAGCCAGTTTAAGGCGAGTTTCAGGATCGTCCTTTTTCTTCAGCCAGGTCCGGTAAAGGTTAATTAACCCACTATAATTTTTTACCCGCAACAGAATATCTTCCTGATAGTTCGCTTCGGTTGTACTGACAGGTTTAGGAGATACACAGCCAATAAGCAGGGTGACAGAAATGAATAATGTAATTTTTCTAAAAAACAGCATCTTTGAAAATCCTTAAAATACCTGGAGCGGCAATCAGAACAATGATCGGGAACATGATGAACAGGATGAGGGGAACGCTCATGCGTGCGGAGAGCTTGCCGATCTGCTCTTCAGATCTGAGAAGCTGCATCTCACGCATATCGCGGGAAAGTTCAATCAGGTTGTCGTAAAGTGAAGTACCGTAATGTACGCTCTGCTGTAAGGAGGAGCAGAACATCCGCATCTCGGTTAGATCCACCGAACGGTAAAGATCCATCAGCGCTTCCTCCAGCCCACTGACCTCCGCGTGTTTGGTGAGCTGCTCCATCAGGCTGGTAAGGTTGGGATCAATATTGTCACTGTGACGGGCAACAAATTTAATGGCGTGCTCTACCGTCATCCCGGCCTGGACGCAAACGGCCAGCAGATCGATTAAATAGGGTATGGCATCGGTCATTAATTTGCGGCGTGTTGAAAGGGCAGGCTTTTGCAGCAGCGCGGGTGTAACAATAATCACAATCAGTAATAGCACCATCTGCATGGCGATATCTTTTATTGTAAAGCTGGTTATCCCCAGCATATTTATTAGCAAAACTACTGCGCCAATGCTTGCCAGAATCTTTAGCTTACTGGCCGGGTTTTGATCCAGCCTTTGCAGCATGCTGAGCCAGGGACTGTTGGCAATAACAATGCTTTGTAGATCGAGGGACCCGCTATGAGACTTTTTTATAATAAGGGGTTTATTATCAATCGCCCGTATGGTTTTTTTCAGCCGGGCTATTCGGTGGCTGGATATAACCAGGGTGATAATACCCATTATCAATATAAGCAGATAAACTGGGGTGTTCACAGCGCTTTCCTTAGCAGTAGCCAGATAATCGTCATGCCGATGGCTTCGCTGGCAAGTACGTAATAGAGGATGATTCGGCCTGTCGGATCATTGATGATAAAGTCGAAATTTTCCGGGCTGAAATACTTCATACCACAGAAGAAAAGTATAGGTATGGCGGCAACAATTTTGGCGGAGGCACGGGCTTCTGACGTCATTGCCATTTTACGCCGTGACATGGTTCGACTATTCGTGACGATTCGGTTCAGTCGGCTGATTAGCATGCGTAATTGCGCGCCGTGCTGCATGCTGATAATAATGACGACGGCAAAAAAGTAGAACTCGCGATATTGATATTCCCGGCAGGCATCTCCCAACACTCTTTCGGGCTCTTCGCCCAGATTAAGGCGCCGGTCAATGCGCTGAAAGGTTTTACCCAGTGGGCCTCCGATGCTGCTTCCACAGCGATGCAGCGCCTGGTGAATACTGTTTCCGGCTGAGACGGAGGCATTAATCGCCGACAGGACTTCTGGGAAGTTATTCTCAAAGTAACGTCGCTGTAATGTCCTGCCAATGCTAATTTGTGCAATAACCATCACGGGCAGGCACACTATCAGTAACCCGGACAGGCTGAATCCAAACCAGTTACCATTAACAACAATTAATCCCATAAGCAGACCGAGAGCGACCAGTAAGCCCTTCGCCCCTTTCAGAGTGCGATCCCCCAGGGCAAAATGCCGCCACTCCCCCCAACGCGCCAGCAGATAATGGAGCAGCGGCAAATGGATGGCGACCTGGCGTTTTTTTAGCGCGGTATTGCGCAACCTGTTCCAGTTGAGGTGGTTTATTAACAGAATTGCGATACCGATAAGGATAATCAGATAAGCCATCACTTATTCCAGCCCGAAAATCTGTTTAAGCTCGGCACTGAGATCAAACATCGTCGCGTTGCGCATCACCGCCGATCGCATCAGCAGCCCATGATTGACAAACTCGCCGCTGATTTTGCCGTCAGCTCGCCGCTCGTGATGGGGTTTATAGCTGAAGATGTCCTGTAAAATAACGCGGTCGCCTTCAATACCCATCACCTCGCTGATGTTCATGATTTTTCGTGAACCGTCGTTAAGACGCGAAACCTGAATCACCAGGTTAATGGCCGAAACAATGTTGCGCCGGATCGATTCCATAGGAATGTTCATGCCTGCCATCATGACCATATTTTCAAGGCGCGAAATTGCGTCTCGTGGGGTGTTGGCGTGCAGCGTAGACATCGAACCATCGTGACCTGTGTTCATCGCCTGCAGCATTTCAAACGTTTCCTCACCGCGACACTCCCCCACGATAATGCGATCCGGGCGCATCCTTAACGAATTCACCAGTAAGGCGCGCATATTGACCTGGCCCGTATTCTCCAGACCCGCAAGGCGCGTCTCCATGCGCAGGACGTGTGGCTGCATTAGCCTCAGTTCAGCGGCATCTTCCATAGTAATAATGCGCTCGCTAGGATCGATGTACTTTGATAACGCATTCAGTAGCGTGGTTTTTCCTGAGCCGGTTCCTCCGGAGATAATGATATTTGCCCGACAACGGGTGGCGATTATCATAAAATTAGCCATCTGGCTGCTCATCGCGTCATAGCGAATTAAATCCGCCAGTTCTATATTGCCCTTGCTAAATTTACGAATTGAGATGGAAGTCCCATCCAGGGCAATAGGCTGAATGGCGACATTGAGACGGCTTCCATCCACCAGTCTTGCATCCACTAAAGGACGCCCCTCGTCCAGCCGCCTTCCTACTTTCTGTACCAGTCGCTTGGCAATATCAGTTAACTGCTGATTATTGATAAAGCGGGTCGGAGCCAGCTCCAGTTTGCCCTTGCGCTCGATGTAGATCTGATTTGGGCCGTTAACTAAAATATCGCTGATATCGTCATCTTCTAATAGCGCCCGCAGAGGACCCAAACCTACAATCTCATCTGCCATCAGTTCTGCCATATACTGCTGCGCCTGGTGATCGAGATAGATATTTTTACTGCTAATGACCAGCTCCAGGATGCGGTTCATTTCACCGAGTAGCAACATGCGGTCCTGCACCAGACTCTCAACCTTATTAACATCAATATTTTCCAGAACTCCCTCCCGGAGGGTTTCCTGTAGTTCCTGGCTGATATTCATTTATCTTATTGTCCTTTATGATGTAGACGACTCAAAAATGAACGCCCCTTTTCCGGTTCTTCCCCCAGAATCATCAGTGCGAGGCGATCGATCGGCTGAGAATGACGCCCGGCGAACAGGGAAAAAAGCTGCTTTTTGTAGGGGATAACGATATCGATACTTCTACCCAGCAGTGACGCAATATCTTCCTTATTGAGCATATCTTCCGTCACGGGACGACTGTCGTTAAGGCACAGGATGAGTCGGCGTGAAAGCTTCCTTGCACGGTTCATTGCCTCAATACTTTCAGTGAGCTGATTAACAATGCGAATTGAAATCATTGAGCGATCGAGAATCAGCACTATGCAGGCGGACTGTTCAATAATCTGGCGCAGCGTCTCTTTACTCGCAGTGTTGATAGCCTGCTCGAAGAGTACGAAGTTGTATTTGCTGAATATTTCCTGAGTCAGATCGGGTATGCCCGACTCTGTGGCGGTCATGAGGTCGAGATCCCTGCTATGCGTAACCACATCCTTTAACAGCTTTTTATCGGCGATTAAATCCAGATCCTGAGAGGCCGCAGTGCCCTGAATCAGCAGTGTGGACATCTGGCGAAGTTGAATCACGCGGTTGGCCAACTGCCACGTCAGGGTCGTATTACCCACCCCTCCTTTACAGCCGAGAATACTCACAGTGCTTGCGCTGCGAACCATATGGGGTATTGAGCTACTTATAATCGCCTGAGTCAGCGCTTCACGCTGTAAGGTGAAGTGAAAATAGTGAATGCCCCGATCAGCAAAGGACTGCGCCAGTGCAATCGAGTCGCTATCGCCTACCACACAGCACCATACGCTCCGGGGAATAGTGGCCAGAAGTAAGCGGATCAGCCTCTCATGATCACTTTCAGCAGCAATATCAACGATTACGCCACAGGCATTTTCTGGTATCGAGACATGGCGAGTATCACCCAGCATCTTGTCCACACTTTCTACCTGCTGAAAACCCGTCAGGCGTAGCAGCTGGGCCAATTGAGTACGCTTTTCAGACTGGGGGGAGAGGACATAAAAAGGTTTTTCCTCACCCGCGGACTTACCTTCCTTTAGCGGAAATAGCAGCATATATCGGGCTCCTCAGAAGAAATACTTTTCGGGATTAACCAGCGATGAGCTGAGGGTATTATTCAGTGCGCAGCCGGCATCGATAGCTGAGGAGAAATGCCAGTCCTGGCTGGCATAATTGCATTCCGGTAAACGCAGACGAATGCTCTCAATCTTAATTTCAATACCCTCAGCGCTTCGAGGGTGAAAACCGCCACGGTCCATCTTCAGCACAACTCTTTCCAGAGGGATGCCTTTTGACATAAGCAGGTTACGTAATATTTGTGCCGTTGGCGTAAAGGCTGTATCTGACCAGGTCAATTTAATAAGGCCATTAAACTTAGGTCCGGCGAATTCCATTACCTGACCGACAGCTATTTCACGGGCTATCTGGCTGTGACTGCTCAGGCTAAGATTGTGTTCAGTTATTTGCGGCAGATTATTGCCCGCAGCTATGGAGGATGCCGTGAATCCGAATTGCAGCAATAGCAGCAGGTAAACGCGTTTCATTTAATAAACCCTCCCTTTTCTAAAAATTCTTCAGCCATTTTTCGATTGCGATCATCCTGGATGCCATCAAAATTAAGAAAACGAGACAGCGTTGAAGTGCGCTGGAAGTCGGGTAAGGTAACCTCCCGGGTAGTGACGGGTTTAACCAGATTTACCGTAGCCACCACCACCAATTCGCCGTGTGTGCGCTCTGTTTTGGCATTGCGAAAAAGTGCGCCAAGGAGTGGTACATCACCGATAAACGGCAGACGGGCGAGTTCTTCTCGTTCGTTACTGCTGATCAATCCGCCCAGAAGGAAGCTTTCACCATCGGCAAGTTCAACGGTGGTTCTGGCCCGACGGGTTTGGAAGGTAGGAAAAGACATGCCCGCGCTGGAGGCGTAGGTGGAATCCACGCTGCTCACCTCCTCACCCAGCGTGATGCGTATGCGTTTGCTACTGCTAACCCTGGCACCCACGTTCAGTTTTATACCGAACTCTTTATAGCTTACGGAGGTGCCATTGGTGGAACTGGTTACAATGGGGACTTCGCCGCCGACCAGGAAATCCGCCGTTTCGCCGGACATAACAGAAAGGTTGGGTTCTGCCAGAATTCGGGCAACGGAGTCATTACGAATGGCATGGACCAGGCTGCTGAGCGTATCGGCACTGAATTTAATAAATCGAAAAGTACCTGGCGTGATATCAGGTTTGCTCGCGCTGATGGAGCCCCAGTCTATACCGACGTTATCAGTAAAGGTCTTGGTGATTTCTACAACCGATAATTTAACGTTGACCTGATTTGTTACCGGTAAACGTAGATTATTGATAATAGTTGGATAGACCACTTCATTGAGCCATTCAGGTGTCTCATTACCGTTGTCAGACTGCTTTTTATTGACCTCACGCTTAGCACTTAATCCTTCACCAACAATTTGGTAAACCCGGTCTTTATCTTCTTCGGTCGTTACCGTGCCGCTTAGGACATAAATTTTTCCTAACTTTTGCAGAGTGACTTTGCTGTCCGGGAAGACGTCAAGAATACGTTTTTGCACTGCCCCCAGCATGGGATCGACGATAAGCGTAATCTTAAGTAAAGGATCACCTGACTTACCCAACACATTCAGATCGGCGCGCCCATTCTCTTTTGCATAGACGATCAGGCTGTTGTCGCTAACAATTTCATAATCAGCGACTTTCGGTGAAGACAAAAAAATGGTCCCCACGCTTTCACCGACACTGACTAATTGAGAGTCACCCGGCTCCATGTAGATTTCGCCCGCATTAACGCTATGTGAGATAATGACAGCGGTTACGAGCGCAAGTATCTTGAAAAGACAACGCGAGAAAAACTGGGCTACCGTAAGAAAAATATGGTGAATTCTCAATTTTTCCCCCTTAGTTCGCGTATGGAATTAAAATTTGGCAGAATGTCGGATAACTGTGTCCTTTTATCGGAAATATGTGCCGTCCCTTTTGTCAGAGAAATTAAGATCTCACCCGATTTTTCTACCGTTCTGAGCGTTGCCATTTGTTCAGCATCGACGCGAACGATGACTTCGCCAGCGATATTATCGCTGCGATAATTGGTGTTCTCGCTATGCTCATATTTTTCTATCTTAATGATGTCGACAGAGGACATTAACGGCTGCGTGAAATAGTGGTTTACGTCTGAACTTATGACTGTATCCATCCCATCAGCGGCTGTCGGGTTTGTTACTGCTCTACTATTATTGCTATCTTTAGCACGGAGGGTAAGGGTGATTCTTTGCCCCACTTTTAATGTCTTCAGCATAAATTTATCCTGAACATTGACCTTGACCGCATAAAGCGTTTCGCCATCCCTTAAACTGTGTTGTACGAACTCAGGGCTGCCTGGAGATACTGTCATTTCAGGTGAAATAATGCTTCCTTCAGCAATGTCTTTCCGGATGAGATACCCAGTAAGATCGGCTATAACCTCTGAAGGAAATCCGTGTTCATTTTGTGCATCTTCATAAACCTCAATTTCTTTTATTTTATAATCTGAAAGTGACAATAAGTCATAAGGCCTAAGCTCTCTTGTTGCCTGAGCGAGAAACGTTACCCTTTTTACAGGTTCGGATACTGATACGGGTACAGGATCTGCCGTGGCCGCGGCTGGATCTGCAGCGGGTTTATATTGAATAAGTATACCTGCCACCCCAACGACGATAACAATTAAGGAAATAAAAAAAAGCATTCTATGGTTCATTGATAAGCTCTTTTAATAAATGGCGTGCGTAATCGGGTAAGTGAGAATAAATGCCAGTGAAATGGCGACCGCATAAGGAACACCATTGCTGATAACATTTTTACGAAACCCGATCAGGCCAGTTATTGCCACCAGCCCCCCAAAAAAGAGGGTGGTAAGTATAAATGTTACTATGGTAGCGTTAGAAAAGGACAAAGAAAGCACGGTTAACAGCTTAACGTCTCCTCCACCTATAACGTGAAAAACAAATAAAATAAACAAAATGATGAAGACGCTAAATGCAGCGGCTACATTGGGTGCTCTACCCTGCATAACGATTAGAGCGACAAGCAAAAAAACTAAAAAAATAAGACTGGTATGGCTGATGGTACGCGTTGTGATATCCTTCAGGGAAATATAAAGCAAAAGCAATGCAATCAAAATGTAAATTACTTTAATCCAATATTCCACAAAGGTACTCTTATTGATGTAGTTGTTAATACTGCTGCAAAAAAGAATCCTGCAGCAGTTGAATATGATCCGCTCGTGCTTAGATTAACGGCCGGATGATTTATTTACAGTAACGCTAGTGATAGCATCAGCTATCTTGGCGAAGGTACTTTTCAGGGCGCCCAGGAAGCCTGAGTCCTGATTACCGAGGACGAGAGCCAGAAGTGTCGCCATGGCCACCCCAATAAGTGCATATTCAATTGCGGTAACACCACGTTTGTCTTTTACCAGCTGCTTTAAGTGCAGTGAAGAAAAAACGTAAGCGCGGATAAAGATATTTGTCATGAACTTCTCCTTAATTAAATACCAGACCCTGGTAGCAGGGTGCAATGTTTTCTACCCTAAACTCCTTCGTTGAGAGCGGGTGCATTAAACAAGAGTTAATAACTGGTGTCCTTATCAAAATCATAATTACATTCATTTTAGTTCAATTTCCCTCAGAAATAAGATAACGAAAGACAACTACGGTTAACGTTGCCAGCCAGCACACTGCGATCACCGCTAAGATAGAAAAGAGTCTGTCAAGATTCCTGCGGGAATGAATACCTTTACTATTCTTATCTATAAAAGATAAGTTTTGAGATGATGATATTAATGTGCTCGTCACGGGAGTTTCAGTGTCATTTATAGTGACTAAGTTTACTGGTGAGTTATAATTTGATGTGCTTACTTTCCCTATGTATTTCACACCTCTACGAGGGATGGTTTTAATCAGAGAGCCTGGTAATCCTACGAGTTCGAAAGATTTTCTAAGTGAGTGGATTTGTCCGTAATAACTACTGTCACTCACCACGCCTCGCTGTTCATGCCAGATCTGGTTAATGATAGTCTGCTTGCTACTCTCACCCTCAAGCAAAAGTTTTAAGAAACGATAGCTATTTTCGGACAAATTGACGGTTTTCCCACTCTCGCTGACTAACAGCCCCTTCTCTGGGATAAACTGAATATTTTCATCCAACAGATAAATCATATCCTTTCCCTGGTTAAGATTTTTTGTTTTCTTACACACTCACTGTGTGGAGATGTAACGCTGATGAACTCATGGCACGCTAACAATCATTATTATATAGTGCAGGGTAAATAGACGCATCTTATTAATGCTTGAAAAGCATTAATAAGCTAACGCTTTGTGTGGCAAGCATTTTCGATCTGGTATTGAAGGGTTACTAAGAGAATGTAAGAATCTTGAGGGTTTGAATTCCTGTAATGAACGCTAAATCTTGTAGCGTATTTAAAAGCTATGCCACATAGCTCTTTATCGGCAGTATCAGAGGTTTTAAAATTACCCTCCTGTTTACAATATAAGGGTTAAACAAAAGATAAATAATTATCTTAATGCTGGTTTTAATTAAATAAAGGTAAAGTTCATCCGGTTTTAATTAACTAAAGGTAAAGTTCATCCTCATGGTGGTGTTGGATTTGTTGTGGTTCTGGGGGAGTTATTGATATTACCAGCTTACCAGGATAATTAACATAATTTATATTAATATAGTTCATGTGTCATTATTATGATCGTTTGTAAGCAAAGTTTCAACGTGACCTTATGTGGGTAATGCCTGACGGGATCCCTGGGTTTGTGTTGCATTTTAGTCTGTATTAACCTGGTCAACGTAAATTCCTGCCAGACCTGACGGGAATCGGTTACACTCCTGGCAGATAAATACCTGGAAACGCAGAATGTCAACTCTGGATAGTACCCTAAAACCCTGGAATACATTTCAGCTTGAAGCACGGGCCGCTGAGGTGAACGTGATAAGCAGCCCGGATGAATTGCTGCATTACTGGCAAGAAAGCAGGCGTCTGAGTCAACCTGCACTCCTGCTCGGAGAAGGCAGCAATGTACTTTTCCTTGAAGATTTTGTTGGTAGGGTGCTCATTAACCGTATAAAAGGGATCCACATCGCTGAGGATGCGCTCGCATGGCACCTGCATATTGGTGCAGGCGAAAACTGGCATCAGCTCGTCGTACATCTGCTGAGTTCAGGCATTCCTGGCCTTGAAAATTTGGCAATGATCCCTGGGTGCGTTGGCTCGGCCCCGATTCAAAACATCGGTGCTTATGGTGTCGAGTTAAGCCAGATTTGCGAATACGTGGATGTACTGAATTTTTCATCCGGTAAAATTGAGCGTCTATCCGCAGCAGACTGCTTGTTTGGCTATCGGGACAGCATCTTTAAGCATCAGTACCAGACGGGGTATGCAATAGTTGCCGTTGGCCTGCTGTTAGCCAAAAAATGGGTTCCTGTGCTGACCTATGGCGATCTTGTCAACCTGGAAGTTACAACGGTCCAACCCCAGCAGGTTTTTGATGAGGTTTGCAGAATGCGCAGCAGTAAACTGCCAGACCCTAAAAAAATCGGGAATGCCGGAAGCTTTTTTAAGAATCCAGTCGTCACGACTGAGACTGCTATGGCGATCAAAAGTCGCTACCCCCAGGCCCCGGTTTATTCCCTGGATGACGGTAATTTCAAACTGGCTGCGGGCTGGCTGATTGATCGTTGTGATCTAAAAGGATATCGGGTCGGTGGTGCTGCTGTGCACAGTCAGCAGGCTTTAGTATTAATTAATGAGAATAATGCCTCAGCTAATGATGTGGTCGCGTTAGCGCGCGAGGTTCGTCAGCGCGTGGGTGAAAAATTTAATGCATGGCTTGAGCCAGAGGTACGCTTTATTGCTGCTGAGGGTGAAAAAGACGCTGTCGGAGTGATTTCATGAAGGATAATACCGTACCCCTCACGCTGATAAGCATCCTGGCTGACGGAGAATTCCACTCAGGCGAGCAACTGGGTGAGCGTCTTGGGATGAGCCGTGCCGCTATCAATAAGCATATTCAGACGCTGAGGGACTGGGGGATAGACGTTTTTACCGTCACCGGCAAAGGCTATAGCCTGGCGGCTCCCATTCAGCTTCTGGATGAAAAGATTATCATGTCGCAGCTCGCTCAGGGCAGGCTGGCCGTTATCCCCGTTATTGATTCCACCAACCAGTATCTACTGGACAGGATGCCCGCTCTGCAACCGGGAGATGCCTGCGTTGCCGAATATCAGCAGGCGGGAAGAGGGCGCCGGGGAAGGCAGTGGTTTTCCCCCTTCGGGTCAAACCTTTATCTCTCTATGTACTGGTGTCTGGAACAGGGACCCGTAGCGGCAATGGGCCTGAGCCTTGTCATCGGCATTGTCACCGCCGAAGTCCTGCGCGCACTGGGTGCAAATGACGTAAGGGTAAAATGGCCAAATGATCTTTACCTTAACGACCGTAAACTTGCGGGCATTTTGGTTGAACTGACTGGTAAAACCGGGGATTCCGCCCATATCGTGATTGGCACCGGCATTAATCTTGCCATGCGAATGCCTGATACTGACGTTGTTAATCAGGGGTGGATTAACCTGGAGGAGGCTGGCGTAACCATCGATCGTAATAAACTGGCGGCCACGCTGGTAAACAAAACCAGAGAGTCACTGCAGCTCTTTGAACGAGAAGGACTTGCATCTTTTATCGATCGCTGGAGGGTACTGGATAACTTTATCGATAGGCCGGTTAAATTATTGATTGGCGAGCGGGAAATCCTGGGTATCGCCCGTGGAATTGATCAGCAGGGCGGACTGATTCTCGAGCAGGATGGCGTTAGAAAATCCTGGGTAGGGGGTGAGATCTCATTACGGCCACAGAATTAGCCAGGGAGTGGGGCATCGCCCCACTTTTCATTTCCTTAAGCTGACCAAATCGACCGCATGGTTAATGCTTTTGGTCATAATCAGGCTGGCCCGTTCACGGGTAGGCAGGATATTTTCTTTAAGGTTCATCAGGTTGATCTCTTCCCATAGCTGAGTGGCGATGCCCACGGCTTCTTCTTCTGAAAGTCTGGCATAGTTATGGAAATAGGAGTCGGGATCGGTGAAAGCGCCCTGACGAAACTTCAGGAAACGGTTGATATACCAGTTCCGCAGCAGATCTTCCGGTGCATCGACGTAAATAGAAAAATCTACAAAGTCTGAAACAAATACGTGGTGGGGATCATGCGGATAATCCATCCCGCTCTGCAACACATTCAGGCCTTCGAGAATAAGAATATCCGGCTGCTGTACAACTTTATCCCCTTCAGGGATCACGTCATAAATCAGATGGGAATAGACAGGGGCGGTAACCTGTAAAGCGCCTGACTTCAAATCAGAAACAAAATTAACCAGGCGATGCATATCATAAGATTGAGGAAACCCCTTTTTCTTCATCAGTCCCCGTTCTTTTAACACCTCATTAGGATGTAAAAAACCATCGGTAGTGATCAGCTCAACGCGTCGGTGTTCAGGCCAGCGGCTCAGCAGGGCCTGCAACACGCGAGCGGTGGTGCTTTTACCTACAGCAACACTGCCGGCAATACTGATTATGTAAGGGATCTTCTGTCCGTTAGTCCCCAAAAACTGCTCAAGAACGGCCTGACGACGCAGGTTAGAGCTGATATAAAAATTCAGAAGGCGGGAAAGGGGAAGATAGATTTCCGCTACTTCCTCAAGAGACAGGTCTTCGTTTATCCCTTTCAGCCGGGCAATCTCCGCTTCGCTCAGGGTCATCGGCACTGAATCACGCAGTGCCGCCCACTGGGCGCGGTTAAATTGCAGGTAAGGCGTGGTTAGCAACGACTCTTTTTTACTCATATGCATGCTTCTGCCAGCAAGAATTTGCCTGTCGTGAAGATGAAATATCCGATGAATTACGCTTATCGCGTCCTCATGCTCACAAACCAGGGAAAATTTCAGAAAACAATGGGCAGGAGGTTAACACCCCAGGGGCACTAACCAGAAGGTAAAAATATGCTCGCCCGACGCAAACGTAACGGCACCCACAATTTTCGAAGAAACCGCTGGCGTTTAGTGAGCTAACCTGACTTAACACAAAGTATGTATAGAGAAAGGGTAAGCGATAGGCTGCTGCCAGCACATGCTTATCCACACGCTGTCAGGCCGTACGCTTTGCTTTCCTGCTACCTATACCTGTACCTATATGTACACGCTTTCACGCTTTCACGCTTCCACGCTGCCAGGGCGTCCCCTTTATCTGTTCACTCTCCTGTTTATTCGCTACTGTCGTATGACGAGAAACCGCATGACGAGCCTCGCGTTTGACGTGATCAGCCTCATTCACTTCTTCTCAACCGGAAAAAGCGAACATTTTCCGTCCACTGCGAAATAATCCACCCGGCAAGAGGTTAAGGCCTGTAATCCCGATGGTTAAAAAAACAGCCTTGCGGTGATTCTTTGTACGGAAAACCCGATCGCAGCGCCTGATTTGCGAAGAATTGCACAAATAACAGGCATTAGAACAAATATCGCAATTTTTTTGTTGCATAGATCGGCCGGTCTTCCTAGAATGCGCGTCACTTGATGCCGGCTTAGCTCAGTTGGTAGAGCAACTGACTTGTAATCAGTAGGTCACCAGTTCGATTCCGGTAGCCGGCACCATCAAGTACCCCAGGTGGGATTCCCGAGCGGCCAAAGGGAGCAGACTGTAAATCTGCCGTCATCGACTTCGAAGGTTCGAATCCTTCTCCCACCACCATTTCAGACTGAGCTCAAGCACAGTCGGAGTCATCAAGCGTAAGCGGGTTGACTAGGATAATAAGAAAGCTTTTCTTATTATTCACAAGCTACAGACAGAACAGGTAGCCGAGTTCCAGGATGCGGGCATCGTATAATGGCTATTACCTCAGCCTTCCAAGCTGATGATGCGGGTTCGATTCCCGCTGCCCGCTCCAAGCCGTGCTGATATGGCTCAGTTGGTAGAGCGCACCCTTGGTAAGGGTGAGGTCCCCAGTTCGACTCTGGGTATCAGCACCACTTCTACATCTCCCTCCCTGATTCTTCTCTGTGCGTTAAAATTCAACAGTTCAGGCAATGCCTGGTTGATGTGGTGATATCACCGATTTATCCGTGTCTTAGAGGGACAACCGATGTCTAAAGAAAAATTTGAACGTTCCAAACCGCACGTCAACGTTGGTACTATCGGCCACGTTGACCACGGTAAAACTACCCTGACTGCAGCTATCACCACTGTTCTGGCTAAAACCTACGGCG
>NZ_JBLREF010000049.1:0-13227 GCF_047918655.1 Erwinia sp. PPS120 | reverse complement strand
TGTTAAACCCGTGGCGATTCACTTTCATCAGCTTTGTTGCCCGCCAGCGACTTAGTTTTATACCTTTGGTAGTGACCATCGCGGCAATGCTTCGCGCTCCTGCTGAGCCGTTGCTTTCGCGATAAACTTCACGCACAAGGCTCAGTAATGCCACTCTCGTGGCGTCAGGCATCCTCGGCTGCCGCCAGTATTTATAACTGCTGCGATGAACCCCAAACACGTTGCACACAACGGCAACAGGAAACCGCGCCCTGAGTTTCTCAACTAATGAGAATTGTTCAGGGAGTCTGACATCAAGAGCGCGGTAGCCTTTTTTAATATATCTCTTCCCATTTCAACGCGTTGAAGTCTTTTCTTAAATTCACGTATCTCAATCTGCTCAGGTGTCATGGGTGAAGCTATGGGTGATTTTCCCGCTCGCTCTTCTTTCAGTTGTCAAACCCATTTGTCCATCGTGGATTTGCCGACATTCATCGCAGTGGCAGCAGCGGCAACGGTGTAGTGCTGATCGAGTACAAGCTGGGCAGCTTCGAGGCGAAACTCGGGGCTAAAATTGCGTCTGTTACGTCCGGTCATAATGTCACCTGTATTGACTATGAGGTGATGATATCACCTCTGTTCAGGTGGCCAAATTCAGTTTGCCACTACAACTGTTAGAAATTATAATAATAATTATTTGTGGCAAGACGGTATTATATCCCGCCAGCTCTGTTTATGCTTTATTAGTCCAGTTAAACACAGAGCATCTATAGATTATTAGTATTAAATCACCTAATCCTAAAATCGCCAAATAAAAGCATAACATCTGATATAGTTAATCAAGCCACTTGACAACAAATTTAAATGTAATATTGATATACTCATGAGAATGAAAAACCCGTTTTGATAAGCGGCAAACCATAACAAGGAGGAGCATTTTAAGGAAGGTAAAAATGTTGTATGAAGGTAAAATATATAGTATAGAAAACTATAAAATTCAAATGCAAAAATACGCATTATGCTGCGATGACTTCAACGATGGGATGTATATAAACCCAAAATAAAGGGCGTCATTAAAAATACATAGAGTTTAATAACAGATCGTTTGTGCATGGTTTTGTTTTCGACATAGGCCATGATAATGGTGCACGACGTGGACAGACACCACCGCATATGATTTAGATTATTTAGCAGAGTCTGTTCCTGACAGACCAGACAGAAGTTGCGAAAAAAATGGACACAACGCAAAACAGTGCTGTCGCATATTACTGAAGATATTTAGCATTACAGCAATAGCAATAGCAATAGCAATAGCAATAGCAATAGCAATAGCAATAGCCACCAATGTGGCCTCTGTCATGCTTCATTATGTGATTTTTAATATATCTCGTAAACGCTCTGTATGCGCTTTTGAGACCTTTTATTCTTCAGACGATCAATCACTTTAAACTGAATATAAATACCTGGTAATAGATTTTATGCAGCCTGACCAGGTGAAGAAAAAATCTTTTCATCAATCCAGGCGTCAACTCCACTTCCCACAAAAGCGATATTTCTTTCGCAGCGGGTTCAGGGATTATTTTAGTGCAGGTAATTTAACCTCCCCGACGATTGTCATTCTTGCCGTTACACAAAAAGAAAAAACTATCATGGTGAGTAAAGCGATTAGCGTAATTCACAAAGAACCCTGCTTTCAACACTAAACAGAACACAGAAAGATGTAATTTAGGTTAAGACTAAAGCTGAGGGCTAACTCTCAGTTCATCAATGTCGTACCGATTATTTAAGGTCCACTTTAATTCAGAATCGACCTGGTAATATTCTTATTTTTTTATGAACGCGATCTACCACGTTAAGTTTATATGGATCTTTTCTCCGGGCAGTGATGATAATGCCATTAATAGTATTAATCTTTTGCCGCGCTGCGTGAATGCCTGCTGAAAAGCGGGCATCGCTCTGGTATTACGGCGGGATTTTTTTAAGGCATGAATTTTTCTCTCTGGAGGATAAATCCTTGTTTAAATTACATCCCCTTTTACTGAGCCTTATCGCGGCGCAGGGAATCATTATTCCTGTCTCACAAACCTCGGCGGCCACGCTGAAGCCTTTCTCGCCTTATCTTAATGACAACAAGGCGGGTGTTTTCTGCGTCTGTAATGGCTCAACACAAACGCTGAGCGGCGTGCAGCGGTTTGCCCCGGGACTGAGCGGCGCGCAGAGCTTAACGCTGGGCGAGCTACAAAATCCTGGTGGCAGCACGGATTACTCTCTGGTGGGTAAACCGCGTCTCGATCCGGGAAATCGGGATTACCCTATTAGCATCCCCAATAACGAAGGCCACGGCGACAGCGACACCTTCGAGGTCTATAATTCAGCCAATATGACCGATTTGCCACCCATCGGGCTGGATACGCACGTGCCCAACTACGTTGACGTTAAAGGTGGGCAATATATCAATGCCCGCGTGGCGCAGGTCAGTAAAGGGACAATCAACGTTGATATTGGCGCAAAAGGCGCGACAACTACCGCTGAAACCAACGGCTGGAGTATGGCAGCTAAGCAGAGCCGACTGTTTGCCGCCACCGACAGCGGTAATATGAACTGGAATAGCGACAACCGCATTAATTTTACATCCATTCTGCCGCCCGACGGCGTGTCTTATATGACCCTTCCTGTCGACAGCGTGGCGATTTATAAAGGCGAGTTTAGCGTCACCACAAGGGATAACGATACCACCCGTTTTAACGTCACCCGCTTCAGCGACTTTCAAAATTACAATAACTGGCTGATTAATCAGTTAAGCATTGGCAGGCTCAGCCCGGACAGCTACAGCAGTGAGCTGGATAAGGCGGTTTCGATCACCAGCGGCGAAATTGTCTACAGGAGGGTAGCGCAGGACCCTGGCGATGAGGCCGCACAGGATATTGGCGAACTGGTGGTGCTCAGCGCCGACGGGGCAAAAGCGACCGCGACGGTGAATAAAACGCTGGAGGTGATCAACGGCAGCAGCGCCGTACTGGCCACTAACGGCGGTAGCGCCGTGATTAACGGTAAAGTCTCCAGCATCAGTACGGGTACCTCTAACGGCAGCGCGCTTGAGCTGCAAAGCGGTGCTACCGGCATTAATAATGGTGTCATTAATGGCAGCTTTCTCAACCTGGCGGATGGCACGGGCGTAGACAGCGCTACGGTAAACGGCTCCGTTTTCAGTTACACCGTGCTGATGGGAGATAACAGCCATTTTCGCAACGAGGGTGTGATAAACACGGCAGGCAACGGCACCGCGCTGGGCATTTTTGCTGGCAGCGCCATTAATAATGGCAATATCAACGTTGGCGCAGCGAACTGGTCGACGGCGGATGGTATTTTTGTTAATGGCAAAGAGGCCAGTTTTGCTAATGTAGCGGGCGGCACGCTCTATCTCGGACGTGCGCTGCAAAACAGCCTGACGGATGAGGCGGCGGACGTCAGGCTGAACGATTCGCTTGGTATTCGCGTGGAAGGAGACGGCAGCGCCATCAATGACGGCCATATCGTGATTGGCTCACTGACTCAGGGCAGCACCGCAATGCGGGTGGATGCTGGTCCGAACGCCCGTTTGCAAAATAACGGTATCATCGATGTCAATGGCCGTGCAGATTTCCGGCCGGAAGAAAATATTGCTATGGCGGTAAATGACTCCGGCAGCGGCGGTCTGGTCGGCAACACGGGCATCATCAACCTGAATGGCGATAACAGCACTGCGATTAAAGTCCTTGCCACCAGCGGCAACCGCGCCAGCGCGTATTCGGACGGCATCATAAACGTTAACGGCAGCGCCGATCCGCTCAACGGCACTTATAACACGGCGGTGTGGGTAAAAGGCGAGGAGGACGGTAGCGCTTATGCCAATATCACCGGCCCGATAAACCTTGGTGGTAAAGGGGCCGTCGGTATCCACGCGGAAGGCAATGCGACAGTGGATACCGACAGCCTGTTCAATATCCGCGGCGGCGAGTATCAAACCGGCTATCTGGTGATTGGGCCAGAGGCAAAAATCAATCTTCCGGTAAACGGTCGCTATGGCGCTTACGATACCGCCTGGTACTCCACAATTTTCAACTATCAGAACGGCGCGAAGTTTGATGGCGCGGGTATGACCATCACGCCGGACGCCTCTTTTTCAACCGGGATTGCCGGCAGCGGTAGCGGAACCGGGATCAACACCAGGGGCGCGATAATTAACGTTGGGCGGTACTCAACCGGTATCAACCTCAGTGGCGGCGCGCAGGGTACCCTTGATGAGGCGACCCGACTTAATCTCACCAGCTTTAATGCCACCGGCGCAGCGGTGGATGGCGACAGCACGCGGTTAACCAACCATGCCGACATCAGCGGTTTTTTCAACGGTGAAGTGGGCCTGACGGCGCAAAATAAAGGCCAGATAACCAACACCGGCAATATCAGCCTGCAGGGAGAAGAGGTATCGGGTATCAGGGCGCTAAGCAGTGCCTCAGTTGATAACAGCGGCACCATTGATGTCAGCAATGGCAGCACGGCACTTTATGCCGAAGGATTCTGGTTTCCCGGCGACGGCTCGTCAACCACCATTACCAACAGCGGTACGCTGAACGTAACGGCAGGCAATGCCCCCGATTTTGCCTCAACGCACGGGGCGATCGCCCGGGGAGAACTGGCCCGCGTCAACCAGAACGGCATTGTTAATCTGTATGGTACCAACTCCATCGCCGGGCAGGTCCTTGACGGCGGCACGATTGTTACCGGCGGCTCGGTGGTGTTCCACGATCCGCGCCAGAGGGGGTATGTGGCGGGCGATTGGGAAGCCAGACTGGTCAGCAATGGCGGCAGTACCGATGTCAGCACGGCGAACTCAACGCTTTACTGGCTGAACGACCACGCCTGGCTGCAGCAGATCAATCCGGCGGAGGTCACCCTGAGCGGCGAGAATTCCGTGGGGATTGCCGCCTTCAACGGCGCTTACGTGGAGGGCACCGATCGCTTTATCGTTAACGGCGAGGGCGCAACGGCAATCCGGCTGCAAAACGGCGCCAGCGCGGTGATCAACAACCCCATCACTTTGAACGGCAACAATACGCTTGGCGGATTCAGCGACGCGGCCTTTAGCAACTTTGATAACCGTGCCGTGGTTCAGGGGGCGGGTAAAAATGTCACCGGCTTCGATGTGGGCTACAGCATGACCAACAGCGGGACCATCGACCTGACGGGCGTGAACAGCACCGCTATCCGTCTGCATGGCGCATCGCTTTACAACAGCGGCGGGATAAAAGTGGCATCGGGAATAGGTATCGAGGCCAGCGAGGGTGAGAGCACCTACTTCCCTGAAAGTGCGCAGCTCGCTGCCTCAGACGGCATCGCCGCCGTGCGGGTCAACAATAACGCCAGCTTCAGGGTGCTGGGCGACGGTATTTTCCGCAACTCAATCGAGGGTGACGGCAGCGCCGATGCTATTTTGCTGGATAAAGGGGCGACGGGGCTGGCGATTGATGGCACCACCCTGACCTCTATGGGCAGCGGCAGCGCCATTAATAACCTGGCCGAAACCAGCAATATCGCCATGACCAACACCTATATTTACGCCAGAGGCAGCGGTAGCGGCATCCGTTCCGCCACGTCGTTTAATCCGCAGGGTTCCGTCACCATCGAACCGTCAGGAAGCGCCACGGGCTACACCTTTGCTAATGCCGACGGTTCTACCACCCGCAATGATATGGTTATACCGCGCGGCATCGCCATACTGGTGGGATCGGGCGGCACGGGGGTGCGGGCGAACACCAGCGGGCAGGTTATTTCAGAGGGCAATATCTACGTTACTACCGAGAGTGGCGGCTCGGCGATTGTCACCAGCACCGCCAGCGAAGTGATTAACCGGGGGGATATTTACTCCTGGAGTACCGTTGCGCCCGTTATCGATCTGCGCGGGGGCAGCACGCTTTTTATCAACGAAGGGACCCTCGGCACGCAATATCCCGAGACGCCGCTGGTGGCTGGTGGGGCCACTAACGATCGGATCGCGTTAATTGATGGCGCGGTCAATGGTGATGTCGATACCGGTAACGGCACCGATACGCTGGTGCTAACCGGGGGCACCATTAACGGCAGCCTGACCATGGGCAGCGGCGTGAATAATCAGGCTTACGTACAGAATGTCAGCCTGAAGGACGTCAGTCATATCACCACGGCGGGCGGCGAAGGCAGCACGCTGAGCCTGAGCGACATCGCGGCCAGCGGCGGCTCCTTCACCCGCGACGATCTCAGCCGCGGCGTCAATCTGGGCGCGGGCTGGAGCACCATCAACTTTCTTGACACCGACTGGACCCTGACCGACAGCCTTAAGCTGGCGCACAGCACTATCAATATCGACGGTGGCTCGACGCTGTTTGCCGGGAACGGCGTCAATCCGGTACTGGCGGGCGCAACCGGCGATTCGCTGGTGGTGAACAACGCCGGAACGCTGGATCTGACCAACGGCAGCGGATTACCGGGCGATACGCTGACCATTAACGGCACGCTGAATTCGCTTTACGGCCGGCTGCGGCTTAACAGCGTGTTAAACGGCGGCGGCGCGTTAAGCAACCAGAGCAGCGATACCCTGCGCGTGACCGGCGATGCTAACGGCACCGCGCTAATTGAAGTGACGCCAGCGGCGACCAGTACCGGCTTGCTGAGCGATATTAACCATAACGCGGTTATCGAAGCGAATGAAGGCATATCGCTGGCGCAGGTCGCCGGTAACGCCAGTGCCGACAGCTTCGCCTTGCAGGGGGGATATCTGGCAGCCGGGCCGTGGAGGTACGCACTCTACAGCTTTGCGCCGGGCAGCAGCGAGGCCGACCAGCGGCTGGTGGCGGGCAGCGGTAACCAGTTCTGGGACTATCGCCTGGCAAACGACTTCGTCACCCGCGGTGCCTCCTCCCGCGCTGCGGTAGTGCCACAGGTGCCAGCTTACGTTTCCGCACCGGTCGGGCTGATGTATTACACCGCCGCTGTCCTCGGCGATTTGCAACAGCGCCTGGGCGAGCTGCGCCATCAGCAGGATTTGCCTGCCGGAGACGGCGGCGACATGTTCGTGCGCTATACCGGCTCGAACCTGCGCTATAAGACCAGCCAGAGCTTCAATGACTTCGGCTACAACTTCGATCTGGATTACAGCGCGTTACAGGTGGGCGGGGATCTCCTGCGGCTGGACGGCGACAAAGATAGCCTGCGCGGCGGGATTGCTTATACGCGCGGCAATACTCGTCTGCGTCCTGATGCGGCTGACGGCTATAGCAGCACCACTTTCAACAGCGACAGCCTCGCGCTTTACAGCAGCTGGCTACGGGACAGTGGCCTCTATCTGGACGGCACGCTCGCTTATCACTGGCACCGTGGCGAAACGGACATTGGTCGTAAGCAAGACGTGGCGAAGATCAAAGGCAAGGGCTGGAGCGCCTCATTGCAGAGCGGCTATCCCTTTGCGCTGGGCAACGGCGTGCGCCTGGAGCCGCAGGTACAGCTGATCTACATGCATCTGGCGATGGACAGTTTTACCGATAAGGAGAACCTTGCTGTCAGCTACAACGATTATAACCAGACCGCTGGACGCATTGGCGCGAAGCTTGATCGTAGCTGGAGCGATGACGGCGGCCGTCAGTACACGCCATATCTGCGTGCTAATTACTTTAAAGGCTGGGGCGGCAATGCGAAAACGACCGTTGGCGCGAAGGATATCGACGGCCTCGATCACACCTTCACCAGCGGCAAGTTCGGGCAGATGTGGGAAGCTGGCATCGGCGGCACCGCTACCTTTAGAAATGATGTGTCGCTCTATGCCGAAGCGGACTACCGCAAAGAGATTGACAGTAACGGCGCTAAGGGCTGGGGCTACAATGTTGGCATAAGGTGGACATTCTGATCGGGAGGGGCAGGCGAAAGTGACCTGCTCCCCGTTGATTCACACACCGCGATGTGACTAATGTCTTCATTCCGTCCGGGACGATTCTTATGGTGGCAAACTGAATCACTCATAATTTTTAACACCGTTTTATTTAGGTGTATTCTGTTTTATTTCAGCATAACGGGCGGTTAATTGCTTCAGATGCATTTCCAGTTGAGCCCTGGCAGCAACAGGTAAAGGTTCTCCTGCAGGGTTTTGTGACAATATCCGCAGTTGCTCCTCAGCTGGTATAGCGTGATTAAATGACTGCATGGTGGAAAATACCACTGATTTCAGCTCACTGACCGTCATATATTTCCCCTTCTTCTCATCCAGCTTGCTCAGCCGATCGCTCAGTTGCTGTAGCTTCGTCATCCCCTGATGCCAGCCATTCAGGTTTTCTGACGGTATGCTGGCAGCCTTCAACTGCCGCTGCCACTGTGTTACCAGAGGCTTAGCCTGCTCCGGCCACAGTGCGAACGCCTGTTCAACCAGTTGACGACTGTAATCGATGCTCCAGTCAGGGGGTAATTTATCCAGCCGGGATAGCTGCTGCTGTGTTTGCGTGATAAAGGCCTGCGGTAAGAGTGCTTGTTGACGCAACGTTTCCCGCTGGGCGGGCGTGAGTATTTGAGGTATCGGCGTAAGGGATGCGGCAAACTGAGTGTATAGCGGGTCAGGTCGCTGCAGGGCATGCCAGCTCCATGCTGCTCCCGCGCTTAACACCAGCATGGCACACATCCCGGCGGCGAAGGATTTCCAGGGTTTTACCGGCGTCAACACGTCAACATTCGGCTGATGTTCCGGCTGCGCCACATACACCCACTTCATCATGTTAACCGGTTCGTTTTTCCCTACAGCGGGAATACCGGACAAAGTATCCGCAGACGTGCCCGCGCTATTCATTGCCGTTGCAGGCAGCACCATCCCGGGCTCAATGGCAGTCCCTGGACTGGATGTACTGTCACTGTTTTCCAGACGAGCCGCACTGTTGTACATCAGGGTACGCAGCGCATCAAACTGACTAAGATGCTTAAGCTCCAGACGCTGTAGTACCGCGCCCAGGCGGGTCAACTGCTGCTCCGCAAGATAAAGCTGGCTGAGGTCGCTGTAGCTTAGCGGGAGTGTACGCATCCGTTGCTGCAGACGCTGGCTCAGGCTACTGAGGATTTCCATACGCGCATGGACCGGCTGCGGCCAGAGCGCGCCCCACTGAAGGCTAATCAACGCCTCCAGGATGGACAAACCTTCAGTCAGGCCAAACAGCCCAGCCAGTTGCGTACGGGCAAGCGTGTACCAGGCTGCCGTCTGCAGCTCCACGCCATTTTGCTCAAACAGCGAAAGACAGAGTTTTTCAACATACTGCCAGTTCACATCCGGGCGCGCCGGATGTGACAGTTTGCTCAGCTCATCGCGCAGGGCGGTATAATCCGTTAGTGCGCGCGGGTCGCCGCCGGTTTTAAGATAACGTTCAGAAAAATGCGGCATAGGGATAGCTCAAGGAAGTAAAAAATAAAAGTTTTTGCCAGTCAGTATGCTGACGTCAGAGGATCAAGGAATTGTTGTTGCTTTAGATGCCGCAGCAGAATTTTCCCCTGAGGCATAAATTCAGTTCCATAACGCACGAGGCCGAGATCTTTCAGCTCGGCATCAATGGCGTAACGAAGTTCACCGGGCTGCGTCTGCTCCAGTATCACCACATCAATGTTTTTCAGGCGCGGCTCATACTTCAGCAGTACCTCTGAAAGCGTACCCATCATCTGGTGTGCGGTACCCGGCATTCCCTGCAGGATTTTGGTCATATCCGGCAGGCCATAGTCCGGCAGATGCGCCAGCGTACCGGCGCGGCAGTTAAGGATGCGCTGCATGTTGTCGAGTACCGACAGAATGATCTGGTTTTCTTCGCTGACCTGATGCAGGTCGAGGCCGCCGGTAAAGTTGCCGTAAAGTATTTCACATAGTGAGGGATTCCTATGCGACATGAGTGGTTCTCCTCTCAATAACTGGCTTCGATGCACTGAAAAGCATTAATATATAAAATATTAATAGTCCGGCATCGATTAAAAATGATATTAGATTTATTCTTACCATGATACTAAGCACCTCCGAAAACAATGCTAATAAAATCAGCACAATGCTGATAACTCCCGGATACCGATATCCCATATCTCGCAGTCGCTGGATATCAAGGATCATTAAAACACCTACTCCAACGATTAAAATCGTCGAATAAATAAATCCATAACAAGGGGATATAGAAAACCCAAAATCAGGCAACCTGTCTACTGGTTGTTTGATTTTAATGGCAGGGAAAATATTTACGTAAACTGAAGTGGCCGTATTAATGGTTATAAAAATTAATATACGAACCATGAGACTGTTAAAAAAATAACTCAACCTTACTCTTTTGCGAAGTAGAATTGCATGTTTAATTTTACTTAACATTATGTGACACCCCCTAAACTTTATTAATGTAAATTACCTGCCAGTTTATCGATTCTTTCGCATTAAGACAGCCCTCAATAACCTATCGCTTCTGATGCTGCTCACCAGAATATTTATTATTCATAATCCATTTAGATATCTATGCAATCGATGTTATTTCTCAGTCTGTTTGTTGGTCTCTGACTTACGCAATGAGTTTGTGTAATCCGAAGAGTTCATGGCTGAGCGCGAGGGTAAACGGGCATAGCCACGATTGGCGGCACCATCAACTTTGTTAAAGGTTTTAAAAAAACCATCATTTATATCCCGTGTTAGTCGCACACCCTTGCTTTATGGGTTTAAATATCTGTGCCGATGCTCAGCATTTTTAAGCTATAAAGTGAATCAGCACATCTGCCAGCGTTACCTGTTCAGAGGTAACATCATTACCGCCTCGGGGAATGGGCCGACGTAACGGCTCGACCCGTCAGACAGAGCCAGATAGTTGTCCCAGAAACAGGCGACTGATTAATTTTCTTCCGGTTTGATATAAACACTGCCTTCATCTTCCCTTTGCAAAAGGCTCCATGTTGCCGGAATACGTATTTCAGGCGCGTACATATCACTCTGATATTTCGTCGCCTCCGGCATCAACGTCCCTGCCTCAACATCAATAAACTGCTGATGCCCTCCGGCGATGGTTGCCCAGTGGCCGGAGTGCAGACAACGCTCCCCGCTCTGGCAGGTAATACGTTTACCCGGCGCATCATCCAGAAAGTATTCCGACTCATCAGGGATAATCCCGTCACAATAACGGGTATCCTCCCAGACCAGGCGCCAGTGAACATTGCGATAGCGAATGGGATCGTCGGTTATCAGCATTTCCGTAGTACTCTCCATTAACACGTCGTAATAAACCTGGCGGGGAGCATTCATTCCACGAATAAAATAGTTATAGGCACCCAGATTTTTAAACCCGCTGATACCAGCTTTAATCACCAGAAGTTTATGGTTATACAGAATCTTCACCGGCTCCCAGATACCGTCGCAGGGAACCGGATCGTCGGTTTCGATAACAATGTCGCTACGTTCCGGTACGGGCGGGAGATTTTTCGGGAATACCGGGTAAACCAGCTTATTTAAATTGTAGTGATACTTATCTGGATTCAGTAAAAAGTCCGCATCAAAAAAGTTACACACATTATTGTGTGGTGGATATACCAGATAATCACCGTGTATTTTTGCTGCGATCTTTAATTTGTTCAATTTTTCAATATCAGGTGGATATGGTGCACTTTGCACCCCTCTTTCGTGGCACAGTGGATAAAAAAAACTTTCAATCAAGCCAACAGGTCGATCAAGCTGGTCAAATTCACCCGTTTTAACCTGCCACACCTGTCGGTTGCCCGCAGCCAGTTCCGATAATCCTTCGTCATAAAGACGCAGAGCATCATAAATCCAGATAATGTTCTTCGGATGAAATCCATCAGATTTATCCTCAGGCCAGTTTTTTAGTGCCTCTTCATATTTCTTTGCAAAATACGCCCAGTTATCCCGTTTGCGTTGCCACAATGTATAGCTGCTTAGGCGCTGTAACAGCCAAAATAACCTGCGCCTCACGACATCATCGGTCATCGGGTATCTGGTTTTTTCAATGGACATCATGGTTCATTTCCTGTGGTGGTCTGGTGTTCAATGCGGGCCGCGTTAATCATCATCCGGTCCTTCACTTTGCTGCGCAGCTCATCGTCATGCAGTTGCCGGGTATAGGTGGCATAGGGCGGTTCAACCCCCTCTGGCCGGGTATAACCATGCACACCTTCAACCTCTTTCCAGCCGGAAGGATAAAATTCCGCTCTGACGCCATTAATTTCAATACTGGCAGGTTTTCCGGTCGCTTTTACCTGCTCCCCGATTCTGTTCAGTTCTTTTTTTAGCAGTTCATCCAGATTAATAATGACCTGCTCACCACCACCTTTCAGATACTGAGCAGGAACCTCGTTCCCAAATTGTTCCGCAATTCTGCCGTGCCAGGCGTTAGTACCGGGCATTCTTGCAGCCAGGTCTTCCGGCAGATGCAGTACCCCCAGAAAACCATTGCCATTCCACTCATCCAGTACCGCCGATAATTGTCGCCATTCATTTGCGTCACCAGGCACTTTTTGATAGCCCCAAAATCCCCCTGCCGCCCAGGAGCCGCCGGACTTAGTTGCCAATGCAGTCTCGTTTCCGAAAGCCCGGAAAATCGTACTGCCTGCCATCTCCCGGGCACTTTTAGCAGTGATTTCACCGCTAAAAGAAGCGATATCTGTAAAGACCTGTTGTCCTTTAACGAATGACGGGCTTTCTCCTTTCCAGTTAACAATATCTGGATAACCTTTTTTCGAATACTTACGCCGTAACCTGTCTTCATGAAATTTTTCCGCATGAATACTCGGAAAACGCGTTCCCTGCTTTGGCGCATCCCGCAGCGGGCGTTCTATCAGATAGGCTTCCGCTTCACGCCGCACTTCAGCCCTGCCCTTACCCGTTGCCACCGTATGGATTTCACCTTTATACACCAGCGCCTGCAATACCCGCAGTTTCGCATTCAGCTCCTTCAGCGCCTGCGGGATCATCCTGGATGCCAGCGGTTGCAGGGCGGCAAATCCATCCCGCACACGCAGTAAATCGGCCTGCCATTTCTCCGGCAAAATCCGCCCCACTCTGGCTTTCAAAATCTGGTTTATCGCGGTGATCATCGTGGTGCAAAAATCGCTCATTTTCTCAATCAGCTGTGCCTGATACTCCACCACGTTCAGTTTATTCAGCCACTTCACCGCATCGCCTTCGCCTACACGATTCAGAAACTTAATCACATCACCAAGCGCTGTCTCTTATACACATCT
>NZ_JBLREF010000048.1:0-7122 GCF_047918655.1 Erwinia sp. PPS120 | reverse complement strand
GTTAAACCCGTGGCGATTCAGATTTGCGAAATTATATGAGATCAATTTACTGCTGACAGAGTCATTGAAAATCAAATGAATTGCAGAAGTAACTCGCCACAGATAACAACATCAACAAAAGTGAGTGCATTTATAAGTATAAGAATAAAACACAATAAAAACATTAAATCATATACAAATAAGTCATCCATCACCGTTTAATGTCTAAATTTTCCCTTTTGTCTTATGGGGTTTCACTCACTCTCACCGAGACAGATAAAACCCTTAAAAAAACCACGCGCTTGCATGGTTTTTAATTGTCATTACATTGACCCACTCTCTTGGCTGAAGAGTTAATACTCGCTCAGACTTGGCCAAACAGCTAGCCTACTGCACTCTGTTCAATGCTGATGAGTCTGTCGCGTAACCCAATAGCTGTTGGAACATCAAATATTCCAAAGACTCCCTCAAAATGCTCATCGGTGAATGGAGGCTGGGCCAGTCGTTCCGGATTCATCGTACCGTTTTCCGTCAGCCATTCTATGATGGTGTTGACGAAATGAATCTGCTGACTATCAAAACGAGCCTCATCAAGGTAATCGGCAAACGCGGCTTTAGCCGCATGACGGTCAAGCCCAACAAGTTCCCGTATAAAAATGCCCAAAGGCTTATCGGGATGAATGGTTTGTTGGTAAGTCTCGGTATTCTCTATGCCGCTCGCTTCAAACAGCTTTTGATCCAGTAGTTCAAGATCGAGTTTGGTGATGTGTTGCCCACGACGCAGCCTCTGGATAGTGAGGTCATGCTGGTGTTCCCTCACCCAAGATTCAACACGTTTTCTGTAAAGCGTCAACGCGTCGCCATATGTAAAGGTGTAGGGCGATTCACTTTCATGCACAGAGATGATCTCATCCTGAAAATTGGTGTAGACCACACCCGTGCTATCTTTATCGATAAACTTGAGCAACAAACGCAAACGCAGTCGAGTCTTCTCCAGATCTTCAAGAGAAAGTTCCTGCCAGAAGTGTTTACTCAGCACATACTCGATCCATTCGATTTGCACTTCAACCAGAGGAATGCTAGCCTTACTTTTCAACTTCTGGGCAATCTGTAGCAATTTGTCCTGCTGAGTATCGCTAACGCTTCTACGTTCAAGCAAAGCCAGCTGCATCGTCAAAATTAAGTGATCGAAACGCAACGCCAACTCTTCTTCCCGCTCCTTTTCATCAAGCGGTTCCGCTGCACTTGGTAGTCGGGATATTTGGCTAATCAATTCGCCCTGATGTTCATTCGTCAAATCCTGCCAAATTAAAGCTTTCTGGTACTTCTCAACCAGCTTACGGTTAGGGCGGACAATAAAATTATCTAGGCTCATACCAGCAACACGATGGTGAAGCATTGTCAGCAAATATTGTCTGAGGGTTCCGCCATAATTACCGCTTTCCTCGTGGCCTTTTAGCACTTGAGCCAGCATCAAACGATTTTCAAATAACGACTGTGACAGCGACTTACCAGCAGAATCTGCGGCTCCCTGCGGGTTCATTTCGAAATACTCAAAATTCTGACAGATGTCGAATACTTTAAATTCTATTTTGTCATCATCCGGGGTAACGGGTCCAAATAATTTCTCACACAGTCGGGTACCGCGCCCCAGCATTTGCATGAACTTCACCTTAGACTTTACAACCTTAAAAAACATCAGATTGGAAACTTCAGGGACATCCACACCGGTATCAAGCATATCGACAGAAATAGCCAACGTCATAGGCGTATTTGGATCAACGGGATCACGTTCGCCTTTAAATTCTTCAATAAGGCTTTCGGCATATTTTTCTTTATAGGTTACCGTGCGAGCAAATTTCCCTTTAAATTTTGGGAAGTTGTCATCAAACACTTCATTGATAAACTTCGCATGACGATTATTTGCTGCAAAAATAATCGTCTTCGCCAATCTGTCGCCGCCTGCAACTTTAATACCTCTTTCCATTAGTGTTTTGAGGGCCGCAGTGACCGTGGGCTTATTAAATAAGAATTCGTTAATTTCAGAAGGCAGCACCTCATCCCGCTCGGCCAGCTCTTCACTGCTTTCCCACTCTTCCTGCTCATCTTTGCTTAATTCACTGTATTTAATCCCCTGTCGTACAAAGCCCAGCTCAACACGGACGTCGCGCGGTGGAACGAGATAACCATCATCGATGGCTTCCTGTAGTTCATAAGCAAAGGTCGGGTCATCGTCAGGTAACTGAAAGACGTCATAGGTATTTTTATCAAGATCGGCTTTCGGTGTTGCGGTCAGACCCACTAACAGGGAATCAAAATAGTCGAAGATATAGCCGTATTTTTTATAAACCGAGCGATGAGCTTCATCGACAATCACTAGGTCAAAATGTCCGACGCCGAACAAGCGACTGTCCGCCGGTGCGCTAAGCAAGTTCATCATAGTCGGGTAAGTTGACAGATACAGTCGCCCTTTCAATGTACTGGTTGCCCCACTCAGAATTTCCGGTGAGCATTTCGGCAACAGCTTTGAGAACTCCTTTTTAGCCTGGGTCACCAGTGCATTACGATCAGCGAGGAATAATGCATTTTTGACCCAACCTGCGCGCATTAAGAGGTCTAGCAGGCCGATAATCGTTCGGGTTTTCCCTGTCCCAGTAGCCATCACTAACAGCGCTTTGCGCCGACGCTGCTGGTCAAATTGTTCACACACAGCCCGAATAGCCTGCTGTTGATAGGGGCGTTTATGACCAGCAATACTCGTGTCGATCTCGATATTACTCAGGTTTTGTGCTAACTCGCGACGATCGATCAGACGCTGCATTTCATCTCTGGATAAAAAACCCTGCACTTTACGCGGCACATAGTTCAGATCGTCCCAGAAGAAGATCTCATAGCCATTGGTGAAATAGATTAACGGGCGGCGGCCCCCAAACCGGGAGTCCTGCTGCAGGCAATCAGCATAAAGTTCAGCCTGGCGTTTCCCCTGCTGAACGTCCACTGTTGTACGTTTAGCCTCAACGACCGCCAGCGGCTTGCCATCTTCTCCCCAGAGAACATAATCAACAAAACCATTTCCCTGCGGATTTTGGCTGGAAAGAGGCATTCCTGCGACCGGATATTCGCGATCGCGCCTGTTCTCCAGTAACCACCCCATCTCTTTCAGGTATTGGTCGATAATAAAGTGACGGGTTTCAGCTTCGTTGTAGTTATGACTGTCCTTAACTTCAACGTTTTGCAGCTTACGCTCAGCAACTCTCGCTTTAAGTTGTTCCAGCTCCTGGCGTAGTGTGGCATTTTCCCGCTCACGTTTTTCCTCTTCACACTCCTGCTGACTATCCCGATCTTCAAGTTGTTGTTGTAACTCTTTGAGCTTTCGTGCACTGCGGGTAATCAGCCCGGCATCAACATGGACCGTTTGCGGAACATTGTTAAGATCAAAAATCTGATTGCTGACAGGTTGATGTGCGGTATAGGTGCGGTAGAGCCAGTAAAGAACATGGTGCAACTCTTTCAGGGTTTGCGTGGCGACAGCGGCACTCACTTTCGCGGCGCTGTGCACCGCATTATTTCCCGACTTTTGAATGGCTTTAATTTTAGGGAAAACACTGGAGCCCACCAGATCGCGGAAATCAGGCTGGTTAATCAGCGTGTTAAGACTGGTGTCATATTTAGGTTTTTTCAACCCTCTGTCGAATTCATACATCCAGTGAACGGCACGTTCCAGCGTATAGCGACTGTAAAAACAACAGGTTCGCGGATCACTGTTCAGCATTTTCTCCGCCTGCTGAGCATTTAGCTGAATTTCTGACCACTCACCTAAGAAAGCAAAATTCGACATCGGGTATCCTTACTTGTCAGGCCACTTTTTTGCGGTCCAGTTTTCCGGAGAAGGCGCGTTGCATTAGCGAATCAAAAAGTTGTTTATTTGTTAGGGAGCTTTGCTTATAACGTTCTACCATCCGTGCATTTTTTTTCATAATTTCAACATATTTATACTGTAAATCTAATGGAGGAACTATAATTTCCAACCCCAGAAGGTCTGGTGTATCTAGCCGTTTGGTACCGTGCGCAGCAGTGCTGACTTTACTCAAAATATGATCTTTTTGATTTTTCAAACAATGGAATAAAAATTCAGTTTCTATGCCATCATTACATACCGTCAGCGCTTTAATATCCTGATTAATCGCAATATCGCAAAGATTCATGGCAAGAGGTATTGAATGAGCGAGAATCATACCTCTAACAACAACTAATATTGTTCCTTCAGGAATTTTTTTGATATTAGTTTCTTCAAAAACGAGATCAGAAATGTGATCTATTGCATCTGACAAATAATCTATTTTCATATCCTTAGGAGAGACCCAAGGAAAATCACCTTGCCAATATGAATCATTTGACTTGGATGGTGTTCCACCAGAAGATACAGAAACTACTTGTGATAGTGTTTTTGTAGGCCATTTTTTAGTATTACATACTGGATCACCAAACATCTCCAAAAACACCGCTTTTGCCAGTGCGTTGAGTTCAGCCTCCATTTGCAAAGAAGACTTTACTAACATCTCAGCTTTTCCTAGTTTCTCAGCGATACTTTTTTGTATGGCAACTGGAGGCAGAGGGACTAACAAATTCTCAATGGTTTTTTTATTTATTTGAGGAAATGTCGATCCTGTCGAATTGTCATAAAGAACATGCTCATTAGCGCGAATAAAATAAAAAAGATAATTACTATCAAGCTGTGCTTTGCTCCTAAGACCAGCAACACCGCGTCCCAGGCAATACGGTTTGTCCGCCCAGTTCAAATCACCAATTGTTGCCCGAACACAAATAATCAGATCCCCTGTCTGGCAAACTTGTGTAGGTTCAGTAGTTGCTTTCTTAGGTAGGGGGTAGAGTTCACCATAATCAGATGCACCAGCCACCAGTGGTATACCTTCACTCAATTCCGTATAAGACGATCCTTTCGGTGCTGAGCCCATTTGAATATCGCAAACCTCAGCAAGCTTCACCATCGGCCAACTCACAGCATCTTCTCCAAATCAGCAATACCCTGCTCCATCGCTTTTTGCAGTTCTTTAATTCGCTGCAAAATCACCGCTGGAGATTCGTACTTAACTTCCTCATACACCGTTTCTTTATAACGGTTGATGCTGAGATCGTACTCTTTCTCCACGATCTCACTTTTTGGGACAAAGAAGCTTTGATCGGTGCGCTTACGGCCGATCTCTTTATGGGCATTTTGCCAACGCCACAACACATCAGGGATATTGCTCAATTTGTGGTTAGGTAATTCTGAAGGAGCCTGAACACCCTCTGCAGTCTGTTCATCAACGGTATCTGCTTCCGTGGTTAGCGGCTGGTCTTTAATCAGCGGTGTGCGTTTATCATCCAGCGAGAACCCGTCAGCCTGCATATCGTAAAACCACACATCATCCGTCCCGCCGCTGTTGGTTTTGGTGAAGAACAGAATGGCGGTGGAAACACCCGCGTAAGGTTTAAACACGCCAGAAGGCAGGGAAACCACCGCATTCAGCTTATGCTTTTCCACCAGGGTCTTACGAATTTCACGGTGTGATTTTGTCGAACCAAACAATACACCGTCCGGCACAATTACGGCTGCACGACCACCCGGCTGCAGCATGCGCAGGATCAACGCCAGGAACAGCAGCTCAGTTTTCTCGGTTGGGTCTTTTTTCTTCTTCTCTTCGCCGTCTTCTGTCTTAACGACTTTCTTTTCGGCTTTTTTCGGCGATTTGCCCAGTGCGGTCAACAAATCTGGCGACAGTTCATCGTAGGCCACGCTGCCCTTAAACGGCGGGTTAGCCAGGATCAGAGTGAATTTGTCTTTAATGTTCTCTTCACCATAATCCATCAGGCTGTCGCGATATTCCACAACAGGGTTATCCACGCCATGCTGCATCATGTTCATGGCACCAATACGCAGCATCGACTGATCAAAATCGTAAGCATTGAACATTACGTTATGGAAATGAGCACTATTTTCTGGCTTCATTAACGCGGTTTTATGATGTGTGCGCACATATTCTTCCGCCGCCATCAGGAATCCACAGGTGCCGGAAGCCGGGTCACAAATCACATCGCTGCTGTCACCACCAAGTTTTGGCTCGGTCATATTCACCATCATTTTGATGATATGACGCGGGGTACGGAACTGGCCGTTGGTCCCTGCCGATCCCAACTTGCTCAACATGTATTCGTAGAGATCGCCTTTGGTATCACGATCGTCCATTTCCAGTTTGTCTATCAGATTCACCACTTTATCGAGCATTGGGGCGCTCGGGATCATGAAGATGGCGTCCTTCATGTGGTGAGCAAAAGTGCTTTGCTGGCCGTGGATAGTCTTGATAAACGGGAAAACTTTGTCCTTTACCAGCTCAAACATGTCTTCAGGGTCAATGTTCTTGAATTTGTTCCAGCGATAGTGCTGTTTGTCAGGCGGGAAAAGCGCGTTTTGAAGGCTGCCGCTACGCAACAACGCCTGATTTTCACGCTGCATTTCAAGCTCATCCAGACGGCGGATAAACAGCAGATAGGTGAACTGTTCGATGACCGAAGTGGGATTAGCGATACCGCCGGTCCAAAAGGTGGTCCAGATCTCATCAACCTGGTTGCGTAGCTTACCTGTTAACATATGATTCCTGATAACTTTTACGTCCCTGATATGAAGATCAGAGATAACAAATGGAGTTTGGCCAAAGCCAGAGACAAGTTGCCGTATTGTACCAATGAAAGATGCTTATTTGGCGCTTTTTTCCCGTAAGAGCATCAGGAAAGATGAAAAAGTGAACTACTCAGGTACTACGAGACTCCGTTTCACGTATTTGTATGGTAGTTGCACAGTAATAATGAAGCATCACGACAAATGAGTACGATTGTGAGTACAAAATAAAAATAAATTAAAATTAACTATATATATGAAAAGATTAAATTGAAAATCACAGTTCAACGTCTAAATAAGTTTTGTGGTCTTATGAGGTTTCACTGAATCTCATAGAAACGGTAAAACTCTATAAAATCCACGCAATTGCGTGGATTTTTCGTAGCGTCTCAGGTGGTGTCGTAGAAGCGCAGTGAAAATTGAGTACATAGGTGAGTACATCAGACTGGTAATCCCCCCGAAAAACC
>NZ_JBLREF010000047.1:0-17960 GCF_047918655.1 Erwinia sp. PPS120 | reverse complement strand
CGCGGATGATAGTGAAGCACGAGAGCGAAAATGCAGATCGCGGTAAAGGTTATGATGATGTCGCTGGCGTAACAAGTGTCGTTAATGGTGGAGACATGGGGCTCGAAGAGCGACGAACTGCTTATAAACTATGTGAAAAGGTTTTCTTATGAAAAATTTATTTTTTATTCTGGCAATTACGGCTTCTTTTCATTTATATGCTAATGAATGTAAGCCCGGTAAGACTCTCATTGCATCATGTAATTTTTCTGGGAAAGCGATTCGCGCGGCTGTTTTTTGTGCTAATGAGAAAAATGGCACTATAAGATATACTTTTAGTAAGGGAAGCACTTCTGAGCTGAATGTGAATTTTGATACTCAGAATAAGCTTAAAAGATAGGTTGATCTTGGAACATATACTACATATCTTGGGTTTAATCGTGGGGAGTATTCCTATGTATTAAGAGTTCCAGAAGAAAAACCTGGAGCAGTTGCTTTTTTAGACGTAAAAAAATGGTGATACAATAAGCACAAAGCGATGTGATTCGAACTCTTTTGGAGAGGAAAATATAAAAATGAATAGTATTGATGATGTCGCTGATAGTAGTGTTAGAAATAATGAATTTAAATTTCCATAGCCTTGGGTTCGAAAAGATATTAATGCGCAAAATGGAGTTTAAAATGAAGGGTTGTTTTGCATTGATGTTGGTTGTTTTTTCAGTTTCAACTGTTGTATATGTTGATTCTTCGAATGAACAGGATAATTATCTAAAAAATTAAAAGTGAATATGCTAAAGCAGATGGCGAGCTAAATAGCTTTTATAAACAGCAAATTCAAGATCATAAGAAGTGCTGAGTTTTATGGTCAGAGTAAGTCAAGAGGTATTTATCTGAAAAAATATCAACTCGCGTGAATAAAAATGAGAGATGTCAGTTACGATTATGAAACCTACGAATCGAGAACTGGAACTGCGTTTTCAAGTATATATGAGCAATGTTTGTTAGATAAGACGAATGAGCGAATCAAATATTTAAAAGGAAATGACAGACGATTGCATGAAGTAAGCAGCGTCAAATAATTTGGCTAACTTAGCTAAGGGATAGAACTATGCAAGGAATTGTTCGAATCGGTGATAAAACTACTCATGGCGGAGCTGTTCAGTCAGGTTCATCTACCATGATCTTTGGTGGTATCGGCGTTGCCCGTAAAGGTGACAAAGTGTCCTGCCCACTACCAGGGCATGGGCCAACCACCATCACAGAAGGTCATCCGGACTACCTGGATAACGGGATCCCGGTAGCATTTCACGGCCACAAATGCGCCTGCGGTTGCACGCTGATCAGTTCTCTGCCTGACGCACTGGTGGGTTGATTATGCCTGTTATTCTGGGAAGGATCCCGGAAAAGAAAGCCAGACCGCCGCGCCCGATTACCCGACGCTGGTTAATCTTTGGTGCAGCCGTCTTGATCTCAGGGATGGGACTGACGTTCCTGTTCTGGCAGGGTGAGCGCACTGTCCCCGGATTCTGGCTGTTTGCTGTTGTACTCCCGATACTTCTTTGGGGATCCATGTTCTCGGCGCGTCGGGCTGGCTATAAATATCAATGCGTGGGTCAGGATAAGGCAAACAGAACCATCAACGCCCGGCATGCTACCGATAAAGGGCGGGGGCAGCGTTTTGCCTGGTTTGTAGGTGAGTTTCTGGTGAATGCCCTTGAGTGCGAGCATAAGCCTACGCAAAAAGCGGCTATCACTAAAATGCCAATCCTTCAGCCAGTGATGCCCCGCAGGGCTAAAAAACCGGTCAGGCACTCTCGGTTGCCTGGTGGGGAAAGTGCTTCCGATATGCTGGCAAGCCTTCAGGCTGAGTTGAACGGTCGCATCACTAAGCTGATGGACTCACTGCCTCCGGCCATGACCTGTTTTCTGGCGCTGGATGTGGAGGAAGACCTGCCGGTACTTTCTCTGAGCGGGTTACCAGAGATTAGCCAACCGGTTATTCGTATCCGGGACCTGTCAGGGTTACGCATTCTCGATTACTGGCTTGATCAACATTACGAAAAACCCTCGGCCCTGCTGGTGATCAGCGCACAGCTGAATGATATGCCTGAAAATGATTCCGGGGAAGCCATTTCAGTGATGCTGATGACGAACTGCCGTCTTAAAGACACGCCGCCGGTATCAGCACGTCTCCATCGCCCGCAAATGAACCACAGTGGCGATATGGGGCATGCCCTGCGCCACGCCATGCTATGGGCGGGGCTTGAAAAGAACATACCACTTCGGGGCTGGATGACCGGTGGCACCCTGACATCCAGCGATGCCCTCAGTAGCGCCTGCGAAAATTATGCTCCGGAATTGACCGCCCAGCGTTACGTCAATATTGACGCTGTAGCGGGTTTTGCCGGTGTCGCAGCTCCATGGCAGGCCTTAATCCTCGCAACCCGCCAGTGCCTTGCTGACCGTGAAGCGCAAATGGTTGTGATCGAATCTTCATCAGACTTCCAACAGCTCTGCGCTGTCACTCCGGAATAATAATCAGGGATTGTTACCGCTCGTTATGAACAGACCTTCAGCACTTGTATCCATTGTTTTCTTTGCGCTCTGTGTCACCGGCATATTCGGCTGTTTTCTCTGGATCTATCCGGATGATACGGCCAGTGCGGTGCGCCTGGGCCCTTACAGCCACCTCGGTGTGCTCGTCTTTTGCCTGACGCTTGTTGTTATCATTCTTATTATCGGATGGTTTGCTGAGATATTAATGGCGGCGGCCGGTGAACGCGGCGGTAATCAGGATACCGGACAAGAAATCAGTACCGTCACATCTGCACAGCCTGATGCGCCGCACACCGATGAAGACACCACGCGATTTACCGCCGCTCCTCTCATCGATCACCTCCGCCTGCGCTACAGCCGCCGCTGGAAATCAAAAGTTCGTCTGCTGCTGGTTCAGGGCAGCGATGAACATATTGCGAAAGTGGTTCCGGGGCTCAAACGCGACCACTGGCAGGAAAATGACGGCATTGTTCTGATCCATGCCGGGCAGGCAAAAGCCATACCGGACCCTGAGTTTGTTGCGGTGCTCAATCAGATTCGCCCGCAGCGCCCTGTCGACGGCATTGTGCAGGTTATGGACTGCGCAACACTTCCGGATGCCGCCGCGCTCGATACGCTGGTGCGCAGCCGTCAGAAAGCTGACGTGATGCTGGGCTGGCAGGCACCGATCTGGCTTTGGTTTATTCGTGAAGAAGCCTGGAGCCAGGAAGGGGAGGGCGTTCCGGCAACCGGCGCATTGTTTGGTCCGGGGGCCGCACCGGAGGCGGCCGTTGCGTCACTAACCTCGCTTTCATCACGTCTGCGCCGGGCAGGCATGCCGGTCCTGCTGAATGATACCCGCCATGACTGGATGATGGAGCTGTCCGATCAACTGCGTGGCTCTCTTAAGCAGGAACTGATCCCGTTACTGACAAGTCTGATGACCGGGCCCGCACCTTATCGCCTGCGTGGCGTGATGTTCAGTCCTGCGCTTGTGGCAACTGCCACGTTGCCGCATGCACGCTTAAGCCATCCTGCGTGGCAGGCGCTTGAAGAAGACTGCCTGCAGGTGCATCCCCGTAAAATCGGATTTCACTGGCAGCGCGTACTGCGTCTGGCCCTGCTGACGCTAGTTCTGCTGTGGGGGGCAGGGACGTTGCTGTCTCTGGTGGTCAACCGCGCCCAGATTTATCAGGCGCAGGATACCGCTGAGATTGCGGCCGATACCCGGCAGCCTCTCACGGAGCGTCTGCGTAACCAGATGGTGTTGCAGCAGGCGATCGCCCGCCTGCAGGACCGGGAAGCCCACGGTGCGCCGTGGTATACCCGCTTCGGTCTGAATCAGGACCGCGATACCCTGACTGCGCTCTGGCCGCTGTATGCCCGTAATAACCAGGCGCTGATGCGTGATGCATTGGCAGACGAACTTCACCGCCAGCTGAATGCCTTTGTGCAGCTGCCGCCGGCCAGTGATGCGCGAACCGCGGCGACCCGGAAGACCTATAACCTGCTGAAAGGGTACCTGATGCTGGCTCGCCCGGATAAAGCCGATGCATCCTGGTTTGCCGCAAATATGCTGAAGGCCTGGCCGGGACGTGCCGGTGTGTCTGTCAGCGCCTGGCAGACACAGGCACCGAAACTGCTGGGCTTCTTTGCCCAGAATCTGCCTGCTCATCCTGAATGGAAGATAAAGCCTGATGCAGAACTGGTTGGCACCGTCCGCCAGATATTGCTTAAACAGATTGGACAGCGTAACGCTGAATCAGGGCTGTATCAGGACATGCTTAAGCGCGTTGCCAGTAACTGGCCCGCTCTGACACTGGCTGATATGACCGGCGGTACCGATGCCTCGATCCTGTTCAGCACAGAGGAGGTGGTGCCGGGGATGTTCACCCGTCAGGCATGGCAAGAGCAGGTGCAGAGCGCCATTGATGCGGTGGTGGAAACCCGGCGTGACGAAATTGACTGGGTACTGACCGATAAAACCTATCAGCCAGGCAGTGATATCTCACCGGAAACCCTCAGGCAGCGGCTGACTGAACGCTACTTCACGGATTTTGGTAATGCCTGGCTGAACATGGCCAACAGCATCCAGTGGCAGGAGGCCAGCTCGCTGTCCGAAGCGATTGCGCAACTGAACCTGCTGGCTGATGTACGCCAGTCCCCCCTGGTGGCCCTGATGAACACGCTCGCCTGGCAGGGGCAGACCGGCGCTAAAGGGCAGGCACTGGCTGACTCTCTGGTGGATTCGGCCAAAAGGCTGGTCGGCAGCAAAAAGCGTGCGCAGCAATTTGCGACTGAGGCACAGGGGCCAAAAGGTCCGCTGGATGCGGTGTTTGGCCCGCTGAATGGCCTGATGGCTGGCAAGGATGGCACCGGCAGCAACGGTAACCTGAGCTTTCAGTCCTGGCTGGCGCGCGTCATTCAGGTTCGTTTGAAACTACAGCAGGTGACCAGCGCACCGGACCCGCAGGCGATGGCTCAGATGCTGGCCCAGACGGTTTTCCAGGGCAAAGCCATCGACCTGACGGATACCCGGGACTACGGTAGCCTTGTTGCCGCAAGCCTGGGTCAGGAGTGGGATGGATTTGGTCAGGCCCTGTTCGTTCAGCCACTGGATCTCGCCTGGCGTCAGGTGCTCGCCCCCGCGGCTGCCAGCCTGAATGCCCGCTGGCAGAGCACCATCGTCTCGCAGTGGAACACGGCATTTGCCGGGCGCTATCCGTTCAAGGCCACGGGAAGTGATGCCTCACTACCGCTGCTGGCGCAGTTCCTGCGGGGTGACTCGGGTCGTATTGCCGCCTTCCTTAAAACCAATCTCGGCGGGATCCTGCATCAGGAGGGTAGCCACTGGGTGGTGGATCCATCGGCCAGTCAGGGTATGACCGTTAACCCGGCGTTCCTGGCTGCTATCAACCAGCTCGCGGATATCTCAGACATTATCTTTGCCCAGGGTGACGCCGGTGTTCACTTCGAGCTGATGGCACGGCCGTCGCGTAATGTGGCTCGTGTACAGCTGACGCTGGACGGTCAGAACCTGGATTATTTCAACCAGATGGAGAGCTGGCAAAGCTTTATCTGGCCGGGGAATACCTACTATCCCGGTGTGGATATGAGCTGGCGGTCGGTGAACACTGAAATGCGGCTGTACGAGCATATCCAGGGGAACTGGGGCTTTATTCGACTGCTGGGTAAAGCGCGGATCACCCCGCTCGACAGCAGCCGCACCCAGCTGGTGTGGATCGCTTCAGACGGCAATCCGCTAAAATTTATACTGCGCAGTGAGCTGGGCGAGGGTCCTCTGGCGTTACTAAAACTTCAGGGGTTCCGCTTACCGGCGTCTGTCTTTTCGGTGGAGGCTGATGCCGTGAACAGCCACCAGGCCTTCACGGAGGGGGAATAATATGGCAACGGCAAAAACACTTCTGGCACTGTGTGTCCCTGATGAAGCGCAGCAATTTGCACGCCTTACACGCCAGCAGAGCAGCCTGTCTCAGTGGGATAACTGGCTGAAACCGCTGACTGACGCTGAAGGGGCGGGGGAAGACCCCGCCTATGACGACGACTTCCAACTGATGCGCGAGGAAATCAACAAGCTTTCCGGCACCGATAGCGACATGCTATGCCGACTGGCGGAGAGCATTCTCAGCCATCACGCCCGGGATATTCGGGTAGTGACCTGGTACTGCTTTGCCCGCCTGCAACGCGACGGCGAGCAGGGGTTATGTGAGGGCTTGCAGCTACTGGCGGCTCTCCTGACCCGCTACGGAGAGCACTGCCATCCGCGTCGCGCCAATGCCCGCAAATCGGCACTGGAATGGCTGAACAGCACGAAGATAAAGGACACGCTTTCCCGCTGGCCGGATACCACCCGTGAACAAACCTCACAAACCGCAGCGGTGCTCTGCCTGTTGGACTCGCTCCTGGAGACCTGGCCAGAGAGCGTACGTCCTTCACTCGATGGATTATCCGGCATGCTGGAGGCCCGGATTGCGGGTTCCGGCGGCCTGGAGGGATTGATGCCGCAGCCGGCCGGCAATCCGGAAAACTCTCCGGCATCGTCTGTCAGACTGTCAGCGCTGGCAAATGCAGTGAAATCGGAAGGTGAGTTTCTGGGTCAGTCGAAAGTGCTGGCGGGCTGGCTGGCCGAACAGCCTGATGGCTGGCTCGCATCACATCGCCTGATGAAAGCCGTACGCTGGGATACGGTGGGCCAGCTACCGGCTTTGGATGCAAGTGGTCGGACCCGTCTTTCGCCCCCCAAATCCGATTACCGCGCACAGCTTAAACGTCTGTACCTGCAACAGAGCTGGACTGAACTGGTGGAGCAGGCAGGCACCATGTTTTGTGAGGGAGGCAACCGTTTCTGGCTCGATCTACAGTGGTATCTCTGGCAGGGCCTGACCCGCGCCGGGCAGACCAGAGAGGGCTGGGCCGATTACATCACCAGTGACCTGAAGCTGTTGCTGGCCCGCCTGCCGGGTCTGGAACAGCTCGCCTGGAGCGACGGCACTCCGTTTGCGGACGAAGTGACGCTCAACTGGATAGCGGAAAAGGCGAATAACGATGTGGTGGGGTTTGGTGATGAACCCGCAGTCGTTGCGGGCGGCGGGCAAACGGATGACATTCTCGCGCTGGAGGCAGAAGCGATGGCCAAAGGCGATAGCGAAGGTCCGGAAGCGGCGCTGGGCTGGCTTCAGACCCGAGCTGGAATGAACTCTCCCCGCAGCCGCTGGCTGCAACGCCTGCTGATGGCCAGAATTGCCGAACAGTTCGGACGCAATGAGATGGCACTTCACCTGCTTGGTGAGCTGACAACCCGCGCTCCACAGTTGACGCTTAACGACTGGGAGCCTGCACTGCTGTTTGAAGTGCAGGCCAGGCGTTTGAAATTGTTACGACTGAAAGCCGGTAGAGGTGAAACGGATAAAGCCCGTCTTGCCCCGGAAATGGATGCGCTGCTGGCCGGACTGATTGCTATCGATCCCGCCCGGGCGATGGTGTTGTGCGGCTGAACAGGCTGCGCCTGATAACCTCTTTTTGACAACCACGACATTCAGGAATCCCGTGCATGGATGATTTAACTCTGCGTTATTTTGAGGCGGAAATGCGCTATCTGCGCGAAGCCGGTAAAGAATTTTCCCGCGCGCATCCCGATCGCGCCGCCATGCTCAACCTCGACAAGACCGGTGCACGCGACCCGTATGTGGAGCGGCTGTTTGAAGGATTTGCCTTTTTGATGGGCCGCCTGCGTGAAAAGCTCGATGATGACCTGCCGGAGCTGACAGAAGGGCTGGTGAGCCTTCTGTGGCCACATTACATGCGAACTATTCCGTCACTGTCGGTGGTGATGTTCTCGCCCGAGTGGCAATTGCTGAAACAGGCTGAGGTCCTGCCGGAAGGCTTCCCGGTGTTGTCACGCCCGATTGGGCCGGGTAAAACCGTCTGCCAGTACCGCACTACCCGCGATATCCCCCTGCAGCCACTCCATCTGGCTGACGCGCGTTTGCAGACTGAGCCGGACGGGCGTGCGGTCATCCGCCTGCGTTTTGAGTGTGCCAGTAAGGTGAACTGGGCGAAAAGCGGGATCGATAAAGTCGCCATTTATCTTGATGCCGAAAGCCCTGTCGCGTCGGCCCTGCATTTGGCGCTGACCCGCCGGGTGCAGGCAATGTATGCCCGGCATGCCGACACCCACACCGAACGTGTACGCTTTGATGGCTGGTGTAAGCCGATGGGCTTTGACGATACTGAGCGACTTTGGCCGAAAGGCGACTCGGCGTTCAGTGGCTACCAGCTGCTGCTGGAGTATTTCAGCTTCCGCCAGAAGTTTATGTTTGTGGAGTTGCGTGGGCTGGAACTGACCGGACTTAATCAGGACACCACCTGGTTTGAAACCGATATTGTGCTCGATGGCGGCTGGCCATCCGATATGCCTTTTGAAACCGACAATTTCCGCCTGCATTGTGCCCCGGTGATTAACCTCTTCACCCTGGAAGCCGACCCGCTGACCATTGACCCGCTGGAAAATGAATACCTGCTGCGTCCGCTGCGCGTCCAGGACGGTCACACGGAAATCTACAGTGTCGATAGCATCCACGGCGCGGTAAAAAGCGGTAAGCATCCCTACGTACCATTCACCAGTTTTCGTCACCGTGGCGGCATGATGCGGCATGATGCGCCGGAGCGTTACTTCCATACCCGCGTAAAGCGCGGCCCATCGGGACTGTATGACACCTGGCTTATCCTCGGCGGGCGGTCATTCGAGATAGAGCAACTGGCGGAAAAGCCAGAGTCGTTATCCATGCGCATCACCGGTACCAACGGGCAACTGCCCCGTAAGGCGCTGGAAAGTACGCTGCTCGACCGGGTGGTGAAAGCCGGTAAAGTGCCGGTCAAGGTTCTGAACCTGAATGCGCCGACACTGCCGCTTTATCCACCGGCCAACGACCGTTTTCACTGGCGGGTGATGAGTCATCTGGGCTCCAGCTTCCTGAGTATGATGGATAACCCGGAAGTGCTGCGCGGTACGCTGGCGCTGTATGACTGGACCGACGATGAGATGAACCGCCGTCGTCTGGAGGCTATCGTCGCCGTGAAGCATACGCTGATACGTCGTTTCGAACGCGGCTATATGCTGCGCGGCGTGGATATTGAAGTCACGCTGAATGCGGACAACTTCGCGGGCGAGGGCGATGTGAATTTGTTTGGTGAAATGCTGCATCGTTTCTTTGCGCTGTATGCTGATGTTCACCTTTTCAATCAGCTGACGCTGGTACTGCAACCGACAGGGAAACGACTGCAATGGAAAGAGAGCCACAGCCAGCACGTACCAGGCTGACCGAAGACCTCGGCCAGGATATCTGGCGGGTTAACTTTTACCGCTTCTGCCAGCTGCTTGAACAGGAATCGCCCGGCAGGCCGCTGCTGGGCACCGCCGATAGGCCGACCTGCGATCCTGTGCGTTTTCGTCCCTGGCCGGGGATGGGCTTCCCGGCAAGTGAACTCTGTGCGGTAGAAACAGACGAAGATCGCCCGGAACTGCCGCCGACCGTACGTACCACGTTTATGGGGATGTACGGCGTGGACTCACCGCTACCGACCGCGTATCTGGATGATATTGCCCAGCGTCGCGAAGGGGTTGAGGCGACTACGGCCTTTCTCGACATCTTCAGCCACCGTATCACCACCCAGTATTACCGTATCTGGCGTAAATACGCGTACCCGGCCACGTTTGAGCCTGGCGCGACGGATGCCACCTCACAGTGTCTGCTGGGGCTGGTGGGCCTGGGGATTCCCGGCACGGCAGAGAATGTTGCCACCCCGGTCTCCCGTTTCCTCGCGCTGCTGGGCACCATGCGCCTGCCGACCCGCAATGCCGAAGGTATTCGCCAACTGGTGAGCCTGCTGGCGCCAGACACCACTGCGACGGTTACCAGCCCGGACCCGCTGAAGGTCCAGGTGTCGCAGCGCAGCGGTCTGGGTAAAGGCCACCGCATTGCCCTGTCACAACGGGCGACGCTGGGTAAAACCGGGAAAGAAGCCTGCAGCCGCATCTTACTGATGCTTGCCACCCACAATCAACAAGAAGCAGGGGGCTGGCTGCCCGGCGGGCAACTGCATACGGATCTGATGGTGCTGCTGCGGGTTTACCTGGGCTATCGCTCGGACGCGCGGCTGCGGTTGACCGTCCCGGTGAGTGCGCTATCAGAACCGCGTCTGGGGCAAAAACGCCGCGTCCAGCTTGGCCGTACCGGTGTGCTGGGACTGAAAAACGACAGGCCCGGTAAACGTACCCATCTGACCGTCAGCCTTGGCTGTTACGAAGGGCTGGACTGCAAGCCGCTTCCTCAGGCACAGGATGGCGGTTACCGCTTCGATTAGTTCTGCTGTTTATTCTGAAAGGAACCTCTGAATGACATCCGTTTCTCTGCGACAGGTCGTCCTGCTCGCGCTTTGTGGTCTGCTTGCCGGCTGTGGCCTGACGCAGACCGTCACCGATGGCACGGTCAACGTGACCAAATCCATTTTCTACAAAAAGATAAAAGTGCTGCATCTCGACTTTGAACCGCGCGCGGCGGTCAACGCCGATGACGCGCAGACGCCGCTGGCAACCATGATCCAGGTCTGGCAGTTAAAGGACCGCCAGAAAGTGGATGCTGCCGACTATCAGACGTTACTTCGTGCCGCCGACAGCGTGCTCAAAGAGGATATCGTCGCGAGCAAATCCCTGCTGGTGATGCCCGGAGGCAGCGTCACCCTCAACATACCGATGGTCGAGGAGGCGAAGTATGTGGCAGTGGTCGGACTGTTTAACCGCCCGGAGATGAAGAACAACGCCTGGCGGTTGGTGCTGACTCGTGACGATCTCGACCCCGACAAACCCCGTACCATTGAGCTCGGGAGTGGTTTTCTGACCCTGCTCCCCGTTAAGGAGTAACGTTAATGGCAATGGACAACTGGCTGGCGCTGTTTGACGGAAAAAAGCGCTACACCTTTGAGATAAACGACAGCCGGGTAAAACCGGACGTACTGAACTTTCACGGTCGTGAGGCGCTGAGTGCGCCGTCGCAGTGGCGTATTGAGTTCACCACGCCACAGAGCGATGTGACCGCCGAAGAGGTATTACTGAAGTACGCGACGCTCAACATGCTCAGTGGCCGGGTAGTGCAGGGAATACTCACTGCGTTCGAATGGCTGGGCACCACCGCCGACCAGACGCACTACAGCGTGACGCTCTCGTCCCGTCTGGCGCTGCTGGGGTATACCCGGCGCTGCGCGGTATACCAGAATATCTCTGTGCCGGAGCTGGTAGAGCAGGTGTTGCGAGAGCACAGCCTGGAGGGGGCGGATTTTGAGTTCCGGCTGGAGAAAACGTACCCCCAGCGTGAGCTTATCACCCAGTGGCGCGAAACCGACCTGCAGTTTATTCAGCGCATCCTTTCTGAGGTGGGTATCTGGTTCCGCACCGGAGTCAATGACGTGACCGGGCTGGACACGCTGACCTTTGCCGACAGCCAGCAGTTTTATCAGTTTGATGTTCATGTGCCGTATCAGGAGCCGTCGGCGCTTTATGACGGCGCAGCGGAATCGGTGTGGGACCTGCGCAGCTGGCACAATACGGTGACGGGTCTGGTCCGCACCCGGGACTATAACTACCACACGGCGAGCACGCTGATGGACTCGGCGGTCGCCGTCAGAAACAGTGCCACCACCACCGGGGAGCACTACCGCTACGGCGGCCCATTCCCCGAGGCGGGCGACGACAGCACCTCTGAGCCGCAAACGGAGAGCGGGGCGTTTTATGCCCGTATTCACCACGAGCGCGAACTGAATCAGTCCGTCCGTCTGCATCTGTTCAGCAACGCCGCACATCTGATGCCGGGGATGGTACTGGAGACAGACGGCAGCACCCTTAACGACCTGCAGGATGGGATGCTGATTACGCTGGCCACATTTAGCGCCGCCCGCGACACACGCCTGCACGTGTCGGTATGGGGCATGCCCTACAGCGAACAGTTCTGTTATCGGCCAAAAGAAGAACCCCGCCCGAAGATAAACGGCACGCTGCCGGCCCGCATCGAGAGCCGGGAGAAGCACGACATCTACGCGCATCTGGACAGCCAGGGTCGCTACCGGGTGAAGCTGGACTTCAGCCGTGAAGACGCAGAGCCGGGCTACCGCACTCTGTGGATACGCCAGGCCAAACCCTGTTCAGGCGACACTTACGGCTGGCACACGCCGCTTATCGATGGCACTGAAGTGGGCATTGCGTTTGACGACGGCAACATCGACCGGCCGTATATCGCCCACGCGTTTCACGACTCAGAGCATCAGGATGTGGTCACCCGTGACAACCGCAGCCAGAATATCCTGCGCACCCCTGCTGCCAATGAGCTGCGGATGGAAGACCAGCGCGGGCAGGAGCATATCGCGCTGACCACGCCTTTCGGCAGCACGCAGCTGAACCAGGGGCATATCGCCGACGGGCAGAATAAACAGCGGGGCACCGGCTTTGAACTGCGCACCGACGAGTACGGCGTCATCCGCGTGGCAAAAGGGCTGTTTATTACCGCATACGGGCAGAGCAAAGCGGCAGGTGAGGTACTGGACATGGAAACGGCGCTGAAGGAAATCGCTGTCTGCCGCAATCAGCTTCAGCAGTTAGCGGCGGCGGCAGAACAGGCGCAGGCGCTGGAGGCGGATATTGCCAGCCAGATAGCGATGTTCGATAAACGCCTGAAACCGCTGAACGGGATGATTCACTGCCACGGCCCGCAGGGCGTGGCGTTCACCAGCGGTGAGCATATGCAGCTGGCCGCCAGTCAGAACGTCGCAATGAATGCTTCGGGGGATTTCAGCAGCGGGTCGATGGGTAACACCGCCATTCTGGCGGGGGAGCAGACAGGCCTGTTTGCCAGAGCGGGCAAACTCAGCCTGAACGCCAGCGAAGGCCCGGTGCAGCTACAGGCGCAGAACGGTGCGATGCACATCAGTGCGGAGCAGAAGCTGAGCCTGATATCGGCCAGCGACATGCTGTTTGCGGGTAAGAAGAAAGTGACGCTGATAGGTGGGGGCAGCTATCTGACGATTGAAGGCGTGAAGATAGAGTACGGGACGGACACGACCTATACGCGGAAGATTAAGCGTTCGGCGACGACGGGAGCTGCCGCTCAGCCACTGGCATTCCCGGAAATTAACCCGGTGATAATGGGCAAAATCTGTATTCCGTGCCTGCTGAAAGCGATTCAGGCCAATGATGCCATTGTGCAGGGAGCATAACGATGGACACCACAGTGCTACTGGCAGCATTGCCCGCCAGGACAGAAGAAAATCTCTGCCTCCTGTTTGAAGCAGGGGCACAATCGGAAACCAATTTTCTGGTGTTTAAGGCCAGACATGAAAACAGGCTGCATTCGCTGTATATCCATCCGCAGCTTACGGAGTTTCAGAACTACGGCCCCTGGCTGCTGGAAGTGGATGATAAGGAGCAGCTAAAGAGGTATCTGGATAAACTGCCTGGTTGTATTGCTGTGATTACCTCAGTCCGATATCCATCCTCGCTGGCCGTGCAGCTGTCCCGTGGATGTACCATCGTGCCCCCTAAGGGCCCGACAGCGCTGGTTCGCTTCTATGTAAATCATGTGATTGAAGTGCTGGCGGGATGCGCTAAAGAGGGCTGGCATGCTTACCTGTTCAACGGTATCACACAATGGTGGCTACCCGGCGAAACGCAGTGGCAGCGGCTCAGCATTACGCCATCAGAGGTTAAAGGCCCGACAGATCACATTATCAGGCTGGATAACGTCACCTGGCAGCAGATTGTGGATAAGCCAGAAGTGGCCCTCGTATTAAACGAATGGCAGAAAATGCCGACCAGCAAGGCGTTTCCACCCTGTGCGCAGCGTTTGATGGTTATAAAGGCGCTGAAGAAGAGTGAAGCGGTGGGGCTCCTAACCCCGGTGGATAAGAAAGTCTATGCGCTTTGTTACCTTAATGGTGGGAGGTCGATGCTGGAATCGGACTCACTGAGGGCTGCACTGCCGAATGTGGTGAGTGGAGTGCGATCGCTGGCAGATGTGCTGATGCACTTTACAGCTTAAAAATGTTGAGCATCGGCAAAGATATTTAAACCCATAAAGTAAGGGTGTTCGACTAACACGGAATATAAATGATGGGATTTTTCAAAACCTATAACAAAGTTGATGGTGCCGTAAATCGCGGCTATGCCCGCTGGGGAAAATGTATTTGGGGGAGCCTGCTGGCGGTGGTTCTGGCATACGGTGGTTGGTTAATCTGGGCATCAGTCTGGGGACCGCCGATGGGTCCAGTAACATTGATCATTCACAGTGAAATTGACAGGCCTATTTTGGGGTTTAGCGTCAACGGCGTGGCAGGGGCAAATTCTTCTGCACATGATAAAAATAATCCATATGCTTCGGGGCCTGGTGGATCAACTTGTTGTGGCAGTATCAGTGGTAATAAAGCGGAAGTCATCTGGACATTAAGCACTACGAGAGCACAGTACGATGCGGGTCTTCGTAAAGAAACTCGTCGGGTTGTTATGCCATTACCAAAAAGAAAACGGGAAGAAAATTATCTCCATGTTTATTTTTTTCCAGGAGATAAAGTTCGACTATGGTGGGGAACTGGCTTCGTAAGTCCTAAGGCTGAAGTGATTTTAGAGCATACTGACTGACAGGAGTTATAGGCATGGATATTGAAAGCATAATTGCGGCCGCAAATCGTGCACAGCAGGCTGAAGATGCAAATGTAGGGAACTGTTCTCGAACCTGGCAGGTGGGATTATTTTTTGATGGCATTCACCGTAATATTGAACAGGATGCGCCAGAGAATCGCCTCAGTAACATTGCTCGTTTATTTCGGGCTTTTCCCAGCGTGCAGCAAGATACCCCCCATGAAAACCACTCTAAATTCTATATTTCCGGGTTGGGTACCCCATTCAAAGAAAATCTAACTTCAAAACTTCACACCATCATGGATGGTGCCCAGAGTTCTGTGCTGGATGATCTTAAAGAACGGCCAAAAGAGATGGCGAAAGATGCTGGTATGGAATTACTGAAAGGTGGTAACTGGTGGGAGATATTAAAATATTCAGGTAAGAAAATAATCACTCCCACCGAATGGAAAAAAATCACGAGTGATACTGCGAAAAATGCAGCAAAAAGAACATTTATCGAGGCAACCCCCTGGTTGCGCGATAATCCCACCATTACCGATATGCTGGTAACAGGTGTTGATACTAGAATTACTTCGACGAAAACTACGTTTGAAGAAGCTTTCAAAGAAGTCAAAACTAAGAGCCAGGTTCCAATCAAACGGATCTCCATTTCATTATTTGGCTACGATCTCGGTGCAACACTTGCGCGTAAATTTATCGATATGCTGCTTGGTGTAATTTGTCAAAAACAAGGTAAGAAATACCTCTATGAAAGCATTCCCGTAGAAATTATTTTTGCCGGATTATTTGACTGTTCCCGGCACACTCCAGCCAGTAATAATAATGGCGTCGACTGGTTTGTATCAGTATTTGGCGGGCCAGTAAGAGGCATCAGCGTTTTACTGGGTGATAAATCTGTCGACCAGGAGTCGGCATTACCCAATACCGTTAAAAATGCGCTTCATCTGGTCGCTGCCCATGAAAATCGTCCCTGGCGTAGCCTTTACTGCCTGGGTGGGAGTAATGATAAGCATCAGGAAGAGCTGCTGCCCGGCTGCTCAGAGGATGTAGGCGGCGGTCTGAAACCTAACGAACAAAAACCGAGCGCGGAACTCTGTCGAGTGGCATTACATCGGATGTATCGTGCGGCTACCATGGCTGGAGTTCCTTTTCCAGACCTACAAATACTCGATCAAACTGATACTGATGTTGCTGCCTATTTCATTATGCAGGATAACGTTAATAACAAATCAGTCGTGCAGTGGACACGAATTTATCAGCGAGCCGTGCCTTTTAAAGCCGTGAGTATTGGCGGACAAAACCGTCATCTCGACAGTTATATTGAGTGGCTGGGGCGACAATATTATCAGTACCGTAGCGAATGTATGAAATATGAAAAACAGCGTGGGGATACTTTGGCTTCAGCCGGCGCATCTGCCGGGTTGCTGGGTATATCACCGCAGGCTAAAGTGACGGCCGGCCGGTATCAGAATGAACTTGATGTGTTGCACAAAAACTGGGGCTGGCTGGAAGATGTCCATGATGTTGCAGTAAAAATGAAAAATAGCATGGAAGGTGATCCTGATGATAAACGCCTTCGGATCGTGCCTGATGTATATGGGCCAGCATTAAGGCGCGCGAGAAGATTTCTCGATTACGCGCATTCGGCTTATCTGATGCAGCCTCAGCCCTTTCCTGAAGACAGTGCACCGTCTGAAATGTATGCCTGGTTTGTTCACGATATTCAAACAGTGGAGAAAGGTGCAGGTATTTCTCAGGACTTTTTTGTGATTCGTTCGATGGAAAAACCTGAAACATAGCCTGTTCAGCAACGCGGCGCACCTGACGCCGGGGATGGTTCTGGAAGCCGATGACAGTGATGTGCTGGGACAGGAAGCGGGGGGATCACCTTTCCTCTTACCGTGCCGCCCGCGACACACGCCTGCACGTGTCGGTATGGGGCATGCCCTACAGCGAACAGTTCTGCTTTCGTCCGGCTGAACTGCCCCGACCAAAGATACACGGCACGCTGCCGGCCCGCATCGAGAGCCGGGAGAAGCACGACATCTACGCGCATCTGGACAGCCAGGGTCGCTACCGGGTGAAGCTGGACTTCAGCCGTGAAGACGCAGAGCCGGGCTACCGCACTCTGTGGATACGCCAGGTCAAACCCTGTTCAGGCGACACTTACGGCTGGCACACGCCGCTTATCGATGGCACTGAAGTGGGCATTGCGTTTGACGACGGCAACATCGACAGGCCGTATATCGCCCACGCGTTCCACGACTCAGAGCATCAGGACGTTGTTACCCGTGACAACCGCAGCCAGAACGTTCTGCGCACCCCTGCTGCCAATGAACTGCGGATGGAAGACCAGCGCGGGCAGGAGCATATCGCGCTGACCACCCCTTTCGGCAGCACGCAGCTGAACCAGGGGCATATCGCCGACGGGCAGAATAAACAGCGGGGCACCGGCTTTGAACTGCGCATCGACGAGTACGGCGTCATCCGCGTGGCAAAAGGGCTGTTTATTACCGCAGACGGGCAGAGCAAAGCGGCAGGTGAGGTACTGGACATGGAAACGGCGCTGAAGGAAATCGACGTCTGCCAGCAGCAGATAAAGGCCCTGGCGGCGGCGGCAGAACAGGCGCAGGCGCTGGAGGCGGATATTGCCAGCCAGCAGGCGATGTTTGAGCAGAGGCTGAAGCCGCTGAACGGGATGATTTACTGCCACGGCCCGCAGGGCGTGGCGTTCACCAGCGGTGAGCATATGCAGCTGGCCGCCAGTCAGAACGTCGCAATGAATGCTTCGGGGGATTTCAGCAGCGGGTCGATGGGTAACACCGCCATTCTGGCGGGTGAGCAGACAGGCCTGTTTGCCAGAGCGGGCAAACTCAGCCTGAACGCCAGCGAAGGCCCGGTGCAGATACAGGCGCAGAACGGTGCGATGCACATCAGTGCGGAGCAGAAGCTGAGCCTGATATCGGCCAGCGATATGCTGTTTGCGGGTAAGAAGAAAGTGACGCTGATGGGTGGGGGCAGCTACCTGATAATAGAAGGCGGGAAAATAGAGTACGGGACGGACATGACCTATACGCGGAAGATTAAGCGTTCGGCGACGACGGGGGCTGCGAGCGCTGAGGCCGATATGCCCTGGCTTGCTGATCCGGCGAAGAGCCGCAGCAGTGCGCTAATGCAATATCGCTATCACGACGATGCGCCTGTGGTGGGGGCGCCGTTTACGGCAACACTGGCGGATGGGTCA
>NZ_JBLREF010000046.1:27533-29051 GCF_047918655.1 Erwinia sp. PPS120 | reverse complement strand
AAAAAACCACACCCTAGATATGAGAACCAGTCTCGTGGGCTCGGAGATGTGTATAAGAGACAGCTACCGACCGCTGAATGAGACAGCGATGCGCACCATCGTGGAGATGAAAGTTGACCAGGTGAGTCAACGCCTGCACCGGCATTATGGTCTGAAAACGGAAATCGATGAGAGTCTGTATGACGCCCTGACCGTCGCCTGCCTGCTGCCGGACACTGGCGCGCGCAACGTCGACAGCCTGCTCAACCAGCAAATTCTGCCGGTGCTGAGCCAGCAACTGCTGACCCATATGGCGGCAAAGATGAAACCGCAGTCGCTGGCGCTCGGCTGGAGTGATGAAGAAGGCATTGTGCTGGCGTTTAATGATGTACACGGAGGCTAAAATGCAGATTTGCATGATGGATTACGGCAACCTGTCGGCGGATGGCAAAACGGCGTACCTGAAATGCTACGGCATCGGGACGTTTGAAGTGTTGTCGGGTATTGAACGTTATATCAATAACCCTGACTGCGCTGACCATGAAAAAGCCGCTATTCCTGTCGGGACTTACTGGGTCACTGACCGGCCTGCTGGCAGTCTCTACAACCGGGTGCGGGCAGAAACGATTGATGCCTGGCATGGTTACCGAAATCACCATTCTGAATGGTTTGCCCTGTTCAGCGATAAAACCAGGAAAGACAGCCTGAATGTGAATGGTTTAAACCGGACCGGGTTTCGCCTCCACCCACTGAACAGCGACGGAACCGGTGTGTCATGGGGCTGTATAACTCTGCGTCGCTACAGTGACTTCCAGCATCTGCGCCGCCTGTTGCTGAACCGCGGTATGTTTCCGGTTCCGGGTGGCAACGGCCTGATGGCCTGGGCTCGTATCGACGTGCGTGGCACCCCGGACTATAGCCTGTGTGATAAAGAGACTGAAGAAAGGCTGGAGGCTGAGAAACGACGAATACAGCAGGCTCTGAAGAAGCGAGCGGAGAATGCCGAATGAAAATTCTGCTTTTTATCGTGCTGTTCTGGATGGGGATCCACTTCGTTCCTGATGCATGGGTTGCGAGTTTTGTGAAGGCCCATATCCAGATTAGCGGCGACGGGGAGGAAGCGATGGACAGCTTCGAAATGCATATCATCGTGATTAAGGCAACGCTGTGTGCAGTTGGAGCATTTCTCCTGATGAAGCTGTGCCTCTGGTGGCGAAAGCGCCTGAAAAAATAATCTGACCTCACTTTCACTGCTCTTTGCCGGCACGTGTCGGCCCTGATGGAATAACCGATTACATAATGGAGTCAACGGCATGAGCCTGACAGATACCCTGAAGACGTTGGCGGCCACCGTCGCCGGAAAAACCCTGAACCGCTATCGCCTGGAGGTTCCTTCCTGTACGGCAGATATCGACGTGGAAGATTTCAGCGGGTCGAAAGCGATGAGCGAGCTTTACAGCTACACCATTAATTTCACCAGTGCGGAGAAGAACATCGATGCCCGCCAGATGCTGAGCAAGCCGGCAACGCTGACCATGG
>NZ_JBLREF010000046.1:27293-27418 GCF_047918655.1 Erwinia sp. PPS120 | reverse complement strand
CGCTGAACAGCCCGTCAGGGACGAATGACAACGGCATTGATTCAGTATGGGGCGTGCATGTCTGGCATAACGTGGTGGAGCGTTCGGTTACGGCCAGCGACTATAACCACCGTGAAGCCCAGAAT
>NZ_JBLREF010000046.1:0-27068 GCF_047918655.1 Erwinia sp. PPS120 | reverse complement strand
CTTACGGTGGTGATAAGTACGGCTTTCACTTCCCACTGATACAGGGCACTGAAGTCGCCATTGCGTTCCATGAGGGCGATCCGGATCGTCCTTATATCGCCCATGCCCTGCACGACTCCCGCCACGTTGACCACGTTACTGAAGCCAACAGCACGCGCAATGTTATCCGCACAGCGGGTCTGAACAAACTGCGGATGGAGGACAAGCGCGGTGAAGAGCACATTAAGCTGAGTACGGAGTATGGCGGTAAAACACAACTCAATTTAGGGCACAACGTTAACGCTTCCCGCGAACTGCGTGGTGAAGGCGCTGAGCTTCGTACTGACCGACACGTTTCCATTCGCGGAGGGGCCGGGGTATTTATCACTGCAGATAAACAGCCGTTTGCCGGGGACAAGATGCTTTCCATGCAAGAGGCGATTGCCCAGCTGGAAAATGCCCTGAGTATTGCCCGTACCTTGTCTGAAGCATCTGAAATGGCAGGGGCTATGCCTGTTGATCTCCAGAGTCAGGTAAAACTGACTGACGCACTGAAAGAAATGGTCAAACCCGGGATGGTGCTGAATGCTCCTGAAGGGGTGAGCATCTCCAGCCCCCAGACTGTTCGGGTGTCTTCCGGCAGTGCCAGTGTGGGCATTATGTCACAACAGAATACAGATATTGGTGCACTGAAGCGTTTTACGGTAGCAGCAGGAGAAGCTATTAGTATGCTTGCGCTTAAAGCCGGTATAAAGCTGTTTGCCGCAAAAGGGAAGGTGGAAATCCAGGCGCAGGATGATGCCATGGAGATGCTGGCGAAGCAGGATATCACTGTGACCAGTACGGAAGGGCGGATGGAGCTGACCGCCGCTAAAGATATGGTCCTGAAAAACCTTGATGGATCGTTTATCCAGTTACAGGGTAAAGATATCATTCTGGGCTGTGAAGGGAATATTCTGTGGAAGTGTGCCAATGCGCAGAAAATGGGGCCTGCCACGCTAAACTCATCTCCCCAGACCTTTCCGAAAGGATATGGTGGCATTTATTCACTGAAAGATGATGAAGGAGAAATCATCCCGAATACTGAATATAAGGTAACCACTGCTGACGGTCAGATTTTTACCGGAACCTCCGATGAGCATGGCAAAACGTTACCGATTTATACCTCAATGCCCGGCAAGCTTAACATTGAAATTCTGGGAACTGGTAATCCATCAACAGTGAGTAACAAGGCATGACCGACTACCACACATGGGAAGCCAGTGACTGTGAACATTTCACTGATGTCACTATTTCTGAGAAAACAGTTGTCTGTAAGCGTAAACCCGTACCTGGAATAACAATTACTATTGGGATGTTTTTTGATGGCACAGGGAACAACGCGTTTAATACTCAGAATCGTATTTTGGAGTCTTGTTCTCATCTTGATGTTGGAATGAAGGCAGAAGACGCAGAAGCCTGTGCCAAAAAACTGGGGAAAAAAATTGGCGATGCTGGAAGTTATATTGGGTATTATTCTAACATCCACTGGCTTAATACACTTTACGCCACCAATGACGAGGTAATTGAGGAACAAACAGTTTATCAGCGAGCTGTCTATGTACAGGGAATTGGTACCGATAAAGGCAATGGCGATAGCTCGATAAGTATGGGGACGGGCGGTTGGTTTTATGGTGTAGTTGATAAATCTGATGAAGGTGTTGGTCTTATTGCTGAACAAATTTCGAAATTCTTGGCTCTCAACCAAGGGATGAATTTTGCAATTGAGAAAATTCAGTTCGATGTTTTTGGTTTTAGTCGCGGAGCGGCGGCGGCTCGCCATTTTGTTAACCGTGTAAGAAACAATGATAAAGCCATACAGCAGGCCATAACTAAAGGGCTTGGTGGTCGAAATCAACATGGTAAACCTGCAGGTGAAACTCGCTTTCTGGGGTTATTTGATACCGTGTGCGCGGTAGGTACAGTAAGTAATCTATTTGATGTTCATAGTGGTGTGAACCCCGGTGTTGAGCTGGTTCTGCCTCCAGATATTGCACAGAAAGTCTTTCAGATCACGGCAATGCATGAGTGCCGATACAACTTCAGCCTGAACAGCATCAAGGAATCGTGGCCGGAACTGGCTCTGCCGGGAGTTCATTCAGATATCGGCGGTGGCTATAATCCAAAGGAAAAGGAGTATCTTTTTCTGACTCAGCCCCAAAACGAAACTGTCAGTGAAAGTATTCCTTCTGAAGTGACTGATATCTACCGGCGTTCAGCGGCTGAAATACCTGACTTAAAGAGCCTGCCAGCGTTAAGTGCGATAATTCCGAGCGGTGAAGTAAAGACAGAAACCTGGTATGACTATCTGGTTAACGAGGATAAAAAACGCGGTGGCATCACACAAAAGCGTGTTGGGGCGGCAGTCACTATTGAGAGGGTAGTGACTAATGACTGGAGCAAAGTTAGTTTACGGGTGATGTTGGATGCAGCTCAGGAGGCGGGGGTGGCAATGAAAGAAATTGAGCCTACTAATGAATATTTGAATTTGCCTGAGGGACTTGAATTCTTATGTCAAAAAGCAATTGACCAGGGAAAGGCAGTGAGAAATGGTGGTGTGCCGACGCCTTTTATCTCACCGGAATTACAATTGATTGGCAAATATATTCACTGCTCCGCTAACTGGAACCCTGTGGTTGTAAAAGATGTCTGGCTGGATGGGAATAAAGTGAAAACAATCTACGGGGCAGTGAAATCTTCTGATTTGCTTTTTTATATCAATCGCCCAAATCCCGGTTGGCTTCGTGCTGTCTGGAATATGCAGGGAGGAAAATCATGAAATCAATCGCCAGAATAATTTCGATCTTATTTCTTTTGGGCTCTGTTAATGCCTGTGCCAGTGAGCAACCTGACAGTCTCAAAACTCCATGGGATAAATGGTACTTTGCCTTTACTACCCCCAAAGCTTTACCGGCACAGGTTACACTATTGAAGCTTTTGGATGTTGAAGGTTATGCATCGACATATCGGACTATCGATCAGCCACAAGGGATCAGTGTAGGTAAATGGAGTGAACGGAATTCAGCGGGGAATACCCAATTTAATAAAGCCGACAGGTTGCCACAGATAATGATATTTTGTTGGGACTCAATCATTGATAAAAAGGTCTATCAGTCCACTTTGTTCTTTACTCAAGATACATGGAGTAAGATGACTACCCCTTATCCTGATGTCTTAGAACCTGGGAAAAATGCATACAGGCAGACTGTGTTGATAGGATTAGCTCCGGAAGGAAAAGTTCGGGTCTGGTTGAGACAATATGGCCATTCGGATATCCCATTAAATGATACAAAAATAAAGACTGTTTCAGGAAAAGATTTGGATATGTGTAAGGGGGTAACGGGAAGTGATTTTTCCTATGGGTATGGTAATACAACCAAAGAGTTCATCAAGGGTAAAAAATACCCTTATGGTTCATGGTGAATAATCGTATTTTAAAGATGGTGTCGTGTTCAATACTCTCTAGTCGTCTGAACTTTTGGTCGTTTTAAGTAGCCTGGAATATGCAGGGAGGAAAATCATGAAATCAATCATCAGACTAATTTCGCTTTTATTACTAGTGGGTTCTGCTAGCGCCTGCGCCAGTGAACAACCTAACAGTCTCAAAACTCCCTGGGACAAGTGGTTTTTTGCCTTTACTACCCCCAAAGCTTTACCGGCACAGGTTACACTACTGAAGCTTTTGGATGTCGATGGTTATGCATCGACGTATCGGATTATTGATCAGCCTCGAGGCATCAGTGTAGGGCGATGGAGTGAGTGAAACTCTGCTGGGAATACACCGTTTAATAAGGCCGATAGATTGCCGCAAATAATGATATTTTGCTGGGATTCAATTATTGATAAAAAAACATACCAATCAACTTTATTTTTCTCTCAAAACACATGGGATAAAATGATTAGCCCTTATCCTGAAGTCTTAGAGCCTGGAAAAAATGCATATCGGCAAACAATGCTCATAGGACTAGCGCCGGAAGGAAAAGTACGGGTCTGGTTAAGGCAATATGGCCGTTCGGATATCCCATTAATTGATACCAAAATAACGACTGTTACAGGTAAACATATCGATATGTGTAAAGGAATTACAGGGCATCCTGATGGATATGTTTACTATGGAGATACTCCTGATTTTATTAAAGGTAAAAAGTATCCTTATGGAAACTGGTGAAAGTGCAGTAATAGTTTGTTTTTCAATATATTGCATTCGCGTAGCCTAAGTATGCAGGGAGGAAAATAATGAAATCAATCACCAAAATAATTTCGATCTTATTTCTTTTGGGCTCTGTTAGTGCCTGTGCCAGTGAGCAACCTGACAGTCACAAAACTCCATGGGATAAATGGTACTTTGCCTTTACTACCCCCAAAGCTTTACCGGCACAGGTTACACTATTGAAGCTTTTGGATGTTGATGGTTATGCATCGACATATCGGACTATCGATCAGCCTCAAGGGATCAGTGTAGGTAAATGGAGTGAACGTAACTCTGCGGGGAATACACAATTTAATAAAGCCGATAGATTGCCACAGATAATAATATTTTGCTGGGACTCAATCATTGATAAAAAGGTTTATCAGTCCACTTTATTCTTTACTCAAGATACATGGAATAAGATGACTACCCCTTATCCTGATGTCTTAGAATCTGCAAAAAATGCCTACCGACAGATGATGCTGATAGGTTTGGCCCCGGAGGGGAAAGTACGAGTCTGGTTAAGGCAATATGGCCATTCAGATATTCCTTTAAATGATACAAGAATAACGACAGTTTCAGGGGAAGAGCTGGACATGTGCAAGGGTGTAACGAACTTTCCTAATGGATATGAATATAGTGAGGGTATAAAGAAATTTATAAATGAAAAAAAATATCCTTATGGGTCATGGTGAATTATATCCTTTAGAAAGAAATTGGTTGCCAGAAAATTCCCAATTTTATTTTGTGATTTTTCTGCGATAGAGGTTTTTATGAAATCATCTTTCTACATATTTTTGCTGTCTATTTCTACCCCTGTTTTTTTCTCAATCAATTGTTATCGATCATACGTCCGCAAAAACTAAAGCGGATGATGCGAACTCAATTGCCAATATGTATCGTATGGGCATGGGGGTTCCGAAGAATATGAAAAAAGCATTTGAACTCTATCAGGTCGCAGCTGAACTCGGAAACACGGATGCTCAGGTCGATTTAGGTGATATGTATTATTCTGGTGAAGAAACTTCTCAGAGTTACGAAAAGGCCAATTATTGGTATGAGAAGGCTGCGAAAAACAACAGCGCTAAAGCTCAGATGTATTTAGGTTACGCATGCCTTAATGGTAAGGGCGTCGCTGTGGATTATGACAAAGCCAAAAATTTTCTTGAGCTTGCAGTTAAACAAGGCGAGCCTTCAGCTATGTATCATTTAGGTACGATGTATCTTGATGGTAAAGGGATAGCTGTAAATAGAAATAAGGCTATCCCACTATTCAAAAAAAGCTGTTCCGAAGGTGATTTGAATGCGTGTGATAAGTTAAAGGAAATTAAAATAGAGAAATGATGTTCTTATCTGCATAGAGAAATGCATATGTGGAAATTAAAAAATGGAGTTTCGTATGTCTAAAGGCTTTGTATTGATTGGTGATAACACTACGCACGGCGGTCAGGTCATTTCTGCCTCATCAACAATGGTAGTAAATGGCAAAGAGGTTGCCCTTGTGGGCGATAAAGTCAGTTGCCCAAAAGAGGGGCATGGCATTAATGCCATTATTGAAGGCTCGCCTGAATGGACTTCTGATTGTAAAGCTGTCGTTGTGGATGGTTGCCACTGTGAGTGTGGTTGTCAGGTGATCTCCAGTGCACCGGATTGTGTAATAGGATAAGTAATGAGCTGGGAACGTCAGAAATCAACGATATCGGCTAAGCCTGAAGAGCCTTCATTTATCCTGTGGATGATGCTGGGGATTTTCGCACTGGTTGGGTGCGTACTGTTGTTTGTCCTGCATGCCAATCAACTGGCCGGGCCACTTCAAACATTTAATCTTTGGGCTGTCACCGCATGCCCTGCAGTTGTCTGGTTTTTCTTTATCTGCCTGCGTGGCTGGCTTTACAACAATGCGGTGGACAAACACGAATTTGAAGCCGGTGAAGCAGAATTTGCGCAACAACAGTGGATGGAGTGGGCTGGACGCAATATCACAGTACTGCACAGCGGTGTAATGCTGCCTGCAAATCTGACATCTCAAAATTTTTTGGCTGCTCCGCCTGCGCTGGAGCAAAGCACATCTCTGACCCAACGAATTTGTCTGCAAGATCATGAGACCCATTTTTCTGTTCTGCTCGGAGGGTTAAGTCCAGTTCTGGCAAAGTTGCCTTCAGATATAGAACCCGCCGTCACTCTGCTGACGGATTCTCACGATGACCCTCTGGTATTGCAGGATGGATTTGCACATGCCTGGCAGGCAGCCATTCTGGATCGTTGTGTTCCGCAGTTGACCATTCTTACGTCAAAGACCTTCCTCTCACTTGATGAGCGAATTAAATCACCGACGCTGGATGTAGATTTAATCCTGATTCACCAGACACAGGGGCGGGCTGCGTACAGTGATGCGCTCGCCGTCCTGCTGTTGACCTCCGATGATGTGGCTACAAAATATAATCTCTCTTTTAACGCCCGTATTTTGCGTCCAATGGCACTTGATATGGCTATTTCAGAAAAGTCACTGGATACGTTTTTCTCGACCCAAACTCAGGCCTGTGCCACCGCCAGTATTGTTGGTGACAATGTGGAATGGGGAAATGCATTCTCCGGTCTGCTTGAAGTAGCACAAAGTTATGGCGACCACTGGAAACCTGAACAACTCCACTGGCTGGAAAAATATGCCGGGCTCAGCGGCCCCTTTTCTCCATGGATAATGGCCGCAGTAGCCAGTGATATCGTAAATATACAAAAAGCAGACTGTCTGATGCTTTCGACAGATGGCGAGCAGAAATTTATTAATACAGTGCAAACAGGGAACAGAAATAATGACAACGGGTAATTCGTCATGGCGTGGAGGGTGGGGGCGGCTGGGGTTCTCTGCCCTCATAGCAGGAGGGATTGCCTGGTTAATCTGGCATTTTGGCGATCAGATTGGGCTGCACACTACGCTCACGAAAAGCCTGGCGTTTGCCGGTGCTTTATTCCTGTTACTGATGTTTCGTCATGGCAAAATAATTAGCCTTGCCATCAAGCAGGGCTGGCATCGTTTCCAGTCCAGGAGAACGAATGTCCTGCCTGCCGATAAAGGCCGCGTCAAGCTGACCGCACCACGCAACGTCACCGTAGACACCATCCGCCTCGCTATGCGTAACGGCGCTGGAGCTGGAAGAGAAGGCGCTGGTGGAGGATATGTCGGTCGGTGGCAATACACACAGTGACCGTCTGGCCGTCATCGAACAGCAGCGCCAGGAGAGAACCGATGCCCTGGAGCAGCTTGAAACCCGCTTCACGGAGGAAAAAGGTCTCAGTGAACGGCTGATGGCCTGCCGTCAGTCTGTCCGTTCAGAGAAGGGGGATCAGGCCGACATCCATAATCTGCAGGCGCAGCTGGATACTCTCCAGCAGGATAATGCGCTGATTCAGCTGGATGTGGACACCCGCACCGTGGCCAACGTGATTGCTGACTGGACCGGGGTGCCGCTCTCCTCACTTATGAAGGACGAACAGACTGAACTGCTGAACCTGGAAAGGGAGATTGGCAAGCGCGTCGTGGGCCAGGACGTGGCGCTGACCGCCATCGCCCGGCGTCTGCGCGCCGCTAAAACCGGGCTGACATCAGAGAACGGTCCGCAGGGGGTGTTCCTGCTGGTCGGTCCGAGCGGTGTCGGTAAAACCGAAACGGCGCTCACACTCGCGGACGTGCTGTACGGCGGTGAGAAGTCGCTGATCACCATCAATCTGTCGGAGTACCAGGAGCCGCATACCGTTTCCCAGCTGAAGGGCTCACCGCCGGGCTACGTCGGTTACGGCCAGGGCGGCATTCTGACCGAGGCGGTGCGCAAGCGTCCGTACAGCGTAGTGCTGCTTGATGAGGTGGAGAAAGCGCACCGCGACGTGATGAACCTGTTCTACCAGGTGTTTGACCGGGGCTTTGTGCGCGACGGCGAAGGGCGTGAAATCGACTTCCGCAATACCGTCATTTTGATGACCTCCAACCTCGGCAGCGACCACCTCATGCAACTGCTCGATGAGCAACCAGAAGCGACTGAAGGCGATTTGCAGGAACTGCTGCGCCCGATATTGCGTGACCATTTCCAGCCAGCGCTGCTGGCCCGTTTCCAGACGGTGATTTACCGTCCGCTGAATGAGCCCGCCATGCGCACCATTGTGGAGATGAAGCTCGACCAGGTGAGCCAGCGCCTGCATCGTCATTATGGCCTGACCACGCAGATTGATGAGAGCCTGTATGATGCACTCACTGCCGCCTGCCTGCTGCCGGACACCGGCGCGCGTAACGTCGACAGCCTGCTCAACCAGCAAATCCTGCCGGTGCTGAGCCAGCAGCTGCTAACCCAGATGGCGGCGAAGCAGAAACCGGACTCCCTGACTCTGGAATGGAGTGAGGAAGAGGGGGTAGTGCCAGAGTTTGATGTGCGCTCTGGTCTGTAATAGAGGGGGAGGGTTATGGACAGCGCAAAAGAGATTGCCAGAGATATGCTGGAGGCCATTAATATCGATGGCTCTGGTTTTTTGGGTGCAACAGGAAAAGGTTTTATTTCATTTCCAGTCAGTCTTGCCTGTCTGGGGTATGATTTCATTGATACTGAACATCGCAGGGACAACCTGGATGATAAGTTCAGGCTGGCGCGATTAGTTAAAAAGGGTGTATTTAATCATCAGCTTATTGAGCAAATCATTAAGACTTCTCTTGAAGATTTTATTTCACGCATTCACGCCGAAAAAATATCTTCTATCGTGAAAAATGTTTCCGGTTCGTTTATGGGGAAAATGGCGTTTACTGAACTAACGGGTGTGAAGCTGGGTGAGGCAATAGTATCCAGAGGTGTAACAGCCTTTTTTGCCGGAAGTCTGGCTGGCTTATTGTTATCTGTTGGTGCTGAAACATCCAGAGCAATTTATACATCAAGAGACCTCGAAGACAGAAATCCTGTTTTGCACAATAAACTCCAACGTCTTGGTGACCTGGATCTTCTTTATTTTATTGTTAAAGATATCGTTAAGCCTTTTGAAACCGCTTGTGAGGTAGGGGAAAGAAATCCTGCCGAGTTTGATAAAGTATGCGAATACTTTTTTGGAGGCTTATGAAAATCAAGGTGATTCTTCTGGTAATCCTTTCCCGATTAATCCGTGGGGTGGGGATGGGGCTGGGTGTTTCTGGTATTGCATTTACTATTTGGTTTTTTTTCTTATCTTCAAGCGAGTCCAGATACATCTGGGGGGCGTTTTCGATAGCAGAATTTTTTGCAGGCTATCTTATATATCGGTTCGCTTATACATATGTTTATGATGAATAACCATACGATTTTGTCATCCCCGGGAAATCAATCAGGAAGGTATTTACAACGTTCCACCAACAGGTATAGAGATAACTTGGCTATACGGTGGAGCGGATAAATAAAATAATTTAAATTTTATATCGTTGTCTTTCTTTCCATCACTGGTCACTCAGGATGCTGAAATATTACACGGAGTAAAGATCGTGAGCCTGACAGATACACTGAGCAGTTTAATCCAAACCCCGCTAAACCGTTACCAACTGGATATTCCGTCGTTTGCGGCAAATATTGACGTGGAAGGTTTCAGCGGTTCAGAAGCGATGAGTACACTGTACAGGTACACCATCAACTTCACGAGTGCCGACAAGAACATTGATGCACGCCAGATGCTGAGTAAGCCGGCAACGCTGACCATGGGCACGGGTAACCTGCTCTCTCTGACGGAGCGCAAGGTGGTTCACGGGGTGGTCACTCACTTTGAGCGTACCGGTGGCTCCGCGGATGAAGCGCAGTACTGCATTGTGCTGGAACCGTTTCTGGCGCTGCTGGGCAATCAGTTTCGTACTCACCGCTTTTTCGTCAATAAATCGATCCCGGAAGTGGTGTCAGAGGTGCTCACGGAGCATGGACTGAAAGACTGGGAGTATGAGTTCACGCTCAAAGCCGACTATCCGAAGCGCGAGCAGATTAACCAGTACCAGGAAAACGACCTCGCCTTCATTGAACGCCTGCTGGCAGAGGTGGGGATTTTTTACTTTTTTACCCTGCAGCCCGACACCCAGACCGAAGTGGTGCACTTTGCGGACAAGCAGAGCGCCTGGACGTTTGGGAAAAAGCTCCCGCTGAACAGCCCGTCAGGGANNAACCACCGTGAAGCCCAGAATATCCTGACTTCAGTACCGGCGGACATGACCCGCGGAGACGGGGAGGGAAACACTTACGGCGATGTGTATCACTACCGCCCACGTCACCTTGAACGTGGCGACAAAATCACGCCGACGGCAGAAACCGGTAACTTCTGGGCACGCCTGGAGCATGAGCGCTTCCTGTCTACTCAGACCACGGTGACCGGCAGCAGCACCGACCATACCCTCAGTCCGGCTCAGGTGCTGACTATTACCGAAATGGCTATCCCGCCAACACTGCCCCGTGAAACGGAGAACGGAGTTGTTATTATCCGAACGGGCTACTACGCCAGCCGTAAGAATGCCCTGAAAGTGGCATGGGTAGCGATGCCATACTACGAGAACCGTTGCTGGCGTCCTGCTGCTAAAAAGCGCCCGGTGGTCAGCGGCACCCTGATGGCGCGTGTGACCAGCGCCAGAGAGAACGACATCTACGCCTGGCAGGATGCATCGGGCATGTACCGGGTGAAGTTTGATGCTGACCGCGACGACAAGCGTCAGGGCATGGAAAGTATGCCGGTGCGCTTCGCCAGGCCTTACGGTGGTGATAAGTACGGATTCCACTTCCCGCTGATCCAGGGCACTGAAGTCGCCATTGCGTTCCATGAGGGCGATCCGGATCGTCCTTATATCGCCCATGCCCTGCACGACTCCCGCCACGTCGACCACGTCACTGAGGCCAATAGCACGCGCAATGTTATCCGCACAGCTGGCCTGAACAAACTGCGGATGGAGGACAAGCGCGGCGAAGAGCACATTAAGCTCAGTACAGAGTACGGTGGTAAGACCCAACTTAATTTAGGGCACAACGTCGATGAGGAGCGCGTTGTTAGAGGAGAAGGTGCAGAGTTGCGCACTGATGATTGGGTAGCTGTTCGGGGGGGGAAAGGGATTTTAATAAGTGCTGATTCTCAACCAAATGCTGAAGGTGTAATGCTTGATATGCGTAAAGCTGTACAGCAACTGGAACAGGCTCTTGCCCTCGCAAAAAGTCTGAGCAAAGCAGCTGAGACAGCAAAAGCAACTTCGGCAGATTCAGATAGCCAATCGAGTCTGAATAACGCGCTCTCCGGACTGCAAAAACCAGGGATATTAGCCTCTTCACCGATGGGAATTGGGATGGTCAGTCCCGAAGCAGTTCGGATTGCGTCTGGAAGTCAAAGTGTAGGAATCGTATCTGGTCGCAATACGGATATAAGCGCCGCTCAGACGGTAACTGTTGCGGCGTCGAAAGCTGTAAGTTTATTTGCACAAAGTGCAGGGATGCAACTTTTTGCAGGACAGGGAAAAGTTGATGTACAGGCGCAGGGGGACGCACTGAATGTTCAGGCATTGAAGGATGTCACTGTTACCAGCAATAGCGGTAGCGTGACGATAAATGCCAGTAAGGAATTAACTCTTGTTTGTAATGGGGTTTATATCAAGATCAGTGGCGGAAATATTGAACTTGGATGTCCGGGGAATATCCTGCTGAAAGCTGCGAATGTGCAAAAAATGGGGGCGGCAAACTTAAATCTGTCTCCTCAGGAACTGCCTAAAGGATTTAAAGGCGGGTTTGCAATAACTAACCAGGAAACGGGTGAAGTGATGCCTTACACCCATTATAAGGTTACCACCGCTGAAGGTGATGTTTACTCAGGGACAACAGATAAGCTCGGAAATACTATGCCAATTTATACTGCGTCTCCATCATCAATGAAAATTGAGTTTCCTCTAAGCAGTACTGACAGCGAGCAAGGAGCTTCATCATGAGTGAATCAAGAACATCAGCGGTAGGGACATTCGGAAAAGCTCAAGCTCCAGCGCAAAAGAAATGCTGGGTTGAGATTCAATTGGTTGATGAGAATAATAACGCCGTAGCTAACATGCCATGGCGGGGAGAAAACGCGGCTAGCCGAGATAAAGTTATTCAGCCTTATAGCGGAGTTACTGATTCAGAAGGTATTTTGAGAATCGATGATTTGCTTCATCCTGATCTCACTCTTTTTGCTGAAGCTCAAGCACTTGTTGATGAAATGGAGCAAAGGCCTTTAAGTATAGAAAGAACATACTCGTATTCTATGAAAATGTCGCCAGTGACTGTCGATAACAAAACTAATAACATTTGTTATTATGTTGTTGTAGGGCAGTTGTGCGATAAAGCACCAAATATCCCAGGCTGGAATAATAAAGAATTACCGGCTTTTCATTTCCCTGACCCTGATTTTTCCGGGTTAACCATTTCGAATATGTATTTTAATTCGAGGGTTATAGTGAAGGTATGTCCATTTAGAGCATGGAATATTCTTCTTGATCATACCAAAGATTACTCTATCATTAATGCATTTAATTTGGGGCTTTTAGCCGAGTTTGCTTATTCTGACAAAGAAAAAGTACTATCTTTTTTTAATGACCAATGCCAAGACTTATCTAAAGTTCCTAATATGCTCTATGAAACCATTTCTGTCGATGTGCCGTTTAGAGAACGTTATGTAAATCCAGTATTTCTCGATACTACGGAAGGTGATTCTGGGGAAGGAGGAACCCAGCTTTTCTTCGTCAGTAATTTAACTAAGCTAATAGTAGGATGGAGAGGTACTGAGCCAGATAAACTAGCAGATCTTGGTGCTGATGGAACATTCAGGCCGCTGCCATGTCCAGATATAGTGCCTGCAGGTCATTGCCACAAAGGTTTTTTAGATGCTTTTAACTTAGTTGGAAAAAAATTCGGGGATCAATTCAAGCAAATTCAGAGCTTATCCAATGGACGTGAGCTTTTTATTGCTGGGCATAGTTTAGGCGGGGCATTGACACTAATTCATGCTACTGTACTGCGTGATTATCAACCAGTAATTTATACATATGGGATGCCGCGAGTGTTTACGGCATCGACTATTAATGAGATTCAAAATATTTCTCATTATAGACATGTAAACGACTCAGACTCAGTAACAAGCGTTCCACCGGAACTAGAGTTAGATAATAAACTTTATGACCTTTGGGGACCCTACGGTGTCGTCTATGGGTTCATCGGTTCTGTTTGGGCTATGGAAATTCAAGGCGCAGGAATTAAGTTTGGTGATCCTTATTGGCATCATGGTAGTACTGTCTGCTTTTTTAAGGCTGAGCAGTCTATTGTAAAGTATTTAAAAAGAATAATGCCACTTATAGGCATGGACGTTAGCAACCCTTATATGTCAATAAGGGAGATCTCATTTGATAAATGTAAGCTATATCTTGTTCCAGAACTTAATGAGCAAATGTTTTGCACTACAGCTGAAGAGCAAAATAAATTTGTAAAATGTTTGTCTCCTGAAAGCTTAAGGCATTACTTTCCTAAAAATACCAATCCTGATCTTGACTCTTGGACAAATCCAGTAAATCACTCTATGTCAAATAAATACATGCCATTTATCAATAATGAGTTGATTGAGTTGGTAGATCCTGAACGGCAAATGGAGAGGAAAATGAATCGAGAGAAATTCTCACGCACTGTTAACAATGCATCGAAATCAACAGAAAACACTTCAAAAAATGAAGTGGAAAGGAATAAGGTTTTTTTATCTTTGCAAGAAATGATGCCAAAAACATTAGGGGTATCAAAGACCGATAGCAATTGGGTGAATGCATTGGTCAGATTTAAACATACTGCAAAGGAAGAATATGAAAATATTAATTAGGAATATGGTGTTCATCTTTCCTTTTATTTTGTTAGGCTGTGATAAAGATGAGTCATTGAATCCTCCGCCTGATAGTGAAGTGGTTACTGTAATTGCAAAGATGCCAACGGACAGTAAAATACTGCCATTGGAAATTATGTATCGTTCAACCACTTGCTTGAAGAGCCGTAAAAATTCGAATGGGGATGTAGTAAAAGAACCTGGTTATCATTTTATCAAGGAAGAATTCAATCTTGCATTAGGTGACAGTATATTTAACCTCGACGTTTCACGCGATGGTGGCGGGCAGTGTAATTGGCGATTAAGCAATATAACTCTAGGATTTAATTTAAAAGAACTCCCATCAGATAAAGATGAAAAAAGTGAAAGCATTCCAATTAAAGAAATTATTGTATTTGATGATAATTCACCTCAGCGGCTAAGTGGAGCATATGAGGTTATTAATGGAAATGTCACCCTGAATGATGATTACTTCCCTTTAATAACAAAGCGCAGGAGTATCGGTAGCCCAGTGGAATATTCCATAGTTAGGTCCTCGCCAGATGTGATTTATAAATCAACATCGGCAAAAGAAGTTATTTTTGAGCCTAGGCTTCATTTTTTAAAAACCTTGCGAGCCACAGAACCAGCGGTGCAAAAGGTCGGGGTGTATATGTCAGTGTTGTACCCAGATGGAACCGTTGAGAACGGGCCATATTTCCCTAATTACAAAAAGCTTCAGTTGCTTGCAAAAGGTAGTGATTGATTGTTATTTATAATTAGAAAGTGTTTTAAATTAGAATTATCGAATTGCTACTCAAAATATATGCTGGTTATGAAATATTTTTTTCATCAAGTCTCTACGGAATTTGAGCATTATGCTTTTGCGCCGCTTTATATTTTCCATCTTTTAGCACAGATACAGGTTCAAGTGATGGTCTTGCTTTACTTATAACTGGATGGTTTGGTTTTTTTGTTGATCCTGCTGCTTCATTTTCTTGGTTAGCTAATCCATTTTATATAGCATCACTTATAGGAGTGATTAATAAAAAATAAAATAATATATTGTTCATATTGTCTCTGGTGTCATTTGTTTTAGCTATTTCTTTATTGGGAGTGAAAAAAATTATTGTAGACGCTGGAGGTTGTGACAGATTAATAATCTCTTATGGCTTAGGTTATTGGATGTGGGTAGCTGCTCCGTTTATCTTGATGGTTGGTCAATATATTGATATTAAACGGTGTGAAAGATTTAAAAAAAGCTAAATGGTTTCTGCTAATGGCTTTGTTTTTAGATCGTAAATGATTGCGGAGGTTTCAATATGTCAAACGGTTTTGTATTGCTGGGAGATAAAACAACGCATGGTGGTGAAGTGATCTCTGCTTCTTCAACTATGATAGTTAATAATAAAAAGGTGGCCTTAGTTGGGGATAAAGTAAGTTGTCCTAAAGAAGGCCACGGAATAAATGCCATTATAGAGGGGTCGTCTGAATGGTCTTCTGATGGTAAATCAGTTGTCGTGGATGGTTGCCATTGTGAATGTGGTTGTCAGGTCATCTCCAGCGCGCCGGATTGCGCTATAGGTTAATTAATGAGTTGGGAGCGTCAAAAATCACATGTTACTCCGATGCCGGAAGAACCTTCTCTTCTTATCTGGCTTATCGGTGGTCTCGCTGCATTGATCGCAGGAGGGTTGATTTTCGTTCTCCATGCTAATCAGTTGATGGGAGCAGGGCAGGATTACAATATTTGGGTTGTGTCCGGCTCTCCACCACTTATCTGGATTTTTTGCATTTGCCTGAGAGCCTGGCTCTATAACAATGGTGTTGATAAGCACGAATTTGAATCGAAAGAAGCTGACTACTCTCAACAGCAATGGACCGAATGGGCCGGGCGTTATCTGGCCGTAATGGGCAGTGAAGTGATCCTGCCTCAGTCACTGACAGTGCCAATGTTTATACCTAGAAGTACCGAATTAGAAGAATACAACGGGCTGGCCAGGCGGCTTGATATTAGCCCAGCTATAGCAGCATCATTAAAACAGCTTGAAGGCGTTAAAGTTGCGCTGAAGCGATTACCAACAGATATAGCGTTGAAGGCATTTCTGCTAACTGATTCACCTGAGGAAGATGCTGCCTTAAAAGCGATCTTTGATGAATGCTGGCGTGAGTTGATGCCAGCGGAGCGTCCTGTCCCCACATTGTCAGTGCAACGCTCTCTTTCTTTTGATTCAGTAGAACGAAGAATCAAAACGCCAGATATTTCTGTTGAGCTTGTCATGGTGCAACAGCTGTGTGGTCGTGATCGGTATAGCGATGCGCTTGCTACGCTGTTGCTGACAACTGATGATGTTGCGACCAAATATGAACTAGGCCACAACGTACGTCTGCTCCGTCCTATGTCTCTGGAAGGCGATGACATGCTCAGTGAATTTGAACTCTACTTTTCTACTCAGACCCAGTCTATCAATACTCAGCATATCATTGGTGACCACGTTCGTTGGGGGCAGTCGTTTTCATTGATGCTTAAAGCCAGTGAGTTACATCAGGGGCACTGGAAAACAGAACAGCTGCATTGGCTTGAGACATATGCCGGGCGCTGCGGGCCATTTTCCCCCTGGATAATGACTGCCATAGTCAGTGATGCGGTACAGCTACTGAAGACAGACTGTCTGATGTTATCGGAAGGTGAAGGGCAGCGTTTTATTAATACCGTGACAACAGGGAATAAGAATGAAAGCAGTTGAGGATACTGTATGGCGTGGGAACTGGGGGCGTTTCGGGCTGACAATAATTATTACTGCGGTAGTCGCCTGGCTAATCTGGAACTACGGTGACAAGGTTGGTTTGGATACTAGAGGCTTAAAATGGCTTGGGTTCGCAGGCGCTATGATTTTGGTTTTATTCATTCGCCATGGCGGGATCGTGCGTCAGGCAATCCAGGAGCGCTGGCATCGTTTTCAGGCTAAGCGAAAGAATGTCCTGCCTGCCGATGAAGGCCGCGTTAAACAGACCGCACCACGCAACGTCACCGTAGACACCATCCGCCTCGCTATGCGCAACCTCTACGGTCGCCGCTGGGGCCGTAAAACGCGCATTCTGCTAATAACCGGCACTGCCTCTGAGGTGGAACAGCTGACCCCCGGCCTTACAGCTCAGCTCTGGCAGGAAGATCGCGGTACTCTGTTGCTGTGGGGCGGTGACCTCAATACGCCAGCAGACAGTGCCTGGCTGACCGCGTTGCGTAAACTGCGCCGCCGTCCGGTGGATGGTCTTGTGTGGGTTACCTCGGCCTTTGACCAGATCTCAGCACCAGGGCTGGAGCAGCCGATGCCGGTACCGTCTGAAAGCACCATGGACTCCCTGTCTCACGCCATCAGCGCCCTTATGGAAACGCTTGGCTGGAAACTTCCCCTGTATGTCTGGTCCCTGCATCCGCGCGCCGGTCAGCCGGAAGGCCGCATTGTGCAGGCAACAGGCTGTCTGCTGCCTGGCGGATGCACTCCCGAAGGTCTGGCTGAGCAGCTCTCCGCCCTGACGCCGGAACTGACGTCACAGGGTCTGCAACAGACCTGTGATGATGTTAAACACAACTTCCTGCTGACGCTTGCCGACCAGCTCATTCGTGAACCGGAGAGCGTGACCGCGCCATTGTCGGTGATGCTCAATCCGTATCGCCCGCTGCCGCTGGTCGGTGTGGTGTTCAGTCAGCCCTCTTCCGGTGCTGAACGTGCCGTGACGCACCACTGGGGCATGGATAAGCGCTGGAATGTCCTGCCTGAGTCTGTCGGGATGCTTCCTGCCGCGCTGCGCCCCGTGAAACCGGGCATTCCGTGGCGCAGAGTGTTGGCGTCTGCTGCTGCGCTTACGATGGTGGGCTGGGCAGTGTGGATGAGCATCGCGTATGTCACCAATCGCAGCCAGATTGCCGGTGCGAATGCCCAGGCATCTCTTGCCGCCCGGGAGAATCAGCCGCTGGAGCAGCGTCTGCATGCGCTGTCGGAACTGCAGAAGACCCTGGCTCGCCTGCAGTACCGCGCTGAGCATGGCGCGCCGTGGTATGAACGTGCCGGGCTGAGTCAGAATAATGCGCTGCTTGCCGCGCTCTGGCCCCGTTATCAGGACAGTGCGCAGCCGCTGCTGCGCGATGCCGCAGCCAGCCATTTGCAAATACAACTCAATGCCTTTAATGCGCTGCCGCCGGGTAGCCCGTTGCGGGAGCAGATGGCAAAAAAAACGTATGACCAGCTGAAGCTCTACCTGATGCTGGCGCGTCCCGAGCATATGGATGCAGCCTGGTTCAGCTCTGCTTTGCTGAATGACTGGCCGAAGCGTAACGGTGTGAAAGATGGCGTCTGGCAGGGCGTGGCCCCGTCACTGCTGTCGTTCTGGGGGGCGCAGCTGATTGCGCACCCGGAGTGGAAGATTCGTGCCGATGAGGGCATGGTCAGCCAGGCGCGCTCCCTGCTGGTTCGCCTGATGGGCATGCGTAACAGCGAATCAACGCTGTACCAGAAGATGCTCTCTCAGGTGGCGCACCTCTATGTCGATATGCGACTTGAAGACATGACCGGCGATACTGATGCATCGCGTCTGTTCAGTTCTGCCGAAATTGTGCCGGGCATGTTTACCCGACAGGCCTGGGAGCAGGCGGTACAGCCTGCCATTGAAAAAGTGGTGAAAGCACGCCGGGACGAACTTGACTGGGTACTCACGGACAGTCAGCGTCAGGTGAATAAACAGGATGAAACCTCGCCAGAAGCGCTGAAAAAGCGGCTGACGGAGCGCTACTTTACGGACTTTAGCGGGGCCTGGCTGGAGTTCCTCAACAGCCTGCGCTGGAACCCGGCCGCCACGCTGTCGGATTCCATTGACCAGTTGACGCTAATGGCCGATGTGCGCCAGTCACCTCTGGTGGCGCTGATGAACACCCTGAATGTGCAGGGGCGTACCGGACAGACTGGCGAAGCGATTTCCGACTCACTGGTGAAATCCGCGAAGAATCTGCTGGGGGGTGACAACAGGGATGCCATTGACCAGAGTGCCGGTGTTCACGGGCCGCTGGATGCGACCTTCGGTCCGGTGCTGGCGCTGATGGATAAAAGTAACACCGGGGTACAGGCACTGAGCCTGCAGTCGTACCTGACCCGCGTGACCCAGGTCCGTCTGCGCCTGCAGCAGGTGACCAACGCCGCCGACCCGCAGGCGATGACCCAGACTATTGCCCGGACGGTATTCCAGGGAAAAGCCGTGGATCTGACCGAAACCCGCGACTACGGCAGCCTGATTGCTGCAGGCCTGGGGCAAGAGTGGAGTAGTTTTGGTCGTTCGGTGTTTGTGAACCCGATGGAGCAGGCCTGGCAGCAGGTGTTGACCCCGGCGGCCGGGAGCCTCAATGCCCAGTGGCAACAGGCGGTGGTGGCTGAGTGGAACAGCGTCTTTGGGGGGCGCTATCCGTTTAACAACTCCAGCAGTGATGTTTCATTGCCGCTGCTGGCTAAATACCTCAATGCCGATTCCGGGCGTATCGCGCAGTTCCTGCAAACCCGTCTGAAAGGGGTGCTGCACCGGGAAGGTAGCCGCTGGGTGCCGGACAGCATCAACTCGCAGGGGCTGGTGTTTAACCCGGCATTTCTCAGTGCCATCAACACCCTGAGCCATATCTCGGATGTGGCCTTCACCGAAGGCAATGCCGGTATGCACTTTGAGCTGCGACCGGGCACCGCCGATGGTGTGATGCAGACCGACATGATTATCGACAGCCAGAAGCTGACCTATATGAACCAGCTGCCGGCGTGGAAGCGCTTCACATGGCCTGCGGATACCGAAGCGCCCGGCGCAAACCTGAGCTGGATTAGCACGCAGGCGGGTACCCGCCAGTACGAGGATATTCCGGGTAGCTGGGGCTGGATCCGCCTGCTCGATAAAGCCAGCGTGAAAGCGTATCCGGGGGTGGGAAGCAGCTACAGCCTGAGCTGGAAAGCTCCGGACGGTCGCATGCTCAATTATACCCTGCGTACCGAAGCTGGCGAGGGGCCGCTGGCGCTGCTGAAACTGCGTAATTTCCGTCTGCCGGAAACCATCTTCAGCACCACCGGTATCGCACCGTCAGACCATGTCGCCAGTGCGAACAGTGATGCAGAGGAGGTCTACTGATGAGCACGCTCAATGCCTTACTCAGTGCCTGCCAGACAGAACAGGAACCATTACTTGTGGCGACCCGTGAGCGTGTGGCGCAGTGGGACAACTGGCTGCAACCGCTGTCCGGACCCTCGCCCGCTGGCGAAGACCCGGGCTATGACGATGACTTCCAGCAGATGCGAGAAGAGGTCAACAAACTCTCCGGCGCGGATACCGAACTCATTTGCCGCCTGGCAGAGAAGCTGCTGACCACCACTGCAAAAGACATTCGCGTCGTGACGTACTACTGCTGGGCAAAGCTGCACCGCGAAGGCGAGCAGGGACTGGCCGAAGGCCTGGAGCTACTGGCCGGACTGCTGGAGCGCTTTGGTACACAGCTACACCCGCAGCGTGACCGCAGCCGTAAGGCGGCGCTGGAATGGCTGGCGGGTTCGCGTATGACGGATTCGCTCTCTCTGTACCCGGAAGTGGTCAGGAACGATGCGATGCGCACCACCGGAGCGCTGTTGCTGATTGCGCAGCTTACCGAAAATGAGCCGGATGAAATACGCCCGCAATTCAATGCGCTGTACGGTGCTCTGGAAAGCCGTCTGCAGAAAGCGGGTGGCGTGGATGCGGTCGTGCCGCAGAATGCCAGTACCAGCGAAACACCTTCCACGACTGGCCACAGTGATGCACCTTCAATCGGGCGTATCACGTCCGGTCAGGATTTGCTGTCACAGGCCCGTACGCTCAGTGAATACCTGCGTGAGCAGCCCGATGGCTGGCTGTCAGCCCACCATCTGATGAAAAGCCTGCGTCATGACACCCTGCGGGCCATTCCGGCACCGGATGCACAGGGACGTACCCGTATCGAACCTCCGAGAGCAGACCAGCGTGCGTTGCTCAAGCGCCTGTATCTGCAGCAAAACTGGGCTGAGATGCTGGAAACGGCGGACAGCACCTTTTCCCGCTGTGCCAATCACCTGTGGCTGGATTTGCAGTGGTATATCCACCAGGCGCTGACGAAATCCGGCCAGGAGACGCTGGCCGACATTGTCGCAGCTGATCTGAAAGGGCTGCTTTCGCGCCTGTCCGGGCTGGAGACGCTGGCGTTCAGTGACGGTACGCCGTTTGCGGACGAAGTGACGCTGAACTGGATCCGGCAGAGCGTGTTGGATACGGGCGCCGGGTGGGGCAACGACACACCATCAGTCCCGATAAGCGCCGGTAACGATGACATTCTGGTACTGGAGCCGGAAGCCGTGGCGCTTGCCGACAGTGAAGGCCCGGATGCCGCGCTGAACTGGTTGCAGAGCCGTCCCGGGATCACAACGACACGTCAGCGCTGGCTGCTGCGCCTGCTGATGGGACGTATCGCGGAGCAGTACGGGAAGAATGAGCTGGCGATGCATCTGTTTGCTGAGCTGGGGGAGCGTGCCGGAGAGGTGACGCTCAGCGACTGGGAGCCGGAGCTGCTGTTTGAGGTGCGGGCCCGTCATCTGAAACTGCTGAGAATTAAAGCGAGTCGGGCAGAGTCGGACAAAGCTCGCCTGCACACTGAAATGGAAAGCCTGCTTGCCGGGTTAATTGCTATCGATCCTGCCCGCGCGGTAGTCCTGTGCGGGTAGTGCAAAGAAATGAATTCCGGAAGTGATGCCGGTGATATTAATGATTTTAGGAATATAAACTTTCATGAAAAGAACTAAATCTGCAGCATGTATTGGCATGGTGCTATTACTGTCCGGGTGCACTGCAATTTTGTGGGGTGGAAATAAAGTCGCAGGTAGCCATCAGGTGAATGTTATGAAAATGCAGGATAATGTCACCGATATTTTTCAGTATAAAAACCTCGCCGCTTCTGTTGTTCAGGATAAGACTAAGATACCTCTGATTATTCCTTCGGAAGGCATTGCATTTCTGGGTGAGAAAAACGTCTATATTCTGACGAGGGGGGCTGGCGAATTGCTGTCTTTAAACAAATTAACAGACAAAATCCCACTGATTGCAGGTAAGGAAGAAAATACGCTCAAACTTCAGTTGGCTCGCCCTGTAAAAGGGGATGCTGTCGTTCACTTTGAGGATTCATTACGTGTCTGGGTTAATAAAAGCGCAGGTGAGCTTTCAGAAAACGATATAGATGTCATTAAGCATTCAGGATTCCGGAGCGCGAAGGAGGGATACTGGAAAGACGTCAATATTGTGGGCATGGTTCTTCCAGGGAAAAGTATCAATTATACATTTACCAATAACGAGTCACTGGGGCGAAAGTATAAAATCGAATTTTACGCTACCGATAGTGAAATCGACTTTTCTCCGAAGAATCTTGCTACCAACATTGTGCTCACACCTGTGGCACTTGCTGCAGATATCGTATTTTTCCCTGTCTCCCTCACGTTTCTGCGCTTAATCATCGGGCAACAACACCAGGGCTAACTCCTGCTGGAACGCATATGAATGATCAGACCCTGCGCTATTTTGATGCGGAAATGCGCTATCTGCGTGAAGCTGCGAAAGAGTTCGCGCAAACCCACCCCGATCGGGCGGCAATGCTCGACCTGGATAAGGCTGGCACACCCGATCCGTATGTAGAACGCCTGCTTGAAGGGTTTGCCTTCTCTATGGGGCGGCTGCGCGAAAAAATTGACGACGACCTGCCGGAACTGACGGAAGGTCTGGTCAGCATGCTCTGGCCACACTACCTGCGCACTATTCCGTCCCTCTCGGTGGTGGCACTGACCCCGGCCCTGCATGCCATGAAAATGGCGGAAGTGGTGCCCGCAGGCCTTGAGATATATTCCCGTCCTGTGGGGCCGAAGAACACCGTCTGTCGCTACCGCACCACCCGGGATGTGATGCTCAATCCCCTGAGCGTTTCGGGCATTACCATGACCACTGAGCCTGACGGTCGTTCGCTGTTGCGGATGCGCTGTGCCTGCAGCAGCCAGGCAGACTGGTCCGGTGCTGACCTCAGCCGTCTGAGCCTGTATCTCGGAGCTGATGCACTGGTCAGCAGCCAGCTGCACCTGATGCTGACCAGACGGCAGGCCGCACTCTATATGCGCCTGCCTGGCCAGACCGACCGTATTCGTGTTGACGGGTACTTCTCACCGGGTGGGTTTGCCGAAGAGGACGGTCTGTGGCCGAAAGGCGATACCGCGTTCAGCGGCTACCAGCTGTTGCTGGAATACTTCACCTTCCGGGACAAATTTATGTTTGTCCACCTTAACGGTCTGGAGGGCATCACGCCACCTGCCGGCGCGGAGTATTTCGATATTGAAGTGGTGTTCAGTACACCATGGCCATCTGACCTGCCGGTCACCGATGATGCGGTTCGCCTCCACTGCGTACCGGTGATTAACCTGTTCACCCTGGAAGCTGACCCGCTCACCATCACCGGGCTTGAAAGCGAGTACCTGCTGCGCCCCAAACGGCTGCAGGACGGGCATACCGAGATTTATTCGGTGGATTCGGTAACCGGCTCAAACCGGACCAGTGACGCGGAGTACGTCCCGTTCAGCAGCTTCCGCCACAAGGGCGGGATGATGCGCCGTCACGCACCTCCTCGCTATTACCACACCCGCGTGAAGCGCAGTGTGACCGGGCTGTATGACACCTGGCTCATTCTGGGTGGTCATCAGTGGGAAGCTGACCGTCTGGTCGACCGTGAAGCCGTGTCGCTGCAAATCACCGGGACCAATGGTCAGCTGCCGCGCCGGGCGCTGCAGAGCACATTGCTTGACCGCTGCGAACAGGTGGTGCAGACGCCGCTTTCGGTGAGCAACCTCTGTAAGCCAACGCTGCCGGTTTACCCGCCAGCGGAAGACCGTTTTCACTGGCGGGTACTGAGTCACCTGGGGTCGGGGTTCCTTAACATGATGAGCACGGCTGAAGTGCTGCGTGGGACGCTTGCGCTCTATAACTGGCAGGAAGATGAACTGAACACCCGGCGTCTGGAGGCGATTCAGCAGGTGGCGCATCATCGCCTGCAGCGGTTTGAACAGGGTTATCTGCTGCGGGGACTGGATATCGAAGTAACTCTTGACAGCAACGGGTTTACCGGCGAGGGCGATATTCATCTGTTCGGTGAAATGCTCAACCGCTTATTCGCGCTCTATGCCGATATGAATCAGTTTAACCAGCTCACCCTTATCGTTCAGCCAGAAGGAAAATGCATCCGGTGGAAAGAGAACCACAGCCCGCGCCTGCCCGGCTGATAGCGCAGCTGGGCGATCGGCTGCCGCACATGAATTTTTACCGCTTCTGCCAGCTGCTGGAACAGAGCCAGCCGGATAAACCGGTCACCGGCAGTACCTGGCAGGTACGTCATGAACCGGTACGTTTTCGTCCACATCCGGGGATGGGCTTCCCGGCTTCAGAAATCAGGTCATTCGAAGCTGCTGAGCACCCGCATCTTCCGCCGACGGTACGCATCACCTTTATGGGACTCTACGGCGTGGAGTCCCCGCTGCCGACGCATTATATCGATGACATTACCCAGCGGCGGGAAGGGTATGAAGCGACTGCGGATTTCCTTGATATCTTCAACCACCGGCTGATTGCCCAGTACTACCGTATCTGGCGTAAATACTCCTACCCGGCGACTTTCGAAGAAGGCGGTAAGGATAAAACCTCGCAGTACCTGCTGGGACTGGCCGGGCTCGGCATTGACGGCTGCACGGACAGTATCGCGGCCCCGGCCTCACGCTTTCTGGCGCTGCTGCCGGTCATGTTACTGCCCGGACGTACCGCAGAAGGTATGGCCTCGCTGGTGCGCCTGCTGGCACCCAACACGCTGGCGAAAATCTGGCACCATGACAAACGCCGCGTGCCCCTGAAGAAGTCCCTGACCATGAGCGTGCGCCAGCCTGTCACCCTGACAAACCGTCCGGTGATGGGCAGTTATGCCACCGACGTGAACAGCCAGGTGCTGATGCGCCTGACCACCTCAGACCAGTCTGAAGTGCAGGGCTGGTTACCGGGCGGGGAGCTTCACACAGATTTAATGGCGCTGCTGCATGTCTATCTTGGCTCCCGCCTTGATGTGCGGTTACAGCTGTGTGTCGACCGTAGCCTGCTGCCGGACGCGACGATGAGCACTAAACCCAACGCCGGCGCAGCGCAACTGGGCCGTACCGCCGTGATGCGGCCGCTGAATGCGGCAAACACCCTCACGCACCCCAAAACCATAACCATCAATCTTGGCCGCTATGAGCGGGTACAGGAAAATATTCACCGCAGGGAGACCGATGAAGATGGCGATTACCGCTGGTAAGTTTCCTCTGGCTGCGCTGGCCGTTGGTATCACACTGATACTGGCGGGCTGTGGCCTGACCCAGAAAGTCACGGATGGCACGGTTGCCATGACCAAATCGATATTTTATAAACAGGTAAAAACCCTGCACCTTGATATCCGCGCCCGCGAGGCCGTGAACAGCAATGCCGGTGGTGTGCCGCTGTCGACGGTGGTGCGTATTTATCAGCTAAAGGACCGCAAGACCTTCGACAGCACGGACTACCCGTCACTGTTTAAGGCCGACAGTCAGGCTATTAAATCAGACCTGGTGGCAGAGAAAGATATCCGCCTGCAGCCGGGCGGGGCGGTGACGGTCGATATGCCGATGGAGGAAGATGCGCAGTACGTGGCGGTAGCGGGGATGTTTATGTCGCCGGACCAGGTGAACAACACCTGGCGTGTAGTCCTGAGTCGTGATGACCTCGATCCGGATAAAGCCCGGGTGATTGAGGCCGGTAACAACCGCCTGACCCTGAAGGCGCTGAAAGATGAATGAAATTCCGCGTCCGTCGCTGTATGAAACGCTCTACGGCAACTTTACCGGCGGCCTCAATCTCCATCAGGTCAGTGAAGAAAATCAGGTCATCCTGTCAGTGCTTGACAATATGCAGCGCATCCTCAACAGCCGTGCGGGAGCGCTGGCGCATCTGCCGGACTATGGCCTGCCCGATATGACCAGAGTTCTTCAGGGCATGCCGGGTACCGCCCATGAGCTGATGGGCACCCTTTCGGCTGTGCTGCTTAAATATGAGCCGCGACTAAAAAAAATAACCGTTGTCCTGCTGGAGCAGAACGTTCCCGGTGAGTTGCGATACGCCATCGATGCTGAACTAAAGGGCATTGGCCTCGTACGCTACGGCACCGAGTTTATGCCCGAGGGACGAGTGATGCTGAGACATCTGAAGCAACAGCAGTATATCGATACCGCAACCCGCCTGTAAGGCCAGATAAAATCATGTCAGTATGTATTAGCTCAGACCTGATCTGACAGTTACCGGTTGTTTATACAGGTGCCTGTCAGATTACATCTGGCTTAAATTTTTCTCAGCCCAGATGTGTTTTCCATCAAGTAATGTTTCCATTGGCGTCCGGCCACAGCACATTTTCCCCTGATGGGTTCGCTCATTATTATAGTGAGCCAGCCATTCATCAAGATCCGACTGTAATGTATCGAGTTCGCCATACAGTTTTTTGCGAAACGCTACCTGATAAAACTCTTGCAATATCGTTCTGTGAAACCGTTCGCAGATGCCGTTCGTCTGCGGCGACATCGCTTTGGTTTTCGTATGGTCAATATCATTTATTGCCAGATAAAGCTGATAATCATGTTGCTCCACTTTGCCACAGTACTCTGTGCCTCTGTCAGTCAGTATTCCCAACACAGGCAGTCCCTTAGACGCGTAGAACGGCAGCACACGGTCATTCAGCAGATCTGCTGCTGTAATCGGCGTTTTGGTGACATACAGCTTGCAGTGAGCGACCTTCGAGTAGGTATCGTCATCGTCTGTCAGCCAGTGTGCCCGTGCGCCATCTTCGCGGGCGGCGCGGCGGGTGCCGTTTTCAAAATCGTAATCAAAAGTAAGCTGCTCACCCGCGCTGTTGCGGTAAGCCAGCACGCGG
>NZ_JBLREF010000045.1:0-611 GCF_047918655.1 Erwinia sp. PPS120 | reverse complement strand
CCAATATGAGAACCAGTCTCGTGGGCTCGGAGATGTGTATAAGAGACAGGTACACAACAACCTTTGTGCTGGTGAAGTCGCTCTGTCAGCCAGACCCGAACAACGAGCAAACCTGGCTTGAGTTTTATTCGCTGTATATGGGACTGGCACCGCTGTCGGCGTTTGAGCAGCACAAGTGCATGGCTGCGAAGAAAAGAGTCAGCAAACGAAAGGCGGGAAACTATGAGGGCAGCCAGCGTGCCGGAAAACCTGCTCATGCACCTCAGATTACAGGCAGCCTTGAGCTGGGGAAGCGGGTGCTTATCCTGAAAGAGGCGACGTTTCTGAATAAACCGGTATCTCCCCAGGCAGGATCAGGGGCGAGTGAGGAGCAACCCTTTGGGCTGGCACAGGAATTCGATGAAAACGGAAAGTTGAAGGATGAAAAGTTCTGGGTCACCCTGCTGCCGGAATATATGGAAGAGAAGGGTGAACACCACGCCAATTTACCGGTCTGGATGCAGCAGGCTGTGACGAAGGGCTCTTTTGATGCGGTAGTCAAACCGGATGCACCACTGAAAATTAACGCCGGGGACGCAATCGGTTTTCCGGGAGAAGATATCGCTCCTGCG
>NZ_JBLREF010000044.1:0-14062 GCF_047918655.1 Erwinia sp. PPS120 | reverse complement strand
TGCCACACGCTGGCAATGGTTTTATGATCATGATCTTCCGAATATGGCATTAAATGGCTACACGCCGATGCAGCATATTCAACGCATGACTTGATTCTACTTATCGCCTCCGTTAAAAAGGGGAGGATTACCAAAGCACCGGAATAACGTTATCGAATGCGATCGTGGCAAGCTGAAACGGATAATCAGTGCCACTCTTAGGTTTAAATCAATGAAGACCGCCTATGCCACCATTAAAGGAATTGAGGTAATGCGTGCGCTGCGTAAAGGACAGGCGGAAAACTTCTCTATCGGTCATCCTTTGGGCGAGATGCGTCTGGTAAACAGAGTTTTGAAGTTTAAGGCCTTGAATAAGACAGAAGTCTACCTCATCATGAAATTTGCAATAGTGCCATAAGAAGTTTACCATGCAAAAATACCTCCCCTGAGTGTCAACCTCCTATTCAGCCTTAGCTGGCACCTTCATGCCGCTTTGTGGCAAACTTAGAGAATAAAAGATCAATTATTGATAGTATTGACTTTAATTTATCAATATTTTTGCATAAACGAAGGATTAAATTTTTTTGAAAATGCGTCTTTATGACGATTCATATCTCCAGTCGGGGAAAGGAATTTGATACCAGCAGAACGATGGGTTTTGAGTAAATCTGCTGAGTTGTGAGGAGGACTCAGAGTTATAGTAACGGCTTCTGTTGGGTATTGATGTACCGTGGAAAAACGGTGTAGACTATGACGGAATACTGTATTTTACATGCGACATTAATGTCTTGAGTAAAAAATTCTTTAAACAGGCTACTCTTATAGCGATCCATTAACTAACACATTGAGAACATAATATGCCTATACTTTTTAAAAGAAACCCAATATTTCATCAGCACAACAGAATATTCAGCACATATAATAATGTTGATGGTCAAATGCCTTCCAGGTTCACCTTGATGAAAAAAATTATCTCAGTAAAAAATTCAACGTGTAAGATGGGGGGGGCACCATTTGAAAAAATTATTATACTGGGAGATAGTTTATCTGATTCGACAGGAAGAATGTATTCTAAAACATCAGGTCTGATGCCTTCATCACCCCAGTATTATGAAGGAAGATTCACCAATGGTTATACATGGGTTGATTTTCTGGCCTCACCGACATGTATGAACGTAGCTGTGGTGACAAAAGCTGAAGGAGGGGCCGTTGCTGGTAATTACTGTAAATTGAACCCAATATTTATGTTTATCTCAAGTATGAAAAAACAAATTAGTGGGCTTAAATTCGGTAGAGACGATTTGGCCATCGCCTGCATTGGTTCGAATGATTATATTTCCTACAATAAAAAAGATGTCAATAAGGTCGTTAATGATCAGATGAAAAATATTAATAATATGATTAAAGGAGGAGCTAAAAACATTATTGTGATGGGCATTCCAGATTTTTCACATACGCCCTTTGCAAAGGCTGAAACTCAGGAGAAAAGGGAAGAATTAAAAGAGTTATCGTCGCAGCATAATGAGTTATTGTCCCGTAAAGTTTCTGATATTAATGGTAAAAATGGAGCTAACGTTAAGTTTTTCGATCTCAATGAAGTATTGACATCAACTATTAATATTGCAAATAGCATAGGTTACAATACCAGCAAACCTTTTCATCAGGGGTACATTGGTGGAAAAGGCTCATTAGATACTTCGCCAAAATATTTATTTAATGATGGCGTTCATCCAACACAAGAATTGCATGCCATTTTTGCAATGAAAATCCATGAATTTATTACCAATGAGTTCATGTTCAAAAAAATTTAAAGTGATAATTCTCTTTCCTGACTATGTACCACATTTTTAGCCAGTTGCTGTTAATACGACAAGGACTTAGCCGTTAGTTGCAGTGAAAATCGCATCCTTAAAGGAAAGTATCTTTCAGTATTTATAATTGCAAGTTGTTATTGATGGTGACCAGCTTGTTCTGTCTCAAACTGAACGTCTGGAAGGACAGGCTTCAATGTCAACCGTACACCTTGAGAAATAAATTGAAAAAGCCCTGCGCGTAAAAATAAAAATGCCATGAATCAGGATGATGCCAATTATTTCCATTCTTTGCTTGATAATCTAAAAGCATTAAAAGGGGATATCGCAAATACATGATATTGACAAACTTACTGTCATAGGAGTCTTAAGGGCTCACTACAATAAACCCCCAGTAGTGAACTGCACCCCAAAAGTTGGACACCCAACTGAGCAAGGTGCAGTTTTTGAGGCACTGTTGCAAAATCCGGAGGTTATAAACTTATTACAGGGTTTGAGGGCCAACCGGACGAAAACGTTCGGTAAGAGATCAATATCTTTCTAAAAAATCGGTTAAATAATGCTGGCCGTTAAACACCATATGTCGATAAAAAAAACACTTTTTTGATGGCATTTTACGATGTCAGTTATGTTTCGATATCAGAGAAACACTTCACTAACGTACGTTTCCGTTCCAATGGATTTCAGACCCCTTATTTACCTTCTGCCCTTTTGAACCAGGCAAACTGGCGGTGATGACCTAAACTGTTCGCATCCATTCAAAGGAGACGTTATGCGTTATCAGGTAGAAAATGTACTGGCGGTGCAGGCTGAACTGGGGGAATGCCCGGTATGGTCGGTTAGCGAGCAGGCGCTGTATTTTGTCGATATTCTGGCCCCCGCGCTGCATCGCTTCGATCCGCAGAGTGGCGCTCATCAGGTTATGCCGGTAGCGGAGCATATCGGCTGTTTCGGGCTGCATCACCAGGGAGGCTTTATCGCCGCAATGCGCAGCGGCGTTTTTCAGCTGGATAAGCAGGGGCAGGTTGTTAATCGTATTGCGCCTAATCCTGGTGATGCTCAACGCAGCCGGTTCAATGATGGAGGCGTGGATCGCCTTGGCCGTTTCTGGTGCGGCAGCCTGTGGGAGCCACAGGATCGTAACGGCGCGAAGCTGTGCCGGGTGGACGAGGCGCTTCAGCTGACCGTTCAGGCTGAAGATATCATGATTTCTAACGGCGTTGCGTTTTCGCCGGACGGGCGCTGGATGTACCAGACTGATACGCCACACGGGCTGCTTTACCGCTACCCGATGGATGAGCGGGGCGAGATTGGCCCGCGTGAGGTGGTACGTCAATTTGCGCAGGGTGAGGGCGGTCAGCCCGACGGCGCAGCGGTCGATAGCGAAGGATTTTACTGGGCGGCCATGTTTGATGGGTCGCGGGTTGTCCGCATCGATCCGGCTGATGGCCGCATTGTTGACGAGATCCCACTGCCGGTTCGTTGGCCGACCATGGTCGCATTTGGCGGAGCGGATCTTAAGACGCTGTATATCACCAGCTCCCGTGAGGATCGTAGCGCCGAGGAGCTGGAGACATACCCACAGTCTGGCGATCTTTTTGCCGTCAGGGTAGAGGTGGCAGGCCTCCCGGAACCGATCTTTGGCGCGAAGTAGGGGGGCTGCCGGGTAGCGCCAGAGGGGCCAACGCCCGGCTGGACGGCCCGGTCGCGAGCGGGCATCTCTGCCCGCCGCTCCCTGAGTGCAGCATCCCTGCAGCCCTCGCCTGGCCCTCCGTCTGCGCCGCAGCGCTACGGAATACCCGTCAACCGCTGGGATTGTCCACCTCTCGGGCTTCTGAATTGCTTTTAGTGAAACCGGCTTTTACCCACAGCCAGCACAATACAATAAGCCGACGGGCACCACTTGTAGGCGATACCCCGGACCTTTGCAGCATCAGTTACACCTGCCAGGCCCCCCTTGTAGGCGACACCCCGAACCTTTGCCGCACACGATCTTCTCAGGCATGCTGGAGAGGGGTCTTTTTATCAGCAGGGCAATGCGGTAAACGAATTGAGGCTGACATAATCAGTGAAATCACTAACAGCGCCATAATCAGGCTAAAGGTCACGGCAAACCCGCCAAAAAGCGAAGCGATCAGCGAACCCAACACGCTGCCAATCCCAAAGCCCAGATAAATCAGCCCATAGTTTTTAGTCAGATTATTCAGGCCAAAGAAATCGCTCACCAGCGAGGGATAAACGGTAATGGTCCCACCAAAACTGAAGGCGACACAGGCAATGGCGATAAAGAAGGTCAACTCGTTCATCTGACTGAACAGCATTATCGACATTCCCGCCAGCGAAACCACCTGCGCCAGCGTAATCACCCGGATGCGGGGCATTTTATCAGACAGGACACCGAGTATCAGGCGACCGCTCAGGTTGGCAACCGCGATCACCGTCACCGCATTGGCCGCCGTTTGTAATGAGAGATGTACCAGCCCTTCGCCGATATCCTTCGCAATGCCAATCACGTACAGCCCACTCATACAGGCGGTCAGAAACATCAGCGCCAGCATCCAGTACTGCGGTAAACGCACGGCCTCTGCCAGCGAAAAGTCACGGGGCCGACTGATTTGGCCCGGCTGCACCGCAGGCTGTTGTGGAGCGTCTTTCATCAGCAGCGCGCCGGGGATAATCATCACCATTGCCAGCCCGCCCCAAATAACAAAGGTGGTCTCCAGGCTGTTAATACTCAGCAGATAGCTACAGATAAATTTAAATCCAAGGCTGCCCAGACCGTAGGCACCGATGGCACAGGCGGAAATCATCCCTTTGCGTTCGGGAAACCATTTCACGCAGTTTGACAGCGTCATCAGATAGCCCGCGCCGTCGGCCAGACCGACCAGCACCCCTGCGCTGAGATACAGCATAACGAGATTATTGGCGTGAGCGGTTATATAAAAACCTATCGCCATCAGCACGCCAGAACCGATTGCCACCCGGCGTACGCCAAAACGCTCCTGAAGTTTTCCAGCCAGCGAAGAGGCGATAGCCAGCCCCAGGCTCAACAGGCCAAAAGAGAAAGCCACCTGGCTTATCGGCGCATCCAGCTTGTGTGACAGCTGGCCGTTAAACAGGCTCCAGGTATAGACTGAACCCAGAGCAAACTGCGTAATAACCGTACCGGCCAGGGTTAACCAGCGGGTACGATTAACGCGGATGTTGACGGGGGATGTGCTCATGGAAAACTCCCGATAAAAGTTTAATAAATTGAGCACAGAATATGTCGGGTCTTTCGCGCGCGGGCTGATTAAGGCATGAACTGCCGCCCGAGGGGAATGAAATGCCTCTCACAGGGTATGAAAGGCACTCTGAAGCGCAGGTCGTTAGCGATTCGCCGGGATAGCGTGATCCTGCCCGGTCAGCCGCAGCTGTCGAAGATCGTTGCCGGTAGGCGTCTGATGAACCCGCAGGCCGAACTCAGGCAGGACGGCAAAAATATGATCGAAAATATCAGCCTGAATACTTTCATACTCCAGCCAGGCGGTGGTATTCGTGAACATGTAAATTTCCACCGGCAGGCCAGAGGAACCCGGTGCCAGCTGGCGTACCATCAGGGTCATCTCCTTATGGCTGCGCGGATGCGCCCTGAGCCAGGCTTCCAGCCAGGCGCGGAAGGTACCGATATTGGTCATCCTGCGGCCATTCAGCGGCGTGGAGAGATCGCAGTCCAGCCGGGCATTATAGTTTTCCACTTCCTCGCCTTTGCCTTCCAGATAGGGCGTCAGCAGCTGGGCACGTTTCAGGCTGGCCACTTCGTCCTCGCTGAGAAAATGGATGCTGGTGGTATCAATATTAATGCTGCGCTTGATGCGGCGTCCGCCAGATTCCGACATCGGGCGCCAGTTTTTAAATGAATCTGATATCAACACGTAGGTAGGAAGCGTCGTAATGGTCTTATCCCAGTTGCGCACCTTAACCGTGGTCAGACCGATATCCACCACGTCGCCGTCTGCACCATATTTAGGCATCTCCAGCCAGTCGCCAATCTTCAGCATATCGTTGGCTGACAGCTGTATCCCGGCCACTAAACCCAGAATTGGATCCTTAAATACCAGCATCAGCACCGCCGTCATGGCGCCCAGCCCGGTTAGCAGCACCAGCGGGGACTTACCGATGAGTACTGAGATAATCATCAGCACAACCAGCAGCGCGGCGACCAGTTTCAGGCTTTGAAAAATACCGCGAAGGGGGAGCTGGCTGGCAATGGCCTGTTGCTGAGTTACCTCAAGAAGCACGTCCAGCAGCGAAAAAAACATCAGCAGGCTGAACGTCATCGTCCATACCTGGCTGAACACCACCAGCACGGTATGCAGCGGTTCAATGCCCTGCAGGAAAAGTGCAATTTGCAGCTGGAGTAGGATCCCCTGGAGCAGCAGAGCTGAACGGCTGAGCAGTTTCTTATCAATAAAGGATCGCGGCCACTGCCGTGACGACTTCTCGGCCAGCCTGCGGAGGGGAGGAATAACGCCCTTATGCAGCAGGCCGTGTACGAGCAGGGAGATCAGCAGAATAATGCCGAGCAGGGCGAATACAGCGATAAAAGAGGCGTAGGGTAGATCAAAGGCGCTGAGCCAGTGTGTCAGGTAGTCATGCATAACGTTACCATCCTTGCTAAATTCATCGTCCAGTCTTGCTGCGCCAGGTTATAATACCTGACGCACGGAGGGCATAAAACGCATTAATTCAACAGCCCGCCTGCAGGATATCGCGACTATCCTGTCGGGATCAAATCAGTGTGACCCGCATTTACTCGTAACGGGGCTTGTAGCTCAGCTTATCAAGCCAGCGGGTAATATCATGCGGTTCTTCCACCCCGGCCAGATCGTTATTAAACAGATAGCGAACCAGATGACGGGCGATGGCCTTTTCCGTTTTCAGTATCCCGGCCTGCGAAGGGTAGAGCATCCCCCGATCGCGATCTTTTTTACTGACCTGTTGCGCACAGGCGCGGGCTGCCTCTATAAACAGCCGATCGTCAATAAGCCTGGGCCGCGCTGCATACACCGCCAGGCTTACCGCCGGGAATATATAGAAGTTATTAGCCTGCCCCGGATAGCGCGTTTCCCCCTGTACTTTTTCTTCGCCGAACTGCACACCCGCAGCATACAGCGCTTTGCCCTTACTCCACTGATAGGCCTGTTTTGCGGTGCATTCAGCATTATCTGTCGGATTAGAGAGGGGGAAGATAATCGGTCTTTCGTTCAGCTTAGTCATGGTTTTAACCACCTTCTCGCTGAACAGACCTCCCTGCGTACTGACGCCGATAAGCACCGTGGGTTTTACCGCTTCCACCACCTTTTGCAGGTCGGACTGGGGTTCTGCCTTCCGGGCAAAGGTCTGCTGTTCAGCAGAGAGTTTTTTACGGCCCGTCTCAATCAGTCCGTCCTTGTCGAACAGCGTGATTGCCCGGCGAGCCTCTTCCCGCTCAGCGCCTTCCAGCACCATCGCCTCAACCAGCATATTAGCGATACCCGTTCCCGCTGAGCCAGCCCCGGCGAAGAGTACGCGCTGCTGCGACAGCTTGCCGCCGGTGGTTTTCAGGGCCGTGATCAGGCCTGCCAGCACCACGCTTGCCGTACCCTGAATATCGTCGTTATAAACCAGTGCCCGACTCTGATAGCGCTGCAAATAGCGCACCGCGTCGCTGCCTTTCCAGTCCTCGAAGTGAATACAGCAGCCGGGAAAGACGCTCTCCACCGCCCCGACAAACTCATCCAGCAGTTCATCCAGCGCTTTCTGCGCAAGTGGGGCTTTGCGCAGACCGGTATAAAGGGGATCACCCGTCAGCTTTTTATTGCTGGTGCCAATGTCCAGATGGACAGGCAACAGGCCCTCTGGCGGGACGGCGGCGCAGGCGGTATAGAGCTGGAGCTTTCCCACCGGGATAGGTGCGCCGTTGGCACCGATGTCACCCAGTCCTAAAATCCGGCCGCCGGACGTTACGCAGATAAAACGAACATCTTTATGCGGCCAGTTGCGCAGCACATCAGCGAGCCTGCCTTTCATTTCCCGCGTCAGGTACATTCCCTTAGGCTGGCGATAAATATGGCCGTATTTAAGGCAGGCATCCGCGATGGTGGGATCGTACACCAGGGGAATAAAAGTGATCGGATCGGACATCAGCGTGGCATAAAACAGCGTCTCATTGCGACTCGCCAGTTCCTGCAAATAGATATATTTTTCGATGTCGTTAGGCTTGCCGTCAAGATGCTCCTTAACACGCTGGATCTGGGTTTCCAGACTGTCCACGATGGGCGGCAGCAGCCCTTCCAGCCGGTGTGTTTTACGTTCCGCTTCGCTAAAAGCTGTACCTTTATTCAGCCGTGCTGAAGTGAGAGGCGAAGGAGGGATCGCAGCGGGTTTATCTTCTCTGGCGTGTGTCGACATAATGGTTACTCCTTACGAGTCCTGAACGTGAAAACTGAACGCGAGGTCTTGTTTTAATAAGGAGTAAGCCTGGTCGAAAATATTCAGCGGGGCGGCAGGTTAATGTAACAAAATCCGAAATCTGCATCCTGGCATATTGCGCAGGCGGCGTGATTATGGAAAGAAACGCCGGGAAAATCAGCCCTGAATGTAGCTGCGAATCGCCTCGGCGACGGCTTTATTGCCGTGTCGTTCATCACGGTGTTCGGTATCATCCGCTACCTTAAGCAGGTACTTATTCAGCTTGCCGCCGGTCGGCACGTTGCCGTAGGCAATCAGCATCTGCACGATATGACGCAGGGCAAGTACCTCAACGGTGAGGCGTTCAACAATAGGATCTTTGTCTGGCATAGGGACTCCACAACGGGCGTGATTAACTTTCCCTCAGTGTAAGTGGGCAGCGGGCAATCAATCAGCGGAGTAGCGGGGTATTTATCGCCTATCTCTCTCTCCGACTACTCCTACCTAAAAGAGGGTCGGCTCAATACCTAAGGTCGCGAGGTACAGGCTGACGTACCAGAACGCACAATAGAATGCCATAAAGGGTAAAATGAGCACGATAAGGGCCAGCCTGAAACTGGCATCACCTTCGCGGGAAAGCCTGACCAGGAAAATAATCACACTGACGATGAAAAGCAGAATAAACAGAATAGCTAAAATGAGAAGCAGAATTAGCAGCATAATTGAATATCCTTATCATTGAATATTTACCTCTCGACAGGCCGGAAGCCTACTAAATTAAGGTCGACCGTATGACCTTTTTTTTGGCGCGATTAAGAAACTTGAGTTTCCTGTTCGTTGGGCAGAAAATAATGCATCCCTCTCCCCACGCACAGAAATTAGCATGTTGATTCGTACCGATGAAGCCAGAACGCTCAACACTGACAGCTGGCTGGCCTGTCTGCTGGCCGCCGTTGCCGGTGCGCTTAACACGGTGGCGTTTGAAATTGTAGGTTTTTTCGCTGCCAACATGACCGGTAACGTCTCGTCTCTTTCCGATAATCTGGCCCGGTTCAGGTGGAACGGCGGCCTGTTCTTCCTGTCTGTCGTACTGTTTTTTATGTTTGGCGCCGTACTCTCCACGCTGATTATCAATGCCGGACGGCGCAGAGGCCTGCGCGGCATCTATGCATTCGTTATTGTTATTGAAGCGCTGGCGCTAATGGCGCTTGGCGTGGCTGAGCTGAGCGTCACCCTGCCAGGGGCGGTGCTCATTTTGGCCCTGAGCCTGCTGATGGGGCTGCAAAACGCCGTGGTAACGAGGATTTCGAATGCCCGCGTCAGAACGACGCACGTCTCCGGCACGGCAACCGATATTGGTATTGAAATGGCGATGCTGATTGATATCCTGCGGCGGCGGGAGTCTCCCAGTGAAGCCACGGCATATCTCGATCGCTTAAAGCTCCATACACTGACGATAGCGGGATTTCTGGTCGGGGGGATCGTCGGCATCTGGGCCTGGAGCCTGCTGGGCTATGCTTTTCTGATTGTCGCCGGATGCGTACTGATGGTGATGTCTCTGCTTTCACTCCATCATGCCAAAGTGCGCTATTCCGCTGCGGCGAGCAGTACATTTAAGTAGCCCCTGGCGGGACCTGTGCCAGATGCCCGCAGTCGGTCATACGCGCTCGGTTAGCAGCAAAGGTGAGAGGACGCGGTCCGGCAAGCCCGGTATAAATTGAAAGTGTGTGGGCAGTCAGGCTATCTTAGCGGAATACCTGTGTCTATCCGGAGTGACCATGCAGCAGGACGAATTCGTAAAAAAGCTGGCTGAGCAGGGTTTTGAGACGCCAGTGGTGGTGGAACGCGAGCCCAACGGCAGGCTGGATCACCACGCGCATCCCTTTGAGGCGAAAGCGCTGATCCTGGCGGGCGAGATAACCATTCTTAGTCAGAGCGGGGAAAAAACCTGGCGGGTGGGTGAGGTATTTCATCTCCAGCGCGATGAGCCCCATTCCGAATTCTTTGGACCTGAGGGCGTTCGTTACCTCTCCGGCAGAAAGAGCGCGCGGCCCTGATAATGAAAAAATTAGGGTTAGTTTTATGCCTGATAATGATGGCTGCAGGGTGTACTGCCTCCGTTGGTCAGGATTTTGACGATGCGCGGCTTAACAAAATCCACAAGGGCACGACCACGAGGCAGGAAATGATTGCCCTGTTTGGCCAGCCGACCTCGGAAACCCCGTATCCGGAGGGGCACCAGATCCTGATGTGGACCTACAGTCAGGCAAGAGCAAGGGACACGACCGAGGGTAAGACGCTGACCGTGCAGATGGAAAATAATAAGGTTCGAAACTATGCGGTGAGCAAGTCGTAAGGGACGTATCTCAGCCATCCGGAGATGGCTGAGATACACCAAAAATATCCGTGGGCATTTACACCTGCGTCATACCGCCATCCACACAAATTTCAGCGCCAGCAATGTAGCTACTTTCTTCGCTTGCAAGAAACAACGCGGCGCTGGCCACTTCTTCAGGCCTGCCCATGCGACTCAGTGGGATTGCGCGGGTTAATCCCTGGCGCAATTCTTCGGAGGCGGCCTGCATCATTTCCGTGTCGATAGGGCCGGGAGCCACCACATTGATTCTGATCCCCCGTGAAGCGAGTTCACGCGTCCACGTCCGGGCAAAGGATCGCAGCGCCGCTTTGCTGGCGCTGTAAACGCCATACCCCTCTGTACCCAGCACATCAGCGATAGAACCAAGCAGGATAACGCTTGCGCCGGGATTAAGCAGCGGCAATGCGGCCTGCAATGCAAGAACGGGCGCCCGAACATTAAGACCAAAAATCTGGTCAAAATGCGACGGGCTTAGGTCTTCAATGGTGGCGTAATTCGTCATCCCGGCATTAATTACCAACGCATCGATCCGGGAGGATTCAGCCTTTACCGCATCCATAATACGGTTCAGCTCGCTCTGCTGGCTAACATCGGCCTGCAACGGTTTCACTGTGCCCGATATCTTCAGGCTGGCCGCCTGCAACTCTTCTGCACGCCGCGATGTGAACCAGGTCGTCGCTCCTTCGCGGGCAAAACGCTGGCTAATGGCCAGGCCAATCCCTTTAGCGCCGCCCAGTATTACAGCGACTTTATTTTCCAGTCTGCTCATCTGATCTCTCCTCTTGAGGTGGAGAAGAGAGGGTATATAGATTATATTTAATATCAATTACGCACTTTGTTTATATCAGATATCGCGGAGTATATCGTCATGGCCAGTTCAGATGCTAACGCATTGAGAGACGTAGGGAAAACGCGCCCGGTACTGGAACATATCACCAATAAATGGTCGATTTTAATTCTCACTGTTCTCTGTTCCAGGCCTTCCCGCTTTAATGAAATCCGTCGACGGTTGGATGGGATCACTCATAAAGCGCTGGCAGATGCGCTGAAGCGGCTCGAACGTAATGGCCTGGTGATCCGCGAAGTGCTTCCCACCTCACCGGTAGGGGTTGAATACAGCCTCACGCCGCTGGCACAAACCTTGCAGCAACCGTTTATCGCACTGTATGACTGGGCGCTGGCACATGGAACGGCCCTGGAGGAAGCCCAGGCTGCGTATGATCTGACCCATGCGGGAGAAAATAAGAAAGAGAGGGAACCCACCGCGTAAATGACATTGTAGGTTTCAGCCTCATGCACATCCTTTAGGTCTGCATGAAATGGAGTGAGTGACCCCCTAAGGCAATGAAATTGGCCTAAGTGACCCCAGTGGGACAGACCATCAGGTTCAGCTTGGTTGTATACTCAAAATCGAGTAGATGAAAACCAATATAGTCTGATTGCGCTTTTCGATCCGAGAGCGCACAAAAAAGCTTAAGTTTATGAAAGATTGGAACTACTGGCATCCTACGCTGATGAGTTCAGATGTAAAATGTCACCCGCTTATGCGGGTTTTCTTGCTTCCATCTGCATCAGATTCTCTTTAGGATTTTCTCATCGTTTACTTTGGGGGTAGGAATAAATCGCCTGGTAATCCTGGAGACTTTACTCTTTGAGAGAGGTAATGCGCCAAAGCAGGGAACGCGATTTCCAAGTCTTCATGCGGAAGAGAATTATGAGTATCGATTGCGTCAAAAATATTCGAAAACGGGGTATCCGGATATTGTTAGCTGGAAAGGTGAAAGCCCGGCATTTGTTAAAGGACGACTGTTTTTTACAGATATAGCGTCGTTCAGTGGTGAGATTACAGCCAAAAGCGCTAGAGAAATGGCGGGTAGTACAATTTTTCGCGCTTTCGGCAACGAGACTGCGCTGGCAACAAGCCCCGGCGGCTCCTGGGCGGCGGGAGGATTCTGGGGCTATCAGAAAGTGCCTGGTAACGCGGAAGGAGCCGGAAACCGAAAGCGGGGCCTTTTACGCCCGCATTCAGCATGAACATGCGCTTAATAACGCCATTCGCCTGCACCTGTTCAGTAACGCCAGTCACATGACGCCGGGCATGGTGCTGGAGACCGGCGACAGTAACGTGCCGGAGCTGAAAGAGGGGATGGTGATTACGCTCACCACCTTCCGCGCTGCTCGTGATACCCGTCTGCACGTGTCCGTATGGGGCATGCCCTACAGCGAACAGTTCTGCTTCAGACCCGAGCCTGCGCCGCGCCCGCAGATTGCCGGCACGTTGACCGCCCGCGTCGAGAGCGACGAGAAGAACGCGCCGTATGCCCATCTCGATGAAACGGGCGCTACCGGGTGAAGCTGGATTTCAGCCGCGAAGACGCCGAACCCGGCTATAACTACCTGTGGATACGTCAGGCCAAACTATAGACTTGAATTAACTCATTGAATAGAAGGGATAAAGTAGACTTTGAGATACGTTGAGAGACTGGCATTTGGTGTCCCTGCAGAAATCGAACTAGTAGTTAATTTGCTGATTTTAAAGGTTTATATTGAAGTTAAACCTTTTATACCATCATAGATACCAACACTCAAAAATAACCTTAAAAACTGTTGTGAGGCACTGAAAAAAGCGTCTTAATTATACTCAATTTTATCGGCCGTTGTTACTGTTTCACAGCTTGTTGATTGAAGAGCTGGTTCAAGGTGATGATGAGCTGATTTCTACATTGAGCTATAGAAACACAAATGTAAGGCCTCGGTATGGATACGGTTCAGATCTACAAAAAGTTACAGAGTTGGTTCAACTATGACAACTATGTTGATGTTGAGTCTTGCACTTTGAAAGGCTTACATAAGGAGTTACAGGTCAGAAAGAACATCCTTGATTCAATTGAGTTTTTTGGGGAAGGAGATGTTTATTTTGACCAGATCCTTGCAGGTAAACCTCTAATCAGTAAAACATTAGATACCAACACTCATCTGGCAGAAAGCCAAACTCACATACGACAAGTCACCTTTGGTCATATTGAAAGCCTCAGAAGATCTCTTGAAATGTTCTCGCAAGAATCGTTTGTCAAAGGAAGTGATCAACTTACAAAAGAGGTCAAAGAGCAGCCACTAACTCAAAGTATGAGAGCCGTTTTTATGAGAACCAATGAAAGCCGTGTGTATACACACTTTGACTTGGAAAACTCATCAGATGAAGAAATCATAGGCTCGCTTCGTGCACTACTTCCGGTATGGAGGAAAGAGTATGGAATCAAGAGCAGGAAGCAAGAGGCTTTCGGTCTGGGAAAGATTCTAAAGTTGGTTGACTACCGTATCCTTTCAATGATGGATCTGCTCATGTGGTAATCCTCCCCTTTTTAACGGAGGCGATAAGTAGAATCAAGTCATGCGTTGAATATGCTGCATCGGCGTGTAGCCATTTAATGCCATATTCGGACGCTCGTGATTATAAAACCAT
>NZ_JBLREF010000043.1:0-29568 GCF_047918655.1 Erwinia sp. PPS120 | reverse complement strand
ATGTGTATAAGAGACAGCAACTTCTTTTTGGGAAGTTTTTCTCCGGCGCTTCAGCTTCCTGAACCTCTCAACCCGGCGGCCTGTAAGCCGTTGTTCCGTGTCGATGGAGGCGCATTATAGGGAGTTCCTGACGGCTGACAACCCCTAATTTGATAAAAATAGCGCGTTCGCTGCATTCCACAGCAAAAGCCCGGGTTATACGCACTTATCCACTGATTTATCCACATTGCTACCGCACCGCGAATTTACACGAGCATCGCGCAAACGTTTTCGCTACAATGCCGGGCAAAATCCTGGCCCCAGTCTGGGGGGTTACCTGAAGCTTAATCTCACTCATCTCTATATAGAGATGAAAATGGCTAAGCTTGATGTAACGCTCTTACTCTCTGCGAATCAAAGCCAAGGGATCATCACCATGCAACAACGTCGTCCTGTACGCCGCGCTCTGCTCAGCGTGTCTGATAAAGCCGGTATCATCGAATTTGCTCAGGCGCTGACCCAGCGCGGTATCGAACTCCTCTCCACCGGCGGCACCGCCCGTCTGCTGGCAGACGCGGGCCTCTCCGTCACCGAAGTGTCCGACTACACCGGCTTCCCCGAAATGATGGATGGACGCGTTAAAACGCTGCACCCGAAAGTGCACGGCGGCATTTTAGGCCGTCGCGGCCAGGATGATGCCATTATGGCGGAACACCGCATTGCTCCTATCGACATGGTGGTCGTTAACCTTTATCCCTTTGCCCAGACCGTCGCGCGTGAAGGCTGCTCGCTGGAAGAGGCCGTAGAGAATATTGATATCGGCGGTCCAACAATGGTGCGCTCCGCCGCCAAAAATCACAAAGACGTGGCTATTGTGGTCAACAGCAGCGATTACCAGGACATTGTTGCCGAGCTGGATCAGAACGAGAACAGCCTGACACAGGCCACGCGCTTCGACCTGGCCATCAAGGCCTTTGAGCATACCGCCGCCTATGACGGGATGATTGCCAACTACTTCGGCAGCCTCGTCCCCGCTTATCATGGCGATACCACCGCGCCTTCCGGCCGCTTCCCGCGGACGCTGAATCTGAGCTTCATTAAAAAGCAGGATATGCGCTACGGTGAGAACAGCCATCAGGACGCCGCCTTCTATATAGAAGACAGGATTACCGAAGCCTCGGTCGCCACTGCTCAGCAGGTTCAGGGCAAAGCGCTCTCCTATAACAACATCGCCGATACCGACGCCGCACTGGAGTGCGTCAAGGAGTTCGACCAGCCAGCCTGTGTGATCGTCAAACACGCCAATCCCTGTGGCGTTGCCGTGAGCGATTCGATTCTGGACGCCTATGAGCGGGCGTTCAAAACCGATCCGACATCCGCTTTTGGCGGCATTATCGCTTTTAACCGCGGGCTGGATGAAGAGACGGCGCAGGCCATTGTCAGTCGTCAGTTTGTTGAGGTGATTATTGCCCCCTCCGCAAGCGAGGCGGCACTTAAGATAACCGCCAGCAAGCAGAACGTACGCGTACTCATCTGTGGAGAGTGGCAGCAGCGTCAGGCCGGTCTGGATTTCAAGCGCGTCAACGGTGGGCTGCTGGTACAGGATCGCGATCTGGGTATGGTGGAGAGCCACCAGCTTAAGGTGGTGACCAAACGCCAGCCGACCGAACAGGAAATGCGTGATGCGCTGTTCTGCTGGAAGGTGGCTAAATTCGTGAAGTCTAACGCCATCGTTTACGCGCGCGAGAATATGACCATCGGTATTGGCGCAGGTCAGATGAGCCGCGTCTATTCCGCGAAGATTGCCGGTATCAAGGCGGCAGACGAAGGGCTGGAAGTGAAAGGCTCGGCTATGGCCTCCGATGCGTTCTTCCCCTTCCGCGACGGCATTGATGCCGCCGCCGCCGTTGGCGTCAGCTGTGTTATCCAGCCGGGCGGCTCTATTCGTGATGAAGAAGTCATTGCCGCTGCCGATGAGCACGGCATTGCCATGATCTTTACCGCGATGCGCCACTTCCGCCATTAATTACGGAGCTGAAAAATGAAAATTCTTGTTATTGGTAACGGCGGGCGTGAACACGCCCTGGCATGGAAGGCCTCACTCTCGCCGCTGGCGGAAACCGTTTTTGTCGCGCCTGGCAATGCCGGTACTGCCCTTGAGCCTGCTTTGCAGAACGTTGATATCAGCGCCACCGATATTCCGGCACTGCTGCGCTTCGCAAGTGAGGAGAAGATTGATTTGACCATCGTCGGCCCGGAAGCGCCGCTGGTGCTGGGCGTGGTGGATGCTTTCCGCGCTGCCGGGCTGAAGATTTTTGGCCCGACGCAGGCTGCCGCTCAGCTGGAAGGATCTAAAGCTTTCACGAAAGATTTCCTGGCGCGCCACCGTATTCCGACCGCTGAATATCAAAACTTTACCGAGGTTGAGCCCGCTCTGGCCTATACGCGCAGCAAGGGCGCGCCCATCGTGATTAAGGCCGACGGCCTGGCCGCCGGTAAAGGCGTGATTGTGGCGATGACCCTGGCCGAGGCCGAAGAGGCCATCCAGGACATGCTGGCCGGGAATGCCTTCGGCGATGCAGGCCACCGCATCGTGGTGGAAGAGTTTCTGGATGGGGAAGAAGCCAGCTTTATCGTCATGGTCGATGGCGAAAATGTGTTGCCGATGGCGACCAGCCAGGATCACAAACGCGTGGGAGACGGCGATACCGGCCCCAATACCGGCGGGATGGGCGCCTACTCTCCCGCGCCGGTAGTGACCGATGCTGTCCACCAGCGGGTCATGGATGAAGTTATCTGGCCGACGGTTCGGGGTATGGCAGCAGAAGGCAACACCTATACCGGCTTTTTGTACGCGGGCCTGATGATCGATCAACAGGGTCAGCCGAAAGTCATCGAGTTTAACTGCCGCTTTGGCGATCCCGAGACGCAGCCAGTCATGCTGCGTATGCAGTCGGATCTGGTCGATCTCTGTCTGGCAGGCGCAGAGGGCAAGCTGAATACTAAGGAGTCGGTATGGGACCCGCGACCTTCACTGGGCGTGGTGCTGGCTGCCGGCGGCTACCCGGGCGATTATGCGATTGGTGAGCAAATTCACGGTCTGCCGCTGGAAGAAACGCCTGACGGCAAAATCTTCCATGCCGGTACGCGTATGCAGGACGATCTGGTGGTGACCCAGGGCGGTCGGGTATTGTGCGTGACCGCCCTGGGTGACGACGTGGCCGCCGCGCAGAAGCGCGCCTACGAGCTGGCTAAGCCCGTTTCATGGCGTGGCAGCTTCTGCCGTCATGATATCGGCTATCGCGCGATAGGCCGTAAATAGCAATTCTCCGGGCCGGATCGCTCCGGCCCGGATAGCGTTCAGAAGCTGGCTTCGTCAGGCTCGGTCGCGCAGAGATCGTCGGGCGTGACAATCAGCAGCTGAACGCCCCTGGGCGCTTCCAGCCAGGCGATGCTGACCGGCTTGTCCGGGCTGCGCTGATGCTGAGTGATATAGTTGAGGGAATAGTGGTCGAAGCCGGGTCGCTCTTTCTGCCCTTTGCACGTTGTGACGGTACCGGATGCCGACCAGCGCCCCTGCCTGAGCAATACCCGCCCTTTCAGCAGATCGTCGCTGATTTTCAGCATACGCCCGCCATCAAACTGATATAACGCCACCGCATCTGCGGAGAGCGCCTCACGACGCCCCGCAATCTGGTGCTGCATAAAGCTCAGGCTGCCGTCCTGGTCGAAGCGCAGCGTCACGCTATCAGGGCTGTCGCCCAGCCGATGACGTTCTATGGAGATAAGCTTATCCGACTGCCAAATGTAGTCGGTCGTTTCCGGCGTGCTCCCCGAAAAAGGCGTATAAATCGTCAGCAGGTGGCTGCTCTCATTACCGTCATTTTTGCGCCAGATACGTACGGCACCACGATCGGCAAGATAGCCACTGGCAGTAAAGTCAGGCAGTGATGGCTTTGAACTGCAACCTGCCAGCAGCAGCGTCAGCAGGGAGAATGAAATAAGAGGAGAACGAGTCATGGCGCGATTATCACACAGTGTGGGTGAAATGCCCGGTGGTAAAGCGGTTTGCCCGGATGGATCTATAACAAAAGGGGCATAACGCCCCCCTGTTTAAAACTTTTAACCGTCAGACAATTACTTAACAGCGTCTTTCAGTGCTTTACCTGAAACAAATGCCGGTACGTTAGCAGCAGCAATTTTGATTTCATTGCCAGTCTGCGGATTGCGGCCAGTACGCTCAGCACGGTGGTTAACTTTAAAAGTACCAAAACCAACCAGTTGTACAGCATCACCCTCTTTCAGAGACTCAGTAATCGCAGCCAGGGTGGATTCCAGTGCAGCTTTAGCCTGGGTCTTAGACAGGTCCGCTTTGTCAGCAATTACATCAATCAGTTGAGTCTTGTTCATAAGTTATCCTTACAGTGTATTTATCGCTTGCTAAGCATCGAGTGCGAGGGAAAAACCAGTTTCTGGCACTCTCCTGCATACACGCACCGATAGCCACTTTTTTCAGCCCCCCAAATGTAGACCAGACTGGGGGCGAATGTGAAGCCTCCTGGCGCTACAAATCAGGCCTGAAGTCACGTTTTATCGCCTTACTGCTGAAAATTTATACCGATATTACTGATCCCCGATTCACGCAGGTCAGCTCGCAGTCCTTTTATCAGTTCAGGGTCCCTCTCTTCACAGGCACTGAGCAGGCGGAAAATCTCCCACTGGATGTCCCATTCTTCTTCGACTGCGGGATTCTCTTTGAGCTCTTCGTCGGTCATTTCCCGCTCAGCCTGAGTCATCTCCAGCATCGCAACGGTCGTCACGGAGGCATCGCTCACGGCAATCGCATGCTCCAGCGTTTCACCGCTCAGACGAGAGTGCAGCAGTTCACTTAATGCGACGCAGGCATCAATGGCCGGGTAAACGCCGTAGAGATCGTAATCTTCAGCGTTGGGTATCGCTTCCTCCAGCTTCTCGAGCTGTGAGTCAAAATTCACCTTTGCATCTTTAACCAGCAGCGTTTCCCAGACCAGATCAAGGATGCGGCGATACAGCTGACCCTCACCGAATTCTGTACGTTCGCAAAACGCCCGATAGTTCGGGGCCATACGTTCGCACAGACAGGCCATAAAAGTAACGTGCTGCCAGCTTTCCAGCTTTTCCAGACGCAGGTGAATCGGATTACGTAACATGTTGAGATCTCTTAAACAGAAGTGCGCGGCCAGCAGTGTAACCGAAAAGAGCGCGCGTCACACCGTTAACCCTGCTCCTGTAGGCGCATAAAAGCAGGCCGCCGCGACGCTACGGCATCTGCCCAGCGCGTCGGTTCAGGAAGCCGGTAGCCATTCAGACAGGTTTCCACCCAGCTGAGTGCGGTCACCTGGCTCACGCGATGGCCAGGCGAGATAAAGAGCGGGTTACAGCGGCGCTTGCTGCGCAAAACCCAGCCAATTTGCTCGCCTTTGTCAATCAGCGGCTGGGTTGTTCCCGGCTCGTCATCCAGCGGCTCAAACTTGCCACAGAGACGGCTTTTTGCCACGCCAATGGTCGGGACATCGACCAGCAGGCCAAAATGGCTGGCGACGCCAAGGCGACGCGGGTGCGCAATGCCCTGCCCATCGACAAACAGCAGGTCTGGCTTTAACTCAAGCTGCTGCCACGCCGCAAGCAGCGCAGGATATTCCCGGAACGAAAGGAAGCCCGGAATATAGGGCATCGTCGTCGCGATACGGGCAACGCGATGCTCCACCAGCCTGAGCGATGGATACTCCAGAATAACCAGGGCCGCACGCGTGACCTCGCCCCCCTGTTCAAAACCGACATCGGCACCGCCTATATAGCGCGGCGGCATTACTTCAAAATCATCTTCCTGCTGCACTTCTGCCGCGCGTTCAAGTTGCTCCTGACGTAATGCTGCAATATCCATGGTTAGTCCTGGTGATATGGCCGTGAAAGTCGATGTACTGATTCAATGAAAGCGCCAGCATGCTCGGGTGGAACATCCTGATGAATACCGTGGCCCAGGTTGAATACGTGCCCATTGCCGTGGCCAAACCCTTCCAGAATGCCCGCGACCTCCTGCCCGATACGCGCAGGGGACGCGTAAAGCATAGAGGGATCCATATTCCCCTGCAGGGCTACTTTATCCCCCACGCGGCGGCGGGCATCGCCGATATCGGTGGTCCAGTCCAGCCCCAGCGCGTCACAGCCAGTGGCCGCCATCGCTTCCAGCCACTGACCGCCGCCTTTCGTGAACAGGGTGACGGGCACACGGCGACCGTCATTCTCACGGATCAGACCGTCCACGATTTTGTGCATATAGTGCAGCGAGAACTCGAGATAATCCCGGCCCGTCAGTACCCCGCCCCAGGTGTCGAATATCATCACCGACTGCGCACCGGCGCGTATCTGGGCATTCAGGTAGAGAGTGACGCTGTCGGCCACCTTATCCAGCATCAGATGGAGGGTTTCAGGCTCGGCATACATCATTTTTTTCAGTTTGGTGAACGCTTTACTGCTGCCTCCCTCAACCATGTAGGTAGCCAGCGTCCAGGGACTGCCTGAGAAGCCGATCAGCGGAATTTCGCCCTTCAGGTTTTTACGGATGGTGCGCACCGCATTCATCACATAGCCCAGATCCTGCTCCGGGTCGGGCACCGGTAGCTTCTCAACGTCAGCGCGGCAGGTGATCGGTGAGGAGAAACGGGGGCCTTCTCCCGCCTCAAACCACAGGCCAAGCCCCATGGCATCGGGAATGGTCAGAATATCGGAGAACAGGATCGCCGCATCCAGCGGATAGCGACGCAGCGGCTGTAGCGTGACTTCACAGGCCAGTTCAGCATTTTTGCACAGCGACATAAAATCACCGGCGATGGCACGGGTCGCCTTGTACTCTGGCAGGTAGCGTCCGGCCTGGCGCATCATCCATACCGGGGTCACATCCACAGGCTGGCGCAGCAGGGCGCGCAGATAACGGTCGTTCTTCAGTTCACTCATCTTAAACGCTCTCTCAAAATCAGGCGCACAGTATAACATTCATTCTGCTTCAGCGCGGCAAAGCGCCACGGTATCCTCTATCAGTCGTCGCGCCACGGTGCCGGGCGGCGGAAGCTGGGGCAGCGCCTCATAATGATACCAGGCCGCATCCAGCAGTTCTTTGGGATCAATGTGTATGTCGCCGCTCTCATAGTCGGCCATAAATGCCATCATCAGCGACTGGGGAAACGGCCATGGCTGAGAGGAGACATAGCGCAGGTTTTTCACTTTTAACCCGCTCTCCTCCATCACTTCACGCGCGACGGTTTGTTCAAGCGTTTCACCCACTTCAACAAAACCGGCCAGCACGGTGTAAATACCGTTACGGTGCTTAGTATGCTGCGCCAGCAGGATCTCTTTGCCCCGACGAATGGCGACAATGATGCAGGGGGCGATCTGCGGATAGTATCGCTGTCGGCAGTGGCCGCACAGGCTGGCCCACTCGGTTTTGCCCGGATACATTTCATGCCCGCAGTAGCCGCACCACTTATGAGAGCGATAGAACTCAGCCAGCTGGATCCCGCGCCCAGCCAGCTGGAACAGGCCGACATCACCGTCGAGGATCTGTCGCAGGGTGCCCATTTCATTCGGGCGGCTATCGCGTATCAGCCACACCGGCTCGCCCTGCCACTCACCGATCCGCATAGCTTTTGCGCCGATCAGGCCTAATTCCTGCGCACTTCCCTGCGGCAATTGACCTTTAGGCAGCCATAGTTTATGTTCGTGACTGACAACCCACCAGCCAGCGTCTACGCTTGAAATCTCAACTTCCATAAATTGCATATCCTCAGCTATAACGGCTTTCTGCGTAACGGGATTGGGATCGGGCACTTAAAATATTACTTTCGGAGTCACACATGCTCAACCAACTTGAAGTCCTGACCGCGCGCGTTGCCGGGTGTAGTGACCTGGTGGACTTTTGTCTGCAATCCCGCAAGCAGTTACTGGTTGCCTATTATCAAATGGTTGGTATTAAGCCTAACAAGGAATCTCATACTCCGCTTGATGAAAACGCACTGGATACCTTTTGTCAGCGTCTGGTCGATTATCTCTCCACCGGTCACTTTACGGTGTATGAACGCTTTATCGAAGAGATGAAAGGCAGCGAGCAGCTGGCTAAGGCCGCCCTGATCTATCCGGCGCTTCAGGCTAATACGGCTGAGATTATGCAGGTTTATGATACTCATCTGGAAACGGCTATCGATCACGATAACTATCTTGAGTTCCAGAACGCGCTCTCTGAAGTGGGCGAAGCGCTGGAAGCCCGCTTCACGCTGGAAGATAAATTTATACAGCTGGCGCTGGAAAAGCAGGCTGATACCCCTCTGGCCGCTAACGATTCTGCGCTGGCCCGCCCCGCCTGAAACGTTATCCGTCTGTAAAATTCTTGTAGTTTTAAAAAAGCCCCCCTATGCTGAGGGGGCAATGCCGTAACGTGCGGCCGCCGCCGTTACCGCCATTCTGATCATCCCCCCGGGAGATCAGAATTCTTCTTGTCGGAGTGCCCTTAGGGGCTGAGACCGTTAATTCGGGATCCGCGGAACCTGACCAGGTTAATACCTGCGTAGGGAACAAGAGTAACTTTTCAGTCAGGTATGTTGCTGTTTTTTCATACTTTACGCTTACTCCTCCGAGCTCCGGACAAGCATCTTTTCCCGATTTATCAGGAACGTGCTATGTCTGACCTTGAAAAGAAAACCACCCGCCGCGAACAGCGTGCACAGGCTCAACAGTTTATCGACTCTCTCCAGGGCGCCGCCTTTCCTCACTCAACGCGCATCTGGCTTGAGGGATCCCGCCCCGATATTCGCGTTCCCCTGCGTGAAATCCAGCTCAGCCCGACCCAGGTCGGCGGCAGCAAAGATGCCCCCCGATATGAAGATAATGAGCCCGTGCCGGTTTATGACACCGCCGGCCCCTACGGCGATCCTGAGGCCAGCATTGATGTTCATGCGGGCCTGCCCCGGTTACGTGAGGGTTGGATTGATGAACGCGGCGACACGCAGACGATTGAGACGCTCAGCTCCACCTACACGCAGCAGCGTCTGGCCGATATAGGGCTGGATCATCTGCGCTTTGAACACCTTCCCCTGCCCCGACGGGCAATGCCCGGCCACTGCGTCACTCAGCTGCACTACGCCCGGCAGGGTAGGATCACGCCGGAGATGGAGTTTATTGCGCTGCGCGAAAATATGGGCCGCGAGCGTATTCGCGGTGAGGGACTTCGCCAGCAGCATCCGGGCAACAGCTTCGGTGCGCATCTGCCGGAGAACATCACGCCGGAATTTGTGCGGCAGGAGGTCGCCGCCGGGCGCGCCATCATTCCTGCCAACATCAATCATCCTGAATCCGAGCCAATGATTATCGGCCGCAATTTCCTGGTCAAAATTAACGCCAATATCGGCAACTCTGCGGTCAGCTCCTCCATTGAGGAAGAGGTCGAGAAGCTGGTCTGGTCAGCGCGCTGGGGAGCCGACACGGTCATGGATCTCTCCACCGGTCGTAATATTCACGAAACACGCGAGTGGATCCTGCGTAACAGCCCGGTTCCCATCGGCACCGTGCCCATTTATCAGGCCCTGGAGAAGGTCAACGGCGTGGCGGAAGCGTTGAACTGGGAGATTTTCCGCGACACCCTGCTGGAACAGGCGGAACAGGGCGTGGACTACTTCACGATCCACGCAGGCGTCCTGCTGCGCTATGTGCCCATGACGGCGAAACGCCTGACGGGCATCGTGTCGCGCGGCGGTTCGATTATGGCGAAATGGTGTCTGTCGCATCATAAAGAGAGCTTTCTTTATCAGCACTTCCGCGAGATATGTGAACTCTGCGCGGCCTATGACGTGTCACTCTCGCTGGGCGATGGGCTGCGTCCTGGCTCAATTCAGGATGCCAATGACGAGGCGCAGTTTGCCGAGCTGCGCACGCTGGGCGAGCTGACGAAGATTGCCTGGGAGTACGACGTGCAGGTGATGATCGAAGGCCCGGGACATGTGCCGATGCAGATGATCCGTCACAATATGACCGAGCAGCTGGAACACTGCCACGAGGCGCCGTTTTATACCCTCGGCCCTCTGACCACGGATATCGCGCCGGGCTACGATCACATTACCTCGGGTATTGGCGCGGCCATGATTGGCTGGTTCGGCTGCGCGATGCTGTGCTACGTCACGCCCAAAGAGCACCTTGGCCTGCCGAATAAAGAAGATGTGAAGCAGGGACTGATTACCTACAAGATAGCGGCCCACGCCGCCGATCTGGCTAAAGGACATCCCGGCGCGCAGATCCGCGATAACGCCATGTCGAAAGCGCGCTTCGAGTTCCGCTGGGAAGATCAGTTCAATCTCGCGCTCGATCCCCATACCGCCCGCAGCTATCACGACGAGACGCTGCCGCAGGATTCCGGCAAGGTTGCCCATTTCTGTTCAATGTGCGGACCTAAATTCTGCTCCATGAAAATTTCCCAGGAAGTGCGTGATTACGCGGCGAAGCAGGAGGACAAAGTATGAGCCGTGGTCCGTTTCCCTTAACCGAAGCCCGGCTGGGTCTCTACCCGGTCGTTGAAACGGTCGCCTGGATTGAGCGCCTGCTGGATGCGGGCGTACGCACCATCCAGCTGCGGATTAAAAATCGGCCGGAAGCGGCGGTGGAAGATGAGATTGCCGCTGCCATCGCCCTGGGCAGGCGCTACCGGGCGCGTTTGTTTATCAACGATTACTGGCAGACGGCGATCGGGTATCAGGCCTATGGCGTCCATCTGGGTCAGGAAGATCTGGACGTCGCCGACCTGGATGCCATTCATCGTGCCGGACTACGCCTGGGGCTTTCGACGCACGATGACGCCGAACTGGATCGTGCCCTGAAGGAGCAGCCATCTTATATCGCCCTCGGCCATGTTTTTCCGACCCTCACTAAACAGATGCCCTCCTCCCCGCAGGGCATAGAAGAGCTTAAGCGTCATCTTTCGCGCCTGCAGGGCGTATCAACGGTGGCCATTGGCGGTATCAGCCTCAGCCGCGCGCCTGCCGTGCTGGCAACCGGCGTGGGGAGTATCGCCGTAGTCAGCGCCATTACGCAGGCCGACAGCTGGCAGGAAGCCACCGCGCAGCTATTGCAGCTGGCGGGACCGGGGGGTACAGAGCATGTATAGCAACCTACGTTCAGTGCCTGTCAGCCACCCGCGGCTGGCCGGGTCGGGAGGCGCAGAGCATGTTCAGTGACGGTGATTTTATGCGTTACAGCCGCCAGCTGCTGCTGGAGGAGTTCGGCCCTGAAGGGCAGCGCAAGCTTCAGGCTGCCAGCATCCTGATTATCGGCCTGGGCGGTCTGGGCTCGCCTGCCGCACTCTATCTGGCTGCTGCCGGGGTCGGCAAACTGCTGCTGGCCGATGACGATAAGATACATATCAGCAATTTGCAGCGCCAGATCCTGTTCCGCAGCCGCGAAACCGGCCTGTCAAAAGCTCAGGTCGCGAAAGCGCAGCTCCAGGCACTGAACCCTCAGGTGGAATTTATCGTGCTGGAGAAGCGTATGGATGACAGCAATTTGCAGGAGGCGATAGCGATGGCCGATCTGGTGCTGGATTGCAGCGACAATATGCAAACCCGTCAGGCGATTAACACCGCCTGTATACAGAGCGACAAACCGCTGATCAGCGCCAGCGCCGTAGGTTTTAGCGGTCAGCTGCTGGTGTTAACGCCGCCCTTCCGTCACGGCTGCTATCGCTGCCTGTGGCCCGATGAGGCTGAGCCCCAACGCAACTGCCGTACATCTGGCGTGCTGGGACCCGTGGTCGGCGTGATGGGCACGCTTCAGGCGCTGGAAGCTCTAAAGATGCTCGCCGGTCAGGGTTCTTCTCTGGCGGGGAAGCTGCGGCTTTTCGATGGCCGACAGCAGGCCTGGCGCACGCTGACTCTCGAACGTAGCGCAGCGTGCCCGGTATGTGGAGGCCGCGATGAACATCACCATTAATGACAGCAGCATGACCCTGGATGGTTCGCCCACGCTGGCTGAACTGCTCGAACAGCTTTCCCGCCATCAGCCGGGTACGGCGCTGGCGGTTAATCAGCAGATTATCCCTCACGACCGCTGGGCATCTTTTCATTTGCAGGAGGGTGATGAGCTGGTGATTTTCCAGGCCATTGCCGGAGGTTGATATGTTTACTATTGCGGATAAAACGTTTACGTCACGCCTGCTGGCCGGAACGGGTAAATTTTCCAGCCCGACGGTAATGCTGAATTCACTGCGTGAATCCGGCGCGGAGCTGGTTACCCTGGCGATGAAGCGCGTGGATTTGCGCGGCGGGGATGACGGCATACTTGCCCCCCTGCAGGCGCTCGGCGTCCAGCTGCTGCCAAACACATCCGGTGCTAAAAACGCCGAAGAAGCTATTTTTGCCGCCCGGCTCGCACGCGAAGCGCTGGGAACCCACTGGCTTAAGCTGGAGATCCATCCCGACGTGCGCTATCTGCTGCCGGATCCCATTGAAACGCTTAAGGCCGCCGAAATGCTGGTGAAAGAGGGGTTTACCGTTCTGCCCTACTGCCATGCCGATCCGGTCCTGTGCCGGCGGCTGGAAGAGGTGGGCTGTGCGGCAATCATGCCGCTCGGTGCGCCGATTGGTAGCAATCAGGGGCTTAAGACACGCGATTTCCTGACGCTGATTATCGAACAGGCAAGCGTGCCGGTGATCGTGGATGCCGGTATCGGCGCACCCAGCCACGCCAGCGAGGCGCTGGAGATGGGCGCAGATGCGGTGTTAGTGAATACGGCGATGGCGTCGGCTCAGGATCCGATACAGATGGCGCGCGCATTCAGGCTGGCCGTAGAAGCAGGCGCGCTGGCGCGGCGCAGCGGATTGGGTAGCCGACATCAGCAGGCGCACCCCACCAGCCCGTTAACGGCCTTTCTGACAAAGGGAGAAGCCCAGTGAAAAGCTTTATCTCCCGATGGGAAACGCTGGAGTGGGATGATATAAGCCTGCGGATCCACAGCAAAACGGCCGCCGACGTGGAGCGGGCGCTGAACGCATCGAGACCAGGCCCTGAGGATCTGATGGCGCTGCTCTCCCCCGCGGCGGAAGCCTGGCTGGAACCCATGGCGCAGAAGGCCCGGCAGCTAACCCGGCAGCGCTTCGGTCACGCCGTCAATCTGTTCGTGCCGCTCTACCTGTCCAACCTGTGCGCCAATGACTGCACCTATTGCGGCTTCTCCATGAGTAATCGCATCAGACGTAAGACGCTGAATGCAGAGGAGATTAAGCGGGAGTGCGCGGCCATCCGCGCAATGGGCTTCGATCAGCTGCTGCTGGTTACCGGCGAGCATCAGACAAAGGTCGGGATGGACTATTTTCGTCAGCATCTTCCCGCCATCCGCGCGTGCTTCAGTTCACTGATGATGGAGGTGCAGCCCCTTGCAGAAGAGGAGTACGCCGAGTTAAAAACGCTGGGGCTGGATGGGGTGCTGGTGTATCAGGAGACCTATCACTCAGCGGTCTATAGCCAGCACCACCTGAAGGGCAATAAGCAGGACTTTTTCTTCCGACTGGAAACGCCCGATCGTCTGGGACGCGCCGGTATTGATAAGATTGGCCTGGGTGCGCTGATTGGCCTGTCAGACAGCTGGCGCACTGACTGTTTTATGATGGGGGAACATCTGCTGTGGCTGCAAAAAAACTACTGGCAGAGCCGCTATTCGGTGGCGTTTCCCCGCCTGCGTCCCTGCGCGGGCGGCATTCAGCCAGTCTCACTGATGAACGAAGCGCAGCTGGTGCAGGCAATTTGCGCTTTTCGCCTGTTCGCGCCCGAAGTGGAACAGTCACTTTCCACACGCGAATCGCCCCAGTTCCGCGATCGGGTGGTGCCGCTGGCGATCAATACGATCAGCGCCTTTTCAAAAACCCAGCCCGGGGGCTACGCTGAACAGCAAACCGAACTGGAGCAATTTTCTCCGCATGATAACCGCCATCCGCAAGAGGTTGCGAATGCGCTGATGAAGGCCGGATTACAACCGGTGTGGAAGGACTGGGATAGTTATTTAGGACGTGTTTCGCAATAACATGCAGGCAGGAAGCAAAACTGAAAGGTATCCGGTTTGGTCGCAGACGAACGGTAGACAGAGGATGTGTGTTGAGACTATATCAAGAAGGTACCGGCGCAACGGAAATTGCCAGTAAGCTCAATATTACCCGCTCCACGGTCTATAAAATTATCGAAGAAGCCAGAACCCTGGTTAATAATAGCGCCTGACGATGGCCTTGCCCCAATAACGCACGTGACGTTATTATTGGCGAAACTTAAGATCAAAAAAATAGGGAAATCAATGGATACCGTAGAGGAATTAAACGGAACATACTTCTATGCGGGAAAATCAAATCTAACCGCAGCTGAACTTATATTTATGATTTTTTGTGAGAATACAGCAAGTCAATTCGGTATCGGCGTAGCTGATTTTGGTGCTGTTGTCGCCATTGTCTCAGGGAGAAACAACTTAGGCACAAGAGGTAAGTTAGCCAATGCTACCAAAGGTACGTCTTACGCTTCCAAAGGAGCAAGAGCGGTATTCGGGAAAACAAAATTCCCTTTTGGTATCTCATTACCTACCTGGCTTGGCGGTTACACACCGTGGACGGCCCGTCGTGTCATGGTTCACAACATTGCGCCGTTTGTTGGCCGCTCGATTCCCTTGATCGGCGTGATTATCCTTGCCTCTGATGTAACACAAATTACCTACCGCACCATACGCGACTACAACACCATAGCACGAGGCAACGATAAGTTATGGTAGACAGTATCGAACAGAGAGTTTATGAGCTTGTGCGGCCTTATGCTGGCACATATCTGTTTAACTTAAAGAAGGTGGAGTTAACGCCTGAAACTGACCTGGATACTGATCTAAGTATTGATGAGCTCGAAGTTGAAGATCTGATGAATGACTTTTTCGAAAAATTCAATGTTGGACGGGGTAATTTCAAGATTGAAACTTACTATCCTGCCGAACCTTTCTCATGGAATCCCTTCAAAAAATCCCCGCCTATACCTGTACCTGATTTCACTATCAGTATGCTGATCGAATCAGCAAAAGCCGGGCGCTGGTTATTTGACTAAACACAAGCAAGGAGCTTTTAAATGGCTGTACCTGTTCACTTATTTTTGACCGATGACGGTGGCGCAGTGATCCGTGGTTCTTCTGATGTCCAGGACCGTGAAGGGAGCGTGGAGCTTAAAGGATTAAACCACAGCTTAACGATCCCCACAGACCCTATGACAGGGAAAGTTACGGGGACTCGTCAGCATTCGCCTTTCCAGTTCACCAAAGAACTTGATAGTTCATCTCCGTATCTGTTTAAAGCTGCGGCGACAGGCCAGACGCTAAAATCTGCTGAATTTCGCTTCTATCACATCAATGATGCCGGACAGGAAGTGGAGTATTACCGGATCACGCTGGAAAAAGTGAAAGTGATTTCAGTCAGTCCGGTAATGTATGACACGCGGGGCTGTCCGGGCACAGGTCACATGGAAGAAATTGCCCTGAATTACGAGAAAATCACTCACCTGTATAAAGACGGCAATTTGCTCGCGCATGACGCATGGAATGAGCGCCCCACCGCGTAGAAATAAGCCATCTGGGGCTTTTTTTGGTTTAGTCCGTTTTAATGTTTAACCACATGATAAAAAATGTTTTTTACATAAAATGGCACTTTTCGGGGGAATGTGCACAAAACCCTAACCATCGAGGCCGCACGCAACGCCGTAAATACTTTCTGGAGCGGCTTCGCAAGCAGCCGCACTACCGCTGGTCACAGCCGGTGGCGACGCTAAACTGTCCGGGTTGGCGAGAATGCTGACCAGGGCCAGTTCGTTTTCCCCTCGCTGGCCCTGCCCTCATCGTACGGCACCAGTCATGTGCCATCACCCGGCGACTTCACAAGGATACAAGACGCAGCGGGTTAATTACCCCGGTAGGTGGAGTACCCATACTGACTCAGCAGCAGCGGAATATGGTAGTGGTCACCGCTTTTCTCTGCGTGAAACACCACCGGTATCTCCGGGAAAAAAGTCGGTTGCCCGATACCTTTATAATATTCCCCAGTTTTGAACACCACTTTGTAATCTCCGGCTGGCATTGCTTCCCCTGCCGGATAGAGCGCGGTAATGCGACCATGACTGTCTGTGGTCCCCGAAGCGAGCTTTACCCAGCCTGTCTTTTGCTGTTGCTCAAGCTCAACCTTGACGCCCGCCGTTGGCACACCGGTTTGCAGGTTCAGCACATGCACGCTGAGAGGATTAGGTGTTGCCGTGGTGTCGGCTGCGCCTGCTGAGAGTGAGGTAAGGATTAGCGCGGGCAGCAGTGCATGACGGGAAAATTTCATCGTTTATCTCCATCAATTGATAGCTAGCTAAATATAGCAACAACGTTAGCCACCGCCTGCTATGGCGCACAATTTGTAAATTACCCGGCAGGACCTGAATCGCAGGCATAAAAAAACCGCTCCGAAGAGCGGTTTTTATTCATCCGCGATAAAACGATTAGTCGTTTTTACCGCCAAGGCCTGCGTTCAGCAGTTCTGCCAGGCTGGCAGACGCTTCATCTGCGGTCACCTGAGGAACAACCGGCGTTTCGCCCGCTGCTTTACGGCGCATACGATCCTGATGATAAGCGTAACCGGTACCGGCTGGGATCAGACGACCCACGATTACGTTCTCTTTCAGGCCGCGCAGTTCGTCGCGTTTACCCGCTACGGCTGCTTCGGTCAGTACGCGCGTCGTTTCCTGGAACGAGGCAGCAGAGATAAAGGACTCTGTCGCCAGGGACGCTTTGGTGATACCCAGCAGATCGCGCGCATAGGTTGCTGCGATTTTGCCGTTGGCTTCCAGCTCACGGTTAGAGATTTTAACGCGTGAGAATTCAACCTGCTCGCCGTCCAGGAAGTCAGTACCGCCCGCGCTGGCAATCGTTGCTTTACGCAGCATCTGACGAACGATGACTTCGATGTGCTTATCGTTAATCTTAACGCCCTGCAGGCGGTAAACTTCCTGCACTTCGTTAGTGATATAACGGGTTACCGCATGCACGCCACGCAGACGCAGAATGTCATGTGGAGACTCAGGACCATCTGAAACCACATCACCACGTTCAACGCGCTCACCTTCGAACACGTTCAGCTGACGCCATTTCGGAATCATCTCTTCGTAGTGCTCGCTGCCATCAATCGGTGTGATCACCAGACGACGCTTGCCTTTGGTCTCTTTACCGAAGGAGATGATGCCGCTGATCTCAGCCAGTATTGCTGGCTCTTTCGGACGGCGGGCTTCGAACAGATCCGCAACGCGCGGCAGACCACCGGTAATATCCTTGGTACCGCCGGATTCCTGTGGAACACGGGCCAGGGTATCACCCGAGCTGATTTTGATGCCATCTTCCAGCTGTACGATCGCTTTGCCCGGCAGGAAGTACTGAGCAGGCATGTCGCTACCTGGGATCATCACATCATTGCCGTTACCATCAACGATCTTCAACGCAGGACGCAGATCTTTACCACCCGCAGTACGTTCAGCACTGTCGAGGATAACCAGAGATGACAGACCGGTGAGGTCATCAGTCTGGCGGGTAATGGTCTGGCCGTCGATCATATCGGTGAAGCGAATGAAACCACTCACTTCAGTGATAACCGGCATGGTGTGCGGATCCCAGTTTGCTACGGTCTCGCCCGCTGCAACCTGCTCGCCGTCACCTTTCGCCATGGTTGAACCGTAAGGAACTTTATAGCTCTCTTTGGTACGACCAAATTCGTCGATCATCTTCAGCTCGGTGTTACGCGAGGTAACGACAAGCTTGCCGGCTGAGTTGGTAACCGACTTAGCGTTGATCAGCTTCAGCGTACCTTTGTTCTTCACCTGAATGCTGGATTCGGCTGCCGCACGCGATGCCGCACCACCGATGTGGAACGTACGCATGGTCAGCTGAGTACCCGGCTCACCGATGGACTGTGCTGCAATAACGCCGATGGCCTCACCTTTGTTGATGATGTGACCACGCGCCAGATCGCGTCCATAACAGTGGGCGCACACGCCGAAGTCAGTTTCACAACTTACAACGGAGCGAACTTTCAGGCTGTCGACACTGTGCTCTTCCAACAGGTCACACTGCTGTTCGTGCAGCAGGGTGTTGCGTGGCAGCAGAATGTCAGCGGTGCCCGGCTTGATGACGTCTTCAGCCGTTACACGGCCCAGAACGCGCTCGCGCAGGGGTTCTTTAACATCACCACCCTCGATAACCGGGGTCATCATGATACCTTCGTGGGTACCACAATCATCTTCGGTTACTACCAGATCCTGCGCCACGTCAACCAGACGACGGGTCAGGTAACCGGAGTTCGCGGTTTTCAGTGCGGTATCCGCAAGACCTTTACGCGCACCGTGCGTGGAGATGAAGTACTGGAGTACGTTCAGACCTTCACGGAAGTTCGCGGTAATTGGCGTCTCGATGATGGAGCCATCTGGCTTCGCCATCAGACCACGCATACCCGCCAGCTGACGAATCTGTGCAGCAGAACCACGCGCACCGGAGTCGGCCATCATAAAGATGCTGTTGAAGGAAACCTGACGCTCTTCTTCGCCGTCACGGTTAATGACCAGCTCGGTAGAGAGGTTTTCCATCATCGCTTTAGCAACACGTTCGTTTGCTGCAGCCCAGATATCGATCACTTTGTTATAGCGTTCGCCCGCCGTCACCAGACCAGACTGGAACTGTTCCTGAATCTCAGCAACTTCCGCTTCCGCTTCGGTGATGATTTCCGCTTTCTTCTCCGGAATAACCATGTCGTCGATACCAACAGACGCGCCGGAGCGGGCTGCATAGGCAAAACCGGTGTACATGGTCTGGTCAGCAAAGATAACGGTCGGCTTCAGGCCCAGGATGCGGTAACAGGTGTTCAGCATCCTGGAGATAGCTTTCTTGCCCAGCGCCTGGTTGACGATGGAGAAAGGCAGACCCTTAGGCACGATCATCCACAGGATGGCGCGACCAATGGTTGTGTCGATGATGCTGGTTTTAGCAACCCACTCATCCCGCTCGTTTTTCTCATGCTCGGTGATACGCACCTTAACGCGAGCGTGCAGAGAGGCCAGACCGGCGCGGTAAATACGCTCCGCTTCTTTCGGGCCAGTCAGCACCATGCCTTCGCCTTTGGCATTAACACAGTCGCGGGTCATGTAGTACAGACCCAGTACAACGTCCTGTGAAGGAACGATGATTGGCTCACCGTTCGCTGGCGACAGGATGTTGTTGGTAGACATCATCAGCGCACGCGCTTCCAGCTGGGCTTCCAGCGTCAGCGGTACGTGAACAGCCATCTGGTCACCATCGAAGTCGGCGTTATAGGCCGCACAAACCAGTGGGTGCAGCTGAATAGCTTTACCTTCGATCAGTACGGGCTCAAACGCCTGGATGCCCAGACGGTGCAGGGTTGGTGCACGGTTCAGCAGGACCGGGTGTTCGCGGATCACTTCATCCAGGATATCCCAGACGACGGATTCTTCACGCTCGACCATTTTCTTGGCGGCTTTGATGGTGGTAGCAAGACCACGCAGTTCCAGCTTGCCGTAGATAAAGGGCTTGAACAGCTCCAGTGCCATTTTCTTCGGCAGACCACACTGGTGCAGGCGCAGGTATGGGCCTACGGTGATAACCGAACGACCAGAGTAGTCTACGCGTTTACCCAGCAGGTTCTGACGGAAACGACCCTGCTTACCTTTGATCATGTCGGCCAGTGACTTCAGCGGACGCTTGTTCGAACCGGTGATGGCACGACCGCGACGGCCGTTATCCAGCAGGGCATCGACCGCTTCCTGCAGCATACGTTTTTCGTTACGTACGATGATATCAGGCGCAGCCAGGTCCAGCAGGCGCTTCAGACGGTTGTTACGGTTGATCACGCGACGATAGAGATCGTTCAGATCGCTGGTTGCGAAACGACCACCGTCCAGCGGTACCAGCGGACGCAGATCCGGTGGTAGCACCGGCAGCACGGTCAGGATCATCCACTCTGGCTTGTTGCCAGACTGGACGAACGCTTCCAGCAGCTTGATGCGCTTGGTCAGTTTTTTACGCTTGGTTTCAGAGTTGGTTTCGTTCAGCTCTTCACGCAGCTGTTCGCACTCCTGCTCCAGATCCATATTTTTCAACAGAGCCTGGATCGCTTCCGCGCCCATTTTCGCGTCGAACTCGTCACCGAACTCTTCCAGCGCGTCCAGATACTGCTCTTCAGTCAGGATCTGACGACGCTCAAGGTTGGTCATGCCGCCTTCGACAACCACATAGGATTCGAAGTACAGCACGCGTTCGATGTCACGCAGTGGCATATCCAGCAGCAAACCGATGCGCGAAGGCAGTGATTTCAGAAACCAGATGTGCGCAGTCGGAGAAGCCAGCTCAATGTGACCCATACGCTCACGGCGGACCTTGGTCTGTGTTACTTCAACGCCACACTTCTCACAGATCACACCGCGATGCTTCAGGCGCTTGTACTTACCGCACAGGCACTCATAGTCTTTTACCGGCCCGAAAATACGCGCACAGAAAAGCCCGTCACGTTCTGGTTTGAACGTACGGTAATTTATGGTTTCCGGCTTTTTAACTTCACCAAAAGACCAGGAACGGATCATGTCTGGCGAGGCCAGAGCAATTTTGATCGCATCAAACTCTTCGGTCTTAGTTTGCGCTTTCAGAAACTTAAGTAAGTCTTTCACGGATTAGCTCCCGTCGGAGTGAGACTTCTCAGGAATGCCCGGAGTGACCCGGGCGTCCTGTAACCAGTACATATTCGAGTGCTTTACCCGTTTTCTTGCAGGCTGCGGCCAGGCCGCAGCATACAATTGACAGGGGTTACTCGTCTTCCAGCTCGATGTTAATACCCAGCGAGCGGATCTCTTTCAACAGTACGTTGAAGGATTCCGGCATGCCCGGCTCCATCTGATGGTTACCGTCCACGATGTTTTTATACATCTTGGTACGGCCATTAACGTCATCAGACTTCACGGTCAGCATTTCCTGCAGGGTATAAGCGGCACCGTATGCTTCCAGTGCCCACACTTCCATCTCACCGAAGCGCTGTCCACCGAACTGCGCCTTACCACCCAGCGGCTGCTGAGTCACGAGGCTGTAGGACCCGGTAGAACGTGCATGCATTTTGTCATCCACTAAGTGGTTAAGTTTGAGCATGTACATATAGCCAACGGTAACCTGACGCTCGAACTGTTCGCCGGTACGGCCATCGAACAGGGTAATCTGACCGGAAGAAGGCAGACCGCCGAGCTGAAGCAGCTCTTTGATCTCGCTCTCTTTCGCACCGTCAAACACCGGCGTTGCGATTGGCATACCCTTCTTCAGGTTTTCAGCCAGACGCAGCACTTCGTCGTCGGTAAAGGTGTTCAGATCGACTTTCTGACGCACATCTGTGCCCAGATCGTACGCGCGCTGAATAAACTCACGCAGCTTAGACACTTCTTCCTGTTTCTTAAGCATGGCGTTGATTTTCTCGCCGATACCCTTAGCAGCCATACCCAGGTGGGTTTCAAGAATCTGTCCAATGTTCATACGTGATGGTACGCCCAGCGGGTTCAGTACGATATCGACCGGCGTACCGTTCTCATCGTATGGCATATCTTCGATCGGGTTGATCTTGGAGATAACACCTTTGTTCCCGTGACGACCAGCCATTTTGTCACCAGGCTGGATCTGACGTTTAACGGCCAGATACACTTTCACGATTTTCAGCACGCCAGGTGCCAGGTCATCGCCCTGAGTGATTTTGCGGCGCTTCGCGTCGAGTTTTTTCTCAAACTCGCGCTTCAGTTCGTCGTACTGCTCTGCCAGCTGTTCCAGCTGGTTTTGCTTGTCTTCGTCGGTCAGGCCAAGCTCTAACCAGCGCTCGCGCGGCAGTTTTTCCAGCTTCTCAGCTTCTACGCCGCCGGAAACCAGCAGGTAGTTGATACGACTAAACAGGCCGGCTTCGAGGATCTGCAGTTCTTCAGACAGGTCTTTTTTGGCCTGCTTCAGCTGCATCTCTTCGATTTCCAGCGCGCGCTTGTCTTTTTCCACGCCATCGCGGGTAAAGACCTGCACATCGATAATGGTGCCTGATACGCCGTTCGGTACACGCAGAGAAGAATCTTTAACGTCAGATGCCTTCTCACCGAAGATGGCACGCAGCAGCTTCTCTTCTGGCGTCAGCTGGGTTTCACCTTTTGGCGTTACCTTACCAACCAGAATGTCGCCACCGGTCACTTCTGCACCGATATAAACGATACCGGACTCATCCAGCTTGGAGAGCGCAGCTTCACCCACGTTAGGGATATCAGCGGTGATCTCTTCTGGCCCCAGCTTGGTGTCGCGAGACACACACGCCAGTTCCTGGATGTGGATGGTGGTGAAGCGATCTTCCTGTACCACGCGCTCGGAGACTAAGATGGAGTCTTCGAAGTTGTAGCCGTTCCACGGCATGAACGCGACGCGCATATTCTGACCCAGTGCCAGTTCGCCCAGATCCGTTGAAGGACCGTCAGCCAGCACGTCGCCACGTTCTATCGGTTCACCCAGGTTGACACACGGCATCTGGTTGATACAGGTGTTCTGGTTAGAACGGGTGTACTTGGTCAGGTTGTAGATATCAATGCCCGCTTCGCCCGGGTACATTTCGTCTTCGTTAACTTTGATAACGATACGGGATGCATCCACGTACTGAACGGTACCACCACGTTTCGCTACGGCTGTTACACCGGAGTCTACCGCTACCGCGCGTTCCATACCGGTACCCACCAGCGGCTTATCAGCACGCAGAGTAGGAACCGCCTGACGTTGCATGTTTGCACCCATCAATGCGCGGTTGGCGTCATCGTGCTCCAGGAACGGGATCAGTGACGCACCGACGGAAACCACCTGCTGGGTGGAAACGTCCATGTAGTCAACCTGATCGCGGCTGAACAGGCTCGATTCGCCTTTGCTACGGCAGGTCACCAGGTCGTCTACGAAGTGACCTTCGTCGTCGAGGTTGGTGTTCGCCTGAGCGATAACATAGTTACCCTCTTCAATAGCGGAGAGGTAATGAATTTCGTCGGTCACCACGCCGTCGATAACGCGACGGTATGGGGTTTCCAGGAAACCGTACTCGTTAGTCTGTGCATAAACAGACAGGGAGTTGATCAGACCGATGTTTGGACCTTCAGGCGTTTCGATTGGGCACACGCGACCATAGTGAGTCGGGTGAACGTCTCGAACTTCAAAGCCTGCACGCTCACGCGTCAAACCGCCCGGGCCCAGTGCCGAGATACGACGTTTGTGCGTAATCTCTGACAGCGGGTTGTTCTGGTCCATAAACTGTGACAGCTGGCTGGAGCCGAAGAACTCTTTCACCGCAGCCGAAATCGGCTTGGCGTTGATCATATCCTGTGGCATCAGGGTGTCGAGGTCGCCCAGTGACAGACGCTCTTTCACCGCGCGCTCTACGCGTACCAGGCCAACACGGAACTGGTTTTCAGCCATTTCGCCAACGGAACGGATGCGACGGTTGCCAAGGTGGTCGATATCATCCACTTCGCCAATACCGTTACGGATACCGATGAGCTTCTTCATCACTTCAATGATGTCGTCTTTGCTCAGGATACCGGAACCTTCGATCTCGTCACGCAGTAGAGAACGGTTGAACTTCATACGACCCACCGCAGACAGATCGTAACGGTCTTCGGAGAAGAACAGGTTCTCGAACAGGTTTTCAGCCGCTTCACGCGTTGGTGGCTCACCAGGACGCATCATACGATAGATCTCAACCAGTGCGCTCAGGCGATCGCTGGTTGGGTCGACGCGTACGGTTTCGGACATGTAAGCGCCGTGATCCAGATCGTTGGTGAACAGCGTTTCAATACGCTTATGACCAGCCTGGCTCAGCTTAGCCAACAGATCCAGCGACAGCTCCATGTTCGCCGCGACGATCAGTTCGCCGGTGCTTTCGTCGATATAATCCCTGGCAACGACTTTGCCCGCGATATATTCAACCGGAACTTCGATGTGCTCAACGCCATCTTTTTCCAACTGACGAATATGACGTGCAGTAATGCGGCGGGCTTTCTCAACGTACACGGTGCCGTTAGCTTCGATATCGAAGGATGCGGTTTCACCGCGCAGACGCTCAGGTACCAGCTCCATCTGCAGCTTGTTGTCGCGAATATCAAACACAACTTTGTCAAAGAACAGGTCGAGGATTTGTTCCGTTGTGTAGTTCAGCGCGCGCAGAATGATGGTTGCAGGCAGCTTACGACGACGGTCAATACGGACGAACAGGTTGTCTTTTGGATCGAACTCAAAATCCAGCCATGAGCCGCGGTAAGGGATGATACGTGCGTTATACAGCACTTTACCCGATGAGTGGGTTTTACCCTTATCGCTGTCAAAGAAGACGCCAGGACTACGATGCAGCTGAGAAACGATAACCCTTTCCGTACCGTTGATCACAAAGGTACCGTTATCGGTCATGAGCGGAATTTCGCCCATGTAAACTTCTTGTTCTTTGATGTCCTTAACGGTGCCTTCCGGCGCTTCGCGCTCGTAGATCACCAGGCGCAGTTTTACGCGCAGGGGTGCAGAATACGTAACGCCACGAATCTGACACTCTTTTACATCAAATACAGGTTCGCCTAAACGGTAGCTGACGTACTGCAGCTCAGAGTTACCGCTATAGCTTTGGATAGGGAATACGGAACGGAATGCGGCTTCCAGACCATATTGACCTTCCGGATCTTGCTCGATGAACTTCTGGAACGAGTCAAGCTGGATGGAAAGGAGATAAGGAATATCCAGAACTTGTGGACGTTTTCCAAAATCCTTACGAATGCGTTTTTTCTCGGTATAGGAGTAAACCATAGGGTTCCTCAGCTCGCTGAAAAGTAGAACCTCTCTGTCCGTCCGGGGGGGACAGTTCATGCGACACTATTTTGTTGGCCGGAAAGGCAGACACCTTCCGTAATACATCTTTCTATCACTCTTAAATCATTTCGCTGCCATTGCCCGGCAGAGCGCCGTGCGGGAAAGCAGTATATTAAGGCGTCGATAGAAAAAGATATTAAGCAAATCAATGGTTAAACAGTGTGAAACACCATTGATGCTGTAAAGCGCAAAAAGGCTGGTGACCAAAAAGTCACCAGCCATCAGCCTGAGAAATCAGGCTGCAGTCTGTAAAGCAGGCTTATTTAACTTCAACTTCTGCGCCAGCTTCTTCCAGAGTTTTCTTCAGTGCTTCTGCGTCGTCTTTGCTGATGCCTTCTTTCAGGGCAGCAGGTGCAGACTCAACCAGATCTTTAGCTTCTTTCAGGCCCAGGCCGGTTGCGCCACGTACAGCTTTGATCACGGCGACTTTGTTTGCGCCGATAGCTTTCAGCAGAACGTCAAATTCGGTTTTTTCTTCAACAGCTTCAGCAGCAGCAGCAGGACCTGCAACAGCAGCAGCAGCTGAAACGCCGAATTTCTCTTCCATAGCGGAGATCAGTTCAACGATTTCCATTACAGACAGAGCGGCAACGCCTTCAATGATTTGGTCTTTAGTGATTGACATTTCGTGTTCCTAAATTCAGAAAGTAATTTATACGTTAGCAAATGAACGGAAAAGAAAGGCTGGCCGGTTAAGCAGCAGCTTCTTCTTTCTGATCGCGTACAGCAGCCAGAGTGCGAACCAGTTTGCCGGCAGCGGCTTCTTTCATGGTTGCCATCAGGCGTGCGATTGCTTCATCGTAAGTAGGCAGAGTTGCCAGGCGGTCGATCTGATCCGCACTGATTAACTCACCTTCAAAGGCGGCAGCTTTAACCTCGAATTTTGCATTCGCTTTCGCGAACTCTTTGAACAGGCGAGCAGCAGCGCCCGGATGTTCCATAGAGTATGCAATCAAGGTTGGACCGGTTAACGTGTCTTTCAGGCACTCAAACTGAGTACCTTCAACGACGCGGCGCAGCAGAGTGTTACGAACAACACGCATGTATACGCCAGCTTCACGACTTGCTTTACGCAGTTCGGTCATTTTATCTACGGTAACGCCACGAGAATCCGCAACTACCGCAGACAGCGCGCCTTTGGCTACTTCGCTGACTTCAGCAACAATCGCTTGTTTGTCTTGAAGATTTAAGGCCATTAGCTTGTGCTCCTGGATTTTTGGCCGGGGATGGATTTCCCCGGAACTCACTTCGCCTGAACAGTGTTACCACTGACAGACGCTGAAACACGGTGAGCAGAATCCAGCAAAGACTATAAATATATTCTTCAGGTTCTGTCACCGTCTACGCAGGAAATTAAGCGTTATCCCTCTAAACGAGGTTAAAGCACCTGCGGTCTTGGACGGAGGCCTGGATAAGGCCAGGCTCCAACCGAAAATTCGTTCTAATACTTCGTCCTTCAAGCCGCTGCTGCATTGGCTCATCTCAGGCGTACAGTTCACTATACCACTGAGGATTCACGCATTTGCCGCAACCCGAATGACTCGATTAGATGTTCTGTATATTAACAGAACAATGGGCGAAAGATTCTAGTCGAAATTTTCGCCCACGTAAAGCAGATTAGTTCGCTACAGCGTTCAGGCCAGCCTGATCAACTGCAACGCCTGCGCCCATAGTGGTGGACAGGCTAACCTTCTTGATGAAAACGCCTTTCGCCTGAGAAGGTTTCGCTTTTTTCAGCGCAACCAGCAGGGATTCCAGGTTTTCTCTCAGTTTGTCAGTATCGAAATCAACCTTACCAATGGTGGTATGGATGATGCCGTTTTTGTCGTTGCGGTAACGAACCTGACCAGCTTTAGCATTTTTCACAGCTTCAGCAACGTTTGGCGTTACGGTACCCACTTTCGGGTTAGGCATAAGACCGCGTGGGCCCAGAACCTGGCCCAGCTGGCCAACAACGCGCATTGCATCTGGAGATGCGATAACAACGTCGAAGTTCATTTCGCCTTTTTTGATCTGGTCTGCCAGATCTTCCATACCTACCAGTTCAGCGCCCGCAGCTTTAGCCGCTTCAGCGTTAGCACCCTGAGCAAATACGGCAACGCGAACGGAACGGCCAGTGCCGTGTGGCAGTACAGTTGCACCGCGAACGTTCTGATCGGATTTACGGGCATCAATCCCTAAGTTTACCGCTACGTCAACGCTTTCTACGAACTTAGCCGTCGCCAGTTCCTTCAGCAGAGCAACAGCTTCGTTGATGTCATACTGTTTAGTTGAATCAACTTTGTCACGGATCACGCGCATGCGCTTGGTCAGCTTAGCCATTTCTTAATCCTCTACTACCAGGCCCATGGAACGAGCAGTACCTTCGATGGAGCGAGTCATCGCTTCCAGGTCAGCACCAGTCATGTCCGCAGCTTTGGTTTCTGCGATTTCACGTACCTGAGCACGCGATACTTTACCTACTTTGTCTTTGTTCGGCTTGCCGGAACCAGACTTGATACCTGCCGCTTTTTTCAGCAGAACTGCTGCTGGAGGCGTTTTGGTAACGAAGGTGAAAGAGCGGTCAGAATAAACGGTAATAACTACCGGAATGGGCAGACCCTTTTCCAGGGAATCTGTTTTGGCGTTGAACGCTTTACAGAATTCCATGATGTTAACACCCTGCTGACCCAGTGCTGGACCAACCGGCGGACTTGGGTTTGCCATACCGGCTGAAACCTGCAGCTTGACGTAGGCTTGTACTTTCTTAGCCATGATATTTCCTCTATTGGGTTCAAACGCTCCAGACGGAGCTCCCCGTGATTAATATTTCACGCGCTTAAGCAGCGCATAAAAACAAAAGGCGCGAAATTGTATGGCAATTTCGCGCCTCTCGCAACTCATATTCTGGTCACGCGCCTAATTTCCAGACCTGAGCCTGCGGTTAAGCGGTATTCACAATGAATATCAGCCCTTTTCAACCTGCCCAAAGTCCAGCTCAACCGGCGTTGCGCGGCCAAAGATGGAAACGGAAACTTTCAGGCGACTTTTCTCATAATCCACTTCTTCAACCACACCGTTGAAGTCAGCAAACGGACCATCGCTGACGCGAACCATTTCGCCTGGCTCAAACAGCGTTTTCGGACGTGGTTTATCACCAGCCTGCTGCAGGCGGTTCATGATCGCATCAACTTCTTTATCGCTGATAGGTGCCGGGCGATCGGAAGTACCACCAATGAATCCCATAACGCGGGGCACGCTGCGCACCAGGTGCCAGCTTGCATCATTCATGACCATTTGTACCAGAACATAGCCAGGAAAGAACTTGCGTTCGCTCTTACGACGCTGGCCGCCACGGATCTCAACCACTTCTTCAGTTGGAACCATGACGTCGCCAAACAGTTCTTCCATGTTATGCAACTTGATATGCTCGCGCAGCGATTGCGCTACGCGGCCTTCAAAACCGGAAAACGCCTGAACGACGTACCAGCGCTTTTTTGGAGCTTCAGACATCTCAGAACCTCAGGCCAGTGATAAACGATACCAGACGGACCAGAATACCATCCAGTCCCCACAAAATCAGTGACATCACGGCGGTAACCGCGGCAACGATTAACGTGGTGTGCAACGTTTCCTGGCGAGTCGGCCAAATGACCTTGCGAACTTCGGTGCGCGCTTCGCGGGCAAATGCCAGCGTAGACTTGCCTTTCGCCGTTAGCAAAGCGATGCCGCCAGCAACAGCAATCAGTACAACAACGGCCAGCGCTCGCAGCGGCAGCATGAACTCACGATAATAGTAGTTGCCGACGATAGCCACGATAAGCAGTAGCGCCACCACTAACCATTTTACCGCTTCCAGGCCGCGTCCGCTCCCTTGAGCTTCGGTATTAGCACTCATAAACCAACCTGCCACAATATATCAGAAACTATTTTGCCCCGTAAAACGCGGCAACCGAACCGAATGATGCTGTTAGGCGAAACCCGGCATATCCCTTCATTTTTCAAGCCGCAACGTGAAACTGATGGGTTTAACGCCGTGCTACAGAGCCTGCCTCAGCAATGATTATGGCTGAAAATCACTGATGAGTCAGGTTCTATGTTACAGCGTGCAAAAAGGGCATCAAATGATGCCCTTTTCCTGTGTGTTGCGTCAAATATTATCAGCGATTAGGCAATAACTTTAGCAACAACACCCGCACCAACGGTACGACCACCTTCACGGATGGCGAAACGCAGGCCGTCATCCATTGCGATTGGGTGGATCAGGGTAACAATCATCTGAATGTTGTCACCAGGCATGACCATTTCAACGCCTTCTGGCAGTTCGATGGTACCGGTCACGTCAGTGGTACGGAAGTAGAACTGTGGACGGTAGCCTTTGAAGAACGGAGTATGACGGCCGCCTTCATCTTTGGACAGAATATAAACTTCTGACTCAAATTTGGTGTGTGGCTTGATTGAGCCTGGCTTAGCCAGAACCTGGCCACGCTGGATATCTTCACGCTTGATACCGCGCAGCAGGATACCACAGTTCTCGCCTGCACGACCTTCGTCAAGCAGCTTACGGAACATTTCAACGCCGGTACAGGTTGATTTCACGG
>NZ_JBLREF010000042.1:0-75545 GCF_047918655.1 Erwinia sp. PPS120 | reverse complement strand
ATGGCATTAAATGGCTACACGCCGATGCAGCATATTCAACGCATGACTTGATTCTACTTATCGCCTCCGTTAAAAAGGGGAGGATTACCAAGTAATCTTTTAAATAAAAAAGAGCCGTAGCCACAGCGCACGCAGTCGAAATAATTAAAGCAATTATTTTTTTAGCATCAAGAATGTTTTTTTCATAAGCCAGATAAATTAATGCGCCAACAAAACCTAAGGAAATAATTATCGGAGGGTAGAAATCCGTTATCATCCATGATGTTGCCAGCCAATAATAGATAAAGGTTTTTTTTGGAACAGACAACTTAGATAATAAAATAAGAACTATCCATGGAAAAAACGAAAATAACGGCCCCTTCTCATCCCACCAGAATTGGCTAAACCCTGAGAAATAAAGCGTAAAAGCAAGACTCAATGAAACCACAGCGGGCATGCCAATGCGTTTCAATAGCTTAAAATAGCCAAAAATAAAAATAAAAAACACAAGATACCATTGTAAAGAATATGCATGTGCCGGGGTCAAAAAAGTATAACCCAACATAGTTGGTTTAAATATTAATCCCCAGTCATGTATAGGGAGAGCATAGTTAATACGTAAATCTTCGTCATAGAATGATGTTTTATTATATCTTTCATATTTGTTATTCACAGTTGCCTGGATCAAAGGCGTAACAACACCCCATTCATCCGAGCGGATATCCCTTGGCGTCCCCCAAATCAGGCCTGTATTATAGGGATCAAACTGCTTAAGAAACACACCATAAGATGAAGGACTCCAGCAATTGCACACATAAAAAACCCCCACAATAAAGAATGTTATTAAAAAGAATTTCTCATGTGATAGTTTAAGAAACTTTATCATGATTATGACCTGATTGATGAGGCTGGAAATGGCACAGACCTAAATTTAATTATTAGAAAGAATCTCTCTTCATAGGGTTTATTATTAAATGTTTTATTTTTTTTGAGAGTAAAACATTAACCTACTACTAATGAAATTCACAAACATACCAACAATACTACCAACAGCAACACCTATAAGCGGTATATTTTTAACCAGCACGCTTTGGTGAATCATTATATAGTATACCCCTATATTGAAAAAACCACCGATCAACATTAATGAGGCGTAATTCAACAATTCAACAACAGGGTTTCTTTTACTTTTTACTTCTTTAAAAGTGAAATTCCGGTTAAAAAACCATGTTATAATAACTGCGCAGATAAACGAAACTACACGTCCCACATAAAGTCCTACAATAGACTTAAGAAAATATAGAACGCCAGCATCAATTATAAACCCCAGAGTTCCTACTATGCCAAAAAGAACAACCTCCTTGAAAGTTTTCATTTCTTTATAGAAGGTTTAGTTTGAGGGATAGAAAGATAGATTAACCGTTTAGTCTCATTTCTTCCAAGCGTTACCGTATTAAGCACTAATCCACTAAAGAACGAGATGATACCTGCCAGCATCAAAGCTACAGAGAGAATAGCCGTCGGAAAACGTGGAACCATACCTGTTTCCAGATACTCTACAAAGACTCCGGAGAATAGAATCAATGATAATGCGCAAAGAAAAAGCGCGACAATAGAGAAAAACATGAACGGTCTTTCACTAACATAAAGATTTATGATTGTTTTTAATATCTTGAATCCATCTTTGTAGGTCGACAGTTTACTTTCTGATCCTTCAGGCCGTTTGCCGTAAGGGGTTGCAATTTCTCCGTATGGCATACGTAACTCAAGTGCGTGAACGGTTAATTCTGTTTCAGTTTCGAATCCTTTAGCCAGAGCAGGGAAAGATTTTGCATAACGGCGTGAGAAAACACGGTAGCCAGAGAGCATATCTGTAAATCCCCCACCAAAAATACTCATCACTGCTCCGGTAAGCATTCTATTGCCCCATCTGTGGCCGGAACGATAAGTAGCACTTGTTTTCTCGCCGATTTCTTCACGACGTCCAACAACCATATCAAGACGCTCATCCAGTAACTTATCTATTAGAAGACGAGCAGATGCAGCATCATAAGTATCGTCGCCATCGGCCATCACATAAATATCTGCCTCTACGTCTGCGAACATTCGTCTTACAACGTTGCCTTTACCTTTATGAGTAACGCTGTGAACGATTGCTCCAGATTCTTGAGCAAACTTTATTGTCTGATCTTTAGAATTGTTATCAAAAACATGGATAGCAGCCTCAGGAAGAGCCTCCCTAAAATTAGTGATCACGTTTTTCACTGCCAACTCTTCATTATAGCAGGGTAAAATGACAGCGATCACATTGCCCCTATAAACCAATTTGTCTAATAACTTATCTGTACTTTGTATTTCACTGCGCATAATTAACTTCCAGGTTTGGGATTAATTTAATTTGTTTATTGATATCATTTATCGACAATATACTACTATTAGTTGTATTTGAACTCCATAGGGCTAAAGAAGTATCAGCACTACTTTTTAGCATGAACTCGTATGTGGTCCTGGCCTGAGGATAAATTTTTAATTTCTTATGTAAGAATAAAGGCACGTATGCATTATCAGTACTCTTTTCCAAATCTACCTGTGCCTCCTCGCAAACACCACTATTACAGACTTTGACCAGCAATACCCCTTTCGATGTATTACCGTAGTTACCAATTAATGGTGAAAACCCCGTTAATTCACCAGGAGGAAGATTGTCAAAACTTCCACTTAAACGGTCCCCCTTACTTAAAGAAATAATTTTTCCATCATTTATTGCTGGTAAATAAAATCGTGTCACAAACTTTTTAAAGGGTACTTCAACCACATCAGGCTGTGGTGAATTAGGTTCAGAAGTATTTGCTAAATGAATATGCGAATATCTGTTAAATATATGTTGAAATTCACTTTCATTCATATTCGGGAATAATTTCTTCCAGAGCATAAGAGCCGGCACTGCAGTAACATGGGTGACTGATTTGTAACCTAATCCATTTAATGTAGCACCCGGATAGCCATTTATGGCTAATGTTCCGTCGACTGGGTTAACATATTCATCAATTTTATTTTTAATAATTTTATGATCGGAAAAAATAGCATTGGCAGATTGAATTGGGTTGAATGGTGCAATAACTATGGCAGACACTATGGCCGAGCATATTACAAATGAAGTTACATGTTGCTGCTTAAAGTATTTAATAATAATATAAGCTATTAATATACCCGGAATAAAATACAGATCTTTCGTTAGCCCTCGTATATTTTTGAAAAAACCTGCATCGATGTTAGTATTGCTATAATCTAATTTTGTCAGATACCATGCAATCAAAATAAGCACAGTATAAACTACATACCTTTTTATGTTTACAATGAAATTTAGATAGTTCGAGACCGTTAGTGTACAAATAGCAAGCATTACGCCCGCTGCATATTTCATCCTTACAGGATGAACGTTATCCCATAAAAAAAGCTTGCCCATCCATGATGGCACGGGAGCAAGCATCCATAAATTAACTAGTAATAAAGCGACTAAACAGATGTATATATTCGACCTTTCTTTGTCTGTAGGAGATTTTTTTAACGGGTTTTTATAATTGATATGAACTAAAATCATAAGTAAAAATGGCACACCTACTGCTCCAACCTCACAAATATTCGCCATACCAAAGACATTGAAGTCTTTATCAAAGGTGGAAAAAGGAAAAATCTGTGAAAGCCAGTCACTCCAGGCTAGGCTACCCCCATCAATGCTACGATGCCCAGGATATAATGTCTGACTAGTTTTTAACAAATATTCTTTTAAGTAAAATAGAGTAGTAACTACTGAAGCGATGATAGTTATAGCTAAGGATACTAACTTTCTGATGGTCAACCAATGCTGGCCATAGCATATAAACAGAACTGCGCCTACAAAGCCCAATGATATAACTGTAGGTGGATAAAAATCGGTGATTAGCCAGGATGCGCTTAGCCAATAAAAAAGTAATAATGTAGGTAATAATTTTAATTTCGATAGTAATAAATAAACTAACCATGGGAAAAATGCAATGACTGGACCTTTTTCATCCCACCAAAACTGACTAAAAGTACTGAAATAAAGCGTAACACTCACACTTAAGCTCAAAAGGCGTTCCATACCAATTGAATTAAATAGCTTGAAATAGCCGACAATAAAGAGAACAAATATCAGATACCAATTCAATGAGTAAGCCATTGCCGGTTTTAAGAATAGGTACCCCCACATAGTGGGTTTGAATACCAACCCCCAATCAAAAATGGGCAAGCCATAGTTGATTCTCAAATCTTCCCGATAAAATGAAGTATTATTGTATCTCTCAAATTTATTATTAACTGTTGCTTGAGTCAGAGGTGTCACTACCGCCCACTCATCCGATCTTATCGCCCTAGGCTTCCCCCAGAGCACACCTGTATGTTGCGGGTCATGTTCTTGTAAAAATACACCATATGAAGAGGGGCTCCATGCATTCCCTACATAGATCAAGCCGAACATGAAAAGTATAAAGAATAAAACGATTTCAAAAGAGAAGCGAGTATGTAAATTCATAAATAGTTACATCATCTGAATAAAGCCTGACAATATTTTACTTGCATTGGATTATTTTGTAAAGAAAATATTACGTCAGCCTGTTTATAAGCCTAAATTAAGTATTAGATGTTATTTTCGCTAAGGGAAGGGCTAAATATTTATAAAATCAACTTGAATCTGAACGCTACTTTAAATGCACACTTTCACCAGTTAATTAAAAATCTTTTTATTAAGTAACTTAAATAAGTTAAGAACCTTTGGTTCTTAACTTATTTAGTTTAGTTTAAAGGCATTTTCAACGGATCGGGCCAGGCATAATCAAACCCCAGCTCGTGGCAAATCTTACTGCCGTCGATGATTTTCCCCGCATCGCTGTCGGTCTCCGGCAGGAAGGTTGGCGGCGTCAGGCCAAGCTGGCGCGCCACCAGCGGGTAAAATTCGCTGCGGGCAGGATGCGCGGGCGCACTCAGGTTGTAAATGTGCCCGCCCTTCGGCGTCTGCAGCAGCAGGGTAATGGCTTCGATAACGTCATCCAGATGTACCAGGTTAACGCCGTGCTGCCCGTCGGCCAGATTGGTTTTACCCGCCAGAAAGCGGCCCGGATGGCGGTCTGGCCCCACCAGCCCGGAAAGCCGCAGAATATCAACCGAGGTACCGGGGAGCTGATGCAGCCAGTCTTCCAGCTCTCTCAGCGTTTTGCCCGCATCCGTCACTGGCATAAGCGGGCTGCTCTCCTTCTTCACTCCGGCGCTGCCGCCGTAAACCGACGTTGAGCTGGTGAAGATAATCCTGGGAACAGCATAGGCCAGCGCGGTATCAACGATCTGCTGCACCGCGAGCAGATAGCCCTCTCCCCCTGCGGCGGTGCGGCTGGCGGGCAGCGTAATCACCAGCGCATCAACCTTCATTAACGCATCGAGATCCTCAGCATCACACAGCAGATCGGGCGTCAGCTGCAACAGGTAGCTGTCGATGCCGCACATGCGGGCCGCATCAACGCCGTCCTGGGTTGTTTTACTGCCGGTGACCTGCCAGCCACGCGCGGTTAATGCCAATCCCAGCGGCATACCTAACCAGCCTAAACCTGCTATCGCTACTCTCTTCATCCTGTGACTCCAGAAGTCATCCATATCATTCCTTAAAATTACGCCAGCCCGCGCCCGCTGACAATATTCAGTTGTTGAGCAAATCTTTTCGCCGTTGACAAAAAAGGGTTGCGCGAGGCGTTTATCCTGGTTAGGTTAATGGACACGAAATGAATATACATTCATCCAGGATAATTTATGACACGCGTTCAGTTTACTCACCATCATCACCATCACCCTGACTAGTCTTTCAGGCGATGTGTGCTGGAAGACATTCAGGATCTTCCAGTGGTGCAGAACGCAAGAGAAGCCCCCGGAAGATCCTCTCCCGGGGGCTTTTTTTATGGGCGTCATCCGGGTCAGAAGAGATGAACTGGCGATAACCGCAGGCAGCAGCAGACAGGATATGAGGATAATTACCGATGTTAGATAACACCCGTTTACGCATAGCTATGCAGAAATCTGGCCGTTTGAGCGATGATTCACGCGAACTGCTTTCCCGCTGTGGCATTAAAATTAACCTTCAGCAGCAGCGGCTGATCGCCTTCGCCGAGAACATGCCCATAGATATCCTGCGCGTACGCGACGACGATATTCCCGGCCTGGTGATGGACGGCGTGGTTGACCTGGGGATCATCGGTGAAAACGTGCTGGAAGAGGAGCTGCTGACCCGCCGTGCGCAGGGTGAAGATCCCCGCTATTTTACCCTGCGCCGCCTTGATTTCGGTGGCTGTCGCCTGTCGCTGGCGATGCCGGTTGACGATGAGTACAGTGGCCCGCAGTGTTTACAAAACTCCCGGATCGCCACCTCCTATCCGCACCTGCTGAAAAAATACCTCGATAAACAGAACGTGGCCTTCAAATCCTGCCTGCTGAATGGCTCAGTAGAAGTGGCCCCGCGCGCCGGACTGGCCGATGCCATCTGCGACCTGGTCTCTACTGGCGCGACGCTGGAGGCCAACGGCCTGCGTGAGGTCGAGGTGATTTACCGCTCCAAAGCCTGCCTGATCCAGCGCGATGGCGAGATGCCCGCCGCGAAGCAGGCGCTAATCGATAAGCTGATGACCCGTATTCAGGGGGTGATTCAGGCGCGTGAATCTAAATACATCATGCTGCATGCGCCGAGCGAACGCCTGGATGACATCATCTCGCTGCTGCCGGGCGCAGAGCGCCCTACCGTGCTGCCGCTGGCGGGCGATAAGAGCCGCGTGGCCATGCACATGGTCAGCAGCGAAACCCTGTTCTGGGAAACCATGGAAAAACTAAAAGCGCTGGGTGCCAGTTCTATCCTCGTGCTTCCTATTGAGAAGATGATGGAGTAACCATGGCTAATTTCGCGACGCCCATTGACTGGCAGGCCTGTAGCGCGGATGAGCAGCAGGCGCTGCTGGCGCGCCCGGCACTCTTTGCCGCAGAAAATATTACTCATACCGTGCGCGAGATCCTCGACCGGGTAAAAGCTCAGGGGGACGAGGCGCTGCGTTTTTACAGCGCGGCCTTTGATAAAGCCCAGCCAGATATACTGCGCGTCTCCGGGGCGGAGATGGATGCCGCAGCCGATCGGCTCAGCGATGCGCTCAAACAGGCAATGGCCGTTGCCGTGAGGAATATCAATACCTTCCACCAGGCGCAGATCCTGCCAAAGGTAGATATCGAAACCCAAACGGGCGTGCGCTGCCAGCAGGTCACCCGCCCGCTGGCCTCCGTCGGCCTCTATATCCCCGGCGGGTCGGCGCCGCTGTTCTCTACCGTGCTGATGCTGGCCACGCCGGCGCGGATTGCAGGATGTGGGCGCGTGGTGCTCTGTTCACCACCGCCGATTGCCGATGAAATCCTTTATGCCGCTAAGCTCTGCGGTGTGCAGGAAGTGTTTCAGGTCGGCGGCGCACAGGCTATTGCCGCCATGGCATTTGGCACCGCCTCCGTGCCGCAGGTGGACAAAATCTTCGGGCCGGGCAATGCTTATGTGACTGAAGCCAAACGGCAGGTCAGCCAGCGGCTGGACGGGGCGGCGATTGATATGCCGGCCGGACCGTCAGAGGTGCTGGTAATTGCCGACGAGCAGGCGACGCCGGATTTTGTCGCCTCCGACCTGCTTTCGCAGGCTGAGCACGGGGCGGATTCGCAGGTGATCCTGCTGACGCCCTCACCGCAGATGGCAACAGCGGTGGCGCAGGCGGTCGAAAAGCAGCTCTCTGCCCTGCCCCGAGCAGAGACGGCCCGTAAGGCGCTGGAGAGCAGCCGCCTGATTGTCGCCGCTGACCTGGCGCAGTGCGTGGAGATCAGCAATCGCTATGGGCCGGAACACCTGATTATTCAGACGCGGCAGGCGCGCGAACTGGTAGACGGCATCACCAGCGCCGGATCGGTGTTCCTCGGCGACTGGTCGCCGGAGTCAGCCGGAGACTATGCGTCCGGCACTAACCATGTGCTGCCGACCTATGGCTATACCGCCACCTGCTCAAGCCTGGGCCTGGCAGATTTTCAGAAACGCATGACGGTGCAGGAGCTGACGCCGCAGGGGTTTTTAAACCTGGCGCCGACCATTGAGATTCTGGCTGCGGCAGAACAGCTGACCGCCCATAAAAATGCCGTTACGCTGCGCGTTGCCGCGCTAAAGGAGAAACCGTGAGCACCTCTATAGAAGAACTTGCCCGAGCGAACGTGCGTGCGCTGACGCCTTATCTTTCCGCGCGACGCCTTGGCGGCAACGGCGACGTCTGGCTAAATGCCAATGAGTACCCGCTGGCGGTGCCTTTTGAGCTCAGCCAGAATACGCTGAACCGCTACCCAGAGTGTCAGCCAAAGCAGGTTATTGAACGTTACGCCCGCTATGCCGGCCTGGCCACGGATCAGGTGCTGGTCTGCCGCGGAGCCGATGAGGGTATTGAGCTGGTGATCCGTGCCTTCTGCGAGCCGGGTCAGGATGCGGTACTCTTCTGCCCGCCCACCTACGGGATGTATGCCGTCAGCGCGGAAACCATTGGCGTGGAAGTCCGTACGGTAGAAGCCCGCGAGGACTGGCAGCTAAACCTGCCCGCCATCGCGGAACGGCTGGACGGCGTGAAGGTGGTCTACGTTTGCAGCCCGAATAACCCTACCGGCAACCTGGTCAACCCGGACGATCTGCGCCAGCTTCTGGAGATGACGCGGGGCAAAGCGCTGGTCGTCGCTGATGAAGCCTATATTGAATTCTGTCCGTCGGCCTCCGTCGCGGGCTGGCTGAAAGACTACCCGCACCTGGTGGTACTGCGTACGCTGTCAAAAGCGTTCGCGCTGGCCGGGCTGCGCTGCGGCTTTACCCTGGCGAATGCCGAAGTGATTACCCTGCTGATGAAGGTGATTGCCCCCTATCCACTCTCAACCCCGGTAGCCGACATCGCGGCCCAGGCGCTGAGCGAACAGGGCGTGGCGCTGATGAAACAGCACGTTAGCGATCTGGTCGCCACCCGCGACGAGCTGATCGACCAGCTGCGCCGCTGTGACTGCGTGGAAGCGGTCTTCACCAGTAATACCAACTACGTACTGGCCCGCTTTACCGCCACCAGCCAGGCCTTCAAAACCCTGTGGGAACAGGGCATTATCCTGCGTGACCAGTCCCGGCAGCCCGGCCTTTCCGGCTGCCTGCGCATTACTATCGGCACCCGTGAGGAGTGCAACCGCGTGATCGCCGCGCTAAGAAATTTACCGGGTACCGCCGCTTCCAGGGAGCAAGCATGAGTCAGAAAGTCCTTTTTATCGATCGTGACGGCACCATTATTTCTGAGCCACCGGAAGATTTTCAGGTGGACAGCATGGACAAGCTGGCCTTTGAGCCGGGCGTCATCCCCGCCCTGCTGGCGCTACAGAGCGCGGGCTTTTCGCTGGTGATGATCACCAACCAGGACGGTCTGGGCAGCGAGAGCTTCCCACAGGCGGATTTTGATGGCCCGCATAACCTGATGATGCAGATACTGCAATCGCAGGGCGTGGCGTTTGAAGAGGTCCTGATCTGTCCACATATGCCTGATGAAGGCTGCGACTGCCGCAAGCCAAAAACCCGCCTTGTCGCTCCCTGGCTGGAATCGGTTCGGCTCGACGCCGCCAACAGCTATGTCATCGGCGATCGTGCCACCGATATGGAACTGGCCAGCAATATGGCTATCGGCGGCCTGCTCTACTCCGCCAGCGGCCTCACCTGGCCCGCGATCGCCCAGCAATTAACCCAGCGCGATCGCCATGCCTGCGTGGAGCGGAATACCAAAGAGACGCAGATTAAAGTGGAAGTCTGGCTGGACCGTGAGGGCAACAGCCGCTTCAATACCGGCGTAGGCTTCTTCGACCACATGCTGGATCAGATTGCGACCCACGGCGGCTTCCGCATGAACGTGGAGGTGAAAGGCGACCTCTATATTGACGATCACCATACGGTTGAGGATACCGGGCTGGCGCTGGGTGAGGCGCTGTTAAAAGCGCTGGGCGACAAGCGCGGCATTGGCCGCTTTGGCTTTGTGCTGCCGATGGACGAATGCCTGGCCCGCTGCGCGCTGGACATCTCCGGGCGTCCGCATCTGGAATATAAGGCCGAATTCAACTATCAGCGCGTGGGCGATTTGAGCACCGAAATGGTGGAGCACTTTTTCCGTTCGCTCTCCTACTCCATGGCCAGCACCCTGCATCTGCGTACCAAAGGTAAGAACGACCATCACCGCGTTGAGAGTCTGTTTAAGGCCTTTGGGCGTACGCTGCGTCAGGCGATCCGCGTTGAAGGCAACACGCTTCCCAGCTCAAAAGGAGTGCTGTAATGAACGTAGTCATTCTGGATACCGGCTGCGCCAATCTCTCCTCGGTAAAATGGGCGCTGGAGCGGCTGGGCTACGAGCCGCAGGTCAGCCGCGAGGCCGATATCGTCCTGCAGGCGGATAAGCTGCTGCTGCCCGGCGTCGGCACCGCCCGCGCGGCCATGGATCAACTGCGCGAGCGTGAGCTGATCGACCTGATCAAAGCCTGCACCCAGCCCGTGCTGGGCATCTGCCTCGGCATGCAGCTGCTGGGTTCACAAAGCGATGAAACCGGCGGCATCACGACGCTAGGCATTATCGACCAGCCGGTTAACCGTATGACCGATCACGGCCTGCCGCTGCCGCATATGGGCTGGAACCAGATCACCGCCCAGGCCGGTAATCATCTTTTCCGCGACATTCCTGAGGGCGCCTATTTCTACTTTGTGCACAGCTATGCCATGCCGGTGAATGCCTGGACTATCGCACAGTGTAGCTACGGCGAAGCCTTCAGCGCCGCCGTGCAGAAAGATAACTTCTTCGGCGTGCAGTTCCACCCGGAGCGCTCCGGGGCCGCCGGGGCTCAGCTGCTGAAAAACTTCCTGGAGATGTAACCGGCATGATTATTCCCGCATTAGATTTGATTGAGGGCAAGGTCGTGCGTCTGCATCAGGGCGACTACGGCCAGCAGCGCGACTACGGCAGCGATCCCCTGCCGCGCCTGCAGGCATACGAGGCCGAAGGGGCCAGCGTGCTGCACCTGGTGGATCTGACCGGCGCGAAGGATCCCGCCGCACGGCAGATCCCGCTGCTGAAAAAACTGCTGGCGGGCGTCAGCGTACCGGTTCAGGTGGGCGGCGGTATCCGCAGCCGTAGTGACGTTGACGCGCTGCTGGAAGCGGGTGCCACCCGCGTGGTGGTCGGCTCAACGGCGATAAAAGAGCCGGAAGCGGTGCAGAGCTGGTTCAGAGAATACGGCGCTGAAGCTATTGTGCTGGCGCTGGACGTGCGCATCAATGCCGATAACCGTAAAGAGGTGGCGATCAGCGGCTGGCAGGAAGCGGCTGGCGTCACGCTTGAAGAGGTGATTGGGCAGTTTGAGCCGGTAGGCCTGAAGCACGTACTGTGCACCGATATCTCCCGCGACGGTACGCTCAGCGGATCGAACGTGGCTCTCTATCGCGAAGTCTCCGCCCGCTATCCGTCGGTTGCCTTCCAGTCTTCCGGCGGTATTGGTTCACTTAACGATATTGCTGCCCTGCGCGGCAGCGGCGCACAGGGCGTCATCGTTGGCCGCGCCCTGCTTGAAAATAAATTCACCGTAACGGAGGCCATTTCATGCTGGCAAAAAGGATAATCCCCTGCCTGGACGTGCGCGACGGTCATGTCGTCAAAGGCGTGCAGTTTCGCAATCATGAAATTATTGGCGATATCGTGCCGCTGGCGCAGCGTTACGCGGCGGAAGGGGCCGATGAGCTGGTCTTCTATGATATTACCGCATCGTCCGATGGCCGCGTGGTGGATAAAAGCTGGGTTTCTCGCGTAGCGGAAGTCATTGATATCCCGTTTTGCGTGGCGGGCGGCATTAAGACGATTGAAGACGCGGCGCAGATCCTCTCCTTCGGCGCAGACAAGATTTCCATCAACTCCCCGGCGCTGGCCGATCCGGAGCTGATTACCCGTCTGGCAGATCGCTTCGGCGTGCAGTGTATTGTGGTGGGTATTGACACCTGGTTCGACGCGGAGAGCGGTCAGTATCAGGTCAACCAGTATACCGGTGATGAACGCCGTACGCAGGTCACGACCTGGCAGACGCTGGACTGGGTACAGGAAGTACAAAAGCGCGGCGCGGGTGAGATCGTCTTAAATATGATGAATCAGGATGGCGTGCGTAATGGCTACGACCTGGTGCAGCTGCAAAAGGTGCGTGAGGTTTGCAACGTGCCGCTAATCGCCTCTGGCGGGGCGGGCACGATGGAACATTTCCACCAGGCCTTCCGCGATGCCGATGTGGACGGCGCGCTGGCGGCTTCGGTATTCCATAAGCAAATTATCAATATCGCTGAGCTGAAAAAGTTTCTGATTGAAAAAGGTGTGGAGATTCGCGCGTGTTAACTCAACAACAGACAGACCAGCTGGACTGGGTCAAAACCGACGGCATGATGCCGGCCATCGTGCAGCATGCCGTCTCGGGTGAAGTGCTGATGCATGGTTATATGAACCAGGAGGCGCTCAGCAAAACGCTTGAAACCGGTCAGGTGACCTTCTGGTCGCGCACCAAACAGCGGCTGTGGACCAAGGGGGAAACCTCAGGAAACGTCCTCAACGTGGTCAGTATCACCCCGGACTGCGATAACGATACGCTGCTGCTGCTGGTTAACCCTGTTGGCCCAACCTGCCACCTTGGTACCTCCAGCTGCTTCTCCCCCGCGGCATCAGACTGGAGCTTTCTGTATCAGCTTGAGCAGCTGCTGGCAGAGCGTAAGCACGCGGATCCCAAAAGCTCCTATACCGCCAGCCTGTATGCCAGCGGCACCAAGCGTATCGCGCAGAAGGTAGGCGAAGAAGGTGTGGAAACGGCACTGGCGGCTACCGTTAACGATCGTCACGAGCTGACCAACGAAGCCTCCGACCTGATTTATCATCTGCTGGTGCTGCTACAGGATCAGGACCTGGATCTCAGCACGGTCATCAACAACCTGCGCCAGCGACATAAATAAGCCAATTTCACCGATAAGGCCGGGTAACCGGCCTTCCACATTGGGGAGACCGATGAGCACTTTCGAGAAACTTACCGCCCTGCTCGACAGTCAGCAGGCCAGCTACACACTGATGGAGCATGAGCCCACCGGAAAATGTGAAGAGGTGGCAGCCATCCGCGGCACAACCGTCGGTCAGGGTGCCAAGGCGCTGGTTTGTCATATCAAGGGGAACGGCATAAAACAGTACGTGCTGGCCGTCCTTCCCGCCGATGAGCAGGCGGATTTAAGCAAGGTCGCCAGAGCAGTAGGCGGTCTGCGCGCGTCACTGGCCAGCCCGCCAGAGGTGGATCGTCTGACCGGCTGCGTCTTCGGCGCTATCCCGCCGTTCAGCTTCCATGAAGAGCTAAAACTGGTGGTCGATCCTGCGCTTTTCGAACGTAATACTGAGATTGCTTTTAATGCCGGACTGCTGGAAAAATCCATAGTGCTTAACGTGCAGGACTACCAGCGCGTTGCGTCCTGCGAACGGGCAAACATTATTAAATAGCGATTCACGGGCCGCCGTGAGGCGGTTACTCTGTTAACTTGCGTAAACTTATTGATAAGAAAGGACTTATGGCAAAATCCTCGCTTTCTACCCGTCTGCGCCAGGCGGCCGCCCTGGTGATTATGGCCGGTTGTGCATTCGGCGCTCAGGCTAAAATTGAACAGGTTCGCTTCGCGGTTGACCCGAGCTACCCGCCCTTTGAGTCGAAGACGCCACAGGGCAAGCTGGTCGGTTTTGATATCGATCTTGGCAACGCCCTCTGCGAACAGATGCAGGCTAAGTGCGTTTGGGTCGAGAATCAGTTTGACGGGATGATCCCGGCGCTGAAGGCGCGGAAGTTTGACGGCATTCTGTCGGACATGGGCATCACTGAAGAGCGCATGAAGCAGATCGATTTTAGCGTTCCGCTGTACGACACCCACGTCCAGCTGATTGCCCGCAAAGGCTCCGGTCTGCTGCCTACTGCCGTGTCGCTCAAGGGTAAAACCGTTGGCGTGGAGCAGGGAACGATTCAGGAACGCTATGCCCGTGCTAAATGGCAGCCCTATGGTGTCAACGTGGTGCCCTACGGCGATCAGGCCCAGGTGGAAAGCGATCTGGTGTCCGGCCGTCTTGATGCGGTCTTTACCGACGCCGCCCAGGCCGCAATTGGCTTCCTGAAGCGTCCGCAGGGTCAGGATTTTGCGCTGGCCGGCCCGGTGGTTGAGGATCCCCTTATTGGTCCGGGCACCGCCATCGGCCTGCGTAAGGGCGATACGGAATTGAAAACCGCTATTGATAACGCCTATGCGGAAATCCGCAAAAACGGCACCTTCGATACCATCCAGAAGCGCTATTTTGCGACTGATATCTCGGTAAAACAGTAACAGCCTCTGAGCCGCACCTGCGGGTTGCGGCTCTTCACTCCTCTGAAAGCGAATCTACCCATGCAACAGCGCCACCACCCTCTGCTCAGCGCCTCGCTGGGAACCCAGCGTGAAATCATCAGCTACCATTTTGGCCCCCCCTCATCCCGTCAGGTCTATATTCAGGCCGCGCTGCATGGCGATGAGCTGCCGGGTGTGGCGGTGGCCTGGTATCTGAAACAGAAGCTGCTGGCGCTGGGATCCGATAACCGGCTGGCGGCGCAGATAACCCTGGTGCCGGTTGCCAACCCGATAGCCCTCGGCCAGCACTGGCATGGCACACACCTGGGACGCTTCGACACCGCGTCAGGGCAGGATTTTAATCGCCAGTTTCCGGCGCTCGGCCCCGCCCTTGCCGCCCAGCTGACGCCGCGGCTTACGCAGGATCCTGAACAGAATCGCCTGCTAATCCGCCAGGCAATAGATGACTACTTCAACAGTCACCCTCCGGTCACCGAGCTGGCCTCTCAGCGTCATACGCTGATGCAGATGGCCTGTAAGGCGGACCTGATGATTGATCTGCACTGCGACTGGGAAGCCCTGCCGCATCTCTACACCACGCCACAGGCCTGGCCCGCCATCGAGCCGCTGGCGCGCTATACAGGCAGCGAGGTGCAGCTGATCGCCGAGGTATCGGGCGGCGAACCTTTTGATGAGGCCTGCTGCGAACCCTGGTGCTATCTGCTGCGCACCCTGGGTGACCGCTTTCCACTGCCCGACGGGCTGTTGCCGGTGACGCTGGAGCTGCGAGGGGTCAGGGATGTGGATGCGGGGCAGGCAGAGAAAGACGCCAATGCAATAATCAGCGCCCTTACCCTGGGCGGGTTTATTTCTGGTGAAGCGCCCGCCCTGCCGCTGCTGCCGCATCCCGCCGTGCCGCTGGCAGGCTGCGAATACATCACGGCGCCCCACTCCGGCGTGATACTTCATCGCCGCAGCCTGGGTGAGTGGATTATGCCGGGTGAGGTGGTCGCTGATATCCTCGACCCGTTAGCAGACAAGCTTACACCGCTGACCGCCGCATTTGGCGGCAGACTGTATGCCCGCAGCGGAGGACGGTTCGCCACCGCCGGAATGCTGGTGACCCGTCTGGCGGGAAACGAAGCCTGCCGCGAGGGGGATTTGCTGGTGCCCTGAGGGCTTTGCTGGCGCTCGCCTACCCCTCACGCCGATCCGGCTACAGGCCTTGCTCTGTAGCCCGTCTCAGGTCACCTTACTGAATATCAAATTAACGGCTTACCCAGCAGCCCTTCCAGCACCCGTAACGGCGAATGCTGGGGGTTCTGCATCGCATCAACCGGCAGCAGGAAAGTTTGCTCCAGCATAAACTGCCCGCCCATCGCCGCATGCGGGGTTTGGTCGGAGAAGCAGATCCAGCTACTGCCCGTAGGGAAGTCAATCGCCAACTGCGGTCCCTGCTTCTGGTAATCAGCATCAGCCTTCATGGCATCATGCATTTGCAGCATCAGATGATCGTAGTGGCTACGGCGGCTTTTGGTAATGCCAACAGCGTTTTGCAGCCAGCTGCTCAACGGCGAATACGATTTCAGGCGGGGTAAGAAGCGTGCAGCCAGCGACGGGAATGTCTCTCCCACCCGCCAGTTACGACTTTCACCGCCTGGATGAATGTTGGTAAATATACGCAGGATCCGTTCGCCATAATTAGGGCGGGAAGGAAATGCATCGACGTGCAGACGACTGTCGTCTTTGCGCCACGAGGTACTTTTCGACCATGCCTTAACCGGATGAACGCGCAGGCTATTGGTGGGCGTATGCAATACCTGCTCATATTCGGGGAGAATAGCAGCAATCAGCTGCAAACTCGACTGGTAGTGACGCTTAAGCAGCGCACGCACGGCCGGTTCCTGCTCCGCTGCGGCAACGCCGGTAAGCTTATCCTTCAAGGGCTGATAGCTAATGTTTTTACGCTTAGGATCCACAACAGCGGGATCCAATAATGTTTGTTCCTGCTCAGTCAGCGCAAACGCCAGATGTGGCAGGCAAATAACTTTGCCCCGTTCCAGCTCGCCGACCACGGATTCGGCGCGTTCGGCCCCCCATTGGGAAAGCGGATGAGTCAGCGTAGCGGTATTAAGGGAGATGCTCATATCCGACATATCATTGTCCTTGCCAATTATCCGGATGGTTATATTTAACTCATGCTTCCGGGATATTTATTTTAAATATACGAATTCAATTAAGTGGGTAATTCATGATAATAAAAGGTTTGGCAAGTATAGTAAGAACGCGGATTAGTAGTTAAACAGAACCTAAACGTAACATTTAGTAGTAATTTAAAACGCACAAAATCATAAAGTAACATTGGGTTAATATTACAGACTGCATTACCGCTTGGTTCTTAAAACTTCTACCGATAATTTATAGCGGGTGCTGTCAGATGATGAGTGAGTCGGACGGTGCGAACAGCCATTCCCTTACAGGACATAATCAGTTCGTCGGGAGAGCGCTACTGCTGAATAGTCGTTTGGGTGGGATACTTGCATGATTCGCAGGATTGACAAGAGGCAGCGAGGAGGAGCAAAAATTTAATGGGTGACATCTGTCCAGTTTTGCACATTAAAAATATAAAAAAAACCACAGTATCAACTGTGGTTTCAAGAGTGTTAAGCAACTTTTTGAATCAATCCAGCCACTCAGTATGGAACACACCGTCTTTATCGATGCGTTTATAGGTATGTGCACCAAAGTAGTCGCGCTGAGCCTGAATCAGGTTAGCTGGCAGTACTGCTGAACGGTAACTGTCGTAGTAAGCGATAGCTGCAGAGAAGGTTGGCGTTGGAATACCGTTCTGAACCGCATAGGCCACAACGTCACGCAGCGCCTGCTGGTACTCGTCAGCGATATTTTTGAAGTAAGGTGCCAGCAGCAGGTTTGCAATGTCGGCATTCTCTGCATAAGCATCAGTGATCTTCTGCAGGAACTGTGCGCGGATAATGCAGCCTGCACGGAAGATTTTAGCAATCTCACCGTAGTTAAGATCCCAGTTATTCTCGGTTGACGCTGCTTTCAGCTGGGAGAAGCCCTGTGCATAAGAAACGATTTTACCCAGATAAAGTGCACGACGGACTTTCTCGATAAACTCAGCTTTATCACCCGTAAGGGCTTTAACAGTCGGGCCGCTCAGCACTTTTGAAGCCGCTACGCGCTGAGTTTTCAGCGAGGAGAGATAGCGGGCAAACACGGACTCAGTTATCAGCGACAGTGGCTCGCCAAGATCCAGTGAGCTCTGACTGGTCCACTTACCGGTGCCTTTGTTGGCGGCTTCATCCAGAATCACATCAACCAGGTACTTACCGTCTTCATCTTTTTTGGTGAAGATATCTTTAGTAATGTCGATCAGATAGCTATTCAGTTCGCCTTCATTCCACTGGCTGAAGGTCTTAGCCAAATCTTCATTGCTCAGGTTCAGGGCATTTTTCAGCAATGAGTAGGCTTCTGCGATAAGCTGCATATCACCATACTCAATCCCATTATGAACCATCTTAACGTAGTGACCCGCACCGTCCGGACCGATATAGGCAACGCAGGCTTCACCTTCAGCGCGGGCAGCAATCTTATCCAGGATAGGGGCAACCAGCTCATAAGCTTCTTTCTGACCGCCAGGCATAATCGATGGACCTTTCAGCGCCCCTTCTTCCCCACCTGATACGCCGGTACCAATGAAGTTAAAGCCCTGCTCGGATAGCTCGCGGTTACGGCGAATGGTGTCTTTGTAGAAGGTGTTACCGCCGTCGATCAGGATATCGCCTTTATCAAGGTGTGGGGTCAGGGAAGCGATAGTTTTGTCAGTTGCTTCGCCTGCCTGAACCATCAGCAGGATACGACGGGGCTTCTCAAGGGAGTCAACAAACTCTTCGATACTGTAGTATGGAGCCAGCTTTTTACCTTCGTTCTCAGCGATAACTTCATCAGTCTTTTCGCGAGAGCGGTTAAAGATGGATACGGTATAGCCGCGGCTTTCAATGTTGAGAGCCAGGTTACGGCCCATAACAGCCATACCTACAACGCCGATCTGTTGCTTGGACATTACATACTCCTGTCTGAAGGTCGCTCATGGCGCAAGTCTGGTGCACCATGTGTAAAAAGTGTCAAACATGTTAACTCAGGATAGCTGATTAAAGGTAGTGATTGGTGCGATTGGCATTATTTGTTGCATAATAACAACGCAGGTAATAAGTCCCTCTAAAGAATACGCATTTGTTTAGCTACCGACTACACAAGATCAGCTTTCCTGATACTGCTTTTGAAGTATAGTGGCAAAATGTCCTGCGGCTTGCCATCCATCTTGACGGTACCATGTTCCAGCCACAGGATCCTCGTGCATACCTTTGCCATCAGCTCCTGACTATGGCTTGCAAGGATCAAAATTTTTGTTGCATTAATAATATTGCTCAAACGTGTTTCAGCTTTCTCTTTAAAACTCTCATCGCCTACTGACAGCCACTCATCCATAAGTAATATTTCCGGGGTAAAAATTGTCGAAACACTAAAGCCCAGGCGCATCTGCATACCGGATGAGTAGGTTCTGACCGGCATATCGATAAAATCCCCAAGGTCAGTAAAATCAATAATCTCATCAATCTTACTGTTTATTTCTCTTCTTCTGAGTCCTAAGAGAGCGCCACGGATATAAATATTTTCACGCCCGGTAAATTCAGGATTAATCCCAAGTGAAATAGATATTAATGACCCAATATCACCTTCAATAGTGGCTTTTCCGGAAGTAGGATGATAGACGCGACTAAACATGCGTAAAAGTGTAGTTTTGCCAGAACCATTGTGGCCTATTAAACCAACCCTTTCTCCATCATTAATTTCGAAATTAAGATTATTCAGCGCTGAAACAACGACCTTACCATTTGCCTCTCCCACTTTACCGCCTGTGGCGAAGCTCATAAAATTCTTTTTAATAGAGCGCGATGCCGCATCGAAAATAGGAAAATCAATACCAACATTTTCAAATTTAATAATAGTCATAACGTTCCCTAAACCCAGTAAGGTACACGATATTTAAACTTACTGGTCATAAGTGTTGAGAATACAATACCTACAACCGCCATAATTATCGTCACCCAGTATGTTGTTGCAGAGGGCACCTGACCCAGTAAAGGGGACCTGACCACATCTATTAAATGATAAAACGGATTCATATCGAGTAAAAAAGTACCGATACGGTGTGTCAGCAGCTGGGGCATCCAAATGACCGGTGTCAGATAGAAGATAACCTGCATAATGCTGAGAATAATCTGCGTCATATCTCTAAAGCGGGCGCAAATTAATGACATAACCATTAGCAGCCACGAAACGTTAAGAGCAAGAAGTATAAATCCGGGGATGGCTAATAAAATATACCAGTTGACACCCTTACCCACGGCTATAAGTACAAGCGGAAAAATAACAATATTGTGTAAAAAAATAATAAAATTCTTCCAGACGACACGCAGGACATGTACATGTAGCGGAACGGGAAGTTGTTTGATAATGCCTTCAGCCGAAATAAGAGCATCGCAGCCCTCGGTGATACTACCTAGCAGAAAGCCCCAGATGATTAATCCGAGAGTCAGGTAAGGCAGAAAGTCATGCAGTGGTGTTTTGAAAAGGTTACCAAAAACCAGCCCCATAGTAGTGATCATGACGAGCATACTGATTGTTATCCAAAATGGACCAAGGCGTGAGCGTTTATAACGTTGGCGGATGTCCTGCCCACCCATGACGCGGATAACATGGAATGATTTTAGCGCGTTTACGAGATCATCGAGTCCGGGTGAATTTTTGATATAACTCATTTTACATAATCCCACATTCAAATGCTTGTCTGTTCAGTCCAAAAAGGAATTTCTCTCCAGACAATCTGTTGGTCATCAGTGTCATAAAATCTTCCTGCTGAGACTCATCCAGTTGCTCTTTTATCTTAATAAGATCATTAAAATTACAAACAGTGCGATATAACAAGTCTAACTTAATTATTGGTAAGCCTAAACGATGTAGCGAGATACAATTGTTGTGTATCTGTGAACCTCGGGTAAAGTCGTCAAGGTAGATACTCATCAACCGTTGCTTAAGAAGCTTCCCATGAGGCAGAGTTTCAAAGTCAACCGTTGACATGAACGTTGCGAAGTTGACAAAGTCAACCTTTTGATCCTCTTCCGAGGGTTTAGTTTCATAGCGAGAATTTTTGAGGACTTCTGAATTTAATTTTATCCCTTCTATATATTTATCGTAAAAAGACTTAAGAATAAAGTCATGCTTGAAGTAGTCTATCAGGTTAGTATTAGTCCAAAACCTGCGCGAACCCTCGCGACGGAAATAATAATAATTATGAAATAATTCTTTATCACGAGCTAAAGCGGATTCAAAAAAAGCAACATCATAAATAGCTTTAAAGTTATTTTCAGAACTCACAAGAGACTTCAATATCGTACTTAAAGTAAACTCACCCCTTTTGATTACAAGTGGACGCACGTTAGTTAACTTGTAGTTTTTCCAATAATTTTCGAATTTTTCATGGGATACTATTCGGCCTAAAACAGAAATACAAAAAGAGCCAAGATGATGAGAGATCTCTTTATTTTCAGTTGCACCTAATACTTCGGTTTTTGTTTCAAACAGGTCTTTAATAAATTCTGGTAACCCTTTTTTTGAGAAGAACACACTATCATTTATAATTAACAATCTACTGCATCTTTCGTCAACTTTTTTTCTATAAATATATTGCATCCCTGCCTGATAGCTGCCAAAATCACGCCCGAAGTTATCCCTTTCAATATAAACATCGATTAACTCTTCAGGATAATTTTCATTACTCAACTTAAGTGTGTTTACGCCTATGATGAAGACATTTTGTCTTTTTGCTTCCTTAAGTAATTCTATCGTGTCATTTCTTAAGGCTGTTTTTTCATAAAGCGCCAGAAGCATAACCTTCCCGCCAACAAATTCTTTATCCTGAATGATATTAGTAAATCTTTTAGTTTTTATACTGTCACGATAGGAAAGCAGCGAGTAATAACTAAAAAGAATCACTTTAATAAATAATTTGTAGAAGTACCTAACTATCCTTTTCATTTAACCACCATCATATGTTTCTTATTCAATTTATCTTTCCGAGAACATTCATTAACATAAACAACAGGCTTTCAGATTTTTTTTGACGGTAAACCTTAGCTGACAAAAAACCCCGAAATCTGATGAAAATACTTTCATCTCCACATGAATTGAAGTGATCGATAATTTCCTTCTGTTTTTTTGGAAGAAAAGGATAAAAGTATTCTATACTTAATTTATTAATGTTATTCCATTGTGCAAACTCACCATTATAAAGGCGTTTCAAACGTGACAGTTTTGAAAGGAGACCGAGATTACTACCGACTATATTATCTCCATGTTGTCGGTAAAGCACCTGTGGTTCGCGATCATAGATAATTTCACCAGAAAAAGCTGCACAAACGAGATAAAGATACCAATCATGTGACACAATAGGTATTTTTTCTGGCAGCATTTCAATCTTATTTTTGATCGCATGATTGAAGAGCATAGTGTTTCCTCCGGAATAACTTTGGAGGAGTGCATTTTCTAATTTAAAATCACGAATAAAGAGAGGGGATAGGCCTATTACTCTTCTTTCCGCATCGATAAGCTTTGTACGGCCACCATATAAGACACATGTGTCTCGAGTAGTCTGTTCCGCTTGTTTAACTAACTTCAGTGCGCGTTCAAGCCTGGTATCAAACCATATGTCATCCTGATCGCTAAAAGCATAATAAGGTGAGTGTATATCCTTATTTCTAAGCAGTGACAGGAAATTAGCCGCGAATCCTTTCGAGGGTCCTTTCAGCAAATAGATTTTATTTTTAGGTAACTTTTTTATATACTCTTCAATGATTTTTAATGTCGAGTCTGAAGAACCATCATCTGAAATATAAATTGTCCAGTTACTGTGCGTCTGCGAAATAATAGAATCAATCTGTTCTCTAAGATACTTTTCGCCGTTATAGCTACAGAATAGTATACTAATATGATCTTCATTTATCATTTTCGAGTCGCATTATCATTTTGGGCGTTACTAAGGTCTCAATATCCATTCTGAACACCTTGAATTTTGCCTGGATAGAAAAAATTGGAACTACATATGTTTTCAACGATAGCCCTGTTAAAAGAGCCACCATCAATAATGATACTTTACTGAAAATACACTGCTTTCCTGAATGGTTTACCAATCTGATCTTTAGCAGAGAGTAGCGGCGCACTATTTTCAATAACAGGCCATTTTATACCTATTTCCGGATCATTCCAGAGAAGTGTATGTTCATTTGCTGGATTATAGTAATCGGTGCACTTGTAGACAAATTCAGCGTTGTCCGAAGTCACATAAAACCCATGGGCAAAACCCTCAGGCACCCATAGCTGCCGCTTATTTTCAGCTGATAGATAAACGCCCACCCATTGACCGAAGGTGGGTGAAGATTTACGCATATCAACCGCAACATCGTATACTTCCCCCGCAACAACGCGTACCAGTTTCCCCTGAGTGTTTACAGTCTGGTAATGGAGTCCTCGTAGAATCCCTTGAGTGGATTTCGAATGGTTATCCTGAACAAATTGACGAGCCGTAACAAGTTCATCAAACTTTTTCTGCTGCCAGGTTTCCATGAAAAAGCCGCGCTCATCACCAAAGACTGAGGCTTCAATAATTTTTACTTCAGGGATTGATGTATCGATAATTTTCATTTCACAACTTACCTTCAGCCAGCGCTAATAAATATTTGCCATAATTATTTTTACTTAAAGGCTTTGCGAGTTCTTTTAATTGTGCTGAAGAAATAAATTCCATTCGGTAAGCAATCTCTTCAGGACAGCAAACTTTGAGGCCCTGACGCGTTTCTATCGTTTGAATAAAGTTATTAGCTTCATTCATACTTTGGTGCGTGCCAGTATCCAGCCAGGCATGACCGCGCCCCATTATTGAGACGGAAAGTTGACCTTTTTCAAGATAGATACGATTGACATCGGTAATTTCGAGTTCGCCGCGGGCAGAAGGCTTTAGGGATTTTGCTATTTTTACGACACTGTTGTCATAGAAATAAAGACCTGTCACTGCATAATTACTTTTCGGATTTTCAGGCTTTTCAACAAGAGAAATAGCTTTACCATTCTCGTCAAATTCGACTACGCCATAGCGTTCAGGATCCTGCACGTGATAAGCAAACACGGTAGCCCCCTGTTTTTTATTACAGGCTTCTTCAAGCTGCTTATTAAGATCGTGCCCATAGAAAATATTATCGCCAAGAATAAGCGTACAGGCATCATCCCCAATAAATTCTTCGCCAAGTATAAAAGCCTGAGCGAGTCCATCTGGGCTTTCCTGCACTTTATATGAAATGGAAATCCCCCACTGAGAGCCATCCCCTAACAGGCTTTCAAATCTCGGTGTATCCTGAGGAGTACTGATGATCAGGATATCGCGAATACCTGCCATCATCAGCGTGCTTAAGGGATAGTAAATCATGGGTTTATCATATATTGGCAGGAGCTGTTTACTTACAGCCATTGTCACCGGATACAGCCGAGTACCGGAACCACCTGCGAGTATAATGCCTTTATTCTTCATGGTAATTCATTCCAGGTTAACAGCACTAATCAATGCTGTTTTAAAATTTTGATTAAATCTCGTTCAGCATACGCTGCACGCCCACTCGCCAGTCTGGCAGAGTCAGCTCAAAAGCGTCCTGAAACTTCGTCGTACTAAGTCTGGAGTTAGTGGGTCTTGTGGCCGCAGTCGGGAACGCACTGGTAGGAACCGGGTTGATACTCTTAACTCTGAGCTCCATTCCCTTCAGCCTCCCTGCATTAATCACATACCCGGCATACTGATGCCAGGTCGTCTCTCCACTGGCTATTAGATGATAAATACCCGAGAGGCTAATATCTTTTTTAGCTTTACGAATAGCGTGTGCAGTACAATCTGCAATTAGCTCAGCCCCGGTCGGCGCGCCAAACTGATCGTCGATGACAGAAAGCTCATCCCTTTCGGCAGCCAGTTTGAGCATTGTCTTCGCAAAATTATTCCCTTTTGCGGCATAAACCCAGCTGGTACGGAAGATAAGGTAGTAACTGCAGCTGGCGACAATGGCCTTTTCACCATCACACTTGGTCTTACCATAAACGCTCAAGGGCGCGGTGGTATCTGTCTCTACCCAGGCTTCGGAACCTTCTCCATTAAACACATAGTCAGTAGAGTAATGCACCAAGAGCGCACCGACAGTTTCTGCGGCTTTAGCCATCGCAGCTACCGATGTTGTATTTAAAAGCGCAGCAAGTTCTGGTTCGGATTCCGCCTTATCAACGGCAGTATGCGCAGCAGCATTAATAATGACATCAGGTTTTATTGCCAGAATGGTTGCTGTAATACCACCAGGGTCTGATAGGTCCCCACAGTATTCTACTGAATGACGATCGAGAGCAATCAGGTTGCCCAAAGGTGCCAGCGCCCTCTGAAGCTCCCAACCAACCTGGCCATTTTTACCAAATAAAAGAATATTCATTAGCTACGTTTCTCGTAGTTCTGTTCAATCCAGCTCTGGTAAGCACCGCTCTTGACGTTTTCTACCCATTGCGTGTTTGCCAGGTACCATTCCACAGTCTTACGCATACCTGTTTCAAAAGTTTCCTGTGGTTTCCATCCCAGCTCATTCTGCATTTTGCTGGAATCTATAGCATAACGACGATCGTGCCCGGGCCTGTCGTTCACATAAGTAATCAACTCAGCATATTTCGTTTTAGCCGGTTTTAACTCGTCCAGCAGTGCACATACCGTCATTACAACATCAATATTCTTTTTCTCGTTATGACCACCGATATTATAGGTCGTACCGGGTTTTGCTTCTGTGACAACCTTATACAATGCTTTCGCATGATCTTCGACGTATAGCCAGTCGCGGATCTGGTCACCCTTCCCATAGATGGGGAGCGGTTTTAGTTCGAGGGCATTAATAATAATTAACGGGATCAATTTCTCGGGGAAATGATAAGGGCCGTAATTATTTGAGCAATTGGTAATAATAACGGGTAACTTGTAGGTTCTCCCCCATGCCCGGACCAGATGATCGCTGGCAGCTTTAGTCGATGAGTACGGGCTGCTTGGCGCGTAAGCCGTCGTTTCGGTAAACAGCGGGAGTTCACCACTCATTTCATCAGGATGAGGCAGATCACCGTAGACTTCATCGGTGGAAATGTGATGGAAGCGAAAAGCCTGTTTTTTATCATTACTAAGCACGTTCCAATACTGGCGAGTTGCTTCAAGTAAACTATAGGTTCCAACCACGTTTGTCTGTACGAAATCTGCCGGGCCAGTTATCGATCGGTCTACATGACTCTCAGCGGCCAGATGCATGATGGCGTCTGGCTTTGTCTCGTTGATCACCTTGATTAAACCATCGGTGTCACAAATATCAAGTTGAACGAACTGATAACGCTCACTCCTGCTGACATCCTTGATCGATTCCAGATTACCCGCATAGGTTAATTTATCAACATTGATGACAGAATCATGCGTATTTTTAATGATATGTCTTACAACCGCCGAACCGATAAATCCAGCACCACCAGTAATCAAAATCTTCATAGCTCGTCTCTAAACGGGAGTGATTTGGAACAATAACCTTAGATTATTGGATTATTGGATTATTGAACATAAACATCATAGAACAGAATTTAGCCACGCTACCGCCCCTGGGTACGCTATCCCAGAGCATGGCTTGCCGGTATGTTGTAGATGCTCAATTCTGCAGGTCGCCCTATGCGGTCAGCTTATGTGCTAAAACTAAGTGACTGTAATCCTATACGTTTAACAGAGGAAAAATCACCTCCGTCGCATCATCAGCAGAAGCATAATTGTATCATTCAGCAAATATGAAAACTAACAAAATAAGATTTATCCGGCTCGAATAACGATGCATTCACACTAGCGTGGAAAGTCGCTCATTCACAGGATGTATACCCTTTTAGGGTTCTATTTTGTTCAAATAACATCCAATATTGAAGATTTATTTTTGTCCTGGGTCGAGTCCAATAACACCCTGAACGCCCTGCTTGCACGATTTCTATAATCGCGGTAACCCCTTCATGATAGTTAAATACGCAAAACCCGGCAAAGGCCGGGTTGAATTTTAAACAGATAAACCTGAGCGGGTTTACTTATATCCCTGCGGATTCGAACTCTGCCATTTCCAGGTATCACGCATCATCTGGTCGATACCGCGCGAAACGCGCCAGTTGAGCTCTTTGTCTGCCAGGGAGGCGTCGGCCCAGAAGGCGGCGAGATCGCCGTCGCGGCGAGGGGAAATCTGATAAGGAATGGTACGACCGCTGGCTTTCTCGAAGGCCTTAACCATTTCCAGGACCGAATATCCTACGCCCGCCCCAAGGTTATAGGCTTTATAGCCGCTGATGGATGCAATGTGGTCCAGCGCTTTAAGGTGACCTTCGGCAAGATCCATCACGTGGATGTAGTCACGCTCACCGGTGCCATCTTTGGTGGGATAGTCACCGCCAAAGATATTCACCTTTTCCAGTCGGCCAATGGCCACCTGGGCGATATAGGGCAGCAGGTTGTTTGGGATGCCGTTGGGATCTTCCCCAATCTGACCAGACTCATGTGCGCCAACCGGGTTGAAGTAGCGCAGCGCAATGGTTTTGAATTCCGGGTTGGACTTCGCAAAGTCGCGCAGGATGAATTCGACCATCAGTTTCGAGGTGCCGTACGGGCTGGTTGTGCCGCCGATTGGCGTGGTTTCCACATAGGGAACGGGCGCATCCGCGCCGTACACCGTGGCGGAAGAGCTGAATATAAACTGATTGACGCCCGCGGCGCGCATCTCTTCCAGCAGGATAAGAGTGCCCGTCACGTTATTTTGATAGTACTCCAGCGGCATACGGGTCGATTCGCCCACGGCCTTAAGGCCGGCGAAGTGGATCACCGCAGAGATATCATGCTGGGTAAAAAGCGTGCGCAGGCAGGCGCGGTCGAGGATGTCACCTTCAATGAAAGTGGCTTTCTTATCCGCCAGCTTTTCTACCCGGCTGAGGGATTCGCGCGATGCGTTGACCAGGTTGTCCAGTACGACCACGTCGTCGCCGCGCTTAAGCAGCGTCAAAACCGTATGGGAACCGATGTAGCCCGCCCCGCCCGTGACTAAAATAGCCATGTTGACTCCTTGCAACCGCGCGCACCGGCGCGGCCATATTCGAATATCGGATTATTTTGCCAGAATGGTCTGGACGGCCTCACGGAATTCACGGCCCTGAGCATTGTTGCGTAAGCCCCAGGAAACAAAAGCTTTCATATAGCCCAGTTTGCGTCCGCAGTCGAAGCTTGCGCCTGAAAGCTGGTGAGCGTCAACCGGCTGTTTCTTCGCAAGGCTGGCAATGGCATCGGTCAGCTGATAACGATCCCATGCCCCCGGCTCCAGGTTTTCCAGTTCAGCCCAGATATCGGCAGACAGAACGTAGCGACCTACGGCGGCCAGATCGGAGTTCAGCGTCTGCGGGTTCTCAGGCTTCTCCACGAAATCGACGATTTGGCTGACCTGGCCTGGGTTGTCCATCACGTCGCGCGTTTTGATGACCGAGTATTCAGACAGGTCGGCTTCCGGCATATGATGCGCCAGCACCTGGCTGCGGCCAGTCTCTTCAAAACGTGCAACCATGGCGGCCAGGTTGTAACGCAGCGGGTCAGCGGTAGAATCATCCAGCAGCACGTCAGGCAGCACGACCACAAACGCTTCGTCATGCAGCATCGGGCGCGCGCACAGGATGGAGTTTGCCAGGCCCAGCGGCTGAGGCTGGCGAACGTTCATAATGGTAACGCCCGGTGGGCAGATGGACTGAACTTCGCTCAGCAGTGAACGCTTAACGCGCGCTTCAAGCAGGGCTTCCAGTTCATAGGAAGTATCAAAATGGTTTTCAACCGCATTTTTGGAAGCGTGGGTGACCAGAACAATTTCCTTGATCCCTGCTGCCACGCATTCGTCGACGATGTACTGGATCATCGGCTTATCTACAATCGGCAGCATCTCTTTAGGAATGGCTTTTGTAGCAGGGAGCATGTGCATACCCAGACCCGCAACGGGGATAACTGCTTTAAGCTTGGTCATAATTTTTCCATATAAATGAAGTAAAAAGCGTTCGGTCATTATGCATTAAAGAGATGCTGTGGAAGTATAATCTTAATCTGAAAATTTTCCCCCGCTGGTACTAAAAAAAAGGCAACCGCCTGAGCGATCGCCTTTTTATTATTATTCGACTCAAATTTATTAAAACCAGCCGCTAAACCATTCCGGCATAATAAATAAATTGTAGTAGCTGACCAGCGCCATTATGCCGACAAACACCGCCGAAACCGAAACCCACTGTCGGGCATACGGGATAAAGGGGATGCCAATCACCGGCTTAATAAAGAATGGATGGGCAAAGGCCGAAATGAGCACCTGAGAAATTGACAGCGTCAGGGCCACATACCAGACGTTGGGGTAGATCCAGGTGGTTGCCAGCACCAGCACCACAATGATGCTTGCCACAATATTCCAGTAAAACTCGACGTTAGTCCGTCCGTTTGCCTGCGAAATTGCGCCAGTCAGTCCGCCCATTGGACGCAGCATGCCAAAGAGAAGCATCAGCGGTATCAGGTGACCGACGGCTTCATGTGCGCTGCCATAAAGCACCCGCACGATCACCGGTGAAAGGATGCCGATCGCCAGATACATCAGGCTGCTAAACAACATAATGGCCAGCGTGCCTTTCAGGAACAGTTGCTGCAGCTGCGCCGGTTCATGCTGCTTTTCAGCAAAGCGCGGCAGCGCCAGGCGGTTAATCACCGGCGTAACCAGCTTAAGTGGCTGAAGCACCAGCTCTTTTGCCAGAGAATAAACCCCGAGCATATCGGCGCCCATCACCTTACCCACAATCAGGGAGTCGGCCTGAGTACGCAGCTGATTTATCGTCTGGGAACCGAGCTGATAGACACCATATTTAATCGAGCTGAAAAAAGTGGCTTTATCAAATTCAAAGGTGGGTCGCCAGGCTTTATCGCCAAACCAAATCATGCACAGAATACGCATGGCGGCATTTGAAAACAGCCCCAAAATAACGGCGGCAACGTTGAGGGAGGTAAACCAGAGCATGGCAACGGTAAATATAAATGCCAGGAATTTGGTGACCATCTCTATTTTCGCCAGCAGCACCATCTTTTTGGCTTTAATAAAATGAGCCTGATATTGCGACAGCGAACCCAGCACCAGAAAGTTCAGACTGGTTAGCATAATCAGTCCGGTCAGCTGAGGAATATGATAGAAATGCGCGATAGGCCAGGCGATGGCGATCAGCAGCAGCCCGGTTATCAGGCTCAGCAGGACGTTCACCCAGTAGATGGTGCTCTGCTCTTTCCGGGTGATGTTCTGGCGATGCACGATATAGCTGCTCATTCCCATATCCTGCAACACCATCGCTACCGCCAGAATAGCGTTGATAATGGCCAGAACGCCCAGTTCATGGGCTTCCAGCCTGCGGGCCAGCACGCCCAGCTGCACGACCTGTAATACGGCGGCAAAGCAGGTGCCGCCAAACAGCCAGGCGGCCTGATTTTTTAAACTACTCACGCAAGTTGCTCCAAAAGCTGTGCCAGCTGGCGATAAGCAATATGCTGATTAAACTCGGTTTCTACCCTGGCGCGCGCGGCCGCGACGACCGGTGCCACGTCAATATCGCTTTTTGCCAGTTTTAACAGGATATCGCCCAGCGCTCTCGCATCGCCCTCCGGCGCCAGCCAGCCTGAGACGTTATTTTCAATGAGCTCAGGAATGCCGCTGTGATCGGTTGAGACCACCGGCAAGCCGACGGCCATGGCTTCCATCAGGGCGACCGGGATACCCTCCATATCGCCATCCGCCGCGGTCAGGGAAGGCAGCAGGAAGATGTCGGCTTCGTCCAGGTAGCGCTTGATCTCCTCCTGAGGCTTGAATCCGACCATTTTCACGCACTCTTCCAGCTGCGCTGTACGAATGGTGTCACGCAGAGTCTCTTCCAGGTCACCGTTACCGATGATGGTATATTCAAAATTCGCTCCCTGGGCCTTCAGGTATTTACAGGCCTCAACGGCGACGCCCAGCCCCTTTTTCTCGGTCAGGCGTGCGACGGAGACGATGCGCAGCGGCGAGTGCAGCGACTCACGCTCTTTCAGGTTGAATTTCTCAGGCTCAATGCCCATACGCGTCACGTGAATTTTTTCAGGCGGACAGCCCATGGCAATCAGTTTGTTTTCCCACAGATGGCTGATTGGCAGCATCAGTTCGGACTGACGGAACAGGTTGGCATAATCCTGCTTATGCTCTTCAAGGATATGCCGACGGGAAATATCCGCACCGTGGAATACGGTCGCTTGTTTGCCCCGCAGCACATTCAGTTCCCGCAGCTTATTCGCCAGCGCTCCGGCGTAGCCGAAATGCACCAGGAAAACATCGGCGGTAAAGGTCTTCTTCGCATGGGCAACGATGGCAGGCAGCAGAAGCTTGCTGGACTGCGCGCCATAGCGCCCGATATTGAAGGATTTCAGTGTGGTCAGGCTGAGGATTTTCGGCAGCACAATCTGCAGGCGCTGCTTCAGCTTGTCCGCGTTGCTCACCTTCTCTTCCGGCAGCAGATAGTGCGTTTTTTCTGCCAGGTTGTAACGATCAAATGCCCCATGGCGGTTCACCAGATCGCCAGGGAAGACGGAGATAATCTCCACGTCATAGCCGCTGTCGATAAAATGGATGACCTGATTGAGCACGAAGGTCTCTGACGAGACCGGAAATCGCATTGTGAAGAATGTAAGTTTCATCGGTTCACCCTAAATGTCTGACGACGTCTGCGGTAATGTTGTTACCCAGAACTCTCTCCTGCTCAACCGCGAGGTCAACCTGCTGTTTTACGGCGTCGTAATTGTCCAGAATGCTGTTAACCCGGGTGATGATGCTGCCATCCATCAGGCTTTTCACATCCGTTGCCATCTCTGGCAGACCCAGCTGGTTCATCACACCCAGAGATTTGTGCTCATAGTTGATCGCCACGGCGGGGGTGCCAAAGTTCATGGAGATAATGGCCGAGTGCAGTCGGGTGCCAATGGTCAGATGCGATTCGCCAAGCAGTATTCCCAGTTCCAGGTCGTTAAACTCATCCATGATGACGTGATACTGATCTTTCTGAACAATATGGTCGCGCAGCGTCATCGCTACCATACGATCATCTTTGTTATAGCTGTCAATGCCGGTGCAGGTGGAGAGGGCAACGACCTGATAGCCCCGGTCAATTACCGCATTAATCACCTTAGCAAACGCTTCTTCGTACTCCTGCTGCGTGACGCCCAGACGCTTATCAAACGGAGCCAGTTCACGCACGGTTATGGCGACGGTTTTTTTCGCGGCAATCAGGTTCTGCCAGTGCTGCAGGTTATGGCTGGGGTTTTCGACGCTACGGGCGCGAACCAGGAAAGCGGTATCCGCACCAGCGACCACTTTTTCCGTGGTGATATTGCCCTTTTTCATCATTTCAAGACTGACGCTTTCACGCAGAACCAGGCTGTTAACGCGTGAGAAGACGAAGTTGGCAATCTCGTTAAATCGCTCTTTCTGGAATGGCCCAACGCTGTGGCCGATCATATAAATCGGCTTCTTTGCCAGCAGCGCGCAGAGCGAATGTTCAAACTGGAGCGGCCCATAGAGATCAACGAAAAATGAGCCGCCGACCTGGATAATCGCATCGTACTGCTTAAGACGGTTGGTAAATTCCTGGAGGTATTTTGGCACGGCGAAGGATTTAAACAGTCCGCTGCCGCTGATGTGCGCCATCATAATTTTTGGCATCAGGCGGCGTTTGATTTTATCGATCAGGCTATTTTTCCCCTTCTTAGTTTCAAGAAAGAGCGCATCCGGCATAACCGTCTGCTGTAGCAGGTAGCCAGAGCTGGTTGGATAGCGACTGATGATATCAATGTCCAGATCGTTCCTTGCGAGGTTAAGCGAGTCAATAAGACCGCGTAAAATTGCGCCATCACCACGGTTTCCGCATGTATGATTGCCAACTAATAAAATCTTCATAACAACTCCAGAAAAATTTTTGTAATTTTAAAAACCGTCACTAACCATAAGTGGTTAATTAATAAGTATAATTGTTCAAAATACCTGCCAGAACACCCATCAATACTGCCTCGCCACTTAATCCATCCGCGATCCGCAATCTGCCGACTGACTCGCTGATGCCGGGCGGCACTCAGGCCGCCCTTTTTTGTTACCCTTTCAATGCAAAATAAGGCACGGCAACCTGTTTGCCGTTAATCACCATCGACACATAGCCTTCGGCCTGCGAGGTATTCACCTCTTCCGCTTTTAACAGTCGTGATTCCAGCAGCACATCGCCCTGCTCGTTAGCGCCAATTCCGGCTTTTCCGTTGTGCAGAGTGAAGCGCTGGAGCGCCTGATGAGCATTTCCGCCTGAAGGCTTATCTGCAAAGGCCATTTTGCTGTCGAACCGCGCGCATTTGCCGGTCATAAACCGGTCCCGGGCGGTTGACTTCATCAGTACGCCAGCGGACGCCAGCCAGCCGGCCAGCTTGACGTAAACGCGGGTATCGGTGTCGTAAGGCGTTTCGTACATCACGTCGAGGATCGGGCTGGCACCTTCTGCATGCCAGCTGGCTTCAAATTTATGCGCCTTGCGCTGCAGGCTGATTATTGCCTTGCCGCCGGTGGTTTTGCCGTCCACCACCTGGTTCAGCAGGCTCTTATCGGTGCCGTTGCTGTAGGAAGACTGGCCAAAAATTTCGATCTCCCAGTTGTCGCCGACGTCGGGCGTAAAGATGTTGCCCAGCTCGTACCACTTTTCCTGATTGGTATTGTTGATGATGCGATAGCGCGACGTCAGGTAGTTGTACTTCATGCTGCCGTCAACGGCGATGCCGTAGGACTCCACGCGCGTTGAGCCTCGCTCATAGGCGCTCAGCCATTCGTGATCGCCCAGCGAGTTATCTATCCAGCTTCCGGCCTGCAAATTGGTCTGGCGCATATTCAGGCGGGAATTGTGGGCTATCAGCGGATTCGGGCAGGTTTCCAGGCTCAGGGCATCGATGATCCACTGGCCATTGGAAATGTTGCCCGGATGTTCGGAGTGCTCAATCCAGCCGTTATGGATCAGTGACTGACCGCAGCGCTCAAGGTTAAGCACCATCCCTTTGGTACAGTATTGAGCATTGAAGTTTGAAAGCTCAATCGCCGTACTGTGGTCCCACTTGCCTTTTGGCAGGTTTGACCAGACGGACTTGATCACATCGCCGGTACATCGCAGGGCGTACCACTGGTCGATTTTACAATCGAGCGTATCCATCAGGCTGAGTGAGGTGCCGCCGACCTGAACAAAACGCAGGCAGGCACCGCGGAAGAACTGTCCACCTTTACAGACGTTGTTAAAGAAGCCCTGTCCGTTGTCCTTCACGTCGGTGCGACCGTTAAAGTTCAGGTTGCTGACTTCCACCCAGCGGGCATTAACCTGGAAAACGAATCCGGGTTTGCCGTCGGAGACGATATTGGTGGCCGGGAAATAGCCGAAGTTAACCATCGCCCCGCAAACGCGGAAAAAACGCGTCTGCTCGCCGGAGAAATCACAGGCGCTGACGAAGAAGTCCCCGGCGGGAAACTGAATGCAGATCTGCTGGTTGGCCTTTTGCGACCAGGCATACATGGCTTTGATGGCCGGTGCCGCGTCGGTTTTACCGTCGTCGATGGCACCAAAATCAAACAGCGTCAGGCGGTTGAAGTCGTCCACCACGCGCCGCCAGTGAAAGTCGGGGCCGGAGAAAATTACCCCGCCGTCATCCGGCGCGGCGCTCAGGCTGCCGACGAACTCGCCGCCGCCCTGCTCCAGCCCGTTATGCCAGCTGCTGAGCTTAACCTTTGCCCCTTCAAACAGCGGGCGCGTTTTGCGCAGATCGTCAACGGAGGCAATTTCGCCAATCAGCTGATAACCGGCGGGCTGCGACAGGCGCTTGCTGAAAGTATTCGCCCCCGGATGGCTGACGTCAGGAATATTAAACAGGACGTTTCCGCCGTCATCCACCACCGCCATGGAGTGCGCAGGCGTGGCAATCAGCGCGCCGTTATCGGCGATAAACTTCTGAAAGGTCCCTTCGTTGAGCGCAATGGGCTGTTCAATCTTGGAGAGCTTACCGCTGGCGTTGCGCAGAAAGACATCCGTCAGGTTAGCTGACTGAGTTGGATCGGTGCCGACTTTACCAATGTACAGCCTGCCGCTGAAGTTTTTCCAGAAGCGGTCAGGCATGGTGTAGATATTTTCCGGCGTCAGGATCGGGACGTCTTCTTTAGGCAGATCGCTTACCGGTACCTCTTTCAGCGACACGCCGGGCTCTTTTCTGGCAGCCTGGCTTGAGAACGAGCTTACAGAAAGGGCGGCGAAAATGGATGAGAATGCGGTAATTACTTCTCTTCTTTTCATTGATGGAATCCCATAGTCAATGTGCCCCTGGAGGCGTGAATGTGTGTCCCAAAGGCATTGCCCGGCATACCAGAAACCGGTGACGTTACACCAGTGAAAGCCAGCTCTCTTTAATCACCTTGCCGTCGAATTTCAGCGAGGTTTCGGCTGTTTTCGCGCTCATGGCGAAAAACAGCGCATCGTTATGTGCAAGCTGGTTCATTTTTTCAATAAATGCGGCCCGGTCGTTCATCGCGACCAGAAACCCGTCCTGACTGTCGTTAATAATTTCCTGCGGACCCGTCGGGCAGTCATAGGCGACAACCGGCAGCGCCCAGGATTTGGCCTCGAGCAGCACCAGCGGTAACCCCTCATAGCGCGAAGTCATCAACGCCATATCGCTGTCGCGATAGTAGTCGTTAATGTTAGATACCTTGCCGACGAAGTTAACGCTGTCGGTGATCTTAAGCGTTGCCGCTTTGGCCAACAGTTCGCTTTTCAGCTCACCGTCGCCCGCAATCACCAGTTTCCAGTCAGGATTGGTGGCCGCAAAGCCCTGCCAGACGTCCAGCAGCAGATCAAAACCTTTCTGATGATCGAGACGGCCCACCGCCAGCGCCTGACGGTGTCGCACGCTGCGCTGATGATTTTTATACACCACGGGGTTAGGGATAGTCTGGCTGGCGATGCCCCAGCGGGTAAAGACGCTGCGGTCTTTGTCGGTCAGCACGATGACGCGGTCGTAATAGCGTAAAAAGAGGTACTTAAGGAATTTGATCGGCTTGCCGAAGGAGTTAATCGCAATATGCTCGCAGGCGTAGGCCTTTGCCGTTTTCTTTTTGCCCGCCAGCAGGCTGTAGAGAGCAAACATCACGCTCAGGCGCCCCATACTGATCAGGAATACCGCATCAAACCCTTCCTGATTGATGCGCTGCACCGCGCTGCGAATAGGATTCTTCACCCCCGCAAAGCTGACGATCGCTTTCACTTTTTCAAACGGATAAAAGGGCTGACCGGATCCTTCCAGCGAATAGACGGTCACCTGATGCGCGTCGCCCAGACATTCGGACATAAAGTTGCAAATGTTTTCCGTTCCGGCATAGGAGTAGGCGTCTTTAATCACCAGCACTATTTTTTTCATCGCGAAGTCATCACCTTAATCACATCAATGTTAAATCCCTGGTGCTACAGAGGATCGTCGCACCAGGGCAAGGGCGTTAGCCTGTGCGTAACTGAAACGTTTCAGTCTGCAACGCTATCTGTGCTTCAGCGCGAACAAAACCCCGTTAACCATGTACCAGACGTAATAGTAATACACTTTTAGTGGATTGTTTTTATAGATAAATCTTAATAAGTCGAGGTGCCACTTCGCCGCTTTGTTTTTATTACGCGAAAGTGAATCACCCAGCTCATAGTAAACAACCAGTTCCTTATTAATTACGCGAGCCTGGCGGTACTGTTCAAAGAGCTCATACAGGAACAAAAAGTCCTCATGACCCTTTTTCTGAAAATAGATACTGCGCGCGGGTCGTCGGTAGCAGACGGAGGAAAAACAGATACGAAACTGCTTTTTCACAAAGCTGTCTTTCATCAGCCAGGGCTTGTTGTAAGTGACGCTGTAGGATTTGGTGCGGGAGTTGTAGCCATAGTGCGAGATAACCAGATCGTCACCCGCTGCCAGGGCCTGAACCTGTAGCATCAGTTTATCGCGCTGCCATTCATCGTCGCTGTCAAGAAAAGCGATAAACTCCTCTTTTGCGGCGCGGAGGCCCACGTTACGGGTTTCGGCCGCACCGAGATTGACCTCATTATTGAGCAGGGTAATACGCGGATCCCGGCAGTGCTCCTGCACCAGCGCCAGCGAGTCATCGGTCGATTTATCATTAATCAGATAGATGCGCCAGTCCGTCCAGGTTTGATCAAGTACCGATTGTACCGCCCGCAGGACCGTGCTGTGCGCATTGTACATGGGGATGATGATGCCCACCGTGCCGATTTGATTGTTCATCTGATATCCTGAATCTGAATCGTTAAAAGCCAGCCCTGCCGGGGCAAGGGACGGCAGTCAGCATCGCTGCAAACTGAACGATTAAAAGGGTTATACGTAAGACGGCCAGGGGAACCCTGGCCAGTTAATCAGAAAAGCCTGAAGAGTGGTGCAACGCTGTAGCCGTCGATCGACTGTACGGACAGGATGGTGTTATAAGCCAGATAGTAGGACGTCATGGCAAACAGCAGCGCGAAGTTGAGGATCACGTTCCTGATACGCAGCATCAGGAAGGCCAGCAGCAGTGGCTCACAGTGCAGGAACAGGTTCCCCACCCTGCCTCCCAGAATCGAGAAGTCTGAGAAGACGATACGGACGGCCGCACCCGCGGAATAAGCGATAAACAGCAGGTAGGCCAGGCGATCTTTTTCCGTAATAGCTTTGCGGAAGTAGACCATCGTAAAGAAGGCAATAAAAGCGATGTTCTTTAAGTTCGCCAGACCGAAAACCGGCGAGGCGACGTCAAAGTTGGTCCCGCTGTAGCCCATGGCCCTGTCACCGATCACCGGTACGATCCCCAGCGAGTCAAGAAACAGCCTTTTACCGCCGACTATCCCCAGTGGAATGGCAGCAATCACCATCGCCAGGCCAAAATATTTACGCTCTTTCAGGAACAGGAACGGCGTCACCATTAGCACGGCATAGCCGGTTGAGTGCGACTGCGAACTGAGTACCAGAAAAATAATCGCCAGCAGGTATTTCCGTCCCGCGGCGGAGCAGATGCAGGCCACCGCGAAAGCGCTGGAAAGACCGAAGCGGATCTGGTTCATATCCTTGTTGATAAACAGGTGCGCCGAATAGAGACAGAGCGAACACAGGATCAGCGGCGAATATTTTTTATAGATCCAGGCGTTAGTCGATACCGCGATAAACGCGATAAATAACAGAAAGTAGTAGCTCTGCTGGGTAAACCATGACAGCACCCACGCCAGCAGCATAAACAGATTTTCGTACCGATAAACGTTGGCTACGGTCTGATAACCACTCATTTCCGTCTGACGGGAAAAGTCGTGGAAAAAGCCCAGATACTGCCAGTCATCAATCCCGGAACCGGGTCCCCTCATCCCGGCGAAAAGGATCAGGCCAACCGCACCGATAAAGAAGAAATAGGTCACTACCCTTTGCATTTTAGGCTGCGTCAGCTGGCCAATGGTTGCCAGCTCAAAAAGACAAAAAATGAGCAGTGTGTAGCTTATTATCCAGTATATCGCCATTCTTTTCCCCACCGCGCTATCTTTCCTGGCGGAAGATAACGCTATTTTCTACCTAACCGCTGGCTGACTTTATCCTTCAGACGATTGATAAAGTAGGTACGGTTGTCTTTATTTGTTAAGAAAAAGTAGCGAATAAAACTCACGCTGGCCTGGAGAGACTTGCCATCCATTTTGTATCTCAGCGGCAGCTTATACGCTTTATAAGTATTAATATCGCGCTGGGTGAGATAAGGCTTCATGGTGTCCAGCCAGAAAAGTGAGTAGTTAACCGACTCGCCCTTATGCTTAGACCCAAATTTAGTGATCAGATGATAGTTAGCCAGCGGCTGCTCAATCATCACGAACTCATAGCCTTTTTTGTCTGCACGAATGCAGAAATCATAATCCTGATGGCGAATGTAGCGGGTGTCGAAGCGAATATCTTCGGCATATTCGCGCTTCATCACCAGGGTACTGGTCTGGATAAAGCCGTAACAGCCAAACAGATATTCCGCCACTGTCTCGTTGCGGCCTGGTCGCTGCATCGGCATCACCTTCAGGAAGCTGCCATCCTGGATAATGTTGACCTGGCTGAAAATGATGGTTTTCTGACGACCCTCTGACTCCAGTCGCTGAATGGTTTTCACCGACTCGAGCAGCTTATCATGATGCCACTCGTCATCCGCATCCAGGAAACTGATGTAATCTCCGGTCGCCAGCTCAATGCCTTTATTACGGGCGCCCGAGCCATTCAGTTTTTCCTGCGACAGCACGAGATTGATTTTCAGCTTACTGTATTTTTCCGACTGCACTACCGCGGCTAACTTATCCGCGTCGCTGGATTTGTCATCAACAATGATGACCTCAAAGTTTTGCCAGGTCTGCGCAGCCACGCAATCTAATGTGGTTACGATAGATTCGGATGCATTGTATGCAGGAATAACTATCGAAAAGAAAATATCCTTCATTGCAGGCACCTTTATACGTCTAAAAGAAACGGCCTTATTCGCCACGCTATCGCCGGTAGGGTGACCCTCCCTCAGAAGGGAAGGTCAGCGCAATCCGCTAGCTTTTCGCATCCTGCTTGTAGCTGTAATCGTAATAGTCGTAGCCGTATCCATAGGCGTTAGCCGCTTTACGCACCACGGCATTAAGGATCACGCCTTTAATCTCAATGCCGTTCTGGGCAAAGCGCTTATAGCTGATGTCCAGCTCTTTCAGGGTATTGGTTTCAAAACGCGCCACCATCAGCGAGGTGCCGGCCATTTTGCCGATAACGGAAGCATCGGTCACCGCCAGAATCGGTGGCGTATCAATCAGCACCAGATCGTAGTTTTTGCTCGCCCACTCCAGCAGCTCCTGCATACGGTTATGCATCAGCAGCTCGGACGGGTTAGGCGGCACCTGCCCACGCGGCAGGAAATCAAATCCGTAAGCGCCCTGCTGGATCAGTTCGGTGGTGAACGGCGTTTTACCCGACAGAATATTGGACAGACCGGTTTTGCTGCTTGCCCCTAACAGTTCGTGGGTGTAGCCACGGCGCATATCACCATCGATAAACAGCACTTTCTGACCGGCTTTCGCCACCAGCGTTGCCAGGTTTGAACAGATAAAGGTTTTACCAATACCCGGGCTGGCGCCGGTAATCATCAGAATATTGTTTTTCGCTTCCATCATCGCAAAGTGCAGGCTGGTACGCAGGCTGCGAATCGCTTCGATTGACAGGTCGGTCGGGTTACCCAGCGCCAGCAGCGTGTTATGCGGGTCGGCTTTGCCCAGGCCGCGCCTGGTCAGCGCTTCCGTGTCCTTCTTACGCTGCCATTCGGACAGCGGGACGCTCGCATAAACGTTCATGCCCTGCTCTTCCAGCTGATCCGGGCTGTCGATGCCGTGGTGGAACAGCGCTTTCAGCAGGATATAGCCGACGGAAACCACCAGACCCAGGATCATGCTGGCAAGGATCAGCAGCATCTTCTTCGGTGCAACCGGACTACCTGCCGTTTCCGCATGGTCAACCACGCGAACATCGCCGACGGTGCTGGCTTTGCTGATGTTCAGCTCCTGCTGACGGTTAAGCAGCTGCATGTAGATCTCCTGACCGGACTGAACGTCACGCGTCAGACGCACAATTTCCTGCTGGGTCTGCGGCATCTGACCAATTTTCTGGTTCAGCTGCTTCTGCTGATTTTCCAGCGTCTGGCGTTTCTCCAGCAGCGCGCGATAGGTTGGGTGATCCTTGGTAAAGAGCTGAGATACTTCAGCTTCCTTAAAGGTCAGCTCGTTGAGCTGGCTCTGGATGCTGACGGAAGAATCCAGCGCAGATTTCGCTTCAAGCGACATATCGACTGAATCATTCTGGCGACGATAGCTGTTAAGCTTATCTTCCGCGGCATCAAGTTTTTCACGCACGTCCGGTAGCTGCACCTTCAGGAACTCAAGGCTCTTCTGCGCTTCGGCGGATTTGCGGTCAATGTTCTGACCCACATAGTTATCAATCAGCTGATTCAGAACTTTACTGATCAGTACCGGGTCTTCACCGGTGTAGGTCAGACCCAGCACGCCGGTGTCTTTACCTTTATCCGCTACCGCCAGATTATCGGTTACCAGTTTAATCGCCTGCAGGTCAGACAGTTTGGTGACCGTGAAATCGGTTCCTTTATCTACCTGCTGGATGCCGCTGACCAGCATACTCACGCCGTTATGATTTTCCAGCTGACCCACTTTACCTTTGAACAGCTCTTTACCCTCTTTGCTGACGGTGTAGCTGTCCGGGCCGTTAACCTCAACCTCGAGTTCACGCTTTTCCCAGTCGGTTGGTACGGTAAGCTGGGGGATCTCAAGCTGCCCCGGCTTATTACCCATAATGCGGGACAGGCCTTTACCAATCACCGGCAGGTAGTTTTGCTGAACCAGCACGTCCAGCCCCAGATCGTGAACGGTTTTACCCACCACCATACGTGAGGTGACGATCTCCACTTCCGTGGCGGACATCGGCTGCGCGTTCGGCATCATCTGCGTCAGGTCGTTCAGCACGGTATTGGAATTTTTGTCTTCCACCTGCACCATCGCGTCGGCGCTATAGATTGGCGTAGCAAACAGGCTGTACAGCGTACCCAGCAGCATAAACAGCGCTGTGACGGCCACAATTACCCAACGATGGTCAATCAGCTGCCCCACCAGATGCGCCAAATCCCATCCGTTAGATTCCTCTTTTGGCGCAGACGGTACCTTACTTTTTATATTCATGGATAATCCCAACTATCGGCTTAATGCGTTGACCCATTTCTGGGCAGCGTTTTCGAGTAATCCGTACACGGCTTCAAAGGCTTCGCGGCTTTTCTTGTAGGGATCCGCTATCTCCTGCTGGTTAAGCCAGTGACCAAACAGCATGGTCTTGCCGCGTACGGAGGGGTTAATACGATTGACCTGATCCACCTGTCTCTTTTCCATTACCAGAATCAGGTCGTAATCCCGGCACATGCCCGAGGTGAGCTGCTGAGCCACGTGGCCATCCAGCGACAGGCCATGTTCGCTGGCAACGCTGCTTGCCGTGCCGTCAGCCGCATAGCCCGTCATTGCGCTAAGGCCCGCAGAGGCAATCTTTTTATCGGGCAGCGACGCTTTCAGCAGCCGCTCCCCGGTTGGAGAGCGGCAGATATTGCCGACGCAGACCACTAAGATCGAATTAATCATAATGTTCCCGGAAAATTACCAGTTATGAATAGTCTGTACGTTGCGCGTCGCATCGTAGAGGCCGCTGATGGTTGGGACCAGCTGTGAAATAACGCGGTTCCAATTCGCCAGAGGCGTCGCGGTCACATAGACGATGTCATAAGGCTGGAGCTGGAATTCGGAACCCATCACCATCGCCGAGGCGTCTTTAGTATTCAGCTGATAAATATTGGCGATCTTGCTGCGGTTCTGCCCTTTGATGGCGCGAATAACGAATACACCGGTCGCATTAGCCGTCGTCTGGTCCATGCCCTGCGCACTGCCCAGCGCTTCAGCCAGCGTCATGCCGCTGCGGTCCATTTTCAGCGTGGCCTGCTGTTTCACTTCACCCATTACAAAGACTTTCAGATCGTCATTGCGCGGAATGTAAAGAATGTCGCCGGGATAGAGCAGATGGTTCTGCGACAGATCGCCGTTTTGCATCAGCGCCTGGAGAGAAACGGGGATCTCTTTGCCATTGTGGGTGAGGACGACGTTACGCCAGTCGGCATTCTGCGTCAGCCCCCCTGCTGCGTTAACGGCATCAAGGATAGTTAAAGGGACGTTGGTAATCGCCTGCTGCCCGGATGTGGTGACTTCACCCGTCACATAGGCTTTCTGCGATTTAAACGAGGCCACGCTGACGTCAACCTGCGGGCTTTCAATATACTGTGCCAGGCGGTTCGAGATTTCATCGCGCACCTGCTGTACGGTACGACCCGCTACGCGTACGCGACCGATATAAGGATAGAAGATGGTGCCATCAGAGTGTACCCAGTTGCCGGTGTCGCTGGCGCTGCGGTACTGGCCGGCAGGGGTAGTCAGCTCTGGGTGATCCCAGACGGTGACGGTCAGAACATCGCCAATGCCGATCCGGTACTCATAGTTCTGCAACTCATTTTGCAGGCCGCTGTTCGGCTGGGCGACGACGGGCTGCGGACGCATCTGCTCTACCAGGCCCGGCGTCAGAGGGAAGACGTTAACGTACTTATCAATATCAAAATCACTGTCTTGTTGCTTAATAACGTCTTTTCCGCTGGTGGAAAGACCAGAGCCCGGTGCAATGGTACATCCGGACAGAAGAGCTGCTGATACCATCAGGGGTATCAATTTCGTTTTGATTGTAATCATCTATCTCATCGCTATCAGTAATTTGATTGATAGTGGCGAATCCGCCGCTGTGTAGCGTCATGCAAAAGTTATAAAGTGAGTCTCACATCAGGCACTGTAACTGTCAGTCATTTTAATTAACTCCCTATCCTTTTATGCCTTGCCGGTTTGAGTAAAACCGACGCTTAACATTCGTCAATAAAAAAGTTTGTTTAGCTAGCAAGTCAATGACAGTTAACAGTCAAAAGACGCTGGTAATACAGGAACAGGCCTTGCGACCTGCTCCCGATTGACGGGTAACCCCGTGAATCAATAGGCACCATCGCGTTTTAAAACCACGCCGACGGTTTTGAAAAGAATGGCGATGTCGTTCCATAACGACCAGTTTTTAACGTACCAGGAGTCAAAATAAACGCGCGTTTCGTAATCAACATCGTTACGCCCGCTGACCTGCCAGAGGCCGGTCATACCCGGTTTTGCCATGAAGTAGTAGTCAACGTCACCCGCGTAGCGCTCCAGCTCATCTTCGATAACCGGACGCGGCCCGACCAGACTCATATCTCCGCGCACCACGTTCCACAGCTGCGGCAGCTCATCCAGGCTGGTTTTGCGGATAAAGTGGCCGATACGCGTAATGCGTGGATCGTTTTTCAGCTTAAAGTCTTTATCCCATTCGGCACGGGCCACCGGATCGGTGCGCAGCACTTCTTCCAGCACTTCCTTCGAATTCACCACCATCGAGCGGAATTTAAGGCACTTGAACTTGCGCCCATTCATCCCGACCCGCTCATGACCATAGATAGGTTTACCGCCGTCGCGCGCCACCATAAAGATCAGAACGGCCAGCGCAGGCATCAGCATGGTAATAATCCCCAGCGCCCCGACCAGGTCGAACGCACGCTTAAGGATGCGGGATGTGCGCTTAGCCAGATTATTGCTGACGCGCAGGATCATCACTTCATGGCTGAAAATGTAGGCCATGTCCGTACCATAAAGGGGAACGCCGCGCAGGGAGGGGATAACCGAAACGGAACGGCAGTTGTGTTTGGCGAGATTCTTCAGCCAGAGGTCGCGATACTGACTCTGCTCGTACTCCACCGCGACGATGAACTGCGTTTCGCTGTTCACGCGTTGCCACAGCGACTCTTCATCACGAATTACGGGTACGCCAAACAGCGCGAGTGCGGGAGTGGTGTTATCAACATCGTAGAACGCGACCACGTCAAAGCCCATCACTTCCTCGCTTTGCAGCGCCAGCCAGGCTTCCTCAGCGTTCTTGCCGCTGCCGATGATGATCGACTGTTTTTTCCATAGCCCGTAGTGATTGAGTACGCGCTTAACCAGCGCACGACCAATCGGGATCAGTACCAGTGCTAATAACCAGGTCATCACCCAAATCCAGCGTGACATATCCCACTTTGAGAGGGCAGTAATGGAAAGGTCAATCACAGAGAAAATCAAAATGCTTTTGAAGATCTCTTTCAATTCAAACCAGAATGGCTTGCGATAGGTGTAGTGTCGCAGACGCACCCAAAACCAGCCAATACAAACTATTGAGAGGATGATATGTGTGGCAATTTTTAAATGGAGATCCTGTGAAGAAATATCTTCCAGCATATGGCCTGGAAACGCTTTAATCAGCAGGATAGCAATAAATAAAGAGGCATTAAATAAAATGAGATCTGAGAGAGCCAGTGACAGTTTTATCAATAACCCTTTGAAGGTGTATTCAATATCGCGCATAGTTAACTCTTAATTATTTTTCGAAAGCCTGTGCTTTATTAATTCCATCACTGGAAATGATTGCGTGTTTTTTAATCACGTCATTTATTACACAGAAAACGTATTTGGGAGTCGTGTAAAAGGTCATCTTAACTGACGTTGCAGCAGAGAATTGACATGTAAAATCAACAACAGATGACGGGTCAGAAGAGAATTGATCGGGGCTAAAACCCCTCTTCGGACACGCTACCGCCCCTGGCTTGTAGCTGCCAATGCGCTGTAACGCTCATACTTTGTTGGTTTTATCCTGTCCTCTCTGAGCGGCAGGCTAACGTGTTTCGTCTAATGTGCGTGTGTTCGCAAAAAAGAACATCGAAATGCCGTTTTGCCACATAACCACAGACATTTCCTAACACGTTGCTATACTAGTTATAAATGGCCTGTTTACAAGAGCCTCTCCCCGCCCGCACTGTCTTTTAGGATTAAGACTACCTTTGCTGCCAGACTGTCGCGCACATATCCTGTTTCCCCGGTGGTTGAAATTCAGCTTTACTCCCTGTGAGACTAAGATTAATCCTGAACACTTTCTCTCCACCCGTTAAGTATCTACCAGATTGCTTTACCCACCTATACGAATAATCTTGAAAAGCGTACGTACGCTAATTAGTAATGGCGCACCAGAGTGATTTCATTTGATGATTATCCCTGCCGTGGTTATTTAACAGAGCCAGCTTCCGCTGCTGGCGGGTTTATTTGTGGTATTGATCAGGATTCACTATCATCATAAAAATTTCTTAACTCCGAACGGGTGAGTCGCTAATGTTGGAATGGATCGTCGATCCGTCTGTGTGGGCCGGGCTGGTTACGCTTATTGTCCTGGAACTGGTACTGGGCATCGATAACCTTGTTTTTATTGCCATTCTTGCTGAGAAGCTCCCCCCTGCCCTGCGCGATAAAGCCCGAATAACCGGGCTGTTGCTGGCGCTGATAATGCGTTTGCTGCTGCTGGCATCCATTTCATGGCTTTCGTCTTTAATTACGCCGCTGTTTACCCTTGCCGGTCATCCGTTTAGTGCACGGGACCTGATTATGCTGACGGGCGGGGTTTTTCTGCTGTTCAAAGCCACCATGGAGCTGAACGAGCGTCTGGAGGGGAAGGATGCAGACGAAAATCCACAAAAGCGTGGCGCTAAATTCTGGCCGGTAGTGGCGCAGATCGTCGTACTGGATGCGGTGTTCTCGCTGGATTCGGTCATTACCGCTGTGGGCATGGTCGATAGCCTGGCCGTGATGATGGCGGCGGTGATCATTGCCATTTTCCTGATGTTGCTGGCCAGTAAGCCGCTGACGCGTTTCGTTAATGCCCACCCCACCATCGTGATTCTGTGCCTGAGCTTTCTGCTGATGATTGGCTTCAGTCTGGTGGCGGACGGCTTTGGTTATGCCATACCGAAAGGCTATCTCTACGCGGCCATTGGCTTTTCAATCATTATTGAGGCGCTCAATCAGCTGGCGCAGTTTAACCGGCGGCGTTTCCTGTCTGCGAAATCTCCGCTGCGTAAGCGTACGGCAGAAGCGGTGCTTCGCCTGCTGCGGGGCGACCCTGACCGCAGCGAGCTGGACAGCGAAACCGCGTCTCTGGCACCCGACGCCGTTGAAAGCCAGGCCATCTTTAATAAGCAGGAGCGGATGATGATTGCCCGCGTGCTGGGGATGGGGCAGCGCACCGTCAGCAGTATCATGACCTCACGCCACGACGTGGAGCACGTCGACCTCAGCGAATCGCCGGAGAAGATAATGGCGCTGCTGGACAGTAATCAGCATACGCGGCTGGTGGTGACCGATAACAGTGACGATCCCCTGGGCGTGGTGCATGTTATCGACCTGTTGCAGCAGGCGCTGCACGGCATCAGTCTGGATATCCGCGCGCTGATACGTCAGCCGCTGGTGTTTCCGGAACAGCTTACCCTGCTGCCCGCGCTGGAGCAGTTTCGCAACGCGCGAACCCACTTCGCCTTTGTTGCGGATGAGTTCGGTTCGATAGAAGGCGTCGTGACGCTGAGCGACGTAATGGAGACCATAGCCGGGAATTTACCCAATGAGGGGGAGAACAGCGATCCCCGCTACGACATTCAGCAAAACGTCGATGGCAGCTGGACGGCAAATGGTCATATGCCGCTGGACGATTTGGTCATGTATATGGCGCTGCCGATCGATGAGAAGCGCGAGTACCATACCCTGGCAGGATTACTGATGGAGCATATGCAGCGGGTGCCGCAGGCAGGAGAGGAGATTCAGATCGGCGACACGCTGTTCCGTATCCTTCAGGTTGACAGCCATCGGGTGCAGAAGGTGCAGATTGTTCCGCTGGCAGTCAACGAAGAGGATTACGCCTCGTTTATAAATCCTTAATCAGCTTTTGCACGGATCCGCGCTTATCGCTGTTCTGATTACGATCGGCCCACTGCTGCAAACGTTTTTTCGCCTCGTCCTGTAGCTGCTGTCGCAGCACCTGATCAATCTGCAATGAGTAATTCAGCGCCGACCAGGGCCCGTAAACGCGTAGCGGCACGGGGGTTTGTTGCAGGCGCCGAACGATCTCGTCATCACCCTGCCAGCCCTGCGTCACTGTGATACCAAACGTCATATCCGCCTGCTGGTTTGCCAGGTTCACCCCCCCCTCGCCGCTGTAGTTCAGCATTGACGAGGTGCCCTTTAGCGAATCAAAGGCCAACAGGCCCTTGTTGAGCGTGGCACCGGCGGTGATATGCTGCAGTGCGCTACCGGTCGGATGGTCCGACGGCCCGCGCACGCGATCGCTGCTGCGCTCTACCGCACGCTGGATCATCTGCTGAAAATTAAGCCCCGCCATCTGCGCATCCGACAGGCTGACGTCCGCCCTGCCCTGCCAGTCGTGCCGGAACGAACGCACTGACAGGCCTGTTCCGCTGAAATTCCCGGTCAGGCTGAGGTTTCCACTCAGCGATGCCGGAAGGTCAAACGCCTGCAACAGTGGCGCCACGGGAATATCACTGAATACCGGCTGAAAGGCTATAGCCGACACGGCATTTGATACATCTATGCGCCCCGGAAGCGAGAACTCACCCTGACCCACCTTGCCGCGCAGGGTAGTGAGATTCAGGATGCCCTGCTGACTGGCCGCATTAACCTGCACCTGTGCCAGATCCATCCCGCGCCAGCGCATTTTGTCGACGGTGAGCTTAAGGCTGCCGTCCAGCGCATTTAACGGTGAATCGGCATTACTCCGCTGGGCGGGCTGGGCAATAACCGGTCCGGGAGCGGCGCGCTGGGCCTGTATGCCCTGGCTGCCGTTACTGCCGTTAAGCGTCAGCCCCAGCAGGGAATCCATATTCAGCGAGGGAGAGTGTAAATTAATATCGATCTTTGGACGTTCGGCCAGCGTGCCGCTGACGCTTCCCGTCAGCTGACTGTCGTTCGCCTGCAGCGAAAGGTTTTTCAGGCTGAACGCCTGGCTGTCACCCTGCCAGCTCAGCTGCATATTTGCCTGGCCCTTCACGCCGCTGGTGGGTAAATCCGCGCCGGTGAGCTGGTAGTCAAGCTGATTAATGGTCGCTGAGAACTGCCGGGGATAGCGGCTCATATCCGTATCCGCGTTAACATGCACCAGCAGTTCGCGCTGATCGCGACTGATGCGACTGCTCAGATCCAGATGTGCCTGTTTTTGCCTGTTCTGGGAGAGCTGTAAATTCAGATCGCGGAAATTAATTTGCTCGCCATTGCTTTGCTGCCAGATCAGCAGGCTGTCCGCCATGCGCAGTTCGTCAATATCAAACTTCCATCCCCGGCTGGTTTCCGGCGGACGGCTGTCCCTGGGCGCCATCGGCGTATTCGCGGGCTGCTGGCTGTCGCTGTCGGGCGTCATACGGATAACCGCGCCTTTCAGCATCACCTGCTTAACCGACAGCTGGTGAGAGAGGAGAGGGAGAAGGTGCACGTCCAGACGCATATTTTCCGCGCTGACCACCGGCTGTGCGGCCCCAGGCGCAGTCAGGCTCATCGGCCCCGACAGAATGCTTAGCTGTGGCCAGACGTGCCAGCGCAGATCGCCATTCAGTGCCAGCCGGTAGCCGCTACGCTGTTCCACCTGGCTGGTCATATAGGTGCGAAAGTCGTTAGGATTGATCAGCACTACCAGCGCAGTCATTCCGGCTACTATCACCACCAGCAAAATGGCCAGCGTGGTAATGAATCTTTTCATGCCTTCCCCTCAGTGCCTGAGACTTAATCTTTGTCGATACGGCTGGCATCAGCGCCCTGCTGACCCTTATATTTCGCGTCCTGCCGACGGTTATAAGGTCGGGCAGCCGGTCCTGAAAGCGGTTCAAAACTCAGTGCGCCAATCAGCATACCCGGACGTAGCGCCAGAGGCAGCTTACCTGAATTATAGAACTCAAGCACGATGCGTCCCTGCCAGCCGGGATCAATGCGGTGCGCCGTCACATGTACCATCAGGCCGAGGCGCGCCAGCGAGGAGCGACCATCCAGCCAGCCGACCAGGTTATCCGGCAGGGTCACGGACTCAAGCGTAACCGCCAGCGCCAGCTCGCCGGGATGAAGATAGAAAGCCTCACCTTCCGGCAGCACGATCTCATCGCTCATAACGCGATCCAGCGCGGCACTCACCTCATCCTTCGGGCCACTCAGATCAATAAAGGCGGCGGTGTGTCCCCGAAAGGTTCGAAACTGGTTGCCCAGGCGGACATCCACGGTAGCACCGTTAATGCGTTCAACCGGTGGACGCGGCGCAATGTCAAGCTGCCCGCTGTCAAGCCAGGCTTCAATGTCGCTGTCGCATAATCTCATGGTGGCGTCTCCACTAGGTCTGAATGGGGTAAAACGGGCAGGAAGGCGGTGTAACAGGTGCGCTTCCTGCGCGCTGTGCCACCCGCGCCCTTCATCTGGGAACGGGGGCCCTTATCCTGCTATTCGAAAAACTGATTAATCTTGGCTTTCAGAATATCAATGGCGATACGGTTTTTACCGCCGCGCGGCACGATAATGTCAGCGTACTGCTTGGAAGGCTCAATAAATTGCAGGAACATCGGACGAACGGTTTTCTGGTACTGCGCCATAACCGAATCCATGGAACGACCCCGTTCGTTAACATCACGCTTCATGCGGCGCATCAGACAGATATCCAGCGGCGTATCGACGAATATAGAGAAGTTCATTTCCTGGCGCAGTCGGGCGTCAGTCAGCAGCAGTATCCCTTCAAGGATAATGACCTTCTTCGGCTTAAGCTGGACGCACTGCGCGGTACGGGTATGCTCAACGTAGCTGTAAACCGGCAAATCGATCGCCTGCCCGGCCTTAAGCATCTGCAAATGCTGCAGCAGCAGGCTGTGATCCATGGCGCTGGGGTGATCGTAGTTGGTTTTCACCCGCTCATCCATGGTCAGATGGCTCTGGTCTTTGTAGTAAGCGTCCTCAGGGATCACACCAATATTTTCATCACCGACCCGGTCGCGGACTTCGCGATAGAGCGTACTGGCAATAAGACTTTTCCCGGAGGCAGATGCGCCGGCGATACCTACGATGACGCACTGGTGCGACTTGTCAGTCATAAATTAAAGACCTGGTTACTGATTGTCAGAGACAATGGAGAGGAGGATTTCGCGCGTAATTATAGGGATTTCGGGGGGTTGATGCCAGCGAAAAGCGATATAGCGCTTTTAAGACTTTCCCGTTATGCGCCAAACAGGTTCACCGTTAGAATGACATTAGTGAGACAGGCTTCACAATTTTAGCCCGGCAATTGCGCCTGGCAGAGCACGCGTCATCAATGGATCAGTACCAGACAGCCCCCGGCTGAAAGCCCGTCTGCCCCATAACACAATAAAAAGGAAATCAGGTGTCCTGGCATATTTTGCATTTTTTGACCTATTTCGGCGACAGCATGTTGCTTATCCCGACCGCCGTGATCATGGCTATTTTGATTAACTGGAAAAACAGCGACCGTCGTGCGGTAGGGTACTGGGTGCTGGCTTTTTGCGCTGCTGGCGCGATTGTCAGCCTCTCTAAAATCGCTTTTCTCGGCTTTGGCATCGGCAGCGCACGCTATAACTTCACCGGATTCAGCGGCCACAGCGCCATGTCCGCCACGCTATGGCCGGTGATGCTCTGGCTGCTGAGCGGCCGTCTGCCCCCACTCTGGCGCGGCTTTGCCCTCGGCATTGGCTACCTTATCCCGCTGATGGTCGGCGCATCGCGCCTGATCCTCAACTACCATTCCCACAGCGAGGTCTTCGCGGGGCTGATCCTCGGCTTTACGCTAAGTAGCGCCTTCCTGATCAGCCAGCGCCATGCCCGGCTGAAGGGCTTTTCGACCGGTCAGCTTACCATTGCACTGCTGCTGCCTCTGGTGCTGCTGGGCCACGGAAAACTGGCCACCACGCAGCAGTTCCTGCAGCGCATGTCGGTACATATTGCCGGTATCGATCATGCGTGGACGCGCGAAGAGCTGTTAAAAATGCGTCAGTAACGCGCTGTTCCACAGGGCGCAAACGGGCTATACAACAATGTGGCGCAGTATTGCCCCCGCGATGCAGGCCGCGTTATCGGGCACTGGCGTTTTTCGCCTGAGCATTAATTGCCCGAATAACGCACAGTTTTGAATTCAGGCAGGTATCCAGAAAAGGTTGTGCTAGCATGTTCTGAGCAACGCGTAGTGCGCAGACATGACCGTCTGTCCCCGCTGGAATTGTTAATGACGAATCAGACTCCTTTACAGGCTAATCCAACTGCGTTATCCCGCGGGATGCTGGCGATATCGCTTGGCGCACTCACCTTTTCCCTGGCGATATTCTGCCTGATGCTGATTAAGTTAGGTGGTCCTGTTTCGCCGCTATGGTTCCCCACGGCGCTAATGACCATCATCGTCTTCCGCCTGCCGTTAACCTCACTGCCGCTGGTCCTCTCCGCCTGCCTGGTCGGACTGACGGGGGCCAACGCAATGATGACCGGCCCCTCCCCGCAGGCCGTCACCTTTGCCCTGCTTAATCTGCTTCAGGCCGTACTGGGCGGGGCACTGCTGCGTCGTCTGAGCGATCCTAAGGCGCCGCTGGACACCTTGCTGAGCTGGGTAACAATCGTGGTGTCCGTCGGTGTGCTGGTACCGCTGCTGGGTGGGGTGGTCGCCACGCTGCTGCTCAACGTCAGCGACAGGTCGAATCTGCATTTCTTTTCTACCTGGGTTATCTCAGAAATGATCGGCATGCTGGTATTGGGGCCGGTCTGCCTGCTGTGGCGCAGTGACTATTTTCACAAAAACTTTAGCCAGCACGTGCTGCTGGAAACCCTGCTAACCCTGGTCGGAACGCTCCTGTTGAGCTATCTGGCATTACGTTATCTGCCGTGGCCGTTTACTTTTGTCATTGTCGTGCTGTTTTACAGCGCGGTACGCCTGCAGCGCTTTGAAGCTTTCGTGGTTTTCCTGGCAACGCTGGCGATGATGTCCCTGATGCTAACGCTCCACCTGCTCGATTTGCGCTCAAACAGCGGATGGTTTACCACGCGTACTCCCTGGCTGCCCTTCCTGATGGCCATCATTCCCAGCCATATTATGACGCTGGTGATGCACTCTTTTCGTGAAGAGAAGAAGCACATTGTCGAGAGCGAAACCCGCTTCCGCCACGCCATGGAGTTTTCAAAAATTGGCATGGCGCTGCTCTCACCGGAGGGACAGTGGGTACAGGTAAATAAATCGCTCTGTTCGCTGCTGGGCTACCAGGCGCAAGAATTGTTGCAGCTCACCTTTCAGCAGATCACCCATCCCGACGATGTTGAGGCCGATCTTGCCCACGCCCGCGCGCTGTTAGAGGGCGCAGATGAGAGCTACAGCCTCGAAAAGCGCTATTACCATCGGAGCGGCAGGATCGTCTGGGCAAGGCTCGCCGTCTCGCTGGTGCGCGATGGCGAACGTCAGCCGCTCTATTTTATTTCGCAGATTGAAGATATCACTGAGCTGAAAAAAACCGAGGCGATCAACCGTCGCCTGATGCAGCGGATCACCCTGGCCAATGAGGCGGGCGGTATCGGCGTGTGGGACTGGAACCTGCGAACCGGCAGGATAAGCTGGGACAAACGGATGTGTGAGATTTATGAACTGCCGAAAGATGCGCAGCCGACCTATGAAAGCTGGGCTGACACCCTGCTGCCCGCCGACCGTAAAATGGCCACGGATGCGTTCAACCTGGCCACCCTGACCCCCGCGCCGCTGGATATTCACTTTCGCATCAACACCGCATCGGGTATTCGTCATATTCGCAGCCAGTCGACGATGGTGCTGGACGAAAAGGGCCAGATGGAAAGGATGCTCGGCATCAGTCAGGACATGACGACAATGCGCCTGCTGACCGATGCGCTCTACCAGGAGAAAGAGCGGATGCATATTACGCTGGATTCGATTGGCGAAGCGGTGATCAGCACCGATAAAGCGATGCGGGTAACCTTTATGAACCCGGTGGCGGAAAGTATGAGCGGCTGGACACAGGAGAACGCGGCGGGTAAGCCTGTCGGCGACATTCTACGCATAACCCGCGGTCATAGCGGCCCCGCACTGGAGATCCTGCCAGGTGGTGAACAGCCGGGCGAAATCACCCTGCCGGATATCGACAGGGAGCTGGTGCTGCATAACGCGGCCGGCACGCAGTATGAAATTCACTACACCATCACGCCGCTGAAAACTCAGGAAGGGGAAAGTATTGGCAGCGTGATGGTGATTCAGGACGTGAGTGAATCACGGGAAATGATGCGCCGCCTGAGCCACAGCGCCTCACACGATATGCTGACCCGGCTGCCTAACCGCGTCAATTTCGAGATCCAGCTTCAGCGTCTGCTGCAATCGGCACGGGATAACAACCAGCAGCACGTCCTGGTGTTTATCGACCTGGACCGCTTTAAATCGGTTAATGACAGCGCAGGACACGCGGCCGGTGATGCCCTGCTGCGCGAGCTGGCAGACGTGATGGGCCAGCAATTAGCCAGCAGCGATATGCTGGCGCGGCTGGGCGGTGACGAATTTGGCGTACTGCTGGCTGATGTGACGCTGGAGGAAGCCCGCGAAAGGATTTCACACATGGTGCTGGCGGTGAACGAATACCGCTTTATGTGGCAGGGGCAGCGCTACCCAATTGGTGCCAGCGCGGGCATTACCCTGATCAACCGCAACAATGCCAACGACAGCGAGGTGATGGCGCAGGCCGATCTCGCCTGCTATAACGCCAAGCACAGCGGCCGCGGGCAGTGCTCGATGTACGGTTCCGCTTTGCTCAAGCATCTGAACCCCCTCCTCTCTTGCCGTGAAAACGAGTAGCCCGACGCGCTGGCGCGGCTCAGGCCAGACGATTTAATCGCGCGGGGTTCTTGCTCTCCACGCGGCCCTGGGCTAAAGTCCCCCCCTTTTTTCACCGCTCGCGGAGGGGACATATGTTTATCGGCTTTGATTACGGTACGGCAAACTGCTCGGTAGCCATCATGAACGAGGGCGCGCCCGAACTGCTGCCTCTTGAGCAGGGCTCAGCCTTACTGCCCTCTATGCTGTGCGCACCGACCAGAGAGGCCGTCAGTGAGTGGTTATTTCGCCACCACCAGGTGCCCACGCCGGACGCGGAGAATCAGGCGATCCTGCGTCGCGCGGTAGCTTTAAACCGTGAAGAAGATATCGACGTCACCCCCGCCAGCGTGCAGTTCGGCCTCGCCTCGCTGGCGCAGTATATGGAAGATCCCGAAGACGTCTGGTTTGTTAAATCCCCTAAGTCGTTTCTCGGCGCAAACGGACTCAAACCTCAGCAGGTCGCTTTCTTTGAAGATCTGGTGTGCGCCACCATGCTGCATATTCGCCAACAGGCTGAGCAGCAGCTCAATGCCAGCGTCAGCCAGGCGGTGATTGGGCGCCCGATCAACTTCCAGGGGCTGGGCGGCGATGAGGCCAACCGCCAGGCGCAGGGGATACTGGCGCGCGCGGCGTCCCGCGCCGGCTTTAAGGACGTTGAGTTTCAGTATGAGCCCGTAGCGGCCGGGCTGGATTTTGAAGCGACCCTCACCGCCGAAACGCGCGTGCTGGTGGTGGACATTGGCGGCGGCACTACCGACTGCTCAATGCTGTTAATGGGGCCCGAGTGGCATGACAGGGCGGAGCGTGGCAGCAGCCTGCTGGGCCACAGCGGCTGTCGCGTTGGTGGGAACGACCTGGATATCATGCTGGCATTCAAAGAGCTAATGCCACTGCTGGGATTAGGCGGCACGACCGTTAAAGGCATTAATCTTCCAGCCCTGCCCTGGTGGAATGCGGTGGCAATCAACGATGTACCGGCGCAAAGCGACTTCTACGCCACCGCCAGCCGCAGGCAGCTGCAGGATCTGATCCGCGATGCCGCAGAGCCTGAAAAGGTGAAGCGGTTATTGAAAGTCTGGCAGCAGCGGCTGGGCTATCGGCTGGTGCGCGCGGCGGAAGAGAGCAAAATCGCCCTGTCGGATCGTCAGCAGGTAGCTGCGCCGCTGCGCTTTATTGAGGCATCCCTGGAGACGCTTATCAGCGTTGATGCGCTTCAGGCGGCTATTTCTCAGCCCGTTGAGCGCATAAAGGAGCAGGTGAAACTGGCGTTATCTGCCAGCGGCACCCGCCCTGATGTGGTGTTCCTTACCGGCGGCAGCGCGCGCTCTCCGGTGCTACGCCAGGCGCTTAGTGAACTGCTGCCTGATATTCCGCTAGCCAGCGGCGATGACTTCGGCTCGGTCACTGCCGGACTGGCGCGCTGGGCGCAGGTAATGTTCCGTTAAGCCTTGTGCCGCACCGGTAAGCGCTTGCGCGTCAGCAAGGTTCCGCAAAGCCGTGTGCCGCACCGGTAAGCGCTTGCGCGTCAGCAAGGTTCCGCAAAGCCTTAAGCCTGACCGGCTGCACTGGCGTCGGAGAGCGTACGCAGATCCGCCTCGCTAAGCTTAAGCGCGGCAGCTTTTACCAGCTCGTCAAGCTGGGCCAGCGAAGTCACGCTGACAATCGGGGCCGTAATGCTGGGACGGGCAATCTGCCATGCCAGCGCGACCTGCGTTGGCGTGGCATTATTGCTTTCAGCCACCCTGTCGAGCGCTTTCAGAATGCTCAGCCCGCGCGGATTAAGGTATTTCTGCACCACGTCGTCGCCGCGCTGGCTCTTACTGGCATCTTCCGGCCTGCGGTATTTACCGCTCAGAAAGCCGCTCGCCAGGGAGTAGTAGTTAATGACGCCCAGCCCGTTTTCGCTGGCCACCTTTTCCAGCCCGCTCTCATACTCTTCACGATCGTAAAGGTTATACTCCGGCTGAAGCGTTTCATAACGCGCCAGACCCTGCTCTTCACTGACCTTCAACGCTTCGGCCAGCCGCTCAGCCTTGTAGTTAGAGGCACCCACCGCTCGCACTTTACCCTCTTTGATCAGCGCGTCAAAGGTCGCCAGCGTTTCCTGCAGCGGCGTGTCGCTGTCGTCACGGTGAGCCTGATACAGATCGATAGTATCGGTTTGCAAACGTCTCAGGGAATCTTCAATCGCCTGCCGAATGCGGGCTGGCGCCAGCCCGGTTTTTCCTTCACCCAGATCCATACCCACCTTGGTAGCCAGCACGATTTTATCGCGCTTGCCGCTCTGATTGAGCCAGTTGCCGATAATGGTCTCCGACTCGCCGCCCTGGTTACCGGGTGCCCAGCGCGAATACACATCAGCGGTATCGATGAAATACAGCCCTTTCTCAACCAGCGCGTCCAGCAGCGAAAAGGAGGTTTTCTGATCGATTGTCCAGCCAAAAACGTTGCCGCCGAAGGTGAGCGTGGGAACCTGAATGCCGGTGCGGCCTAATGATCGGTGTTCTATCTGACTCATCATGTCTCTCCTGAAGTGAATGATTCTCGCGTGCTAATTAGCGTAGCAAACATTGTCACCTGCGCGTGGTACATTTGTGGCATAAGGTTTTCAGTTTATGAATACTTAAGTTATCAGGTGGCATCCGGCTTTACGTCGCTGACAATAAAGCAGAAAAAATAGCCTTAATTCATATTTCATTCATTTTTACACCCTTTAAACTGGTTAAACTCGCTGGCTTAAGGATCGCCATTCGATCCAGAGGACACCCTGTTGCTACCGGAGAGCGCTTAAGAACATGAAGACCAAACGACCTTCCCGCAGGATACTGCTTATTCTGATCGTCGCAGCCTGTGCAGTGGGTGGCTACATCTGGTGGCAAAGCCAGCAGGCAGCTTCGCCGCCCAACGCAGAACAGGCCAGGCAGGCGGGAGCCAGCGGGAAAGGCGAAGGTGGCCGTCGCGGCCGCAGCGGTGCGCCCACGCCGGTGCAGGCGGCAGAAGCCGTCAGGCAAAGTGTGCCGCAGTATCTGGCAGGCCTGGGCACCGTTACCGCGGCCAATACGGTCACCCTGCGCAGCCGCGTGGATGGCACGCTGACGGCGCTGCACTTCACCGAAGGGCAGCAGGTGGAAGCCGGACAGCTGCTGGCGGAAATCGACCCACGGCCCTATCACATTGCGCTGATGCAGGCGCAGGGACAGCTGGCAAAGGACCAGGCGACGCTGGCCAACGCCCGCCGCGATCTGGCGCGCTATGAATCACTGGCCAAAACTAACCTGGTTTCTCGGCAGGAGATGGACGCGCAGCGCGCGCTGGTCAGCGAAACCGAGGGCACGCTAAAGGTTGATGAGGCCAGCGTCGCCAGCGCCCAGCTTAATCTCACCTACAGTCGCGTGGTGGCGCCCATCTCAGGCCGCGTTGGCCTGAAACAGGTGGATGTGGGCAATATGATCGCCAGCAGTGACGCTAGCGGGATTGTCGTGATCACCCAGACCCACCCCATCGACGTGGTGTTTAGCCTACCGGAAAATGATATCGCTACCCTGCTTACCGCGCAGAAAAGCGGCCAGCCGATCCCGGTGGAGGCCTGGGACCGCACGAACAGCAGGCTTCTCACCTCTGGCAGCCTGCTCAGCATGGATAATCAGATCGATGCCACCACCGGCACGGTGAAGCTGAAAGCGCGCTTTAGCAACAGCGATGACATGCTGTTTCCCAACCAGTTTGTTAACGCCCGACTGAAGGTGAATACGCTGGAGGATGCCATCGTTATCCCGACCGCCGCGCTGCAGATGGGCAACGAGGGCAATTTCGTCTGGGTGGTAAACGCGGAGAATAAGGTCAGTAAAAAGCAGGTTTCGGTCGGAATGCAGGACAGCCACAGCGTGGTGGTAAAGGCCGGACTGGATGCCGGTGAACGGGTGGTCACCGACGGCATTGACCGTCTGAAAGAGGGCGCGCAGGTTGAGGTCATCGCACCGCAGTCTACCCCCGGCACCCCGACTCACAGCGCGCTGCCCGCAGCGGGAGCGGGCGTCTGATGCAGGTGATGTCCCCAAATCCAGGCGGCGGCCCGTCGCGCCCGTTTATATTGCGCCCCGTCGCCACCACTCTGCTGATGGTGGCTATCCTGCTGGCGGGCATCCTTGGCTACCGCGCCCTGCCGGTTTCAGCCCTGCCAGAGGTCGATTATCCGACCATTCAGGTCGTCACGCTCTACCCCGGTGCCAGCCCGGACGTGGTGACCTCAGCGATCACCGCACCGCTGGAACGCCAGTTCGGCCAGATGTCGGGCTTAAAACAGATGTCTTCTCAGAGCGCCGGAGGGGCATCGGTAGTCACGCTTCAGTTCCAGCTTACCCTGCCGCTGGACGTGGCCGAGCAGGAAGTGCAGGCGGCGATCAACGCCGCCACCAATCTGCTGCCGAACGACCTGCCTAATCCACCGGTTTACAGCAAAGTTAACCCGGCCGATCCGCCCATTATGACCCTTGCCGTCACCTCCACCAGCATGGCGATGACTCAGGTCGAAGATATGGTGGAAACCCGCGTAGCGCAAAAAATTTCCCAGGTATCCGGCGTCGGACTGGTGACCCTGGCGGGCGGGCAGCGCCCCGCCGTGCGCGTAAAGCTGAATGCACAGGCCCTGGCGGCGCTGGGGCTGGACAGTGAAACTATCCGTACCGCCATCAGCAATGCCAATGTTAACTCGGCTAAGGGTAGCCTGGACGGCCCGGAGCGCGCGATAACCCTTTCCGCCAACGATCAGATGAAATCAGCCGAAGATTATCGCCAGCTGGTGGTCGCCTACCAGAAGGGCGCACCGGTGCGTCTCGGTGACGTTGCCAGCGTCGTGCAGAGTGCCGAAAACCGCTGGCTCGGTGCCTGGGCCAACCGCCAGCCCGCCATTGTGCTGAATATTCAGCGTCAGCCCGGCGCAAACATTATCTCCACTGCCGACAGCATCCGTCAGATGCTGCCCGCGCTCACCGCCTCGCTGCCAAAATCGGTGGAGGTCAGGGTGCTCACCGACCGCACCACCAATATCCGCGCCTCGGTTCACGACGTCGAGTTTGAGCTGATGCTCTCCATTGCGCTGGTGGTGATGATCATCTATCTGTTTCTGCGCAACGTCCCGGCCACGCTGATCCCCGCCGTGGCGGTGCCGCTGTCGCTCATCGGCACCTTCGCGGTTATCTGGTTTCTCGGTTTTTCGATCAACAACCTGACGCTGATGGCGCTCACGATCGCCACCGGCTTTGTGGTGGATGACGCCATCGTGGTAATTGAAAACATCTCTCGCTATCTCGAAAAGGGCGAAAAGCCGCTGGACGCCGCCCTGAAAGGGGCCGGTGAGATCGGTTTTACCATCATTTCGCTGACCTTTTCGCTGATTGCGGTACTGATCCCGCTCCTGTTTATGGGGGATATCGTCGGCAGGCTGTTCCGCGAATTCGCCGTCACCCTGGCGATCTCGATTCTTATCTCGGCGGTGGTTTCCCTGACCCTGACGCCAATGATGTGCGCGCGCATGCTCAGCGCAGAGTCACTGCGGAAACAGAACCGCTTCTCCCGCGCCAGTGAGGCCATGTTTGACCGGATCATTGCGGCTTATGGCTGCTTTCTGCGTCGGGTATTGCAGCACCCCTGGCTGACGCTCGGCGTGGCACTCAGCACGCTGGCCGTCACCGTAGTGCTGTGGATCGCCATTCCTAAAGGTTTCTTCCCGCTACAGGATAACGGCATTATTCAGGGGACACTGCAGGGACCGCAGTCGGTTTCCTGGAGCAATATGGCTCAGCGGCAGCAGCAGGTTGCCTCAATTATCATGAAAGATCCGGCGGTACAGAGCCTGACCTCCTTTGTCGGCGTTGATGGCACCAATCCCGCGCTCAACAGCGGTCGACTGCAAATAACGCTTAAACCGCTCAGCGAACGCGACGATCGTATTCAGGCGGTTATTGCGCGTTTGCAGCGCGAGATTGCCGGGTTGCCAGGCGTTACGCTCTATTTACAGCCAGTACAGGACCTGACCATAGATACCCAGCTTAGCCGGACCCAGTATCAGTTCAGCCTGCAAACGGGATCGCTGGAGGCCTTAAGCCAGTGGGTGCCGAAGCTGGTGGAAACGCTCTCCGATTTGCCGCAGCTTAAAGATGTCAGCAGTGACTGGCAGGACCAGGGTCTGGAGGCCTATGTTCGGGTGGATCGCGACAGCGCCAGCCGCCTTGGCATCACCATGGCCGATGTGGATAACGCGCTCTATAACGCGTTCGGCCAGCGGCTGATCTCCACTATTTATACCCAGTCCAGCCAGTACCGGGTAGTGCTGGAGCACGACACCACCGAAACACCCGGCCTGGCAGGCCTGGACAGCATCCGCCTGAAGAGTCCATCGGGGGGCACGGTGCCGCTGAGCGCCATTGCGCGCGTTGAGCAGCGCCACGGAGCCTTAAGCATTAACCATCTGGATCAGTTCCCCTCCACCACCTTCTCCTTTAACGTCAGCGACGGCTACTCGCTGGAAGAAGCGGTGAACGCCATCAGTCAGGCCGAACGCAATCTGGCGATGCCGTCCGATATCATCACCCACTTCCAGGGCAGCACTCTGGCATTTCAGGCCGCCCTGTCGGGAACCGTCTGGCTGATCGTCGCCGCCATCGTGGCGATGTATATCGTGCTGGGCGTGCTGTATGAGAGCTTTATTCACCCGATCACCATCCTCTCCACGCTGCCGACTGCGGGGGTCGGGGCGCTGCTGGCGCTGATGATCAGCGGCAGCGAGCTGGACGTGATCGCCATCATTGGCATTATTTTGCTGATTGGCATCGTGAAGAAAAACGCCATTATGATGATCGACTTCGCGCTGGCGGCGGAGCGTGAGCAGGGTATGTCGCCGGGTGAGGCCATCTATCAGGCCTGCCTGCTGCGCTTTCGACCGATTCTGATGACCACGCTGGCGGCGCTGCTTGCCGCACTGCCGCTGATGCTCAGCACCGGCGTCGGGGCCGAACTGCGTCGCCCGCTGGGTATTGCCATGGTAGGGGGACTCATCGTCAGCCAGGTGCTGACCCTGTTTACCACGCCGGTTATCTATCTGCTGTTTGACCGGCTGGCGAAGGCCGCACGTCGCCGTTTCCGGCGGGAGGCGGCAGAGTGAGGTTTTTTGCGCTATTTATCCACCGTCCGGTGGCGACGATACTGCTGACCCTTGCCATTACCCTGGCGGGGGTACTGGGCTTCCGGCTGCTGCCGGTCGCCCCGCTGCCGCAGGTGGATATCCCGGTGATCATGATTTCCGCCTCGCTGCCCGGCGCCTCACCGGAAACCATGGCGTCGTCGGTAGCCACGCCGCTGGAACGGGCGCTGGGCCGCATCGCGGGCGTCAGCGAGATGACCTCCACCAGCTCGCTGGGCATGACGCGAATTATCATGGTGTTTGATTTCGACCGCGATATCAACGGCGCCGCGCGCGACGTACAGGGTGCGATTAACGCGGCACAGAGCCTGCTCCCCTCCGGGATGCCGGATCGTCCACGCTGGCGTAAGATCAACCCCTCCGATGCGCCGATTATGATCATGACGCTAACCTCGGACAGCTGGTCGCAGGGCAAGCTGTATGACTATGCTTCGACCCAGCTGGCGCAAAAGCTGTCGCAGATTGAGGGCGTCGGTGACGTCACGATTGGCGGCAGCTCCCTCCCGGCCGTGCGGGTGGACCTCAATCCGCAGGCGTTATTCAATCAGGGCGTGTCGCTGGATGCGGTACGCACTGCCATCGCTAACGCCAATCAGCGCAGGCCGCAGGGGGCCGTTGAGGATGCGGAACGACGCTGGCAGCTAAAAACCAACGACGCGCTGCAAACCGCCGCAGACTACCGCCCGCTGGTTATTCACTATAACAATGGCGCGGCGGTGCAGCTTAAAGACGTGGCAAACGTCACCGATTCAGTACAGGACGTGCGTAATGCCGGTATGTCCAATGCGCGACCGGCAATTCTGGTGCTGATCCGCAAGCTGCCTGACGCTAACATCATCGCTACTGTTGACCGCATCCGCGCCGAAGTCCCCGAACTGCGCAGCCTGATCCCCGCTTCCGTGGAGCTGAATATCGCGCAGGACCGCTCCCCAACCATCCGCGCATCGCTGGCGGAGGTTGAGCATTCGCTGGTTATCTCCGTCGGGCTGGTGATCCTGGTGGTATTCCTGTTCCTGCGTTCCGGCCGCGCCACGCTGATCCCTGCCGTTGCGGTACCGGTCTCTCTGATTGGCACCTTTGCGGCAATGTACCTGTGCGGCTTCAGCCTGAACAACCTGTCGCTGATGGCGCTCACCATCGCCACCGGTTTTGTGGTGGATGACGCCATCGTGGTGCTGGAAAATATTTCACGCCACGTTGAAGCAGGAATGAAGCCGCTTCAGGCGGCGCTTCAGGGCGTGCGCGAGGTCGGCTTTACCGTGCTGGCGATGAGCCTGTCGCTGATTGCCGTGTTCCTGCCGCTGCTGATGCTCGACGGAATGATAGGCCGCCTCTTCAAAGAGTTTGCGGTTACTCTGTCGGTGTCGATTGCCATCTCGCTGGTGATATCGCTGACGCTGACGCCGATGATGTGCGCCCGCCTGCTGCGCGCCCGCAAGGCAGACCCACAGCCGCGCACATCAGGCATCGGCAGCCTGCTGCTGCATCTGCAACAGGGCTATGGTCGCTCACTGAATGTCGTGCTGAATCATGCGCGCTGGGCGCTGCTGGTATTCCTCGCCACCATCGGCCTGACGGTTTATCTTTACGCGACCATTCCGAAGACCTTTATGCCCGAGCAGGATACCGGACGGCTGTTGGGCTTTATACAGGCCGATCAGAGTATTTCATTCCAGGCGATGCGCGGCAAGCTGGCAGACTTTATGACCATTGTCCACGCCGATCCGGCGGTGGAAAGCGTGATGGGCTTTACCGGGGCCGCCGGGACCAACAGCGGGGCGATGTTTATTTCGCTTAAGCCGCTCAGCGAGCGCACCGAAAACGCCCAGGCGGTGATTGCGCGGCTGCGGGTTAAGCTGGCGAAAGAGCCGGGGGCCAGCCTCTATCTGATGGCAGTGCAGGATCTCCGGGCGGGCGGGCGTGAGTCTAACGCCGGCTATCAGTATACGTTGCTCTCCGACGATCTTGGCGACCTCAGGCTGTGGGAGCCGAAAATTCGCCAGGCATTTAGCACCCTGCCGCAGCTGGCAGATGTGAATTCCGATCAACAGGATAACGGAGCAGAAATGGCGCTGACCTATGACCGGGAAACCATGGCGCGTCTTGGCATCGATGTTTCCATGGCTAACGATCTGCTGAACAACGCGTTCGGCCAGCGACAGATTTCCACTATCTATCAGCCGCTGAATCAGTACAAGGTGGTAATGGGGGTGGATCCGCGCTACACCCAGGATATCGGCTCGCTGGATTTAATGTATGTGGTGAACAGCAGCGGGAAGGCTATCCCTCTCTCCTACTTTGCCCACTGGCTTCCGGCCAACGCGCCGCTGTCGGTCAACCATGAGGGGCTGTCTGCCGCCTCGACCATTTCCTTTAACCTGCCCGAGGGCGTCTCCCTTTCTCAGGCCTCTGCCGCCATCGAACGCAGCATGACCTCGCTGGGCGTCCCACCCAGCGTTCGCGGCAGCTTTGCCGGAACGGCGAGGGTCTTTGAGCAGTCGCAGAACAGCCAGCTATGGTTGATCCTGGCAGCCATCGCCACGGTCTATATTGTGCTCGGCATCCTCTATGAGAGCTACGTTCATCCGCTGACCATTCTTTCCGCCCTCCCCTCAGCGGGGGTGGGGGCGCTGCTGGGGCTGGAGCTGTTTGGTGCGCCGTTCAGCCTGATTGCGCTGATTGGCATCCTGCTGCTGATTGGGATTGTGAAGAAGAATGCCATTATGATGGTGGACTTCGCCCTGGATGCCCAGCGCAGCGGCGAGCTTAGCGCCCGTGAGGCGATTTTTCAGGCCAGCCTGCTGCGCTTCCGCCCCATTCTGATGACTACCCTTGCCGCGCTGTTTGGCGCCCTGCCGCTGGTCCTCACGTCGGGTGACGGCGCGGAGCTGCGCCAGCCGCTGGGTATTACCGTGGTGGGGGGGCTGTTGGTGAGCCAGCTGCTAACGTTTTACACCACACCTGTGGTTTATCTTTATATGAATAAGCTCCGTCGCACTAAGCGTCCTGGCGCACAGGGGGCTGCCGCCTCTGCCCTCAGCCGCGATTCAGGAAGCCCATAGCGGATGGATACGCTTCACCTTTCGCAGCCGGTTTATGCCATCGGTCTGTTGGCACGACGACATCGCAGGAGGAGAACGTGATGTTCACTAAGTTACGTATCGGCATAACCGCCAAGCTGTTTGCCGCAATATTTTCAACCTGCCTGCTGGTGGTGGCAACCATGCACCTGGGGGTGCGGCTCAGCTTTGAGCATGGCTTTATCGACTACATCAAGAAAGGTAACGAGCAGCGGCTGGTGATGCTGAGCGATGCGCTCTCCGATCAGTATGAGCAGCACGGCAACTGGGATTTCCTTCGCCATAACAACAAGCTGGTCTTCCAGATCCTGCATTCGCTGGAACAGAACCCGGATGCCAGCACTCACCTGCCCCCGCACGGCTGGCGAACGCCGTTCTGGGTTATCGATCAGCAGTATCACGTTATGATTGGCCCACGCGGGCCGATACCGCCGGAGGGCACGCGCCGCAATATCACCACCAGCGATGGGCACATTGTCGGCTGGGTGATAGGTTCGCCGCCGGAGCGGCTGACCCGCAGCGCCGATATTAACTTTGAGCAGCAGCAGAAACGCACCAGCTGGATTATCGTTGGCCTGACTATGCTGCTGGCGGCGCTGGTCACCTGGCTGATGTCGCGCGGCCTGCTGGCCCCGGTCAAACGGCTGGTGGAAGGCACGCACCGCCTGGCGGCAGGCGATTTTTCCAGTCGCGTACAGGCCAGCAGCCGCGACGAGCTGGGGCGGCTGGGGCAGGACTTCAACCGGCTGGCCGGTACGCTGGAAAAAAACGAAAGCATGCGCCGGGCCTTTATGGCCGACATCTCACATGAGCTGCGCACCCCGCTGGCGATTCTGCGCGGCGAACTGGAGGCGATACAGGACAGCGTGCGTCAGCTGACGCCGGCATCCATCGTCTCGCTACAGGGAGAAGTGGCAACCCTCACCAAGCTGGTGGATGATGTCCACCAGCTCTCGCTCTCGGATGAAGGGGCGCTGGCCTACCGCAAATGTAAAACCGACCTGGTGCCGCTGCTGGAAGTAGTCGCCAGCAACTTCACCAGCCGCTTCAGCGCGCACGGCCTGACCCTGACGCTCAGGCTGCCGGAGCAGGCCCCGCTGTTTGGCGATCCCGATCGACTGATGCAGCTGATGACCAATCTGATTGAGAACAGCCTGCGCTACACCGACGCGGGCGGCGGCCTGACTATCAGCGTCAGCAGCCAGCCGGGCCAGCGAACGGTGCAATTTGAGGACACCCCTCCCGGCATTACCGACGAGCAGCGCCAGCAAATATTCGCGCGTTTTTACCGCGCCGAAAGCTCGCGCAATCGCGCCAGCGGCGGATCGGGTCTGGGCCTGGCTATCTGTCAAAACATTGTTGAAGCGCATGATGGCAGCATTATGGCCGATCATGCGGATGCGGGTGGCGTGAAAATTACGGTACACTTACCCTACCACGATAACTAAACCCTCTTCCCCGCAGGATGCTATGAATCAGGAACAGCAAGACCCGCTAATTTTAGTGGTTGAAGACGAGCCAAAACTGGGCCAGCTGCTGGTGGACTATCTGCAGGCAGCCAATTACCGTACCCATCATATTTTGCGCGGTGATGAGGTGCTGGAGTGGGTAAGGCGCACGCCTCCCGATATGATCCTGCTGGATCTGATGCTGCCTGGCGTTGACGGCCTGACGCTGTGCCGTGAGCTGCGCCGCTTCACCGACCTGCCGATTATGATGGTCACCGCCAAATCCGAAGAGATTGATCGCCTGCTCGGGCTTGAAATTGGGGCAGATGATTATATCTGTAAGCCCTTCAGCCCACGCGAAGTGGTGGCGCGGGTCAAAACCATCCTGCGGCGCTGCCAGCGTACGCCGAAGGAGATCCAGCAGGCCTCGCTGCTGGTCATTGATGAAGGCCGCTTTCAGGCCAGCTGGAATAGCAGCATGCTGGATCTGACGCCCGCTGAATTTCGCCTGCTAAAGACGCTGGCACAGGCGCCCGGCCAGGTTTTCACGCGCGAGCAGCTGCTTAATCAGCTGTATGACGACTATAGGGTGGTGACCGACCGTACCATCGACAGCCATATCAAAAATCTGCGCCGCAAGCTGGAGGCGCTGGACGCCGATCAGCCGTTTATCCGCGCGGTTTACGGTATGGGCTACCGCTGGGAAGCCGATGCAGGCCGCTTGATCTGACCTCGCTTATTCTGCCGCCAGATTGAGGCCTGACCTTTGATCTGGCGCCATTTACATTGCCCCCTCCAGCTTTTACAATCCCCGCACATTTTGTCCGGCCATCCAACAGGCGGCCCGACGCCGCTTTCCCGACGAATTTTTGACCACAGACTGGATGCAACCATGTTCAAACCGGAACTGCTTTCCCCTGCCGGTACGCTGAAAAATATGCGCTACGCCTTCGCGTACGGTGCAGATGCAGTGTATGCGGGCCAGCCACGCTACAGCCTTCGCGTGCGCAATAATGAATTTACCCATGAAAACCTGGCCATCGGCATCAGCGAAGCGCACGCACAGGGTAAAAAATTCTACGTAGTGGTCAATATTGCGCCGCACAACGCCAAGCTGAAAACCTTTATTCGCGATCTGCAACCGGTAGTGGACATGGGCCCGGATGCGCTGATCATGTCCGATCCCGGACTGATCATGCTGGTACGCGACGCATTTCCACAGATGGATATCCACCTGTCGGTACAGGCAAATGCGGTGAACTGGGCCACGGTTAAATTCTGGCAGCAGATGGGGCTGACCCGGGTGATCCTTTCGCGCGAGCTGTCGCTGGAGGAGATTGCCGAAATTCGCCAGCAGGTGCCGGAGATGGAGCTGGAAATATTTGTCCACGGCGCGCTCTGCATGGCCTACTCCGGCCGCTGCCTGCTCTCCGGCTATATCAATAAGCGCGACCCTAACCAGGGGACCTGTACTAATGCCTGTCGCTGGGAGTATAAGGTGCAGGAGGGCAAAGAAGATGAGACGGGCGCTATCGTGCATCAGCACCAGCCCATTCCGGTGCGCAATGTCGAGCCGGTGCTGGGCGAGGGGCAGCCAACCGATAAGGTCTTCACCCTGGAAGAGGCGATGCGTCCGGGCGAGTATATGACCGCCTTTGAGGATGAGCACGGTACCTACATTATGAACTCCAAAGATCTGCGCGCGGTGGCGCACGTCGAACGCCTGACGCAAATGGGCATTCACTCGCTTAAAATTGAAGGTCGTACCAAATCCTTTTACTACTGCGCCCGCACTGCTCAGGTCTATCGCCGCGCCATTGATGACGCCGCCGCCGGCAAGCCCTTCGACCCGACGCTGCTGCAAACGCTGGAGTGTCTGGCGCATCGGGGCTATACCGAAGGTTTTCTGCGCCGCCACCGCCATGACAGTTACCAGACCTACGATCGCAGCTATTCGGCCTCTGACAGCCAGCAGTTTGTCGGTGAGTTTACCGGTGAGCGGCGTGGTAACCTGGCGCGGGTGGATGTTAAAAACCGCTTCAGCGTGGGCGACAGTCTGGAGATGATGACCCCGCAGGGTAACGTCACATTCAGCCTGGCCGAAATGGAAAATAAAAGCGCCCAGCCGATCCAGGTTGCGCCGGGGAACGGCCACTTTGTCTGGATCCCGGTGCCGGAAGAGGTTGATCTCGCGTATGCCCTGCTGATGCGCAATTTGGGCAAAACCCCGGCGGGAAACGTGGCCTCCGCGGATAATATCGTTTCCTGAGGTAACTTTTTTAGAAACCGGTCACAGTCCCAAATGCAATTTCTCGCTATCATAGCGACTGCTTAAAATGAGTAATTCTAAACAGCAGTATTGACCAGGAACCACCTCTTCAGCCCGTCTGGCTCCCCCCGGCGGGCTTTTCTTTTTTCAGGTTTCGGACTGCTCCTTATCCCGGCGGCGGCGGATATGCTATAACTGATGCAACTGCGGCCTCTGGCCAGACTGATGAGATAAAAAATATGGATAAACATTCGCTTACGCTGATGATTCTCAACGGCAAAGGTGCGGGAAATATTACTCTCCGCGATGCTATTGAAACCCTACGCAAAGAAGGTGCGCCGATAGAAGTTCGGGTGACCTGGGAGTACGGGGATGGAGAGCGCTACGTCAGAGAGGCAGTCGATCTTAAGGCCACCACCGTAGTGGCAGGCGGCGGCGACGGAACGATAAATGAAATCGCCACCGCCCTGGCCGGTCTGGATGCCGCGCAGCGTCCGGTACTGGGCATTATCCCGCTTGGCACCGCGAATGATTTCGCCACCAGCGCCGGGATCCCTGAAGAAATGGAGAATGCCGTACGCCTGGCTATCGTTGGCAAGGCAACGCCAATCGACCTGGCGCGGGTTAATCAGTCCCGCTACTTTATCAACATGGCCACTGGCGGCTTTGGTGCGCGCATTACCACGGAAACGCCTGCCAGGCTGAAATCGGCCCTTGGCGGCGTCTCGTACTTTATTCACGGCCTGACGCGAATGGATACCCTCAAAGCAGACAGCTGCGAACTGAGCGGCCCTGATTTTCACTGGCAGGGCGATGCGCTGGTGATTGGCATTGGTAACGGACGCCAGGCCGGTGGAGGCCAGCGGCTGTGCCCCGCCGCGCTGATCAACGATGGCAAGCTGGAGTTAAGCATTGTCACTTCGAAAGAGATCCTGCCCACGCTGCTGAATTCGGTTATAGGCGGTGACGATGAAAACCCGAATATTATCCGCGCCTCGCTGCCGTGGCTGGAAATCACCGCGCCGCACGAGATGACCTTTAACCTGGACGGTGAGCCGCTGAGCGGGACGGCCTTCCGTATTGAGGTGCTCCCCGGCGTCATTAGCTGTCGCCTGCCGCCATCGTGCGAGCTGCTGGCCTGACTCGCGGTATGATAACCGCTCCACGTTGTCGTGTATTCTGGCTGCGCGTACAACAGGCGCGAGAACAGTGATGTAGTCTGCACGTCTTATGGACAGCCGTCCGCTTACATCATCGGCTGGCTGTAAAACGGCTGTCCATAAATATGTGCCGCCAGCACACCGCCGGCAGCCTGCTTATCACCGTAGCTTTAGCCGTTATCCTGTTTGGTACCGCTATTTACTCCCTGTTCAGGAACATTCAGACACCCGAAATAATATTATTCAACACCACGGCTATATTTTAAATCCTGACGTCTTTATTTGATTTCCCTTCCCCGTAATCTATAAATCTGCCGGAAGTTTATCACCGTAATAATATAGATATTGTTATATAAAACCGCTTTAGGCTTAAGTTGCGTGGTGGCAGAAAAAAAATATCGCCTACACTTACCCCTTTGCAATAAAACAGGGGAAGGATATGAGTAAGAATATTCTAATCACAGGCGCGGGCACCGGTTTTGGTAAAGAAGTGGCATTCAGACTCGCCGCTTCCGGATTTAACGTGATTGCCGCCGTAGAGATCGAAGCCCAGGTTTTCACTCTTAAACAAGAGGCTGCGAAAAAAAATGTGACGCTACGCGTTGAAAAACTCGACATCTCCGATGCCGATGACAGGCTGGCGGCCTCCCGCTGGGACATTGATATTCTGCTCAACAATGCGGGTATTTCTGAAGGAGGCGCGGTTGTCGATATCCCCGAAGAGAACCTGCGTAAGCAGTTCGAGGTTAACGTCTTCGGTACTATCTTACTGACCCAGCTTTTCGCCAGAAAATTTGTGGCAAGAAAGTCAGGCAGGATAATCTTTATGTCATCCGTCGCGGGTATCACCACTGACCCCTTCGCAGGTGCTTATTCTGCCTCCAAGCATGCGCTCGAAGCCTTTGCAGAAGCGCTGAACAAAGAGCTGAAAGAGTTCAATGTTAACGTTGCTACCATTAACCCGGGTCCCATTTTAACCGGCTTTAATGACCGTATGTTTGAAACCTGGCAGCGCTGGAAGAAAGATGAACCCGCCGTCTTTGACTATGCAAAAATTGCCTTCCCACACGAACAGTACGACCCGGAGCATGTCTATGCCCTGACCGTCAAAGTCGTGAAGGAGGAAATTACCCGCTATCGCAACGTTGTCCCCACTGAATTAGAGGAAGGGACCAAACAGCAGATGGATGCGGTATGGTCCCGTCAGCAGCATACGGATAGCAAACGCAGTGAAGAGGTCGAAACGGCATACCAGATGTCGCCGGAAACCCCTAACGGCAAATAGCTACTCTGCCACGCTCAGGCGGTTTTCCGGCCACCTGAGCGTCGGGTAGAGCGCCAGCCGGATATTAAACAGGTAAAACAGCGGGCTAAATAGCTGGATATCTGCGCGACACAGTGCCTCAGTTTTTATCAGCTGCTGATCCAGTTCGTTAAGCAAATGTTGTGGCGGCTCAAGGTAAATATTCCGCAGCCGCTTTTTAAAATAGTCATTAATTTCTGACATCACCCCATCCGCTTCCACGCCCTTCTCCTTCAGCAGCTGCTGATGGCGAGCATAAAAGTCATAGCAGTTAACGCCCAGCCAGATTTCCGTGATCAAATTTCCGCCCAGCGCCACGCCGGGGGTCGGATCAACCTTATTTCGCGGCAAAATAATATTAATTTTATCTACCATGCTGGCGACATATTGCTGACGTGAGAGCAGCGACGAGGCGTTAATTTTAATTTCCGTCGTAAACTGTAGCAGCTCCTTTATTCCCCGGCGCAATACGCGACGGGCGGACCATGCCGGTCTTTTATTGCGGATAATCGCCGTGACGACAACCGCCAGGATAATACCCACTACGGTCGAAATTGACGCGTTAATAATCGACAGCAGATCCGGCTTAAGATGATGGGTCATCCCAATAAAGCCAGGGATCTGGGTGGCGATAATCAGCCCGATAAAGTTGGTGGTGGGGTTAGCGATGATCAGTCCGAGCACCATCAGGCCGGGTGCCAGGCAGATGATCAGCGCCTCCCAGCTGGTGGCCATCGGAATAAATATCCCCACGTAGACGATACTGATAACAATGGCGAACAGCACACCTTTAAGAAAGACCTTCATTGAGGCAATGGGACTGTCCTGCGAGGCGAAAAATGAGCAGACCACGGCGGCCATCATCGGCGCGGTTGCGCCATCTTTCCAGCCGGTACCTATCCAGAACAGGCAGCCAGTCATGGTGGCGGCAAAGGCGGTAAATGAGGAGAGCAGGATCAGACCCTTGTCGGCATGCTTGCGTATCAGCTTAACGCTGCCGCGTTTTTTCTCATTTCCCAGCTGGCTGACGCGTTCTTTGGCCCCGAACCAGGATTCAGCAATGCGCACGAAGTTGAGCAGCCGCTCCATCAGACCCGTCAGCAGCAACGCCTCTTCCGCACTCATTTCGCCAGCGGCGTACTGCGCCTGAATTTTTTCCTGTGAATCGCCAATATTTTCACGTACCGCCACGGCGCCTTCGCCCTGCGCCGGGCTGTTGAGCCAGCTAAGAAAATGGCTAAAGGAGGCACTGACGAAATCAGGAAAGGCAATCCCCTGTTCCGCCAGCAGGCTGAGGCGTTTTTCAATCGCGGTCAGGGTGGGGATCAGGTAAGAGAGGTGCTGATACTGCGCACTGACCAGCCGGATAAGCCTGCGGGCTGAATCTCCCTCATAGACGCAGTGGGTAATGAGCGTTTCAACGGCCAGCGGGTAGTTCGCCATCTGTACCAGAATATGTTCCCTTTCCGGCGGACGTTCTTTTGATTCGGTCGTCAGCAGCTCATTGCACAGCTCTTTTGCGCTTTCAAACCAGTTACCGACGCTATTTTCCAGCAGATCGCGCATGCGCACCGGGAAAACCAGCATATGTATCAGGCTGCTGCAAACAATTGCCACGGTAATCTCTTCAATACGCGAGATAACGGTATAGGTAATGGAGAGCGGCGTAGTGACATCAGCAAAGCCCATGATGGCGGCACTGTATCCCGCCAGCATAAAGACATAGCTTTTTGGCGTTCGATCATGAAGCGAGAGATAAAGACAGCAGGCGACCCAGAGCGATACGCTGAGGCTGAACAGCAGCGGATGAGTGACGGTGATCGGGTAGATGAGAAAGATGAATATGCCGCCCAGCACGGTGCCCAGGAAGCGAAACAGCGCTTTAGACAGGGTAGAGGCGGAGTAGAGCTGTGATATAACATAAACCGAGACCATGGCCCAGGCGGGCTTATCCAGGTTTAATTCAAGTGCGATATATAACGCTAAAAATGCCGCGGCGCAGGTTTTAGCTGCAAACAAAAGCGCATTTTTTGTTAACCATTTCATCGATTTATCAACGGCTCGGGAAGTGCTAAAACGCTATCTTATCCTGTCCGGATGCAGAGTAGTGCCGTTCGCTGCGCGTAAGTGTGTAACAAAATAATGAAACGACACGTTTCTCCACCTGCGCACTGAGAAACGTGGGTTCGGGCTTCCAGACACTGCCGGAATGCACCTGACGAAATGGAGACAGTCTGGTGGACTACCTCCATTTTTTTACTGGCGCATTCACCTGAACAGCGTTATGCGATGGTGATATCTTTCGCCAGGTAAACATCCTGAACGGCGTTGATCAACGCGACGCCATCCTTCATCGACTTCTTAAACGCCTTACGTCCCAGAATCAGCCCCATACCGCCCGCGCGTTTATTGATCACCGCCGTGCGCACCGACTCAGCGGTGTCCGTTTCGCCTGCCGATGCGCCGCCTGAGTTAATCAATCCGGCGCGACCCATATAGCAGTTGGCCAGCTGATAGCGCACCAGATCGATAGGATTATCGCTGGTCAGCTTGCTGTAAACGCGCTCATCGGTAGAGCCGAACTTAACGGCAGTGTAGCCACCGTTATTTTCAGCCATTTTCTGCTTAACAATATCCGCACCGATAGTGGCTGCCAGATGATTGGCCTGCCCGGTCAGGTCGGCGCTGGCGTGGTAATCAACCCCGTCTTTCTTAAAGTCATTATTACGCAGATAGGCCCACAGCACCGTCACCATGCCCAGCTCATGGGCGCGTTCAAAGGCTGCCGAAATCTCCTCCAGCTGGCGACGTGACTGTTCAGAACCAAAATAGATGGTTGCTCCCACCGCAACGGCGCCCAGATTAAACGCCTGATCCACGCTGGCGTAAAGCGTCTGATCGTACTGGGTAGGATAGCTTAAGGTTTCGTTATGGTTAAGTTTCACCATAAAAGGAATTCGATGCGCATAACGTCGCGAAACGGAGGCCAGCACGCCATAGGTCGAGGCCACGCAGTTGCAGCCTGCTTCAATGGCCAGTTCAACAATGTTTTTCGGATCAAAATAGAGTGGATTGGCGGCAAATGAGGCACCCGCAGAATGCTCCACGCCCTGGTCCACCGGCAGGATCGACAGGTAACCGGTCCCGGCCAGACGGCCGGTATTGTAGAGCGTTTGCATATTGCGCAGAACGGCAGGAGAACGATTGTTATCAATCATCACGCGATCAACATAATCCGCGCCCGGCAGGTAAAGACTCTCCGCGGGAATAGTCATACAGCGGTGCTGTAACAGAGAGTCCGCTTCTTTACCCAGTAACTGTGCAATATCCGTCATGTTAGCTCCCGATCGTTCGTGTGAAAGGGCGAACGGCTTTCGCCCTCTGCGTGGATTTCTTACCCCCATCATCCTGGACCCATTCAGTCTGCTAATGCAAATTGCTGACTCCATTTTTCAGAACGATCCCAGTACGCATAAATTGCCACTCTCTACCACCAGCGATAAAAGTGGTGTACCGGGCCTGCGCCGTGACCGACCTCCAGGGTATCAGCCTGCTCCAGCGCGCCCTGGAGCCACTGTCGCGCCTCCTGCATGGTGGCACTCCAGCCATCATAACGAGGGCGAAGCGCCGCCAGCGCCGCTGAAAGCGTACAGCCCGTGCCGTGCGTATTGCGTCCAGGTACCCGAGGCGCGGTAAAACGCTGTTCACCCTGCGAAGTCAGCAGCCAGTCGGGGCTTTCGCTACCGTGCAGATGGCCACCCTTTATCAACACCGCCTGACAGCCCAGCGCCAGCAGCGCCCTGCCCTGCTGGCGCATTTCGCTCTCAGTGCTGGCGATATCGCATTCAAGCAGCGCGGCAGCCTCGGGCAGATTCGGCGTGATCAGTGATACATGCGGCAGCAGGCTCTGACGCATCGTGGCAACGGCGCGAGGAGAAAGCAGCGCATCACCGCTTTTCGCCAGCATCACCGTATCCAGTACCGTCCAGCGAATATCTGCCGCGTGAAGGGCCTTCGCCACCACCTCGACAATATCGCTGTCCGCCAGCATGCCGATTTTTACGCTGTCGATGCGCACATCCGTCAGCACCGAGCTGAGCTGCGCGGCCACAAAGTCCGCATCAACGCGCATCACCGACTGTACGCCACAGGTATTTTGCGCCACCAGCGCGGTAACCACGCTGGCGCCATAGGCTCCAAGAGCCGAGAAGGTTTTCAGATCGGCCTGAATACCGGCCCCGCCGCTGGGATCGGTTCCGGCAATCGTCAGTGCATTAATGCGCTTCATGCAGCCTCACCGGCGGGCGGCGGGCAGGCGACAGCGTCAGATGCGGCATCAGGATTAAAGCATGAAATACGCGGCAGGCGCGCGGAAAACAGGAGAAGTGAGGTGACGGGTTCGCCCGCAACACAGGTGTAAGGTTGGTTCATTATCGCGCTCCCAGCCAGCAGGCAGAAAGGCGAATGCGCTCAGGCATCTGACTTCCCTCCGCTGGCATTATCCAGTTCAGGTTCAACGGGTTTTTCTCAGCTGTTTCTTTGGAAAGAAACGGCACCCCGAGTCATTGATAAATCTATAAATTTTAGCGTTAATCCACTAACTAACGTTGTTACAGAATAAGAGGGTTCACCCCTCGTTGTAAACCACTTTGTATGCCAATTTGTATCCCATGTAATTCGTAATTTCAGGATGCAGAAACACCCTATACAAGCTAACTCGATTTGTGGGGCTTATGTACTGCTTCATCGTGAATCGCCACGGATAATCTAGACACTTCTGAGCCGTTGATAATATAGGTTTTCATATTCAGTCGGTGGCATCTGCTCGCCAGAACCATGCCGACGCTTACTGTTATAAAACATTTCGATGTAATCAAAAATATCGCT
>NZ_JBLREF010000041.1:0-33344 GCF_047918655.1 Erwinia sp. PPS120 | reverse complement strand
TAAGAGACAGATTTTAAACTCTTCAGGATAACGCTTACCGCTCATGGGCACCTCTCTTTAAGTCATCTTAAATGACTCTGAGGTGTCTGTTAAACCCGTGGCGATTCAATGTGTTCAATGGCCTGTCATGGGATTACAAAACCAATAGCCCGTGCTTTTTCGGTAAGAAGATCATCATCAACAACCTGGTAACGCACAACCGCTGGGGCTACAGCCTGACGTGGGGATTTCGTCGCGACCAGTTGGTAGACCTAGAAAGGATGTTGTTCTTGCCCGATGGCAAAGCGATACCTGACAATCGCGTAGACATTTCCATTAACCTGATGAATCACATCCGCGATAACCCTGGCAAGGATGTTTATGACGATACATACTTCTTCATTCGCTACTTTCAGAAGGGAACTGCGCAGCTCACGTTCAAGCGACCTGAGTTAGCGGAGAAGATGAATGACATCATTGCTAAGCATTATCCGGGCCAGCTCCCACCTTCTACTAAACAGCGTTGTTAGATGATGAAAAGTGAGCTGAAAAAAATGAAAAAATGCTTTAGGCACCTTCTTAGGCACCAATGAAAAGTTGAATTAATAAATTAACGATTTAATTCATTTAGTTAGGAAACCAATTCAGAGTCCGCCAGCGCTTATCGGGATCAGCGAGGCATCCGGCGTAATAGCCAGCAGGTCAATTCGCCCTTTATTATGCGTATTTTCCTGGTGACCGATAATCATCCACTCATCGGAGAGAAGGGTGAGGTCATTTAAGATCGACCTTTCCAGCAACTGATCACTGACTAATTAGCTAACTGTCAATAGCCCCGGGTTATCTCCTACTCACCAAATAGCATAAGGAACCGGCATCCTCAGTTCCTTATTTTCATGGCAGCATCTGTGCGTGCATCAGCCAGATGAAAGTGGGGTTGTTGAGCTGATTGCATCTCCCCTGAGAAATGATCGGATGTTCAGCAGCGTAATAATGCTGATAGTTCTCCGTTTGTTAAACGCATTGGTTAACGACGACTAATATAAATTCTATTTTTATTAATTCAACCGCGAATTTTTTCATCGATATGATTTACAATGCTTTTTTGCAAGAGTAAAAACTATGATTTTTTTGACAAAATAATCCCTGCCAGGTAATGTTTTTGATGAGCATTGACGCTCATCAAAAACATATGAAGGAGTATTGTATGACTATCCGCATATTGGTATCGAATGAGTGCCTTATGATTTCAGGTGCTAGTGCCAATTCTAATTATGAAGGTATCAGACCAGGCAGGAATAACAGTCGTGATGGAGCACCTGACAGTTGTGCAAATAATATTGGTACAGGTGTGATCCTGGGGTCTCTTTCAGGTATCGCTGCTGGCCCTGCAGGCGTGATTGGGATGGCAACCTTAGGAGGAATCACAGCCGGAATGGGATCCTGCCATAATAGCCCATACAGTAGTAATAATAGTAAAGGCGGGGGGAGAAACGGTGGACCTAATTATAGAGCGCAATGTACGTGGTAAATAAGGATAATGCTGTATCAACAAGGCGTAGCCGACCTCGTTCGCCACGCCTAAGATACAATGTAATAACTGCCTTATGGATATTAACTCTGGGCCTGATTTCCAGTAAGAACAGCCTTAGTGGCAGCAGTCTGATTTCGCACCCTTGGGATTTACTAACCTGGATAGTTATAATAATTGGCACCAGATCTTTTTATGACTATGTTTTTAAATTTTTGACTGGTATAACTCAAAGTAGTTTCAGAGGGTCTAAAAAAGACCCTCCCTTACGCATTTGGTAATTAAATAAACTTTTCATATAGTGATATAAAAAATATTTGAAGTGGTCTGCCATCGCCTCCCGGCCCTTAGAAATCTGATCTATTGCTGATACAACGTGCAGGCTAAAATTTTCATAACTACCACGGCCTAAAATCCCCTTCCTTCTCGTCTCGATGAAATAACGCGCTGATATATGTAGATCTTTTAGCTCTGCTATTTTAGCTAACTCTGTTACGGCCGGGCTGATGCTAAAGTTGTTCCACTGAGAGCGGCAGGTAGAGCCATGCAGATACCCTCCGGGCGCAGGGATGCGTGAGCTGAGGCGCCAGGGAGGATTCATACCCTCATTTGATGTCTGCTGCAGCATGACGCGATAATCATTTTTCTTCGTTAATGTGGGCAATACAGGTCTTTTCCAGCCGCCCAGTCGGCCAATTGGCCCCTGTAATTTGGCCACAGCGAATGCCGCTTTCACCCGGGATCAATTTTTTATATCCTAATACCTTGTTTTAGCTAAAATTAGCTAAATTACCTCGTTGAAGAATAAAGGCAAAAGCCGTTTTTTTTGTTAAAATTGCACTCATTGTTCAGACTCTGCCAGTTTTTCCCGTATCGCCCTCTGTGTTATTGATACGAAAAGCGGCTGAAATAAGGTATAAAGCCGCATGAAAATTCCAAACAGAATCCAACCTCTGGTCGATGATGGCCTGATAGACGATGTACTCCAGCGGCTGAAAAGCGGTAAGGAAGCAGATGTCTATACCGTTTTATGCGGTGAAGAGGTACGCTGCGCCAAAGTCTATAAAGAGGCCACGCAGCGAAGCTTTAAGCAGGCCGTGCAGTATCAGGAAGGACGCAAAGTTCGTAACACGCGTAATACCCGCGCCATGCAGAAGGGATCGAAATTCGGCCGTAAGCAGCAGGAGGAGTCCTGGCAGACGGCGGAGGTCGATGCGTTATTCCGTCTTGCCAACGCGGGCGTACGCGTACCTCAGCCCTATATGTGTATTGACGGCGTATTGTTGATGGAGCTGGTGACCGGTGTGGATGGCGGCGTTGCGCCACGTCTTAGCGATGTGATTTTGTCACAAGAGAGTGCCGTTGCTGATTTTGATACGATGATCCGCAATATCGTGCGCATGCTGTGTGCAGGCATTGTTCATGGTGATTTATCGGAGTTTAACGTGCTGCTGGATGGCCAGGGTCCGGTGATTATCGACCTGCCCCAGGCCGTCGACGCTGCAGCAAACAACCATGCTGAATCAATGTTTATGCGAGATGTGGACAACATCACTACATATTACGCTCAGTTCGCCCCGCAATTATTGCAGACACGTTATGCGAAAGAAATCTGGATGCTGTATGAAGATGGAAAATTAACGCCAGAGACACCGCTAACCGGTTTGTTTGTTGAAGAGGCTCATGATGTGGATATGGACTCCCTGATGGATGAAATTATTTCAGCGGAAGATGAGTACTATGAGCGTCAACGGGCAATGAAAGAACGAGATACTTAAATCATTGATAAAAGTATAAATTTACGGCTATGCATTCTCGTCCAGGGCTGTAAATCTCCAACAACACGTTTTTGTCGCCGCGTCGCTGCCATCGGCTCCGTTTATGAAATTGAAGTGAGTAGTCACTTCGATCTCATAAGAGAGGGGTTTTTAGTCCTGCCAGCGTATGCACTTCGTTTATCACTGCCCTTTGCCTGCCAACACAGGTATTCATTCAGCTTTAAAGCGACAAATTTAATGACAAAGGCTTAGTGGAATTATAACCCGTTAGTTATTGCAATTATCGCTTTTTTTCTTTAAGCCAGCTCCATAGGGATTAAGTTTTGATATAGAATATCAGGAATGACTTTATAACTCTTTAGGCGGTAAACTCCATGCTTGACATTCCTTCCCAAACATTAACCTCCAGTTTTAATGTAATGAAAACAATTAATAACATCAACTCAACCCCAGACCCGAAAAAATCATTTGGCACTATTCCAAAAATTAGCAACAATAACATTAAACTGGCAAGATCTCATTTTTTATCAGGTATGATTAATAATGAAAACAATCCTGCAGCGCAATCTGTAATAGCGTCACCAGTATTTGTGAAAAAAATGCTTACCCGCACCGAAAATGTCGAGTTGCCAAAAGCGATAGATGTGATAGTTGACAAGGTAAAAAATCTAAACATTGATAGCCTGGATAAAATTGGTGCGGGATCTTATGGTACATGCTTCCGATATGGTGATTTTGTTATTAAATATCCAATCAATAGCCAGGGTCACACAGTAGACTGGTCTTCAGACTTACATCAGAATGCCCAACCCAATCGTGTAAGCTTATATTTAAACCAGGCTAATGAAGATCCGGATTTTTCTCGTCCAGGAAAGGGATTATTTCAAGGTAAAGAGGTTGATGTCTTAGTATCAAAATTCATCAAGGGTGAAGAACTGGACATCGAACAGGATGAAAATTATTTCCGTGCCAGCGACCTGCTCGAGTCTCGCGGATTATACATGTATGACATTAACGTAACAGGTAATATTTTAATTGATGCCAAAGACAAGCTCTATTTCATAGATGGCGATCAGATGGTATTTTCCGGAAATGAGCGCAAGGGAAGGAAGCTTTCAGCCGCAACAATACAACTTGAAGATGTTATTAACACTTCACTGGATTATAAAATATATCAGGCTAAAAAGGCAGGAGATAAAGATGATATTTCATATTACGAATCCTTGCAGCAAGAATATGATCGCATCCAAAACCCCCAGACTAATTTGTCAATTCACAACGGGTTTGTTAACAGTCTTTCGGACTGATCCCACATGGAAGGGGCTTGCGCCAGACCGGGTTGCAGAACACTGCAATACATCGCGACGCAGAACAGAGCGCGAGTTTTATCGAACCGTTTTCTGATGTGCGTTTTTTTCCTCGCAATGAAGAGTGACTTTGCCGCGCCAGAGAGGCTACTGCATCAACGCCAAAAGTTGCCATGGGGCATCAGACCCTGTGCTTACGCCTAAATACAGCCTCAACTCATTACTGGCTCATTTTAAATTTACAGTCTAATCCTAAGGCATCCGGTGGCGAGTCGTGACATCCTTTCCTACACTGTTGAACTCGATAACGTTTGATGAGGAAGTTATGAAAAAAACAATTATTGCACTCTCTGCACTTCTGCTGGCATCCCCTGTTTTTGCCGCAACCACACACGCTACTGATGATACCGTTGCCGCTGCCGATCAGAACGCTGATACCGCGAAAGAAAAGCTGCATCAGGCACAGAACCAGGGCGAAGAGCTAAAGCTCAAGTCCAAACATGCCGCCGAAGGCAAAAGCAACAACCTGAGCAGCAAGGCGAGCGAAGGCACGCAGAAGACCTGGCATAAGACTAAGCAGGGTACTGAAAAAGGGTGGGATGCCACCAAAGAAGGTACGCAGAAAGGCTGGAATAAGACCAAAGAAGGCACCACCGAGCTGAAAAAGAAAGTCACTGACTAATTGTTCATCTGACCATGAGGCCGCGAAAGCGGCCTTTTTTATGTGCTGTGGCTGCCCCTCTGACTTTTTTTGCTGCTACATAGCGCGCATCTGCTACGCCATCCCTGCTTTTTCCCCCGCTAACAGAGCCAGGCGTTAATAAGCGCGTTCTGGCAGTGATTAATCCTGTTGCCGTTCCGCTTCGCCTGAACAACAACTGAACTTTCTGTTGGCGCGAGCCACTTAAAAGTAAATTTGCTCACCCATTGCGGTGTCCGTTCGATTTTCACCATTACTACAGGATAATAATCATGAATGTTTCAGGATCGGGCAATAGCGGGTCCCCCACCTCATTAGCAAACCAACCCCAGCAGAATGTGTCTCCGGAACAATCAGAGACACAACGTTCACAGGCCGATCCACGTCTCCAGGGACTGTCCCGGCTTCCGGGACCGGAAGTTTTATTCCCCGGTATCACGGCTGCCACTACCGTGATACCGGCACAACATGCCCGTGAAAACCCGCTGCATATGTCTCCCTCTCCAGGCTGGTCCCGACATTTATCTACAGAGGCCGTCGAAGATCTCCTGACTGAAATGAATCATAACGGGCTGGCACATGTCGCATGGGGCTCAAAACCAGTATTTTATCTTGAAGGGGCTAATGAGGGTGGCAGCTGGCCACACTTTGCTGATGCGCAGGCCAATGGTATGAAGCATGGTTTCGCCCTGATCCCTTCAGCTAATAACCGTTCTGCCTCACCAGACGATCATGAAGGATATCTGATTAATATTAGCAATGCCATTAGAGCCATTAATGGAAATAAGCAGCTCTTTTCAGAACGATTTAATCTGCCAGTTGCGGCTGATGCTGGTTTCATTTTGCAGCATCACGTCTTTCCCATGCTGGAGCAGAAGATGCACAATGATGAACCTGAAATTACCGCCGTTCTGCTCGGCTTTGGCCACGAAAACGCCCACGCTTTTAATGACATTAACTCGGGTAATTCAGCACAAAGGCAAAGTGTGCAGCAGCAAAATCAGTTCCTGAACGATTACGTCAGCTCGCGTCTGGATGCAATGTCAGCACAAAACACCCGAGGTCTTCAGGCTCCTGCTATCCCCTCATTTATAAAATTTGACTCACCTGCCACACGCGCAACCCTGGACAACTATATCACTGAGAGCAGCCGTATTCAGGATGCGCAAACTGACCTGATTGACCGTCATGAGGATCCCAGTGTAATGGGTGATAATGAAAATGATGAGGCTCTCGAAGAGGAACAGCGGATGATGGCTTCCGCGCTCATGCGCAGACTTTGTCAGGAACCTGCGTGATCCCTCATTTTGCATAATTACCGCTACCCTGTCCGGCTGTCAACAGCCTTTGGCATCGCAATAAGGCAGCAAGCCACTGCCTGTCTCATGTACGCAAACGATTACTCCGTATTAAAACCTTAAAACGGGCCTCATCCCCTCTTTTCAACGGAATCCGCAAATTAAATGTGAACTGCATCACAATTCAACTTAACTGAAATGAAACAGAGTTTGACAAGTGTGACCAATCTCTATTTCCTAAATCCTGGATAGCGGCACACTGCTGCAACATTCAACGCGGGTGATTTTAGCTGTGAAAACAGTCGCCCTTTCCTTCTCTGCTGACGACTTAAGAAGACCATCGCAGTGGCTGCGGAAAATGGTTATTAAGCATGTGGTAATATAATGAAATATAAAATACTGATAGCTGGCGCCTTAGCAGCGCTCTCTTATAGTGTCTCTTCAGCGGCGGAAACCACGGCGGCCGCGGCCACCACGGAAAGCCCACAGTACACTTCTGACTGGTGGCACCAGAGCGTTAACGTTGTCGGAAGCTACCACACCCGTTTCGGACCGCAGTTCAATAACGATGTGTATCTTGAGTACGAGGCCTTCGCCAAAAAAGACTGGTTTGATTTCTATGGCTACCTGGACCTGCCCAACTTCTTTGGTGTCGGCAACTCAAACGCTAACGGTATTTTTGACCACGGCACGCCGCTGTTTATGGAGATCGAACCCCGCTTCTCCATTGATAAGCTGACCAACACCGACCTGAGTTTCGGCCCGTTCAAAGAGTGGTACTTTGCTAACAACTATATCTACGATATGGGCCGTAACAGCGATAACCGCCAGAACACCTGGTACATGGGTCTGGGGACGGATATTGATACCCATTCCGATGTCGGCCTGTCTCTAAACGTATATGCGAAATACCAGTGGGAAAACTACGGTGCCGCTAATGAAAATAGCTGGGATGGCTATCGTTTTAAGGTGAAGTACTTTGTGCCTATCACCACCCTATGGGGCGGTAACCTGAGCTACGTTGGCTTTACTAACTTCGACTGGGGCTCAGACCTGCGCGACGAGGGCGGCTCTTCACGCACCAGCAACTCAATTGCATCGAGCCATATCCTCTCTCTGGGCTACGATCACTGGCACTACTCCGTGGTGGCGCGCTATTTCCACAACGGGGGACAGTGGGCTGACGGTCAGGAGCTGAATTTTGGCAACGGGCCATTTGAAGTGAAGTCTACCGGCTGGGGATACTATCTGGTTGCCGGTTATAATTTCTGATTTTATCAACGCTGACTCAACGCCAGCCGCTTAGTCCGCGCTGGCGTTGTGGTTTCTGGCATTCACCGTGCCATTCTTTTCCAACGGACGTATACTTCCCCAGGCAAATACTGCGTAATCAAAAGGAATGTTTATGTCTGCCATGCCTGCCGCAAACGGCGTGAAGCTCCGTCCCCTTGAGCGGGAAGATCTCCATTTTGTCCATCAGCTGGATAATAACGCCAGCGTGATGCGCTACTGGTTTGAAGAACCCTACGAAGCCTTTGTTGAGCTTTCAGACCTGTACGTCAAGCATATCCACGATCAGAGCGAACGTCGTTTTGTTGTCGAGCATCAGGGCGATAAGGTCGGCCTGGTCGAACTGGTTGAAATTAACCATATTCACCGCCGCGCCGAGTTTCAGATCATTATCGACCCTAATCATCAGGGGAAAGGCCTGGCCAGTAAGGCCGTTAAGCTGGCAATGGATTATGCTTTTTCGGTGTTAAACCTTTATAAGCTGTATCTGATCGTTGATAAAGAAAATGAAAAGGCGATCCACATTTATAACAAACTGGGGTTCGAGGTTGAGGGAGAGCTCATCCATGAATTCTTTATTAATGGTGAATACCGTAACACCATCCGTATGTGCATTTTCCAGCCGCAGTATCTGGCGCGTCACAAATCGCCCCACACGATGGTAAACCCCACCGCGCAGTAGCGGGTTGCCGCTGCCATCAAGGGGCCGCCATGGCCTGGCCCCTTACTGCCGTTAACCGCGCGCGCCAACCGGATTCATAATGGTCTGCACCTTTTGCGGTTCGATGTTATACATGCCACCGTTAAACGGATCGACGATCAGCCAGCCCGGGATGCCGCCAAGTGGGATATTGCCCAGGATGTACCACAGGTTTGCATGCTCCTGAAGGGGAATGGTCTGCGGGACGTAGCCGTCACGCTCCAGCTGGAGCGTGTACTTTTTCTTACCCAGATAGGTGCCGTCCGATTTCAGCAGCGAGACGGTTTTCGGGGTTACCCCTTCGGCCACTGTCCTGCCCGTTTCGTCCTGCACCACGAATTTAACGCCCTGCGGCCAGGTCTGAACGGAGACGTCCTGACTATGGTCGCCCACGATGGTGGCACAGCCGCTGAGTAACCACGCTGAAGCCAGCGCTATCAGTAACCTTTTCATAAATAATCCTGCATCCTCAAATATTCAGAATAGTCTAAGCGCAGTGCGGCAGGTTTTCATCCATTACGCCCGATAACTACGGGCGTAATAAGGCAAATTTGCAGGGGATTATCGGGCGGTATAGCGCTGCGCGATGGCAGCGATATCCGCCGGCGTGGTGCGGCAGCATCCCCCAATCAGTTTCGCCCCGGCGGCCTGCCAGGCCGCCAGATTGTCCGTAAGCGAGCAGGATGACGCATCGCTGTGCCAGCTTTTGCTGACGGCATCATACTGTTCACCCGAGTTGGGATAGACCACCAGCGGCTTTGAGGTCAGTGAAGAGAGCGTTTGCAGCGCAGCGGTAACCTTATCCAGCGCGATACAGTTGATCCCCACCGCCAGCGCCTGGTCACAGCCGTTAAGAAAGGTTACGACCTCAGACAGCGGCGTGCCGTCGCTCAGATGCTCGCTGTCCCGTAGCGTAAAGGCAAACCACGCGGGGGTGCCGGGAAATTCACCCAGCAGCGCGACCAGCGCCCTGATTTCACTGAACGAGGGCAGCGTTTCGCAGGCCAGAATATCCACGCCAGCGTCCACCAGCGCGCGAAGGCGGGGACGATGAAATGCCATCATTTCCGCTTCGGGCAGCGCATAGTCACCGCGATATTCCGAACCATCGGCGAGAAAAGCGCCCCAGGGGCCGACTGACCCGGCCACCAGCAGCGTCCCTGCATCAGGTTGCGTCGCCAGATAGTCCGTTCTGGCACGGCGGGCAAGCTCAACGCTTTTTGCTATCAGGGCCAGCGAAGCCTGTTCATCAAGCCCTCTTTTCGCAAACCCCTGCGGCGTGGCCTGGTAGCTGGCGGTAATCGCCACCTGTGCACCGGCGGCGAAATAATCGTGATGAACCTGATAAATCAGCTCAGGATTTTCAATCAGCACCTTTGCAGACCACAGTTCATCGCTGAGATCGCAGCCGCGCGCCTCCAGTTCGGTTGCCATTGCGCCATCCAGTATCAGGCCAGCGGCGACACGCGCGGCAATAGAGTGATCAATCTGCGGCATGGTGGGTTTCCCGGTTCTGTTCGCGCTTTTTCAGCAGCTGAGTAAAATAATATGCCCCGTAGCAGATCGCCACGAAAGGCAGGCCAAAGTATAACGCAACGCGCTGTTCAGGATCGAACGCCAGCCCAACGCAGGCCAGCAGGCAGAGTAAAAAGCCGAGGATCGGGGTAAGCGGAAAGAACGGAGCCCGGTACTTCAGCGCAGAGAGTGGTTTTCCTTCACGCAGGTGTGCACGGCGGAAGAAATAGTGCGAAGCGCAGATGCTTAGCCAGACGGCAACCACCGCAAAGCCCGATATGGCGGAGAGCGCCACAAAGACCGTGTCCGGTGCCACGACGCTGGATAACAGCGCCAGCAGACCGCCCAGCATGCTGACTGAGATGGCAACCAGCGGTATGCCGCGCCGGGTCAGGCGGGCGAAGCAGCGCGGCAGCGTTTGTTGATTAGAGAGCGACCAGAGCATCCGCCCTGAGGCGTACAGCCCGGAGTTGGCCGCCGAGAGGATCGCCGTCAGAATAACAAAGTTAAATATATCAGCGGCGTAGGGGATGCCTGTCTTTTCAAAAACCAGCACAAACGGGCTTTTGACAATCCCTGCCTGATCCATTGGGATCATGGCCGCCAGGATCAATACGGTGCCGATAAAGAAGATAATCAGTCTGGCGACGGTCGTGCGGATCGCCAGCGGCAGCACCCGCTCGGGATCCTCGGTTTCCCCGGCTGCGATACCAATCAGCTCAGTGCCGGAGAAGGCGAAGTTAACCGCGACCATGGTCATCAGAATCGGTAATCCGCCATGGGGCAGCCAGCCTGAGGCGGTCAGGTTATGGAAGAACGGTGCGCTGCTGCCATCTTTTAGCGGAATAAAGCCAAACATCGCACCCGCGCCGAGGATAATAAAGGCCAGTATCGTGACGACTTTAATCACCGAGAACCAGAACTCCCCTTCGGCGAAAAACCGCGATGAGATAACGTTAAGCATAAAAATCAGCACGCAAAATATCAGGCACCAGAGCCAGACCGGCGACTGGGGGAACCAGTACTGCATACAGAAACCGGCGGCGGTCAGGCTGGAGCCCAGCGCAACGGTCCAGGTGAGCCAGTAGAGCCACGCAACGGTATAGCCGGTAGCCGGACTGAGATAGCGCGCGGCATAGACGTGAAACGCCCCGGTCTCCGGCATCGCGACCGACAGCTCTCCCAGGCTGAGCATTACCAGCCATACCACGAGCGCACCGATGATATACGCCAGCAGCGTGCCTGCTGCACCGGTGGTAGAGATGATGTATCCCGTATTGAAAAACAGACCGGTACCAATGACGCCCCCCAGTGACAGCATCACCAGATGGCGGGTTTTCATGCTGCGCTTAAATTTTTGCGCATTATCTTCTTCAGCTTGCTGCATTTCGCGTTATCCGTATAGACGTCTAAACTTCCACAATCCAAGCGTTATACCGATTCTGGCAGGCGAAAGCAACGTTACTAAGTGTGAGGAGAGCAGCGTGAAACGGGGTCAGCGCTGCCCTTTCCGACAGACGCTGAGAGAGGAAACGGCAGGCTATTCAGCCAAACAGCTGTTCGAGGTAGCGCTCAAGGGCGGCGCGGGAGCTAAAGCCATGGGGAATGCCGTAATGGTCCTGACTGTCGCCAGCCAGATACATGGGGAACTGCACGTACTGATCGCAGGTCTTCATATCGGATGCCGGTGGCGCAATGCCGTGGCTTTTTTCCTTTAAGGTTGGATGGATCACCAGCGCCGTCCGTCCCATCCTTGCTTCGCGGTTAACATAGACATAGTTATCGCCTCGGCGATAACCATAAGCTTTGGGGGACACCGCATCCACTTCAAATCCGGCTTTTTCCAGTACGCGGGCAACTTCATCAGGGCGTAAATACATGCTTATTCCTCTAAACCAGCAAACGGTGCAACCTTACACAGCGTCAGTGCGCAGGGCATTCGGAATAATCCATAAAGGCGTAATTTAACGGTGAAGGTCACTAAAAACGTTAAGGATAGTCTATAGTTAATATTACATTTCATTTGCAGGGGAGAGAATAATGTTTAATCGAAAGACTAAAAACGAAGACATTGATATCAATCAGGACGTCACACAGCTGGCCGACACCCTTGACGATCTGCTGAAGTCCTACGGCAGCAAAGCGAAAGATGAAGTAGAGGGTGCCCGCTCCCGCGCTGAGAAACTGTTAAAAGAAACGCGCGCCAAAGCCAACGGCGGGAATCGCGTTACCCAGGTGGCGAAAGATGCGGGCGATCAGGTTGACACTTACGTCCGCGATAAGCCCTGGCACGGCGTGGGCATTGGTGCTGCATTAGGTATTTTTGTCGGCGCGCTTATTGCGACGACCACCACTTCACGTAACTAACACCGCGTTATCATCCAAATGACGTCTCACTACGGTGAGTTATCATCCCAATCCTCGCAGCGCCTCCTGCGGGGATTTTTTTTATCTGCCGTAAAACCCGTCTCCGCAAGGCTTTATAGCCGCTAACGCCGCCTTTTTTGACTCACCTTCCGGTAATTTACAGTTTGTGTGGTTGCAATAGCCAGACGCTATATCTAGTATTTAACCATCAACTAAAACACTACATATGGCGAATCGGCGGCGAAGTCGCGCATAAAACTGCATCTGACGAGACGTCAAAGTGACCACAAGGTAAATACGAATCATGCGCATTATTATTTACACAAAAAACAACTGTGTCCAGTGCAACGCAACGAAAAACGCGATGGATAAGCAGGGCATTACTTATCAGCTGGTTAACCTTGACCATGAACCCGAAGCCGTTGAAACCCTGAAGGCGATGGGTTACCGCCAGGTGCCCGTGGTCATGGCTGAGCAGGATCACTGGAGCGGCTTTCGCCCGGACAAAATTTTGGCACTCAGGCAGCCCGCAGCCGTCGGGGTCTGACGCATATGTCCACGCTGGTTTACTTTTCCAGCCAGTCGGAAAACACGCATCGCTTTGTGATGCGTACCGGTTTGCCCGCCCGACGTATTCCGCTGGACGGAGCAGAACCGCTGCGGATCGATGAGCCTTATATTCTGGTGGTCCCCAGCTATGGCGGGGGAACCAGCCGGGGGGCCGTGCCGCGCCAGGTTATCCAGTTTCTGAACCATCCCCACAACCGGCAGCTTATCCGTGGCGTAATTGCTGCCGGTAACCGTAACTTCGGGGAAGCCTACTGCCTTGCCGGCAGCATTATTGCGCAAAAGTGCGACGTGCCCTGTCTTTATCGCTTCGAGCTTTTGGGCACCGCCGACGACGTCGCAAATGTTTATCAGGGAGTAACCGCATTTTGGCAACAACAGAGAGTACACGCATAGTCCCCCAGCCTGCCGGGCTGGATTATCACTCGCTTAATGCGATGCTGAATCTTTATGATGCCGACGGTCATATCCAGTTTGATAAAGACCGCGAAGCCATTCGGCACTATTTCATTCAGCACGTCCTGCCCCATAGCGTCCAGTTTGCCTCTGTCGAAGAGCGTCTGCGCTATCTGGTGGCGGAAGGCTATTATGAAGCGGACGTGCTTACTGCTTACCCGTTTGAATTTGTCCGTACGCTGTTTGAAAAAGCAACGGCCCGCCGCTTTCGTTTCCAGACCTTCCTTGGCGCATGGAAATTTTACACCAGCTATACGCTGAAGACGTTTGACGGTAAACGCTATCTGGAAGGTTTTACCGAACGCGTCTGCATGGTTGCGCTGACGCTGGCAAAAGGCGATGAAAACCTGGCGATGGCGCTGATGGAAGAAATGCTCTCTGGCCGCTTTCAGCCCGCCACCCCGACTTTCCTGAACTGCGGCAAACAGCAGCGCGGCGAACTGGTCTCCTGCTTCCTGCTGCGCATTGAAGATAATATGGAATCCATTGGCCGGGCGGTTAATTCGGCACTCCAACTTTCGAAACGCGGCGGCGGCGTGGCATTTTTGCTCTCTAACCTGCGCGAAGCGGGTGCGCCCATTAAGCGTATCGAAAACCAGTCCTCTGGGGTGATCCCGGTGATGAAAATGCTGGAAGATGCCTTCTCTTACGCCAATCAGCTGGGTGCCCGACAGGGGGCAGGCGCGGTTTATCTGCATGCCCATCATCCCGATATTCTGCGCTTTCTCGATACCAAGCGGGAAAACGCCGATGAGAAGATAAGAATCAAAACGCTGTCGCTGGGTGTGGTGATCCCGGACATTACCTTCCAGCTGGCGAAGACTAACCAGCCTATGGCGCTGTTCTCTCCCTACGACGTGGAGCGCCTCTACGGTGTACCTTTTGCCGACATCAGCATCAGCGAAAAGTATGAGGAGATGCTGGCCGACGAACGTATTCGCCGCACCTTTATCAGCCCGCGCGAGTTTTTCCAGACGCTGGCTGAGATCCAGTTTGAGTCCGGCTACCCGTATATCATGTTTGAAGATACGGTCAACCGCGCTAACCCGATTAAGGGCCGGATCAATATGAGTAATCTGTGCTCAGAGATCCTGCAGGTGAACACGCCAACCGCGTACAACGATGACCTCAGCTATCGCCATATCGGCAAGGATATCTCCTGTAATCTGGGGTCGCTGAATATTGCCCACGCGATGGACTCGCCAGATTTTGCGCGTACGGTGGAAATTGCCGTACGTGGATTAACGGCGGTTTCCGATCAGAGTCGTATACACTCCGTTCCCTCCATCGAAAAGGGGAATGCGCAGTCGCACGCTATCGGGCTGGGCCAGATGAATCTGCACGGTTTTCTGGCGCGTGAAGGCATTCAGTATGGATCAGAGGCGGCGCTGGACTTCACCAATCTCTATTTTTACACCGTCACCTGGCACGCACTCCGCACCTCTAATCTGATTGCACGCGAACGGGGCGAGTGCTTCGCCGGCTTCGGGGATTCCCGCTATGCCAGCGGTGAATACTTTGACCAGTACATCAATCAGCCCTGGCTACCGCGAACCGAACAGGCGGCCGCGCTGTTTGTCCGGGCGGGCATTACCCTTCCCGACCAGCAGGCATGGCGGGAACTGCGCGACGCGGTGATGGAATATGGCATCTATAATCAGAACCTGCAGGCAATTCCGCCTACCGGTTCGATCTCCTATATCAATCATGCCACCTCCAGTATTCACCCCATCGTGTCGCGAATTGAGATCCGCAAAGAGGGGAAAACGGGACGGGTCTATTATCCGGCACCGTTTATGAACAACGACAATCAGGAATTTTATCGTGATGCCTACGACATTGGCCCCGAGGCGATTATTGATACCTATGCCGAAGCCACCCGCCATGTCGATCAGGGATTATCGCTGACGCTGTTTTTCCGCGATACCGCCACCACCCGCGACATTAATAAAGCCCAGATCTACGCCTGGAAAAAAGGGATCAAGACGCTTTACTACATTCGCCTGCGTCAGATGGCCCTGCTGGGAACCGAAGTGGAAGGCTGCGTCTCCTGCTCGCTCTAATTTACCGTTGGGAAGGGCAATGACGCCCTTCCGTATGGACATAACCATGAAATTAAAATCAGTACATGCCATTAACTGGAACCATATCGAGGATGACAAAGACCTGGAGGTCTGGAATCGTCTGACCTCTAACTTCTGGCTACCGGAGAAGGTCCCGCTGTCGAATGATATCCCTGCCTGGAATAGCCTGAATGCGGCCGAGCAGCAGCTGACCATTCGCGTATTTACAGGACTGACGCTGCTCGATACTATTCAAAATACCGTTGGCGCTCCGGCGCTGATGGCCGATGCACTGACGCCGCACGAAGAAGCCGTGATGTCTAACATCAGCTTTATGGAAGCGGTGCATGCCCGCTCTTACAGTTCGATTTTCTCCACGCTGTGCCACACCAGCGACGTGGACGCGGCCTATGCCTGGAGCGAAGAGAACCCTGCGCTGCAGCGCAAGGCAGAGATTATCCTGTCGCACTACCATCATGAAGACCCGCTAAAGAAGAAGATCGCCAGTGTGTTCCTGGAGTCCTTCCTGTTTTATTCGGGCTTCTATCTGCCAATGTACTGGTCCAGCCGGGGTAAACTGACCAACACCGCCGATCTCATCCGCCTGATTATTAAAGATGAAGCCGTTCACGGTTATTATATCGGTTATAAATTTCAAAAGGGGCTGGAGAAAGCGAGCCAGGCGCGCAAGGACGAGCTGCAACAGTTTGCCGTGGAACTGCTGCTGGCGCTTTATGAGAACGAAATAGCCTACAGCGAGGCCCTTTATGACGGCGTGGGCTGGACGGAAGAGGTTAAAACCTTTTTGCACTATAACGCCAATAAGGCGCTGATGAATCTGGGCTATGAGGCGCTTTTCCCCGCTGAACTCACCGCCGTCAACCCCGCTATCCTCTCTGCCCTGTCGCCGAATGCCGATGAAAACCATGATTTTTTCTCCGGCTCCGGTTCTTCATACGTGATGGGCAAAGCGGTAGATACCGAAGACGAAGACTGGGACTTTTAATTCCCTTTGCGATGGCTGAACGCTTCAGCCATCGTTTAGTTTTGACCATCATCCCTGTTTTTTATTAATTGACCGTTCAATAAAAAAACCAAAGCCAAATTCAAATCATTGCCCGGGTTATTATTTCCCGTCAGCCGAAGTGCCGGGGGGTAATATCGTCACTACCCTGTGGTCAACGATCGGCGGAATATCACTTTTTTTTCGCCTTCGTCAATTCTCCGCAATCCCTTACCCCTTCTGGCCTTTCGGGAGATTATGGTCTCAGCGATAATTTATTAACGCTCGTACAAGGGTTGTCTCAGATTCTGAGTGTGCTAGGGTATAGGCCGCTAATATTCTTTCAGGACACAGGAAAATAATAAGAAACTAACCGCTAACCAGGGAATTATTAATGCATGGCCATTAAACTCGAAGTTAAGAATCTCTATAAAGTTTTTGGTGACAACCCAGACCGTGCTTTTAAGCATATTGATAAAGGAATAAGCAAAGAAGCCCTTCTCGAGAAAACAGGGCTTTCTCTTGGGGTAAAAGACGCCAGTCTGGCCATTGAAGAAGGCGAGATATTCGTGATCATGGGGCTCTCCGGCTCGGGAAAGTCCACTATGGTTCGCCTTCTCAATCGTCTGATAGAACCCACTCGCGGTCAGGTAATTATTGACGGCGTCGATATCGCGAAAATATCTGACAGTGAACTTCGTCAGGTACGGCGAAATAAGATCAGCATGGTATTTCAGTCCTTCGCACTAATGCCCCATATGACGGTATTAAATAATGCCGCCTTTGGCATGGAATTAGCCGGTATTCCCCTGCAGGAGCGTCAGGGAAAAGCGCTGGATGCCCTGCGCCAGGTGGGGCTGGATAATTATGCGCATGCCTATCCCGATGAATTATCCGGGGGGATGCGTCAGCGCGTGGGATTAGCCCGCGCGCTGGCAATTAACCCCGATATATTACTGATGGATGAAGCTTTCTCCGCACTCGATCCGCTTATCCGTACCGAAATGCAGGATGAACTGGTCAAGCTACAATCACGCCACCAGCGAACCATCGTGTTTATTTCCCACGACCTTGATGAAGCCATGCGTATTGGCGATCGCATTGCGATTATGCAGGGGGGTGAAGTGGTACAGGTCGGTACGCCGGATGAGATCCTCAATAACCCGGCTAACGATTACGTGCGCACCTTCTTCCGCGGGGTGGATATCAGCCACGTCTTCAGCGCGAAGGATATTGCCCGCCGCAGCGCCAGCGCGCTGATGCGTAAAGCCCCCGGCTTCGGTCCGCGTTCAGCGATTAAACTGCTGCAGGACGAAGATCGCGAGTATGGCTACGTGCTGGAAAAACAGAAATTTATTGGCGTGGTGTCGACTGACTCGCTTAAGGCGGCGCTGGCCGCGGGTGAAGGCCTGGATCACGCAATCCTGGCCAACCCGGCCGCGATGCCGGGTGATACCTCGCTGAGCGATCTGCTTTCTCACGTCGCCCAGGCCCCCTGCGCGGTGCCGATCGTCGGAGAAGACGACCAGTATATCGGGATAATTTCGAAAGGCATGTTACTACAGGCATTAGACCGCGAGGGAGCCAGCAATGAGTAAGCAATCAATCGATCCCTGGGCCACCGCCTCCAGCACGTCTGCTGCCGACGCATCAGCGGCACCCGCAGCGGATGCTTCGCAGTCAGCGGCCAGCAGCGATCCCTGGGCCACCACACCGGCAGAGGGCGGAAGCGCTTCCACTGCCGCTCCCGGCGGCGGCGATATCAGCGGCGCCTGGGGTTCTCCGGGAGGCGGCCACGATGCCGCAGCGGGCAGCGGCGACTGGCTAAACAGCGCGCCAGCTCCCCAGGCGGAGCACTTCAGCATTCTGGATCCCTTCCATAAGACGCTGATCCCACTTGATAGCTGGGTGACATCAGGCATCGACTGGGTGGTCACCCACTTTCGTCCGGTATTTCAGGGTATCCGCATACCGGTGGATTATATCCTCAGCGCCTTTCAGCAGCTGCTGCTGGGAATGCCTGCGCCGGTGGCGATCATCATTTTTTCCCTGATCGCCTGGCAGCTCTCCAGCCTGGGAATGGGCATCGCTACCCTGATCTCCCTGATCGCCATCGGGGCGATCGGTGCCTGGTCGCAGGCGATGGTGACTCTGGCGCTGGTGCTGACGGCCCTGCTGTTCTGCATCATTATCGGGCTACCGCTGGGGATCTGGCTGGCACGCAGTGAAAAGGCAGCGAAGATCATTCGTCCACTGCTGGATGCCATGCAAACGACGCCCGCCTTCGTCTATCTGGTACCGATTGTGATGCTGTTTGGCATCGGCAACGTGCCCGGCGTGGTGGTGACCATTATCTTTGCGCTGCCGCCGATTGTCCGCCTGACCATCCTGGGCATCAAACAGGTGCCTGCGGATCTGATCGAGGCCGCCGAATCCTTTGGGGCTAATCCGCGTCAGATGCTGTTCAAGGTCCAGCTTCCGCTGGCCATGCCAACCATTATGGCAGGCGTGAATCAGACGCTGATGCTGGCGCTGTCGATGGTCGTCATCGCCTCAATGATCGCCGTGGGCGGCCTGGGTCAGATGGTACTGCGCGGGATAGGCCGTCTGGATATGGGCCTGGCCACCGTGGGCGGCGTCGGGATCGTGATCCTCGCGATTATTCTGGATCGTCTGACCCAGTCGCTTGGCCGTGACAGCCGCAGCCGTGGTACCCGCCGCTGGTATGCAACGGGTCCGCTGGGGCTCTTTACCCGGCCGTTTATCCGCTAGCATTTCACCTTTGGCGGCGCGCTCATAAGCGCCGCCTGCTTTTTCAGACAGAGTAATAACAATAAGGATCCACCATGCGAAAGACCGTACTGTTAGCCGCCGCATTAACTACGCTGGCGACGGCTCAAATCTCAGCCGCTGAGCTGCCGGGCAAAGGCATTACCGTCAAGCCAGTACAGAGCACCATTACGGAAGAGACCTTCCAGACCCTGCTGGTCAGCCGCGCACTGGAGAAACTCGGCTATACCGTCGAGCAGCCCAGCGAAGTGGATTACAACGTGGGCTACACCTCCATCGCTTCCGGCGACGGCACTTTTACCGCCGTGAACTGGCAGCCGCTGCACGACGATATGTATAAGGCCGCCGGTGGAGACGCTAAATTCTATCGCGCCGGGACCTTTGTACAGGGCGCAGCGCAGGGCTATTTAATCGATAAGAAAACGGCTGAAAAATACCATATTACCCGTATCGATCAGCTGAAGGATCCTAAGCTGGCGAAGCTGTTTGACAGTAACGGCAACGGCAAAGCCGACCTGACCGGCTGTACGCCAGGCTGGGGCTGCGAAACGGTTATCAACCACCAGATACAGGCTTACGGTCTGAGCAATACGGTTGAACATAACCAGGGTAACTATTCAGCGATGATCGCCGATACCATTACCCGCTTCAAAGAGGGCAAACCTGTTCTCTACTATACCTGGACGCCGTACTGGGTGAGTGACGTACTGGTTCCGGGCCGCGATGTCGTCTGGCTGCAGGTGCCTTTCTCCTCTATGCCGGGTGAGCAGAAGGACGTGGATACCAAACTGCCAAACGGCGCAAACTACGGTTTCCCGGTTAATACAATGCATATTGTGGCGAATAAAGCCTGGGCAATGAAGAATCCAGCGGCCGCGAAACTGTTCGCCGAAATGAAGCTGCCGATTGCTGATATCAATGCTCAGAACTCCCGTATGCATCAGGGGCAGTCTTCTGAAGCCGATATAAATGCGCACGTTGACGGCTGGATCAAAGCGCATCAGGCGCAGTTTGACGGCTGGGTCAACGACGCCCTGGCAGCCGCAAAATAGCCTGCACGGCGTTTATGTCGTACGCCAGAGCGTAAACAGAGGGCAGCCGTAAGGCTGCCCTCACTGATTGTGCTGTCAGAAACTACAGAATGGTGGCTTTGTCGCCGGATGGCACACTCCAAACCGCTGGCAACCGCCCTTAACCCATTTGCCCCCCCTTTATTCCGCGATGAGTCGGTCAATTATTCTGTGAGCGACATATTTTTTAAGCTACTATTCAGTTACACCTGTTTTTATTAGTCTGATAATCATAATGAAATCCCCTCAGCCCGTTCTGAATACGCCACTGGTTGCGCTGATGTCGCTGGCAACCGGTCTCTCCGTTGCCTGCAACTATTACGTTCAGCCCCTGTTGGAAACCGTTGCACGCACCTTTGCTCTTTCCGTAAACCAGGCCGGATTTATCGTTACTACCGCGCAGCTGGGCTATGCCGCCGGGCTGTTATTACTTGTTCCTCTGGGCGATATGCTGGAGCGACGGGGGCTGATCGTAATTATGAGCCTGCTGGCAGCCTGTGGCCTGGTGATCACCGCCCTTTCACCGAGCCTGACGATTATGCTGCTGGGAACGGCACTAACCGGGCTGTTCTCGGTGGTGGCACAGATCCTCGTACCCCTGGCAGCGACGCTGGCAGAACCGGCCAAACGCGGCAAGGTGGTGGGGACCGTAATGAGTGGACTGCTGCTCGGGATCCTGCTGGCACGTACCGTTGCGGGGGGGCTGGCACAGCTGGGGGGCTGGCGAACCGTATACTGGGTAGCCAGCGCGCTGATGGCGCTGATGGCGCTGGCGCTGTGGCGTTACCTCCCCCGCTACAGACAATCGGTTCCACTCAACTATGGGCAGCTGCTCGGATCGATATTTACCCTGTATCGCACCAATCCTGTCCTGAGAACCCGCGCCGTCACCGGCTGCCTGGCCTTTGCGAATTTCAGCATCCTGTGGACCTCAATGGCTTTTCTGCTGGCTTCCCCACCCTATGGCTATTCTGAAGGCAAGATTGGGCTACTGGGACTGGTCGGGGCAGCCGGGGCGCTGGCGGCGCGTCAGGCGGGCGCACTGGCGGACAAGGGCAAAGCCCGCCTGACCACAGCCGCAGGCCTGATCCTTATGCTTATCTCCTGGGCCTTTACCGCGCTGGGGAGTCATTCACTGGCGGCGCTGATCGTGGGAATTATCCTGCTCGATTTGACGGTCCAGGGCGTCCATATCACCAATCAAAGCGTGATTTACAGCCGGATGCCCGAAGCGCGTAACCGCCTGACGGCAGGCTATATGACCAGCTACTTTATTGGCGGTGCGGCAGGCTCGCTGGTATCGGCCAGTGCGTTTCAATATGCAGGCTGGAAAGGCGTATGCGTGGCGGGCGCTTCATTAACTTTGCTTAATATTTTGAGCTGGTGGCGCGGGTCACGCCATGAAGTGGATACTCCTTAGCCTGCAAATAATAAATTGAGGAAATTTCAGGCCCACTGCTCTGTTAAGCGCTTACACACTCTGGTATTGTTAGCGCCTGCTTATTCAGATTAGTTATCTTTTCAGGTGAAACTATTAAGTGGCAGGCTCATTTCGCCGGCGATCGCTGAACGGACTAGTGCATTCGCTCAATCCTGCCCCCAGCTGTCCTGTCGGACAGAGGTCGGGAACAGTGACCCTGGGTCGAAACACACCTGAATTTGCAAACCTTGTTACTGAGTGTGCCACCTGGCTCAGGCGATTTCTATTGTTTTGAAGCGAGAATGACACACGTATTAATAACCGTGCAATGCGCTCGGTTATCGGCCAGTAGCCGGAGGCGACTTTTACCTTCATCCCGATTGGGGTGATGAAGAAATTATAAGCAATCGTTATCCATTGCTCTGAGCCAATTCAGTCCGCCCTCCGGGGTTTGGCTTAAGGCACACTGCCTTAACTGACATCTGCGGCATCCCTGTTTGATGCTGCTCAGCACACTGGGTTATGGAGTGACCTGGAAATTACTGATGGTATTCCCGATCTCAGATCGCCGGAAAAGATAAATTTATCGCCATCGTTACGATACCAGTTGCAACTTATGAGGTTCTCCCAGATGGAAAGTTCGTTTGCCCCTATTGAACAGATGCTTAATTTCCGCGCTAACCGTCAGAAAGACTTTCCTTTACAGGAGATAATGCTGACAAGACTCTGCATGCATATGCAGAGTAAGCTACTGGAAAACCGCAATAAAATGCTGAAAGCTCAGGGGATTAACGAGACGCTGTTTATGGCATTAATCACCCTGGATGCACAGGAAAATCACAGTATTCAACCATCTGAGCTGAGCGCGGCGCTGGGTTCATCCCGCACGAATGCCACGCGCATTGCCGATGAACTGGAGAAACGCGGCTGGATTGAACGGCGCGAAAGTGACCACGATCGGCGTTGTCTGCATCTGCATCTGACTGATAAAGGGCATGAATTTCTGCGCCAGCTCCTGCCGCCGCAGCATCAGTGCCTGCAACTCCTCTGGTCTGCACTAAGTGGCCCAGAGAAAAGTCAGCTGGAAAGCATCACGCGTAAACTGCTGACCCGACTGGATCAAATGGATGAAGAGGAAGTCATTACGGCACTTTCCCGCTAAGTTTGACCCAATAGCATATTGTGCGACGACGGTGTCGCAGCTAATCGCTATTTTAGTCCGCAAATTTTGATCGGTGCCAGCGCTTACCCGCTGGCATTTTAGACTCCGGGCATGACTACCGACAGGTGGCATGCCCGGTTCGCATGGGAAACGTGGAGAACACCATGAGTGTAGATGTGGAGAATCAAACTCCCGCACAGCCAGCTAACAAGAAGAAAAAACGCAAAATTGCGTTATTTTCCCTGGCCGTGCTGTTTGTTTTAATCGGCGTTGTCTGGCTTGTTTACTGGTTAACGGTACTCCGCCACTTCCAGGACACCGACGATGCGTATGTTGCGGGTAACCAGGCGCAAATTATGGCCCAGGTATCGGGCAGCGTGAATAAGGTCTGGTTCGACAATACCGATTACGTCAAAAAGGGCGATGTGCTGCTGACGCTGGACAGAACCGATGCCGAACAGGCGTTTGAAAAGGCGCAGACCGCGCTGGCCACCAGCGTACGTCAGACCCATCAGTTGATCATCAACGGCAGACAGTATCAGGCCACCATTGCGCTGCAAAAAACCGCGCTGGAACAGGCGCAGTCTGATCTTAAGCGCCGGGAACCTCTCGGGGCCGCTAATCTCATTGGCCGCGAAGATTTACAACACTCGCGCGATGCCGTAGCCACGGCAAAAGCCCAGCTTGACGTTGCCACGCAGCAGTACAATGCAAATCAGGCCATGGTGCTGAACACCTCGCTGGAAAATCAGCCCGCAGTCAAACAGAGCGCGGCTGAACTGCGCGATGCCTGGCTGAATCTGCAACGCACCAGCGTGATCAGCCCGATTGATGGCTTTGTTTCCCGCCGCAGCGTGCAGGTCGGCTCGCAGATCTCTCCGACGACGCCGCTGATGGCCGTCGTACCTGCCAGCAACCTCTGGGTCGATGCGAATTTTAAAGAGACCCAGCTGGCTAACATGCGTATTGGGCAGCCCGCCACCGTGATCAGTGACATTTACGGCAGCGACGTAACCTATCACGGCAAGGTTGTCGGCCTGGATATGGGCACCGGAAGCGCCTTCTCGCTGCTGCCCGCACAGAATGCCACCGGCAACTGGATCAAAGTGGTTCAGCGCCTGCCGGTTCGTATAGAGCTGGATGCACAGGAAGTGGTGAAACATCCGCTCAGAATCGGCCTCTCCACGCAGGTCAACGTGGATACCAGCAATATCGACGGTGCCGTGCTGGCAACCCAGGTACGCTCAACGCCCGCCTACGAAAGTAATGCGCTGGCGCTGGATCTCGCACCTGTTGATAAGCTGATAGCAGAGATCGTCCGCGCCAATGCGGGTTAAGAGAGCGAGAGGCTAATGGCACAAAAACCACTTGAAGGCGCCCAGCTGGTTCTGATGACGATTGCGCTGTCGCTGGCGACGTTTATGCAGGTGCTGGACTCCACGATTGCTAACGTCGCTATACCGACCATCGCCGGGAATCTGGGAGCGTCAAACTCTCAGGGTACCTGGGTCATTACTTCATTTGGCGTGGCCAACGCGATATCCATTCCCATTACCGGCTGGCTGGCAAAACGCGTCGGCGAAGTGAAGCTGTTTCTGTGGGCGACGGTAGGCTTTGCCGTCGCTTCATGGCTGTGCGGAATGTCCAACAGCCTGACCATGCTGATCTTTTTCCGCGTGATCCAGGGCGTGGTGGCAGGTCCATTAATTCCACTGTCGCAGAGTCTGCTGCTGAGCAACTATCCCCCTGCCAAACGCAGTATTGCCCTGTCACTCTGGGCGATGACGGTGATTGTTGCCCCCATATGCGGCCCGATCCTTGGCGGCTGGATCAGTGACAACTATCACTGGGGATGGATTTTCTTTATCAACGTGCCCATCGGTGCGGTGGTGGTTATACTGGCGCTGCAAACGCTGCGGAATCGCGAGACGCCAACGGTCATCCGGCCAATAGATACCGTCGGCCTGGTCCTGCTGGTGGTCGGTATCGGTTGCCTGCAGGTGATGCTTGACCGCGGCAAAGAACTGGACTGGTTCAGCTCTCAGGAGATTATCGTCCTGACGGTAATCGCGGTGATTGCACTGGCGGTACTGCTGGTATGGGAGCTGACCGATGACCATCCCATTGTCGATCTTTCGCTGTTTAAGTCGCGAAACTTCACCATTGGCTGCCTGTCAATCAGCCTGGCCTATATGCTCTATTTTGGTTCCATCGTGCTGCTGCCCCAGCTGCTTCAGGAGGTCTATGGCTATACGGCGACATGGGCCGGGCTGGCATCAGCGCCGGTTGGGATCATTCCGGTTATTTTGTCACCCATTATCGGCAGATTTGCGCACCGGCTGGATATGCGCAAGCTGGTGACCTTTAGCTTTATCATGTATGCCGTCTGCTTCTACTGGCGAGCCTATACGTTTGAACCAGGGATGAATTTTGGGGCTTCTGCCTGGCCTCAGTTTATTCAGGGGTTTGCGGTGGCCTGCTTCTTTATGCCGCTGACCACCATTACTCTTTCCGGTCTGGCGCCGGATCGGCTGGCGGCGGCATCCAGCCTGTCAAACTTTACGCGCACGCTGGCGGGCTCGATTGGCACCTCGATCACCACCACCATGTGGACCGACAGAGAATCAATGCATCACAGCTATCTCAGCGAGTCCGTCAATGCGTATAACGTCAATTCCCAGGCGATGTACAGCAAGCTGGAAAGTCTTGGTATGACGCATGAGCAGGCGTCGGCGTGGATTGCGCAGCAAATCACTAATCAGGGCCTGATTATCTCCGCCAATGAGATTTTCTGGGCCTCTGCGGCCGTTTTCCTCGGGCTGCTGGTGCTTATCTGGTTTGCCCGGCCTCCCTTTGGTGCGGGCAGCGGCGGTGGAGGGGCGCACTAACGGTTGCGCTTTCAGCCATAAAAAACGGGCCCTTGCGAGGCCCGTTTTCTTTTTTGCACGGCGTCTTACGCGTTCTGACGCCACCACTCCGCCAGCAGAATACCTGTCGCAACAGAAACGTTGAGGCTTTCAACATTTCCGGTGCCACTGATGGAGACGCTGAGATCCCCCTGCTGCATCGTGGTTTCAGAAAGCCCGTCGCGTTCCTGCCCCAGCACCAACACCATTTTTGCAGGAAACTCTGCCTGCGCCAGCGGCATGCCTTTATGGCTGGACGTGGTCACGATGGTGTAGCCGGCCTTGCGAAACGCACTCAGAGCAGCAGCAAAACTTTCACCACTAATCGCCTGAATATGTTCAGCGCCGCCTTCGGCCGTGCGCACGGCGGCGCCCGACTCCAGCAGTGAAGCATCATCCACCAGCAGCCCTTTTGCGCCGAAGTGCGCGCAGCTGCGCATCATGCCGCCCAGGTTGTGCGGGTTGCCGATATCTTCCAGCGCCAGCACACAATCCTTTTCGCCCGCGTTGGACAGCCACTCGCTGACGGGCATGCCCATACGCTTTTTAATCAGGAAACAGACGCCACCGTGATGCTCCGTCCCGGAAGCTTTAACCAGCTCGTCTTCCTCGACCACATGATAGGCCTTACGGTTGGCTGCCATCCACTTCAGCGCATCGCGGAAACGAGGCGTGACGCTCTGCACAAACCATGCGCGGACAATACAGTCCGGACGGCTTTGAAACAGGGCCTGACAGGCGTTTTCGCCGTATACGCGCGTCTCTTCCATACGCTGACGCCGGATCTGTTCCGGGTCGATATAGCTTTTACCGCTGATGCCGCCGTGATCCGGGCGCGCCTCTTCGGTTGCAGACGGTGCGCGAGAAACCGTGCGCCACGGCGAATCACTCGGAAGTGCGTCGCGATCGCGCCCGCCACGCGGTTTGCTGTCTGCGTTACGTGAAGGACGACGGCTGTCATCCTGACGAGGTCCGCCTTTACCGGTGCGGGGATTTTTCCCGCCTTTTTTGCTCTCGTCACCACCACGGACATACATCACTTTGACTTTTCCGCTTTTACCTTTAAATTCGTCGTTCATTTTCCCTCCACCTGGCTGAGCGCGAAGCGCGCAGATTACCTGATGTGGCGGCGCTTAGCTATTAACTTCCACCACAAAGGGCGAATGCGCCTTTTTCAGACTTTGGCCGGTTCTGAAAGCATCCGGCAGATATTGCCTATTATACCCATTGAACAAATCTCTTTGTGGCTTAACACCAGCCGAACCATAATTGTCGCTGGCTTTATAACAAATATAGTAAGTGAACGCTTACCCCTATTAGCACCGAGGTGAATAGATGAATACGGTTTGTGCATCATGCCAGGCAACGAATCGCGTTCCACAGGAACGCACGGCCGACGGTGCGAAATGCGGACGCTGCGGGATGGCCCTGTTCAACGGGGAGGTTATTGCGGCAACCACTGCCACCCTCGATAAATATTTACAGGACGACCTGCCGGTGGTGGTCGATTTCTGGGCGCCCTGGTGTGGTCCCTGCGTTAATTTTGCGCCAGTTTACAAAGACGTCGCGGAAGAGCGCAACGGCGAGATTCGCTTTATTAAAGTAAACACCGAAGCGGATCCAGAACTCAGTGCGCGCTTTCGTATACGGAGCATCCCTACCATTATGATTTTCAAACAGGGAAAAATGGTGGACATGCTTAGCGGAGCCATGCCTAAAGCGCCCTTTAATGAGTGGCTGAACGAGAATCTGTAAAGCTCCCTTGTAAGCGCTTACCAACCGACAGCGAATTTAACGCAGGCAAGCTCCCGCCAGAGTGGCCATTCACTGCATGGCCACTACTGTTTATCCGCCCTTTTCGCTAGAATGACTTCTTTGCCTGAAAGGGTTTCTTTGTCTTATAAGCCGCTATGACTGAAAACGCAGTCCTTACTCTTCGCGCCGCACGTCTGGCCCGATCAACCCGCCCCTTTTTGGCGCGCGGTAATCGAATACCTCGCTGTCAACGCTGTCTTCTGCCCGTTAAAAACTGTCTGTGCGACCAGCTTCACCCCCAACAGGCCCGGAGCCGCTTCTGCCTGGTTATGTTCGATACGGAACCGATGAAACCCAGCAATACGGGCAGGCTGATCGCCGATATTCTGCCGGAAACCCTGGCTTTTGGCTGGTCGCGCACCGAACCGGATCCTGCCCTGTTAGCGGCGGTGAAAAACCCTCAGGTGCAGCCCATGGTGGTATTTCCCGCCTCTTATGCCGATCCAGGCAGGGCCGTTATCGACGTCCCGCCAAAAAGCGGTAAGCCGCCGCTGTTTATTTTGCTGGATGGCACCTGGCCGGAGGCCCGAAAAATGTTCCATAAAAGTCCCTGGCTTGACGGTTTCCCCGTGATGTCGCTGACGCTGACCGCCCCCTCCAATTATCAGCTCCGTGGCATCCACGCTCAGGGGCAGCACTGTACGGCAGAAGTCGCGGCTGAACTGCTGATACAGGCGGGCGATAGTACCGCCGGAACCGCATTAACCCGGCATTTTGACCTTTTTCGCCAGCGCTATCTTGCCGGTAAACCCCACTCGCCACGCTAAGCCGCTCCCCCGGATCTGGCCGGACTCTCCAGCAGGGTAACGGCGCTTATAACCGGCTGCACAACATTACCTATCCCGGTTGTGCTATCTGGAACAGCGATTGAGCGAGTCTGTCCGCCCAACAAACGCTCTCTCTGATGTCAGGAGGAACGTCTCTCTTCCCGCCGCGCCCGCGATCGATAATCTGCACCTCATCGAGGTTATCCCGGCCAGAACACGTTAGAATCAGGTGAGTTCAGCCATAGGGAGCAGGAAATGAGCCAACGTGGATTAGAAGCACTGTTGCGACCCCGTTCGATCGCCGTTATTGGGGCCTCTGTTCGCCCTGATCGTGCCGGATATCTGATGATGCGTAACCTGCTGGCGGGTGGCTTCAGCGGCCCCATCCTGCCCGTTACGCCTAAATATCAGGCGGTATGCGGCGTGCTGGCGTGGCAGGATGTTGCCAGCCTGCCACTTTCACCGGATCTCGCGGTTATCTGTACGCATGCCAGTCGTAATCCTGAGCTTCTGGAAGCCCTGGGTAAGCGAGGCTGCAAAGCCTGTATCATTCTCTCCGCCCCCGCCAGCCAGCTCGATGTGCTAAAAAGCTGCGCCAGCCAATGGCAAATCCGTCTGCTTGGCCCCAATAGTCTTGGACTGCTGGCCCCCTGGCAGGGGCTGAATGCCAGTTTTTCGCCCGTCCCTATCGCTCAGGGAAAGCTGGCCTTTATCTCCCAGTCCGCTGCCGTTTCAAATACCATTCTGGACTGGGCACAGCAGCGTCAGCTGGGCTTTTCCTGGTTTATTTCCCTGGGCGACAGCCTGGATATTGATGCTGACGATCTGCTGGATTTCCTGGCGCGTGACGGCAAGACCAGTGCGATCCTGCTCTATCTTGAGCACCTTAGCGATGCCCGCCGCTTCGTCTCTGCTGCCCGTAGCGCCTCACGTAACAAGCCTATTCTGGTGATCAAAAGCGGCCGCAGCCAGCATGCACAAAGGCTGCTCAAAACCTATGGCGGGCTGGATGCCGCCTGGGATGCGGCGATCCAGCGCGCAGGTATGCTACGGGTGCATGACACCCATGAGCTGTTCTCTGCGGTAGAGACTCTGAGCCATATGCGTCCCCTGCGCGGTGAACGGCTGATGATCGTCAGTAATGGTGCTGCCCCTGCTGCACTGGCCCTTGATGAACTGGATGCGCGTAACGGTAAGCTGGCCGTTCTTAATGATGAATTGCTGGCTGACCTGACAACGCTGTTATCGGCTGACGTTATTCCGGGCAATCCACTGGATCTGCAGGATGATGCGACACCCGCGCGCTATGTACAGGCCGTGACCCGGCTGCTGGACTGTCAGGAAATTGATGCGCTGATGATTATCCATGCTCCCAGCGCGGTCGCCCCCGCGACGCTTACGGCCCAGTTGCTGATTGATGCCATCGGAAAACACCCCAGAGCCAGGCAGGTTTCGCTCCTGACCAACTGGAGCGGGGAGTTTTCTTCACAAGAGGCGCGCAGATTATTTAACGATGCCGGTATCCCCACCTACCGTACGCCTGAAGGAACCATAACGGCCTTTATGCATATGGTTGAGTACCGCCGTAATCAGAAACAGCTGCGTGAAACGCCCTCCCTGCCCGCTGGTCTGACGGCGAATACGGCGGATGCGCATCATCTGATACGCCAGGCGCTGAGCGAAGGAGCCTCAACGCTGGATACGCATGAAGTGCAGCCTATCCTTCAGGCTTATGGTCTGAGTACGCTGCCGACCTGGATTGCCAGCGATAGCGCAGAGGCCGTGCATATTGCCGGGCAGATCGGTTATCCGGTTGCCCTTAAGCTGCGTTCTCCCGATATTCCACATAAATCCGACATTCAGGGCGTCATGCTCTATTTACGTACGGCCAGCGAGGTGCAACACGCGGCAGACGCGATTTTCGATCGCGTCAGGCTGGCCTGGCCTCAGGCAAATATCCATGGACTGCTGGTGCAGAGCATGGCAAATCGCGCTGGCGCTCAGGAATTAAGGATTGTTGTCGGGCAGGATGCCGTTTTTGGTCCGCTGATTATGCTGGGTGAAGGCGGAGTTGAATGGCAGGCAGACAGGCAGGCCGTGGTGGCACTGCCGCCGCTGAATATGACGCTGGCACGTTATCTGGTGGCTCAGGCAATCAAGAGCGGTAAGCTGCGTGGGCGTAGTGCGCTACAGCCCCTTGATATTAATGGCATCAGCCAGGTGCTGGTTCGGGTTTCTAACCTGATTGTTGACTGCCCTGAGATTGTCCGACTTGATATCCATCCGCTGCTGGCCGCGGGTAGCGAATTTTCCCTGCTTGATGTCACCATGCAGCTTGCCGAATTTTCCGGCGATCCCGAGGCCCGGCTGACAATCCGGCCTTACCCCTCTTCACTTGAAGAACGCGTGGAGATGAAAAATGGCCAGTCCTGTCTTTTCCGCCCGATCCTGCCAGAAGATGAGCCTCTGCTGCGCCGGTTTATTTCCCAGGTGACAAAGGAAGATCTCTACTACCGCTACTTTAGTGAGATCAATGAGTTCACGCATGACGATTTGGCGAACATGACGCAAATCGACTACGATCGGGAAATGGCTATCGTCGCCGTACGCCAGCACAATGGCGAAGAGGAAATCATTGGGGTTACCCGGGCTATTTCAGATGCGGATAATATTGATGCCGAGTTTTCCGTACTGGTGCGATCCGATCTCAAAGGACTCGGGCTGGGGCGACGTCTGCTGGAAAAAATGGTCGCTTATACCCGCGAACATGGGCTGTCACAACTCAACGGCATTACCATGCCAGGCAACCGGGGCATGATCACGCTGGCGCGCAAGCTGGGATTTTCCATCGATATCCAGCTTGAGGATGGCATTGTCAGCCTTTCACTCGCCCTGATGTCGCCTTCCGGATAACGTCTGGAAACGTAAAAATGGCCTCTTTTATGCCAGGTAATGTATTATACGGGGTTAGAGTGATGATTTTATGGCAGGTGCCATTCCATGAACAGAGAAGATACGCACTGTGATGTTGTCTAAATTTAAACGTAATAAACACCAACAGCACCTTGCGCAACTACCCAAACTGTCTCAGTCGGTTGCTGATTTCACCACGCTGTACTCTCCTGCAGATTTTCATCGTACGCTTCTGGAAAGAATAGCCGGTGCCACGCGCCGTATCTGCATTGTGGCGCTCTATCTGGAAAATGACGATGGTGGCCGCAGCATTCTTTCGGCGCTGTATGAGGCGAAGCGGCTGCGCCCGGAGCTTGAGATCCGCATACTGGTTGACTGGCATCGCGCTCAGCGCGGCAGAATTGGCGCCGCCCGCGGTGCGACTAACGCGGACTGGTACTGTGAAATGGCCGGGCAGCATGCGGATGTCGCCATTGAAGTTTATGGTGTGCCGGTCAATACGCGCGAAGCGCTGGGCGTGCTGCATCTGAAAGGATCGGTGATTGATGATACGCTTCTCTATACCGGTGCCAGTCTTAACGACGTTTATCTTCATCAGCATGATAAATATCGCTACGACCGTTACCAGGTTATCAAAAACCCCGTACTGGCTGATACCTTAATTCACTGGATTGATAAAAACCTGATCCAGGCGGAAGCCGTTCATCGGCTTGATAATCATGAACGCCCTAAAAGCCCGGAAATCAAAAATGAAACCCGTCAGTTCCGTCAGGATCTGCGAGGGTTCGACTATGAATTCACGGGTGATGCCACCAATGAGCAACTGGCGGTCACGCCGCTGGTCGGTCTAGGCAAACATAGCCTGCTGAATAAGACCATTTTCCATTTGATGCCCTGCGCTGAACATAAGCTTACGCTCTGTACGCCCTATTTTAATATGCCAGCGATCCTCGCCCGTAACATCATCTGGCTGTTACGTCGGGGAAAAGAGGTTGAAATTATCGTTGGCGATAAAACCGCCAACGACTTTTATATTCCCGAGGATCAGCCCTTCAAGATTATTGGTGCTCTTCCCTACTTATATGAGATCAACCTGCGTCGCTTTCTGAGCCGCCTGCAGTATTACGTCACAAACGGACAGTTACAGGTCAGGCTGTGGAAAGATGGGGAGAACAGCTATCATCTGAAAGGCATGTGGGTTGATGATGAGTGGATGCTCATCACCGGCAATAATCTCAACCCCAGGGCCTGGCGCCTCGATCTTGAAAATGCCGTGCTTATCCACGATCCTCTGCAACAGCTGACGGATCAAAGTGCGCATGAGCTCAGCCTGATCCGCGAACACACTACCGTAGTGAAGCATTTCCGCGATCTTGAAAGCATTGCGGACTATCCTCTTAAGGTGCGTAAATTGATCCGCCGACTGCGCCGCATTCGTATTGACAGACTTATCAGCCGGATCCTTTAAAGCGTCTGAACTGTCGTTTTCTAACACAGGCCCTGTCTTCGCACAGGGCCTTTTTACAGGAAAAGCTCATGCGTCAATTTCTGCTTATTGCCACGCTAAGCTGCACGGGCTGTACCCATCTTGCACAGGATGACTGGACAGGGAAAGATAAGGCTCAGCACTTTCTCTCTTCTGCTTTTTTCTCGGCAGCCGGTAATGCCTATGGTGAACATCAGAACTGGAGTAACAGGCACAGCGACAGCTTTGGACTGATGTTTGCCCTGAGTCTGGGTGCAGCCAAGGAGCTTTATGATAGCCGCGAAGGAGGAACGGGCTGGAGCTGGAAAGATTTCAGCTGGGATATTGCGGGTGCGGCGGCGGGTTATGCGTTATGGAGCCTCGATCGCTAGCCGGGGTAAAAGCAGGTTTTCCTCCTGGTCCAAAAGGCAAATTACTGACCGTGATCCGGCTCTGAATATAACAGGCCTGCCCGTGGGGCC
>NZ_JBLREF010000040.1:45790-108737 GCF_047918655.1 Erwinia sp. PPS120 | reverse complement strand
GGATGAAGCGCGGGAAATAACGCAGCGCTGGCTGAATGAATACAACAGTGAGCGGCCTCATGAATCCCTGAATAACCTGACGCCGGAAGAATATGGGCTGATGGCTGAGAAACTGGAAATCTCAAAAAGTGCGTGGAACTAAAACTGGGATACTTACATTTACGTCTGCAATTTCGGTATTGGAGCGAGCCTGAGAATGCCATGAATCAGGCTGTTTCCCGTATAAAAAGGTACTATTCAATAAATTTTCACCCTGAGTTGCGAACGCTCTCGCATGCCTGTTCGAAACGAACATTATCCGATATTTTTCCGACTCCAGCCCTGATAACCTTCAATAAAATAGTGACCCGATAAGCGCTACTGTTACCAGGGCCGCTTTCCCTGGTATCGGGTAACACCGTCATCTCAGGGATGAATCCTGCGGGTTGTCAGTGATATGATAGGCCCCATGTACGGGATTTTTTTCTCGCCGGTAGCCGGAATACTTTTGGCTTACAAATTGCGGATTCGGAGAGGCGAACAGCGTTGCACCTGAATTCCAAAGATGAGTAAATTCAATATGAAAGAGTCTGTAGACAGGGACCTCTCGACCCACACACCAATGATGCAGCAGTACCTGCGCCTCAAGGCTGAGCATCCGGAAATCCTGCTATTTTATCGCATGGGGGATTTCTATGAACTGTTCTACGACGATGCCAAACGGGCATCACAGCTGCTTGAAATTTCCCTGACCAAACGCGGTGCTTCCGCCGGCGAACCCATTCCGATGGCCGGTGTACCCTACCATGCGGTGGAAAACTACCTGGCTAAGCTGGTGCATCTGGGTGAATCCGTTGCTATCTGTGAGCAGATTGGCGACCCGGCAACGAGCAAAGGTCCGGTTGAGCGCAAGGTCGTGCGTATTGTCACGCCGGGTACCATCAGCGATGAAGCGCTGCTGCAGGAGCGCCAGGATAATCTGCTGGCAGCCATCTGGCAGGGCCCGCGTGGCTTTGGCTTCGCGACGCTTGATATCAGCTCCGGGCGCTTTCGCCTGGCAGAGCCAACCGATAACGAAACCATGGCTGCCGAGCTGCAGCGCACGAATCCCGCTGAACTTCTCTATTCAGAAGATTTTGCGGCGATGTCACTTATTGATAACCGTCGCGGTCTGCGTCGTCGGCCGCTGTGGGAATTTGAGGTAGAAACGGCCCGCCAGCAGCTGAATATGCAGTTTGGCACCCGCGATTTGAGTGGCTTCGGCGTCGAGCAGGCCGAGCTGGCCCTGCGGGCAGCAGGCTGCCTGTTGCAGTATGCAAAGGATACGCAGCGTACCTCGCTGCCACATATCCGCTCGCTGACCATGGAGCGCCAGCAGGATGGCATCATCATGGATGCTGCCACCCGGCGTAATCTGGAGATTACTCAGAATCTGGCCGGAGGCAGTGAAAACACCCTGGCCTCGGTGCTGGATAAGACCGTTACACCGATGGGCAGCCGCATGCTGAAACGCTGGCTGCATATGCCCGTGCGTGACAGCCAGATTATTATTAACCGCCAGCAAAGCATTGGCGCGCTGCAGGACTTTTCTGCCGAACTCTCGCCGCTGCTGCGCCAGGTTGGCGACCTTGAGCGGATCCTGGCGAGGCTGGCGCTCCGTACCGCACGGCCACGCGATCTTGCCCGTATGCGTCATGCCTTCCAGCAGCTTCCGCAGCTGGATGCCCTGCTGGCAGATGGTGAAACCCCGCATCTGCAAACGCTGCGTACGCAGATGGGCCAGTTTGAGGAGCTGCTGGCGCTGCTGGAAAACGCCATCGTCGAGACGCCGCCGGTACTGGTGCGTGATGGCGGCGTGATAGCCCCGGGCTACAATGCCGAGCTGGATGAGTGGCGGGCGCTGGCAGATGGCGCGACCGACTATCTGGACCGCCTGGAGATCCGCGAACGCGAGAAGCTGGGGCTGGATACGCTTAAGGTCGGCTTCAACGGCGTCCACGGCTACTATATCCAGGTTAGTCGGGGTCAGAGTCACCTGGTGCCCATTAACTATGTACGCCGCCAGACGTTAAAGAATGCCGAACGCTATATCATTCCCGAGCTGAAAGAGTACGAAGATAAAGTTCTCACGTCGAAAGGCAAAGCGCTGGCGCTGGAAAAATCGCTGTATGAACAGCTGTTCGATCTTCTGCTGCCTCACCTTGAAGCGCTCCAGCTCAGTGCCGCCGCTCTTGCCGAGCTGGACGTGCTGGCGAACCTTGCCGAGCGCGCATGGACGCTGAACTACGCCTGTCCGACACTAAGCGAAAAACCGGGGATTAAACTGACTGGCGCACGGCATCCGGTGGTTGAGCAGGTACTGAAAGAGCCGTTTATCGCTAACCCTCTTTCACTGTCGCCGCAGCGTCGTATGCTGGTGATCACCGGTCCGAATATGGGTGGTAAAAGTACCTATATGCGTCAGGCGGCGCTGATTACACTGATGGCGTACATTGGCAGCTATGTCCCCGCTGAACAGGCACTTATTGGGCCAGTGGACCGTATTTTCACCCGCGTCGGCGCTGCGGACGATTTGGCGTCTGGTCGCTCTACCTTTATGGTTGAAATGACCGAAACGGCCAATATTCTGCACAATGCCACCGGGCACAGCCTGGTACTGATGGATGAGATCGGTCGCGGTACCTCGACCTATGATGGTCTGTCGCTGGCCTGGGCCTGCGCTGAAAGCCTCGCGAACCGTATTAAATCGATGACGTTGTTTGCTACCCACTACTTTGAGCTGACCACGCTTCCCGAAAAAATGGAAGGCGTAGCCAACGTACATCTGGACGCCATTGAGCATGGCGATACGATTGCCTTTATGCACAGCGTGCAGGAGGGGGCCGCCAGTAAAAGCTATGGTCTTGCGGTAGCTGCGCTGGCGGGCGTGCCTAAGGAAGTGATCAAACGCGCCCGGCAAAAGCTGAAGGAGCTGGAAACCCTGTCTGGCAACGCCGCAGCGACTCCGGGAGATGGCCCTCAGCTTCCGCTGCTGGTTGAGGAGACCTCTCCCGCAGTTGAAGCCCTGGAAGCGCTGGATCCTGATTCTCTTTCACCACGCCAGGCGCTGGAGTGGATTTACCGCCTGAAGTCTCTGGTTTAGCCCGGTCCCAGGCCTGCGCTCATTTCGCGGGCCTTGCCGTAGCACGACGGCCTGACCTCTGTCCGATACCCCTGGCTGGGTACAGGCAATAAAAAAGCGGTGGCTTTTGCCACCGCTTTTCGCATTAACCTAATACAGACTTCTATTCGCGGAACAGAGCTTCGATATTCAGTCCCTGCGCCTGCAAAATTTCACGCAGACGACGCAGACCTTCAACCTGAATCTGACGAACACGTTCGCGGGTCAGACCGATTTCCCGGCCTACATCCTCCAACGTTGCCGCTTCATAGCCTAACAGGCCGAAACGACGAGCCAGTACTTCACGCTGCTTGGCGTTCAGCTCGAACAACCATTTGACGATGCTTTGCTTCATATCATCGTCCTGCGTGGTATCTTCCGGGCCGTTGTCTTTATCATCGGCCAGGATGTCCAGCAGCGCTTTCTCAGAATCCCCACCCAAAGGTGTGTCAACTGATGTAATGCGTTCGTTGAGGCGCAGCATACGGCTGACGTCGTCAACAGGTTTATCAAGCTGCTCAGCTATCTCTTCGGCACTTGGCTCGTGATCCAGCTTGTGGGCCAGTTCGCGCGCAGTACGCAGATAGACGTTCAGCTCTTTTACGATGTGAATCGGCAGGCGAATGGTACGGGTTTGGTTCATGATAGCCCGTTCAATCGTCTGACGAATCCACCAGGTAGCGTAGGTAGAGAAGCGGAACCCTCTTTCCGGGTCAAACTTTTCTACGGCGCGGATTAAACCGAGGTTACCTTCTTCAATCAGGTCCAGCAGGGCCAGACCGCGATTGCTGTAACGACGGGCAATCTTAACTACCAGACGTAGATTACTTTCAATCATGCGACGGCGCGATGGAACATCACCACGTAGCGCACGACGGGCAAAGAAAACCTCTTCCTCTGCCGTTAGAAGGGGAGAGTAACCAATTTCTCCCAGGTAGAGCTGCGTCGCATCCAGCACGCGTTGCGTTGCGCCTTGTGACAACAGCTCTTCTTCAGCTAAGTCATTATCAGCAGGTTCATTTCCGACAAGAGCCTTCTCATCAAAAACCTCAGCTCCGTTTTCGTCGAATTCCGCGTCTTCATTTAACTCATTAACTTTCAGCGTATTCTGGCTCATAAGCGGCTCCTACCCGTGATCCCAGGGCAGAACACCAGGGTTCTGCCGGTTTATCGCTGCGGTAAATAACGCAACGGGTTTACGGATTTCCCCTTGTAACGAATTTCAAAATGCAATCTAACCGAGCTCGTGCCGGTACTACCCATAGTGGCAATCTTCTGACCCGCTTTAACTTCTTGTTGCTCGCGGACCAGCATCGTGTCGTTATGGGCATATGCACTCAGGTAATCATCATTATGTTTGATGATAATCAAATTACCGTAACCGCGCAGCGCATTCCCGGCGTAAACAACGCGCCCTGAGGCGGTTGAAACAACGGGCTGTCCACGGGTCCCCGCGATATCAATACCTTTATTGCCTCCTTCGGACGCAGAAAAGTTATCGATAATCTTACCGTCAGTCGGCCATCTCCAGCTACCCACAGGGGTAGTACTGGTGGTTGTGCTGCTGACGGTTGGGGTGGTAACCGGCGCTGTTGTCGTTGCAACAGTATTTGTGCCGGATGAGGGCAGCATTTTGCCTTCACTTGGCTTACCTGAATCCTCAGAGTACGTAATTACTGGCTGCTGTGCAACCGTTCCGCCTTTAATTTGTGGAGTGGTCGGCTGAGTCGGTACCCCCCCCGCCGTTGCGTCAGCTGCGGTGATAGCGTTTCCACCGGTGAGCGTACCACCGGAGCCATTACTCACCTGCAATTGCTGGCCCACATTGAGACTGTAAGGCGCGGGAATATTGTTTCGCTGCGCAAGATCGCGGAAATCGTTTCCAGTAATCCACGCGATATAAAACAGGGTATCGCCATGTTTGACCGTGTAGGTCTGCCCGCTGTAGCTACCTTTAGGAATATTCCCATAAGCACGATTGTAAACAATGTGCCCATTTTGGGTGACAACGCTCTGACTTTCGCCAGAACTGGCCATAACAGGCTGACTGACCGGCTGTGGCGCGTTAGTAGAAATGGATGAGGGCCGGGCAATCAGGCCGCCACCTGTGCTGCTGTCTGCACTGACTGAGGAGGTCATACCCGAGTCAGCATTACTGCCCACCGAACTAATGGGTGCCTGAGTATTACTGCTGGAGCAGCCTGCCAGCCAAAAACCTACCAGCGAAACGGCCGCAATACGGCGCAATTTGAAATCTGGGCTTCCCGTGCTCATTTAAATCCCCCGTTACGGCACTACTGCGGCAGCTGTCCATCCAGCTATCGGCTGGACAGCGGTGTTGATAAAAATTCAATTATTCAGATAGTAACAATATCGTCGTTCGCTCGCTATTCACAGATGTATGCAATTGCGTACGACCTTAATCAGGCCAGTTCGCCTTTCACCAACGGGACAAAACGCACTGGCTCAATGGTGTCGACAATATACTCTGCGGCGCGACGGCGGATCCGCTTCAGCTGCTGATGCTCTTCACCTACCGGCAATACCATAATTCCCCCCTCATCCAGCTGAGACATCAGCTCAAGGGGAATTTCCGGTGGGGCAGCGGTGACAATAATAGCGTCAAACGGCCCGCGTGAGGGCCAGCCCTGCCAGCCATCACCGTGGCGCGTGGAGACATTATGCAGATCCAGCTGTTTCAGCCTTCGCTTAGCCTGCCACTGCAGGCCTTTGATCCGTTCGACGGAAAAAACGTGTTCGACAAGATGCGCCAGAATTGCCGTCTGATACCCGGAGCCTGTGCCGATTTCCAGCACGCGCGACGCGGGCGTCAACGTCAGCAGCGAGGTCATTTTCGCCACCATATAGGGCTGAGAGATGGTCTGGCCGGAGCCAATCGGCAGCGCCATATTTTCCCAGGCCTTATGTTCAAAGGCTTCATCGACGAAGCGCTCGCGCGGCACCTCCTCAATGGCTTTTAGCAGGCGTTCATCCTCAATGCCCTGCTGGCGCAGCTGCGCCAGCAGCGTATCAATACGTCTGCTCACCATTGGCGGCCCACCCCGGCCTGATCCAGCCAGTCTGACAGTACTGCCTGAGCGGCATGGGCGGTTAAATCGACATGCAGGGCGGTGACGGAGACATAGCCCTCATCAACGGCGGCAAAGTCGGTATCCGGCCCGGCATCCAGTTTTTCGCCGGGCGGCCCGATCCAGTAAAGGGTATTGCCACGCGGATCCTGCTGCGGGATCACCCCATCGCTGGGATGGCGGCTACCGCAGCGGGTAACGCGTATGCCTTTGATCTCAGAGAGCGGAAGGTCCGGCACGTTGATATTAAGGATGCGCCCGGTGCGAAGCGGCTCGCGCTGCAAAGCGCGCAGGATGGTGCAGGTCACCGCCGCCGCAGTCTCATAGTACTGGTAGCCGTTAAGGGAGACCGCCAGTGCGGGCAGTCCAAGGTGACGCCCTTCCATCGCTGCGGCTACGGTGCCGGAGTAAATTACGTCATCACCGAGGTTCGGCCCGGCGTTGATGCCGGACACCACAATATCGGGTCCGGGCTGCATCAGCCGGTTTACGCCCAGGTAAACGCAGTCGGTCGGCGTGCCCATCTGCACGGCGATATCGCCACCGGGGTAGCTAAAGGTACGAAGCGGAGTATCGAGCGTCAGCGAGTTCGAGGCGCCGCTGCGATTGCGATCGGGAGCAACAACCTGCACGTCAGCAAATTCCCGCAGTGCCGTAGCCAGCACCTGGATACCAGGCGCATGAATACCGTCATCGTTACTCAGCAATATTCGCATCGTTACCTTCCTGTTCGACAATTTCCCGCACCACGCTGGTGGCAAAGCTGCCTGCCGGAAGCCAGAAGTTCAGCTCAAGGGTCACATCATCCCACCAGCGCCAGAGCAGATCGCGCGGCACCACCAGTAGCGACCGGCGCGCCGCATCTACGCGCTCACGCTCAAGCAGTGTAATCAATTCTGCTTCCGCTGCCAGGCTCTGCTGCTCAAATGCCAGCGCGCTGCCTTTGGTACCCCACTCGCCGCTGCCAGGAAGCGGTGCGGTGATCCGCAGTTCATCCTGGCTGACGCGGGTTTGAAGCGTCTCCAGCTCAGCCTCATCAGCCACAAACCAGCTGCCGCGTCCGGTGAGCTGCAGCGCGTCACCGTCCATAACCTGCTTAAGCGATCCCTGCTGCGCCAGGCGGTCGCTGGCAACCTGATTGAACAGCGCGCTGCGGGCGGCAGAGAGCAGAAAGCTGCGCTTGCTGCGTTCGCGAACGCGTAATTCGTTCGATGCCCAGCGCTGTGCCATCACCAGGTTATTTCCCTGATGCCCAAAGCGCTGTTCACCGAAGTAGTTCGGTACGCCAGCCACCTTAATCTGTTCCAGCCGCTGCTCGACCGCCTCGCGGTCAGTGACCTGCCGCAAAATCAGGGTGAATGCGTTTCCCTGCAGCGCACCGGTTCGCAGTTTCCGTCGGTGGCGGGCGCTTTCAAGCACGTCACACCCTTCCAGCTGAAACGCTGAGAAGTCGGGGGTCACTTTTCCGGGAATGCGCAGGCAAAACCACTGCTCGGTCACGGCATGGCGATCTTTCATGCCGGCAAAGCTGACGTCCCGTGGATGTACACCAGCAAATTTAGCCAGCGCCTCTGCGACAAAGCGGGTGTTACAGCCATTTTTACGCACGCGGACCAGCAGCTGTTCGCCGTCGCCGTCTGGCCGGTAGCCCAGGTCTTCAATGACGATAAAGTCTTCCGGGTTAGCTTTAACCACGCCCGCAGACGTGGGTTTGCCATGCAGCCAGCTCAGCTCGTTCAGGGTCATTATCTGACCGCCTTTAACAGCAGCGCCACCGCTTCACAGGCGATGCCCTCTCCGCGACCGGTAAAACCCAGCTTTTCCGTGGTCGTCGCCTTAACGTTGACGTCATCCATATGGATACCCAGGTCTTCGGCGATATTGATGCGCATCTGCGGAATGTGGGGCAACATTTTCGGTGCCTGAGCAATCAGGGTCACGTCTACGTTACCCAGCGTATAGCCCTTTTCAGCGATCTGTCGCCAGGCTTCGCGCAGCAGCTCGCGGCTGTCCGCACCTTTGTAAGCGGCATCGGTATCAGGAAATAGCTTGCCAATATCGCCGAGAGCCGCCGCCCCCAGCAGCGCATCGGTAAGCGCATGCAGCGCCACGTCACCATCAGAATGCGCCAGCAGCCCTTTATCGTAAGGAATACGTACGCCGCCGATAATCAGAGGGCCTGCGCCGCCAAAGGCGTGTACATCAAAACCGTGTCCGATACGCATTATGCGCTCTCCTCATTATGTAAATGTGTCAGGTAAAAGGCCGCCAGCGCCAAATCCTCGGGCCGCGTTACCTTGATATTATCGCTACGACCGGGGATCAGTTCTGGATGATAGCCACAGTATTCCAGCGCAGAGGCCTCATCGGTGATGGTCGCCCCTTCGCCCAGCGCCCGCACCAGGCAGTCGCGCAGTAGCGCCTGCGGGAAGAGCTGCGGCGTTAGCGCATGCCAGAGGTCCTGACGTTCTACGGTATGCGCAATCGTCTCCCTGCCAGGCTCACCGCGCTTCATGGTATCGCGAACGGGGGCAGCGAGGATGCCGCCCACCCTGCTGGTTTCAGTCAGCATAAGCAACTGTGTCAGGTCGTCAGGATGCAGACAGGGGCGCGCCGCGTCATGCACCAGCACCCAGGCAGCATCGGACGCCACCTGTAGCCCGGACAGCACGGAATCGGCACGCTCCTGACCGCCCACCACCACCCTAATCCTCGGGTCGCCTGCCACAGGCAGCGAGGCGAAAAAACGGTCGCTGGGGCTGATGGCGACAATAATGCGCCTAATCGCCGGATGGGCCAGCAGGCTGTCCAGCGTATGTTCCAGTATGGTTTTGCCGTTAATGGCGAGATATTGCTTCGGGCATTCTGACTGCATGCGGCTACCGATACCCGCAGCGGGTACGATAGCGATGACGTGCGGAAAAGAGACGGCGATGTTCATGGCTTATCGCTGCTGACCGTTGGGGATCCCCTGCTGCGCGTTTCGTTTATTTTGATCCGGCACAAGGCGATAGAAGGTCTCGCCGGGTTTAATCATCCCCAGCTCGTTACGTGCGCGTTCCTCAATTGCTTCAGAACCGCCGTTAAGGTCGTCGATTTCTGCAAACAGCTGATCGTTTCGCGCTTTTAACTTCGCATTACTGCTTTGTTGTACCGCCACGTCTTCATTGACGCGCGTATAATCATGTATGCCGTTCTTGCCCAGCCAGAGCGAATACTGCAACCAGCCGAGAAGTACAAGTAACAGCAGCGTAAGTTTTCCCATCCCCGCCCCCTGAAAAACGGCCCAATCATCCCATAACTTTTGGCCGGACTCCACTCTGTCGGTGAAATAGCAGCATATTGGTGGTTCGGTGAGCAGAGTTGCAAGCTAATCCGGGCTACCCGGCAAAATTTTGTAACCGCAGTGGGGATTCAGACATTATATTCGCCCCTGAAAGCAGGCGGTGAAAGGCGGGCAGTCGGCTACCACCCGGAGAGCAGCGTGAACAGCAGCCAGAACAGGCAGACCACCGCCGCTACCGTGACCACTATCGTCCAGAGCAGATGGCCCCGCAGCAGCAGGCTGGAGGCAATGCCGGTCAGAACGGAAACGGGCAGCAATGCGAGGAAGAATGGCCACGTGTAGAGAAAAAAGAACAGCGTATTAGAGCCGTAGAGCAGAAACGGGATCGCCAGCGCGAACCAGTAAGCGGCGAAGCCCACCACTCCGCCGGGGAAAGACCAGGAAGTCTCTTCCGGGTCCCGGTCATCTTTGCGAGCCAGCATGGGCGTTACGTTTTGCATAAGTATCCTGTTGACGCGTAAGTCGGCCCGCTCTGAGGCGATTCGCCGTGGCTATCTCAGGCGTTGATAATATCGTGCTCACGCAGCAGATCTAACACTTGAACCAGCAATTTTGTTACCAATTGTTCCCCGTCCAGGTGGATTTCAGGCCGCTCTGGCGCCTCATAAACCGCATCAATACCGGTGAAATTCCGCAGCTCTCCGGCCCGGGCTTTTTTGTATAACCCCTTAGGGTCACGGGCCTCACAGATGGCCAGCGGCGTATCGACAAAAACTTCGATAAAGCGCCCTTTCCCCTGCATGTCCCGCACCATCTGACGCTCCGCCCGGTGAGGCGAAATAAAGGCGCTCAGCACCACCAGCCCGGCATCCACCATCAGCGTGGCCACTTCACCCACGCGACGAATATTCTCTTTACGGTCATCGTCGCTAAAGCCGAGATCGCGGCAGAGCCCATGACGCACGTTGTCGCCATCCAGCAGGTAGGTGCTGACGCCAAGACGGTGCAGCGCCTGCTCTACCGCCCCCGCCACCGTAGACTTACCGGACCCCGAGAGTCCGGTAAACCACAGCACCACACCCCGATGGCCATGCTGCTGCTCACGCGCGTCGCGCGTGATCGGGTGATCGTGCCAGACAACATTTTCGTCGTGAATGGCAGCCATTTTACTGTCCGCCCAGCAGATCGCGCGCGTTCCAGTGCGGAAAATGACGGCGTACCAGCGCATTCAGCTCCAGCTCAAAGGCACTGAAGTCGCCCTGGTGCTGAGGTGCATCCGCATGCGGCTCACGGATCATCCCGGCGCCCACCGTGACGTTGCTCAGCCGATCGATAAAGATCATGCCGCCGGTTACGGGGTTCTGCTGATAGTTATCCAGCACCATCGGCTCTTCAAACGTCACATCCACCAGGCCAATACCGTTGAGTGGCAGCCTGTCCACATCACGCTGGGTCAGGCTGTTGATTTCAACCTGATGCTGAACGTTGTCTACGCGGGCGCGGGTTTTCTTTCCAGCGATCTTGATATCAAAGCTCTGACCGGGCATCAGCGGCTGTTCCGCCATCCATACCACGTCAACGCTGGCAGACTGAACGGGCGCGAGTGTTTCGTCAGCGTTGACCAGCAGATCGCCACGGCTGATATCAATTTCATCCTTCAGCACCACGGTTATCGCTTCGCCGGCCTGGGCCTGCTCTACATCGCCGTCAAAGGTCACCAGGCGGGTTACCGTCGACTCAACGCCGGACGGCATCACCTTGATGCGCTGTCCGACCTGGAGCGAACCCGAAGCCAGAGTGCCCGCATAGCCGCGAAAGTCCAGGTTGGGGCGGTTAACATACTGCACTGGGAAGCGCATCGGCTGCTGTTCAACCACCCGCCTGATTTCAACGGTTTCCAGTACGTCCAGCAGGGTTGGGCCGCTGTACCAGCCCATAGCCGCACTCGGCGAAGCGACATTCTCGCCCTCGAGCGCGGACATCGGTACAAAGCGTATATCCAGATCGGCAGGCAGCTGAGTCGCGAAATCCAGGTAATCCTGGCGGATCTGTTCAAAGGTTTCTTCGCGGTAATCCACCAGGTCCATTTTATTGATTGCCACCACCAGATGGCGAATGCCCAGCAGCGTGGAGATAAAGCTGTGACGACGGGTCTGATCCAGTACGCCTTTACGCGCGTCAATCAACAGGATGGCTAAATCGCAGGTGGAGGCGCCGGTCGCCATATTACGGGTGTACTGTTCGTGACCGGGGGTGTCGGCAATAATAAATTTGCGCTTCTCAGTGGAGAAATAGCGATAGGCAACGTCAATGGTGATGCCCTGCTCCCGTTCTGCCTGCAGGCCGTCCACCAGCAGCGCCAGATCCAGCTTCTCACCCTGTGTACCGTGGCGCTTGCTGTCCGTGTGCAGGGAGGAGAGCTGATCCTCATAAATCTGTCGGGTATCGTGCAGCAGACGGCCTATCAGGGTACTTTTGCCATCGTCTACGCTGCCGCAGGTCAGAAAACGCAGCAAACTTTTGTGCTGCTGCGCGTGCAGCCAGGCTTCGACGCCGCCCTGATCGGCGATTTGTTGTGCAATGACGGTATTCATATCGGCTCCTTAGAAATAACCCTGGCGTTTCTTCAGCTCCATTGAGCCGGACTGATCGCGATCGATAACGCGCCCCTGACGTTCACTGGTGGTGGACACCAGCATCTCCTCGATGATTTCCGGCAGCGTCTGCGCTTCGGACTCCACCGCGCCGGTCAGCGGCCAGCAGCCCAGGGTACGGAAGCGCACCATCCGCTGCTTAATCTCTTCACCGGGCTGGAGATCAATACGGTCGTCATCAATCATCATCAGCATTCCGTCGCGTTCCAGCACCGGACGCTCGGCTGCCAGGTAGAGCGGAACAATTTCGATATTTTCCAGGAAGATGTACTGCCAGATATCCAGCTCGGTCCAGTTGGAGAGTGGGAATACGCGAATGCTTTCACCCTTGTTTATCTGGCCGTTGTAGTTGTGCCACAGTTCAGGACGCTGATTTTTCGGGTCCCAGCGGTGAAAACGGTCGCGGAAAGAGTAGATGCGCTCTTTCGCGCGGGATTTTTCTTCATCGCGTCGCGCACCGCCAAAGGCAGCATCAAAGTCATACTTGTTCAGCGCCTGCTTCAGCCCTTCCGTTTTCATGATATCCGTATGTCTGGCACTGCCGTGTACGAAGGGGTTAATGCCCATCGCCACGCCTTCCGGATTACGGTGTACCAGCAGCTCCGCGCCGATATCCTTCACCATGCGATCGCGGAATTCGTACATTTCACGAAACTTCCAGCCGGTATCGACGTGGAGCAGCGGAAAAGGCAGCGTGCCGGGATAGAAAGCCTTCCGCGCCAGATGCAGCATCACCGAGGAGTCTTTACCGATTGAGTACATCATTACCGGGTTGCCGAATTCTGCCGCCACTTCACGGATGATATGGATACTTTCCGCTTCCAGTTGACGCAGGTGGGTGAGTCGTTTTTGATCCATAACTTTTCCTCAAGCCAAATTCACAACGGCGGACTCACGTCCGGCCTGCTGCGCTGAATGTTGAAACCACGCCAGCTGCTGATGCAGATTGACCACTTCGCCAATGACCAGCAGCGCTGGCGTTGGCGCGCGCTGCGCGAGTTCTTCGAGTTGTGCCAGCGTGCCGGTCAGCACCTGCTGATCCTGACGCGTGCCGCGTCCGATGACCGCAACCGGCGTCGCGGCGTCGCGACCGTGGGCGATCAGTTGTGCAGCGATTTCAGCCGCCTTGACCGTTCCCATATAAATTGCCAGCGTCTGACGGGCGCGTGCCAGCGAAGGCCAGTCCATGCCTTCACCGTCGGCGCGGCAATGGCCGGTAATAAACAGCACGCTCTGGGCATGATCGCGGTGGGTAAGCGGGATACCAGCGTAGGCCGTCGCACCTGCTGCGGCAGTCACACCAGGCACCACCTGGAAAGGGATCCCTGCCTCGACCGCCGCCTGTAGCTCTTCGCCGCCGCGTCCAAAAATAAAGGGGTCGCCGCCCTTAAGCCGCACCACGCGCCTGCCCTTTCTGGCAAGTTCTACCAGCAGGCGGTTGGTCTCTTCCTGCGGCACCGAATGCGCGCTGGCGCGTTTGCCTACACAGATGCGATCTGCATCGCGGCGCACCAGGTCCAGAATCTCGTCGCTAACCAGGTGGTCGTACAGCACCACATCGGCCTGCTGCATCACCTGTAGCCCGCGCAGCGTGAGCAGCCCTGGATCGCCCGGTCCCGCTCCCACCAGAATGATTTCGCCCTGATTCGCCTCAGGGTGTGCCAGCTGCTGGTCAAGCGTCTCTCTTGCGCCCTCTACGTTCCCGGAGGCGACCTGGCTGGCAAACAGACCATTAAAGGCCGTTTCCCAGTAGCGCCGCCGCTCAGACATTTTGGTAAAGCGCTGTTTGACCTTGTCCCGCCACTGGCCGGCAATTTCTGCCATCTGCCCAAGGTTAGCGGGCAGCAGCGCTTCAAGCTTTTCACGCAGCAGTCGTGCCAGAACCGGCGCAGTGCCGCTGGAGGAGATAGCCACCACCAGGGGAGAGCGATCGACAATAGAGGGGAAGATAAAGGAGCATTTAGGCTGATCGTCAACCACGTTTGCCAGCAGGTGGCGGGCGCTGGCATCTTCAAATACCTGCGCGTTCAGCCGGGCGTCGTCGGTCGCCGCGATAACCAGAAAGACGCCGTCCAGCTGTGTACTGTGATAGGTCCCGGCCAGCCATTCAACGTCGCCGCTGTTGGCCAGCTGAGCCAGTTCTTCGCACAGCGCCAGCGCCGCAATCAGCACCCGGGCGCCCGCCCGGCGCAGCAGAACAATCTTGCGTGCGGCAACGTCGCCGCCGCCCACTACCAGCACCGGTTTGTTTCGGATGTCAGCAAATATTGGGAGATAATCCACGTCGGCCTTGTTGTTAATCACAGAGAGTTAGTGCGACTATACGGCCCCGGCTTAAGGTGAATGAAATTACTAATTGGAATGAGTAGTTACTGAATGGAATAAGGTGGCGGCAAAGCTTCGCATAAAATGTGCTTAGCGGATGATATTCAGGGAGTTTCAGCGGGCGCACGTTGCCCACCCGCCAGGCTGCCCGGCGCATTTTTTTAGCAGATTTATCCAGCCCGACAACAGCCTGCTGGCCGTTACCTGCTGCGAGTCGCATGATGACGGTTTCCTCCTGTCTGCTGTCCGGCAGGTTACCCTGAAAATCCTGATACTCTCAACGGAGCAACTATGTTTATTGTCAATCTCACTTACACCCGCCCGATGGCGGATATTGAAGCGCTACTCGACGCCCATATTAGCTGGCTGGATAACTACTTTGATAAGGGGATATTTATCACCGCTGGACGCAAAGAGCCCCGGACCGGCGGCGTTATTCTGGTTAAAGATATTGACGCTAAGCAGCTGGATACAATCCTTGCCGAGGACCCCTTTGTTGCAGTGGCCGACTATAGCGTGATCAAAGTGAATATTACCCGTACTGCCGCCGATTTCAATATTCTCAAGAATATATAATCCTGGAAAGTGCGGAGTAAAACTTCCGTGCTGAAGGCTAAATAATAGAAGTTATTTTTAACAAACAGAGCAGAACCAGGATAACCCACCAGCCGCAGAGTAAATGTTCACTGCGGCTCTTTTATTTTTCTTACCATCAAAAAAAGCAATAACTCCCTCCTTCGCTAAGAAACATCCCGACTTATACTGTAATCATGCCTTTTATTCAGCATTAATGACAACCTCGACCTATATTAATACAAAAGGGATAAAATGAAAAATACCTTACTGTTACTTTATCTGTCTGCGTGTTTATTACTCCCGGCCAGCCACGCGGAGGAGGCCCTCAATTACTCTTTAACCGAAAGAATTAATAATGACCGCAAGGTGGGCCCATCGCCTCTGGATATAAATACTTCGAAAGACCAGCGCGAAGTGGATAAATCGACCACCACCTACCTGAGATGCATTTATAAAGAATCAGCTGATAATACCGACACCCACAGCAGCTACGAATGGGCCGTTAATGAGGATAACAGCTGGTATAAGCTTCAGGGCTATTGGAAAAACGGGGGATTACTTGCCTGGGCAAACATGTTTTACACCGATAATGACCAGGATAAATTACAGAACATTTGCAAAGCTACGTTAAAAAAAAAGCGTCTCAACACTCAGCTAATTTTGCCCTATGCGGCTAATAACTTTTTGTCTTTCAACCATACTATCTGGAGCTCAACGCAGGCGAAGGATGTGAACAAAAAAATTGAAAGGATGGTCATTTTTGGCGATAGTCTGTCTGATGTGAATAACATGTATACGGCAACAAATTTCATTGCCCCCAACAGGACCACCTGGTTCAACGGACACTTTACCAACGGTTTGGTATGGCACGAATATCTGGCTAAAAGAATGAATATTACCTCGTACAGCTGGGCGGTAGGTGGAGCAACCTCCGATGCCGGATCGGTCATTCCGTTCACGCCTGGGTTCAGTGAACAAATTGCTTCATTCCTGACATATTTTAAAGCAGCAGGCAGTTATGATGTTACAAAAACGCTGTTTACCGTGCTGTTTGGTGGTAATGATTTCATCAATGCCGATAAAGACCCCACGTATGTGGTTAATGATATCTACCTGGGGGTACAGAATCTGATAATTAATGGTGCTAAGCAGGTAGCCGTAATAAATCTTCCCGATATTTCTAAAGCGCCCGCTGCGCATCAGATTGCGTGGATCGTCGATCAGAAGACGAAAGAGTATAACCGGCAGCTGGCGCAAATGGTTTCCGATCTGAATATCACTTATGCAGGCAAGGCAGAAATTCTTCTGATTGATATCAACACGCCGTTCAGTGACATTTTGACCAATCCGAAAAAATATAATATCAGTAATACTCGGGATAGCTGTCTGGATCTGAAAAATAATGCGGCAGCTAACTATACTTTACATTATAACATCTCGCCCGCCTGTAAAGCTAACAGCCGCGTTGTCTTTTGGGATCACATCCATCCCGGCACCGTTATACATGAAATTATGGCTGATGATATTTATAACGATTTGTCGAATAAGTTGAAATAATGAGCATTATATCCACCGGGCGCTCTGACCCGGTGGATAAGCTGACAGCTTATTCGTGCAGCCCGCACTCACGCTTCAGGCCAAAGAAACGCGTCTCTTCTTCCGCCATTCCCGGCTCCCATTTACGCGTGGTATGCGTATCCCCTACCGAGAGATAACCCTCATCCCACAGCGGATGGTAACCGAGGCCATGGGCTTTCAGATATTGATGAACCTGGCGATTATCCCAGTCGATAATCGGTAACACCTTAAACACGCCGCGCTGAATAGCCAGCACTGGCAGATTTGCCCGACTGCTGGACTGATCGCGGCGCAGGCCGGCAAACCAGGTCTGTCCGTTCAGCGTTTCCAGCGCACGGCTCATCGGTTCGACTTTATTGATTTGATTGTAGCGCTCTATCCCTTCCACGCCCTGCTCCCAGAGTTTGCCGTAGCGTGCCTCCTGCCAGGCGGCACTCTGCCTGGCGCGAAACACCTGAAGGTTGAGATCCAGCTTCTCCGTCAGCTCGTCAATAAAGCGATAAGTCTCCGGGAACAGATAGCCGGTGTCGGTAAGTATCACCGGGATGCCCGGCTTCGCCTGATTGACCAGGTGCAGGCTGACCGCCGCCTGAATACCAAAGCTTGAGGAGAGCACCGCTTCGCCAGGCAGATTTTCCAGCGCCCACTGCACGCGTTCCTGAGCGGAGAGCGCCTCAAGCTGGGTATTCGCCTCGGCCAGCGCCATTACGCGCTCAACTTTCGGCAGATCATTCAGTGCAGAGAGATCGAGTACAGACATGTCGCGCCTCCGTCATTATTCCCAAAAATCACGTGCCGGGTCGAGAACCGGCTTCACGACGCCCGCGCGCAGAGTAAAGTCACCGAAGCCTTCCTCCGCCTCACGCTCTTTCGACCAGCGGCCTATCAACTGTTCAAGCGTAGACAGAATTTCATCTTCATTGATGTTTTCCCGGTACATACGCGGAATACGCGTACCAATGCGGTTGCCCCCCAGATGAAGGTTGTAGCGTCCCGGCGCCTTGCCCACCAGCCCCACTTCGGCCAGCAGGGCACGACCACAGCCGTTCGGACAGCCGGTTACGCGCAGCACGATATGCTCATCGCCCACGCCGTGCCGCGTCATGATATCCTCCACGCGGGTAACAAACTCGGGCAGAAAGCGTTCCGCCTCGGCCATCGCCAGCGGGCAGGTCGGGAAGGAAACGCAGGCCATCGAGTTTTCACGCTGCGCCGTTACGCTTTCCATCAGCGCATGTTTCCGCGCCAGCGCTTCGATAGCCGGCTTATCCGCCTCCGCTACCCCTGCCACAATCAGGTTCTGGTTGGCGGTCAGGCGGAAGTCGCCCTTATGGACTTTTGCAATCTCCGCCACGCCGGTTTTCAGCGTGCGGCCAGGGTAGTCGAGCAGGCGGCCATTCTCGATAAACAGCGTCAGATGCCATTTGTTATCAATGCCTTTTACCCAGCCGAAGCGATCGCCCCGCGTGGTAAACGTATAGGGGCGCACCGGCTCAAAGGTGATGCCAGCACGGCGTTCCACTTCCGCCTTAAAGACGTCCACGCCCACCCGCTCCAGGGTGTACTTGGTTTTGGCATTTTTACGATCGGTACGATTACCCCAGTCACGCTGGGTAGTTACCACCGCTTCCGCTACCGCCAGCGTTTTATCCAGCGGCAGGAAGCCGAATTCGCTCGCCGTGCGCGCCCAGGTCGCTTTATTGCCGTGGTCGATGGACAGCCCGCCGCCCACCAGCAGGTTAAAGCCAGTCAGCCTGCCGTTTTCCGCAATGGCGATAAAGTTCATATCATTGGCGTGCAGGTCAACGTCATTATGCGGCGGCACCACCACGGTCGTTTTGAACTTACGCGGCAGGTAGGTTTCACCGAGAATCGGTTCTTTATCGGTGGTGGCAACCTTCTCCCGATCCAGCCAGATCTCCGCATAAGCACGGGTCTGCGGCAGCAGGTGCTCAGAGAGCTTTTTCGCCCACTCATAAGCTTCCTGATGCAGCTCCGACTCCACCGGATTGGAGCTGCACAGCACGTTGCGGTTGACATCGTTGGCCGTTGCCAGCGAATCCAGCCCCACCTCATGCAGCATCTGGTGCGCGGGCTTCACGTTGCCTTTCAGGATGCCATGAAACTGGAAGGTCTGCCGGTTGGTCAGGCGGATGCTGCCATAGATAGTGTTGTCCCGGGCGAATTTGTCGATAGCCAGCCACTGAGTTGGCGTGATAATGCCACCCGGTAACCGGCAGCGCAGCATCATGGCATGGCGTGGTTCCAGTTTTTGTCCGGCGCGTTCAGCGCGGATATCGCGGTCATCCTGCTGGTACATGCCGTGAAAACGGATCAGCAGGAAGTTATCGCCGGTAAAACCGCCGGTCAGGCCGTTGTTGAGGTCATCGGCGATGGTGCCGCGCAGATAGTTACTCTCTTTTTTCAGGCGCTCGGCGTCAGCCAGTTTGCCTTCAACCACCAGCGGCCCGGGATGTTTGTCATTGCTCATTAGTAAACGTCTCGCTGATAGCGGCGCGCTATGCGCAGCTCACTTAAAAATTCGTCGGCGGCATCCACATCCATACCGCCATGCTCAGCCACCACGTCCAGCAGTGCCTGCTCCACATCCTTCGCCATTCTGTTGGCATCGCCGCACACATAAATATGCGCGCCCTGCTCGATCCAGCGCCACACTTCGGCCCCTTTGGTGCGTATTTTGTCCTGCACATAGACCTTATGTTGCTGATCGCGTGACCAGGCCAGGTCGATATGGGTTAGCAGCCCATCTTTGACATAGCGCTGCCACTCAACCTGATAGAGAAAATCTTCGGTAAAGTGTGGATTGCCAAAGAACAGCCAGTTCTTACCGGTAGCGCCATCATTATCGCGCTGCTGCATAAAGGCGCGAAACGGTGCAATCCCGGTGCCGGGGCCGATCATAATCACCGGTGCTTCCGGATTGACCGGCAGGCGGAAGTTATCGTTATGCTCGATAAACACCCGGACTTCGGCATCCTCTTCCAGGCGCTCTGCCAGGAAACCGGAGGCGCCGCCTGTGCGGGTACGCCCCTCTATATCGTAGCGCACTACGCCAACGGTGATATGCACTTCACTTTCACTCTCGGCCTGCGAAGAGGCAATGGAGTACAGGCGCGGCGTCAGCGGACGCAGCAGCGAGATAAGCTGTTCGGCGTTCAGCTCGACCGGCGCCTGACGGACCATATCCACTATCGGGGTCGACTGAGCATAGTGCTGTAGCGCCTGTTTTTCATTAATCAGCGTCAGTAAGGCCTCATCGCGTGAGAGCCTGCCGTACTCCGCCACGATCTGCGGTGTATTAACCGTTAGCTCCAGATGCTTTTGCAGCGCATCGCTGAGCGCCAGAGACTGGCCGTTTATCTCAACCTGCTCATCCCCCTTCAGCCAGAGCAGCGCCAGCAGCTCGGCGACCAGCGCCGGGTCGTTTTCATACCATACACCCAGCGCATCGCCAGGCTGATAGCGCAAACCGGAATCACCCAGCTCAATTTCGATATGCCGCACGTCTTTATCCGAATCGCGGCCAGTAATCTTCTGATTCAGCGCAAAGCTGGCGGTCAGCGGCTCCTCTTTGCTGTAGGGGCTGCTGAAAACTTCATTAACCGAACCCGTTGCCGTAGCAGCAGCCTGTGACGGCGACTCTGCCGGTACCCGCGCTTTCAGAATTCCGACAATCTGCCCGCGCCACTTCTCTGCGTCAGCGGCATACTCTACATCGGCGTCAACGCGCTCGAGCAGGCGCTCGCCGCCCATTTCTGCCAGTCTGCCATCAAAATCCTTGCCGGCTTTGCTAAAGAATTCATAGGAGGTATCACCCAGCCCAAAAACGGCGAAGGCCGTTTGGTCGAGCCTGGGCGCTTTTTTGGACATCAAAAACTTGTGCAGCGCCACGGCTTCTTCCGGCGGATCGCCCTCGCCCTGCGTGGAGGTCACCACGATCAGCAGTTTTTCCTGCGCGATTTGCTTGAATTTGTAGTCACCGGCGTTAACCAGATTAACGTTCAGGCTGGCCGCCAGGAGATCGTCGCGCAGCTGCTCGGCCAGGCGACGGGCATTACCGGTCTGCGAGGCGGAAAGCAGCGTAATCGCGGGCGCTTCTGTCGGTGTCGGCGCACTTATCGTTGCGCCGGGCGTCTGATTTACCATTCCCCAGAAGTAGCCTGAAAGCCAGGCGAGCTGGGTGGTTGAGAAATCGCCGGTGGCCGCTTGTAAACGGGCGAGCTGTTCCGGATGAAGGGGAAGCAGTGAACCTGGGGGTGCCTGAGTCGTCATTGCGTTGAAGATTCCAGTATCGGGGCCGGGCCGTAAAAAGACAGCGTGTTCGGAACAGGGTAACGATTCGCATAATAACCCTTAAATAAGGGTTGGTAATATTAAATAGCCAAAATGACTAAGCGGTTTTTTGTATAACATCTAGCTACAAAAGAGGTTAATTAATTTTTTACTATTCATGCATTTATTTAACACGCATGAAACAGACCCGCTTTTAAACAGGAATAGATGGGGAAAGAAGTGCGGAAAAAGGCTTTTTCCGTTAGACTTCGCCGGTTTTTTCAGTGATTAAAGAATGAGACTGTCTATGGCTACCACGCTGTTTAAAGATTTTATGTTCGAGGCTGCTCACCATCTGCCTAACGTTCCGGCCGGACACAAATGCGGCCGCCTGCACGGGCACTCCTTTTTGGTACGACTCGAAATAACCGGCGAAGTGGATGCGCATACCGGATGGATCATGGACTTTTCCGAACTGAAAGCGGCCTTCAAGCCCCTCTATAACCAGCTGGATCACTATTACCTTAACGAGATCCCCGGCCTGGAGAATCCCACCAGCGAAGTGCTGGCTAAGTGGATTTGGGACAGAATGAAGCCGACGCTGCCGCTGCTCAGTGCGGTCACGATCAAGGAAACCTGTACCGCAGGCTGCGTGTATAAAGGCTAAATCACCGCGCAGGCCGCCTCCGGCCTGCCGATGGCTATCAGGCGATATTCAGATATTTGTGGGTCTGCATCGATAAGCGCCAGTTTCTGGCGATACAGGTTTCGATACACAGGCGGGTCGCGTCCTCTTTCTGGCTTATCGGCTGTAGCGCTATAATACGTGGTTTTTCATCACGCAGCGTAGCCAGCAGCGCGTCGAGCGCGTCGATATCCCGCTGGCGAGCCACCGGATGCTTAACCTCATCCGCGCGCGCCAGTGCCTGATTCAACACATCATAGCCGCCGCGCATATTCACCTTGGGCGACACCGTTACCCAGGTTTCGCGACTGCATTGCACCTCGTGCGTACCGCTGGTTTCAATCTGGCAGCTAAATCCGTGCGCCTGTAACGCCAGGGTCAGTGGCGTCAGGTCATGAATACATGGCTCACCGCCGGTGATCACCACATGCTTTGCGGTCCAGCCGCGCCTGCTGATTACCGCCAGCAGCATCGCGGCATCTGCGGCGCCCCAGGCATCGGTTTCGATGGTTTTCAGCAGGATGTCGCCCAGCGAGGTCTCCCGATCGGCCAGCTTATCCCAGGTGTGTTTCGTATCACACCAGCTGCAGCCCACCGGGCATCCCTGCAGGCGGATAAAAATTGCCGGAACGCCGGTGTAAAAACCTTCGCCCTGCAACGTCTGGAACATTTCATTTATCGGGTACTGCATGACTTTCTCGACCAGCTGTGAATTTAAGGGCGCAGATTATGGCAGATCGGCGCATTTTAACCAAATCGCTTTGTGCTGGAACCCGGGGGCCTGGTCTTCCACTCAGATCGACTCCCCCCTTTAGAAGGCATACCGATGAATATTGCTGCTGAACGCTTACTCAATCGACCCTCTCCGGATTTCAGTGACAGTACGTTGAATACTCAAAAAACGCCCCTGGCCAATCTGGTGCCAGGTGTGCCGGATAGCGGGGGGGCAAAGAGCATTCTTTTTGGCTCTCCGGCCAGCAGTAACCTGCCCGGCCTTTCACCACAAACGCAGGAGAGTGCAGCGGGTAACGGCGGACTCTCTTCTGCATGGGATCATTTTATTCAGCGTATTAACAGCCAGATGCAGTCCGCAGGCTCATTATTAACTTCGCTGGTCCAGCAGGTTAATAAGGCGCATGCAGCAGAGACTGAGACGAAAACAGAGGCATCGGCAGACAGCAACGCGCCTGCGGTTAACGCAGCGGAATCTTCCTCCGGCGCGGCGGCAGTCAGCAGTGATGCTGATATCGATCCCCGTCAGAATAGCATGACGTTTGAGAATAAGGGGGATAAGCCTATGACGCTCTCATTTACCCCTAACGCCGACGGCAGCGCGAAACCTGAGGATCTGATCCTGCAGCCCGGTGAGACGAAGACGCAGAAATTCGATGCTAACTGGTCAGGGAATTTCCGCAGCACCGCAGGTGATGGCGCAAACGTCACGCTGGGTGAAGTGAAGTTCGATGGTGGCAGCGGCCAGACCTACTATGACGTTAGCTATATTGAGGGCAACAATGCTGCAATGACGATTGGCCCGGCGAAAGGTGACGGACGGGTTTCAGGCACGCTCGACGATCTGGTGTCCGGCGCGCCGGACGGTATTAAGGCGAAAGATGCGGAAGGTAACGTGTACGGGCTGAAAAAGTCCACTACCGCCGAGCAGCAGGATCCGGCAGTAGTGAATTATTATCGTCAACACGTGGCCGCAGATAAGGGGTATGTCATCCCTTCTGACAATGAGAGCACGCTCGGCAGCAGTTCTAAAAATCTTAAGGTTGAGCTTAAGGGCTAAGGTATAAATTTGTCCTGACGCATGACCTGTACGGCCTCTTTTGCCACGTCTTTAGCGCCGCTGAGCGTCAGATGGCCGTAGTCGTTAGAGAGCGGATGCCCATCAGAGGCGAGCCCACGGCAGACATCGTGCGGACAGATAATGGCGTAGATCGAAATATAGGGGACGTTCTCCGTCGCCACTGCCTGCCGCATTGCCACGTCGGTGGTTTTGATACTGTGGTCGATGGAGGCCGCTACCAGATCTTTGCGGCCATCGGTCTGGTAAGCCAGCAGGTCCGGCAGCGCCTCGGTGTATTCGATGGTCGGCCCCAGCACGATAATGTTGTCCGATACGCTTTTCAGCTGTGCCAGCGTCGCCTTCAGCGGGGCGATATCCTGCGGTAGCCAGCGGGCGGAAACGATCACGCCGTCAATGTGATGTGCAGGGATCCAGTTACCGTAGAGATAGTCCACCAGTTCGGTACAGGGATTATGCAGGCTCTGCCTGTAGAGCGGTTTACAGCCTGCCGACGTCGCCTGGATAAGGTTTATCCCCTCCCCCGCGGCCAGGCTGAGCGCACGCCACAGGTGCGCCGCGTGGCTGTCGCCGATGATGACGTAGTTTTTCGCCGTCGCCGAGGTTTTCAGGCAGTAGTCACGATCGAAAGGTTTATCCTCTTCACTTTTGCCATCAACAAAGCAGCGGCCAGGACGGTACTGATAGTCAAAATCCGGCATCTCTTTATACTGCGAGTACTGCGCCAGCATCAGCGCCTCGCTGGAGAATTGCCCGGCATTATTACTGAGATGCCCTTTATACAGCGAGCCGGAAGCCATCAGCACCAGACCCACCACCGACGCGGTGACGATTTTTCTGGATGAGAACCCCGCCAGCCGATAGCGGAAGGGGATTTCTATCAGGTAGCGTGACGCGACGGCCAGGCCCAGGGTAAGCCCGACAATCGTCAGTTCGCGTATGCCCGGGGCAAGGTTAAAGAACATGCGGCTGTAAACGATGATTGGCCAGTGCCACAGGTAGAGGCAGTATGAAATCATCCCGATATAGACCACCGGCTTAAGCGAAAGCAGCCGGGAGACTATCGCCCGCTCACCCGCCAGGATAATCAAAAAACTGCCGACGCAGGGCCACAGCGCATTCCATGCTGGAAAGGGTTTCTCCGTCGTCAGCCAGAGAAAACCAATCATGATCAGTCCCAGCCCGGTAAGACTCATCAGGTGCTTAACCCCCTGCGAGAGCTTTGCCAGCTTCGCTTCCAGCCCGGCCACGGCAATCAGCCCGCCCAGTGCCAGCTCCCATGCGCGCGTCGGCAGCAAATAGAAGGTGAAGGTGGGCTTGCGCGTGACGACACAGATGCTCAGCAGCAGCGAGGCGGCAATAAGCAGCAGCATGACTCGCGAGGCATGCTGGCGAAAGCGCCGCACCACAAACAGCAGCACGACCGGCATCACAATGTAGAACTGTTCCTCGACCGCCAGCGACCAGGTATGCAGCAGCGGCTTCAGCTCCGCCGGACCCGCAAAGTAGCCGGTGGTTTTCCAGAAGAAAATATTTGAAGAGAAGAGCAGCGTGGCAAGAGAGCTGTTGCTGAGATCGCTAAACTGCGCGGGCAGCAGATGGTAATAGCCAAACAGCAGAGTGGAGAGCAGCACAACAAACAGCGGCGGCAGGATACGTAAGCAGCGTCGCTTATAGAATTCAAGGTAAGAAAAAGTATGGGTTACGCCACCCTGGTAAATAATGCCGCAGATGAGGTAGCCGGATATCACAAAGAAAATATCCACTCCGGTAAAACCGCCGGGGATCCCCCCTATTCCCATATGGTATGCAATGACTGGTAGTACAGCCAGCGCGCGTAATCCATCCACATCTGCCCGGTATTTCATTTTAGCCTGGTCCTGATTACATTTAGTTACCGGGAAATTACATAAAATTACCTGATATTTCGCCTTTGTTAACAATAAATAGGAGCATTCTGTAGGTGGAGGAGAACTGATCAACTCATTGATAAATAGATATAAAATAAAAAGTTACTAACCTGAAGCGCTCTTTTTTCAGATAAACCTTAGCCTTAATCAGCTCATTTATTACTGGATTACGCCATCTTTTACGATATTCATCGCCACGTCGAATTAAACGTGGCATGAAAAACGAACCTTTCACCTGAACACGCCACTCAGGGGAATGACGGCGTTTACTTCAGCTATAAGCCGCTCCGTTTTTTTACGCATTCTGAGCCCAGCAGAGAGCCCATTTTTATACTGAACTTATACTCCGGGGGATGAAAAAGCCGGGGAACAGGTTAATGACTATCTGGCAGACAAAAATACTGAAGCGTTTAACGGAGGCAGAAAAAAGAAAAGAGCGTTAACGATAATAATCATCTGATTACGTTGTGGATATGTGCATAAATAAACAAAAAATTTACGGGAGTTAAGCATGATTGAACCTTACGGCGTGGTGGGGCTGGTTCCCACCGTGCATGGCATCAGCTACCGTCAGGACATCCGTCGTAACCTTGATCATATTGAAGAACTTGCCGCAGGCGCACTCTGGCTATCCTCACTTGATATTCCGGTAAAGTTGCTGGTTCTTCCGGAGGGAGCGCTTCAGGGCTTCGGCGATGAAGCATTTGATGTGGATCCGCAAGAGTTTGCGCAAACTTGTGCAATCCGCATTCCAGGACCAGAAACTGAACGCTTGTCAAAACTGGCCAAAGCGCATGGGGTGTACGTGATGGGGCAGGCGAAAGCGCTGAATCCCGACTGGCCGGGGCTATTCTTTAACGTGGGCTTTGTTATCGCTCCTGATGGCGAAATCGTGCTTCGTCACCATAAGGTTTCTGCGCTACTTCCGTGCGAGCGATCGGTCTCTCCCCACGATATTTTTGATTCATGGCTCGCTAAGTATGGGCGGAGTTTGCAGTCGATCTGGCCGGTAGCCGACACGGCCATCGGTCGCCTTGGAATTATGATGGCAATGGAAGGCAATTTCCCTGAGAACGGACGTGGTCTGGCATTTAACGGTGCAGAAGTCGTTTACCGGGCCTCATTGCCCTCGCCGTTTACTGCTAACGATGTTTTTGAAATATCGAACCGGGCACGGGCGCTGGAAAACAATTTTTATGTACTGGCTCCCAACATCGGTAGCATCTACATGACTGAGAAAAATACCGTTCCGATCGATGCCGGCGGCGGGCGGTCCATGATCGTAGATTACAAAGGACGCATTGTGGGCAAACAGGGTGACGCCAGCGGATCGACCTATGTCACCGGCGTGGTGGATATTGAAGCGTTGCGCTATCACCGTACGCATGCGCAGGTGACCAACTGGCTTAAGGACGTACGCAGTGAGCTGGCCCAATTGATTTACGAGCAGCCGATCTATCCGAAGAATCTCTACCAGGATACGCAACCGGGAAACCATGAGGCGTACCGACGCAGGGTGCTGGACAGGCAGGTAAAAATGTTGATAGAACGTGGCATATGGCGCGAGAGTGCCTACGGTTCAAAACAGAAAATTCGGTAAGAGGCCTGTAAGAAGGCGCCTGTCATTAAACGATTCTGACCCGCCATCTTGCCAATAACGGGTTAGATTATAGTGCGTTTCGTTTTCTCAGGCGGATACCCTTCTCTAACGACAAATCAGCTGGCATTCCAGAATGGGTTGTCCGGACGATTAATATTCTCTTTTATCACATCACACCATTGCTCAAGCGCCTCAATTTCGGGTGCGTTTTCAGCTCTCTGCACCTCCTGTTCAATGTCATCAAGGTAAGAGTCAAGAAAATACTGTTTAATATGGGAGGGGATCCCCGGAAGAACTGACTTGACAGCCTGATAAAACAGGTTCCCCTCATGAGGCGGGAATAAAATAATATCATGATCGTCCTGTTCACTGGTTGTATCCACGCCATGGCTGGCGGCCCGCAGGTCTGGCAGTGCATGCAGAAATAGCTCATGAAAGGCGGTAAATACAATCATTCCGTGCATTTCAAAATCATCTTTCCAGTCACCTGGGTCCGCATTAACCAGCCCAATCGATATTTTTGTTCTGTCACCCTCTGACTCTGTAAAGCCGCGCGCCGTAGAGCTGTTCTCTCGAGGATAAAAATCAAAATCCACCCGGTTAAATCCGGGGGGAAACGAACGACCAACCAGATTGACAGCAAGCCCACACATATTTTCCACTTCAGCGGGTGAACGGCTTAAAAAAGCAGTCATCCCTGTAGTCCCCTGATTATGAAGGGAATAAATGGGTTCCCCGTTGATTTCGGGGAATAATGTTTCGGCGATGTAGGGTGGTCCATGAGTATCCACGTTATGCTGAACCAGTGGCTGATTATTGTTATCCAGCATTCCGGCACGCCCGCCATTTAATATACGACTCAGTTCCATATCCATTCTCTCCAATTGAGTTGAATAGTCAGTGGCGGGTGAAACGAAATGGTTCCAGTTAGCCTTTTAATTTAAAGGCATGCACATCCTCCTTATTGATTCCCCCTATAATGTCCTGGTAATTTACTTCTCTAAGAGACGGGTCAGTAGCGGTGGAATGGTTGGCACCTCCGGCGCGCTGTCAATGTCTTTCTGCGTCATGCGAAAGGCTTCGGGATAATGCTCGCGCTGCGTGCGGCGGGCAGGCTCCGTATCGCGCCAGGTATACAGGCAGAGCTGGCACTGGTAAAGGGTCCAGACGCCTTTAACCGGCGACGTCGCCATCGTTTCAATGCGCTTATCGGCACAGCGTGGACAGATCATTTGCGGCTCCTTGTTTATTTGCGACTGGCTAACATAGCGGTCAGTTTCTCAACCCAATGCGCGGTTTCGGGGAGATCTTTCACCGGCTGGCTGTAGTGCCCACGAGTGTCTGGCGCCACCGGCGTGGTGGCATCAATGATCAGTTTGTCGGTGATACCCGCCGGGCTCGAGCCGGGATCCAGTTCCAGCACCGACATATTAGGCAGCTGAACCAAATCGCCAGCCGGGTTCACCTTCGAAGAGAGCGCCCACATCACCTGTGGAAGATCGAAGGGATCGACATCCTCATCGACCATAATCACCATTTTCACGTAACCCAGACCGTGAGGTGTGGTCATCGCCCGCAGGCCAACCGCGCGCGCAAAACCGCCGTAGCGCTTTTTGGTTGAGATAATCGCCAGCAGTCCATGGGTATACATTGCATTGACCGCCTGCACCTCAGGGAACTCTGCTTTAAGCTGCTGATAGAGTGGCACACAGGTAGCCGGGCCAATCAGATAATCAATTTCCGTCCAGGGCATGCCGAGATACAGCGACTCAAAAATCGGCTTAGTACGGTAAGACACCTTATCAATGCGCACTACCGTCATGTTGCGGCCGCCGGAGTAGTGCCCGGTGAACTCTCCAAAGGGCCCTTCAATTTCGCGTTTACGCCCTTCTATCACCCCTTCGAGGATCACTTCTGACCCCCAGGGCACGTCAAAACCGGTAAGGGGGGCCGTGGCAACAGGATAGGGACTTTCGCGCAGCGCACCGGCCATCTCATATTCCGACTGATCGTATTTGAGCGGCGTCGCCCCCATCAGGGTAATAATCGGATCGTTTCCGAGCGTAATGGCAATCGGCAGATCCTCGCCCCGCTCTTCCGCTTTATGCAGGTGCAGAGCAATGTCATGCATCGGTACCGGCTGCAGGCCAAGCTTGCGCTTGCCTTTTACCTCCATACGGTAGATCCCGACGTTCTGCTTGCCAAAATGCGCCGGATCCAGTGGGTCGCGAGAGACCACGCAGGCTTTATCCAGATAGAAGCCGCCATCACCGTCGTTAAGCCGGAACAGCGGCAGGATATCGAACAGGTTGATGTCGTCGCCATCCCGGGTATTTTCGGCCCAGCCGGGGTTATCCCGCCGCTCGGGCGTAACCGGGAAGTTATCCCAGCGGCGAATAAACTCATCCACCTGCTGCTTTACCGGCGTATTGGGCGGCAGGCCGAGTGAAATAGCATGGTTTTGCCACGAACCGAGCGTATTCATGACCACATGGGCATGATTAAAACCCTTAATCCGGGTGAAAGAGAGGGCGGGCGCCCCTTCGCCAATGCGACCCGTGGCATTGGCCGCGGCGGCGATATCCGGCTCGGCGTTGACTTCCTCATCAATATGGAGCAGCTGCCCCTGCTCATCCAGCGCACGAAGAAAACTGCGTAAATCATCAAATGCCATGGTTAACCTTATGAATACATTCCGTTTGCAGGAACCGTTGCTCCGATGCTGACATCCAGCTGACGGCTACCGCAATCTTTCAGCCTTCACCCTGTTAAAGTTAAGTTGATCGGTATCAGTCATCAAATGATCTTGAGTCGATACCCGCCCTCAGAATATGTTCGTACACGAACCATATAAATTCAGCCTAATACTGATTTGCCTCGCCGACAACATCAGGCGGCGATAAAGTTCGTATGCGAATATTTCAGCGTACTGAGCTACAGGCGAAATTTTCGTGATGCTTAACGGAATGGAGTATTCTTTCGCTCTCAGATGCGGGCCTCGGGACTCTACAATGATCCATAAACTCAGCAATATCCCCTTTCACCTGATGCGCCAGCTGCTCCAGGAGCACACCGCGCTGTGGCAAAGGTCTTTACCCGATCTCACTAAACAGCAGTATTCCGTACTCTGTGCGGTGGCGGAGAAACCGGGCATTGAGCAGATGGATTTGATGGATGATGCACTGATGACGAAAGCTACGCTGGCCGAGCTGCTGGTGAGGATGGAAAAAAAAGGTTTAGTGGTACGCACATCGGGGGAAACGGATAAGCGTCGTCGGCTGATTACCCTGACGCCCAAAGGGGATACCGTGCTTCAGGAGGCACGGCCGGTTGCCGCCGCCGTGGATGCTGCTTTTCTTGCCCGCCTCGATACGCCACAGCAGCAGGAGCTGGTCACGCTGCTGCAAACCCTGCTCTGCGCTAAGGCTCAGGATGCTGCGAGTAAGTCATGATTCAGTGAGGGAAGAGGCGCTTTTACCAAGGGGAAGATGCCAGCCACAGCACGGCCATCAGGGCAGCTGGATGCGGTAGCAGTCATGCCAATAAAAAAGCCAGGCCCCGTGGCCTGGCTTTGTTGTCGCGAACGGGGAACGACTGACGCGCTCCGTCGCAGCTCACGTAAACGGGCTACGGAGATTACTGGCCTTTAACTTCTTTCAGGCCGTTGAATGGCGCACGGCTGCCCAGCGCTTCTTCAATACGGATCAGCTGGTTGTATTTCGCCACGCGGTCAGAACGGCTCATAGAACCGGTTTTGATCTGGCCTGCTGCCGTACCCACTGCCAGGTCTGCGATGGTCGCATCTTCCGTTTCGCCTGAACGGTGAGAGATCACCGCGGTATAGCCTGCATCTTTCGCCATTTTGATCGCTGCCAGCGTTTCGGTCAGCGAACCGATCTGGTTGAATTTGATCAGAATGGAGTTAGCGATACCTTTATCGATACCTTCCTTCAGGATTTTGGTGTTGGTCACGAACAGATCGTCACCCACCAGCTGGATTTTGTCGCCCAGTACTTTAGTCTGGTAAGCGAAGCCGTTCCAGTCAGACTCGTCCAGGCCATCTTCGATGGAGACGATAGGATACTGTTTGGTCAGATCTTCCAGGAAATGCGTAAACTCTTCGGAGGTGAAGGCTTTGTTGCCTTCGCCAGCCAGCACGTATTTGCCATCTTTGTAGAACTCAGAGGCCGCGCAGTCCATCGCCAGGGTGATATCTTTACCCAGCTCGTAGCCCGCTGCTTTTACCGCTTCAGCGATAACTGACAGCGCTTCGGCGTTAGAACCCAGGTTTGGCGCATAGCCACCTTCGTCACCTACCGCAGTGCTCATGCCTTTAGACTTCAGCACTTTTGCCAGGTTGTGGAAAACTTCAGAACCCATACGTACGGCTTCTTTCAGGTTTTTCGCGCCAACCGGCTGGATCATAAATTCCTGGATGTCGACGTTGTTGTCGGCATGTTCGCCGCCGTTGATGATGTTCATCATTGGCAGTGGCATTGAATATTTACCCGGCGTGCCGTTCAGCTCGGCAATGTGCTCGTACAGCGGCATGCCTTTAGCAGCAGCGGCAGCTTTTGCAGCGGCCAGGGAAACGGCCAGGATGGCGTTGGCGCCAAATTTGGATTTGTTCTCAGTACCGTCAAGATCGATCATGATCTTGTCGATATTGGCCTGGTCTTTAGCATCTTTGCCGGTTACCGCATCAGCGATAGGGCCATTTACTGCTGCAACGGCTTTGGTGACGCCTTTGCCGAGGAAGCGAGATTTGTCGCCATCACGCAGTTCAAGCGCTTCGCGAGAGCCGGTGGAAGCGCCTGACGGTGCCGCAGCCATGCCTACGAAGCCGCCTTCAAGGTGTACTTCAGCTTCAACGGTAGGGTTTCCGCGCGAGTCGATGATTTCACGACCGATGACTTTAACGATTTTGGACATTAGATTTTCCTTAGTACAAGTTATCTTAAACTCAGACAAACAGCGCACGACACCCGTTATTCCCGCAGCAACGCTGGCTGCCTCTGTTCCCCCAGACGCCCAAAAATAAAGGCTTCTGAGGTCTCATCCCCTGCGCACTGGCGCAGAGGGATGTCTGACGGGTGGCGAGAGTACGCCGCTATGAAAACACTTATTTTGCCAAACGCTTTTGGTACTCGCTGGCGGCCTTAACAAAGCCAGCAAACAGCGGGTGCCCGTCACGAGGAGTGGAGGTGAATTCCGGATGGAACTGACACGCAACAAACCACGGATGATTAGGGATTTCAATAATCTCTACCAGCTGGTCATCGCCGGAGCGACCTGCAACGCGTAAACCGGCCGCCTCAATCTGCTTCAACAGCATATTGTTGACTTCATAGCGATGGCGATGACGTTCAACGATGGTATCTGAACCGTACAGTTCATGGACCAGGCTGTTCGGATCCAACTGACACTGCTGGCTACCCAGGCGCATGGTGCCACCTAAATCGCTCTGCTCAGTACGCTGCTCAACGTTGCCTTTTTCATCGCGCCATTCGGTGATCAGCGCCACCACCGGATATTTACAGTCTGGCACAAATTCCGTTGAGTTTGCGTCTTCCATTCCCGCCACGTTACGGGCGAACTCCATCAGCGCGACCTGCATACCTAAACAGATGCCAAGGTAGGGAACGTTGTGCTCACGGGCATAGCGCGCGGTCATCAGCTTGCCTTCCACGCCGCGATAGCCGAAGCCACCCGGGATCAGAATCGCATCTAAATCTTTCAGCAATTCCACACCGCGCGTTTCCACATCCTGTGAGTCAATCAGTCGGATGTTAACCGTCACGCGGTTTTTCAGGCCGCCGTGCTTCAGCGCCTCGATCACCGACTTATAGGCATCCGGCAGTTCGACATATTTGCCAATCATACCGATGGTCACTTCGCCGCCCGGATTCGCTTCCTGGTAGATAACCTGTTCCCACTCGGACAGATTGGCTTCCGGCGCGTTCAGGTTAAAGCGCTTGCAGATATAATCGTCCAGCCCCTGGGATTTTAACATACCAGGAATCTTATAAATGGAATCAACGTCTTTCAGTGAGATGACCGCTTTTTCCGGCACGTTACAGAACAGCGCAATTTTTGCACGTTCGTTAGCCGGGACGGCGCGATCTGAACGGCAGATCAGCACGTCAGGCTGGATGCCGATTGAGAGCAGCTCTTTAACTGAATGCTGAGTAGGTTTGGTTTTGACTTCACCTGCCGCCGCCATGTAGGGCACCAGCGTCAGGTGCATGTACATGGTGTGCTCGCGGCCCACGTCAACGGCCATCTGGCGAATGGCTTCAAGAAACGGCAGCGATTCGATATCACCAACGGTTCCGCCGATTTCCACCAGCACCACGTCGTGACCTTCACCGCCTTCAAGAATGCGTTCTTTAATGGCGTTGGTAATATGTGGGATCACCTGAATGGTCGCCCCCAGATAGTCTCCACGGCGCTCTTTGCGCAGGACTTCCGAGTAGATACGGCCGGTGGTGAAGTTGTTCCGGCGGCTCATTTTAGTGCGAATAAAACGCTCGTAATGGCCGAGATCCAGATCGGTTTCCGCACCATCATCGGTGACGTAGACTTCACCGTGCTGAGTAGGACTCATGGTACCTGGATCCACGTTGATGTACGGGTCCAGCTTCATGATGGTGACGTTGAGGCCACGTGCTTCAAGAATAGCGGCCAGGGAAGCGGCGGCAATGCCTTTACCCAGAGAGGATACGACCCCGCCGGTCACAAAAATATAGTTCGTTGTCATGCTGAACCTGAGAAAGTAGGTTTAAAGACGATGGAATAACCAGGACGGGAAAACAGTATACGGGAATCCCCTCCGCCCCACAATTAATCGTTTTTGGTTATGCGCTTTCCATCGCACTGACCGCAGAATCGTACCTGAATACGTTGGCGTCGGAGTTGACCTGAATCACATTTTGTTGAATCGAGTCAGCCAGTGATTTCCCCTTACTTTGCAACAGGATCGGCAGAGCCCTTCTCCTGCAACTTCACCTGCTGCCAGGCCGACTCCATCTGCTCAAGCGTCGCCTCAGTCATCTGCATTCCCTGCCCGGCGATAATCTGCTCAACCTGACGGAAGCGGCGTTCAAACTTATCGTTTGCCTTTTGCAGGGTCGTTTCCGCTTTGCTGCCCAGATGACGGGAAAGGTTCACCGTCGCAAACAGCAGATCGCCGATCTCCTCTTCCAGCTTTTGCGGGTCGACCACCGCCTGCCTGGCCTCAAACATCACTTCGTCGATCTCTTCATACACCTTGTCCACCACCGGGCCCAGCGTATGCCAGTCGAAACCGACGTTGCTACAGCGCTTCTGGATCTTGTGCGCGCGCATCAGGGCGGGCATGGCGCGGGGAATATCATCGAGCGCGGAGTGCCGGGCCTTCTCTGCCCGCTCACTGGTTTTAATCTGCTCCCAGTTCGCCAGCACCTCTTTGCTGTCGCTGACTTTCACATCGCCGAAGATGTGCGGATGACGACGCTCCAGCTTGTCGCTGATGGTGTTGCAGATGTCGTCGAAGTTAAAGCGCCCCTCTTCATTCGCCATCTGGGCGTAAAACACAATCTGGAACAGTAAATCACCCAGTTCGCCCTGAAGATCGTCAAAATCCTCACGGCTGATTGCGTCCAGCACTTCCCAGGTCTCTTCAAGGGTGTAGGGGGCAATGGAGGCCCAGGTCTGTTCGCGATCCCACGGGCAGCCGTGCTGCGGATCGCGGAGGGTTTTCATGATGCCCAGCAGGCGATCGAGAGCGTTCATCAGTTTTCCAGTTCTCCAGGACAAGAGCAGCCTGGCCACTTATCGCGCCAGGCAAAAAGGGGTTAATGCAGCCGTCGGGCGTCGATAATGTCCGGCACCTGGTTTAGCCGCGCCAGTACGCGGCCCAGCACCTGATGATTGTAGATTTCAATGTCCATATCGATGGTCGCCAGCTGTTTTTTGGTATCGCTACGGCTGGAGACGCCAAGCACGTTGACCTTCTCATTCGCCAGAATGGTGGTGATATCACGCAGCAGCCCACTGCGATCGTTAGCCGTCACCCGCACCACCAGCGAATAGCCGCTTGAGTAGCTTTCGCCCCAGACGGCATCCACGATGCGCTCGGGTGCGTGCGACATCAGCTCCGTCAGCTGGTCACAGTCGGCGCGGTGGATTGAAATACCGCGCCCCTGGGTAATAAAGCCGACAATATCATCGCCGGGGATCGGCTGGCAGCAGCGAGCAATGTGGTGCATCAGGTTGCCGACGCCCTCAACCACCACGCGTCCGCTCTCCTTGCTACGTGGCGCGGCAGATTTCTGGGTGAGCTGGCGAAGCGCTTCGCGATCTTCCTCCTCTGCACTCGGCTTATTCAGCTTCGATTGCAGGAAGTTGACCATCTGATTGAGGCGAATATCACCGCCGCCAATCGATGCCAGCAGCTCATCCAGAGAGTTGACGTTATAGCGCGGCAGCAGCAGCTTCTCAGCCTCTTTAATGCTGATATCCAGCTGATCCAGTTCGCTGTCGAGGATTTGACGACCGGCAATGATGTTCTTATCGCGATCCTGCTTGCGGAACCACGCGTGGATTTTGGAGCGACCGCGGCTGGTGGTGACGTAGCCCAGATTCGGGTTAAGCCAGTCCCGGCTTGGATTGGGCTGCTTCTGGGTAATAATGTCAATCTGATCGCCCATTTGTAGCTGATAGGTGAACGGCACGATGCGCCCACCAATTTTCGCCCCGATGCAGCGGTGGCCGATGTCGCTGTGGATGTGGTAGGCAAAGTCGAGCGGCGTCGAACCCGCAGGCAGGTCGACTACGTCGCCTTTAGGCGTAAACACATACACCCGGTCGTCAAAAACCTGACTGCGCACCTCATCGAGCATCTCTCCGGTGTCGGCCATCTCCTCCTGCCAGGCGATCAGCTTGCGCAGCCACGCAATACGCTCTTCGTGACCGGAGGCCCCGCGCGCGCTGCCGCCGCTGGTGCCGCCCTCTTTATACTTCCAGTGAGCGGCTACGCCAAGTTCAGCGTCTTCATGCATCTGCCGGGTACGGATCTGGATTTCAACCGTTTTGCCCTGCGGTCCCAGCACCACGGTATGAATAGACTGATAACCGTTGGGCTTGGGATTAGCCACGTAATCATCAAACTCGCTGGGCAGGTGGCGATAGAGCGTGTGAACAATGCCCAGCGCGCCGTAGCAGTCCTGAAGACGTTCGGCAACAATGCGCACTGCCCGCACGTCAAACAACTCATCAAAGGTCAGCGCCTTTTTCTGCATTTTGCGCCAGATGCTGTAAATATGCTTCGGGCGGCCATAAACCTCGGCTTTCACGCCCTCCTTCACGATTTCCGCACGCAGGGATCCGACGAAGGTATCAATATAGTCTTCGCGATCGATGCGTCTTTCGTGCAGCAGTTTTGCGATGTGTTTGTATTCGTCCGGATGAAGATAGCGGAAGCAGAAATCTTCCAGCTCCCACTTCAGCTGACCAATCCCCAGACGGTTTGCCAGCGGCGCATAGATATTTGTACACTCTTTCGCCGCCAGCACACGCTCATCTTCCGGTGCGTCTTTGACTTCCCGCAGGTGGGCGATTCGCTCGGCCAGTTTGATCACCACACAGCGGAAATCTTCCACCATCGCCAGCAGCATGCGCCGGACGTTATCCACCTGTTCAGAGGCCATGGAGTCATTGTGCGTGGCCTTAAGCTGGCGGATGGCGTCCATATCACGCACGCCGTGCACCAGCGAGACAATGGCCTTACCGAACGCCTCTTCCAGCACCGCTTCGGAAACAACGTTAGCATCGGCCAGCGGGAACAGCAGCGCCGCGCGAAGACTTTCGTTATCCATACTCAGCATCGAGAGGATTTCGACCATTTCCACGCCGCGCCACAGCAGCAGCGAGGCATCCGGATGATTGCGGGTCGCCTCGTCACAGTAGCGCCAGGTGTCGGCCAGTCGTTCACATGACTGCTGGTTAGAGATCCCCAAACTGGTGATCCATTGGTCGAGCGCAAACTCGCCAGCCGTATTCAAATGTGCACTTCTTACCGCAACCATAACCTCTCCTGGCGTCCCCCCTGGCGGGGATCTATTTTCGGCTAAACAGCACCATGGACTCTACGTGCCCGGTATGTGGAAACATATCAAGCAGTGTAACCCGTTCCAATTGGTAGCCCGCAGTCAGAAGAATCTGACAATCCCGGGCAAGTGTAGTCGGATTACAGGAAACATAAACTACCCGTTCTGGCGCAAGTTTAATAATGTGATTCATTACACCTGCCGCGCCAGCCCGTGCCGGATCCAGTAATACCTTGTTAAACCCTTGTGCAGCCCACGGCTGCTGCGCTACGTCCTCTTCCAGATTATGCTGATAAAAGGAGACGCGGCTCAGATTATTGAGTGCGGCATTATACGCCCCCTTCTCCACTAAAGCTGTCACCCCCTCCACACCGATAACACTTTCTGCATAATTACCCATGGGAAGCGAAAAATTTCCCATGCCACAGAACAGGTCCAGTACGCGATCCTGAGGGCGCAGCTCCAGCCATGCCAGCGCCTGGTGCACCATCTGCTGGTTCAACGCTGCGTTGACCTGAATGAAGCCGCGTGGGCTAAACGTCAGCGTCAGATCGTCGAGCCGGTAATAAGGCATCTCACCGCTGACCTGCTCAAGCGTATCACTGTCCGGGGCCAGGTATAATGCAATCTGATGATTATGCGAAAAGCGTTCCAGTTTGCGACGGTCTTCATCGCTCAGGGGATCAAGATGACGTAAAACCAGCTGCGTGCCATTATCCGCCTGAATCAGTTCCACGTGGCCCAGCCGGTCGCTCGCCTGCAGTCCGCTCAGTACCTGATGCAGAGGTTTGATTAATGCATCAAGTTCGGGCTTCAAAACAGGGCACTGGGTGATATTAACCAGTTCATCTGAAGAGGCGCGACGAAATCCCATCTGCAACGTCTGACTGCGCCGATGCCACGAGAGGCCCAGTCGGGCGCGGCGGCGATAGCCATACGCTTCGCCAGCAATGATGTGCGTCACCTCGACGGGCTGCCCGGTCGCCTGCCCCAGCATTCTTGCTAATGACTGTGCTTTGCTGCGCTGTTGCAGTTCTGGCGAGGCATGCTGCTGTGAACAGCCGCCACACTGGCTGAAATACGGACAGGCAGGCGTCACCCGCTCCGGGCTGGTAGAGAGAAGACGTTTTGCGTTCCCCCTGGCCCAGGCGCGTTTTTCTTCAACGATCTCAACCTCGACCTGTTCACCCGGCAGCGCGCCATTGATAAAAAGCGCCTTGCCCTTGTGCCTGGCTACGCCCTGTCCTGCCCCATCCAGCTCATATACCGTCGCCGTCACGATCTGGCGGGTCGTCACGCGGCGTTTTGCAGAGTAGAATTGCGCCATTATTCAGTTTCATTCCGAAAGTAGTGAGCGAAAAAACGTGCGTAGCCTACACCAGCGATCGGATTTATTCGACCCGCGTAACGCGTGAGCTGGTTTATTACGCGCTTCAGGAAGATTATGACCAAATATAGCCTGCGGGCACGCATGATGATCTTGATTCTGGCCCCTACCCTGATGATTGGGCTGATGCTAAGCACCTTCTTCGTGGTGCATCGCTATAACGAACTTCATCGCCAGCTGGTGGATGCCGGCGCCAATATTATTGAGCCACTGGCAGTTGCCAGCGAGTATGGTATGACCTTCCATAGCCGTGAATCGGTGCGCCAGCTGGTCAGCCTGCTGCACCGTCGTCATTCGGAAATTGTTCGCGCGATTACCGTCTTTGATGCGCAAAACCAGCTGTTCGTCACCTCTAACTTTCATATCAGCCCGTCCCGGCTGCGCGTACCGGACGGAGAAAAGCTCCCGGCCACCCTGACCTACGAACGCGAAGGCAGCGTGGTCATCCTGCGCACGCCGATTGTTTCAGAAAGCTACTTCCCAGACGAGTCGCCCGGCGACGATGCCAAGCCTACCGGCAACCCGCTGGGCTACGTTGCCATCGAACTTGATCTTCAGTCCGTCAGGCTTCAGCAGTACAAAGAGGTGTTTATCTCCACGCTGATGCTGCTGTTTTGCCTCTGTCTTGCCATGCTGTTTGCCTACCGCCTGATGCGTAATGTCACCGGACCCATCCGCGATATGGTCAGCACCGTTGACCGCATCCGTCGCGGCCAGCTGGACAGCCGCGTCTCCGGTTTTATGCTGGGTGAGCTTGATATGCTGAAGAACGGGATTAACTCCATGGCGATGTCCCTGACCGCCTACCATGAGGAGATGCAGCAAAATATCGATCAGGCGACTTCCGATCTGCGTGAAACGCTGGAGCAGATGGAGATCCAGAACGTCGAGCTGGATCTGGCGAAGAAGCGCGCCCAGGAGGCGGCCAGGATCAAATCCGAGTTCCTTGCCAATATGTCCCATGAGCTGCGCACGCCGCTGAATGGCGTGATTGGCTTCACTCGACAAACGCTGAAAACGTCGCTTAACGTGACCCAGCGTGACTATCTTCATACCATCGAGCGCTCGGCCAATAATCTGCTGAGCATCATCAATGACGTACTTGATTTTTCCAAGCTGGAAGCCGGAAAGCTGATACTGGAAACCATCCCCTTTCCGCTGCGCGTTACCCTGGACGAGGTGGTGGTGCTGCTGGCTCAGTCGGCGCATGAGAAGGGGCTGGAGCTCACCCTGAGTATTCAGCATGATGTACCGGATAATGCCATTGGCGACCCGTTACGCCTGCAGCAAATACTGGTCAACCTGCTGGGTAATGCCATCAAGTTCACCGAGCGCGGCAATATTGATATTCGCGTGGAAAAACGCTCGCTCAGCAATAACCGGGTCGATCTTGAGGTGCAGATCCATGATACCGGCATCGGCATTTCTGAAAAGCAGCAGTCTCAGCTGTTTCAGGCTTTTCGTCAGGCGGATGCCAGTATTTCACGCCGCCACGGCGGCACCGGGCTGGGGTTGGTGATCACCCAACGGCTGGTGAATGAAATGGGCGGTGAAATTTCGTTCCACAGCCGGCTAAACCAGGGGTCGACCTTCTGGTTCAATGTTGATCTGGCGCTGAATCCTAATGCCGCAAGCGATCCGCGCGCCATGGAGTGCCTGCAGGGCAAAAGGCTGGCCTATGTGGAAGCCAATGAGGCCGCCGCACAGGCCACCCTGACGATGCTGGAGGCGACGCAGATGACCGTTAGCTACAGCCCCACGCTCAACGACCTGGCAGAGAGCCATTATGACGCGCTGCTGTTAGGGCTCCCCGTTACCCACGAGGCTGAGATTGAGTCCGGGGGCCTGCTTCCGGCACTCCAGCGGGCCGACAATGTGATTATGGCGCTTCCCTGCCAGATGCAGGTTTATGCAGAAGAACTTAAGGCCCGTGGCGTCAGCGCCTGTCTGATTAAGCCCGTGTCCCTGACTCGCCTGCTTCCGGTCCTGATCGACCATCATTCCCGCGTGGTTCCCTTCCCGGTACCGCGGCAGCGATTGCCGCTTACGGTGATGGCGGTAGATGATAATCCTGCCAATCTGAAGCTGATTGGGGCCCTGCTGGAAGAACAGGTTGAGCATATTGTTTTGTGCGACAGCGGTAAGAATGCCATTCGTATGGCAAAGGAGCGCGAACTGGATATTATTTTAATGGATATTCAGATGCCCGAAATTGATGGCATCCGCGCCAGTGAGATTATCCGCCAGCTCCCTCACCACTATTCCACCCCGATTGTGGCCGTCACGGCACATACCCTGGACGGTGAGAAAGAACAGTTTATTAAGGCGGGCATGAATGACTACCTCGCTAAACCCATTGATGAGGAGCGCCTCAGCCAGCTGCTGGCAAGCTATTCGGTGGCTATGCCTGCGGTCTTAGTCAAAATCCCGGACGTCTCCGTTTCGCTGGACTGGCAGCTGGCGCTCCGTCAGGCCGCCAATAAGCCCGATCTGGCGAGAGAGCTGTTACAAATGCTGGTCGATTTTCTGCCGGAGGTGCGGGCGCTCGTGGAACGCTATATGGCTGAGGAGAACGTGACGGGGCTGCGCGATATTATTCATAAGCTGCACGGGAGCGCCAGCTACAGCGGCGTGCCGCGCATGAAGCAGCTCTGTCAGCAGCTGGATCGCAGTCTGCGTAACAATCCTCACATTGAGGGAACTGAACCTGAACTGTTTGAGCTGCTTGATGAGATAGAAAATGTGGCCCGCCTTGCCAGGGAGCGATTGGATCGGTAAGGGTCTGGCTTACGGCCCGCCCGCCGCCTGGCTCCCTCAGAGCCAGGGTATCTGCTAAAGGCTGATCTCAGGGTATTGGCCTGGCGCTGGCCTCAGGGGGCGGCATCTGCTGACCGATGGCCAGCGAGGCGGCAATGTTTCTTGCCGTCATACGCACGTTTTCCGCCGCATTCTCCAGCGCGTCCTCAAGAGTACAGATGCTGTAGATCACACTGAATACGGCATCCAGCCCATGCTGATGCACCACCGCCACGTCATCGGTCAGGCTCCCCGCAATACCGATCACCGGTTTGCTGTAGCGTTTAGCGACCTGCGCAACGCCAATCGGCACTTTGCCGTGAATGGTCTGGCTGTCAATCCGCCCCTCACCGGTTATGACCAGCGTCGCGTCCCTGACCAGTTCATCCAGGCCCAGCGCTTCGGTAACAATTTCAATGCCCCGGCGCAGCTCCGCATGGCAAAAGGCATGCAGCGCCACGCCCATTCCACCCGCTGCGCCACCGCCCGGCAGTTGCAGCACGTCGGTGTCCAGCTCACGCAGGATCACGTCGGCATAGTGAGCCAGTGCGGCGTCAAGCTGGCTGACCAGCGCTGGGGTGGCGCCCTTTTGCGGGCCAAATACAGCGGAGGCCCCCTCCTTGCCCAGCAGGGGGTTCGTCACGTCGCACGCCACCTCAAAACGGCACTGTTTAATACGAGGATCGAACTCGCTCAGATCAATATCGGCCAGCTGCGCCAGCTGACCGCCGCCAAAGCCGATCTGTTTTCCCCGACTGTCCAGCAGCTGCGCACCGAGCGCCTGTAACATCCCCGCGCCGCCATCATTGGTTGCGCTGCCGCCGATGCCAATAATGAAATGCTCAACGCCCCGATCCAGAGCATTACGGATCAGCTCCCCCGTTCCCCATGAGGTGGTGATCAGCGGATCGCGACGGTTAACAGGCACCTTTTCCAGTCCGCTTGCCGCCGCCATTTCGATAAAGGCGCGGCTGCCATCGCCAGATAACCCGTAAAATGCCTCGACGGGCTCGCCCAGCGGCCCGGTCACGCTGAGCGTGACAAAGGTACCGTTCGTCGCGGCGACCATCGCCTCAACCGTCCCCTCGCCGCCATCTGCGACCGGCAATCTGACATACTCCGCAGCAGGAAAAATTTCACGAAACCCCAGCTCAATCTGCACGGCGACCTGCTGGGCAGACAAACTCTCTTTATATGAATCCGGTGCGATTACTATTTTCATACGTTATCCGGGCGCTGTGAACCGGCCTTAGCCAGCGAGTCAGATCCCGGCCTGCCTGCGCAGGCCGGGAGAGGGTGCTAATGCGTGATTTCAACGTTGGTCAACTTCTCATAATAGCAAGCCAGCGCGCTATGGTCGGCATCCCCCAGTCCGTCGGCGCGCAGCATCTGCATCATTTCCATCACTGCCGCCGTCAGCGGCAGCTGTGCGCCTACTTCATGAGAGGTATCAAGCGCATTAGCTAAATCTTTGATATGCAGGTTAATGCGGAAGCCGGGCTTAAAGTCGCGCGCCAGCACCATAGGCACTTTCGCGTCCAGAACCGTACTGCCCGCCAGCCCGCCGCGAATCGCCTGAAAAACCTGCTGAGGCTCGACCCCGGCTTTAGTCGCCAGCGCCAGCGCTTCTGACATGGCTGCAATGTTCAGGGCGACAATCACCTGATTGGCAAGCTTGGTAACGTTACCCGCGCCGATATCGCCAGTGTGTACCACCGAACCTGCCATCGCTTTCATGATCTCGTAGCACTTATCAAACAGCGCCTTGTCACCGCCTACCATAACCGACAGCGTCCCTTCAATGGCTTTCGGCTCGCCGCCGCTTACCGGCGCATCCAGCAGTGCGATCTCTTTCTTCGCCAGCGCCTGATGAAATTCCCGGCTGGCCAGCGGGGCGATGGAGCTCATATCAATGACAACGGTGCCGGGCCTGGCGCCCTGGATAATGCTCTCTTCCCCCAGCAGCACTTCCCTGACGTGCGGGGAGTTAGGCAGCATGGTAATAATCACCTCGCACTGCTCCGCCACCGCCTTCGCACTGTTCGCCACCACGGCCCCCGCGCGAGCCAGTTCGGCTTCGCTCTCGGTATTATGATCGCGAACCACCAGCGAATAGCCTGCTTTCAGCAAATTTTTACTCATGGGTTTACCCATGATACCCAGACCAATAAAGCCAATTTTCATCTTGCTTCTCCTGTAGGGGAATTATTGTTTAAAGCGATCGCACAGGGCCTGCGTGGCGCTACGGAATACACCCACATCACTGCCAACCGCGACAAAACCCGCTCCCCAGGAGAGGTAACGGCGCGCATCGGCCTCAACCGGGGCCAGTATGCCGCTCGGCTTACCCGCCGCCTTCGCCCGCTCGAAAATATACTTAATCACCTCAAGCACCTCCGGGTGTGCAGGCTGGCCGAGGTAACCCAGCGCGGCCGAAAGGTCGCCTGGCCCGACAAAAATGCCATCCACGCCCTCAACGGCTGCAATCGCATCAATGTTATCCACCCCCTGCTGCGTTTCGATCTGCACCAGCACGGTAATGTTGTCATTAACCGTGCTGTTGTACTCCGGCACGGTGCCGTACATATTGCTGCGATGCGAAACGGAAACGCCGCGGATCCCCTGGGGCGGATAGCGCGTTGAGGCCACCGCTCGCACGGCTTCCTCCTGCGTTTCAACAAAGGGGATCAGAAAGTTGGAAAAACCAATATCCAGCAGCCGCTTAATAATGACCGGCTCGTTGCCCGGCGGGCGAACAACTGGCGCGCTAACGCTGCCTTTTAGCGCCATCAATTGCGGTATAAAAGTGGTGATATCGTTTGGCGCATGCTCGCCGTCAAGCACCAGCCAGTCGAACCCGGCCAGCCCCAGCACTTCGGTCGGGATAGGGCTGGCCAGCGCACACCAGCTGCCAATTAGCGTTTCTCCCGCCAGCAGACGCTGGCGAAAACCATTTGGATTGCTTATATAGCTCATCAGTGACTCCTGAAAAGTTAGCGCACAAGGCAGGGGCGTTTACGGTCAAAGGTCCAGCCGGGGTGCAGATACTGCATCGCCCGGGCGTCGTTACGTGCGCCGCCGGACAGGGTTTGATGCAGGGCATGGGCCTGCTCTACCCTCGCCCAGTCCAGCTCAATACCCAGCCCTGGCGCATCGGGTACGGTTATGCTGCCGTTACGGATTTGCAGGGGCGCTTTGGTCAGCCGCTGCTCGCCCTCCTGCCAGATCCAGTGGGTATCAATGGCCGTCGGCTTGCCCGGCGCGGCCGCCCCGACGTGGGTGAACATTGCCAGAGAAATATCAAAGTGGTTGTTAGAATGGCAGCCCCAGGTCAGGCCCCAGTCGTCGCAGAGCTGCGCGACGCGCACCGCGCCGCTCAGCGTCCAGAAATGCGGATCCGCCAGCGGGATATCGACGGCGTTGAGCATCACCGCATGGTTCATCTCTCGCCAGTTGGTGGCTATCATATTGGTGGCAACTGGCAGACCGGTTGCGCGGCGGAATTCGGCCATCACTTCACGTCCGGAATAGCCCTGCTCCGCACCGCAGGGGTCTTCGGCATAGGTCAGAATGCCGTGCATATCTTTGCACAAGGCGATTGCTTCATTCAGAGACCAGGCGCCGTTGGGGTCGACGGTTATTCGCGCATCAGGAAAGCGCTTCTTCATCGCCCTGACCGCCTCAATCTCCTGCTCGCCGGGCAGTACGCCCCCCTTTAGTTTAAAATCCCTGAAGCCATACCTGTCCTGAGCAGCTTCGCCCAGCCGCACAATCGCTGCGCTGTCCATCGCCTGCTGATGCCGCAGGTGATACCAGTCATGGCCGCGCGTTTCGCCTTTAAGATAAGGGAGGTCAGTTTTTTCGCGGTCGCCGACGTAAAACAGGTAGCCCAGCACCCTGACTTCATCGCGCTGCTTGCCCGGCCCAAGGAGCTCCGCCACCGGCACCCCCAGCCACTGACCGAGCAGGTCGAGCAGCGCCGCCTCCAGCGCGGCAACGGCATTGACCCTGAGCTCAAAGGTCCAGGCTCCCTTGCCAAAGGTATCAAAATCATCAGACTGGCTGCCCTTATGGACGTTCTGCACCAGCCGGTTCATCCTCGCGATCGCCTTTCCCTGCACCTGGGGAATGGCATCCATCAGCGTTTGATAAATAGTTTCACCGCCGGGTGCTTCACCCACGCCCGTATTTCCTGCACTATCGGTGAGCACCACGATATTGCGGGTGAAGAAGGGATCGTGTGCGCCGCCAATGTTCAGCAGCATGCTGTCATAGCCCGCCACCGGGATCACTTTCATATCGGTTATAACCGGACTGCTTTGCGTATTCATAACCTGTCCTTAGAGAGAGTTCAGTTCAATACGTTTAATGTCAGTGACCAGCACCAGATAGCTCAGTACGGCCACAAAGGCGTGGATGCCCACATACACCAGTGCGCCGTTGTAGGAGCCGGTGGTCGCAATGATGTAACCAATAGCAACAGGCGTGATGATGCCCGAGGCGTTGCCAAACATGTTGAACAGGCCGCCGCTGAGTCCGCTGATCTCTTTTGGCGCCGTATCGGCCATAACTGCCCAGCCCAGCGCGCCTATCCCCTTCCCAAAGAACGCCAGCGACATAAAGAAGACCACCACCCATTCGGTATCAACGTAATTACAGACCACCATCGACACCGAGAGCAGCATACCTAGCACTATCGGCGTCTTACGGGCGATATTCAGCGACCCGGTTTTACGCATCAGCCAGTCTGAAATAATGCCGCCCAGCACGCCGCCTAAAAAACCGCAGATGGCGGGGATAGCCGCCACCATCCCGGCTTTAAGAATCGACATCCCCCGCGCCTGCACCAGATAGACCGGGAACCAGGTAATGAAGAAGTAGGTCAGGGCGTTGATGCAGTATTGTCCAAGGTAAATACCCAGCATCATCCGCGAGCTGACCAGCTGTTTAATCTGATGGATTCGCTCGCCCCAGCCGATCCTGCGGGCTACGGCACTGCGTTGATCCATATTGATCAGCGCCCCGCCCTGCTCCATATATTCCAGCTCAGCTTTATTGACGCCGGGATGATCGTTAGGATCGTGAATAACCTTCTGCCAGATAAAGCTGATAACGATCCCGAGCCCGCCCATAAACCAGAAGACGTGCGCCCAGCCAACGGCTGAGGTCAGCCAGCCCATAATTGGCGCGAAAATGACCGTGGCAAAATACTGCGCTGAATTGAACAGGGCAACGGCGGTGCCACGCTCCTGAGCGGGGAACCAGGCGGCAACAATGCGGCTGTTGCCGGGGAATGACGGCGCTTCAGCCAGCCCGACCATAAATCGCAGCGCAAACAGCACGGCGATAATGGTAAAACCGCTAAACAGGTCGACAAATCCCTGCAGGAAGGTGAAAAGCGACCAGAGAAATATGCTCCAGAAGTAGACCCGCTTTGAGCCGTAGCGGTCCAGCAACCAGCCCCCGGGGATTTGGCCTATCACATAGGCCCATGAAAAGGCCGAGAAGATGTAGCCTAGCCCAACGGGATCAAGGCCAATATCCTTTGACATGGCGGAACCGGCAATGGCAATTGTCGATCGATCGCCGTAGTTGAAAGAGGTAACGATAAATAGCATCACTACTATCCAGTAGCGGGCGTTTGTTCTTTTTTGTACGGCGCTCGCGGCACTGCTAACTGAATTCATTATTGACTCCCAAAATATAGCAACCAGGCACGTTCACTCTGTACGGCATACACATCGCGTTGGGTATCAGAATGGTATAGTGTTAAACACAGCGATTATTTTGCAGAATAGTCATTACGCTACGCACAAATAATTCATCGTTCTGATGTTTGAAAATTATATGAATGGGGGCTGATTAATACATCGGTAAAAAGCCCTGGAAAAGGACTTTATAATCACGGCTTTTATGGCAATTGCACATGCCCCTGCGTTATGGCTCACGCTTCCTTAAGGTTTTGCGGAGTCGGTCACAGACTGGCTGAACGCGCGCTGCTTTGTGAGCCCTCTCGATTGCCCTTGTAGATTTGACTGAAAAGAGGTCTTGCCTTGCCTCATTTTATAGTCAGTTGCACAATGTTTTTGCCTGTCAGACCTTATATACTGTTTATCAGCAGAATAGCTTCATGATCAAAACAATAAACGCTTTCTCCGTGCGAGAAGGCCGTTTCCCGTTACCATTCCAGTCAGGGTTTACCGAGCAATGAATATTATCAATAAAGAGGCGCCTCTCTATATAAAGGTGCATGAAAAAGATAACGTTGCCATTGTGGTTAATAATAATGGTCTGACGGCAGGCAGCGTATTTCCTTGTGGACTGGTTTTAAAAGAACATATTCCCCAGGGGCATAAAGTCGCGTTGAATAATATAGCCAAGGGCGATGATATCCTGCGCTATGGCGAAGTGATTGGTTACGCCCTGCGTGATATTGCACAAGGCTGCTGGATTGATGAGTCGCTGGTAGGGCTGCCAACTGCGCCCAATCTGGCCAGCCTGCCCCTTGCCACGGCGATCCCGCCAGCTCTTCCCGCCCTTGAGGGTTATACCTTTGAAGGGTATCGCAACAGTGACGGAAGCGTGGGTACGCGTAATCTGCTGGCGATCACCACCAGCGTCCACTGCGTGGCGGGCGTAGTCGATTATGTGGTAAGCATTATTGAGCGTCAGCTGCTGCCGGACTTTCCAAACGTCGATGGCGTGGTGGCCCTGAATCATCTCTACGGCTGCGGCGTGGCCATCAACGCGCCCGCGGCAATTATTCCCATTCGCACGTTGCACAACCTTGCCCTTAACCCCAATTTCGGCGGTGAGGTTATGGTCGTCGGACTGGGGTGTGAAAAACTCCAGCCTGAAAGGCTGCTACAGGGCACGCCCGATGTGCAGCCGATTTCACTGGATGAGGATGATATCGTCCGCCTCCAGGATGAGCAGCACGTAGGATTTGAGTCGATGGTGAATGATATTTTACGCGTCGCAAAACGTCATCTTCAGCGACTGAATCAGCGCCGCCGGGAAACTGTACCCGCCTCGGAACTGGTGGTCGGCATGCAGTGCGGCGGCAGCGATGCTTTTTCCGGCGTGACGGCAAACCCTGCCGTAGGGTTTGCCTCTGATTTACTGGTACGCTGCGGCGCGACGGTGATGTTTTCCGAGGTTACGGAAGTGCGTGACGCAATACATTTACTGACCCCACGCGTCATTGACCCGCAGACGGGCAGGCGACTGCTTGAGGAGATGGCCTGGTATGATGATTATCTGAATAGCGGACAAACCGATCGCAGCGCCAATCCCTCACCCGGCAACAAAAAAGGCGGCCTGGCGAACGTGGTGGAAAAAGCGCTGGGTTCGATTGCTAAATCGGGAAGCAGCGCCATTGTTGAAGTGCTTTCGCCCGGTCAGCGCCCAACCCGCCGCGGACTGATTTATGCCGCTACCCCGGCAAGCGATTTTATATGCGGCACGCAGCAGATGGCGTCGGGCATAACGCTACAGGTGTTCACCACCGGTCGCGGCACGCCTTACGGCCTGGCAGCCATTCCGGTTATCAAGATGGCGACCAGAAGCGCGCTGGCGGAACGCTGGCACGATTTAATGGATATTAATGCGGGAACCATCGCGACCGGGGAAGAGAGTATTGAACAGGTTGGCTGGCGGCTGTTTGAACTGATTCTTGACATTGCCAGCGGACGCAAACAGAGCTGGTCCGATCGCTGGGGAATTCATAATGCGCTGGCGGTGTTTAATCCGGCGCCGGTAACCTGATAATCTGCCGCCCCTGTCAGCAGTCTAACAGGGGCGCATCGGCCCTGGGTAAGCTCATGGACCCACCCGGGCTATTTAATCTGCTTATCCCGGGCGCTAATCCTGTCTGATTAATCTGCTTTGCCTGGCGTCCAGATCAGGCTAACTAATCAGCTTCGCCCACTGCTCAACCCACGGCGTTGTCACCTCTTCCGGTTCCGGGGTTTCGGCAGCATCAACCAGCAGCACGTCGCCGATGCGGTTGGCTCCCTGCTCCTGCAACAGCGCATCAAAGTGCTTACCGCCACCGCAAAAAACATCGTAGCTGCTGTCACCCAGTACGATCACGCCGTAGCGCAGGCCGGGCTGGTGGCCGAGTTTATCTTTAATATCACGATAAAGAGGCGCAATGCTGTCCGGCAGCTCGCCCTGCCCCGTTGTTGAGGTAATAATCAGCGCCACGCCCGTCCCGGCAAAGCGCTGCCAGTCATCCAGGTCAGGATCTTCAAAGATCTTGACCTGATGCCCCTGATCCACCAGCACAGGTTCTGCTTCCTCTGCAACCAGCAGCGCGTTCCCGTACATCGTGCCTACAAATATGCCAACCTGAGCCATCTTATTTCTCCTTTACCGGCACCTGTTATCACCTGCTATCCTGAGGGGTGTCGGCGCGAAACTCAACCCTGGGAATACCAGGGAGACAGTCCTGCCAGCCGAACTGCGCCATCATCCGCTGCCAGACAGGGTCCAGACCGGCACGCAGCACCAGCGGCTCACCGGTTATCGGGTGCGTCAGGCTGAGTTCGGTGGCATGCAGCATCAGCCGCTGCATGCCAAAATTAGCTGCCGCGCTGCGGTTTTGTCGCAAATCACCGTGCGCGCTGTCACCAATAATCGGATGCCGAAGATGGGTCATATGCCGCCTGAGCTGATGTTTACGGCCAGTTTTCGGCTTCAGCTCCATCAGCGTATAGCGGGAGGTGTCATAGCGACTAACCGCTACCGGTAGCTCAGCCGTTGCCACGGAACGCCAGTGCGTTGTGGCAGGCTGCGGGGCCTTTTCGGGCTGGCTGAATTTGTCGGCTATCTTATCCAGCTCCTCGGTCAGCGCATAATCCAGCGTCTCTTCCCCTTCCAGCCACCCTCTGACCACGGCATGGTAAGTTTTTTGCAGCTGGTGCTGTTCAAACTGCTGAGAGAGCTGGCGTCCCACCTCGCTGGATAATCCCATTAGCAGGACGCCAGAGGTAGGACGGTCAAGGCGATGCACGGTGAAAACGTGCTGACCAATCTGGTCGCGGACCGTCTGCATAACAAACACTTTTTCATGGCGGTCCAGCCAGCTGCGGTGTACCAGCCAGCCAGCAGGTTTGTTTACCGCGACCAGCCATTCATCCTGATAAATAATTTCCAGCATCAGGCGTTATGCTCAAAGTGACTGTCCAGCTCGTTCAGCGCATGCAGCAGTTTCGCGCGCGCCGGAATGGCACCCTCCAGCGCAACTTCATAGTAGGGTGCAATGGCCAGCTTCTCCGGCAGTGGGCTCTGTGCATCAAGTAGCGCCTGCATTCGGGGTAAAAATACCCACTGCAGCCACTGCTCTGGCGTCATTGTATCCACGCAGAAAGGTTCCTGGCTCTCAAAAGCGGCTGTCGTTGGGGCGCAGGATTGCCAGAGTCCTGCATCCTGTAAGACCTCTGTTATCGCTATCAGGCAATTCTGAACCTGCTGTTCCCGGCTCATTTGCGGTCTCCTGTATCCGGTCAATGTCAGAGCCGCAAGCATAACATTCACTTACGGGGTCAGTGAAAAGTATGCATAAAAAAAGGGAGCACTGTAAAAACAGTGCTCCCGGTTCGTTTGCAGCTATCCCGCTACGTAAATGCTCCCTGCTCGTCCCTGATAACTTTGTCCTGCGTATTCCTTACAATTTCACCATCGCTGGTGAAGTCCCTGGCATCCTGGCGCGCAACCCATACTGGCTGCTCTCATTCTCCATCCTGGAGGTGTCCATTAATCTCTTCCTGAGACATCCTCGCCTCATCCTGAGGCCTTTCCATGAATCATCGTCCCGATGTGTCCTGACTCAATCCGTAAGTCACAGCATCCTTTCCGATGCGACACATTTTGACCTAATTTAGTCAGTAAACAATAGACCTTAGGGTTTCTTATAACTCAAGATTTCTCAAAACTTAAAACAACCTGCTGAATATAAAAGAATTTGACTTTGAGACTTAATAATAGCCTGAGGATTTTAAAGCGATCTCTTACAGGTAGCGTAAGAGATCTCCTACAAACTCATTCGGCAATTTTCTTACACTTTACCCTGCGGGGTAAGGCGGCCAATGAAATCAGTGAGGTCGGACGCTAACACAGTCCGTTGAAGGGTTCCCAATTTTTCAAGGATAACCTCACCGCTTAAGTTACACACCGAGATGACCTCAAGCTCAGATTCCAGCGTAGCGATAAACAGCGTGGGAGAGTGCTTCAGCCGTCTTTTCATCACCAGGTGTCCGATTAAATTCTCCTGAATACGGACGAAATCTTCCTCGCTCCAGGTTTGCAGTAGCGTAACAGGTTGGCCTGCCAGCACGGCGTGCATATCGCCCGCAAACTGTGAGGTATACCAGCCAACCACTGAGGGTTGAATGCGTAATTCCAGCGCGCGCTCGACGGCCTCAAGATTAGCGGCCAGAGTGAAAGGCTGCGGTAACCAGTAGACCCTATCCCCAGCGTTGCTCTGTATACAGGGGGAAGGAATGCCGTACAGCTCACTGCTGGCGGGGAAGTGATCGTACTCCTGCTGCCAGAGTTCGCAATAGCGCTGGGTGAAGTGGGTCAGTGCCCGGGCCGTTTCTTCAATCATTCTTTTTTCACTCTCTGCTGCCTGAGTTACAATAAGGCTAATGCCAAACCGGGATTTGGCTGCCAGTCATCCCACGGTTTCTGGCCCTGATCGCAACGAACATATTAATTTCACACTTCCTGCGCAGGCAGGTCATTAAAGGAAATCTATGTCTTTACAGGATCCGCACCAGACACTAAATAGCCTGACTCTGGGGAAGCCCACAGAATACCACGATAAATACGATCCTGGTTTGCTCCAGGGTGTGCCCCGTAGCCTGAACCGTGAGCCGCTGGGACTCTACCCGGACAATCTGCCCTTTCACGGCGCGGATATCTGGACGCTCTATGAACTGTCATGGCTTAACGCCCGTGGTTTGCCGCAGGTCGCCCTGGGTGAAGTGGTATTGAATGCTGACAGCACCCATCTTATTGAATCTAAGAGCTTTAAGCTTTACCTCAACAGTTTTAATCAAACCCGCTTCGCCGACTGGGGCGAGGTTCGCGCTACGCTTGAGCGCGATCTCAGTGCCTGTGCCGGAGGAGAGGTCAGCGCCGCGTTGTTCCGCCTGCATGAGGTCGAAGGCCAGCCGATTGGCAGCTTTAGCGGATACTGCATTGATGAGCAGGATATCGAGATCGACAACTACGCGTTTAGCACGGATTACCTGCTTAATGCCACGCAGCCGGAAATTGTGGAGGAGCAGCTGGTCAGCCATCTGCTGAAGTCAAACTGTCTGATTACTAATCAGCCTGACTGGGGTTCAGTACAGATTAGCTACCGCGGCCCACGCATCCAGCGCGAAGCGCTACTGCGTTACCTGGTATCCTTTCGCCAGCATAATGAATTTCACGAGCAGTGCGTTGAACGCATTTTTAATGATATTCACCGCTTTTGCCAGCCTGAAAGCCTGAGCGTTTATGCGCGCTATACGCGTCGTGGCGGCCTGGACATCAACCCATGGCGCAGCAATGCTGCTTATAAGCCAGGTCGTTCGCGTCTGGTACGTCAGTAGCCGGTGTTGTTTTTGCGCAGCACGCCGCAGTTGTCTATTTTACCCTATTGTTAATTCCGGACAGACAAGGCTAATCTGAACCTGGGCGTTCGCATTGTCCCCGCCCAGGATATTTTAACTTTCCGACGTTTCATCCTGTGCGCAGGAGTGTAAAAATTTTGTTCGGAGAGTGACGCCACCCGGAGGGGTGCAAAGGAGTTAATTTGATCACACATATCAGTCCACTGGGTTCTATGGACCTGCTGTCTCAGCTGGAAGTTGACATGCTGAAGCAGACGGCCAGCAGTGACCTATACCAGCTGTTTCGTAACTGTTCGCTTGCCGTGCTTAACTCCGGTAGTCAGACCGATAGCAGCCATGAGTTGCTTGCCCGCTTTGAAAGCTTTGATATCAACGTGCTTCGTCGCGAACGCGGCGTGAAGTTGGAGCTGATTAACCCGCCGGAAGAGGCCTTTGTCGACGGGCGGATCATTCGCTCACTGCAGGCCAACCTCTTTGCCGTACTGCGCGATATTCTGTTTGTTAACGGGCAAATCGACAAGGCAGGACGCTTCCAGCATCAGCACAATGACGATCCCGTTCATATCACCAACATGGTGTTCTCTATCTTACGCAATGCACGGGCGCTGCATATTGGTGAAGAACCCAATACCGTCGTCTGCTGGGGTGGACACTCGATTAACGCCGTAGAGTATCAGTACTGTCGTACCGTGGGTGCCCAGCTGGGGCTACGCGAGCTGAATATCTGTACCGGCTGCGGTCCCGGCGTTATGGAAGCGCCAATGAAGGGAGCAGCCGTGGGTCACGCACAGCAGCGCTATAAAGAAGGCCGATTTATTGGCCTGACTGAGCCTTCAATCATTGCCGCTGAGCCGCCAAACCCGCTGGTCAATGAGCTGATCATCATGCCGGATATCGAGAAGCGCCTTGAAGCGTTTGTCCGTATTGCACACGGCATTGTGATTTTCCCGGGCGGCGTGGGGACGGCGGAAGAGCTGCTGTATCTGCTGGGTATTCTTATGAATCCTCATAATCATGACCAGGTGCTGCCGCTGATCCTGACGGGTCCGAAGGAGAGCGCCGACTATTTCCGCGTCATGGATGAGTTTATCGTCAGCACGCTGGGCCATGCGGCCCGCAGGCACTACACCATCATCATTGATAATGCGCCAGAAGTCGCACGGTTGATGAAACAGGCGATGCCAAAAGTGAAAGAGCATCGTCGCGAAACCGGAGACGCATATAGCTTCAACTGGGCTATTCGAATTGAGCCGGATCTGCAGGTGCCCTTTATGCCCACCCATGAAAACATGGCTAACCTCATCCTCTATCCTAATCAGCCAGCCGAACAGCTTGCCGCCGCACTCAGGCGGGCGTTTTCCGGTATCGTCGCGGGCAATGTGAAGGATATGGGCATTAAGGCAATTAAAGAGAACGGGCCTTATAAGCTACATGGCGATCCGGAATTGATGCGCCGCATGGACGATTTACTACAGGGATTTGTTGCTCAGCACCGTATGAAGCTGCCAGGCACCGCTTACATCCCCTGTTATGAAATCATCAAATAACCGCAACCGGAGCGGCGAGTGTGCTGCTCCCCTACGTGCGAAATTATGACTATTCATTTGTTGATTGTTGATGCCCTCAATCTTATCCGCCGCATCCATGCGGTTCAGGGTTCACCCTGTCAGGAAGCCTGCGTTCATGCGTTACAGCAGCTTATCGTGCACAGTCGGCCTACTCATGCCGTCGCGGTTTTTGACGATGATGAGCGTCATGAAGGCTGGCGCTTCCAGCTGTTACCGGATTATAAAGCGGGTCGTCCTCCAATGCCTGATACCTTGCAGCAGGAGATGCCTTTACTGCGCGAGGCTTTTCAGCAGGCCGGCGTTGCCTGCTGGCAGGCTGTGGGCGAAGAGGCTGACGATCTGGCTGCCACACTGGCAGCCAGAGTGGCTGAAAGTGGTCATCAGGCAACTATTGTTTCGACTGATAAAGGTTACTGCCAGCTCCTTGCACCGCAAATTCTCATCCGTGACTATTTTCAGAAGCGCTGGCTGGATATGCCTTTTATTGAAGCCAGCTTCGGGGTGACACCTGCCCAGCTCACTGATTACTGGGGGTTAGCAGGCATTGCCAGCAGCAAAATCCCCGGCGTGGCAGGGATTGGCGCGAAGAGTGCAACCCAGCTTTTACAGACGTTTGGCTCGCTGGAGGCCATTTACCAAAATCTGGAGGCTGTGCCGGAGAAGTGGCGCAGGAAGCTTGAACAGCATCAGGAGCTAGCCCATATCTGCCGCGAGGTCGCGACGTTGAAGACTGATTTGGTGCTTGAGGGAAACCTGAAGGAGCTGAGGTTACCGGCCTGAAGGTTATAAACCGCTAAGGAGCGACTGCATTGCTGGATTTAAGGTCAACACCTGCGGTGACAGGGCTATGTTGTTTGCAGGCAGGTCGAAACCTGCTCCGGTGACAGGGCTATGTTGCGGATCAGAACGCCGGGACGCCGTAAATCCCTCCCTGGAGGCTTCACTGCCGCATCCCTGCGGCAGAGACCCGGCTTACCTGCTCTGCAACACCGCCTTCTGGCTAAGGAGTGGGCTGCGGGTTCTCTGACAGTGGCTAAGATCAAAACCTGATCCGATCGCGACAACCTTATCTGCCGAAATTTTTGTAAACCGGGGCTGGATGTGAAGAGGTTTTTAGCAGCGACAACGTAGCCTTAGGCCAGGCGGGGACCGTTGACTGAGCGGACCGTCGAGCGCAGGGATGCGCGAGTCGAGTTCACATGGATGTGCCTGCGGCGGGTCCGCGTGACAACGGTCCCCGCAGGGCTTAGCGCCCCCCTCCCGACGACAGCTGTAAAAGTCTGAACGCCGGCGTCGGGGCCCTCAGGAACTATCTTTCGTCGCGGCGGCCCGGCGTAGCGCTCCAGATACGGCGAATATGTACCGTCACCTCTTCACGATCGTGATAAAGCTGACGTGCCTGAATCTGCGCATTAACACCGCCAGCCTTCAGCTTTTCATCAATCATTGCCAGATTCTGCGACACCTCTTCATAGCGCTTTTTCATCGGCAGCTTAAGATTGAAAATAGCCTCCCGGCACCAGCCGTTCACCAGCCAGTCGGCCATCAGGTTAGCCACGCGAACCGGTTTTTCCACCATATCGCACACCAGCCAGTAAATATTGGTACGCGCAGGACGGTATCTGAAACCATCTTCACGGTGGTGAAAAACCTGCCCGGTGTCCATCAGCGAGGGCGCCATCGGGCCATTATCCACCGCGTGTACCATCATACTGCGTTTCACCAGCTGATAGGTCCACCCTCCCGGACAGGCACCCAAATCGACGGCGTAAAGACCACTGCCCAGACGCTCTTCCCACTCATCGGCGGGAATGAAAACGTGAAAAGCCTCTTCCAGCTTCAGCGTAGAGCGGCTTGGCGCATCGGAGGGAAACTTCAGGCGCGGGATGCCCATAAAAAATGTGGAATTGTTCTCCGGCAGGGAGTAGCCAACATAACAGCAGCCAGGGGCAATGAAAAACACGTGTACCACGGGCCGTTTGGCACTTTCATAATTCAACAACACGCCGGCAGCACGCAGGCTGGCACGCAGCGGAACGGTAAATTTACGACAGAACTTTAGCAGCTCTTTACTCTCATTGGTGTCCGGCACCTCGACCCGCAGCTCTCCCGCTTTCTCAACCACCCCGGTTAACATCCCGGTGACCGGAGAGACACGATCTTCCGGCGGCAGATCGCGAAGCAATTCGCCTACCACCACCATCTGACGGCAGAAAATGAGCTGGCTGAAAGGCAGGGTTTTGATCAGCTTTTCGGCATCGTCATCCTGGTAGCACTCATACAATACATAGCCTGAGTCTTCCTTCACTCGCGCAAAGCCGAACGCCTGATGTTCCGCCGCTTTAGCGCTGATTTCCGCTGCACACTCTTTCTCAAAACCCTGACGGCAATAGAGTAAAATTTTATTCATGGCGTTCTGCCCTTACTTTAAGACGCAGTGCGCCAACTAACATTAATATCCAGCCAGCCAGGAAGCAGGTGCCCCCGACTGGCGTAACATAGACCCACAGACGAAGATGCGAGAGCGCCAGGCAGTAAAGACTCCCGCTGAATAGCACCGTCCCTAACGCAAGAAATGCGCTGCTCCAGTAAAACCAGATATTGGCACGGCGCTGCATCGCTGCCGCCATTCCCAGAATGGCAAGGGTGTGGAACCCCTGATATTCCAGCCCGGTTTTCAGCCAGACCATTTCCGCTGCTCCCAGCGACTTGCTCAATACATGTGCGCCAAAAGCACCCAGCATCACGTAAATGAATCCGCTGATGGCTGTAAAAATCAGCATGGCACGACTCGACATTCGGTCAATCCTCGGTTGGTGATCGCGCCGCCTTAGCCACGCGAAGCGAAATCAGCTATCAATTCTCGTAGCGGAAGCGGAAGTTTTCCTGCTCGCTGGCCGCTTTTGCCAGGATCCACTGACGAAAGGCGGCTATTTTACCCAGTTCTGCCTGGCTGTCATGGCAAACCAGATAAAAAGCATTTTTACTGACTAAAACGTCGTTAAATGGACAGACCAGTCGGCCCGCTTCCATTTCTGTCTGCGCCATCACATTATTGGCCAGCGCAACCCCCTGGCCATGAATTGCCGCCTGGAGCACCATGGCGCTGTGGCTGAAAATAGGGCCCTGCTGTACGTTGATATGCGCCACCCCCAGCTGGCGGGTATAGGCCTGCCAGTCCCGGCGGGAGGCATCGTGCAGCAGCGTATGGTACGCAAGGTCCTCGGGCGTTTTTACCGGATGTTCACCGGTGAGGAGCTGGGGAGCGCAGACCGGCAGCAGATATTCCGCATACAGCTTTTCCACACGCAGCCCCGGCCAGTTGCCTCGACCGTAAAAAATCGCCACGTCAACATCGTCGGCCAGCTTCTCTTCCTCACGGTCAACCGCCTGGATGCGCACGTCAATTCCCGGATAAGCTGAGTTAAAGCTGGAAAGGCGTGGCACCAGCCACTGAATAGCAAAGCTCGGCAGCAGGCTGACGGTAAGCGCCCCTTTCGCACTTCGGGCCTGGAGCTTGCGGGTGGCGTCATTAATGGCGCTGAATATCTCTTTGATATCGAGATAGTAGCTCTGCCCTTCTTCCGTCAGCAGTAGCGATCGATTGCGGCGTCGGAACAGCTTAAGGCCAAGGAAATCCTCCAGCGACTTGATTTGGTGGCTGACGGCAGCCTGGGTGACGAACAGCTCTTCAGCCGCTTTGGTGAAGCTGAGATGACGTGCGGCGGCATCAAAAACACGCAGCGCATTTAATGGGGGAAGACGTTTCGACATGGTTACCGGATTGATGATTGCGTAAGGATTACGCAGCGCTCCTGACGGAGATTTACGTATTAGTTTTTTTTATCCGAGCCATTATAATTTGTCCGTTGAGGATGCACCAGCAAATACCTATAGTTGCCGCACTTCCTGAGCCGGAACGAAAAGCACATTGAAATTTAGGCGTTTACGCAGAGTTTTGAGGGGCTTTTGGCTTGTGGTCGTGATGTTGTGTTTGCATTTGATCTGACTCTTTTCAGATCGGGTAGCCCGACTACCTTATTATTTCTGTAGATTTACCCTGTCTGTCCATAGTGATTAGTAGCACCGCAAATTGCGGTGCTTTTTTTTGACTGAAGCTTACTGCCCCATTTCAACCATTTCTTTCACATCTGAACGGTTAATCTGCTGCTTGTTGCCATTGGCATCTTTGTAGCTGATCATACCGGTATCCGTGTCGACAACAGGTTTGCCAGAGGCGACGATAGTACGACCATCGTTAGTGTGCATTACATAGTTACTGGAACAGGCAGCCAGTGCAAAAGTCATGGCGCAGGCGGCCATAATAGCAGCGAATTTTTTCATCTTTATATCTCCTTGCAGATAGAAATGCGATAAACCACCCGAAGAACACGTTCGGTGAGCAAAAAAAATAAATTGCCTGCCCGAAAGGCTCTTATTGCGGATAATAGTTTAAACCTTGCATGAATCAGCATAACGCGCTTTTCCGACATTGCCAGAAAAACGCATTAAATTCAGTCTGGTCCTGGTCATTCCGTCATCAACGCCGAGGAGAATATGACATCATTTACCCCTGCCCGGTTCCGCCAGCAGTTTCCGGCCCTCAGCGAGGCAGGCACCTATCTGGACAGCGCGGCGACCGCGCTTAAGCCTCAGGCGGTGATCGAGGCGACACGGCAGTTTTACAGTCTGAATGCCGGTACGGTACATCGCAGCCAGTATACGGCGGCGCGTGAACTGACCGGGCGCTACGAAAATGCCAGAAGTCAGGTTGCCCGCCTGCTTAACGCCCCGCAGGCGACGGATATTGTCTGGACAAAGGGCACGACTGAATCCATTAATCTGGTGGCGCAGGGCTATTTCCGCCCCAGACTGCGCCCAGGCGATGAGATCATTGTCAGTGAGGCGGAGCACCACGCTAACCTCGTTCCCTGGCTAATGCTGGCCTCGCAGACCGGGGCAAAGGTGGTCCGATGGCCGCTGGGCGATGACTTTTTGCCTGATGTTACCCGCCTTCCCGCGCTGATAACGCCCAGGTGCAAAGTGCTGGCGTTGGGACAAATGTCCAACGTGACCGGAGGCTGTCCCGATCTGGCCCAGGCGATTGCGATTGCGCATCGGGCAGGAGCAAAAATGATGATAGACGGCGCGCAGGGGGTGGTACATGCGCCAGCGGACGTCGCCGCACTTAATATTGATTTCTATGCATTTTCCGCACATAAGCTCTATGGTCCCATGGGGACGGGGGTACTCTACGGCAAAACGTCGCTGCTGGAAGAGATGCAGCCCTGGCAGGGCGGCGGAAAGATGCTGAGTACGGTAGACTTCGACGGCTTTACGCCACAGCCCGTTCCGTGGCGCTTTGAGGCGGGTACGCCAAACGTGGCGGGCGTGATCGGGCTGAGCGCGGCGCTAACGTGGCTGGAGGACGTTGATCTCGCCGCCGCAGAGCGCTGGAGCTGTGGACTGGCCGATCTGGCCGAAGAGCGACTCTCAACTCTGCCCGGCTTTCGCAGCTTTCGCGCCAGCCGGTCAAGCCTGCTCGCGTTCGATATCAAGGGTATCCATCACAGCGACGTCGTCACGCTGCTGGCAGAGATGGGTATCGCCGTGCGCGCGGGCCAGCACTGTGCCCAACCGCTGCTGCGCGCATTGGGCGTGAGCGGTACGCTTCGGGCATCGTTCGCCCCCTATAACACGCCAGATGACGTCGACAGGCTGGTCACTGGCCTCACCACCGCACTGGAACTTCTGGCAGATTAAACGATGACCATTTCTTTACTCGCACCGCATCCCTTTGGCGAACAGATCACCCCCGCTGGTCTGGAGCAGACTTTTTCTGCACTGAATCAGTGGGAGGATCGTTACCGCCAGCTGATTCTGCTCGGCAAACAGCTGCCTGCGCTGCCAGAATCACTCAGGACGGCGGAAATTGAGCTGAGCGGCTGTGAAAACCGCGTCTGGCTGGGTTGCCAGCCTCTGCCTGATGGCCGTCTGCATTTTTATGGCGACAGCGAAGGGCGCATTGTTCGGGGGCTGCTGGCGGTGCTACTGAGCGCCGTGGAGGGCCAGCACCCTCGGTCGCTGCTTGAAAAGGATCCGCTGGCGCTGTTTGACGCACTGGGGCTGCGCAGTCAGCTGAGTGCGTCGCGCAGTGCCGGGCTGGACGCGCTGGCCGGGGCGGTATTAAGAGCAGCCGAACAGCATCAGCAGGGCGCTACCGCTGCGTCGGTGCCGCGAGGTTAACGCGGCAGCACATTAGCTTATATAAGCCTGGAGAGGCTGACTGACCCGCCAGCACGCCCTGTAAGCCATTCCATCAGGCGCGTGCGGCTTTCGCCATCATCTTTTTAAGAACGTGTGAAACCGCAACGAAGCCAAAGGTGGCGGTAACCATCGTCGCCGCGCCAAAACCCGATGCGCAGTCCATCCGCTTTGGCCCTTCCGCCGTGCTGCGTGACGCACAAACCGATCCGTCCGCCTGAGGATACATCAGCGCTTCGGTGGAAAAAACGCAGTCGATTCCCAGCTTCCCTTTACTGTTTCTGACGATATTGAAGTCCTGCTTCAGCCGCTCACGTAGCTTTGCCGCCAGCGGATCCTGAATCGTTTTCGCCAGGTCGGCAACCTGAATCTGCGTCGGATCGATCTGCCCGCCCGCCCCACCGGTGGTAACCAACGGTATCTTATTGCGACGGCACCATGCCAGCAGCGCCGCTTTTGGCCGCACGCTGTCAATAGCGTCAATAACCCAGGAAAACCCTGCGCCCATCAGCTCTGCGGTATTTTCCGGCGTAATGAAATCATCCACGCAGGTTACGTTGCATTCCGGATTAATCGCTCGCAGGCGGGCTGCCATCACCTCGGTTTTGGCCTGACCAACCGTCTCTTTCAGAGCATGGATCTGACGGTTAGTGTTGGTGACGCAGACGTCGTCCATATCAATCAGTGTGATCGCGCCGATACCGGTGCGCGCCAGCGCTTCGGCCGCCCAGGATCCGACGCCGCCAATACCCACCACGCAAATATGGGCATCGGCAAACAGCTGTAGCGCTGACTCGCCGTACAAACGGGCGGTTCCGCCAAAGCGTTGCCGCCAGGCGTCAGAAAGAGAAGACATGCTCTACCTCAGAATTCACAGACGGGCTGGTGATCCAGCCCGTGATAAGCGTTACTGGCTAAAGGGTGACGACCCGCGGCTATTTTGCGCCATTGAAAACACCGGCGTACCCGCACCCGGGGCGGCTTTCAGCACCCAGACGCGACCATAGTGGTTAAACCATCCGGCCATGTGCCCGGCTTCATCGCCAATACCCTGATAAATGTCGAAATGCTGGCCTTTTATCGCGCCGCCCACGTCCAGCGACACCATCATGCGCATCTCATACTTCCCGGTAAACTTCCCTTTATTGTCCAGTAGCGGAACCTCCGCCAGCAGAGCAGTGCCCGGCGGGATAAGCGAGCGATCGGATGCGACCGAGGCTTTCGCCACCAGCGGTACCGCACTGGCGCCGCGAACCGGCGTAAAGTTCTCCGGCTTGAAGAAAACGAATGAGGCATTCTGCTCCAGCAGTTCCCGCACTTCGGCCGGGCTGTGTTCCTCGCCCCACTTGCGGATAGCCTGCATCGACATATCCTCCCGCTTTACCTCTCCCCTGTCGATAAGCACTTTACCGATGCTGCGGTAGGCGTGGCCGTTTTTACCACCGTAGCCGAAGAAGGTTAGCGGGCGTCCGTCGCCATAATTTACGTAGCCGCTTCCCTGCACGTCCATAATGAAGTTATCCATCAGGGAGTTGCTGTAACCGATAACGTAGCGATCGCTCAGCGCACCGCTGTATATCTCGGCCCGTGAGGGCAGTTTTTTACCCCGACTGCGCGGGGGCATGCGATATAGCGGATACTGGAATTCGCCCTGACGGGTGTAACGCGCCTGAATAACCGGCGTGTAGTAACCGGTAAACTGCACGTTGCCATAATTATCCATGCCTTCCATCTGGTAAGCATCGAGTCCAAACTGACGCAGCTGGCGCGTATCGCCACCCGCCATCAGCCAGCCCTGTATGGCATTAAAGGTACTGGTATTACGTGAGAACATGGCGGGCGAAGCGTATTTGATTTCCGTCACCTGATCGGCAAAATCTCTCCCGTTCACCGGCCGGCCTTTCGCATTGGGCTGGTTGACCAGCCCCAGAGGCTCATCCAGTTTGCCATCCTTATACTGCTGCCCACGGTCGGTAGGTTTTGAAGAACATCCCGCCAGCAGGGCGATTAGCGCCCCGGTTACTGCATACTTCGCCCAACGTCCTTTCATTGTTCTCTTACCTTTATGCGGAATTCCTGGCCGAAGATAGCAAAGCCCTCCACAGATTTAAACGTGCTGACGGAAAAGTTCCCTCGCCATAGTGTAACAATAGAGCAGAGCGTTGATAAAGTGAGCAGAAGGCGCTATTTTCATGACTTTATTGCAAAATAGGGTTGCATCAAAAGCCACTCGGCGTATAGTGCGCTTCCACGGACGCGGGATGGAGCAGCC
>NZ_JBLREF010000040.1:0-45766 GCF_047918655.1 Erwinia sp. PPS120 | reverse complement strand
AATCCGGCTCCCGCAACCAATTAACACCTTAACGGGTGTTTTTTTGTTTCTGGCGTTTGCCAAATCTCTGTAATCCCCCTCCTGCGCGACTCACTCCACCTTTTATCCGCTCCTGCAAGACTAGTGCCGCCGCTGATGCGACCTGACGTCCTGCGGGAATAAACACTGTTTCTCTGATGCTGTTATTTTATCCGCTGATGCACGGCACTGCTGGCGATCCACGTTTTAATCCCCGCCAGAATGGCTTCGGCGACCTGCTGCTGAAAATGGGCGGTGCGTAGTTTTCTCTCCTCCCCGGGGTGACTGATAAACGCCGTCTCGACCAGAATTGAGGGGATGTCCGGGGCTTTCAGCACCGCAAAACCCGCCTGGTCGATGGTTTTCTTATGCAGGTGGTTGATTTTGCCCATATGCCTTAGCACATCCTTACCCAGCTTCAGACCGTCGCTGATGGTCAGACGCTGCACCATATCGAGCAGTGTGTGGTCGAGATAGCGGTCACCGCTCATACTGACGCCGCCTATCAGGTCGGATTCGTTTTGCGTGCGGGCCAGAAAACGCGCGGCAGCGCTGGTCGCCCCCTTCGTGGACAGCGCAAAAACGGAGGAGCCGCGCGCCGCGCGATTGGTAAAGGCATCGGCATGAATGGAAATAAACAGATCCGCACGCTGCCTGCGCGCCTTCGCCACCCTGACCTGTAGCGGAATAAAAACGTCCTCATTACGCGTCATCAGGGCGCGCATATTAGGCTGTTTATCTATCAGGCTTTTCAGACGGCGGGCAATTTTCAGCACCACGTCTTTTTCGCGCGTCTTATGTTTACCTACCGCACCCGAGTCCTCGCCTCCATGACCCGGATCGAGCATGATAATCATCGGACGATCTTTACCTGCCCTGCCCGGCAGCGGCGTTGACGCAGGGGTATGCTGCGCTAAATCACCCTTATTATATTCATCCAGCAGGGCCAGCAGCGGATCGTCCTCGTGGTGATGACTGATATTGCTGGCCGGATAAAGATCCAGAACCAGCCGGTTTTTGAACCCGGCAACCGGGGCCAGCGTAAACACTTTAGGCGTTACGTTTTGCTTTAGCTCCAGCACCAGCCTGACGGTATTAGCGCTGAACTGCCCCACCCGCGCACTCTTTATATAGGGATCGTCGCTGCGAACCAGATTTCCGACGCCTTTCAGCAGAGCATTGAGATGCATATTTTCAATATCTACCACCACGCGCTCAGGTTTACTGAGTGCGAACTGCCGGTACTTAAGCGGTGAATTGGATTCCAGCGTCAGACGGGAATAGGTGGAAGAAGGCCAGATGCGGATCGCCACCAGTGGCGTTGCTGACAGGCCAATCTTACTGACGCTAAGCAGCCAGACTGCGCCTGCGCACTTTAGCCAGCGGCGTCGGCCAGGTGAAGGTAAATCGGTCATGCTATTCCAGTATGCTGTTCCATCGGGTTAAAAAATCCAGTCTGGTCTACTATGAGGTAAAAACAGCCAGATAGCGTGCAGGCTGAAAACTGTAGCGAATCAAACTGCCAGTGTCATCTCTAAAATGCGCGGCCCGGTCGCACTTCTGGTTACCTGAGTAGCCGTTTTTAATGAAAGTCGGTAACAATTGGCGCTTGCTTCCAGGCTCAAAAAGGAATAAAAATACACTTTTACCGAATAATAATTCATTAAGGGTCTGTCGTGAAGGAACGGAGTACCGAACTGGTTCAGGGTTTTCGCCATACCGTCCCCTATATTAATGCCCACCGTGGTAAAACCTTTGTCATTATGCTTGGCGGCGAAGCCATAGAGCATGAGAATTTTTCTGGCATCGTCAATGATATCGGGCTGCTGCATAGCCTGGGTATTCGCCTGGTGGTGGTCTACGGTGCGCGCCCACAGATTGATGCGAATCTGGCCGAACACCAGCTCGAACCCCTTTACCACAAGTATACCCGCGTCACCGATGCGCAGTCGCTGGAGCTGGTCAAGCAGGCCGCCGGACGCCTGCAGCTTGATATCACCGCCCGCCTGTCGATGAGTCTCAATAACACCCCTCTCCAGGGCGCTCATATCAACGTGGTGAGCGGCAACTTTATCATTGCACAGCCGCTGGGCGTGGATGAGGGCGTGGATTACTGTCATAGCGGGCGCATACGCCGTATTGATGAAGAGGCGATTCATCGGCAGCTGGACAGCGGCGCGATTGTGCTGATGGGACCGGTGGCTGTTTCCGTGACCGGGGAGAGCTTTAACCTCACCTCGGAAGAGGTGGCAACGCAGCTCGCTATCAAGCTTAAGGCAGAGAAGATGATTGGCTTCTGCTCCGGTCAGGGCGTGACGGACAGTGAAGGCAATGTTATCTCCGAACTGTTCCCTAATGACGCACAGCAGCGCATAGAGGAGCTGGAAAAGGAAGATGACTACCTGTCAGGGACGGTGCGCTTCCTGCGCGGTGCGGTCAAAGCCTGCCGCAGCGGCGTGCGCCGCAGCCATCTGATTAGCTATCAGGAAGATGGAGCCCTGCTGCAGGAGTTGTTCTCACGCGATGGCATTGGCACCCAAATCGTCATGGAAAGCGCCGAACAGATCCGTCGCGCCACCATCAATGATATTGGCGGTATTCTGGAGCTTATCCGCCCGCTCGAGCAGCAGGGAATTCTGGTACGTCGTTCCCGCGAACAGCTTGAGATGGAGATTGATAAATTTACCATTATTGAGCGCGATAACCTGACTATCGGCTGCGCAGCCCTCTATACCTTCCCGGAAGAGGAGATTGGCGAAATGGCCTGCGTCGCGGTGCATCCTGACTACCGCAGTTCGTCACGAGGCGAGGCCCTGCTGGAGCGCGTAGCCCTTCAGGCGCGGCAGATGGGGCTGAAAAAGCTGTTTGTACTGACCACCCGCAGCATTCACTGGTTCCAGGAGCGCGGCTTTATGCCGGTAGATATCGACAAGCTGCCCGAGAGTAAAAAGCAGATGTACAACTACCAGCGCCGCTCAAAGGTGCTGATGGCCGATCTGCGCCATGCCCGCCAGGCGTAATAGTTATGGCCGGTGGTCAACCAGGCCGCCAGGCGTAATTGTTATAGCCGGCGGTTAACCAGGCCGCCTGTTCCGTATAGCCCTCAGCCAGGCCGCCAGGCGAAGTTTTTCTTTCAGGCGGTCAACCAGGCCGCCAGCCCGCCTGTTCCGTCAGGCGATCGACCAGTCCGCTGCGACGCTGCGTCTGCATTCTCACCGCGCTGTTCAGTACGCCACTGTCAGCATAAAGCGACAGCTTCTGCCTGGCGCGGGTGATCGCGGTGTAAATCAGTTCACGCGTGAGCACCGGTGTGAACTGGCTGGGGAGTATCAGCAGCGTGTGATTGAATTCCGAGCCCTGCGACTTATGCACCGTCATGGCAAAAGCCGTCTCATGCGGGGGCAGGCGGCTGGGCTGCACAGCCTTAATGCTGCCATCGGGCAGCGGGAAAAACACCTTCAGCGCGCCCTCGTCGTCATTCATCGCAATGCCAATATCGCCGTTAAATAAGCCCAGGGCGCTATCATTGCGGGCAATCATGACCGGCCGCCCGACATACCATTTGCCGCCCGAGCCAGGCGCGCGGCGTATTAGCCCTTTAAGCTGGAGTGACGTTTCAATACGCTCATTAAGCCCCGTTACGCCAAATGGCCCCTCACGCAGCGCACAGAGCAGCTGAAAATGACCAAATTCGTTAATCACCTCCAGCGGGCTGTGGCCCTGAGACAGACTTCGCAGGTAAGGCCGATAGCCCTCAACGCAGGCGTTTAGCAGATGCTGATACTCCTCGCCTCTACTCAGCGGAAAGCGTTCGATATCGCTGTATCCGGCGGCAAAGACTTTTTCCATCCGACGGGTGTCACCGCCATTAACGGCCAGCGCCAGCTGCCCAATACCTGAAGAGGCATCAAAGCGGTAGCTTTTGCGCAGCAGGCAAATACTGTCACGGACGGCAGGCGCATGTGGACTCTCCTCGCCCGCGAGGGTACAGCCCGTCAGGCGGGTAAGTTCCGCCGCGCGCTCGCTGCTGTAGCCCGCTTCCGCGCAGCGACAGATATCCCCCAGCACCGCCCCCGCCTCTACCGAGGCCAGCTGATCGCGATCGCCCAGAAAAATCACTTTTGCCTGCTGCGGCAGCGCCGCAATCAGATTTGCCATCATTGGCAGATCGACCATGGACGCTTCATCCACCACCAGTAAATCCAGGTGCAGGGGGTTACCGGCATGGTAACGCATCCGCTGACTGCCCGGCACCGCGCCCAGCAGACGATGCAGGGTCGTTGCCTCAGTGGGGAACCGCTGCTTCTCCGCATCATCAATCTCCAGCCCCTGAAGCGCCGCCCCGAGGGAGGCGGTCAGCCGTGCCGCCGCCTTGCCGGTTGGTGCCGCCAGTCGAATGCGTAGCGAATCCGTTAGCGAGATAAGCGTGGCCAGTAATTTGGCCACGGTGGTGGTTTTACCGGTACCCGGGCCGCCCGAAATTACTGAAATCTGACGGGTGAGCGCTACGGCGGCGGCAATTTTCTGCCAGTCATCGGCCTTCTGACCAAAATGCCTGTCCAGCGCAGCGCGCAGCGCGCGCTCATCCAGCCGGTGGGCCTCAGCCTGACCGAGAATAAAGCGCGCCACCTGCCCTTCAGAAAGCCACATCCGATGCAGGTAGAGGCGCTGCTGATGAAGCACCAGCGGCGTGGCGGTTGAACCGTCGCCCACCGCCGCCTCGTTGGGCAGAAGAGTAAGCCAGTCCGGGTCATCCGCGGCCTGCCACATCAGGCGGGCCAGCTCCGGGTGTCGCCCGCCAAACAGCGACTGCTCGGTAAAAGTGGTAAGCGGCAGACACACGTGCCCCTCTCCTGCCTCCGCGCTGACCCATGCCGCCGCCAGCATCAGCGCGGGATGGGCTTCGCTGGCAATCATTCTGGCAAACTGCACGTCCAGCGCTCGCAGCAGTTTCTGCTGGCTGGCAGCCAGCAGCAGTTCCGCTATTTCAGCCATGGGCCCTCCAGCGTTTTCCCTGCAAATAACGCGTCCAGCGCGTTAACAAATTCAGCCGATGGCCGCGTACGATAAAGGCCATTGTCACTGGCCGTTCCGTCCACGCCCCGCAGGAACAAATAGATAACGCCGCCAAAATGCTGTTCAAAATCATAGTCGGCCAGTCGGTGGCGCAGATAGCGGTGCAGCGCCAGCGTATAGAGCTGATACTGTAAATCGTAGCGGTGGGACTGCATCGCCAGCGCCATTGCCTGGGGCGTGTAGTCGTCGCCGGATGCCCCCAGCCAGTTAGATTTGTAGTCCAGCAGATAGTATTTACCCTGCCAGACGAAGACCAGGTCGATAAAGCCCTTCAGCATGCCCTGCACCTGCTGGAAATTGAGCGGCGGGCACTCCGCTGAAAGCGGATCGTAGTGGCGAATAAGCCGGTCAAGATCCTCCGCGCTCATTAACCGCTGAACAGGCAGATAGAATTGCAGCTCCACCTGACGCTTGTCGGGGGCCAGCTGACTGAGCGTCACCCCGGTCGCGTTGAGCGGCGTTTGCAGAATACGCATCAGCCACTGCTTCACGACCGGCAGCCAGGCCGCGTCGTGCCCCTGCGAGGTGAGCTGTTCAGCCAGCCATGCCTCCTCAACCGGCTGGGTGAAATCAATATTTTCAAACAGGCCATGAAGAAATGTTCCCGGTGCCGCGCCGCGCGGGAAGGTATGCGGCGTCAGCTGAACAGCCAGCTGCGGCTGTGCCTCGCCCGCGGCATCGACATCCAGCCTGGGGAGCAGGTCAAAGGTGATGGAATGCCCATGCTGCTGTAGACCTGAATAGCTGGTAATGCGCCACTCATCGCGAAGCTGGCGGGTGACAGACTGACTGCTGAGCGTGTCTGGCACCGCCTGCTGTGGTCGCCACGGCTCATCATCGGGATGACCCGGGATAACCAGCTCAACGGCTTCACTTTCCATTTCCACAAGGGACTGACACAGGCTGGCCGCATCAGCCGCCTCACCTTTTTGCAGCAGGTAACCCACCGCACTGAGATGCAGGTCGCTGTTCCCCTCCTTTTTCCGGTTCCCCTTAACCAGCGGCGCGATACCCACGCTACAGTGCCAGACCGAACGCGTCAGCGCGACGTAGAGCAGGCGGAGATCTTCGGCCAGCCGCTCCTGTTCGGCCAGCTCAATGCTTTCAGTATCGTCACGCAGATCCAGCAGCGCCTGAAAGGTTTGCCGGTCATGATAAACTCCCTGGCCCGCTTCGCGGTAGTTAGCGACAAACGGCAGCCAGACCAGCGGATACTGCAACCCTTTAGACTTGTGGATAGTCACGATCTTCACCAGATGGCGATCGCTCTCCAGGCGCAGCTGCTGGCTGGCGGACTGACCATTAGGCTGGGCCACCTCCTGCGCAAGCCAGCGAACCAGCGCATGTTCGCTATCCAGACTGGCGGAGGCTTCCTGCAGCAGCTCCCCCAGATGCAGCAGGTCAGTCAGCCTGCGCTCTCCGCTTTCGGAGGCCAGCAAATTTTCAGCAATCTGGCGCTTAACCATCAGTTCACGCAGCATCGGCAGCACGCCGCGCTTTAGCCAGCGCTGACGATAGCCGTCAAATTCATCCACCAGCGCGTCCCAGGCTCGCTCATCCTTACTCAGCGCATCAAGCGTTAATGCGTCCAGACCAAAAATGCTGGTGGCGAGTGCGCAGCGCAGCGTCCGCTCCTGTTCGGGAGCCAGCACCGCCTGCAGCAGCCAGATCATTTCGCGCGCTTCCGGCGTGGTGAAGACGCTGTCGCGATTGGAGAGATAAACAGAGGGAATACTCAGGCCGTTCAGCGCTTCGCGCATGATGGACGCTTCACCGCGGCTGCGAACCAGAACGGTAATGTCCGATGCCGCCACCGGACGTCGATCCTCGTCTCTGCCGATCAGCGCCGTTCCCTGCTGACCCGCCGTCAGCCAGCGGCGGATATCTGCCGCGCACTGCCGGGCCATAAACTGCTGGTAATCGCTTACGCCTGTTCCTTCGCCCGGCTGTAACCAGAATCTCAGGGCGGGCTGGCGTTTACCCTCGACGCTAAACGCCAGCCCGGCATTAGGCCCGGCAGGAGTGACGTCCTTAAAGGGAATTTCATGGAACAAAAAGGGATTTTCCAGCCGGGAAAAGAGCTGGTTTACGCTGTTAACCATGTCCGGCGAGGAGCGCCAGTTGGTATCAAGCGTATAGTGGGCGCTAACTTCGCTCCGGGCTTTCATATAGGTGAAAATATCGGCGCCCCGGAAGGCGTAGATAGCCTGTTTGGGGTCGCCTATCAGCAGTAGCGCAGACTCAGGCTGATGCCGGTAAAGCGTGCGGAAGATGCGGTACTGCTGCGGGTCGGTATCCTGGAATTCATCAATCAGGGCGACCGGATAACGGCTGCGAACGGCCTGCGCCAGCGCCTCTCCGCCAGGCTGCTTCAGCGCGTCATCAAACCGTCCCAGCAGATCGTCAAACCCCAGCAGGGCATTAAGCCTTTTCTCTTTCTGCGTGGTGAAGCGGATCTCGCTCAGCGCGCGGGCGATAACCAGGTCACGCAGCGACAGCGGTTCAGCGAGAAAGCGATCCACCTCGTCAAACAGCGGATGCTGTGGCGCTTCTCCTTTTTTGGTTTTATCCAGCAGTACCCGCTGGCCAAAGCGCGCCAGCTCCTTAGGAACCGCGTAATCCTCAGTCGCTTCTGCAGCCCACTGGGCGATTTTCTCCAGCCAGTTAGGTAAGTGCTTACTGCTGTAGCTTCGCTTATCCACACCCGACTGGGCAATAACGTCATGCAGATTTCCTGCCGCCAGCCACGCCGTTTTCAGGGCATCGATCCGCCCGATGATTTTTTCATGGCGTTCGGTAAAGGACTCCTCTAAATCGGCGGGATATTTCAGCGCGGGGGCTTCACCATTTAGCCAGGGAGAGAGAGTGGCAAGGAGCTGCTCCGGCCCCTGCCACATCTGCGTCATCACCCTGGCCACCGGCAGCGAGAGGGGGTAGCAGTAGCGACGCCAGAAATCCGCCGCAGCCTGCCGGCGCAGCGGAAACTCATCTTCAATCAGCTGCTGCTCAAACAGCATGCCGGATTCAAAAGCATTAAGATTCAGCATGCGCTGGCAGAAGCCGTGGATGGTAAATATCCCGGCGTCATCCATCTGCCGCTCGGCCGCCAGCAGCCGCACTGCCGCCTGATTGCGATCCTCAATCTGCGCTAACAGCGCCGACAGCATTGTGTCAGAGGCGTAGCCGCGCACGCAGGCAATACGTAGCTGGTGGATATTGGCGCGAATACGGCCACGCAGCTCGGCCGTTGCCGCCTCGGTGAAGGTCACCACCAGGATCTCTTCCACCGACAGCGGCCTGCTGGCGGCGGCGTCACCCCCCAGCCCCAACAGCAGACGAAGGTAAAGCAGCCCGATGGTAAAGGTTTTGCCGGTTCCCGCCGAGGCTTCAATCAGCCTTTCCCCTGTGAGCGGGAGCCTGAGGGGATCAAGAGTCAGGGCTTCAGACTTCATATCTTAACTTTTCACCGGAAATGACTGCTGTAGCTTCGACACTTCCTGCCAGGTGGTGAAGCCTTCAGGCTTAGCGTAGTCCGCTTGTTTATGCTGGCTGCCTGAAATTTGCGAGAGCAGCGTCAGCCCCTGTGGTTCAATGACCGCCTTATGGAAAAAGTCTGCCAGACTTTCCGGCGTCAGCGCCTGAATGCGGGCAATCACTTTTTCTCTGGTATCGAAACGGGTGTTTTCGCGATCGAAATCTTTGCTAAAGCGTCCTGCTTCTTCATCCAGCGTTTGCGGACGCTGTTTAAGTTCGTTAATCATGGCCTGCTGATATTGACTGAAATCATCGTGGCTCATCTCACGCAGCCGTTTTTCCGCCACCGGATAGAACGCCCGGAAGCGCGTTAATAGCCAGGCGGGCTGCTTAACGTTACTTTGCAGCAGGAAGCCAATGCCCCACTGACGTCCGACCGGCATCTGGAAGGTAAATACCGCATAGCCCAGCTGCTCCCTGGTACGCAGCTGGTTATAAAACCACGGCTGAACGATCTGGCTAAGCATGGCGCTGCTGGCAATACTTTCATACTCTTCATAGCCCAGCGGAACATACAGGGCGGCCAGCGCCGAGTCGGTACTGCTCCCCTGCTGCTGAAGGTTGGCCGAGGTCTTTTTATCAATGGCGATATACTGACTGTGCCACCAGCTGTCACCCTCGCAGTCCAGATGGGCTTTGAGATCCTGACCCAGCGCCGTCGCCTCTGCCGCGCTCATATTGCCCACGACCATCAGCTCCGGGGTGGACTGCTGGAGCAGCATTTTTCGGTAAGCCTGGAGATCCTCAAGCGTGATACCGGCTACCAGGCTGCGGCGTTCACTCCGCTGGGTATAAGGAAGCTGCGACAGCATCTGCGCGGGCTGAATAGCCAGCTCGAACGCCTTACCTTTTTCAGCGGAGGAGAGACGCTCCAGATACCAGGACTTTGCCTGTTCCAGCTGCTGCCGATCGGGTTGATAGCTGGCATACCCGTTAAGTAGCGCCTTCATCAGCTCGGGAAGATGCTGGGTGAAACCGCTGGCGTTAAAGGTGACGCCATCATTTTCACTGGTTGAAAAACTGATGCCGGCTACTGACGCCTGTGAATTTAGCTCATCGAGCGCCAGCCCCGCCAGGTAGTCGTTGAGAGCGAACAGCACCTGATTTTTCGCCGTGCTCATGGCCGCTTTATTTCGCAATGCCAGCGTGATGTTAGCTTTAGGATCGTCGGCGTAAAACTGCGACGGCATATAGAATATCCGCAGTCCGGGCTGATTAACCAGCGCCTCCGGGTGCGCCTGTTTTTTCCCGGGCTTTATCAGGCTAAAGTTGTCCGGAATGTAGGGATTGAGCGCCGGCAGGGCAAGATCGATTTTATCACTGGCGGCCTGCCAGGCGGCAAACCGCTGCGGTGTAATCCTGTCCACCTGATAGGGAGCATCGACAAAGTAGGCCAGTTTGTTATGCGGCTCATCGGGGCTGATAAACCAGATGCGGGCATTTTGAGGCGTCATGCCGTCCAGCCGCGCTTTAATCGCCGCAGGATCGTAGCGATCGGCGATATAAGAGGCATCAAGCGTGTCTGCAATGGGTACGCGCAGCATGGTATCAGCCAGCCACTGGATGTAATCCATATCGCGGGTTATTGAGGGGTAGCGGAAATCCAGATTCAGAACGTGGGCGACTTCATCAAAATACTGCTTATTAATGCCCCCGGCGCGCAGTTTATTCAGATAGCTGAATACGGCAGCAATCACCCGGTCACGGTTAGCCAGCCCGGTATCCGTTAGCGATACGGAAATAGAGAAAACGCCGCCATTTCTATCAATAACCGGATCCGCCCCCGCATCAATCGAATCTGCCAGGCCATTATTCTGTAGCCAGTCAGAGAGCGTATTTTTACTACGATTACCAATCAGATAGGCAATCAGCGTATCGGTTTTACTGCGGAATTTATCGGCGTTATTGTCAATGCGGAATTCTATTTTCAGCAGCTTACGCGGCTGGGCCGGAACGTAGTGAATAATGATGCCCTTTTGCTTATCGGTCACCACTGGCACGGTGATATCCGGCACTGTCGCATGGCGATTTTCCACGCGCCCAAAGGTAGTGACGGCTATTTTTTGCAGCTCATCCATAGGCTTGCTGCTGTAGATGACCGCTTTCATCAGATTCGCTGAGTAATAGCGCTGATAAAATGCTTTCAGCGCGTCATGCAGCTTGCTGCCCGGTTTGTCCTTGAGGGTTTCCAGATTGCCGCCGGAAAATAGCGCCCCGGGATGCGCCGGGTTGATTGTTTCCGCGCCAACCTGAGCCATCCGCAGACCGTCGCGTGAGCGGGCCATCGTCAGCTCGGCATTCACTGCATGCCGCTCACGATCGGCATTGACCGGATCCAGCAGCGGTTCAGCAATGGCATCGGCAAGACGATCGACGGCAGGCTGCAGCGCATCGTTTTCAACTTCCAGATAGTAGGCCGTGCGGTAAGAAGCGGTACTGGCATTATGGCTGCCGCCGTGCTTCTTTAAAAACTCAGCCAGGTTATCAGGCTGTGGATAGCGTTTCGATCCCATCAGCAGCATATGCTCAAGATAATGCGCCAACCCCTGTTGATTGCGTGGGTTCTCCAGCGATCCTACTGGCAGCGTCAGCGCGGCGAGAGATTTCGTCGCCTGAGGATCGGAGACCAGCAGCACCGTCATGCCGTTATCAAGCCTGACCGCCTGATACTGACGCGGATCTTTTTCGCTTTTGCGGATGGTTTCCGGCACAGGTTGCCATCCCGGCTGTGCCTGACTCAGCGGGCTCCACAAGTTAATAAGCACGACCAGCGTGCCGATCCAGACTGCATAACGCCCCATTCGATCTCCTTGACGATCTCATTTTCTGCTGACGGGAAAAACGTTCAGCAGAGCATTCCCCTGAATATGTCGCCTTCATGCCGTGTGGTGAAGACGAGTAAAAAAACGGTTCAATGGTTATAAAGTAACATTACAGGATGTCCTGCACTCTGTCCGCAAACTTCCTCACCTATTGCCGGTGAGCAGAGTATCTCAGGCCTCACCGCCTTTAACATTCATCTGCAACAGCGGCAGCAGCCACGCCTCTGCGTTGCACGTAATCTCCTGCAGGGTGTCTTCATCCAGGGTACGGAATAAACGCGCCAGACAGGGATCGCTGCTCTCACCTTCAATCTGATAGTTACCCTGCCAGGCCTGGAGTAGTTTGACTCTGGCCTTCGCCTGGCTGGCTTCATCATGGAGCACCGCCGAGGCTTTTTCATCGTAGCTCGCCTCAAGCCAGGCTCCGCCCGTTTTAGGCAGCAGCAGCAGAGGCGCATTCATCCCCTGCTGATAGCCGATTATATAGCGTTTCAGCCAGCGGGACGCTGTGGCAACGTCCAGCGGAGGGAAACACCACTGGCTCTCCTTGCGACCGTACATACGGCTGCTTCCTTTGCCGCCCAGCACGGCGTAGATAAGATGCTCCAGCCAGAGCGCCAGGCCATCGGTAAAATTAAGGTGGCCGGGACGCCAGCGCAGCAGCCCATCCTCCTGGACCTGTGATAACCAGCCGTTCAGCTGAATGCCGCCCACGGTGAGGTTTATTTCCCAGCTCACGGCCTCCCTGCGCTGCTCGCGCACCCGATTCGCCAGCTCTGTCATATCTGCCAGCTGATCCTGCCAGAACAGTTCACCATAGGCACCATAGGGCAGATGCCCTGCCGCACGCTGCCTGGCGTAGAGAGGCTCATCCGGGCGATCCTCTATCAGGGTATTGAGCAGCAGTGCATTAACCTGATAGCGGCTGAGATTATCCAGGGTGAAAGGTTCGGTATCGGGTAGCCCGGTTTCCTCCAGCTGGAAGCTGACGCCCAGGCGCTGGCTGAAGAAAGCGCGTACCGGATGTCGCCAGAACCGCACCAGCTGTTCGACATTCAGCTCCGTCAAATCCAGCCCGGACAGGGGCTGCATAAAAGGTGGATGAGCGATGCCGCTGGCATTAGCGGCCGGAAGCCACTCTGAGGCATAGCTGCGAAACTCCGCCTGGGGCGAGAAGTTTTCGGCGGCGAAGGGCATCCGGCTGTGCAAATGTTGCAGATGGGCTTCAACCGCCCTGGCACTGGTGTCCACATCGCTGTCCCGGTGATGTGGCAGACAGAAGCTCTGGCTGATGTACTCCACCAGCTCACTCACCAACACCGAGGGGAAACGCTCTGAGTTATCCTGGATAGTCCTTCCGATATAGCTGATATAGAGCTGCTGCTGGGCAGAGCTTAACGCCTCCAGAAAAAGGTAACGATCGTCGTCGCGACGGCTGCGATCGCCCTTTTTCGGCTGCTGACTCATCAGGTCAAAACCGAGCGGCGGTAGCGAACGGGGATAAACGCCGTCGTTCATTCCCAGCAGGCAGACCACCTTAAAGGGAATGGATCGCATCGGCATCAGGGTGCAGAAGTTCACCGGCCCGGCAAGAAAGCGCTGGCTGATGCGCTCCTGATCCAGCCGTGACGCCAGCTCGTCCCGCAGCAGCGAGAGCGGAATAGCCTGCTGATAAGCCGACTGTATACCGTAACCGATCGCCTGCTGCCACTGTTCCTCAATCAGCGCCAGCGCCGCTTCGGTATCGGCATCAGCGGCGAAGAAATCGTTTAGCAATTCGCGGCACAGGGGCAGCCAGCTCTCCAGCGCGCGCGGTGCCGTAAGCAGATCGCGCCAGCCGCGCAGCCGCATCAGTAGCTCAGCCAGATTACCCGCCAGTTCCGCAATCAGGCCGCTGGATTCGTCATAGGGCAGGATCCCCTGCCAGTCCCCGGCCTCGCTGTGCATCGCGTAGCCGAGTAGCATGCGCGTCAGGCCAAACTGCCAGGTATGCTGTCCCCCCGCCGGAAGGTCCAGCTCACGGATCGTTTCGTCGTCCAGCCCCCAGCGAATACCTGACTCTGCGACCCAGTGGCGCAGCCGCTTAAGCCCTTCCTCATCAATGGAAAAGCGGCTGGCGACCGCTGGCACTTCAAGCAGTGCCAGCACCTCCTCCGAGGCGAAGCGGCTGTCCGGCAGGCTTAGCAGTGAAATAAAGGCCTGTAGTGCCGGGTGCGCCTGGCTGGCCCGGCGGTCAGAAATGGCAAAGGGAAGATAGCGATCGCCGGGCGCATTGCCAAATACCGCCTGAATAAAGGGCGTATAAGCATCAATGTCGGCGACCATTACAATAATATCGCGTGGGGAGAGGGTAGGATCGCTGGCCATGATTTCTAATAAGCGATCCTGGAGCACTTCTACCTCACGCTGTGGGCTATGACACAGGTGCAGGCTGACTGAGCGATCGGCGGGATCCAGCACGCGTTTGTGCCGGCTGGTTTGCCACTCCTGCTGATTCAGACCCATCACTGCGTTATCTTCCAGCTCCAGCAGGTCGCGCTGCAGGCTTTGCAACAGCGTAGCGGGTTCGATATCGACAAAAGCGTCAATTTCCTGGCACTCCATCTGCGCCAGTAAATAGAGGTTATCCCGCCCCAGTTTGCCCCAGGAGGCCAGCAGCGGGTTGCTGAGCTGCTGCTCGCCCTGCTCGTTAAACAGGCCGGAGGCATCCTCATCGCGAAACAGGGCGCTTTCACGCTGCTGCCCAAAATGCTGTCGCCGTCGGTTTTGCAGCTTTGCCAGAAACGCGTAGTCCTGGATATCGCCCCAGTAGTGCCGACAGGGATTAGTGAACAGCAGATGGATATCAATATGCCTGCCCAGCGCCTGGAGCGCCTGCAAATAGATCGGCGGGAGCGCAGAGATGCCGCAAATAAAAACGCGATCGGGGAGATTTGGCGGACGCTCACGGCTATTTTCCAGAGCCGAAATAAAGCGCATATAAAGATTTGCCCGGTGCCACTCGGGCTGCCCAAGCTCACGAGTGTACTGAACCAGAGCGGCCCAGAGCGGCGCCTGCCACTGCTGCGCATCATCCAGCCCCTCAATCAGCTGGCCTTTCTCCCAGCTGTTGAGCCATTCGGCCCGATAAACCAGGTACTGGTCAAAGAGGTCAGCCACGCGGGAGGCCAGCTGAAAAAGCTTACGCTTGTTTTCATCGTCGGTCAGATAGTGCCTTAACATCGCGAATTCCGGGCGCGTCAGCATCTCCGGAAGGATAGCCATCAGCTTCCAGCTCATACTGGATTTGTTAAAGGCGCTCTCTTTTGGGATCCCCGGCAGGACGCGCACAAACATATCCCAGATAAAGGTGGCGGGCAGAGGAAAGGCGATATTAGCGGCAATGCCGAACTGCGCAGCCAGCGACATTTGCAGCCACTGCGCCATGCCGGGACTTTGTACCAGGATCACTTCAGACTGGAAGGGATCGCGCAGCGGCTGATTTTCAATTTGCCATGCCGCCAGCGTTTTCAGCAAATCCAGCTGATTTGAGTGGTAGACCGTAAACATCTCTGCTCCTTAAGCATAATTTTGCTCTGCGCGGACACTGTAACCCTTCCAGCATCCGTTGCAAATGCACGGGAAACGAATGAGATCGCGCTCGGAAGCATTGCAAAAGCACGGGAAACGAATGAAATCGCGCTCGGGAGCATTGCAAAAGCGTTAGCTGCGCTCGCAGGCCTTAAAAACTCAGGCCCTCGGTAATTGACTGTCGGGTGGACTGCCGCAAGGTCACAAATAGCTTCTGGCGTTACCGCACAATCGAACGGGCTGAATGTCCCGCCCCCCTTTCGGACAGTTTTAAAAACCGACGACCTGGCTGGCAGTCGTCGTAATGGTAATGATGTTTTTATAGAATCCGGCTTCAGGTTTTTCGCCTGAACGTACAACAGTAACACCTAAATCAAAGGCATCGTTTGCAGCAGAAACGGGCAGAGATAACCGGCGATCGGAAAGGGTCAGGAAAGTTATTTTGTTTAAGTAGTGTTTATAAAATTTGATGGCAAAAGGAACAATTACATCACTTTTTATGTCAGTACAAAATTACAAAGGTACGGCGAGATAGTGATCCCCAGATTGAAACCTGGCTGTTTCAGCCTCGGACAGAAAAGTCCAACTGAACTTTGTTATTTTTATTTACCTTCAGAGTAATGCGCTATCTCCTTCGTGGAGGTAATGAGGTTTATTCCCCGTTTAGGCTCTTACTAAGGGGGAGTTAATCACTCCCGCCTGGGGCATTGCAAAAGCGTTAGCTGCGCTCGTCGGCCGGTTGGGCCAGTCGCCGTCGAGATCCTGACCCGACAACCACCGGGACCCGCCTGTTCTGTCACCTCAGTTTGCCAGCCGGGCGCCTGATAGCCTTCAAACCCTGACGCAGCCTGCCGCCAGGCTTCCCGCTGCTCCGTCTGGCGCACAAATCCCTGCGCCAACACCAGCTGATAGCGCATCAACGTGCTGATGCTCAGGGTAAGCAGCAGCAACGCGACCAGGGTTTCGGGGAGGCTGAACCCATGCTGGCGTCTCATTCTGGCTGGCACGCTTCGGATACCGACAGCGGGCAGTAGTCAATCCAGCCGTGCAGCACCGGCCCTATTCTCCCCATACTGCCGATCGGGACAACCCAGCGGTAGTGTGCAAGGGTTCCGCTGCCCGCGTCTCCGCGCAGGAGCATGCTATTTTCACCCTGCATACTCAGGCAGGCGCGGCCATAAAGAGGGTCGGCTTTGCAGACCCATCCCCCGGCGTTGATTAGCCAGTGCTGTTCGCCTCCCCAGGCCAGCGCAGTATCCGCGCGGCTGTACTGGAGATAAAACTGGCGCTCATCAGCGAGCAGGCCGAGTGCGTTATCGAGCTGTGTGCGGGTAGCATGCAGCAGGGTAGCCGACATCATCAGCAGAATGATGACCGCTAACAGCGAACCGCTTCCTCGCTGTGTATTCACAGGTTGACCGTCCTGACCCAGCGCTCAATCACCAGCGGATGCTGCGGCCAGATAAGCGCATAGCCCGCCAGCAGCAGCCTTACCTGCCCCGCCCGCTGAGTCACCTGAAACTTATCTATCGCTATTACCGCCGGATCGTTGAGCCTTTCCCAGCCACTCCCCTCGCAGTCGTTTATCCCGCGCTGCATTTCGAGATTGCCGCTGCGCAGACGATAGCCGTGGTAATCGCTGTCATCCCGTCCTGCTGCCTCCCATCGCCCATTGCTGTTTTCGTCCCAGCGAATGAGCAGGCAGCTCCCCGATGCTCCGCGAATACTCAGCCCTTCCCCCTGGCATTGGCCAGGGCAATAGCCCGCTCGCCGCACCGCTTTTTCCAGTGAGGTCATCATCTGCTGCATCTCTTCCTGTAGCTGAAAGGCCTTCAGCGTACGCAGGTTGTTCATTTGCAGCACAGGCAACAGACGGGTGGCCCCCAGCATCACTATGCTGCTGATGGCCAGTGCGATCAGCATTTCAGGCAGGCTGAAGCCCGCATTTCTCATCCACATAGTCTCTCCGCTGGCTGACAAATTCTGATACGGCCCCGGGAAGAGATAATAATGTGTCGCTCCCCCGCGTCGCCGGAAATCACAATGCGCCCGGGTTTAGCCACGCTGCGGCGACCATAAAAACCCACGCCCTCAGTAAGCGACAGCAGCCCGATCTCTGGCCAGGGCGCCAGCAGCGTATGGCGGCTTCTACCGGAGCAGCGTAGCTGGACGGCTCCGCTCCCCAGGCACCATTTCTGACCGGGCAGAAGCCACAGCAGGCGTGTTTCATTGTGCCAGTTCGCCTCGCTGCGCAGACGCAGAAGAAAATGCTGGATCTGAGCTGCCGTGTCATTCAGATGCCGTTGCTGCTGCCAGTGATGCCAGGCGCTGACGGCGCCAAAGCCAGGCACGCTGGCGATAACCATCACCACCAGTAGTTCCAGCAGGGTAAATCCGGATGCGTTTTTCATGGAGGCAGAATGACGCTATGAACAGGCTCGAACCAGCTGCAATCATTACGGTTATGAGCCGCGTTCCAGGAATGACACCTGCGGTTCAAAATTTCGCAGATGTTTACGCACTGGGTCGCAGAATTGAGCATCAGAAGAGGCGGTTATGTTTATTCCGCCCCAGAGCGGGTGCAGATACCGGTGTTCTTCGCGCCGGGTTTGAGTTTAATAATCAGCTGCACGTTAGGTTCATTCCCTACCGTACGGGAGATGTGCCCCACCCTGTTATCGTCCGGGCGCGGATGTGAACTGCTGTCTGCATTGAACTGGACATCGCCCGGTCCCTGGACCAGCGTGGTGCCGTCCGTGGTTTCAACGGACCATTTCCCGGAAAGGGTGATCACCCACTGTGGGCCCGGCGCGTGATGCCAGCTGCCGACGTATCCGGGGGGCAGGACGGCATAAGCAATACTTTCCACCTCGTCGGGTGACACGCCAATCCACTGTGGCGCAGAAGGGGGCGCATAGCTTTTGTATTCCAGCCCTTCAAAGCGGCAGTGATCGATATGGGTGGCTCCCTTGCCATCGGCCCATACGCTGGCGAATTTCACCGGAGGCTGCGTTTTACCATTGCTGGTGGTCTGCTCAGACGCCTCTGAGCGCACGGGATGAACGCCCGGCCCGGCGCTGGAATTGGCACTGGCACTGGCACTGGCACTGGCACTGGCACTGGCAGAGGAGAGAGCGGAAAGTCCGCACAATAGTGCAAGCGTGAGGAGTATGCTGTTTTTCATCGGTATTCCCTGTGATTTAGTTCCGGCTATAAGCGTAGCGCTGAACTGACCAGGGTGCTCAGAGAATGGCAAAAAGACTTAACAGGAGGGGCACTGCCAGAACATTGAAGATTTGCAGCAAACCAGACTCAGGATGCGCCTGGTACAGGGTGGGGGGGTAATATCAGGAGCGGAAAGCTTCCGCTCCTGGCAGGGATCAGATAGCAACGGGCGCCTTGATGCCCGGATGAGGATCGTAGCCTTCGATCTCGAAGTCTTCAAAACGATAGTCGAACAGCGAAGCCGGTCTACGCGTGATGGTCAGCTTCGGCAGCGAGCGTGGCTCGCGGGTAAGCTGCAGGCGGGTCTGTTCCAGATGGTTGCTGTACAGATGCGTATCGCCGCCGGTCCAGACAAAGTCGCCAACCTCCAGGTCGCACTGCTGCGCCATCATATGCACCAGCAGCGCATAACTGGCGATATTAAACGGCAGACCGAGGAAGATATCGCAGGAACGCTGGTAAAGCTGGCAGGAGAGTTTGCCGTCGGCCACGTAGAACTGGAAAAAAGCGTGACAGGGAGCCAGCGCCATCTCGTCAAGCTCACCCACGTTCCAGGCAGACACAATAATACGACGCGAATCCGGATCGGTTTTCAGCTGTTGCAGCACCTTTTCGAGCTGATCGATCTGGCGGCCATCTGCCGCCCCCCAGCTGCGCCACTGCTTACCATAAACCGGGCCGAGATCGCCGTTTTCATCTGCCCACTCATCCCAGATGGTGACCTTATTTTCCCGCAGATAGGCGGTATTGGTATCACCGTTAAGAAACCACAGTAGCTCATGAACAATTGAGCGCAGGTGACACTTCTTGGTGGTCACCAGCGGAAACCCTTCCTGTAGGTTGAAACGCATCTGATGACCAAATATCGACAGCGTACCGGTGCCGGTGCGATCGTTTTTCGGCGTGCCCTCGTCGAGCACTTTTTGCATTAACGCCAGATACTGTTTCATTTCCCCTCACTCACGTGCTGCTGTGGACGGCGACGGTAAGCCCATACCATCATAATTACACCCGCCAGGATCATCGGCAGAGAGAGTATCTGGCCCATGCTGATGGCGTTATCGAACAGGCCAAGCTGCGCATCCGGCTGACGGAAGAACTCGACGATAATCCGGAAGGCGCCATAGCCAATCAGGAACAGCCCGGATACGGCTCCCATCGGGCGGCTTTTACGGATAAACAGATTGAGAATAATAAACAGGACCACGCCTTCCAGCGCCAGCTCATAAAGCTGCGAGGGGTGACGCGGCAGCACGCCGTAGCTCGCCAGCAGTGACTGCCATTCGGGGTGAGTCGCAGCCAGCGCCACATCTTCACCTCTGGAACCCGGAAAGAGCATTGCCCACGGGAGATCCGGTGCAACCCGTCCCCACAGTTCGCCGTTGATAAAGTTGCCCAGGCGACCGGCCCCCAGGCCGAAGGGGATCAGCGGAGCAATAAAGTCCGATACCTGAAAGAAGTTACGTTTGGTGCGATGGGCAAACCACAGCATCACGCAGATAACCCCAATCAGGCCACCGTGGAACGACATGCCGCCGTCCCAGACTTTGAATAAATAGAGCGGGTTATCAAGGAACAGCGGCAGGTTGTAAAACAGAACGTAGCCGATACGACCGCCAAGGAATACGCCGAGGAAACCCGCATAGAGCAGGTTTTCAACTTCCTCTTTTTTCCAGCCGCTGCCGGGCTTGTTCGCGCGGCGAACCGCCAGCCACATCGCAAAAATAAAGCCCACCAGGTACATCAGGCCATACCAGTGCAGCGAAATCGGGCCGATAGAGAAAATTACCGGATCAAATTGAGGGAAAGCCAGATAGCCGTTAGTCATCTTTCACCATTGTTAATGTCTGTCCTGACCAGCAGGCGACGGAATTAATCAACCAGTGCGCGCAGCGCTTTAAGGCGCGCATCATAGCACAGCCGTGATTATTGCGGTTTGTGGGAACTGTAAACTTTGTAAGCCGCTGGCCTCAAAGCACGTCGCCGGGACTTTTATGCAGACTTCTGCGAGCCAGCTCGTAGCCGCCTTATAACGACGGGTTTACGCTGCTTTACTGCTTCCGGTGGACAGCGCCCTAACGACCGCCACGGATCAGCCCGCCCAGACCGCCTCGCTCCATAAAAGCGGAGACCAGGTGACGGACATCTGCCGCCGTCGTGGCCTCCAGGCTCCGCCCGGCCAGCCTGCGGGCCTGCTCCAGGTCGATATGATTCAGCAGATATTTCACCCGCGCTACGTTGCGTCCGTTCATGCTGAGGTGATGATAACCCAGCCCCACCAGCAGCGTGACGCTCATCGGATCGCCCGCCATTTCACCGCACAGGCAGAGCTCAAGCCCCGCCCGTTCACACTCCGTCGCGATGGTCTGTAAGGCCCGCAATACCGCCGGATGCAGGCTGTCATACAGGCTGGCTACCCGCGTGTTGTTACGATCGACCGCCAGCAGATACTGCGTGAGATCGTTGGTCCCCACTGAGACGAAATCAACGCGCTGCGCCAGATGCCCGATCATAAAGATCATTGAGGGGACTTCAATCATCACGCCAATACGCGGTACCGGGATAGCGTATCCCAGCATCTCTTCAACCTCGCGCGCGGCGCGATCGATCAGTCGCCTGGCCTCTTCGATCTCATCAATACTGGTGATCATCGGCAACAAAATACTGAGATTATCGCTGGCGACGTTGGCCCGCAGCATTGCCCGGACCTGCACGAGGAAGATTTCCGGCTGATCCAGCGTCAGACGAATGCCGCGCCAGCCAAGACAGGGATTCTCTTCGCTGATCGGCATATAAGGGAGCTGCTTATCAGCCCCGATATCCAGGGTACGCAGCGTAACCGGCTTACTTAAAAATAGCTGTAGCATGCCCTGATACTGCGCCACCTGCTCCTCCTCCGACGGGAAGCCGTTTTGCAGCATAAAGGGAATTTCAGTGCGGTACAGCCCGACGCCATCCACCCAGCTGCCGAGCGACTTTTCATGCTCGGCACTCAGGCCCGCATTAAGCATCACCCTGACTCGTTCGCCACTTTTTAGCAGGGCAGGCTGCTCGACAACGTCTTCTGCCAGCTTGCTCAGCTCGTTCTCTTCGCTGATAAGCCGCTGGTATTCCTGCACCAGTACCGGTTCCGGATCCACCAGCAGCTCGCCACGATAGCCATCGACGATTAGCAGCCTGCCATTCAGCAATTCAGGCTGGATATCAGCGCCCATCACCGTAGGGATCCCCATAGCACGGACCATAATGGCCGCATGGGAGTTGGACGCGCCATCCCTGACCACTACGCCAGCCAGCCTGTCGTGCGGCAGCTCGGCCAGCGTGGTCGCGGTCAGCTCATCGGCCACCAGCACAAAGCGCTCAGGCCAGGTATTGGTGCCCTGAATGGTGTCATCAAGGTGAAAGACCAGCCGCTGCCCCAGCACGCGCAGATCGCCTGCACGCTCGCGCAGATAGCTGTCCTGCAGACTGGCAAACTGAGCAGCGAATTTTTCGATGACCTTTTTGACCGCCCATTCGGCGACCGAGCCGGCTTCGATCTCAGCAAAGAGATCCTTTTTCAGGCGGGCATCACTCAGCAGGTGAGAGTAGAGATCAAAGATCGCCGCGCTCTCTTTATGTACCCCCGCCGTAAAGCGTTTGCTGTAGCGACGGAATTCAGCTGAAGCCTCATCCATCGCCAGCGACAGACGCTCACGTTCGCGTTGCGCATCCAGCGTCGAGGCGGCAAAGATGTTATCCAGCGAGGGTTGCGTACTGTCCACCCACCCTTCGGCCACGGCGACGCCGGGTGAGGCGGCCAGCGCTTTAATGCGGGTTTGTCGGTATTGCCCAAACAGGGCATTTAGCTGCGACTGCGAAAGAATCGCGGCCATCTGCGTGGCGAGCGTCACCAGAAATGACTCTTCACTCTCGTCGAACTGTCGGTGCTCGCGCTGCTGGACCACCAGTACGCCAAGCAACTGACGACGGCTGATGATAGGAACGCCAAGAAACGAGCGGAAGCGCTCTTCTTTTACGGAAGGAACATATTTAAAGCTGGGGTGACTCTGCGCATCCGCCAGGTTAATCGGCTCGGCCAGCCGTCCGACCAGCCCGACGATCCCTTCGTCAAAGGCCAGCGCAACCGTACGACCACGCGGTTTTTTCAGCCCGCGGGTGGCCATCAGGTAATAGCAGCGTCGATCATGATCGGCCAGATAAACCGAACAGACCTCGATATCCATCGCCAGAGAGATTTCGTTGACCAGAATATCGAGCGCCTCGGTAAGCCGTGGGGCGCCCGCGACTTTTTCAACTATTTCGCGTAGCTGTGTGAGCATAATCCGGGTGGCCTAACCTCTCTTCCGTCGATAGAGCGCATTTCGCTGTACGGGGATCTCCTGTAACGGCATGACCACGCCGGAAAACTCCTTCATCACCCGGCGGTAGACGTCGCGTTTAAAGGAGACAACCTGGCGGACCGGATACCAGAAGCTGACCCACCGCCAGCCGTCGAACTCCGGCGTGCTGCTGGTCTGCATGTTGATGTCCGCGTCATTGCACATAAGCTGCAGTAGAAACCATTTCTGCTTCTGGCCGATACACACCGGCTTTGTGTCCCAACGCACCAAACGTTTTGGCAATTTGTATCGTAACCAGTTTCGGGTTGAGGCAAGGATGCGAACATCCTTACGATGCAGGCCAACCTCCTCAAAGAGTTCGCGGTACATGGCCTGTTCCGCCGTCTCGCCTGGGTTAATCCCCCCCTGCGGGAACTGCCAGGAGTGCTGGCCATAACGCCTGGCCCACAGCACCTGTCCCTGTTTGTTACAAATTACGATACCAACATTCGGGCGGTAGCCATCATCATCGATCACTGGACTACCTCAAACTAAAACTCGGATGTTCTGATTGTTTCATACTCCTTACAGGCGGTAAACCACTGCTTTGCACCCTGTACGGCGGCCTGAAAAGGGATAACTCAGACCGCGAAACAAAGTTATAAACAGAAATCGCTGATTTTGGCCGATCTTATTCACCTTTTCTGTGGATAGCTTTGTGCAGAACTCATTTACCGTTTGGGGAAAACTTTCTGAAGCCCTGTAAAGCGGCTGGGATGAAATGACATTAACCCCTTAACGTGCATAGGATTTATCTGCATATAACGAGGGTTCCAGGGGAGATCAAACTGCGCACAGCTTAGAAAGATCGTTGGCTGGTGAAAGATCGAGCACTGGATTTTTTATCCACAGGTTATGCTGCTATCCCAGGCATAAATTGCCTGAAATATGGCAAAAGTGCCGCCGTCAAGGCTGTAAATCGAAACAGTGTTAAGGTAAATCACGAGTTATCCCATTTTTCTGTGGATAACAGGGGGTGAGATCCTGTTCATTGTGGCGGACAACCGGGGCATAAGATCCTGCCGTGCTGACATTCCCCCGTTTTACAAAGATAAAAAAGCATGGTTTATCATGCTATTATTATTGTTTTCCGCAGCCCGGAAACAAACTTTTATTGCGGCAGAAAAGAGTGCTGTTTTTTTGAACAACAACCGGGAGTTATTCATGTCCCCTGATTTCATCCCCCTGTCCCCGCCAGAAAATGAAGACCTGCTGCTCGAACGCGCCAGCAATCTGGCAGGCTATACGCTGGGTGAACTGGCGCAGAGGGCCGGGCTGCCCATTCCGCAGAATTTAAAAAAAGATAAAGGCTGGGTTGGGATGCTGCTGGAAATCTATCTGGGGGCGAGCGCGGGCAGTAAACCCCAGCAGGATTTTCCTGAGATTGGCGTAGAGTTGAAATCGATCCCGATTGATGCGCGGGGCCGTCCGCTGGAAACCACTTTCGTCTGTGTCGCTCCCCTTACGGGCAATAGCGGCGTGGTGTGGCACACCAGCCATGTGCGTCATAAGCTGGCGAGAGTGCTGTGGGTGCCGGTTGAAGGTGAGCGCGCCATCCCGCTGGCGCAGCGCCGGGTTGGTGCACCGCTACTGTGGAGCCCGGATCGGGAAGAAGAAGCTCAGCTTCAGCGGGACTGGGAAGAGCTGATGGATATGATTGTACTGGGTCAGGTTGAACGGATTACCGCCCGGCACGGCGAGGTATTGCAGATCCGCCCTAAGGCGGCTAACAGTAAGGCACTTACCGAAGGCATCGGTGAAAACGGTCAACCGATTGCGACTCTGCCGCGCGGTTTTTATCTGAAGAAAAACTTTACGGCTTCTCTGCTCGCCCGCCATTTTTTGCTTTAGCTTAGCGTACTGATGCGTATACTCCTCGTTTAACTTTCGTTTAGGATAACACGTCTGTATGTTTGAATGGATTGCAGACCCGAACGCCTGGCTGGCACTGGGTACGCTGACGATTTTGGAGATCGTCCTCGGCATTGATAATATTATTTTCCTCACTCTGGTTGTGGCTAAGCTTCCTAAAAACCAACAAAATGCCGCACGCCGCACCGGTTTAGCCGGCGCCATGCTAATGCGCCTTGCCCTGCTCGCCTCCATCGCCTGGATTACGCGCCTGACGACGCCGCTATTTACCCTGGTGGAGCACCCTTTTTCCGCACGCGATCTGATCCTCTTCTCGGGTGGGCTTTTTTTGCTGTGGAAATCAGGTAAAGAGATCTACGACACCATTGAAGGCAGCGATGAAACGCATGAAACCCCGGTTCACTCTTTTACAGGCGCCATCGTGCAGATCGTGCTGCTGGATATTATTTTCAGCCTGGACTCAGTCATTACCGCGGTCGGGTTATCCGATCATTTGATTATTATGATGGCGGCTGTGGTTATTGCGGTGGGGGTCATGATGTTTGCAGCGAAATCCATTGGTGAATTTGTTGAACGGCATCCCTCGATCAAAATCCTGGCGCTGGCCTTCCTTATTTTAGTGGGCTTCACCCTGATCCTCGAAAGCGTTGAGCTGCATGTGCCAAAAGGCTATATCTATTTCGCGATGTTTTTCTCAATGGTCGTGGAGTGCCTTAACCTGATGCGCGCTAAACGCAGCGCGCCCTGAATTCAACGGGTTAACGCGGGTGGGTACGGGGATTTTAACCATAAAGTCAATGGCGGACTGTGCTCGCCACGAATTTTCAGAGTGATACGGTTACCTTTTATCATTTTATGCGCTATTACTACTGCTCCAGTCACAGGCTTACGGGAGCGGAGAATGAAATATATGTTTGGCGCGGCGGCGCTGATGCTGGCCTTGCTGGTCAGCGGGTGCAGCAGCGATTACGTGATGGCAACCAGGGATGGCAAGATGATTATGACCCAGGGTAAGCCTGAGATTGATAAAGAGACCGGCCTGGTGAAATATACCGATCGATCCGGCCACGAATTACAAATCAACGGTGACGAGGTTTCCTCCATCGTTGAGCGATGAGTGAATTACCGCCACCTGTTTATCTTTACCGGTGGCGCTGGAAACATTTCCCGATTAATCCCCCCTTCCCCCTGCTGCGCCCGACGGTTATAGTCAGGTGCCGGATCGTAACGCGCAGCCTTGTGTCAGCATCCGCAGCGCGATGTTCAGGTTCAGCTTTTAATAATGAAAAAAAGGAAGCCGGCAAATGCACTATCACCGTATCCCCCACAGCAGCCTGGAAGTCAGTACTCTGGGACTGGGCACCATGACGTTTGGTGAGCAAAATAGCGAAGCCGATGCGCACGCGCAGCTCGATTTAGCCGTACAGTCCGGTATCAACCTGATTGATACCGCCGAGATGTATCCGGTGCCGCCCCGCCCTGAAACGCAGGGATTAACCGAAAAATATATTGGCAGCTGGCTGAAAGCGCGCGGCAACCGCGACAGGATCGTACTGGCTTCCAAGGTGGCCGGCCCGGTTCGCGGTGCCGATGCCTCTATCCGCCCCCAGCAGGCGTTGGATCGTAAGAATATCCGTGAAGCGCTGGACGCCAGCCTCAAACGTCTCAATACCGATTATCTCGATCTTTATCAGCTGCACTGGCCCCAGCGCCAGACCAATTTCTTTGGCAAGCTGAACTACGAGTACAGCGATAACACGGCACCCGTAACGCTGCTGGAGACGCTCGAAGCCCTTAATGAGCAGGTCCGCGCAGGAAAAATTCGCTATATCGGCGTTTCGAATGAAACGCCCTGGGGCGTGATGCGCTATTTGCAGCTGGCTGAAAAGCACGAGCTGCCGCGCATTGTCAGCATCCAGAACCCCTACAGCCTGCTGAACCGCAGCTTTGAACTGGGTCTGGCGGAAATCAGCCAGCACGAAGGGGTAGAGCTGCTGGCTTACTCAAGCCTGGCCTTTGGTACGCTGAGTGGAAAATACCTCAACGGTGCGAAACCGGCGGGCGCGCGTAACACCCTGTTCAGCCGCTTTACGCGCTACAGTGGCGAGCAGGCAGAGCTGGCGATTGCCGACTATGTCGCGCTGGCTAACAAGCACGGCCTGGATCCCGCTAAAATGGCGCTGGCTTTCGTCCGCCAGCAGCCCTTTGTGGCCAGTACCCTGCTGGGCGCGACCACGCTGGAGCAGCTACAGATCAATATTGACAGCTATGCGCTGACGCTGGATGAAGAAGTATTAGAGGGGCTGGAAGCGATTCACCGTCGTTACACCTACCCGGCGCCATAAGCCGAACTGGGTGGCAAAGCGTAACGGGTGACGCAGGCGCGTCACCCGTTACGATTACAGGTCAGGCGTTCTGGCCTTTTTTTGCGCCAGATGCCAGCCCCACAGCACCGCCATTGACAGGGCAAACAGCGCGCCGAAACCCACGCCGGTAGTGACCGGTGGCGCACCCAGCTTAATCGCCAGCGTATAGAGCGCCAGCATAAGCAGCATGGCGCTGTTTTCACCGAGATTCTGCACCGCAATCGCATTGCCTGCGCCCACGCTGGCCTTACCGCGCATTTGCAGCAGCGCGTTAAGCGGCACGACAAAGAATCCTCCCAGCACGCCAATCAGGATAAGCAGCAGATACGCCCCCACCTCTGCATGCTGCAGTGAGAAAAACACCACCGCCACGCCGATCAGTACGCCCGCAGGCATACAGCGTCCCACCGTCTTCAGCGTAACCAGCTTCGCCGCTGCCGCCGCACCGAACACAATGCCGATGGCGACCATGGCATTCAGCAGCGTAGGCGTTTTGTTGTCGGTAATGCCCAGCGCCACCGGTACCCACAGTACCAGCAGGAAGCGCAGCGTAACGCCCGCGCCCCAGAACAGGCTGGTACCCACCAGCGAGAAGCGGGTTTCGCCGTCGCGCCACAGTGTCCGGCAGGCGCTGAAAAAGGAGGCCGACATTTGACCCGGATGCCACGGCTGGCCCGGACGCGCCACCGCCAGTTTGGGGATCATGACGTTGGCCGCCACGGCCAGTCCATAAGCCACCACGCAGGCCAGCAGCGCCGCGATGAGGTGCCAGTCCGCCAGTACGCCTCCGGCAATGGAACCCAGCAGAATAGCGGCAATGGTTGATGACTCCATCAGGCCATTGGCTTTTACCAGCGTCTCGCCGTTGGTCAGCTCGCCCAGGATGCCATACTTGGCTGGGGAGTAGGCCGCCGCGCCCACGCCAACCAGGCTGTAGCCAATAAAGGGGTTAAAGCCAAAGCAGATAACCAGTGCGCCCAGTAGCTTGAGGGCATTGGAAAACATCATCACCCGCCCCTTAGCAAAGCTGTCCGCTACCTGCCCAACAAAAGGCGCGAGAAGGATGTAGGTTGCGACAAACACCATCTGCAATACCGGCTGGCTCCAGTCGGGATAGACCTGCTGCTTAAGCACCGCCAGGGTGGCAAACAGCAGGGCGTTATCGCCAAATGCCGACAGAAACTGCGCGGCAATCACCGCCAGCATTCCCCGGGAAAACAGACCCTCGCTGCGGATGCCGTCACTCATCACCGCTCTCCGCCTGCTCAGCCATGCTGCGTAATGTGACAAAATCCGGCTTGCCGCTGCCGAGCGCGGGGAGCTGTTTCAGATAGCGGATATCGCGAGGAACCGCCAGCTCAGGGCTGCCCAGTTCGCGGGCCGCACGTTGCAGCTGCTCCCGGTTCAGTTCCGCATCGGTGGTAAACAGCACCAGCGCCTCACCGCGGCTGCCATCCGGGCGCAGCGAAGCGGCATGCTGTTTTTCTGCCGAGGCTTTCAGCGCTATCTGTTCAACCATTTCCAGCGAAACCATCTCCCCGGCGATTTTAGCAAAGCGTTTCACCCTGCCCTGAATCTGACAGAAGCCATGATCGTCAAAGCTGACGATATCGCCGGTGTCATACCAGCCCGGCTCCATCTTCCCTTCCCCGTTATCGGCCTGCGGCGCTTCCAGTACGCCGGGCGCCTCCCCCCGCAGATAGCCCTTCATAATGTTCGGGCCGCGCAGCTGAAGCAGGCCGCCCTGCTCAATGCCCGGTACGGCGATCAGGCGCGAGTCCATTCCCGGCAGAATACGGCCCACGGTGTGATTTTTGGCGGCCATCGGCACGTTGATGGCTACCACCGGCGCGCACTCCGTTACGCCGTAGCCCTCCAGAATGCGGATGCCAAACTTGTCCATCCACGTCTGACGCGTCGTCTCCTGCAATTTTTCAGCACCGGCCACCACGTAGCGCAGGCGGGCAAAATCGTAGGGATTGGCGAAGCGGGCATAGTTGCCAAGGAAGGTTGAGGTGCCGAACAGGACGGTACAGTTCCGGTCATAGACCAGCTCCGGCACGATACGGTAATGTAGCGGACTGGGGTAAAGAAAGACCTGCGCACCGGTCATCAGCGGCGTGAATAACCCTACCGTCAGACCAAAGGCATGAAACAACGGCAGGGCCGACATAAACTTGTCGCGCGGGGTAAAATCCGCCACGGTGCGGATCTGTTCGACGTTCGCCAGCAGGCTTTTATGCGAATGCACCACGCCTTTCGGATTGCCTTCGGAGCCGGAGGTAAACAGCACCATCGCCGCATCCTCTGGCTGCTGTTCAACCGCGGCGAGGCGTGGCATCAGCAGGTGCCCGAGGATCCACAGCTTGTCCTGGGTGGTGATCGTATCCTTCAGATCTTCCAGAAATATCCATCGCGCCTGGGTGACCTGTTCAGGCAGATGCCACAGCCTGCCCTTATCAAGGAACTGCCTGGAGGTGAAAACGGTTTTTACCCCTGATGCCTTCAGGGCGCTGCTGAGCCCGTTTACACCGGCGGTATAGTTCAGCATCGCCGGTATACGGCCGCGCATTGACGCGCCTAAAATTGCCGCTGCCGCCACCGTCGCGTTGGGCAGCAGCAGGCCGATATATTCTCCCGGCGCGCTGTAGCGCTCCAGTATGCGCCCCACGCCAAGTGACTTTTTCAGCAGCCCGGTGTAGCTGTCTGCCGTGAAGTTAACGTCTTCAATGCAGGGTTTGAACAGGCCGTATCGCGTACGGGCGGCAAGGAAAGCCTCATACAGCGTCTCGCGCGGACGGACCGCCATACGGGCTTCCATCATGATGTGCTGGAGATGTTCGCCCGCCAGCTTGCGGCGATCCCGCGCCCTGGGTGCCTCCGGCATCGGAATATGGGTCGCTGGTAGCAGCGTCAGACTGATGCGCGGGAACAGGCGGCGCTTAAACACGCCCGCCAGGCGCCCAAAGGGGGTGTACTCGGCCCCCTCAATACGCAGGGGAACCAGGGTGGCCTGGGTTTTTGCGGCCACAAAACCCGCACCCTCGTAGATTTTCATCAGCGAGCCGGTTACCGTGATGCGCCCTTCGGGGAAGATCACTACTGGCCGCCCCTGGTTGATGGTTTTCACCAGCTGTTTGATGGACATCGGCTTAGTGGGATCCATCGGGACGAAATCAATAAACTTACGCAGCGCGCGCATATACCACTGTTCGCTGACCGAGGAATAGACGGCAAAAACGGGTTTTACCGGCAGAAAAACAGCCAGCAGAATGCCATCCAGAAAAGACATATGGTTAGGAACGATCAGAACTTTTTCTTTATACAGACCCGACGTATCGCCGCTTAAGCGCGTGCGGAAGCAGAGTCTGAACAATAGGCGGAAAAAAGTGAAAAGCATGCCAACTCCTTAGCATAAAAAAGTTGGCTACAACCATGCAGGATACAGCGGCACAACTCAATGCAGGTTAAGGATAAATGTGCAATTTTGCGAGTAATGCTGTGAACATTAAGGCCACCTTCCCCCGGTAAGGCTAAGTTAATTCGACAGGCAGCACTAAATCAGTCCTTTCTGGGTAAAGATAACCCGAGTGGCCTTATTGAAATCCCTCTCTTTTATCCTGCCAGCCGCCGCCCAGCGCGACAATCAGCTGTACGCTGGCAACCCACTGCGTGCTTTGCAGCGACAGCAGGCTCTGCTGCTGGCTGAGGCTGGTGTTTTCGGTAGTGGCGACGTCCAGATAATCGATCATGCCCGCCTGATACTGATTGCGCGTAACCCGGGCAGATTCCTTCGCCGCGTCGCTGGCGCGCTGCTGCGCCTGCACCTCATCCTGGAGCGTACTCAGCTCAACCAGATAGTTTTCAACCTCCTGGAAACCCTGCAACACCGCCTGGCGATAGCTGGCGACATCTGCATCCCAGGCGGCTTTCGCCTGTTCTACCCGCGAGGAGGTGGCGCCAAAGTCCAGCAGCGTGCCGCTCAGCTCCGGCCCCAGCGACCAGACGCGATTCGGCAGCGACAGCAGATGCTGAAAGGTGCTGCTGGAAAATCCGCCGCTGGCGCTTAAGGTCAGATCGGGATAGTAGCCAGCGATTGCCACGCCAACCGCGGCGTTCGCGGCGGCGACGTTGCGTTCGGCATAGGCAATATCGGGACGTCGCTGCAGCAGCTCCGAGGGGATGGCGGAGGGAATGGCGGGCAGCGTCGCCGTAAGCGGTGCCGCTGGCAGGCTGAACGCCGCCGGGGTGGTGCCGATAAGCATGGCGATGGCATGTTCGGTCTGGGCGCGCTGCCAGCTCAGATCCAACGCCGATGCCCGGGCGCTTTCAAGCTGAGTCTGCGCCTGAGCCAGTGTCGCACGTGATTCAGTGCCCGCCTGGTATTTATTATTGATGATCGTCAGGTAGCGCTGATAAGCGTCAATACTCTGCTGATAGAGCGCAATCTGGCTGTCCATAATCCGCAGCTGGAAATAATCCTGCGCCAGTTCCGACTGGGCGCTGAGGGTGATATTCGCCAGCTCCGCCGCGCTGGCCTGCGCGCTGGCTTTGTTCTCTTCCAGCGTGCGCCTCAGCTTGCCCCATATATCCAGTTCCCAGCTGGCGCTGGCTTCCAGAGAATGGCTGTCACTGACGCTGCGCTGCCCGCCGCTGACGCTGCGCGTGGAGTTGCCGGTGCCGCTCACCGAGGGAAAGAGATCGGAACGGGATTCAGACACCAGCGCTTTCGCCTGGCGATACTGCGCTTCGTACTGCGCCACGTTCTGGTTTGAGATGGATACCTGGCGCAGCAGGCCGGAGAGGATGGGATCATGATAGACCGACCACCATTCGCCCTTGCTTTGCGCGTCCTGCGGCGTGGCCTCTTTCCAGCCCCTGGCCTCTTTATACTGGCTGGGTACATTTACTGCGGGCCGGTGGTAATCAGGCCCTACGGCGCAGCCGCTCAGCAGCAGCGCCACTATTACCGGAGTGAGTTTCATAAATACGTTTATTCCGCAGGGCGCAGACGGGCCCACTGTCGCTTAGTGGCACGGCTGGCGCGATCGAGGTAAAGGTACACCACCGGGGTGGTGAAGAGAGTTAACAGCTGGCTCAGGGCCAGGCCACCGGCAATAGCCAGCCCAAGCGGGCTGCGCAGATCGGCATCACCGCCGCTGCCGAGCGCCAGGGGTAGCGCACCGAAAAAGGCCGCCAGGGTGGTCATCATAATCGGGCGGAAACGCATCAGGCAGGCCTGGGTAATCGCCTGCTGCGGCGACATCCCCTGATTGCGTTCGGCGGCCAGCGCAAAGTCGATCATCATAATGGCGTTCTTTTTCACAATGCCGATCAGCAGCAGAATGCCGATCAGTGCAATAACCGTCAGCTGGGTGTTGGTCAGCAGCAGCAGCAGCAGCGCACCCACGCCCGCGGAGGGCAGCGTTGAGAGAATGGTCAGCGGATGGATATAGCTTTCATACAGCATCCCCAGCACAATATAGACCGCTGCCAGCGCCGCGAGTATCAGCCAGGGCATTGATGCTGAGAGGTCGGCAAAGGCTTTCGCCGTCCCCTGGAAACCGGCCTGAATGTTATCTGGCAGGGCGATATTTATCATCGCCGCTTTGATCAGCGCCTGGGCCTGCTCCAGCGAGACGCCATCCGCAAGGTTGAAGGCAAGGGTGCTGGTGGCTGATTGCCCCTGATGCGCCACCGACAGAGGCGCATTGGCTCCGCTAAAGCTGGCAAAAGCGGAGAGCGGGATCTGCTGGCCCTTATCATTCACCACGTACAGTTTGTTCAGCATATCCGGATCGCGCGTGTAGGCATCCTGCAACGACATAATCACGTGGTACTGATTAAGCGTCTTATACAGGGTGGCGACCTGACGCTGCGAGAAAGCGTTGTTTAACAGCGTATCCAGCATGCTGACATCGACCCCCAGCCGCGTGGCGCGATCGCGATCGATATTGATCATCACTTCCTGACCGCCGGTCTGCGAGTCAGAATCCACGCTGGTAAGCTGGGGGATGGCTTCAAGCGCGGCTTTAACCTTTGGCGTCCAGATGCGCAGGGTGTCCAGATCGTCCGCCTGCAGGCTGTACTGGTAAGAGGCATTGGCGCTGCGTCCGCCTATATGGATATCCTGCGCAGCCATCAAAAACAGCTCCACGCCGGGAATGTTGCGGGTTTTACCGCTCAGTCGGTTCGCCACCTCGGTAGCCGTGGCTTTGCGCTGGTCGGGATCCTTTAAACGAACGAAGAAGCTGGCGGTGTTACGCGAACCAAACGCCCCGCTGCCCATAGAAGACATCACCCCGTCCACCGCCGGATCCTGCTGGATCAGTTTAGCGAAGGCCTGGAGCTTTGGCTTCATCGCCTGGAATGAGACGTTCTGATCGGCCCGCAGCATGCCCATCAGCAGCCCGGTATCCTGATTAGGGAAAAATCCTTTCTGCACCACGGAGTAGAGAAAAAGGTTGAGTATAACGGTCAGGATCAGGCTAAACAGGGTCAGCCGCTGATGGCGCATCACCCAGTTCAGCGCCGCGGCATAGGCGGCCAGCAGCCGGTTAAGCCCACGTTCGATCCACTGAAACAGCGGATGCGGCCGCACGGTGACCTTTGGCTTTTTCTTCAACAGCCGCGAGCAGAGCATCGGCGTCAGGCTGAGCGAGACCAGCATCGAGATAATCAGCGAAACGGTCAGCGTGACGGCGAACTCCCGGAACAGACGTCCCACGATGCTGCCCATTAGCAGGATCGGAATAAATACCGCCACCAGCGACAGCGTCATCGCCAGCACGGTAAAGCTCACTTCATGCGCGCCCTTGATTGCGGCGCGGACCGGACTCAGCCCTTCTTCGATATAGCGGGTAATGTTCTCCAGTACCACGATAGCATCATCAACCACAAAGCCGGTGGCGATAATCAGCGCCATCAGCGACAGGTTATCCAGGCTGTATCCCAGCAGATACATCACCGCGCAGGTGCCAATTAGCGACACCGGCAGCGCCAGCGCCGGGATCAGCACCGCCTGCACGTTACGCAGAAAAACGAACACCACGCCGATCACCAGCAGTACCGCCACCAGCAGCGTCTCCTCGGTGTCGTAAAGCGAGGCGCGAATGTTTGGCCCGCGATCCAGCACAATTTTAAGCGTCACATCGGCAGGCAGATCCTTTTGCAGCGCCGGGAGCTGGGCTTTGATCGCATCAATGGTTTCCAGCATATTCGCCCCGGCCTGGCGCGTCACCCCAATCATCACCGACGGCGACTGGTTGAAGTAGCCGACGTTGTATTTGTCCTCCACGGCGTCGTATACCGTCGCGACATCACGCAGTCGCACCGCCCTGCCGTCCTGATAGCTGATCACCAGATTAGCGTATTGCCGGGCCTTATCGAGCTGACCGTTGCTGTCGACGACCCACGACTGTCGTTCGCCCTGCAGGATCCCCTTAGGGAGATGGGTAGTGCTGTTGGCAATGGCTTTGCGTACCGTATCCAGCGACAGGCCAAAATGGGTCAGCTGCTGCGGCTGAAGATCGATGCGCACCGCGGGCAGCGCGCTGCCCATCAGCGAAACGTCACCAACCCCTTGTACCTGGGCGATCTTCTGATCGATTTTGCTGTCGGCAATATCGTACAGCTCACCGTTCGATCGGGTCGATGACGTCAATGCCAGCATCACAATGGGCGCATCGGAGGGATTCGCCTTTCGATAGGTCGGCAGCGAAGCCATGCTGCTGGGCAGCAGACTCCGGGAGGCGTTGATCGCCGCCTGGACATCACGCGCCGCGCCGTTAATGTCGCGCGACAGCTCGAACTGCAAAATAATGTTGCTTGAGCCCTGTGAACTGCTGGAGGTCATCTCGGATATCCCGGCGATTTGCCCCAGCGAGCGCTCCAGCGGCGTGGCTACGGTGGCCGCCATCGTCTCCGGGCTGGCCCCGGCCAGTTTGGCGCTGACCATAATGGTGGGGAAGTCCACCTGCGGCAGCGGCGCGACGGGCAGCAGACGATAGCCCAGTGCGCCAAGCAGCAGCAGCGCCAGGGTCAGCAGCAGCGTCGCCACTGGCCGGAAGATAAACAGGCGGGTGATATTCATCCGCGATCGATCACTTTGCGCATCTGACGACGTCCCCGCGCGGCCATGCGATCAAACCACAGATAGATAACCGGCGTGGAGAACAGCGTCAGCACCTGGCTGAAAATCAGGCCGCCGACGATCACCAGCCCCAGAGGCTGACGGAGTTCAGCGCCGGAACCCGATGACAGCATCAGCGGCAGCGCGCCGATCAGCGCCGCCATGGTGGTCATCAAAATGGGCCGGAAGCGCAGCAGACAGGCCTGGTGGATCGCCTCGCGCGGGCTGAGGTGCTGGTGCTTCTCGGCGTCCAGCGCAAAGTCGATCATCATGATCGCATTCTTTTTAACAATGCCAATCAGCAGAATTACCCCGATAAGGGCAATCAGGCTGAATTCGGTTCCCGCCAGCAGCAGCGTCAGTAGCGCCCCCACTGCGGCCGAGGGCAGCGTTGACAGAATCGTTACCGGATGAATAAAACTCTCATAGAGGATGCCGAGCACCACATACATGGTCATCAGCGCCGCAAGGATCAGCCATAGCGTATTACTGGTGGCGCTCTGGAACGCCGCCGTTTCGCCCTGATAACGCAGCGTAATGCTCGACGGTAGCGCAAGGCTGTGGGTGGTCTCAGCGATCGCTTTCTGCGCATCCTCCAGCGAGTAGCCCTTATTGAGGTTGAAGGAGATCGTCACCGCGGGGAACTGATCGATCCGCATATGCACCAGCGACCCGGTACGCTGATGAATGGTGGCGACGGAGGTCAGCCTGACCATGCCCGCGCTGCTGCCGGATGACGTCGTACTGTCCGACGTGGAGGGGGTACTGGTGCCCGACCCACTGGTGCCCGAAGAGGATGTGCTGCTGCTCGATGTCGCCAGCCAGATATCGTTCAGGGAGGCCGGCGACTGCTGAAACTCAGGCGCAGCTTCCAGGACCACCCGGTACTGGTTTGACTGAGTAAAAATGGTGGAAACCAGTCGCTGACCGAAGGCGTTATACAGCGCGGTATCCACATCGGCGGCGGTAATGCCAAAGCGCGCTGCGGCATCACGATTCAGTTCAACGTATGCTACCTGCCCCTGATCCTGTAGATTGCTCACCACCGAGCTGAACGCGGGCTGCTGCTGTAGCGCAGCAACCAGCTTCGGTGACCATTTCACCAAATTTTCACTGTCGACATCATCCAGTGAGAACTGATACTGATCCGGCGTAACCTGATCGTTAACGGTCAGATCCTGCGAGCCCTGCATATGCAGCTGGATACCCGGCACGCTGCGGGTTGCCTGCGCCAGCTCGGCTATCACCTTATCGGCGCGCTCATCACGGTCATCAAACGACTTCAGGTTGATCTGTAGCCGTCCGCTGTTAAGGCTGGTATTGGTGCCGTCAATGCCGATGGTGGAGGTCAGACTGTCTACCGCCGGATTCTTCAGCACTATTTCCGCCAGCTGCTGCTGACGTTTCGCCATTTCCCCAAATGAGACATCCTGCGAGGCGATAGTCACACCCTGAATGAGGCCGGTATCCTGTGAAGGAAAAAAGCCTTTCGGGATGACAAGGTAAAGCAGCGCGGTAAACACCAGCGTGGCCAGTGCGGCCAGCAGCGTGAGCCGCTGGTGATTAAGCACGATGGTTAACAGGCGATCGTATCCGGCGATCAGTCGGTCAAAGAGTTGTCCGCCCTTGCGATAAAAGCGGCTTTGACGCTCTTCCGGTATGTGGCGCAGCAGGAAGGCGCAAAGCATCGGCGTAAGCGTAAGCGAAACGACCATAGATACCAGGATCGAGACCGCGAGGGTAATGGCAAATTCACGGAACAGCCGCCCCACCACATCGCCCATAAACAGCAGCGGGATCAGCACGGCAATTAATGAAAACGTCAGGGAGATAATGGTGAAACCGATCTGCGCCGAACCTTTCAGCGCCGCTTCCCTGGGCGTTTCGCCCTGCTCCAGCCGCCGGGAAATATTCTCAACCACTACGATAGCGTCATCAATAACAAAGCCGGTGGCGATAGTCAGCGCCATCAGCGAAAGGTTATTCAGGCTGAAGTCGGCCAGATACATTATGCCAAAGGTGCCGACCAGCGACAGCGGCACCGCTACGCCTGGAATAAGGGTGGCCGCCACGTTGCGCAGAAAGAGGAAAGTGACCATCACCACCAGGGCAATCGACAGCATCAGCTCAAACTGCACGTCGTGGATAGAGGCGCGGATAGTCTGGGTGCGATCAGAAAGTACCTGGACTTTGACACCGTCCGGCAGGGCGGCCTGAAGCGCAGGCAGCTGCGCTTTGATGGCGTCAACTACCGAGATAACGTTGGCTCCCGGCTGGCGCTGTACGCTGATTACAATGCCTGGACTATTATTTGCCCAGGCTGACTGGAAGGTGTTCTCCGGTGCCTCTTCAATGTGCGCAATATCATGCAGCCTTAGCGCCGCGCCGTTCTGCCAGGTGAGGATCAGATTGCCATACTCTTTTGCCGTACGGAGCTGATCGTTAGCGTCAATGGTGACCGAATGATACTGGCCGTCAAAGCCGCCTTTTGAACCGTTTACGTTGCTGTTGGCGATCAGGGTATTGACGTCTTCCAGCGTCAGGCCGTGCGCCGCCAGCGCGTTGGGATCGACCCTGACCCGAATAGCAGGCTGATGCCCACCCGCCAGCGTGACCATACCCACCCCTGAAATCTGCGACAGCTTAAGGGCAATGCGCGTATTGACCAGATCCTGCACTTTAATCAGCGGCAGTGTGTCAGAGGTGGCCGCCAGGGTAATGACGGCGGTGTCCGCCGGGTTAACCTTTTTATAGGTCGGCGGATTAGGCAGATCGCTGGGCAGCAGGTTATTCGCCGCGTTTATCGCCGCCTGCACTTCCTGCTCGGCCACGTCCAGCTTGAGGTCGAGAGAGAATTTTAGCGTAATCACCGACGAACCGCTGGCGCTGCTGGAGGTCATCTGACTCAGACCAGCCATCTCACCCAGCTGACGTTCGAGTGGCGCAGTAACCGACGACGCCATCACGTCCGGGCTGGCCCCGGGGTAGAGTGTCGTCACCTGAATAGTGGGATAATCCACCTGCGGTAGCGCAGAGGTAGAGAGATAACGGTAGGCAAAAAGGCCAGAAACCAGCACGCCCACCATCAGCAAAATCGTGGCGACCGGACGCTCTATAAAGATGCGTGAAGGATTCATTTCTCCTTCCCGGTCCCGCTGGCGGCCTGGGTATTTTTGCCCGGCACTGCCTGAGTCGCGCTGCCTCCGGCAGCGTTCATATTATCAGCGGGCGCGGCGGGCGCATCGCCAGCGGCATTCATGCCAGCGGCGGTAATAATCGAAACCTTGCTGCCGCTGCTAAGGCGGTCGATGCCTTCGGTGACGACGCGGTCACCGGCTGCCAGTCCGCTAAGGACCGCCTGCTGCGTATCCCCCAGCGCGGGCCCGGTCTGGACCGCCTTCCTCGTTACGGTGTGGTCTTTATTAATCAGCCAGACAAAGCTGCCGTCGCTGCTAAGCTGTAGCGCCTGTGCCGGGATCACCACCGCCTGCTTAAGCGTCCCGACTTGCAATCGCAGGTTGACAAACTGGTTGGGGTAGAGCACCTCATCCTGATTCGCAAACAGCGCTTTCATCTCAACGCTGCCGGTACTGGTGTCTATCTGATTGCTGATAAAGCGTACGCTTCCCTGCGCCAGCGCGGTGCTGCCATCCTGATCAAACGCGGTGGCCGCAAGGCTTTTATCATTATGCAGCGCCTTTAACAGCGTCGGTATATTGTTCTGCGGCACGCTAAAGGTGACGGCAGCAGGCTGGGTCTGGGTAACGGTGACAATGCCGGTGGTGTCCGAACTGTGAACCATATTGCCCGCATCCACCAGTCGCAAACCTACGCGCCCCGAGATGGGCGAGGTGATGCGTGCAAAATCAATATTCAGTTTTGCCGCTGCAATCTGCGCCTGGTCAGCCTTAATGACGCCGCTGTACTGGCCGACGGTGGCTATCTGGCTGTCCAGATCCTGACGTGAGAGTGAATCCTGCGCAAACAGCTTACGATAACGGGCCAGCGTCAGCTCTGCACTTTTAAGCAGAGCCTGATTTTGATTAAGATCGCCCTGATACTGGGCCAGTGTCGCCTGGTAGCTGCGCGGATCGATCTGCGCCAGCAGCTGCCCTGCCTCAACTTTCTGCCCTTCGGTAAAAAACACATGCGTCAGCTGTCCGTCAACCCGACTGGTCACGGTCACCGTCGCATTGGGGATCACCGTGCCCAGCGCAGTCAGATAGATCGGCACATCCGCCGTCGTAACGTCACCTGCATGAACAGGTGTGGTCAACCCGTGCCGCATCCCTGGCCCACCAGGACCACCCGGTCCCTGCATCTGTGCTTCCCCCCCCCTGGAACCGGCAGCAGGCCAGAAATGCCACACCAGCAGCGCGATAAGAACAACCAGGATCGTAAAAATAATTTTTCTACGTCGGGATAATGAAAATTTAATAGTCGTCTGGGTCATGAGGCTCAGTAGAGTCAACCAAAGTGAGGTATTTAACGGAAGCTGCGTGCCGCCACCAGTATCAGGCAGGCCAACCTGGCCCACTGCCATTATGGGTTATTAATAAGAATAATTTCTATCTTCAACGGGTAAGAATTTCGTAAGGAAGTCTGGCAATGCATTGTTTATCCCTTTGCCACTGCGTGACTAAGCGTAGTGGGTAAACGGCGATGCCGCACCCTGACTGGTCGCAGCCCGCTAAATATCATTACAGCTAAATTTTGCAAAACTTTTCATTATACAACATTTCTGAGAGAAGTAATGCATCTTACGCCTTGACCCTATGAGAGGAAATAGTGCAGTTATAGGCATTTAACGATAAGAACAAACACTTTCCAGTCTCAGAGTCTCACCCTGTAGAATGATCGTATCAAAAACAGACACCCCTCTAGATCTTACATATCAGCAGAGTCGTAATAATAGCAGCGACTTTTAATTAATTTCTTTTAATCAGGATGACGAGAAATGATAAACAGGAAAGCATTATTAATACTTCTTACGTCTGTTTTAGTCACATCGTGTAGTAGCGTAGATACGAAACCTAATACGGTAAAAGCTGAGCTTTCACCTACAAATAAAGTAATTAAAGCAGAAAAAATTGAGGGCAGGCAGTGCGTGGATAATTTCGATCTTCTTAAGAGTCTCAACTATGAGGCCTTTACGATGTATCGGAAACAGTTCGACGCCATCAATGCTTCTCACTCCTATTACAAAAAGAATGAAAATCTGTTAGAGCAGGATCCACGCGAGCTTATGACGCTGACGCTGAATGACAAACTTAACCTTATTTGCGATCGCGTTAAAAGCCAGACGTTTGTTGAAATTAGAAAAAAGATGCTGGCGGTAAGTAAGATCTGACCGCCCTTTTTGAAACGATTTACGACAGGATAACACTTTATCTCAAAAGAGTGTTATCCCGTTGCCGTTTGGTCCAGTGAGAAGTCACACTTTATTCATGGAATGAGTAATAGTCATAATGGAAATGAACAGATTTTTCAGACCCATGGTTTATTTTGTCATATTTAATCATCTCATCCTGACCGCTAGTATGCCTGCTAATGCTGTCATCACTGCATTTGACTCTCTGGACCAACAGGTTCTTGAACTCAGAAAAGGCGATATCGGGAGCGCTTCTGTGACGCTGGAGGGAGCATCCTCACTGCCTGACGCAAAGGTGGATAAGTCTGCCCAACCAGGAGCAGGAAAGGTTCAGATTTATTCGGCACCCGAGGCAGAGCCAGCAAAAAAAGGTGAGGCCTGGTTTTTATCCCCGCAGTTCGCGCTGCCAGCAAAAACCGAAAAAAAAAGCCCGGCTAAGCCGTCTCAGTCAGACAAAGTCCCGGTTGATAACGCTCTGTCAGGTATAGTCAATTCGCTACCGTCTTTAGGGGGAACGCAGGCTGAGGCTGAGCCTGCCCCTGTCCCTGTCCCTGACGCCAGTACCGCAGAGGAGGACCCGAGAATGCCTCCCTCACTGACCGGTATCAGGAGCCTGTGGCAGGTTCTGGGTGCTGACAGCCGCGCGCAGGCAGGTATTAATATGATATCCGGCATCGGCAGTGGCCTGGCGGATAATGCACTGCGTGACTGGCTGGGTCAGAGCAGCAACAGTAAATTTCAGTTCAGCAGTAACGGGACAGGCAGTGCAGATATCCTGCTTCCTCTCTGGGAGGGGACAAATAATCTGCTATTCAGCCAAATCGGCATCAGACGTAATAGTGAGAGAACAACCTATAATGTCGGCAGTGGCCTGCGTCATTTTATAGACGACGGCTGGATGCTGGGTATTAATGGATTCTGGGATTACGATCTTACGGGTGATAATTCTCGCCTGGGCCTTGGCATCGAGGGATGGGCCGATTATCTTAAGCTTTCTGCTAACGGTTATTTCCGTCTGACACAATGGCATCAGTCTCCTCTGGGCGTAATGGAGGATTATGATGAGCGCCCGGCAAATGGATTCGACGTTAATGCTCAGGCATGGTTGCCCGCTTATCCTCAGTTGGGTGGCGCGCTGAAATATGAAAAATACTTTGGGAAAGGCGTTATTCTCAATGACTCGACCAGTGTATCATCCTTAAAAGATTCCCCCTCAGCCATAACAACGGAAATTAATTATACCCCATTCCCTCTGCTGACGCTGAGTGCTGGCCACAAGGCGGGCACGATTTCAGAGAACTACGCCAGTATTGCGTTCAGTTACAGAACGGGCGTGTCATTGCGGGATCAGATCGATCCCAGAACGGTCGGGATCATGCGTAGTCTTTCCGGCAGTCGTTATGATTTTGTCGATCGTAATTACAATATTGTTATGCAATATCGTAAACAGGACCTTATTGCCTTCTCCCTTCCCGCGTCGGTGACCGGGGAAGCGATGACCACATTATCCATTGATGCCAGCGTCAGAGCGAAATATGGTTTAAAAGATATTCACTGGGAAGCGCCGGAATTAATCAGCGCAGGTGGAAAAATTCAGAAGACTTCGCCAACTTCACTTTCCGTTACTCTTCCTGCCTATTTGGGTGAAGGGAACAACGGCTGGCGGGTCACGGCTATCGCGACCGATACCCATGGCAATGCCGCCCCACAGCAGGAAACGCTGATAAATGTTATTCGTTCCAGTAATACTGTTCATTTAACCGAAATGCCTGCCGGAAGTATTGTCGCCAACGGTATTGATGAAGGAAAGGCTACAGCATTATTAACCGATAAAGCCGGCGCCCCGCTCAGTAATATGACGGTGAAATTTACCCTGTCCGGTCCTTCTGAAAAGTGCATCATTAATGACGCGGCGACCTGCGAAGCCACGCTTAGCTCCAATAGCGCAGGGGAAGTCTCCGTTCGTTTTCGCAGTACGACAGCAGGTAATTATCAGCTTCTGGCCGCAATGGAAAATGGCAACAGCGATAGCAAGACGGTCAGTTTTATTGGCGACGTCACTACCGCGAAGATCGACTCACTGGCGGTGGTCAAAGATAATGCCGTCGCCGATGGTGTTGCTACGGATATCCTGCGCGTCACCGTTGTGGATGCCTATGACAACCGACTGGCTGACCAGCCCGTCGCCCTCAGAGCTGATATGAGACTGGTGCTGCCTGCCAAAAGCGTCACCACCGGCAGCGAGGGTACCGCTGATATCGCCGTCACCAGTACTACAGCTACCTCCGCAGACGTTACTGCCACTCTTGGTACCTCGACCGCGAATGCGACCCTTACCTTCATCGCTGACCGCAGTACGGCACGGATCAACATGCTCCAGGTCGTCAATAATAATGCCATCGCCAATGGCCTTGCCACAGGCTCCCTGCGGGTGATCGTCCATGATGCCCACGGCAACTCGGTTGCCGGTCAGGAGGTTGCGCTTCAGGCGGCAAAAGGCCTCAAACTTACCGCAGCCAGCGTGACTACGGGCATCGACGGTAGCGCTATCATCACCGCCACCAGCCGCGTCGCGACGACAATGAGTATTACCGCCTCCGTCGGCGCATCGTCGGCAAGCGCAGACCTGACCTTTATGGGTGACACCAGCACCGCCCAGGTTAGCGCACTGACCGTTCTCAACGATAATGCTATCGCTGATGGCCTCGACACTGTGGATCTCCAGGTTACCGTAACGGATGCCTGGGGCAACCCCCTTGCCGAACAGGTCGTTACGCCTGAAGCCGTCAACGATCTTAAACTGAGCGATACTCGCGTTATCACCGGCATTGACGGGCTGGCTACCTTTTCCGTTACCAGTCAGGTGGCAGCCGCTGCGCACGTCAGTGCCAGCCTCGGCGGTACATCGGCTCAGGCTACCGTTCACTTCATTGCTGATGCCCGTACGGCCCGAATAGACTCACTGGAAGTGCTGACCAATAATTCTGTCGCTGACGGTAACATCCGCAACGCACTGCGCGTTATCGTCAACGACGCGTACGGTAACAGACTTGCCGGGCAGAAGGTCGACCTGCACAGTGATAAACGTCTGATTTTTGGGGCTGACAGCGTCATTACCGGCAGCGAGGGCAGTGCCATCATCACCGCAACCAGTTTGACTGCGGCAACCTATGAAATCACCGCCTCCCTTGCTGATTCCACCGCTAACGCGTCCATCACGTTTATCGCCGACACGCGCACTGCAAGGATCAGTGAGCTTTTGGTCAGCTCCGATAATGCCGTCGCCAACGGTACGGCTACTAATATTTTACAGGTGCTGGTTAACGACGTTATGGGTAACGCGCTCGCTAATATGAAAGTGCAGCTAACCGCGGAGAATGGCGTGAGTTTGAGTAACCGGGTGGTTACCACCGGCGTTGACGGCCGAGCCACCTTTACCGCCACCAGCCGTATCGCGTCGGCTTTCACTATTGCCGCCAGCCTTGGCGAATCCTCAGAAAATGCCAGTGCTACAGTTCACTTCGTCGCCGATAGCAGTACCGCCCATGTCACTGCCCTGACGGTGACTGCCGATAATGTGGTGGCTGACGGCGTGGCCCGGGCGGCACTGCGCGTTACCGTGCAGGACAAAAATGGCAACCCGGTACCCAATCAGTCTGTCGCACTCAGCGCAGACACCGGACTGATACTGCAGGCATCGGACATCACAACCGGTAGTGACGGTACAGCCACTTTTACCACCACCAGCACCGTCGCTGCTGGCTTAAACGTGACCGCCAGCGTCGGTGAATCAAGCCTCAGCACCAAAGTGAATTTTATCGCCGATGCCTCCACTGCCGAGATCACGGCCCTGGCGGTGACCACCGACAATGTGGTCGCTAACGGTGCGGCGAAGGCTGCCCTAAAAATTACCGTCAGGGATAAAAATGGTAACCCGCTGGCCGGTCAGAAAGTCAGCCTGAACGCCGATAAGCCCCTGACACTCAGCGCCGATACCGTTATAACTGGCAGTGACGGCACAGCCATTTTTACCGCGACCAGCACTACCGCGACCACCTCTAACATCAGGGCCACGCTGGGTGAGTCCGTGCGCAACGCCTCCGTAACCTTTATCGGTGACGTCACGACCGCCCAGATCACAGCCCTGATGGTCACCACCGATAACGTGGTAGCTGACGGTGCGGCGAAAGCCGCCCTGCACGTAACCGTACAGGATAAACATGGCAACCTGCTGGCCGATCAGAAGATTAGCCTGAGCGCCGATAAGGCGCTGACGCTCAGCGCTGCTACCGTAACCACGGCGAAGGACGGTACCGCCACCTTCACCGCCACCAGTACTACCGCAGCCACCTTCCCTGTCAGGGCCGCACTCGGTGATTCCGTACGTAATGCGAACGTGTCCTTTATCGGGGACATCACAACCGCCCACGTAAGCGCGCTGAAGGTCACGACCAATAATGCCGTGGCTAATGGCATGGCGACAGCTGCCCTGCGCGTTACCGTACAGGACAAACATGGCAATCTACTGGCCGATCAGAAAGTGGCCCTGACCGCCGCCGAAAAAGGCGTTACACTCAGCGCTGCCGGTGTCACCACGGCGAAGGACGGTACCGCCACCTTTACCGCTACCAGCACCACGGCGGCTACCTACAGCATCAGCGCCGGGCTGGGTGATTCGTCACAAAGCGCCAGGGTAACCTTTATCGCTGATGCCAGTACCGCCGGGATCAGCGACCTGACGGTTACCACCGATAACGTGCTGGCCAACGGTACGGCCAAAGCTCAACTGAGCGTCACCGTAAAGGACCAGCACGGCAACCTGCTGGCCAATCAGAAGGTGACCCTGAGCACCGCTGATAAAGGCGTCACGCTCAGCACGACCAGCGTCACCACCGGGAAGGATGGCACCGCCACCTTTGCCGCCACCAGCACCACCGCGGCCGCTTATGACGTCAGCGCGACCCTCGGTAACTCGTCCAGAACCGCGACCGTGACCTTTATCGCCGATGCCAGTACCGCTGGGATCAGCGACCTGACGGTCACAACCGATAACGTGCTGGCCAACGGTAAGGCCAGGGCTCAACTCAGCGTCACCGTAAAGGACCAGCACGGCAACCCGCTGGCCGATCAGAAGGTTACCCTTACCGCCAAAGATAGCGGCATCACGCTCAGTGCTGCCAGCGTCACCACCACAAAGGACGGCACTGCCACCTTTACCGCCACCAGCACGCTTGCTGCGGCCCAGGAGGTCAGCGCAACTCTCGGTAACTCGTCCAGAACCGCGATCGTGACCTTTATCGCCGATGTCAGTACCGCGCAGGTCAGCGATCTGAAGGTCACCACCGATAACGTGGTCGCCAACGGCACGGCCAGGGCAGCCCTGCGCGTCACCGTACAGG
>NZ_JBLREF010000039.1:0-91564 GCF_047918655.1 Erwinia sp. PPS120 | reverse complement strand
GCTGGCGATTGAGGTGGATTTTTCCCTGCCAGCGAGTCGGGTGGTCAGAACACTGGAGCAACTCATTGAATGGAAGGGAAAACCAGCAGCTATCCGGTGCGATAATGGGCCAGAATATACAGGCAGGCTACTGATGTCATGGGCGGCCCGACAGAATATAACCCTGCGTTTTATTCAGCCCGGTAAACCTCAGCAGAACGCTTATATTGAGCGATATAATCGTACAGTGCGCTATGACTGGCTGGGGCAGTACCTGTTTTCCTCGCTGGATGAACTGCAGGACTATGCCACACGCTGGTAATGGTTTTATAATCACGTGCGTTCGTATATGGCATTGAATGGCTACACGCCGATGCAGCATATTCAACGCATGACTTGATTCTACTTATCGCCTCCGTTAAAAAGGGGAGGATTACCGAGGCGCATTGTAGCGGCGGTTTTTAGATTGGGCAATACACCTAAAATGTCATAGAACGAGCAAAATCAGCTATTCTCTTACACAGGCAGCAGGATTTTTCTGATACAGAATTAAGAAAAATCGCAATTAATAATTTCAGCCTTACCCCATGCCAGATCTGACTTATTAATAAGACAGGATATTTCTCAGAAAATATTAAGAATATCGGATCCTGAGACGGCAAAGTTTTTTAAAATAATTTGAATGAAACGTTCGACCCTTCCCCAATATCCTGCTCCAATCAGAAACAGCATTCCGGCGTGATAAACACGCCCCTCTACGAAGGGGGTGCCGATGGAAAAGTCACGATTCACCGAACAGCAAATTATCTTGCCCTGAAGCAGGCCGAGCTGGGGACGTCCGTACCTGACCTCTGCCGCAAGCTGGGTATCCTTAATGCCACGTTCAACACATAAAGCGTATACATGACATTCTCCACTGGCGGGTGATTATCAGTAAGCATAATAGATTGCCGTGCGACTGCGAGCGCAGGAAGAAACGAGGCAGTACTGTAGACGCCTGCGCTAACAGGAAAATTCGCGGCAACGCTCTGGTTGCATGCGCTAACAGGAAAATTCAAGGCAACGCTCTGGTTGCCTGGGTTCGCAGCAATAATCAGGCACTCTTATGGGCTGCCCGAAATCCTGCCAGTAAAGGGCGCAGGGTTCCCACGAAGGTCAGCCGACTATGTTGGGACTGTGTTCAGTCTGCCCGCACTCAGACTTTAAGCATCTTCACCGTGGCATCCACGTCAATCTCATCTTCTGAGAAGATCAATGTCGTCCCCTGGAAGGTGGTGATAGCCAGTTTTTTCAGCGAACGCATTTTACCCGGCTCAGTGGAGGATTTCGGCCTGATGTTGTTCATCAACAGGCCCACCGAGAGCACTGCATTTTCTTTGTCAATGCGGGCATCGACAGGGACTTCTTCACTGTAAACCAGCCAGGACTTGATCGCCGTGAGCTTGAGACGCTCGCCTGCGATATAAATATAGTTGCTTTCCGGTAGCACCTTGACTGCGTAGGCTGACAAGCCTTTGCTATTGGTGCCAGGTTCGAACGTCACCGATGCATTTTTGTCAATCAGCTCGGGGTTGGCGACCTTGATCACATGAAAATAACGGTTGTCACCGTTCTCATCTTTGATAAATCCAAAACCTTTTTCTTTAAACCAGGTTGTGATCGTGCCGTTCATCGCCTTTACCGCCTACTTTATCGTTAATCTACTCAGTTTTTACAGCGCGCAGTGTAAAGCACAACGGCTGCGTAGACTACGTTTTGGTTTAAGTCTGGACGATAAATCTCTGCTATGCGAGGGGCAGCCAGTTAACCTGCCCTGTTAAATGTTTGGAAATCACCCTGCCGCAGCGCGCAGATTTGCTCTGGGTGAGAAAAAGTCATTTTAATATCTGTAAATCAGAAAAGGTCTCTCATGAGTGATTCCGCAGGCATATCAATCGGGCTGCTACTGTTTCCGGCGCTGACACAGCTTGATCTCACCGGTCCGTATGAAGTTTTTGTCAGAACCCCTGACACCAACGTCCATCTCATTTGGAAAACACGGGATCCTGTCGTGTCGGACCGGGGAATGGCAATTCTGCCGACTACCACTTTCAGCACATGCCCGAAACTTGATGTCATCTGCATTCCCGGAGGACCCGGACAGACAGACCTGATGACGGATGAGAATGTGCTTTCGTTTATACGCGCCCGGAGTCACCAGGCGCGACTGGTGACTTCCGTATGCACGGGCTCGTTGATACTTGCTGCCGCCGGGCTTCTGAAAGGATATCGGGCAACGACGCATTGGGCTTCGCTGGATCAACTCTCTCTGTTGGGGGCAGAACCCGTAAACGAGCGTGTCGTCCGGGACCGCAATCGTATTACTGGCGCGGGCGTGACATCGGGCATTGATTTTGCGCTTACCGTTGTGGCAGAGCTTTATGGCGCTGAGATTGCACAGAATATTCAATTACACATGGAGTACGACCCCGCACCACCTTTTTCCTGTGGCTCCCCCCGGATGGCATCCACGGCCCAGTTGCCAAAAGCAAAAGAACAGAGTGCGGCATTTATTGAAAAAAGGCGACAGGCGACGATAAAAGCAGCGTCTAACCTGCTAAGGGTGTAGCGAAAGCGCACCCTCAGGTCCGTGGTTACCATAAGTGGCACCACTCACTTTAAGCATGTTTACTCCCTTTCATTTTCTCTAACAGCCTGACATAACATCAGGGCAACTTATCCTGTTGCTACCGCTTAGCTATCCTGTCGGCTGCCTGAGCGAAGCCATTTTCGGCTATACCCGAAGGCGGCTATATGCATAAAGCGCGTGGCACGCAGAGAAGTCCACTCCGGCAGGCAGATATAATCTGTTGATATGGAATGAAAATTTCCGACAAAAGAGAATTTTTGCAGCAACAGGCGTACTGCGCGCGAGGCAGATCATGAAGATGACTCATGTTGCAGTGAAATTAAATCACTTCCACTCGCCCAATGATAATGGCATAAAATATGCATTATTAATTATCAACAATATGAAGAGCACTGAATGAGAAAACCGGGAAAGGACGCTGGGAAATAGCGAAGAAACAATAAAAATTCAGGTTCTTATATCAGACATTAGGATCACAGATTATGACCAATAACGATTTCACCTTTGCGATTAAGAGTATTAATTTTGATGAAAACTATAATCCATCAGAAAGTACGCGCATCACGACCAACTTTGCTAATTTAGCCAGAGGCGAAAAACGTCAGGAGAACCTGCGCAATGCTCTGGCGATGATTGACAATCGCTTCAACACGCTGGCGCATGAGGATAACCTGAAAGGGGATCGTTATTCGGTTGAGCTTGAAATTGTTTCCGTTGAGATGGATGTTGAGGGCAAGGGTAATACCTTCCCGGTGATTGAAATATTAAAAACGAATATTGTCGATAAAAAGACCAGCCAGCGTATTGAAGGTATTGTCGGCAATAATTTTTCCTCTTACGTGCGGGATTATGACTTTAGCGTCGTACTGTTAGAGCACAACAGGAATAAATCCACCTTCAGCACGCCGGATAATTTTGGCGATTTGCATGGAAAACTTTTTAAATGCTTCGTAAACTCAGAGACTTACAAAGAGAATTTCAATAAAGCCCCGGTGATATGCCTGAGCGTTTCCAGCAAAAATGTCTATCACCGGACGGATTATCATCATCCCGTCCTGGGCGTTGAATACCAGCAAAATGAAGCCTCCATGACCGATCGCTACTTCAATAAAATGGGGCTACAGGCTCGCTATTTTATGCCGGCAAACAGCGTTGCGCCTTTAGCTTTCTATTTTGCGGGTGATTTAACGGGCGATTATACGGATCTCGAACTCATTAGCACCATCAGCACGATGGAGACGTTCCAGAAGATTTACCGGCCTGAGATTTACAATGCGAATGCGGTTGCCGGCGAAGCGTATCAGCCGAATTTGGATCAGCAGGATTATGCAGTAACCAAAATTGTTTATGATCGAGAAGAGCGTAGCCGCCTGGCCGTTGAGCAGGGTAAGTTTACTGAAGAGCACTTCATTAAACCTTATCGAACTATTCTTGAGCAGTGGTCTGCTAATTACGTTCTTTGATTAACTAAAATACAAGGCATCTGTTATGAAAATATTGTTACCTACATCGACCGCGGGCAGTTTACCTAAACCCTCCTGGCTTGCACAGCCTGAGACACTGTGGTCCCCCTGGAAATTGCAGGGTCAGGAACTGATTGATGGCAAACAGGATGCTCTGCGTTTGTGTCTGGAAGATCAGCAGCAGGCCGGTATCGATATTGTCAGTGATGGTGAGCAAACGCGCCAGCATTTTGTCACCACCTTTATCGAGCACCTCAGCGGCGTGGATTTCGAGAAGCGTGAGATCGTGAAAATCCGTAATCGCTATGATGCGAGTGTCCCAACGGTCGTGGGGCCGGTGAGTCGCCAAAAGCCCGTTTTCGTTGAAGATGCCCGTTTTTTACGTCAGCAAACCGATAAACCCATTAAATGGGCCCTGCCCGGTCCCATGACGATGATTGATACGCTGTATGACAGCCACTATAAAAGTCGCGAAAAGCTGGCCTGGGAATTCGCTAAAATTCTCAATCAGGAAGCCAAAGAGCTTGAGGCGGCTGGCGTTGATATTATCCAGTTTGATGAACCCGCCTTTAACGTATTTTTCGATGAGGTGAATGACTGGGGGATTGCCGCTTTAGAGAGAGCCATCGAAGGGCTTAAGTGTGAAACCGCCGTACATATTTGCTATGGCTACGGCATCAAAGCCAATACGGACTGGAAAAAGACGCTGGGTTCAGAGTGGCGGCAATATGAAGAGATTTTCCCTAAGCTGCAGGCCTCTGATATCGATATCATCTCCCTCGAATGTCAAAACTCACATGTTCCAATGGAGCTGATTGAACTGATCCGGGGTAAAAAAGTGATGGTTGGGGCCATTGACGTGGCAACCAATACCATTGAAACCCCCGAAGAAGTCGCCAATACGCTGCGCAAGGCGCTTCAGTTTGTCGATGCCGACAAGCTCTATCCTTCAACTAACTGTGGCATGATCCCGCTGTCCCGTCAGGTTGCGAGAGGTAAGCTCAATGCGTTAAGCGCAGGGGCAGAAATCGTTCGCAGGGAACTGCTGGCTAAATAATCTGGCTCTATTCCAGGCCAGGCTGAGTGAATGCAGGCCGGATTGAATCAGTACCGGCGCTGCTTCACTTTACTGTTAACCCGCCTGTATGCCCGCACTTCATGGCGGGTGATTCTGCGCTATGCCGGCTTCACCTGGCTGCCCATCACCCTAAATCCCCTCCCGCCACGGGCAGGATGGTCCCCGTGATATAGCTGGCCTCGTCGCTGGCGAGGAACAGGATGGCAGCAACCTGTTCATCAACGCTGCCGTAGCGATGCATCAGGCTGGCATCGAGGGTCTGACTGACCACCCGATCGTACCAGGCCTGTTCCTGAACCGTAGGGATTTCGCTGTTACGCGGCGTCAGACGCGGCGGTGCGTCGGTCCCACCGGGCGCGGTAGCGTTAACCCGAATTCCGGCTGCGGCAAATTCCATCGCCAGTGACTGCGTCAGGGCGTTGACACCCCCCTTGCTGGCCGAGTACGGCACGCGGTTCACCCCGCGCGTGGCCACCGACGAGACGTTGACAATGACGCCCCGCTGCTGTTCCAGCATGAAAGGCAGCACCGCGCGGCAGCACCACAGCGTGGGAAACAGCGATCGTCGGACCTCTGCCTCAATTTGCTGCGGCGCGTAGTCGGCAAACGGGCGCGCCCAGATAGTGCCCCCCACGTTATTGACCAGAATATCCAGCTGACCAAAGTAACTATGGGCCTGACGTAATGCCGCTTCGGCCTCCTGCCAGACTTCTAAGTCGGCGCGAATGGCAATAGCGCTGCGCCCCAGCCGGCGGATCTGCTGACAAACATCCTCCACGTGCTCAGCGCGGTCGATTAACGCCACGTCAGCCCCTTCGGCCGCCGCCGCCAGGGCAACGGCTTTACCAATGCCCTGCCCTGCACCGGTAACAGCCATGACTTTACCGCTAAATCGCTCCCGCATCATGATGCCTCTCCTGCGGCCTGGGGCGTAAACTTCTCATAGTAAAAGTTTTGCGGGGCCAGGGCTCTGGCCTGGAGATAGCTCATTACCGCCTCAACCATCGGCGGCGGCCCGCAGAGGTAAACGTCGACATCGCCGTCATTCAGCATGCCGTCGTCAATATGCTGGGTAACATAGCCTGTTCTGCGCTCCGTTGATGCGCTATCGGCCACGCAAATGCGGTAGCTAAACAGCGGCATCTGCTGCGCCAGAGACGCCAGTTCCTCCAGTTTAACCCGATCGCTGTCGCGATTTACGCCCCACACCAGATGGACGGGGAAGCTGAGTTCGCCGCGCGCAAGGGTTCGCAGCATCGACAGGAATGGCGCAAGCCCGGTTCCGCCCGCCAGCATCAGCACCGGACGGGTCACCGCGCGCAGATAAAAGCTGCCCTGCGGCCCGGTCAGCGTCAGCGCGTCTCCTGGCCTGGCTCTTTTACTCAGCCAGCTGCTCATCAGTCCATTAGGTACGTTGCGGATTAAAAACGAGAGCCGATCCGCGCCGGGCGCTGAGCTGAAGGAGTAAGCACGGGTGATCTCCGTGCCGGGCAGCTGGATATTGACATACTGCCCGCTGAGAAAGGCAAGCCCCTGCCGATCGGACAGACGCAGGCATAGCTCGATAGTGGAGGGAGAGAGATTTTCTACGGCAATGACGTCGGTGCGGAAGGTGTCGACGCCAGTTTTGCACATCGACGACGTCACAGGGACGGCGATCGTACAGTCCGATGAGGGCACCATCTGACAGGTCAGCACCAGGCCGCCATCGCGCTCCTGGTCCGATAGCGCTTCCTCAAGATATTCATCTCCAAGATCGAATTCTCCCCTCTCACAGCGGCACTTACAGGTGCCGCACACGCCATCGGAGCAGTCCATCGGCAGATTGATTTTCTGCCGGTAGGCGGCATCCAGCACTTTCTCGTTTTCATTACATTGAATAAAACGGCTGACGCCATCCTCAAAATTAAGTGCAATGGTAAACATCCCGTCCCCCTACAGATGGTAGATATCAATCACATGATTGATGTAGTCATTGTTAAGCTGGATTTTTTTGCGCTTAATCAGCAGCTGGTTATCCTCCTGCACCAGGGTACAGAGACAGTGACCGAAAAAGACCTCCGACTGTTTATAACGGTGGCTCCAGGTAGACCAGCTGTAGCGCACCTGATGCTGGTCACCGTCGCTGGAGAGGATTTCGACGTTGCTGATGGCGTGCGTGGTGCGCGGCTCGGGGGTGCTGGCCGCAGAGCGTTCGGTTTTGATGCGATAAACCCGATCCTCCAGGCCGTCGCGGGTGGCATAGTAGATCAGCGAAATTTCCTGCTGCGGGTCGCTGGTGAGGTAGTCATCATCCCCCCAGGCGGGCATCCAGTACTCCACCCGCGGGTGATAGCAGTCGATCCACTCGTCCCAGCGCCGGTCGTCCAGTAGCCGCGATTCGCGATAGAGAAACTGTTCAATCTGATGCTGTAGCTGGCTCATTCTGCCTCCTCCCCGCTAATCGCCTTCAGTAACCTGCTCTGCCAGTGATGATGGTGGGTGATATACAGAGCTTCATCTTCCGCGCGGATGCCGGTCAGCAGCGGACTTATCCCCATCTGACGGGCATTGTCATCCGCTTCTTCCTGCCAGCGCACCGCGCCACGGCTCATATCGCTCCAGGGTAGATTCGCCGCGTTGTAGCCGCTCTGGCAGGCGCGAAACTCCTCCAGATCGTCCGGCGTACCCATACCGCTAACGTTGAAAAAGTCCTCGTACTGACGGATCCGCAGTGCCCGATCCGCCGCCTCTTCCCCCTTAGGCGCAAAGCAGAATATGGTCACCTCGGTTTTATCCACCGCTATCGGTCTGACCACCCGCAGCTGGGTCGAGAACTGGTCCATCAGATAGAGATTGGGATAGAGGCAGAGGTTGCGCGTTTCATTGACCATCAGATCCATTCGTGCCTCACCGAAGGCGGCAGCCAGGCGCTCCTTTTGTTTGAAGACTGGCCGAACCTCGGGGTTCATAACCCGCGTCCACAGCAACATATGGCCATTTTCAAAGCCATAGACCCCGCCAGGGCTTTTTGACCAGCCATTGGCATCAACCGTGTGGGTCGCGTTGGCTTCGTAATTGCGGCGTGACATGGTAGAGGCGTAATTCCAGTGCACAACGCTGACGTGGTAACCGTCCGCGCCGTTTTCCATCTGTAGTTTCCAGTTACCCTCGTAGGTGTAGCTTGAGGTACCGGCTAATACCTCAAGCCCCTGCTCTGCCGGATCGACTATCAGGTCGATAACGTTACGCGTCTCCCCCAGCCACGCCTCCAGCTCCGGCACCGCCGCGTTGAGGCTGCCGAATAAAAAACCCTTGTAGCAGGCAAAGCGCGGCAGAGATTTGAGATCGTGGGCGCCGTCCTGTTTGAAACAGGGAGGATAGCCTCCACTCTTTTCATCTTTTGCCTTTAGCAACCGACCATCGTTACTGAACGTCCAGCCGTGGAAGGGGCAGGTGAAAGCGCTTTTATTGCCTGTTTTCCGCGTAGCAAGCATTGCACCCCGATGTGAACAGCTGTTGATCAGCGCCTGCAGATGGCCATTTTTATCGCGGGTGAGCATCACGGGCTGACGACCGATGGTCAGGGTATAATAATCACCCGGTTTCGCCAGCTGACTTTCGTGCGCCAGAAAGACCCAGCCGCCCTCAAATATATGTTTCATTTCCAGTTCAAATAATTCCGGGTCGGTAAAGATGCTGCGATGGCATTTATATTGACCTTCATCCTTATCAATAATTAGCGCGTTATTTATTTTTTCCATAAGCGTGCGCGTACGCAGCGAGAGAGCTTCGCTCATTGTTATTTCCTCTGAATGAATTGATATCACGACACTGGCGGGCGCAGCCCGGTTTATTCCAACATGCGCGCGCGTTTAATTTTTTCTATTTCTCGTTCACTTTCGGCAGGCAGCAGTTTGAAATCAAAACTTATTTCCGTATGGGGAACCGGCATATCGCGTTCGCGCGCAATATGCCGATCGGTCACATTCACCGGGTCGGCGATTAATTCTTCGCGTGTCGCAAAGGCGAAATCATCCCATAACCACTCATCGCCATTCAGGTTAATCTGCGTGGTAAGATGCCTGTGACCAGGAGCGGAAACAAAAAAGTGAATGTGGGCCGGGCGATTGCCATGACGCCCCAGATGATTTAACAGCGCCTGAGTGGGTCCGTCCAGCGGGCAGCCATAGCCGGAGGGGAGAATGCTACGCGCCGCGTATCTGCCATCCTCGGCGGTTTCGATGCGGCGGCGCAGGTTATAGGGCGGTTGCGAGGGATCAAAAAAGGAGTAGCAGCCGTGGGTATTCGCATGCCAGATATCAACAATTGCGCCGGCCAGCGGCCTGTCGTGCTGGTCGGTTACCTGACCACAGAGCCACAGGGGTTCACCCGGATCCTTTCCATCATCCATACGGGCCTGTCGCTGGCTTAGTGGCGCATTTGCCACGTATAAAGGCCCTTCAATGGTACGCGGGGTACCGCCAGTATGACCGGCGGCGGCTTCTGACGCATCAGCGCGCATATCCAGGAAGTGCTCCAGCCCCAGACCGGCGGCCAGCAGCGCAACCTCTTTACGTTCTCCCAGGACGTTAAGGTAATTGACCGCGCGCCAGAACTCTTCGTCGCTGATAGCGAACTCTTCAATCAGGCCACATAGATCGAACATCATACGATTAATAATGGCTTTAAACCGGGCGTCACCTCCGACAACATTTATGCCACAGCTAACCGCAATAAAATCTTTGAACGCTTCAGTATGAATAATATTCTCTGACATATTCATCTCCTCATTGCACAATGCGCGTATTATTTATCATCTTCATGTATTGAAGAGGGATGCCGGCATAAAGGCTCAATGCTGATTTTCATAAAAGGATACAGCGGCAGCCCCATTAATATGTCATGCAGCGCCGTATTATCCTTGACGTCAAAAATGCTGACATTTTCATATTTCCCGGCAATACGCCAGATATGACGCCATTTACCTTCGTGCTGTAACTGTTGTGAATACGCTTTCTCTTTGGCTTTTAACTGCTGCGCCTCTTCTGGTGCGAGAGTGGCAGGAATTTCAACGATCATCGCAACTTTAAATAACATGGTGTCCTCGCTACTTTCGTGCGTAATAGGAGAGTTTCTCTTCGTCGACGTCCACGCCTAAGCCCGGACCGGAGGGCAGCGAAACGCTGCCCTTACTGAAGTCCAGCGGGTGGGTGAGAATGTCATCTTTGAGCAACAGCGGACCAAACATCTCGGTGCCCTCGGTCAGATCCAGCGTCGACCAGGCATGAAGCGAGGCGACGGTGCCGATAGCGCCTTCCAGCATGGTGCCGCCGTATAGCCCGATGCCCGCCGCGCTGGCGATATGCGCCAGCTTTAACGCCTGTGCCGGGCCGCCCGCCTTGGCAATTTTCAACGCGTAAGCGCCAACAAAACCGGCGCGGGCCAGCGCAAACCCGGACTGCCCGTCCGTCACCGCTTCGTCCGCCAGCAGGGTAGCGTTAAAACGCTGGCTGAGATCGACCAGATTGCGACGATCGTGGCAGTCAATCGGTTGCTCAATCATATTAATGCCGCCCGCAAGCAGCGCGGGAATGGCGCGCAGCGCGGTGGACATATCCCATGCCTGATTGACGTCGACGTGTACCGCCACCTCCTCGCCCAGCGCGGCCTTAATGCTGAGCGCATGTTTCAGGTCTTCCTGTAGTGACCTGGCACCTATTTTCAGCTTGAAACGCTGGTGGCGCCCCTCTGCCATCAGGCGACGCCCTTCATCAATGTCTTTATCCGTCTCGCCGCTGGCCAGCGTCCAGAGCACCGGCAGACGATGCTGCCTGGCACCGCCCAGCAGCGTACTGACCGGGACGCCGCAGGCTTTACCGGTGGCATCAAGGAACGCGGTTTCCAGCGCGGACTTAGCGAATGTATTGCCGCGCACCCCCGCATTCATCCGTGCCGCCAGCGGCTCGACGCCCGTCAGCGGTATGCCAGTGAGCAGGGGGGCAAGATAGCGGTCAAGAGCGATTTTTATGGACTCCGGGCTTTCCGGGCCATAGCTCAGCCCGCCGATAGTGGTCGCCTCTCCCCAGCCGGTGATCCCCCCCGCGCAGCTTATTTTGACAATGACCAGCGTCTGGCAGCCCATCGTGACCATCGACATCTTATGTGGCCGGATGGTGGGAATATCGACCAGCCAGCTGCTGATGTTTTCAATCGTTAATGCCATAACCCTCTCCTTTGAGCAGAAATTTAAGCGTTTGCCGGGTGAACGCTGACGCACAGGCAATGTTGGAAAGATGCGAGGCGGTCAGCACGCAGAGCCGTGCCTGAGGTGCGGCGTCAACCACCCGCTGAGCGTCTGCTACCGGAGTAACCGGATCTTCCCGTCCGGCGATCATCAGCATCGGGCGCGGCATCTCCACCAGGCCTGAGCGTAAATCCGCCAGCGCCAGCGCTTCGCAGCAGGCGGCATATCCCGCCGGGGAGATCTCTGCCAGGCTCTCCAGCAGGTTTTCGACGATACCGGGCCTGCGCTGAATATAGTCTTCGGTGAACCAGCGTTTATCCGTAGCGGCGACCACCGCCCCCAGCCCTTCGCGTCGTACCTGTTCGGCGCGCGTCTGCCACGCCGCCTGGCTACCGATGCGGGCTGCCGTATTCGCCAGAACAAAACGATTGAAGCGGTCAGGATGGTGCAGATTCAGCCACAGCCCCGTCAGGCCGCCGAGCGAGATGCCGCAGAAGCAGGCACGTTCAATCCTGAGGTGATCAAGCAGATCGATGACGTCCTGGCCAAGCCGGTCAATACTCAGCGGGTCGGCGGGCAGCGTACTGCTGCCATGCCCACGGGTGTGGTAACGCAGTACCCGAAAGTGCTTAATAAAGCTGGAGAACTGCGCATCCCACAGGGTCCACAAGGTGCCGAGTGAATTGGACAGCACCAGCACTGGCGCATTGACCGGGCCATCGAGTCGGTATTCGGTTTCCATTGTCACACCTCAAACCCGTTCGAGGACGAGGGCGATGCCCTGCCCTACGCCGATGCACATCGTGCAGAGCGCCAGCTTACCGCCGGTTTTACTGAGCTGATGGCAGGCGTTAAGGACCAGCCGCCCCCCCGAGGCCCCCAGCGGATGCCCAAGGGCAATTGCCCCACCGTTAGGATTGAGCCACTCTGCATCGTCAGGCAGCCCCAGCGCGCGCGTAACGCTCAGCACCTGAGCAGCAAAGGCTTCGTTTAGCTCAATCACATCCATGTTTTGCAGCGTCAGTCCGGTTAACGCCAGCACCCGGTTAACCGCGCCCACCGGGCCAAAGCCCATGAGCCCGGGTTCCACGCCGCTCACCGCACTGGCGATAACCCGCGCCATTGGCTGGAGTTGATGGGCAGTGAGTGCCCGTTCGCTGGCGATCAGCAACGCACAGGCGCCATCATTCAGGCCGGAGGCGTTGCCCGCCGTAATGGTGCCAGCCGCGTATACGACCGGCTTAAGGCGCGCCAGCGCTTCAGCGGTGGTGGCGCGCGGATGTTCATCCCGTGAAAACCGTTCCGGCTGCTGGTTTTTTTTCACCGGCAGCGTGACAGGGACAATCTGCGGTGCGTAGAACCCTGCCTCCCATGCTGCGGCGGTGCGCTGCTGGCTACGCAGGGCAAAGGCGTCCTGATCGCCCCGGCTGATGGCGAATTTCTCTGCCAGGTTCTCAGCGGTTTGCGGCATGGATTCCGTCCCATACTGCACCTGCATCTGTGGATTGATTAAGCGCCAGCCCATGGTGGTATCCTCAATGCGCATCGCCCGGCTAAACGCCGATTCCGCTTTACCCATTACCCAGGGCGCCCGCGTCATACTCTCCACACCGCCTGCGATAACCATGTCGTTTTCGCCGCTTTTGATCGCCCGTGCCGCGGTAGCAACCGCATCAAGGCTGGAACCGCACAGCCTGTTGAGGGTACCGCCCGGTACGCTGGGGGGCAGCCCCGCCAGCAGCGCGGCCATCCGCGCCACGTTGCGGTTATCCTCCCCGGCCTGATTGGCACAGCCCAGCAGTACATCATCAATAGCCGCTGGATCCAGCGCCGGATGACGCTGGAGCAGTTCACGCAGCGGGATCGCTGCCAGATCGTCAGCCCGGATCCCGGACAGGCTGCCATTGAGACGGCCAAACGGCGTTCTTACCCCGCCGCAGATATAGGCTTCAGACATGGGCGACCTCCGGCTTGAGCAGTGAAAATTGCAGCGGGACGGGAGTAATGTCTTGCAGATACCCGGCGGTGACCTCGCCAAAGAGTTCACGTACCACCACGCCGGATCCCGTAATGTCCATCACCGCCATATCGGTATATATTCGCGAAATACAGGCGATGCCGGTCAGCGGATAGCTGCAGGTTTCAACGATTTTGCACTCGCCGGTTTTAGTCAGATGGCGGGTCATCACAAAGACCTTTCGCGCCCCGATGGCCAGATCCATCGCTCCCCCCACCGCAGGAATGGCGTCCGGCGAGCCGGTGCTCCAGTTAGCCAGATCCCCGCGCTGCGAAACCTGGTAAGCGCCCAATACGCAGATATCCAGATGACCGCCGCGCATCATGGCGAAGGAATCCCCATGGTGAAAAAAGCAGCCGCCCGGCAGCAGCGTCACCGGCTGTTTGCCGGCATTGATCAGCTCCGGGTCAATGGCATCCGCTTCAGGCGTCGGCCCCATTCCCAGAATGCCGTTTTCACTGTGCAGGAATATCTCTTTGTCCGCCGGAAGATAGTCAGCAATTAGCGTCGGCTGGCCGATCCCCAGATTTACGTAGGCACCCTCAGGAATATCCTGTGCAATGCGACGGGCGAGCTGCTGATGCGTCAGGGTTTTCATTCAGCCCCCCTGAGCAAGTAAGTGGGTTTGAACGGCGGGTACCTGTACCACGCGCGAGACGTAAATACCGGGGGTGACGATCGCTTCGGGATCCAGCTCTCCCAGGGCGGCCATTTCACTGACCTCCACAATGGTGCAGCGGCTGGCCGGAGCCATAATTGGACCGAAATTGCGTCCGGCTTTGTTAAACGTCAGGTTGCCCCAGCGATCGGCACGCTGCGCTTTGATCAGCGAGAAATGTGCGGTAAGCGGCGTTTCCAGCACATAGTGACGTCCGTCAATAAGGCGCGTCTCTTTGCCTTCCGTCAGCTGCGTACCATAGCCGGTTGGGGTGAAAATTCCCCCCAGCCCTGCCCCGCCGGCCTGGATACGCGCCACCAGGTTGCCCTGCGGTACCAGCTCCAGTTCAATCTTTTTTTGACGATAGAGTTCGTCAAAAACCCAGGAATCACTCTGGCGCGGAAATGAACAGATGATTTTTCGCACGCAGCCCGATTTCATCAGGGCGGCTAATCCATAATCGCCGTTACCGGCATTGTTGCTGATCAGCGTCAGACCACGCGGCCTGCGGCGCATCAGTGCGTTAATCAGCTCGGCAGGCTGCCCGGCCGGGCCAAATCCCCCAACCATGATGACGGCGCCGTCCTGAACATTCGAGACGGCCTCATCGGCGCTGCTTATCTCTTTGTTGACCATTTTCTTCCTCACCTCGTTGAATCTGACTGGGTTCAACTTAGGTGAGGGAGAAAAACGCAACAAGTGCGAATAACGATAAGTTGTGCGATTATCGTAACATTTAACAATTCTGCATCATTTTTGTGAGCCAGGTTTAAAAACGCCACTTCCGTCATTACAACAGCATAAAAATGCAATTTTTTATAAAAACACCCTGGAATTAATGGTTTAATAAAATTAATGGTTTTATGGGTGAGAGAGGGAGTTCAAAAAAAGATGGCGAGCCCTTTCAGGGCCAGCGGCACGCTACAACAACAGCGAAAGCTCCATGGCAGCGCGCTGAAGCTTTGGCAGAAACACCTCTTTCAACTCGGCGGAGGATGTTTGCGATACGTGCGTGCCGACATTCATTGCCGCAACAACCTTACCCCTGGACGAATACATGGGAACCGCCATCGATCGCAGCCCAGTCTCCAGCTGCTGGTCGTTAATGGCATAGCCCTGAGATTTGATCTTTACCAGTTCCTCACGTAGCAATGCTTTGTCGGTAATGGTCTGGGGCGTAAACGCACTGAGCTGCACCCGATTTAAGTACGCCTCCAGCTCGGCGTCAGGCAGTTCGCTGAGCAGGACAAGCCCCATTGACGTTGCGTAAGCGGGCAAACGGCTGCCGCGGCCAAGGTCAATTTTCATAATCCGGCTAACGGACGCGCGGGCGATATAGAGGATGCTGTCACCATCCAGCGTGGCGACGGAACAGGAGTGATTAATCTGCTGACTAAGGTAGTCGAGGGCAATTTGCGCCTGCTTCGCCAGCCCGGATGAATGTAAATAGGCATGACCGATGGTTAACACGCGCGGGAGCAGCTGATAATGCCGGTTATCATCTGAATAAACAAAACCCAGGGCTGCAAGCGTATAGAGGCAGCGTCTGACCACGGCGCGATGAAGGCGCGTTATTTCACTGATGCGTGCCACCGTTTGCCTGGGATGATCCGGTCTGAATGTCTGTAGCACTTCCAGTCCCCTGGCCAGCGAGGTCATAAAATTGGGGTCGCCCTTATATTTTTCATTTGCCAGCAGGCTGACCTCGGGCAGGCGGGAGAATTCGGCATCGAAATGGTCCGGGCGGTTATCTTTCATCGCATGATAATTCCTGGACAGCACGGAAGGTATGGCTTTCGCCGCTCATTATTTTCTCCTGTTTATTACGGGCCTGAATTAATTAATAACGCAAAGTGACCTTAAATATTTTTTTGTCAGTCCGGAATAATTCATCTAAACCTAATAAAGGTTTAGTTAATAATTTCCGGAAAATCAATGCGCTTCACTCGGGCTGAGCATTATTACGCTTTGCCTCCTCTGTTTATATCCCGGTATTAAGGAGTCGCTGTTGAACAGAAGAAATTTCATTATTAGCGGGCTCGCTGCGGCGGCGCTGGCGCGTCAAAGCTTTGCGGCAGTAAAATCAGCCTCCCCACTTGAGGTCGCGGTAACCTCCCCGTGGCTGACCAACGGCGCGGCGGTCTCCTCGCAGGGCACAATATTTATTAACCTGCCGCGTTTTAAAGGCCATGAAAACTCCCCCGCGCTGGCGAAGGTTACAGCGCACGGCCCGGTGCCCTTCCCCGGTAACGACTGGAACCAGTGGCGGGCGGGCGCCAGCGGCGTGGACCAGCTGGTGAATATTAATGCGGTGCATATATTCAATGATCACCTGGTATGGGTGGTTGATCAGGGGGCACCTGAGGATGGCACGCCCGCGCCGGGCGCGGCGAAGCTGGTTGCCTTTGATATCGCCACCGGACGCGTCAGCAAAATCCTACGCTTTGATGCACAAAGTCTGCCGCCGGGCGGTGCGCCCAACGATTTGCGGATCTGGGGCGACCTGATATTTGTCACCGACTCGGGCCTGGGCGGCATCATCATCCATAACCTGAAAACCGGGGTGACCAAAAGAAAACTTTCCGCTCTGCCCGAGCTGAACAAGCCGCCGAAGCTGGCGCAAAAGGGGTTTGGCGGCCGCATCCTGAGCGATGAAAAGGGTAAACGACCCGAGGTCGCGAGCGATATGCTGGAGGTCAGCCCCGATGGCAAATGGCTCTATTTCTCTACGCCCACCGGCCCGATGCGCCGTATTGCAACGCGCTACCTGCTGGATGATGCGCTGGATGACGCGACCTTGCAGGGGCACATTGAAAAGTACGCGGATATCCCCTCAATCGGCGGCACCGCGATGGATAGCCAGGGTCACTTTTATCTCTCCAACACCGAAAGCCGTTCGGTCGAGCGGCTGCTGCCCGGCGGCGAACGTCAGGTATTAATTCAGGATGACCGCCTGATCTCTGCCGACGCGCTGTTTATTGACCGCAGCCGGAATATCTATATTCCCGCGCCGCAGCTTGAATATCTCCCCTCCTCGAATCAGGGCGTCAATAAAACCGCCGCGCCCTGGTTTATCTACAAATTTCCGCTGCCCTCAGAGAGGGCGCGCTGGCGATGATTCGGGCGGCTGAACAGCAACAGCGCCTCAAGCGGGTAGAGGCGATCGCGGGTCGCCGCATCGCTTACCGGCAGTGCGGCCACGGCATGCGCGGCGGCCAGGGCCTGCTGCTCACTGAAAATCACCTTAGCTGGCATTACGCGACCTGCTGCCGGCGTTGGGCAAACTGATTCTCCGGCTCGGCCAGACCAAGGTTTTCACGCAATGTCTCGCCTTCATACTCCTGACGGTAGAGCCCCCGCGCCTGAAGCAGCGGGATCACCTGATCCACAAAGTCATCAAAGGCGGTCGGCGTGCCGCCGCGCACGATAAAGCCATCGGCGGCCCCCTCCAGGAACCACTGCGCCAGGCCTTCCGCCACCGCTGCGGCGGTGCCGATAAAGCTGGGGCGCGGCGTTGCCTCCTCCAGCGCCACCTGACGCAGCGTCAGGCCCCGCTCGCGGGCGTAGCGCTTGATATTATCAGTGGTGCTGCGGAAGCTGTTTTCTCCCAGCTCGCCGATCTCCGGAAAGGGTTCATCCAGCGCGTACTGGCTGAAATCATGGTGTTCAAAGTAGCGGCCAAGGTACTCCAGCGCCTTATCGATGGTGACCAGTTCGGCGGTCTGCTGATAGCGGCGTTCAGCCTCCTCTGGGGTGTCGCCGATAATCACGCTGATGCCCTGGAAAACGCGGATATCGTCAGCATTACGCCCGCGCGCTTCCAGGCGGCGGCGAACGTCTTCACGAAACGCTCGCGCCTGCTCCAGGCTGCTGTGCCGGGTGTAGATGGCATCGGCCGCTTCGGCGGCGAAGGCTTTGCCCGCTTCCGATGCGCCCGCCTGGAAGATAACCGGCCTGCCCTGCGGCGAACGACCGACGTTAAGCGGTCCCTGTACCGAGAAGTACTGTCCTTTGTGATTGAGGGTATGCAGCTTATCGGCCGCGAAGAATTCACCGCTGGCCTTGTTACGGACGAAGGCGTCCTTCTCCCAGGAGTCCCACAGCCCGGTCACCACGCGCAGATATTCGCTGGCAACGCGGTAGCGTTCATCATGTTCCGGGTGAGTGGCACGCGAGAAGTTTTTCGCTGAGCCTTCGAGCGGCGAGGTCACCACGTTCCAGCCTCCCCGGCCACCGCTCAGATGGTCCAGGCTGGCAAACTGACGCGCCACGGTAAAAGGCTCGCTGTAAGAGGTGGATAGCGTCGCCACCAGGCCGATGTTCCGGGTGACCAGCGCCAGCGCGGAGAGCAGCGTGATGGGTTCAAAGCGGTTCAGGAAGTGCGGAATCGACTGCGGCGTGATGTACAGGCCGTCGGCGACAAACAGAAAGTCGATTTTCGCCCGTTCCGCCCTGCGCGCCAGTTCGATGACATAGTCCACGTTGATGCTGGCGTCAGCGACCGCGTCCGGGTGGCGCCATGCTGACATATTGCCGGATACGCCCTGGATAATCGCGCCCAGCCGCAGCTGGCGTTGTGTCTGGCTCATTCTGTACTCCTTACTGTGCGATTGTGGGGTGCAGGCCGGGAAGAACCGGCAGCGCCTGTAACAGTTTTTGCGTCCACGGATGCTGTGGGGCGGTAAAGACCTCGCGCAGTTCGCCGCTCTCCACCACCTGACCGTTTTGCATGACCAGCACGCGATCGGCGAGATGCTGGATCACGCCAAGATCGTGCGAGATAAACAGCAGCGCGGTGCCGTGCGCGGCCTGCATATCGGCCAGCAGATCGAGCACCTGCGCCTGCACCGAGACGTCGAGCGCGCTGACCGGTTCATCGGCCACCAGCAGCGCCGGATTGGGTGCAAAGGCGCGGGCGATAGCGACGCGCTGGCGCTGACCGCCAGAGAGTTGCTGCGGGTAGCGATTAAGGAAGCGGTCGCCGAGCTGCACCTCGTCCAGCAGCTGGCGTACTCGCTGGCGGCGTGCGTCGCCGTAAATACCGATACAGTCGAGGCTTTCGCCAATGATTTTTTCCACCGTATAGCGCGGGTCGAACGAGCTGTAAGGGTCCTGGGCGATCAGCTGTAAACGGGCGCGTCGGGCGCGTCGCGCTTTCTCCGGGAGGCGATCCCAGCGGCTCCCCTCCAGCCGCAGCGTGCCGCTATCCGGCTCGCTGATGCCCATCACCAGTTTGACCAGTGAGGTTTTGCCGGAGCCGGACTCCCCCACCACGCCAAGGGTTTCCCCGGCGTGCAGGGTAAAGTTGATATTATTCAGCACCTGCCGCTCACCGTAAGTCTTATGCAGCCCAATCGCCTCCAGCAGCGGTGCACCACCGGGCTGGGGTCGCGGTGGCAGAGCCACCGGTTCGGCTGAACTGAGGCGCAGACCGCGGGTGGCGGGCGTCGGCACCGCACGCAGCAGCCGCTGCGTCCAGGGGTGCTGCGGCTGGCTCAGCAGCGGCCCGCAGTGGCCCTGTTCCACCACTTCGCCATCGCGCATCACCAGCACGCGATCCGCCAGCGCCGAAACCACCGCCAGATCGTGACTGATCAGCAGCAGCGCCTGGCCGTCGCGCCGCCGCTGCGCCAGCAGCTGGAGGATTTGCCGCTGCACCGTCATATCCAGCGCCGTGGTCGGCTCATCGGCGATCAGCAGCGCCGGACTGCCCGCCAGGGCGGTGGCAATCAGCGCGCGCTGGCGCTGGCCGCCGGAAAGCTGGTGGGGATAGCGATCGAGGCGGCTTTCGGCATCATCAATGCCAGCCGCCTGGAGCAGCGCCACGCTTTTCTCCCGCAGCGGGGCGCCCGGCCGGTAGCCGGAGGCGGTTAGCGCATCGGCCAGCTGCTGCCCAATGCGCCGCAGCGGATCGAGCGAGACCAGCGCATCCTGTAGCACATAGCCGATGCGCCGCCCGCGCAGCGCCCGCCAGTCGCGACGGCTGGCCTGCAGCATGTCGCACCCGTCGATAACAAAGCGATCGGCACTGAAGGAGGCCCCCTCCGGCAGCAGCCCCAGCAGGCTGCGCGCCGTCAGGGTTTTGCCGGAGCCGGACTCGCCAACCAGCGCCACGGATTCGCCCGGCCACACCTGCAGACTGAGATTTTTCACCACCAGCTGAGAACCAAAGCGGACAGAGAGGTTACGAATATCAATGACCGGCTGACTCATTGCGACCTCCCGGCAAAGCGCGTCTGCCAGTAGCGGCCCAGCGTGCTCACCGCCACCACCGTCAGGGTGATAAACACCCCCGGCCAGGCGGCGATCCACCAGGCGTTGCGCAGGTAGTTACGCCCTTCCGCCAGCATCAGCCCCCATTCAGCGGTAGGCGGCTGCGGCCCCATGCCGAGAAAGCTCAGCCCGGCGGTGCCGATAATCACGGTGCCCAGCCCGAGCGTCGCCAGCGCCGGAACCTGCGCCATCGCGTGGGGCAGAATATGCCGCACCGTTAGCCGGAAGCGCGACAGGCCAAAGGTGCGGGCCTGTTCAACGTAGCCGGAGGTCATCACGCTGCGCGTCTGCACCCGCACCACGCGGGCAAAGCGCGGCACCGACGCCACGCCCAGCGCAATAATCAGGTTAGCGGTGCCGGGACCGGTAAAGGCGATCAGCATCAGCGCCAGCAGCAGGTCGGGAAATGCCGAGATAACGTCCACCGCGCGGCTCAGCAGCTCATCGACCACGCCGCGCGCCAGCGCCGCGCTCAGCCCCAGCAGCGTGCCGAAGATCACCGCCAGCGCCATCGCCGCCACGCTTATCAGCAGCGAGTAGCGGCTGCCATAGATAATCCGCGTCAGCAGGTCGCGCCCCAGCTGATCGGTCCCCAGCCAGTGCTGCGCCGAAGGGGGTAGCTGGGCGTTAACCGGGTCGGCCAGTAGCGGATCGCCGTGCGTCAGCCACTCAGGCGCCACCACCGCCAGCGCGACCAGCAGCAGAAACAGGCTGGCGCTCCAGACGGAGGCGGGCAGCGTCGGCGAGAAACGTGCGGAGAGGGCTTTCATCATCGGCTCTCCTCACGCAGGCGTGGGTCGAGCCACAGCGCCAGAATATCGACCAGCGTGCTCATCACCACGTAGATCAGCGCCGAAAGGATCGCTACCGCCAGCACCACCGGCAGATCTTTCGCCAGCACCGCATCTACCGTCAGCTTGCCCAGACCCGGACGACCAAACACCTGCTCGGTGATCACTGCTCCGCTCAGCAGCCCGCCCACCAGCCAGCCGGTGAGGGTGACGACCGGCAGGGCGGCATGGCGCAGAGCGTGACGCAGGCGGATCGTGGTTTCGCCCACGCCCCACGCGCGCAGCGTCAGGGTAAAGGGTGCCGCCAGCGCGCTTTCCAGCTCGCGCCGCAGCACCTGTGCCAGCACCGCACCCTGGGCCAGCCCAGGCGACAGCGCGGGCAGCACCAGCGAAGAGAGATGCCGGTCGCCCGCCACCGGGAACCAGCGCAGGGTAAAGCTGAAGATAAACAGCAGCACGATGCCGAGCCAGAAGGACGGCGTGGAAGCCAGCAGCAGCTCCAGCCCGCCTGCCACGCGGCGACCCCAGCGGCGGTTTGCCGTCGCGACTGCCATTACCACCGCGAAGAGGACGCTGACCAGCAGCGCCGCCGCGGTCAGCTTCAGCGTCGGCCACAGCTGGGTGGTCAGCAGCTGGCTTACTTCGGTATTCAGGACGTAAGAGCGGCCAAAATCGCCGTGCACCGCGCGCCACAGATAGTGCAGATACTGCCACCCCAGCGGCTCGTTCAGCCCCCATTCACTGCGGATAGCCGCCTCAATGGCCGGGGTGCGCGCCTGTTCACCAATCAGCAGACTGACCGTATCGCCCGGTGCCAGATGGATGCCAAGAAACGCCAGCGTGACCGCCGCCCACAGCACCAGGGCGCCGCCGGAGAGACGCCCGGCGATACGACGCACCAGCAGGCTGCGCCACAGCACGGGACGCGGCGCGCGCGGCGGGTGGGTTAAGATGCTCTCAAGACTCATGCTCGCCTCTCCCGGTTAGTGTTCGCTCAGCCAGATGTCGTAGCCGTTTTCCGGCATCTGCTTAAAGCTGCGGAACCCGACGCCGTGGACATAGCTGGCCGCCGCAATCTGATCTTCCGGCTCATAGAGCGGCACCGCCAGCGCCTGCTGGATAAGGGCGTATTGCTGAAGATCGCTGTAGTTCTGCCGCTGCTGCTGTGCATCGAGCGTCGCCGCCGCACGGTCAAGCCAGCCAGTGATCTCAGGGCTGTTGACCCGGCTGTAGTTGATCGCCCCGCCTGCGTTGACCGGGCGATAGTGGTTTTCAATATCAATGCCGTCGGTATCGGTGTTCGAGTTGGCTATCGAGCCAAATTTTCCGCTGTTGCGTACCTCAACGTAAGTGCCTGCGTCGACGTAGCGCAGCTTAAGCTCCACGCCAAGACGCTGCCGCACCTGAGCCTGAAGCGCCTGCAGCAGCACGTCGCGCTGATCGCGCACCGTCGCCTGGGCCTGGACAACCTCGATGCTCAGCCGCTGACCGTTTTTGCTGCGAAAGCCCTGGCTGTCGCGCGTGGTCCAGCCTGCCTCATCCAGCAGTTGGTTAGCGAGCGCGGGCTGGTTGCCATATTTGCCCTCCAGATCCCTGCTATAGAGCGGATCAACGGGCGAGGTAATGCCCCAGGCGCGGGTGCGCTCGCCGCGATAGATCGATTTCAGGATCGGATCGATATCCAGTCCCTGTAGCAGGGCCTGGCGCACTTTCAGCTCGCGGGTCGGGCCGTAATCGACGTTGAGGAACAGCGAGTAAGGGCTTCCGGTGTTAAGCGCATGCTGATAGGTAAAGTCGGCGTTGTCCTTAAATTCCCCGGCATCGTTGCCGGATATCCCTTCAATCACGTCGACCTGGCCGGAGAGCAGCGCGCCGGTGCGCACCGAAGACTCCGGCAGAAAGCGATAGGTGATGCTGTCGAGATAGGCCGGTCCCTGATGCTGTGCGGTGGCCGGTGCCCAGTGATAGTTCGGGTTGCGCACGAAGGTCGCCTGCTGGCCTTTCTCATAGCTTTCGAGGATAAATGGCCCGGTGCCGGCAATCTCCGTACCTCCCGACCTGAGCTGCGATGAATGCCAGCTGGCGGGGGCCAGGATCGGTAATTTCGCGGCGAAAGCGAGGAACGGGGCAAACCCCTGTTTCAGCGTAATGGTCACGCTGTGGTCATCCGGCGTGTCGATGCGGGCAATGCGCACGCCCATCGCGCACAGGCTGCTGCCGGCACAGTATTGTGCATCCTGCAAATGGCGGAAATTTTCAGCTACCGCGCTGGCGGTCAGCTTCTCGCCGTTGGAAAAGGTGACGTCGGGGCGCAGGGTAAAGGTGAAGCTTTTGCCGTCCGGCGAGGCCTGATAGCCCTGTGCCAGCCAGGGAACGTAGCTGCCGTCCGGGCGGCGCGCCAGCAGCGATTCCCAGACGTTGCGCAGCACCACTTCCGCCTTCGACTGGCCGTTAAGCTGCGGGTTAAACGGAACGGGCTCGGTCTCGACGCCCCAGGTCAGGCTGCCGCCGCGGTGAGCCTGTGCGGCGGCAAGGGCAGAGACACTGCCCAGCAGGCAGGTAAAACTCAGCGCAAGGGCGAGCGAATTCACTTTCATAGTATTCCCGGTCGTTGCAGGTGTTAATTTAAAGGCCCTGAATCAGGCAGGCTGTATAATTTCAGCGACCTCTGGGGGCGCAATGGCGATAAACTCTTTTTTCAGAAAAACCAGTTCCTCGCCTAATTTATTGGTGCGATAACAGAAAGGCTGGTAGCCACGACGTAAATAAAGTTCGCTAAGCCAGGGATGCTTAATGGCCGTGGCTAAATAGACGCCCGGGGCTTTTAGCGTCTCATGCAATAAACGGCGTTCGGCCCAGTCAATTATTTTTCGGCCATAGCCCTGACCTTTATAATCCGGGTCGACGGCAAACCAGTGAATAAACGGCAGTGCCGCAGGCGCGCTGGCGTCCTGCGCCCAGGGCAGGCGCACGGTTACGGTGGCGACCGCGCGCTGCCATTTGCGCAATACCAGCACCGTCTCCTGCTCGATGGTGGCGCGTACCTCGGCCACCGTCCCCTGCGTAATGGTGAAATGGATATTCTCACGCAGGAGTGATGCATAGGCGCGTTGTAATAAAGCGAATATTTCTTCCGCGTCGTCGGGTTTTGCCACCTGAACAGATTGACTCATAGCTGCGGCTTCCTTAATTCATCACCGCTAAATTATTAGAATTCGGCGAAATGAATGTAAACCGACAATAATGACAATCGTTTTGTTGAATATGGGAATAACCGCCTGACCGGAACCGGTCAGGCGGCATTTACCCCGCTGGCCGCGACGGCGCGCAATAATGCCCTGGCGATATTATCGACCAGACGGCCATTTCGCCAGGTCAGCATTTGCGCAACGCTGACCGTTTTCGCTGCCTGATACAGGCGTCCGCTGCCGATCGCCGCCTCAAACTGATTGGCGAGGCGATGCACAGCATCCAGATCGCAGTCGACCAGCAGTACCGCATGCGCCAGCACCACGTGGCGGCGCGGCTCTCCGACCGGCTGGCCAGGGATCGCCTGCCAGTACTGGGCGGTACCGGCGATTTTTCGCGCCTGCTCACCCTCGCCACAGGCAAGGTTAAAGCGTCCGTCGCAGAAGGAGCCTTCTACGGCCTGCAAATGGGTTGCCACGCCTGAATCGGCCAGCGCCCCACTGAGCACGCCGCACAGGTGGTGATAAACGCCCTCTGCCGCTTCGCCCAGGGTGCGATCCGTGGCCCAGGCCAGGCTGAGGTTGAGGATCCCCGGCCCCTGGGGCACCAGCCCGCCGCCCGATTTGCGCATAAATACCGGGCAGCCCGCCGCCGCAAACTGCTCACGTACCGGGGCCAGCGAGGCATAGCGTTTGTAGCTGGCGGGCACCACCAGCGACGGTGGCCCCTGCCAGACCTGTGCCACCGGCTGGCCCGCAGCGGCGGGTTGAAACAGTCCGGCTTCCGCCAGCGTCGGATCGGCATAAAACCCTAACTGCGGTGGCCGCAGCGAAAACTGGCCGCCCTGAGCGGCGGCCACAATATCATTTTCCATTCCGTTCCTTATCCGGCCCCGATATGCTGCTGGAGCAGTCGGTTAACCTGCTGGAATTTTTCCATCTGTGGCATATGCCCTGCGGCGCTGATGATCTCGACCTGACTGCCGGAGGGCGCATGCTGCGCGTCACCGGCAGGGATAATCGCATCGTTCTCCCCTCAGATCACCAGCAGCGGTGGCGAGCGGCCATCCAGCTCGCGGCCCGGCAGCGCAGCCTGCTGACCCGCGGCGAACAGCCCCTGATGGAGCGCGTTCAGGCTCTCCGTGACGCCGTCCAGCCGCTTATATTTAAGCAAATCATCCAGCATCTGGCGACTCACCAGGCTGCGATCGGCGAAAAGCAGTTCAATCACCGGTTTCAGCTCACGCCGCGTCTGCGCATCAATAAAGCCCTGAGTGTAAGCCTGATTAATCTGCGGCCCAAACCCGGCGCTGCCAATCAGCGACAGCGTGCGCACGCGCTGGGGCGCATCCAGCGCCTGCGCGGCAGGAATGCGTCCGCTGGCGTACAGCCCAAGCGCCAGGCCCAGCACCGTCGGCTCGCGCAGCAGCAGCGCGCGCAGCCCTTCGCGATCCGGCATCATGCGCACTTCCCGGATGCCGCAGCCTGCCAGCGCGACCATCATACGCAGCAGCAGATTGACCCGCTCGGCCAGCGGCAGCGAGCCGGCATGACCGGTAATGCGGCGAATATCGCGGGCGGATACCGGGTTGGCAATAATGCCAACCCATGGGGCGGAAAGGGCTGTTTCGGGCGCGGTCATCGGCTTTCCTCCGGAGTTAGCTGTCAGAGCCAACGCAAAGGATGTGCCAATCATTTAAAATTTATGTTAAATAATTATTTATCAAAAGGTTGCCGACCCGACATCGCGAGGGGGCCAGCGAGAAATGTTACAGGTGTCACAGGGCACAGGCTGTCACAGCGGGACAGGTGTCACCCCAGGGAGTGATACAGTCTGCCGATGACAATGTGCGGAACGGGTGTTAACCCAGGGATTAATGCACAGCGTCGTTACGATTGGGAGAGCGGATGCCAAAACGCTGCATACGACGATAGAGCGTCATCCGGCTGATGCCCATCTGGCGGGCAACGGCGCTGAGGTTCCAGCGCGCGACGCGCAGATACTGCATCAGCAGCTGTTTCTCAGGCAGCGGGGCGGGAGCGATATCGGGCGGTAGTGGATAAGGCGGATGCCGTAAGGCCATCTCATGACTCGCTATCGACGGGGAATTCACTATCGACGGGGCATTCGCTCCGCGATTGAGGAGGCTTTCCGGCAGATCATGGACTTCAATGCGTTCGTCCTCGCAGATCGCCATGGCGTAATCAAGCGCGTTGCTCAGTTCACGCAGGTTGCCGGGCCAGCGGTGCTGACGCAGACATTCCCGGGCCGCCGCACTGAGCTGCACCCTCCCGCCGAGCATTTTGTCGATCAGCCAGTCAAGATCGCTGCGCTGGCCAGCCAGTCCGGGAGGCAGTCAAGGGTGGTATTAAACAGCTGCTCAATCGGCATGCCCAGTAGCGTACTGCGGGCGTGAGGCGATGGCGCCGCGATCCCCAGCTCTTTTTCCAACATGCGCTGGGCGCGATGATTATGACCGGCCACCCGACCGCTGGCGTCAAAGGCGATCAGGAAATCCGGGCTGACCTCGACAAAGGGTGAGGCCGGGCTGAGTTGTAACACCCAGTCTGAGCGGTTTCGATGCCCGAACCAGGCGTTCTCTATCTGATGAGCGTAGAGTATGGCGATCTGCAACGCCAGCTGCTGGCTCGCTTTTGGCTGCGGCGAGCTAAGCGCGGAGATATCCAGGATGGCGTTGAGCTGCCCCTGCGGATCGAACAGCGGCACCGCGCTACAGGTCAGAGGAATATGCGTGGCGTCGAAGTGATCGGCCTGATGCACGGTTAGCGCCTTGCCGGTTGCCAGCGCGGTGCCGACTGCGCAGGTGCCCGCCCAGGCCTCTGACCAGTGCGCCCCGAGGTACAGCCCGGCGCGGCGCAGGTCGTCCTCCGCCGCTGGATCGCCCAGGTAATCAACCGTAACGCCCCGGGCGTCGTTCAGCAACACCACATACCCGGCCCCGGCGATTTGCTGATAGAGCACGCTCAGCCCGTGGTGTGCAATGCGCCGAAACTCGTCGAGATCGTCACGGTGCTCGCGCAGCTCATGCCACGGCAGAATGCGGACATCCTGCATCCGGCTCGGGTCAAGGCCGTGTGACTCGACGCAGCGCTGCCAGGACTCCCGGATGGTAGGATCCTGCTGAAAACCGCCCCGCCGCAGGGCGGTATTGCTGAGGCTGTCTACGACGGTGGCAATATGGTCGCGCTGGCTCTGATTCACGCTGGACTCTCCTGCGGGCTTACGGGTATGCCGGACATTCACGGCAGGCAACAGAAAAAGCGGCATAAACAGCCCCAGTCTGTATGCAGAGTAATAAGCGAGTCGGGTTTTACAAGGGACAGGAGGGGATTCTGTGATCGCCTGCAAAGCGTGGCGTGTTAGCTAAGCAGCTGCATCAGCCCGGCGATCATCGGCTGCATCTCTTCGGGCGTCGCGCCCGTTTTCCCCAGCACCCGCATTCCCTGCTGGAGCGTGAGCAGCAGCTTAGCGATAACGGCTGCCTCCATCCCGGTGTGCAGCGAACCGTCGCGCTGCGCTTCCACCGCCAGTGCGCAAAGCTGCGCTTCACGTTTGCGATGCTGGGCCGCAATGCGCCCGGCGATCTCTTCATCGGCCACGGCCAGCTCAGCGGCGGTTTCAACCACCATGCAGCCCGTCCGACCCGCCGCCCCGGTACTGTCCCGGGCGTAGTGCTGCAACAGCGCCTCAATTTTGCTGCGCCCGCTGCTTTGCTCCGCCAGGCAGGTGCGGATTGCCTCCGCCCGCAGCAGCATATAGCGGTCAAGCGCCGCCAGAAACAGCCCGCGCTTGTCGCCCCAGGCCTTATAGATGCTGCCGGACGTCAGCCCCAGCGCGCCATTGAGATCCGAGATGGACGAGCCATGGTAGCCATATTCGCTAAAGCGAATGATGGCCTTATCCAGTACCGCGTCCCCGTCAAATTCACGGGGACGGCCAGGGCGAAGAGTCAGTGCGGTTTTCGTATTCATGCGAATCATTATAGATAACGCTCGTTTCCGAAGGAACAGGTTCCGGCTAAGTAATTCGTCGACAATACCATCCCGTCAACGTGGGGATGGTCTGCCAGCCGGTTTGTGGTGAAATGGGATGGACCCGTTTCCACTTCAGGCCGCATTAATCAATGACGATATTCATGCGGGCGGCCAGGCGCAGGAGGATCTCAAGCGTCTTTCGGTCATGAATAACGGCCCGGGTGTCCACTATTGCCAGCGCGCCGTGTTGAATGCGATCGCCAAAGAACACCCACGCATTGCCCTGATGCTGGCGTGATGGCCACTCCAGCCCCTGAATATCCGCATGTTGCTGATAAATGTGTTCAGCCCACTCCCGGGTAAAGGCATATTCATCGGCCTCACAGTGGATCAGCTTCTTACCGGCGCGCATTTTCACCACCGAGGTGTGATCAATACGGGCCACGACCAGATCCTGCTGGAGGATCAGCTCGCTGTGGCTTTTATCGATCAGGTTTTTCTGCGCAAAGACGATCTTGCTTTGTGAGACGTCAACATCATGAAAGAGGACTTCACAGATGGCGACCGCGGTGCTTTCGCCGGCGTAGAGGGTAGGGATAACGCGCTGCGTAACGCTGTTGCCGATTGGGCTGAAACGCGCATCGCCGTTGAGCGTATTATTGAAGCCGTTTCCCTGATAGAGGGAGGGATGGAGCCGAAACAGATGCATCCCTGCATCAAGGGTTTTCCTTTCAATCTCCAGGTTGCCATGGGGTTTGGGAAAGGGTGTGGGCAGACCCTTTTTAGCCATGCTGGATGCCATCCTTAGCCGCCAGGGCTGCACGTATAACCTGACCTTTGTCGCGGGTTAGCAGATCCCTGGGCTCCTGCCCGCCCAGCCAGCTGTTACCGCTGCTGAACCAGTATGCCAGTGACCAGCCACTTTTCTCATCGCCAAAAATATCCAGTATCTCTTTTACCACCGGCAGCGGCTGATAGGCATCGTCAAGACAGTACCGGGGATACAGGTTTTTCCCCCGCCACGAGATAGCAAAGATTTTGTTTCGACGCTTCCAGGTATTCGGTCCGGCGCTGCGGTTTTTGTTTTCAAACCCCACGGCATCAGAAAGCTGGCTGGCATCCAGCCACTCTGTTTCCGCGACGATCTGGTTTCTCAGGTTCTCCATACGCTGGTTATTCTCAGCGCGGTACTCCTCAAACCCGGCAAAAATATCAAAGGCGGCGTCTTGCTTCGCGTCAGGGGTCGCCTTGACCTCACCCTCTTTCACGCTGGCAAAGGCATTGCTCAGCCCCAGCGAGGCCAGGAAGGCGTTAGTTTTATCTTCAACACCCTTTTCATCCGGCAGTTGCGCGTCAGGCTTACGCCCGGAACGGTTCCTTACCGGGATAACCAGGTACTGCACGTCAGTATCGGTTTCAAGCATCCGCATGGCGCGTGCATCCACCAGTACTGGCCACTGATAGCGCACGGTCGGCGCGACCCTCTTCTCTTTCGCTGGCATAACCCACTCCTGATAACCTGATGATGTTGTGTATATAGATTATCTTGAGTATATAGCTTACTTTTTAAACATCAAGCGTGGCGTGAGCGTGACGATCCAGAATGGCATACTGTCTGAAATTCCCTCTCTGAGCCGGTATCCGTCAGGCGTTTCTGTCTGTTATCAGCTAACATACTGTAAAGCCACCAATTAAGAGCGGGACAAAACCATGACTCAGCCTGTTGCTCCACAGGGCCTTAGCGTTCTCGAGGCGCTGGATAAACTCGATTCACTCTATGAACAGGCGGTAACCGCGCTGCGCGAGGCGATTGTTGACTACGTCAGCAGCGGCACGCTGCCGGATGAGGCGCAGCGTGCCAGCGGACTGTTTGTCTACCCCGAACTGCGCGTCAGCTGGCACGGCGACGGCCCCGGACACCGACTGTCGCGCGCCTTTGGCCGCTTTACCCAGCCAGGCCGCTATACCACCACCGTCACCCGTCCGGCGCTGTTTCGTCACTATCTGACCGAACAGCTGGAAATGCTGGCCAGCGAATACCCGATCACGCTTGACGTTCGCCCCTCACAGCAGGAGATCCCCTACCCCTATGTGATTGATGGCTCCAGTATGACGCTGGATCGATCCATGAGCGCCGGGCTGGCCAGACACTTCCCGAATACCGAGCTGGCACAGATCGGTGATGAAAATGCCGATGGCCTCTATCAGCCCGGCGAACAGTTTCCGCTGTCGCATTTCGATGCGCGGCGCACCGACTTTTCACTGGCCCGGCTGCGCCACTATACCGGTACGCCGGTAGAGCACTTCCAGCCGTGGGTGCTGTTTACTAACTACACCCGCTACGTGGACGAATTTGTGCGCTGGAGCTGCGAGCAGATTGCTGACCCGAACTCACCCTACGAGGCGCTCTCCTGTGCGGGTACGGTTTACCTGACCGCCGACACGCCAAATCCGCAGGAGACGCTCTCCGGCCTTGCCTGGAAGAATCATCAGATGCCCGCCTGGCACCTGATTGCGAAGGAGGGGAAAGGAATTACGCTGATCAATATTGGCGTTGGCCCGTCGAATGCCAAGACTATCTGCGACCATCTGGCGGTGCTGCGCCCGCATGCCTGGCTGATGATCGGCCACTGCGGCGGGCTGCGCGAGAGCCAGAGCATGGGCGATTACGTGCTGGCACACGCCTACCTGCGCGATGACCACGTGCTGGATGCGGTGCTGCCGCCGGATATCCCGATCCCAAGCATTGCGGAAGTGCAGCGCGCGCTGTACGACGCCACCCGCCACGTCAGCGGTATGCCGGGCGAAGAGGTTAAGCAGCGGCTGCGCACCGGCACGGTGGTGACCACCGACGACCGCAACTGGGAGCTGCGCTATGCGGCCTCGGCGCGGCGCTTTAACCTCAGCCGCGCGGTGGCGGTGGATATGGAGAGCGCAACGATTGCCGCCCAGGGCTATCGCTTTCGCGTGCCTTACGGCACGCTGCTTTGCGTCTCCGATAAGCCGATTCACGGCGAGATCAAACTGCCGGGCCAGGCGAATCGCTTCTATGAGGGTGCCATCTCAGAGCACTTACAGATCGGTATCTACGCTATCGATCTGCTGCGCGCCGAGGGTGACAAGCTGCACTCCCGCAAGCTGCGCACCTTCAACGAACCGCCATTCCGCTAACGGCAGTCAGGGCGGCGGCGATCCGGCTTTACGTCGGGCGGCGTCACCTATACTCCGCCAAGGTAGGCGCTGCGTACCGCCGGATCCATCAGCAGCGCCTGACCGCTGCCGCTGAGCTGGATCTGGCCGTTGACCATCACGTAGCCACGATCGGAGAGCTTCAGCGCGTGGCTGGCGTTCTGTTCCACCAGAAACAGCGTCATGCCTTCGCGGGTGAGATCGCGCAGTATCTGGAAAATTTGCTTGACCACAATCGGTGCCAGCCCCAGGCTTGGCTCATCCAGCAGCAGCAGTTTGGGTCGGCTCATCAGCGCGCGGGCAATCGCCAGCATCTGCTGTTCGCCGCCGGAGAGCGTCATCGCCCGCTGGGTGCGGCGCTCCTCCAGCCGGGGAAACAGCCCGTACATCCGGGCCTTGTCGGCGTTCTGGTAGCGGCTGCCAATCGGGATAGTGCCCATCAGCAGGTTCTCCTCTACCGTCATATCCGGGAATATCCGCCGCCCTTCCGGCGCCTGGGCAATACCGTTACTGGCGATAAAGTGGGTCGATTTGCGGCTGATATCTTCACCGCGGTAGAGGATCTGACCGCCAGCAATTCGCGGCTGACCAAAGATCGACATCAGCAGCGTGGACTTTCCTGCCCCGTTCGCCCCAATCAGCGCCACCGTTTCCCCTTCGTTCACCGTCAGGGAAACGGCGTTCAGCGCCTGGATCTGGCCGTAAAATACATCCACCTGGCGGAATTCCAGCAGCGTCTGACTCATGAATTGAGTTCCTCCTCATCGGCGCCCAGATAGGCGGCAATGACCCGCGTATCGGCCTGTATTTCACGCGGTGTGCCGCTGGCAATCACCTCGCCGTGGTCAAGCACAATCACCCGATCGGAGATCGCCATCACCATGCCCATATCATGCTCAATCAGCAGTACCGTTACGCCATGCTGCTGGCGCAAAAAACGCACGATACGGGCGAGCGCCTCGGTTTCAATCGGATTCAGCCCGGCGGCGGGCTCATCAAGGCAGATAATCTCTGGCCCGGTACACATGGCGCGCGCGATCTCCAGCCTGCGCTGCTGTCCGTAAGAGAGGGTGCCCGCCAGCCGGTTGGCGCAATCCTCCAGCTCCACCACCTCCAGCCAGTAAAACGCCCGGTCCAGCGCCTGGCTCTCCGTCTGATGATAGCCGGGAGTATTGAAGATACCGGCAATCAAATTGCGATTGGCCTGCATATGCTGCGCAACCAGCAGGTTTTCAATCACCGTCATCTCGCGGAACAGGCGGATATTCTGGAAGGTTCGCGCCAGACCCGCGCGATTAACCAGATGCGCACCGCCAAACATTTTGTACCAGATGCGCGACCCCAGCCGCGCCGGATTAATCAGGTCAGCCGGACGGATTTTCTGCCCCAGAACCTGAACCACATCGGTCAGCTTTGCCTGTGCGTTCAGCCGGATTGAACCGCCGGAGGCGCGGTAAAAACCGGTGAGGCAGTTAAATACCGTGGTCTTTCCGGCACCGTTCGGGCCAATCAGGGCGGTTATCGACCCCCGCTCCACCTCAAGACTGACGTCGTTTAGCGCTTTGATCCCGCCAAAGTGCATCCTCAGGTGCGACACCTGCAAAATCGCATTGCTCATGGTGCCTCCCCTTTGCGTAGGGCTACGCCCGCCCGGCTGGTGCGCACCAGCCCGCGTGGTCGCCAGATCATCATCAGTACCATCAGGATGCCAAACAGCAGCACGCGATACTCTGCAAAGCTGCGCAGCAGCTCCGGTGCCACGGTCAGCACGAAGGCCGCCAGCACCACGCCGAGGGTTGATCCCATTCCGCCCAACACCACAATGGCGAGGATCAGCGCCGACTCAAAAAAGGTAAAGGAGGTCGGGTTAACAAACCCCTGATAGCTGGCAAAAAATACCCCGGCAATACCGGCGGTAGAAGCACCGATCATAAAGGCCGACAGCTTAACCAGTACGTGATTCAGCCCCAGCGACCGGCAGGCAATTTCATCCTCCCGCAGCGCTTCCCAGGCACGACCAATCGGCATGCGCGTCAGCCGGTGCTTAATAAACAGCACCAGCAGCACCACCAGAATAAGCACCGTGTAGAGGAAGATAAACTTCAGGTTGGGGTTGAACGCAATATGCAGAAACTCATGGATCGGCGTACCGCCCTCCTTCGCCCGTCGACCAAACTCCAGCCCGAAAAGCGTCGGGGCCGGCACGGAGACGCCGTTTGGCCCGCCGGTGAAGCTGACCCAGTTGGTCAGCACCAGACGAATGATTTCACCAAATCCCAGGGTGACAATCGCCAGGTAATCCCCATGCATGCGCAGTACCGGGAACCCAAGCAGCGCGCCCGCCAGCGCCGCCATCAAAGCCCCCAGCGGCAGCATCGACCAGAACCCCAGCCCCAGATACTGGTAGCCCAGCGCCAGCCCGTAGGCCCCGATGGCATAAAAGGCCACGTAACCCAGGTCCAGCAACCCGGCCAGGCCCACCACGATATTCAGGCCCAGTCCCAGCAGCACATAAATAAGCCCCAGGATCGCCACGGTCAGCAGATACTTTGTGGCAACAAACGGGAACAGCAGCGCCAGTACCAGCAGCAGCGGTAGCGCCCAGCGCAGCGGCGAGCGCTGGCTTGCCGGACGCACGTAGACGCCGTTGTTCGTCCCTTCAAAGCGCATCACGAATTTACGTCCTGCCGCGCTTTGCAGCAGCAGGCTGAGCAGCAGCCGGCCCGCCATGACGATGGCAACCAGCACCGCCACGCGTCCCGGTGCAAGGGTGAAACTGTAGCCTTTCAGGACAATCCCCACGATCGGACCAAATACCACCAGCGCGCAAAGACCGGCCAGCACGGACTCCGTCAGGATCTGCCTGACGACCAGCCCTGGATGCATTGAAGCGTCAGACATGCTCATCTCCTTACACCTTAGCGACCAGTGGACGGCCCAGCAGCCCCTGAGGGCGGAATATCAGGATCGCCACCAGCAGAGCAAATGAGAACACATCCTTATAATCAGAGTTGACCAGCCCGGCGAACTGCGCTTCCGCCACCCCTAACAGCAGGCCGCCCAGCATAGCCCCCGGCAGCGATCCAATTCCGCCCAGCACCGCAGCGGTGAACGCTTTGATGCCGATAATAAATCCGGCATAAAAATCAAAGGTGCCATAGTTCATGGTGACCAGTACGCCAGCCAGCCCCGCCATCGCCGCACCGATGACAAACACCAGCGAGATAACCCGATCGGTATTTATTCCCAGGATGGCAGCCATACGGCGGTCCTGCTGCGTGGCACGACAGATGCGCCCCAGCCGGGTGTACTGAATTATCCAGGTGAGAACCGCCATGCCGATGATGGCCGCCGCCAGAATAAAGACTTTGGTCCAGGTTATCTGCACCAGACCCTCGCCGACGTGCAGGCGCAGCACGCCGGTGAGCAGCGTCGGGATCCCCTGCTGATTAGGACCCTGGCTTATCTGCACGTAGTTTTGCAGGATCAGCGACATACCAATGGCTGAAATCAGCGGGGCCAGCCGGGTGGAGTTGCGCAGCGGCCGGTAAGCAATGCGCTCAATCGCCCAGCCATAGACGCTGGTCACAACGATGGTAAACAGCAGCGTCCCGAAGATCAGCAGCGGAAAGGAGTGGATGCCAAAGTAAGAGAGCAGCGCCAGACCGATGGCGCAGAGATAGGCCGAGATCATATAAACCTCGCCGTGAGCGAAGTTAATCATGCCGATAATGCCGTACACCATGGTATAACCGATGGCGATGAGGCCGTAGACGGCCCCCAGCGTCAGGCCATTGATCAGCTGTTGCAGAACGAATGCTTCCATTTTAAAGGGTCTCGCCGAAGGCCAGGCCGCGCCGGAAATCTGTTCCAGCGCATCACCTGAAAGGGTGTCATATCCCGCCCTTTACGGGCGGAACGTTGATTGAAGCATTAATACCGCATCGCCTAGCCTGCTCAGAGCGCGTGGTATTTACCCTTGTCATCCCACTGATAGACCACGTAGTCAGAGACCTTCAGGTCGCCCTTGCCGTCCCATGACTTCGGCCCCATCACGGTGTCCACGCTGTGGCTTTTCAGCCATTCGCTGGCTTTTTCATTGTCTTTACCGGCGCCGTTGTAGGCCGCCGCGATGGCCTGAATGGATGCATAGGCGTAGAGGGTGTAACCTTCCGGCTCAAAGCCCGAGGCGCGGAATTTATCAATTACCGCTTTACCGCTGGGCAGCGTGCGGGGATCCTTACCGAAGGTCATCAGCACGCCGTTGGTGTACTGCGGCCCGCCCGCTGCCGTGACCAGCTCTTCGGTGACCACGCAGTCGCCGGAGAAGAATTTCGCCTGCACGCCCTGCTCGCGCATCTGCCGTACCAGCGGCCCGGCCTCGGGGTGGCAGCCGCCAAAGTAGACGACGTCCGGCTTCAGGGAGCCGATTTTAGTGACCAGCGCATTAAAGTCCTTCTCGCCACGGGACAGCCCCTCATACAGCACTTCCTTCGTACCGCGCTTTTCCAGTGCGGCCTTCGTCGCATCCGCCAGGCCCTGGCCGTAGGTATCCTTATCGTGGATCACCGCGATTTTCTTCGCTTTCAGCACGTCCAGCATATAGTTTGCGGCAACGTCTCCCTGCTGATCGTCACGGCCACACATGCGAAACAGCGTTTTCATCCCGCGTTCGGTAATTTGCGGGTTGGTGGAGCCTGGCGTAATGCTTAACACGCCCGCCTCGTCATACACTTCTGAGGCAGGCATGGTGGATGAGGAGCAGAAGTGGCCGACCACGGCAGAGACTTTTGACTGATCGACCAGGCGGTTTGCCACCGCTACTGCCTGCTTGGGTTCACAGGCGTCATCGCCCTGTACCAGGACAATTTTCTCTCCCTTAATACCGCCCGCAGCGTTGATATCCGCCGCCGCCTGCGATGCACCTTTCCAGTACTGCGCACCGTACGTGGCATTAGGCCCGGTAAAGGGGCCTCCCACGCCAATCACCACATCCGCCTGAGCATAAAACGCCGTGCTCAGGCTGCTTGCCAACAAAACAGAAAGAGACAACCTGTTAAATTTAAAAGACATTGCGATAATCCTCAGCGGTAAAAAACCTTGAGCCACCGGGTGGCATGGGAGAGATCATTGTCATTATTTTCCCCTGCACAGACATACGCTGCGCCAGGGACGCTTTTATTAAGCAAAAAAACCGCCAGTCGTTAACAGCAGGCGCTTTTTATTGTCGATTGATGACCAGGCTCACACCGCAGTGACGTTCCAGCACCGAATTAACCCGCAGCGCGCAGTAAGCGCAGAGCCAGTGGGAATAACGTTGCCACTGCGTGGCGAAGGGAGAAATACAGCATCCGTGCCGACCGCATAATCAACATAGTTGTACCTTTATCCGGGTGCGCACCCGGCTGGTGCAAAAGTGCGAGGAGGATCGCATGTGATGCAGCGGTTATGTGCGGGTTCGCATACTGTGGGTAAGTGCATCCCGATAAAATAAATGGATGCGACGCTGCTGGCGATGAAAAGGCTAAATAATGCATAAGTCGACCAGACGGCTATAACGCGATGATGAAAGCTCAGGCCAGGTGAGCTTCAGCGATAATTTGCATTAAAAATTCTGCCACTACCCGGATTCGTGAAGAGGCTATTAAGTCGGCATGAGTGACCAGCCAGAGTTCTTCAGAAAATACATCTTGTGGGGGGATGACTTCTACTAGTTCGCTGTTCTGGGCGGCAATGAAGCAGGGCAAAACGGCAAGTCCCAGACTGGCTTTTACGGCAGCAATTTTCGTGACAAGGCTGGTCAAGGCTAATGCCGATGTCCTGTCCGGGAAATGCTTATTTAGCCATCTGGCAGAAGACAGATGGCTAAACGATTCGTCCCAGGTGATAAAGCTCCGCCCTGCTATTGGGTTATCTACAGGTGCAGGATGCTCATGAATATAGGTTTCTGAACCGTACACTGCGGATTTTATTACGCCCACTTTACGTATCTTCAGGGAATTCTGCTCAGGCCGGACAAGCCGCAGTGCAATATCAGCATCATTTCGTAAGACTGAGACGGTATTTACACCCGTGATGAGCTCCAGCAGGATATCGGGATAGCAGGCTTTAAAGCGTGGTAACGCAGGAATAATCAGGTGATTTGCCAGTGTTACCGCTGTAGCCAGGCGCACCGTTCCGGCAGGCGTCAGGTCCCGTCCGGACATCTGTTTTTCCAGCGTTTCTACCTTAGCTTCCACCTCTTCGGCATATCTGAGGACCTTTTGCCCTGCATCGGTAAGAAAATACCCGGTCTGATGATGGAGGAAAAGGCAGGTCTGCAAACTGCTTTCAAGTGCGCTAATCTTCCTTGAAACCGTCGACTGGCTGACCTTCAGCTTAACAGCACTTTTGGTAAGACTGTTTGTTCTCGCGACTTCCAAAAAAAAACGTAAATCGTTCCAGTCCATCCTCGCCCCATCCTGTTTTCTATTTTTGGAAGATAATTGGCCGATTTTATCCGTAGTTTTCACCTTATGGAAAAAAATAAACTCCCTGTCATCTTTTATTCCCAGGGCAATTTATTTTTTTCATAAGGAACAACATGATGAGTTCGCCAAATACGCTTGATTTGACCGGGCTAAGTGCATGGAAAGTTGTCGAGGCTTACCTTGCTGCATTTGCTGAAGGAAGAGTGAACGATATCCTCAGCCTGCTTGATGAGAATGTCGTGTGGCATATCGACGGTGATCCTGGCGTGTCCACCGCTGGGATTTTACAAGGGCCAGATCAGGTCAGGCGCTGGTTGCAAAATTTTCCACGGAATTTCAGGGCACGGGAATTTTCTGTCAGTGAAATTATTGCACACCATGACAGCGTTCTGGTGCTGGGCCGCTTTCGTCACACTGTATTAAGTACTGGCAATACGGTAGGCAGCGATATGATCATTCACTTTAAGATATCAGGGTCAAAAATAATGCGTTATCAGATATTTGAAGATTCAGCACTGCTGGCCAGGGCTTTTGATGCCCATGGTGAATGGCCGCTTCAGCAGGTTAGAATTAATGGCATCCTGTATCGTTACCTTGATGTTGGTGAAGGCCCTACGCTTCTTTTTGCTCACGGATTATTCGCAAGCCATGAAATTTTCACTGCACAATTTCAGGCCCTGAGTAAATCGTATCGTTGTATTGTCCTGGACATGCCTGGACATGGCCTGAGCGAATATAACCCTGCTGGCTGGAAACTTGACGACCTCAGCCATGATTTAGCGTTGATGATCCAGGAGCTTTCACTGGGCAAAGTGACATTTATTGGACAGAGTCAGGGCGGAATGATCGCTATCAGACTTGCTGCAAATTATCCGCAGCATGTGTCCGGGCTGGTTCTTATAGGTACCAGTGCCAGGGCTGAATTCTCTGAACGACTGCAAAATTGGCACAGGCAGCGTGAAATTCTGCTCACGGGTTCAGAGCAGGCGCGTGACGATTTATTTAGAAAAATTCAGGGTTATGTCTGCGATGAAGCGTGGTTGCAGAATAATCAGGCAGCAGCCGGGCGGGAACGCAGGATTATGCTTGCCCACAATCGCCAGGGATTAGCGCTTGCGCTGGACGCTGCGGTTTTCGAGCGGGGTGATATATCGACACTTCTGCCTGACATCACTGCGCCGACATTAATCATTTGCGGAGATCAGGACAGGGCAACACCTGTCGGGTTAAGTCAGGAGATAGCAGACCTGATGCCTGACGCCGATTTGCTCATTCTTGCTGGAGCCGGCCACCATCCACCAACTGAAGCAGCGCAGTCCGTCACCGATGCGATTACTGAATTCCTGGGAATACACCTACTATTAAAGTGAACACTTTTTGTTCGCCCCAACTCTTAATATTATGCATCGCGCGATGCCTTCAGTCGTCCGGGAGGATAGGAAGCCTGATCAGTGCGAAACCGGAAAATAACGCTTTCGGCTCACACAGGCAGTGAGCAAAAGTATAAATATGATAACGTGTAATTTCATAGAGTCTGCTGAGGTGACGCTGTATGTTGAACGGGCTGAACCACATAACAATCGCTGTAAACGACGTTTCAAGAAGCTTTACTTTTTACTCCAAAACACTTGGTTTCACACCTAAGGCCAGATGGAGCCGTGGGGCTTACCTTTTTCTGGGTAATCTGTGGCTGTGCCTCTCTGCTGACTCAGTCGATACACGAGAAGATTACACTCATTACGCATTCAGCATCCGAAGCGAAGATTTCGATGAGTTTGTTAATCACCTGAAATCCTCGGGCGTTACTGAGTGGAAAACAAACCAGAGCGAAGGAAAATCATTTTACTTTTTAGATCCCGATGGACATAAGCTGGAAGTGCATGTCGGCGATTTAAATAGCCGTCTTAACGCATGCATCCAGCATCCTTATGAAAATATGCAGTTTTTCTAGCCCTGTACAACAGAGAGGGTCAGTGATAATCAGTGAACCTGAATATACCGTAATGGTCAACCATGACACTTGCGAACAGGTTCAATCCTGGATCTATCCTCTAATATAACTTCCGCTCCTTGCTAGTAGCTAATCTAAGCGACTGTTGCTACCAGATTTTCCCCAGAAGCGGACAGCCTTCAAACGCTATTTCTTCTTATTCAGCATCGACTTTAAATCGGCAAAGGGACTGTAGGTGGCGGCCTCAACATCGTTTTGCGCATCCTCCCCTGCCACAACGGTACTGCCGTACTGGTCTGCTTCTGTGTACTTCGAGTGTTCGTGGTCATGGCAATACAGACACAACAGCTCCCAGTTACTGCCGTCTGCTGGATTATTGGTATGGTCATGATCGATATGGTGAACCGTCAATTCCCGCAGGTTTGAATAAACAAACTCTCGCGAGCAGCGCCCACACACCCACGGATAGATTTTAAGCGCTTTCTCACGGTATCCGCTTTCCAAACGCGTGTAGTTTTTAGGGATCAGAGCCATTGACGATGTTACCTGTGAACAAGAAAATTTTCGTAGTGCACAAATATATCCCAAAATGACATCAAAGCGTCAGCGGATTTCGGTAAGCTCAGCAACCGCGGCGCGGCTGCATGAAGACAAGAACATCTGCCAACGCTTACTCCCTGTGCAGGCCCCTCTTTTTAGCTAACAGCGCAATAATCGTTACGGACACATGCGTGAAAGCGTAGAAAGTGGACAGGGTGACAATAAAGTTGGAGATCGCCTGCGGAAATGAGAACAGTGCACCATACCCCACACCTGCGCCCTTTAAAAAACCCGATGCAATGATAACAGCCATGCATGCGACCAGCGGCCAGAAAAATTTCATGGTAATACTCCTTATTGATACCTCCTTCATTAAAGAAAGAGGTATTTCCTTTTACCAGGTGCACTGCCCCCCAAAATCATTTCCACCTGAATTGTTTCTTGTACCATTATTACCAGACCCGGAAGAATTCAGGCGCCTCCACCAACAGCACTCGCAATAGCTGAGGCTGGACCGCCATGGACCCTGTAACCATGCCACCAAAGATACCATTCAAACAGTCTTTATAGGCTGGGTTTATGTAAGGTGGACAATTTCCATTATTACGGGAATTATGTCCTCCGGACTGGCTCGCTCTCGCACTAGCTCCTGCATATGCCGGGTCGTAAGCACCAGAAGCCCCGCCACTGATTTAATCTCCAAACAATCAAGAAGCCTAATAGTCATTATAATATCCTTATTAGATTAACATAAATATCAACCATCTGAGTTAAAAATGCTAATCTATAACACATAAATATCAAATGAATTATATAGCATATTATTCCCCAAACTCTTAATGCACCTGAGGGTATAATCATCCCTCTATTGCACTCTTTGATACAGCCATAAGGGGTTATAAAAAATTCCTACATTGGCCTCCATGCCCTACTGTCTATCATATTTTTTTAAACAAACATTTGAAAATTGATGGCCATCACAGTTCCTCATGATATTGATAAAATATTATGTTGAGATTATCTCAAAACTTACCATACATACTTTGTAAAAAAACGCTGCACTATCAGAAAATAGGTTACTCGACCTGGCTTAGAAAAATTATTATAAAGGTGTGCTTGATGAGAATTATTTTACAAAACAGAAATTACTCTGTTACCTGTAATTTTCACGTATTCATTCTTTGATTCAGCATTGCCGCCAGTAAAACCGCTTGATAGTGTCCATCACACGCTCACCCAGCGACGCTGCTGCGCGGACAGGGCGATGGCTTCCAGCACCCGCGATACCTGTAAACCCTCGGCGAAATCCGGCCACATGCGATCGTTAGCCGCAACGCCATTAATCAGGTCGCGAATTTCCACCGTCTTCTGATCGTTGAAGCCAATTCCATGACCCGCCGTAATGCAAAAGGCGGCATAGTCCGGATGCGCCGGGCCGGTCAGCAGCGTTTTGAACCCCTGCCGCCCGACCGGATCGTCGTGTCGGTAGACAGCCAGCTCCGCCATACGCTCCTGGGTATAGCGCAAAGCGCCACGTGTACCGGTAACCACGTAGGTCAGCCCCATTTTGCTGCCGCAGGCGATACGCGATGTTTCAATCACGCCGTGCGCACCGTTCGCAAAACGCAGCAGCGCACTGGCCTGATCCTCATTTTCCACCTCACGCATCAGGGAGGGGTTAGCAGCGTCGGGTCGCTGCTTAATCACCGTCTGCATATCGCCGGAAACTTCGCTGATGCTTCCCACCAGATAGTGCGCCATATTCACGATATGGGCAGCCAGATCCCCCAGCGCCCCCAGTCCCGCCCGTGATTTCAGGCAGTGCCAGTCCAGCGGCGTGAGCGGGCTGGCCAGGTGATCTTCGTTATGGGTGCCATAAAAGTGCACCACGTCCCCGATCTCCCCCCGCGCTATGATCTCTTTTGCCAGCTGGCTGGTGGGATTCTTCATATAGTTGAAGCCCACCAGCGTTTTCACACCGGCCTGTTCCGCGGCGCGCGTCATCTCTTCCGCATCTGCGGCATTCAGCGCCAGCGGCTTTTCTGAGTAAACATGCTTACCGTGACGGATCGCCTCCAGCGCCATCTCCTTATGCAGAAAATTAGGCGCACAGATATCTACCACGTCAATATTCGGGTCGGCCACCAGCTCGTGCCAGTCTCCCGTGGAACGGTTAAAACTCAGCGCGGCGGCCTGAGCCTTTGCTATTTCCGGGTCGATCTCCGCGACCATTTCACGAACGACCTCCCCTTTCAGCGCAAAAACGGTGGGGGCCTGAGCATAGGCTATCGCATGACAGCGTCCAATATAGCCTGTACCAATCAACCCAATTCTGACCTTTACCATCGGAGTTTCCTGCGCATTAATAAGGGGTGAACTGGAATGTATATTTCAAAAACAGCCTCAGCAATCAACAAATGAAATAAACGTGACCATTCTGGCGAAAGTTACTGTAACGGATGCTGTTTCTTAATACCGCTTTGCGAGAGCGCCAGCAGTGAATGTGAAAACGCCCGAATAGCTTCAGAAGCCCGTCCCCGCCCGTCAACCCGTGAAAATTCAGCAAAATGCTGTTTTATTCAGCAGTTGATCAAAAAGGTGAAAACAGGCTTTGACATCCCCCGCCCGGGTCGATAACATGCGCCCCGTTGAAACAATTCCTCTGTAGTTCAGTCGGTAGAACGGCGGACTGTTAATCCGTATGTCACTGGTTCGAGTCCAGTCAGAGGAGCCATACATAGAAAAGCCCGCTTAGGAAACTAAGCGGGCTTTTTGCTTTTACGCGCAATTTATAGACGACTGGCGGACGTTAAGCTGTAATGTTCGTTAACAGATACAGATATGCCTGAGGCATCCTGCTTATCTCTGAAGGTTCATTCAGAACGCTCGGCGCAACAGGCATAGCATCCCTGTTTCGCATTATGTATCTGGATATAACTAATCAGCGGATCGGCGAAAAAAAGACCTAAAAGATTTTCAGCCAAATGTCCCTCACAGATATCTGCCTGTCTTAATAAGTGTGTCTCGTCATATGCCCGCAAAGACAAAACTCTGGCTTTCATAACTTCAGGTAATTCGTTGATGTAAATGCCTTGTTTGGTACATCCTTCCCATATATATATTGCATGAGAGCCGAAATAGGGTGTCTCTGCGGGTTGATAGATGTGGTTGATAAGAAGAGCGGTTTCGCCAGCAGGTATATCACACAACGAGATTCTGTCTGGAAATCCGGGGCAGCTAACTACAGTTAGTCTGATTGCACCGTATCTTTTTAGATAGGCATCGCTCTGTCCATAAAGATGGGTAAACGGCTCGGCACTCAGCCCGGAAATTCTGTATTTCATAATACCTCCTGTCGTTTTCAGCATTATATTAGCTGCTATTTGCAGGAGGAACTCGCTGTTTTCGGTCAGGGAAATAGCAGTGATTTGCCAGGGTAAAAGTAGTATATGTCAGGGCCGTTTGTGAAGAAGCAGCATTGCGCAGGAGCACGTCAGGTGCAGTGCGAGGCACTGATATACACTTCTTACCGTCCCCGTTTACGCTTCCACTTATCCACTACATCATCCAATTTTTTGGGCACAAAATTATGTATCCGTGCCGTGAATTCACGATGAATCGAAATGTTTATCCCCACTCCCTGACCATGAAGCGATCAACACTTTATCTGTTTTATGTTTTCTTATTAGCCGATTAAAAAGTGCCCGATTTGCATCTGCCGGACAGGAAACGCAGCATGTCGGCAGGCGCGGTGATCGCCGCCAGACTGACGACTATCAGGGCAACGCCGGCCCATCCATACGTCGGCAACCTTTCTCCCACCAGCATTACCGCCAGCAGCGCGGCAATGACCGGTTCCAGCAGGGTAATCGTCGTTGCCATGCTGGCCGGGATGCGTGCCAGCCCGAAGCCATAGCAGACGTACCCTACAAACATCGGCACCAGCGCCATGTAAATTCCTGTGGCGGCATTATTCCAGGCGTCAAGCAGCGGCGCGCCGGTGATCAGCAACACGGGCATCAGCATCAGACCACCGGCCCCAAACGTGGCACCCATCGCCGCGCGTGGGCGCACACCGCCCTGCATTAACCGCCTGGCTGACCACGAGTAGAGAGCATAGGTGAAGCCAGCCAGCAGACCGAGGGCTATGCCGGCCATCGCTGAGCCGCTTCCTGAACTGTGGCCGCCGCTTTGCGCAATACACAGCAGTGCCATTCCGGCTACGCCAACCAATGCCCCCCCCGCCCACTGCTTTGTCAGCCGCAGCCCGTCAAGACGGGTTTCGATCAGTGCGGACAGCAGTGGCGCCGAGCCGATAGAGATAACGGTGCCAACCGTCACCCCGGCATAGCGCATCGAGGTATAGAAGGCGAGAGGATAGACAGCCACCGGGAGTGCGCCGGTCAATAAAACAGGCCAGTGCCGCGCAATCAGCCGGCGCTGACGAATGATGGTGGTTGCGGCCATCAGGCCCTGCAGCAGCCCGCCAACCCCCATCGCCACCGCCCCCACGGCCAGCGGGCTCAGGTCGGGCGCGTAGGTGGCAGCCGTCCCGGTCGTTCCCCAGAGAATTGCCGCGACAAGCACGCCAGCCATGCCGCTCAAGCGTTGTCCTGATGCCAGCATCAGTATGCCTCTCTTATGGAATGGTTAGACATCCCTATCCTACAGAATGAAGGGGGTGGTGATCGATGCAAAACGCCTGAGCGGTTTACCGTCGCGTCCGATCAGGAACTTAGTGAAGTTCCACTTGATCCGCCCACCCAGCACGCCGGGCAATTCGTTTTTCAGATAACGAAACACCGGGTGCGCTGCGGCTCCGTTGACCTCTACTTTCCCGAACATCGGTAAGCTTACACCGAAGTTAATGTGACAGGTCTGCGCAATTTCGTCGGCATCGCCCGGTTCCTGCTTACCGAAGTGGTTGCAGGGGAAACCAGGCACTACCAAACCCTGGCCGGCGTATTTCCTGTAGAGTGCTTCAAGGCCGCCGTATTGTGGCGTGAAGCCAGAATGGCTGGCGGTATTCACTACAAGAACGACCTTACCCGCGTAGTCGACCATAGAGATAAGCTGGCCGCCAGGGCTGGTGGCGGTGAGTTGATAAAACGCGTTCATATCGGGATCCTCAAAGCAGAATCAGTTCGACGTCGACAGTGCCACGTAGCGCGCTGCTGCATCATAACGTCAATTTTCATCAGGATGAAAGCAGACCTGTTTATCAGGCCCGCTTAAGTAAACTTAAGCGGGCCTTTGGCGGTTTATCTCCTGACGACTCCTCCTCCGGTACTGCCCCTTACAACAGATCCTGCCATGTCATAATCAGTTTCGCCGTTAGCGGCTCCGCCAGCAGTGCGGCATCCGGCTGCCAGCTGTCCCAGTCACGGAAAGCGCTGAAATTAAGCCCGGTCAGGGTTTCCAGCGAACTGACCGAAACGCGAAATTCATCGACGTTGGGCGCTGCCTGCGGATTCGCCAGCGGCAACACCCGGCGCGGTTCGTCCAGCAATTTATCCTGGCTGACCAGCAGCGCGGTGGCCTGCGGATTGCCCTGTGGCCCAATGCGCAGCACTACCTTCCAGAACATCAGCGGCACCTGTAACTCCCCATACTGTCTGCTTTGTTCGTTGAGAACCGGGCCGGTGAGAACGCTGATCTGCTTTTTTGTCTGCAACACGCCAGATTCAAGGATATAGCGCTCAACCCCCTGCCAGTATTGCTGACTCTGGTTAAAGCGGAAATGCTGCGGTGAGCAGTTGGTAAAGTGGAAAGTGTCTTTATTAGCACGAACCGCTTCGGCAGCGCTCCCCCACGTGGGATCGCTGCGGCGGGTAAGGTGGCCCCGATCGAACCAGCGGCTGAACTCGCTGTAGAAAGCCTGACCGGTTACATATCGGCTGTCGATACGGCTGTCCTGATACCAGCTGTCCGCTTCAGGCAACAGCGAGGGCTGACCACTGCTGCGATCGATACTGATATAGCTTGCACCGTCGATGTTGGTGGCGGTAAAAAAGGCCAGCTTTCGCTGCGCGTTCATCAGCAGGGAAAAGTGCTGGTAGTTGAGTCTCGCCTCTGCGCCTTTGCTGCCGTCGAGTAAGGGTGCCACTTCCGCCACGCGCGGCGCGATAATCTCTGCCATATCAATATGCGTACCGGCAAGGAAACCGGCCTGAAAGCCGTCACGATTGCCGTAATTTCCGTCCGGAGCAGCAGCGCTGGCAACGGGCCGCTGGGGCGTAGCATCAGAGGTTAACGCCTGCATCAGCTGTACCTGCATATCAGCAGAAAGCTGCGGCAGTTCGCCTTTCAGCCAGTCGGTCAACGCGCTGATGCGTATCCCTTCGTTAACCCATTTTCCTTTGTCTTTAACTCCCCCATGATGCAGCGCCACCAGCTGCCAGCCGTCGTTGAACACGGGCGCACCGGACGATCCGCCCTCGCTGTCGGCCTCGTAATGCAGAAACTGTTCGTGCCGGGCCAGCAGCATATTGTTGCGCAGCGTAATCTGCTGCGGTGCGCCACCCGGATGATGGATCAGATTAAGGTTGATGCCCAGCGCATGTTTATCGTTGCGATCGTTAAGCGCCAGCGGCAATGGCGTTTCGCCGCTGCCCTGCAGGGCGTCGCCCAACGCGATCAGCGTGCAGTCAAACTCTGCTGTCGGGCTGGTCAGCCAGAAGCGTTCCGCATCCAGTGAATAGAGGCGACCTGCGATAATTTCGCCCGTTTCGCTCTGGCGATAGCCGAACTGTACCGTTATGGTGCCCGGCGCTGGCGGGTCAGGCAATAAATGGTGATTGGTGACAAAAAGGCCGCCATGCGTCAGAAAACCGCTGCCTTTTGGTATCCCATCCTCCCTTATCAGGCCTACTGACCGGGCCGAGATTAGCCCCTGCTGCAAAAATGAAATCGGCAGCAGATCGTTTGTATCACCGACAATCACACTCTGCCGGGTACGCTGCTGAAATGCGTAGCGCTGCGCGCGTCGCCGATCCGGATCTGCCTGATTTCCCTGCGCAAGGGCTGTGCGGGATTGCTGCTGCTGCTCTGAGGTTAGCGCCAGCCGTGAGGCAATCAGTTCTTTCTGTTGCTCGTTCATTCGCATCTCCATGGTAGGGTGTGAAGCCTTTTAACCATAGCTGCTACTTCTGACGGAACAAGCGACAATCTGATTCGCCACCCGGCTGGAAATCCGCTACTATCCGCTCCCACTCTCCATCCGGGCGGCCTGATGTCTGTGATTTTCGATACGTTTATTGCCCCACCGTGCCATGACAGCATAGAGATCCTCTATCAGGACCAGCATCTGGTGCTTATTAATAAACCCGCCGGGCTACTGAGCCTCTCGGGGAAAAATCCGCAAAATCTCGATTCGGTGCATCATCGCCTGGTACAGATCTTTCCCGGCTGCACGCTCGTCCACCGCCTCGATTTCGGCACATCCGGGCTGATGGTGATTGCCCGTAATAAAGCAATTAACGCCGCTCTCTGCCACCAGTTCAGCCAGCGCACGGTGACTAAGGTCTACAGCGCGCTGCTCTGTGGACATCTGGACGATGACGAAGGGGTGACAGATGCTGCGATTGCAAAAGATCCGGCGCTGTTCCCGCTGATGTCTGTCTGCTCCATCCACGGCAAGCCCGCCCGCTCCCGCTATCGGGTCATTGAGCGCTTTTATCACCGGCTGGAAGAGAGGATGCTGCCATTAACGCGGGTCGAGCTAACCCCGGAGACCGGGCGCACCCATCAGCTGCGCATTCACTGCCAGCAGCTGGGCCACCCTATTTTGGGCTGCGATCTGTATGGTGGTCGCCTGCTGCCAGGAACCGAAGGGACACCGCGCCTGATGCTGCACGCCAGTGAATTACACTTTGTTCATCCCGTCAGCGAAGAAGAGATTAAGGCCATACATCCCTGCCCGTTCTGAATGCGAAAATCGCTGTTACGATGCCAGAGCGGAGACGCCCGGCATCAGGCTAAGGTCCATGGGTGAAGCGTTAGCCCGCTGGCGATGAACGTAAAGACGCTTTCTGAAACTTACCACATCAGATCATCAGGCACTTTAAAATCGGCGTAGGGATCGTCTTCGTCCTGTTCTTCCTGGCTGAGTGCGCTATTTAATACAATGCTGTTCGCATCCCGCTGGGCAATTTTATCGGCCACGCTCGCCGGGATAATCGCGTACTGGCTTTCGCCACCGTTATCGGCGACCAGACGGGCAATGGCCAGGCGACCATTGATAAGCTGGGTTTGCGTCGTCTTATCAACGGCTATTTTTTTAATCAGGTTACTGTCTGTAAAGTTAAAATCAATGCTGCCTTTTGCAATGACCACCCTGTTCATTTCAATAAGCTGTTTCACCTGAGCTTTATACTCTTTCGATAAAGCGGCCTGTTTCTGCTGTTCATTGAGCTGCTTGTCACGCTCAAGCTGTGACTTTTTATTTTCTTCCACCGCCTCTCTGGCCTCACGGGCCTGAACGCGTGATTTTTTAGCCGTTTTTTGCACTTTGGCCATTTTTTTGCTGGTCACTAATCCAGCCTTAAGCATCTGCTCTTGTAAGGTGAGTTTTGTCATCTTCGTCTCTAAACCCATAAAAAAATTTAGGGGATTATACCTGTAATTTTTGGGGCTGTACCAGCCTGTCGGAGCCGATCGCTGGGGGGTGAGTATGGCAGAGTTTATCGGCACCTGGAGTGGCCTGCTCTGTGGCCGGGGCGGGCTTTTGTATTTGCTGTGGATCAGAAAAGCCCGCTTAAGAGCACTTAAGCGGGCTTATTGTACGGCAGTTTTAGCCGTTAGCGGGCCGACCTCAGATGTCGAAGCGATCCAGGTTCATCACCCGGGTCCATGCCGCCACAAAGTCCTTAACAAACTTCTCTTTGGCATCTGCGCTGGCGTAAACCTCGGCGCTGGCACGTAATACGGCGTTGGAGCCAAACACCAGATCGGCACGCGTGGCGGTAAATTTCACCTCACCACTGACGCGATCGCGCCCTGCAAAGCGTTCACCGGAGGCGTCGGTGGTTTTCCATTCCGTACGCATATCCAGCAGGTTCACGAAAAAGTCGGTATTCAGTTCGCCCACTCTGTCAGTGAAGACGCCGTGCTGGCTGCCGTCAAAGTTGGTTCCCAGCGAGCGCAATCCACCGACCAGAACCGTTAATTCGGGCACGGTCAGGGTAAGCTGCTGGGCCTTATCGATCAGCAGATCCTCTGTTGAGGTGTTGCCAAAAGTACGGCGGTAGTTACGGAAGCCATCCGCTACCGGATTAAGCAGTTCAAACGACTCGATATCCGTCTGTTCCTGACGGGCATCCACGCGACCCGGGGTAAAAGGCACCTCGACGTCTACGCTGACCGCCTTCGCGGCTTTTTCTACGCCCACGACGCCTGCCAGAACAATGATATCCGCCAGGGATGCTTTCGGATATGACTGCTGAATAGCTTCCAGAACCGGCAGTACGCGGACGGCAGTGGCGTTAACCTCCCACTCTCTTTGCGGCAGCAGCGCCAGACGAGCGCCGTTTGCGCCGCCGCGTTTGTCACCGCCACGGAAGGTTGAAGCCGAGGCCCAGGCAACCGAGGTCAGCTCACCGATGGAGAGGCCGGAAGCCGCAATTTTTTCCTTCAGCTGTGCAATGTCGGCAACCGTTGGGTGATACAACGGCGCGGGCAGCGGATCCTGCCAGATCAGATCTTCTTTAGGCACTTCTGGTCCGATATAGCGCGCTTTCGGCCCCATATCCCTGTGGGTCAGTTTATACCAGGCCCTGGCAAAGGCTTCGTTAAAGGCCTGCGGATCGCTATGGAAACGGCGCGAAATTTTCTCAAATTCCGCATCGAAACGCAGGGTCAGATCGGTCACCAGCATGGTCGGCTTGCGTTTTTTCGACGTATCGAAGGGGTCGGGAATGATATCTCCGGCATCTACCGCTTCAAACTGAATAGCACCGGCTGGGCTGCGCGTCTGTACCCACTCATATTTAAACAGGTTTTCGAAGAAGTAATTACTCCACTGGGTTGGCGTCTGTGACCAGATCACTTCCAGACCGGAGGTAATGGCATCCGCACCGACACCGCTGCCATAGCTGTTTGCCCAGCCAAGGCCCTGCGCTTCAATAGGCGCGGTCTCAGGATCGACATCAACATGGCTGGCTGCCGCTGCCCCATGGGTTTTACCCAGCGTGTGACCGCCAGCGATTAGCGCAACGATCTCTTCATCGTTCATCCCCATATTACCGAAGGTGGCACGAATAGCCGGTGCCGCCGACGCAGGATCGCCACTGTGTTCAGGGCCTTCCGGGTTAACGTAAATCAGCCCCATTTCCGTTGCACCCAGCGGCGCGCTCGCCAGCGATTCAGGATGGCGGTGTTCAAGCCAGGTGGTTTCATCACCCCAGTTCACATCCATATCCGGCTCCCAGACGTCTTCGCGTCCGGCACCAAAACCGAAGGTACGGAAACCAGAGTTTTCCAGCGCAACGTTGCCCGCCAGGATATAGAGATCGGCCCAGGAAATTTTCTGGCCATATTTTTGTTTAACCGGCCACAGTAAGCGGCGCGCCTTATCCAGACTCACGTTGTCTGGCCAGGCATTCAGGGGAGCGAAACGCTGCTGTCCGCGACCTGAACCGCCCCGCCCGTCAATCGCACGGTAGGTACCGGCGCTGTGCCATGCCATACGGATAAAAAGGCCAATGTAGCTGCCCCAGTCGGCAGGCCACCAGGATTGTGATTCCGTCAGTAGCGCTTTGAGATCGGCTTTGAGTGCAGGGTAGTCTAATCTGGCAAATTCTTTACGGTAATCAAAGGAGTCATCCAGTGGGTTAGAGCGGGCTGAGTGCTGATTCAGCAGATCGACTCTGAGCTGATTGGGCCACCAGTCACGATTGCTGGTACCGCCGCCCGCCGTTTTATTTGAGTTGCCTGCATGGAAAGGACATTTGCTAATGTCGGCCTCTCTGTCTGCTTCAACGATCGGTTTTGCGTCTTTTGCTGCTTTATCAATAGAACTGCTCATTCTCACACCCCTTTTATCTATTCTTGTCGCTACTCTATACGCGGAAATAACGCAGTCACATCTGAAATACCCTATGTATTTGATAGAGCTTCCCTTCGGAATTTTTGGGCGCTTTTGCGATATTTAACCCACCGAGATCAGTACCACTCTAATAATAGCCGCTTAGCGATCAGGGTTTAGTTTCTGAGGCCACAATTAACTGGCGTGTTACGGTGCCCCCTGTGATGGCTTCTGCTTTCCCTGCCCGCTTCTGACCTGGCCTGACCCGTACGGAAAAAACTGCTCACCCTAATTTATAGCCTATGCTATACATTATAGCTATTGCTAATAGTGCTGTTTTTATAAGCCTTATGGAGGATTTTTATGCCGTTTGCTTCGTGGTTAAAATCAGGGATTTGCGCCCTGCTGGCGACCTTTCTGTCGCTCACGCCTGCCGCTGCGCAGGAGAAGTTTAAAGTCATCACCACCTTCACCATCATTGCGGATATGGCGAAAAACGTTGCCGGTGACGCTGCCGATGTGGCCTCCATCACCAAACCGGGTGCGGAGATCCACGAATACCACCCCACTCCCGGAGATATTAAACGCGCACTGGGCGCACAGCTGATCCTCGCTAACGGTCTGAATCTGGAATTATGGTTTAAGCGCTTTTATCGCCATCTCGCTGGCGTGCCGGAGGTGTTGGTGTCCAATGGCATTCAGCCCATGGGCATCAGCGAAGGCGCCTTCTCCTATCTGACCCGCGACTTTGGGCTGAAAGAGCTATACCTGTAGCCGATAAATGCCGATCGGCAGGGGACGCCGCAGCAGGTGCGGAAGGTGATTGACGTCGTTAAGCAGCAGCATATCCCGGCGGTGTTCAGTGAAAGTACCGTTTCCGATAAGGCCGCCCGTCAGGTGGCGCGTGAAACGGGGAGCCACTACGGCGGCGCGCTCTATGTCGACTCACTCAGTACCGCCGACGGCCCGGTGCCGACCTATCTCGATTTGCTGCGCGTGACCAGCGACACCATTGTTAAAGGCATCACTGAGGGTTTAGCGAAATGAATCCGCGCTCTGCTCTTCAAAGCGGCATACGGGTTGACAATCTGACGGTGACCTACCGCAACGGTCATACCGCCCTACGCGCGGCAACCCTGGCGGTTCCGGCCGCCAGTATCACGGCGCTGCTGGGCATCAACGGCTCGGGTAAATCCACGCTGTTCAAGGCCATTATGGGCTTTGTGCCGCTCTCCGGCGGGTCAATTACGCTGCTGGGAATGCCGGGCAAACGCGCGCTGAAAAGCAATCTTGTCTCCTGCGTGCCGCAGTCCGAAGAGGTGGACTGGTCATTTCCGATACTGGTGGAGGACGTGGTCATGATGGGCCGCTACGGTCATATGGGCATGCTGCGTATTGCCCGCGCGGAAGATAAACGCCTGGTGGATGCGGCGCTGGAAAGGGTGGGCATGTCCGACTTTCGTCACCGGCAGATCGGTGGACTCTCCGGCGGCCAGAAAAAGCGGGTTTTCCTGGCGCGCGCCATTGCCCAGCGCGGCCAGCTGATCCTGCTGGATGAGCCATTTACCGGCGTTGACGTTAATACCGAACGGCAGATTATCTGCCTGCTGCATGAGCTGCGGGCAGAGGGCCGCACCATGCTGGTCGTCTCCACTCATAACCTCGCCACGGTTAGCGACTACTGCGACCATACGGCAATCGTGAAAGGCACAGTGCTGGCCTGCGGGCCGACCTCCACGACCTTTACCCGGGAAAACCTGGAAAACGCCTTTAGCGGCGCGCTGCGCGGGGTGGTGTTCAGCGATCCGCCGCCTCAGCCCCAGGATCTGGCGGCCGTTGGGGAGGTGCGCTGATGGCGTGGCTGACCGAACCCTTCCACTATCAGTACATGCTGAACGCCATGTGGGTGTCGGCGCTGGTCGTCGGAGTATGTGCTTTTCTCTCCTGTTACCTGATGCTGAAGGGCTGGTCGCTGATTGGCGATGCCATGAGTCACGCGGTGTTTCCCGGCGTGGTCATTGCCTGGATTATCGGCATTCCCCTCGCCATCGGCGCGTTCTGTGCCGGGCTGTTTTGTGCGCTGGCTACCGGCTACCTCCAGGAAAACAGCCGCATTAAGCAGGATACGGTGATGGGTATCGTTTTTTTCGGGATGTTTGCCGCAGGCCTGATCGTCTATATTTCCGTGAAGTCTGAGGTGCACCTCGATCATATTTTGTTTGGCGATATGCTCGGCATTGCTTCACAGGATCTCTGGCAAAGCGGCCTTATCGCCTGCGCCATTGCGCTGATTGTCGGAACGAAATGGCGCGATCTGCTGCTGCATGCCTTTGACCCACAGCAGGCTAAAGCCTGCGGTCTGAATACCTCGCTGCTGCACTACGGGCTGCTGAGTATGATTGCGCTGACCATTGTTGCCACGCTGAAAGCGGTGGGGATTGTTCTGTCGATCGCCTTGCTGATTGCGCCCGGCGCTATCGCTATTTTGCTGATGCGTCGCTTTTCGTCGGTGATGATCTGCGCCGTGCTGCTGTCGGTCACGGTGTGCTTTAGCGGCACTTACCTCTCCTTTTTCCTCGACAGCGCGCCAGGCCCAACCATCGTGCTCCTGTTCGCCATGCTGTTTATTGCGGCGTTTATCTTCTCGGTCCGGCGCGAACGGCGCAGGACCCTGTGTTGAGCTGTCAGACAGCGCTGCCCGTAGGAAAACGTGGCCCACGAAATAATATATTGCGATCTTTCATGGATTGTCCGCTTAGGTATCCCCCGCGTTCCGGTCACAACGAGCGCAAACCCGTGCTGATAGCGAAAGCGGCAGGGATCCTCCCGAACCAGAAACAGATGCAGTCCGTCACAGACCCACCGCCACCTGCTGCACCAGATACTGATGCCCCCGGGGGAAGGGATTAGCATTTATCACGCCAGCCCCAGGCCTTCACCCCGAAATCCTGGCGAGAGGGCCACATGCTAATGATAATGTCGGCCATGCCGACGCAGGCCACCAGCTGGCCCGCCTGCATGGCCGTCTCAAACACCCTGATGGTCCTGTCGAGGCTCAGATCATTTTCACGCACTAAGCCATTCATTGCCGAAACGGTGCGTTCGTCAGTCCGGTATACCCGAAGTAAATATCGCCCCCCTGGGTTTTATTATGAATGAATAACCAAAATGAACACTGTGTTAACCACATCTGCAGATTGAATATGAAATTTAAAACAGCATGGTTACTTTACCCTTTCCGGATTAGCGCCATGAGAAGGTATTGAGCATATATCTTATCTTTAATGGGTTTATGCTGTTTCGGTTCCCCACTCCTTGTCAGTGAACCACAGGGAAGGAATGTCTACTCAGAAAAGCGTGCGTAACAGTATACGCAATCAGCAATCAGCAATTAACAGACGCAGGCGCGAGCGTTCCATCGGCTGCGGTAAGACGGGAATACTCAGTCTCACACCAGTAACACCTCCCCCAGACCCGCCTGCATTCATACAATTTAGCAATTTTCTTATTTTTTTTAACTTATTAAGCCTGAGAAAACGGTATAATTTATTAATCACGGCCGGATTTTCACCATTGTGACGTTATTCGCTTACAGATCGCAGATAACCTTGCAGAAACAAAACTGAGATAACTCAAAAAATGATATACAGTACAGCGATCTCCAGGCATAAGTCAGCTTTAAAAGAAAATTTTAATATTTAATAAAAGTTATCAATCTCTGATCTTACATCACGGAGAAGTCCCGATGAGAAAATTTTCCATAGGAGGGGAAGTTGAATTTGAACCTGGCAGAAGAGTTATGCGCGGCGGTGGCAAAGAGTTAAAAATGCAGTCATCCTCGGTATATTGTCTGGAGTTGCTTATTGAAAATCAGGGAAAGGTTACAGAGCATGAAGCTTTTTATGATTTTGCCTGGAGAAGGTTTGGCATGGAAGTCAGTCCCAATGCGCTGTATCAAAGCATATCAATGCTCAGGAAAGCGCTGTTAATCTGCGGTAATAGTGAGGACTTTATTCGCACCGTTCCCCGACGCGGATTTATGCTCCTGGGAAAGGTCGAAATAACCTGCACCGAGTTAAAGAATGAGTCTTCTTCAGCTCAGGGGGAAAATGATCCCGCCCCCAGGCAGCCAGAGCCTGAGGGCAATGAAAACGTCACCATTTATCCCGATGAGCTTCCTCTTCCCACTCGCTTCAGAAGCCCCCGCCGGGATATATTCGCAGCCTGAGCGTATCAGACTGAAAATAAATAACGCTCGATTCTGGATTGCTTATGGCGTTGCCTTTGCCGCCATGGTGTTGGCGCCCTGTTTTTATTTTATCACTTACGGCATGGACTACGTGAAAAGATTCGATCTTAATGGATGCGCGTTTTACAGCAATAATATGGCGGATGATGATATCACTATGCAAGCGGTGATAAAAAAGAAGATAAGATGTGATGATCGAAAGTATGTCTACATCACGCTATTTCCGGGTGGCAGCAGAATGTCAGTGATACAGTGTGAAAAAGAGACAGGTCCCTTCCTCAGACCTAACTGCATTTCTTATTACTATACAGGTAATCCCCTGTGAGGAAGATCCTGACCTTTGTTCTTATTTTGTTTGCAATAGGTGAATTATTTTTTTACAGGTTCTATGAGAACGATGAGATCAGCTGCGTAGGCAACATTAATTATTTCAAGGGTGAAGATAAACTCTCTCTTATCATCGGGCAGAAAATGAATGATGGGAAAGGGTTGCTTACCCTCTCCGGTGCCCTTTATGAGGGAAAAGAGAACCGCATCAATGTCAGTAAAGTTATTCAATTTGACTACCATGAGGAAAATAACATCCTCATCGCGCAGTCAACGCTTATTCAGAACTCCCCAATGAATGAGCTAAAGGACGAGGAAGAAAAAAAGTGGTTTCCGGAGTTCTTTTTCAAAAAAGGCGGGAAGCTTCCTTTAACCATAAAGAGAACGGGAATAGACACCTGGCTTTTTTACTCAAATCCTGTGCCACTCTTTATCTGCGAAAAGTAGCGAGTCATATAAAACCTGAACGGCAGCATAAAGGCGGGTTATATCTTCCTGTCGTTCAGGTCGCTACCTGAGTATGACGCGTTATTACCCCCCATGAAACAGCCGAAAAACAGAGTCGACCACCCTTTCGCGACAACTCCACTCCGCCTCATCTCTCATCTCTCATCTCTCATCTCTCATCTCTCATCTCTCATCTCTCATCTCCTGAATCTACATCAACTCATTGTTATATAAGAAATCAACCAGGATAAAAAATGAAATATTTTATTTATGCATTCGTTGTCCTTATTTCCAGCCTCTGCACATCGCTACAGGCAAACTGTACCCGCGTCAGGGCGGTCGATCAGGGGTGTGACGCCTGTGGCGCATCTCTGAATCTGGGTAACATTGGCCTGATGGACCTGCGCTATCAGCCTGCTGGTACGGTACTGGCCCGCTCCGTGTTTCAGGTTGTTCCCTCAACTAAAAATAGCGATCCCGAACGCGTGCTCTATGAGTGCGACCTGGCGGATAAGGATAAGATCTTCGAGGTATTTGCCACTAACGGCGACAGTAACGTCGGGGGCGCATGGAATATGGGGGATAACTATTACCAGACCTATTTCCCCTTTACCGCGCTAAAGCTGGTTCATCTGCGCAGCGGTAAGCCGTTTACGCGGATCTGGCAGAAAGTCCCGCTGACTGATTATGACGTGAGCGGTAATAAAATACTGATTAATGGCAAGCACTTCAGCCCGATCAGCGCTGAACTGATCAGAACAGATAAAAACAATCGGGATAGCGGCTATGCATCATGGGGTTGTCTCTATGCCGCAAAGGACAGCTATGCGGGTTCCTATAACTGCAATCAGCCCAATGGCTACGTGGTTTTTATGGGGCCAGGACAGAATGTTCCCGAAGCCGGAAAAGACAGCTGGAATAACTTCGACACCTGGATCACCGGCCGTTATATGGCCTTCGGGATGAATACCGCGCCGGTAGCCACCCTTACGCAGAACCGGAGTCAGGGATGCCGGGTGGAAAACTATACCGCCCACGTCCTTTTTCCATCGGTCAGCATTAACGCGCTCTCGCAGGGTCAGTCGGTAAGCGCGCCGTTAAGCGTCACGCTTGAATGCTCAGCTGCAGCAGAGACGCAATCCGGTGTGGCTTCAGGCCAGATCTCACTGGGTTTTCAGTCCAGCTATGCGGCCTGGCTTCAGGCTCAAAAGCTGGGGCTGGCCGGGAGCAATGGCATTTCAGATTATCTGGTGTCTGATCACTATGATTCAGACTCCTCCCTGGCCACTGGCGTGGGTATCAAACTCAATACCTCCAGCGGCAAACCGGTCTCATTTCTCGGCTGGAGTGATTACAGCAGCAATGCCGGATGGCGGCCCGTGCTGGAGGATGCCCAACGGACCAGCAGCGGTCAGGGAGACAGCAACATCTATCAGAGAAACTTTGTTGCGCAGCTGGCTCAGCTGCCGGGAAAAAACGTCAGCGCGGGCAAAACGTTTACCTGGATGCGGAGAAAAACGTTGCCCCGTTCTCTACCAGGACGTTTCTCCTGCAGAATAAAGCCGGAATATTGCCCGACGGTGAATCGACACTCAACTATACGGCAATAGACGACCAGGGCGCCTTGCATGCCTTTTCCTTTCTGCGGCGTGGGAGCTGAGCCAGGTTCAGGCGAAAGGCTTAATGATGCAGCATTTCGTCTGCCACCTCTTTATCCGACAGCTGATAGGGATAGTAGGTTGGCCAGTTGTCCATCTCTTCCAGCAGCGTCTGCTGCGAGCGGTTACCCATAAAAATGTGGAAATGGCTGGATTTTCGCGGCGCGATAATATGATCGCTGAACTGCACGTATTTTGGCGCGCTGCTGTTGGCGTCGTGGCATTCAAACAGGTAGCGAACGCCCTTTTTACCGGACGCATAGGTCAGGATTTTATGACCCGCGTAGGTGTAGTGGCAGGCACTGACCTTGTCCCCGACGTGGAACTCCATCATGCCATCCTCAATGCCAATGGTGGCGACGTCGGTGGCATAACCGGTGCGGTAATACTCCTTTACCGACGCAAAGGTTTTGCTGTTGTCCTTTTCGGCCTTTTTACGGAATACGGCATCCAGAGTGCCCTTCTGCAGCAGCGGATAAACCGACTGCCACATCCCTTCCCAGTCGGTCAGATTTCTGTCCTGCACATCCCGATCGGCAAACACCCCTTCCGCCGCGTGCTGTTCTGCCTCACTCAGCGGCCTGCCGTGTGAATGATGCGCATGTGACAGCGCCTCGCCGCTGACGATCAGCATCCCCGATGCCAACACCCACTTCCCCAGATGACTCTTCAACGTTCGACCCTCGCTTGAATAAAGATGTAAAATGTTATGATATAACATTACACAAAGCAAGTAAGCGCGAAACTCAGAAGGTTCGGTAGCTGTGTCACGGCACGGCGAAATCGATGCAGCTGACTCTTTTGTAAGGTGTTATTGAAATATTCCACACCCAGCCCCCTCACCCGCAGGCAGGGTAACATCGCTTAAATAAATTTTCCTCTCACCCTGTTGCTCTGTAGGGCTGCTGTCGATAGTAGATCTGGCCTATTACCATTAGCTGGATGGATACATGAAAATATCGACCCGTTTAACAGCAGGTTTTTCCCTGATAATTTTGCTCTTTATGCTTTGTCTGGGCCTGGCATTTAATGGTCTGAGTCAGTCCAGAGACAGTATGAACACCGTCGTTAACCTCAAACTGAAAAAAGTCGTGCTGGTTAACGAAATGGGAACCACGCTGCGAAATATGCTGGTTGAAATAAGGAACATGGCGCTTTTTACCGATCCTCAGGCCATTGAGTCGGAGCTATCCCGCTTCGATCAACAAAAGCAGGTATATCTGCAAACGCGTGATGCGCTTGCCGCCATCATCCATGCCGAAGGGGCCCCCGCTGAAGTGAAGCTGCTGGCAGACGTCAGTGATTCAGAGAAAGCCGCCCTTACCGCCCTTGATACCGCTGCCCATATGGCGCAGCAGCGTCAGCTCCAGGGGTTCGCAGATTATCTCACTCACGGCGTGAGGCCCCCCCAGCAGGTGCTGGTCGCCAGTCTTAATGCCCTGACAGATATTCAGACCCAACAGGCCGAGGAGACGGCCAGGGCAAACAGCGCAACCGTAAACCGCCTCTCACTGCTTTCAGGGATCATGATGGTTGTCTCCGTTATTGCCGCAGCGATCGTCTGTATCCTGACCGTACGTCTGCTGATGCGTCAGCTGGGTGGTGAACCGGTTCAGGCTCAACGGCTGGCCGCTGCCATCGCCAGCGGCGATCTGACAACCTCGGTCGCTTTACGCCACAACGACAGCAGCAGCCTGCTGGCCTCCCTGGCGGGTATGCAGGTAAACCTGCGCGGCCTGGTGTCGCAGATTAAAGAGGCTGCGGTTTCCGTTGCGCTCGCCTCAGACGAAATCGCCCGGGGTAACACCGAACTCTCATCCCGAACCGAACAGCAGGCGGCAGCGCTGCAGGAAACGGCGGCAAGCATGGAGCAGCTAACCGCAACGGTGAAAAGCAATAGCGTCGGCGCACAGCAGACGGCAAACTCGGCCAGGGAAGCGGCGTCACTGGCCCGCAACGGCGACGGCGAGGTTCAGCGAATGACGAGGACCATGAACGATATTTCCCTCAGCGCGGGTAAGGTGCGTGATATTACCAGCGTGATTGAAGGCATCGCCTTTCAGACTAATATCCTGGCGCTGAACGCCGCGGTCGAAGCGGCCCGTGCCGGAGAACAGGGTAGAGGTTTTGCGGTGGTCGCCGGCGAGGTCAGAACGCTGGCGCAGCGCAGTGCTGTGGCAGCAAAAGAGATAAAAGCGCTGATCGAGCAGGCCGTGACGCAGGTGGAAGGCGGCGTGGTCGTTGCACAGGGAACGGGGCAAAGCATCATCAAAATCGTTAGTATGGTTGGCAGCCTCGCCGACGCGATGGAAGAGATTTCACTGGCGTCATCAGAGCAGATGCAGGGTATTTCGCAGGTCAGCATCGCGGTAAGTCAGATGGATGGCGTAACGCAGAATAATGCGGCACTGGTTGAAGAATCCTCCTCGGCTTCGCACTCCCTTTCCGGGCAGGCTCATGCGCTGCGGGGAATGGTGGACACCTTCCGGCTCTGAATCCCCCGGGCTAACGCCGCAGGCTTAAGCATGGCGTCGGCTTATACTGGCGACGCCTCTCAGCCTGTTTACCCGCCGTGTGCTATTCCAGCCTACGCCTTTTCAGACCGTTAAGCGGCGGCAGTTTTGCTCTGCCGATGCCTCTTTCAGACCGTTAAGCGACGGCAGGCGGCCTCAAGCCGCTGGCAGGCTTCCTCCAGCAGTTCATCTTTTACGGCATAGGCGATGCGCAAATAGCCCGGCATGCCGAACGCCGATCCGTGCAGTACCGCGACCCCCGCCTCTGCCAGCAGCCAGCGGGCCACGTCGCTATCGTCAGCCAGGGGATCGCCCGCTGGGGTAATGCGCCCAATCAACCCTTTACAGTTGGCAAACAGATAGAACGCTCCCTCGGGCGGGGTGGCGCTCAGCCCCTCCGTTGCCGCCACCCATGCCATCACGCGCTGGCGACGGCGGGTCAGCTTCTCCAGCCATTGGGAAAAAAAGGCGGCGGGCTGTTGCAGGGCAGCTACTGCCGCCGCCTGAGAAATACTGCTGGGGTTGGAGGTACTCTGCGATTGCAGAATTTGCATCGCCGTAATCAGCCAGGCGGGTCCGGCGGCATAGCCCAGCCGCCAGCCGGTCATCGCATGACTTTTGGAGACGCCGTTAATCGTTAACGTCCGCTCTGCCAGCTGCAGTGCCGCCTGAGCAAAGGTGGCAAACGGCGCGCCGTTATAGCGCAGCGGCTCGTAGATATCATCGGCCATAATCAGCACCTGCGGATGATCTGCCAGTACGTCGGCCAGCGCGCGCAGCTCCTGAAGGCTGTAGATGGCCCCGGTAGGGTTGCCGGGAGAGTTCAGAATAATCCAGCGCGTCTGCGGGGTTATGGCCTGCGCAAGGGTCTCCGGCCGCAGTTTCCAGCCGTCCTGTTCCTCACAGGGTACAATCACCGGCTCGCCCTCGGCCAGCGCCACCATATCCGGATAGGAGACCCAGTAGGGCGCGGGGATAATCACCTGCTGGCCCGGGTCAACCGTCGCCAGCAGCGCATTGAAGATCAGCTGTTTAGCCCCGCTGCCCGCGATGATCTCATGCTGCTGGAACGTCAGGCCGTTATCCCGGGCAAACTTATGCGCGATGGCTCGCTTCAGCCCGGCGGTGCCCGCCACGGCGGTGTATTTGGTCTGCTGACCCACAATAGCCGCAATCCCGGCATAGCTGATGACATCGGGGGTGGCAAAGTCCAGCTCCCCCTCGCCCAGGTTGATGATCCGTTTCCCTGCGGCCTCAAGTTCACGAACGCGGTCAGAAATCGCTGCGGTCGGAGAAGGTCTGACCCGCTGCATACGGCGGGCGGTAGTGGTGTTATTCATAAATCCTCTTTGTATATATTGAACCAGTGAATACAATCGATTGCGTACCTCATCCCAGACAGCCAGGAGCTTGCCGTGTCACTGACTTTTATCCTCGACGATGCCAGACTGCCCGCCCACTATGGCGCCTGTGCGATCGCCTGGGCCAGGCAGCAGCGCCTGCCCCTGTGGAGCCTGCGGCCGACCTTTAGCGGCGACTACCCCGACAGCCATCAGCACGTGGTCGCGGCCGGTTACTGCGTCACCAGCGGGCTTTATCCCTGCGACCCACAGCTGCGGGAGGTGAGCGATATCGCGCAGCTGCCTGCACATGATGCCGTCGTGGTGCTTGCCGCACGTGATGCCGGGCGCGTGGCGCGCCTGCCGGGAAACCGGCTTTACGCTCAGCGCACAGGCGGCCTGTTACAGCTCTGCAACGCCGGGGGCAGCGTACTTTTACAGCAACCGGTCCCCGGTGACCGCCCACGCGACCAGCCGGTCGGTGAACCTCTGTTACTGGGACTGGTGGGACGGGAGGCGGATCACCGTGAGGTTTATCCTGCCACCCTCGCGGCACTTGACGATGCCGCCCGCCAGTCTGGCATTCCGATCCGTCTGCGATTTCTACCGCCGGATGCCCACTCCGACCGGCTGGATGAGCTGAACGAACTGGACGCGGTGGTGCTGCCCGGCGGTGCCTCCATGGCGGCCGTCAGCGGGCAGATCCGCGTGGCCAATGCGACCCTGCAGAGTCATCTCCCCACCCTGGGGCTCTGCCTCGGAATGCAGAGCATGGCCACGGCGGCGGTTCGGCTTCAGCCCGGGTGCGATAAGGCAATCCTGGCGGAGGTAGCGCCGGATGCCGCCCTGCACAGTTTTATCCTCTTCGGAGATGGCGCTCATCGCTGCGGGCTTCTGCCTTTTACCCCTGCTGCGCCGCTACCCGGGCCGCTTCCCCCACGGATGCACTACAACCATCGCTACCGGTTTAACCCCGCCCTTCGCGCCCAGCTGGCCGCCAGCGGTATTGTCGTTACGGCCGAAACCGCCGGGACCGTTGAGGCCATCTCCCTGCCCGACCACCCTTTCTGGCACGGCGTTCAGGGGCATCCGGAACTGCAGTCGCGTCCGGAGGCCCCACACGGCCTGTTTACTGCATTACTTAATGCGGCCCTCAGCCAGCGTGACGCCGCTGCGCGGATCGCTGGCGAGCGTCGTCATCACGCGGGTCAGCGCCGCCAGCGCCTCTGGCGAGAGGGGTTTTAACGGGGCGCGCACCGTGCCGCCGTTAAAGCCGCGCAGCGCCATTGCCGCCTTAACCAGCTGCGGCTGACCGTGCTGGCGCGCCAGCGCGCGGTAGTCGTACCACAGCTGATGCAGACTGCGGGCGGTGTCCGCATCCCCCTGCTCCACCGCGCGAAAGGTTGCCAGAATAATCTCCGGTAACGCGCCGCTGTTGGTGGTACTGATGCCGTCAAAACCACACATCATCGGGCCAAGGAAGGCCAGATCGGAGGCGCAGAACAGCCGCAGCCGACCGCCCAGGCGATTAGCAATCTGGTCGATAGCCGTCGGGTTGAGGTCGCCCTGCTTAATCCCGACCACGCCTGGAATATCTGCCAGCTGCACCAGCTGATCGGGTGAAAGGGTGATACCAATGCCGGGGGCGTTGTAGATCAAAATGCCGGTTTTTGACAGCGGCGCCATTTCACAAAAGAAGGCATGGATCTGCGCCGGAGTGATTTCACTGACAAACGGCGGCGTGACCATTGGCAGGCCGCCAAGATCGCCCGCCAGCGCGGTGAGCTCCCGCACGTCGCGCGGATCGGCACTGGCGCTGCACAGCATCACCGGAATGCGATCGCCCACGCAGGCCATCACTTCGCTAAACAGCGATCGCCGCTCGGCCAGAGACATCACCGGGAATTCGCCGTAGGTGCCGCCAATCAGAATGCCGTCGTAGCCCAGACCGATCACCCGCTCAATATTTTCACGCAGCGCCACAAAGTCGATGGCGCCCTGTGTATCAAAAGGCGTAACGGTAATGTTGAAGATGCCGCGCAGGCGCTCATGGCATTCAGTCATATCTTTCATTGTTGTTCCTTACAGCAAAGTTAATGGACGAGCCAGGGTGCCGAGCTGGCGATAGCCCGTTTCAGTTACCACGATGGTTTCACTGACGCCGACGGTAAAATCCCCATAGATGCGCAGCGCGGGAGGAATATGGAAGGTCATTCCCGGCTGGAGTTCAGTGGTGACGCCGCTGTAGAGGCTGAGGATGCCGCCCTCGCCCCAGTCGGGCGCAAAGGAGACGCCAATGGCGTAGCCGGTACGTTTTTTGAAATTATCGGTAAAGCCCGCGCGGTCAATGACCTGCTGGCAGGCCAGGTGAGGCGCTTCGCAGGTCGCGCCGGGGCGAATGGCATCCAGCGCCGCCTGGAGTGCCTCCTGGCACACCTTTTCCATTTCCAGCGCGATAGCCGGAGGGCGTCCCAGCCAGGCGGAACGCATCAGCGCGGCGTGATAGCGATCGTGAGCCGCCGCCATCTCCAGAAAGACCGGTTCGTTATCCTGTAGCACCCGACGTCGCCAGGTGCCATGCGGCACGCCGGTGCGCGGGCCGGAGGAGACCAGCGGCTCCATGCCTACATATTCGGAACCGGCGGCAATCGCTGACCCCATCATCGCCGAGACTAATGCATTTTCGTCAGCGCCCGCGCGGATGGCGGCAATGCCCGCGTTCATCCCGGCGTCAACGTAGCGCGCAGCGGCGGTGATTTTTTCCAGCTCCGCCCGGGACTTCACCGCCCGCAGTGGCTCAATGACGCCTGCGGCATCGGCGATATCGCCTAATCGCTGCTGTAGCGCCTCATAGATGGCGACCGGCAGGAACCAGCCGCGCTTATCCAGGCCGATGCGTTTTGACAGCCAGTGATGCTGTTGCAGCATGCCGAACAGAAAATCGACCGGGTTATCGCCATCCTGATATACGGCCGCGTCGGCGATAAAGGTGTTGGCGATAAAGTTGCAGAACTCCAGCTGTCGAATAACAAAGACCGGCTCCCCTTCCAGCGGCAGCAGCAGCGCCTGGAAGGTGTAGTAGCCTGGCGTCTGCTGGCCGGTGAGCCAGAAGATATTTTCCGGGCCGGTGACAATCATCACGTCGATGCCTGCCGCCTGCTGACGTTCGCGGGTGCGGCGGATACGCCCGGCATATTCGTCGGCGTTAAACGCCGATTCGCTGCCCTGAATCACATTATCGGGTAGTTGCATGGTTAAGCTCCTGAAGGAAAGTGGCGCGCGCGGCATCGAAATGCACGCCCAGGCCGGGAGAATCGGGCACGCTGACGCGCCCCTGGTGGTAAATCAGGCCGCTGACCGGGTCGTCCGTCAGGCCGTCGGCCCCGTAAAGTTCCGCAAAGTCCGGCTGCACCACGCGACAGAGCTGTAGCGCGGCCGCCGTAGCGGCATGACCTTCATTCATCTGACCGATCATCAGCTTCACGCCCGCGGCCTGCAAACGTCGCGCCGCGTCCAGCGCCGGCAGAATGCCGCCCAGCTTCACCAGCTTGAGGTGTGCCCAGATGCCGCCGCCGGTGGCGCCATACGCCGGGGCTTCAGGCTGCGCTGCCTGACGGGTGTCCGCCGCCAGGTCCGCCAGTCGCGCGATAGCCGCCTCGCCGTTAAGGCTCTCATCCAGCATCAGCGGGATACCGCACGCCACCAGCTCGGGCAGCCGCGGATCGTGTTCCGGCGCAAGGGGCTGTTCCACATAGCTGAGATCCAGACGGGTCAGCTGCGGCAGACGCTCAAGCGCCCCGGCGACCGACCACTGGCCGTTCACATCAATCGCCAGGGTGATCCCCTCCCCAAAGCGCTGGCGCAGCGCCTGGAGCCGCCGCAGATCGGTGGCGAAATCCGCCACCCCGGTGCGCAGCTTGAGCTGAGTAAAGCCGCGCGCCACATAGCCTTCAGCCTGATCCATCATTTGCGTTTCGCTGCCCCAGAACAGCGTCTGGTTGGTCGCGACGGCGCAGGGTGCGTGGGTCGCACCCAGCCACTGCGCCAGGCTTTGCTGATGCTGACGGGCCAGCAGATCCAGCAGCGCCATCTCCAGCAGCATCCGCGTGGGTGCCAGCAGTCCGCTCTGTAAGGCGTGAACCGCCGCCAGCTGTGCCTCGGGAGGCTGCTCCCAGTCCCAGCGGGCCAGATGGTGCTGGACGTTGCCGAGCACCTGCTCCTCGCTGTAGCCGTGCAGATAGCGGATATTCAGCCTGACCTCGCCGACCCCTCTGTCGCCGCCGTCGTCCAGCGTCAGCCACAGGGTGTCGAGCGCGGTCACCGCACCGGAGGCGGCGGTGTGCAGGGTGACGCCCGCATAATGAAGATCGCCCCGCCACAGCCGCGCTCTCATGGCGCCACCGTCACGGGCAGCATCGCCAGCGCAATGTCCAGATAGATCTCAGCGGCGGCGATAAACTCGTCCACGGGCACAAACTCATCCGGTTTGTGCGCCACCGCGAGCGATCCCGGCCCAATCACCACGCCCTTAGCACCCAGCGCACGGAAATGCACCAGGTCACAGCCCCCCTGAAAGCCAAACGGCCCCGGTTCGGCCTGGCCGTGACGACGACAGGCCGCCAGACCCGCCTGCACGATCGCCTCAGTGCTGTCAGTTTCCGTTGCGCCGCCGGTAGTGGGCTGCCAGGCGACAATCTCCGCCTCAACGCCAAACTGCTGCTTTGCCGTCTCCAGCAGCTGTTGCAGCTCGGCTTTTACCGCCTCCTCATCCTCGCCGGGCACCATACGGCGGTCGAGCAGCAGTTCGCAGCTGTCGGGCACCACGTTATCGGCATGACCGCCGTGGATGCGGGTCACCGTCAGGCTGGCATTCCCCACCAGCGGATGGCAGCGGCAGCGCACCTGCTGCTGATGGGCGTCTTCAACCAGCCCCAGCAGCTGTCCCGCCCGATAGATGGCATTGATCCCCAGCTCCGGGGTGCCCGAGTGCGCGGTCACCCCTTTCACCCGTACGCGCGGGCGCAGGCTGCCCTTATGGGCAGAAAAGGTGGCGTTGGCGGTCGGCTCGCCAATCACCGCGAAATCAATGGCCGGGGGCGCATTGCGGACATAAAATTTCGCCCCTTCGCTGGCCACCTCTTCATCGGCGGTAAAAACGCCCATCAGCGTGCCGGACCACTCCTGACGCCGCTCTGCCAGCATGCGCAGGGCTTCCACCATCGCCACCAGCGGGCCTTTGGCATCACAGGCGCCGCGACCATATAGCCGTCCGTCGCGTTCGGTGAGCGTAAAGGGGTCGCTGGCCCAGCCTTCTCCGGCGGGCACCACGTCCAGATGGGTGTTAAAGGCAAAGCACGGACCGTCGCCGTTGCGCAGCACGGCGGTCACGTTCGTCCGTCCGGGTGCGTATTCGCTGAATGAGAGGTCGAAATCCGCCGCCCGTAGCCAGTCAGCAATACACTCTGCCGCCTCGCGCTCCCGGCCCGGCGGGTTCTCGGTATTGATCGCCACCAGTGTGGCAAGGTCCTGCTTCATACGTGCGTGCCTGGCGCGGTAAATGGACATAGCAACTCCGTGATTAATGTAAAATTTGATCGAGAAAACGGCGCGCACGCTCGCTGACCTGGCCGGAGAAGAAATCGCTGGCGCTGGCGTTCTCCAGTATCTCCCCCTCCTCCATAAACAGGATCTGATTGGCGGCCCGGCGGGCAAAGCCCATCTCATGGGTCACCACCATGCTGGTCATCCCCTCTGCGCTCAGCTCGGCCATCACGTCCAGCACTTCGCGGATCATCTCCGGGTCCAGCGCCGAGGTCGGCTCGTCGTACAGCATCAGCTCCGGCTTCATCGCCAGCGCCCGGGCTATTGCCACGCGCTGCTGCTGACCGCCCGACAGCTCATCCGGGAAGTGATCGCCCCGATCGTTAAGCCGCACCTTTGCCAGCAGGTTTTCCGCCTGTTTTCTTGCTTCCGTACGGTTAAGCCCCAGCACGGTCATTGGAGCGAGCATGATGTTCTCGGCCGCCGTCAGGTGGGAAAACAACTCGTAGTTCTGAAACACCATGCCAATACGCTGGCGCAGCTGATGCGGCGGCACCTCGCCCCGGCTGATATTCTGGCGGCCAAAGAACACATCGCCGCTGTCGGCAGGCGAGAGCAGGTTTACGCAGCGCAGCAGCGTGGATTTGCCGGATCCGGATGGCCCGATCAGTACCAGGGTTTCACCGCGCCGGAGGGTCAGCGAACAGTTCTTAAGCACCGGCTGACGCCCAAAGGCTTTATCAATACCGATCACTTCCAGCAGCGGTTTTTGACTGTGGCTCATGATATCTCCCGTTGTGATCCTGACTGTGTAACCCCGGCGGAGGCGGTACGCTGCCACCGACGGCGGCGCTGTTTAGGATCCAGCGATCGCTCCAGCCAGGCCTGAAAAAGCATAAATATCGAGGTCAGCAGCAGGTAGTAGATCCCCGCCGCACACAGGGCTTCGAAGTAGCGGAAGCTGGCGCTGGCGGTCTGATTAGCGATCAGCAGCAGCTCCTGTACCGCAATCACCGACACCAGCGCGCTTGATTTCAGCATGCTGATCATCTGGTTGCCCATTGGCGGCAGAACGATGCGCGCCGCCTGCGGCAGCACAATCTTGCGCATGATCTGTACAGGGGTCATGCCCAGCGCCATTCCGGCGGTGCGCTGCCCGCTTTTTACCGCCTGAAGCCCGGAACGGAGGATTTCCGCCATATAGGCCCCTTCATTCAACGACAGAGCCAGCACCGCACAGGTAAAGGCCGGCAGGCTGATGCCAAAGCCAGGCAGCACGTTGTAGACGAAGATGATCTGGAACAGCACCGGGGTGCCACGGAACAGCCACAGGTAGATAAAGGCCACTATCCGTCCTGCGCGGAAGGGCGCCTCCTGTAGCAGCGCGAGGATTAACCCCATCACCACGCCGCAGAGCAGCGCGCTGACGGTGATTAACAGCGTCATCCAGGCTCCCTGCAGGAACGCGGGTGAGATGACGTACTGCCACATTAATGCTAACGACATAATAATCTCCGGGTCACGGCTAAAGGCGGATTAGAAAATGGCGACTGAGTCCGGGAAATGCCATTTTTCAATCAGCTGGCGGTAGGTGCCATCCTTCACCAGCGCCTGTAGCCCCTTTTCCAGCTGCGCGCGGGTTTCTTCATCGCCCTTTCGCACGGCAAAGGCAATATGGGTATCCGCCTCAAACTCAGGGCCAACCGCCTCAAACAGATCGGGCTTCTCGTTCATCAACGCGACGGTGCCAGGGGTAGAGAGGAACTCCGCGTCTGCACGCCCCTGCGCCACCGCCACGGCGGAATCCGTCGCAGTTGGGAAGGTCAGGACGTTAATCGCCGGCTTTTTAGCGTCGACGCACTTTTTACTGTCCTCGCGGGCCTGACTCTCTTCGATGCCCCCGAGCGTGACGACAATATTTTTTCCACAGAGCGACAAATCTCGCCCGGTTATCCGGGCCGGATCCCCCTTGCGCACGATGACCCGGCTACCGATCTTCATATAGGGCACAAAGTCGACCTGACTGGCACGTGCCGCATTGACGTACATCGCCGAGTTAATGATGTCGAGACGTTTGCCCTGTAGCGCGGGGATCAGCCCCTTAAACTCCATCTGCATGGGTGCCGCCGTCAGATTGAGGCGCTGGCTGAGGGCAGTGATAAGATCGATATCAAAGCCGCTGAGCTTCCCGTCTCTGACGAATTCGAAAGGCATAAAGGTCGCCGCCGTGCCGTAGGTGAGCTTGCCCGGCGTAACGGCAGGCGTGGCAGCGTGCCCGGTTAAGGGGATCGCAGTGCTGAAGGTCAGCATCAGGCCGCACAGGCGGCGGAACATCATTTTATTTCTGGTCATTGTGCTCTCCTGGTGAAGGCTTGCATTGGCTTTTATGAGTCAATAAATACAATCACTGACGCAGCGGGCCTGCGCGGTTAAGGTGCATTTTCGCACCCTTATGGTGCGGTTCTGGCTTTACTTCATTGTCGGGCGTGGCCTGTGTTATTGTCTCTTTTGACCACAATAATGCATTCAGGAACGCTACCATCATGCAGCCCGCTTCTTCTGCAAGCAGTCGCCGGATAGCCCGGCAAATACTCGACCTGATATATGAAGCAAGATTCGATCCAGGTCATCATTTACGTGAACAGCATTTGGCTGATGCGCTCGGCGTATCGCGTACGCCAGTGCGGTCCGCACTGAAGGCGCTCACCCTGCTGGGCGCGGTTGAAGCGCGGCCGAATCAGGGTTTCTTCTTAATCAAAAACGTCGATGAGCTGCTGCAGCTGGCCATTGAGCAGCCGAAAACCAGCGATCAGGCTCTCTATGAAAAGCTGGTGCACGATCGCCTCGCCGACGCGCTGCCCGTCTCCTTTACCCAGACGGAAATTGCGCAGCGTTACGATGTTGACCGGGGCGTGCTCTCCCGTACGCTGCTGAAGCTGGCGGAGGACGGGCTTATCGCCCGTAATACCGGGCACGGCTGGCGTTTTCTTCAGACGCTGGACTCGGAGGTCGCACGTCAGAACGGCTACGGCTTTCGCCTGATGATTGAGCCTGCGGCGCTGCGATCGCCACTGTTCCGTCCCGATCGCCACGCGATAAAACGCATGCGCGCACGGCATCTGTGGCTGATTACCCACCCGGATATCACCCAGGTTCCGGCAAGAGAGATTTTTGAAACCGATGCCGACTTTCACGAAATGCTGGCCGAGGCCAGCGGCAACCTCTATGTTCTGCAGGCTGTTCAGCAGCAGAACCGCCTGCGCCGCCTGCTGGAGTTCGGCAGCTACCACAATAAACGTCGTGTCCGGGAATGGTGCGAAGAGCATGTCGCCATTCTTGATGCGGTGCGCGATAACCTCCCTGAAAAAGCCGCGGTGCTGATGCAGCAGCATCTGCAATCGGCGCACGATCTGCTCGCAAAAAAGGCGACGACGTCTTAACTGGCACAGGGTTGAGTGGCAAACCCGGCAGCAAAGTGTTAAGCGGCGCACAATTGAGTGGCAAAACTGGCTGCGAAACCTTCAGCGGCACAGGTTGAGTGGCAAAAACGGCAGCGAAATCTTAATCGGCATCTTTTTTGCATTATCTGCTCCTGAAAATACAACCAGGAGAAAATAATGGATTTGCAAATTGATCACCGCGTGGCGCTCGTTTGTGGAGCAGGCAGCGGTTTAGGGCGGGCGATTGCGCTATCGCTGGCGCAGGAAGGGGTACGCGTCGCCGTCACCGGGCGAAACCGCGAAAAGCTGGCTGAAACTCTGGCGCTGATCCAGCAGCAGGGGGGAACGGCGCAGGCCTGGACACTGGATCTGGCCGCCCCTGAGCGCTTAACAGAGACACTGAACGCCATCCGCCAGCACTGGGGAGACGTGGATATTCTGGTAAATAATTCCGGCGGTCCGCCGCCAGCCCGCGCCCAGGGCGTGGCGGCAGAGGTCTGGCAGCAGCAGTTTAGCCTGATGGTCGGGGCGCTTATCCAGCTTACCGACCTCGTACTGCCCGCCATGCGCGCGCGCGGCTGGGGTCGCATCATTACCACCACCTCATCGGGCGTTATCGCCCCGCTGGCAAACCTGGCGCTGTCCAACGCGCTGCGCATGAGCCTGCTGGGCTGGTCGAAAACGCTGGCGGGCGAGGTTGCCGCCGACGGCGTGACGGTAAACGTGATGGTGCCCGGACGCATCGCCACCGATCGGGTTGCCCAGCTGGATGCCATTAAAGCCGGACGGGAGAACAGCACGCCCGAGGCCATCGCGGAGAAAAGTCGCCAGAGCATTCCCGCGGGCCGCTACGGCAGACCGGAAGAGTACGGGGCCGCAGCCGCGTTTCTGGCCAGCCAGCAGGCGGCCTATATTACCGGCAGCGTGCTGCGCGTAGACGGCGGACTCATCCCCTCGGTGCTATAGCGTTGCTTTATCCGCGGCACGGCAGCACAATCTGACACTGGTACGCGTTAATGATAACTATTATCATGCTTTACGATAATATTATCCCGGAGTGTACCTATGCAGGCAGAGCTACCCGAATCAATCACCACTGACTGCTGCATCGTCGGCGGCGGCCCGGCGGGCCTGATGCTCGGCTATCTGCTGGCCCTGGCGGGCGTTCAGGTCGTGGTGATTGAAAAGCACGCTGATTTCCTTCGGGACTTTCGCGGCGATACCATTCACCCCTCTACCCTGCAAATTATGCACCATCTGGGGCTGCTGGATGAGCTGCTCACGCTGCCTCACCAGCAGGCGCCTAAGCTCCAGGCCGAGATGAACGGTCGCGAAGTGACAATGGCTGACTTCTCACGGCTGCCGGTAAAGTGTCGCTTTATCGCCTTTATGCCGCAGTGGGATTTTCTGAATTTCCTGGCGGCTAAGGCCGCCGCGCTGCCGACCTTTACGCTCTACCGCTCGACGCGCCTCGACGAACTGATCCGTGAACAGGAGCGCGTCTGCGGGATCCGCGCGTCATCGGGTACGGCCACCACGGAAATCCGTGCGCAGCTGGTGGTGGGAGCGGATGGTCGCCACTCACGCGTCAGGGAAAAAGCCGGACTGACCGGCCGTGAATTTGGCGCCCCGCGCGACGTGCTGTGGTTTTCACTGCCAAAACACCCCGAGGATCCGGCTGTGAGCATGGGGCACAGAGGGCCAAAGCAGAATATTATCATTATTGACCGGGGTGACTACTGGCAGTGCGGCTACGCTATCGCCAAAGGTCATTATGAGCAGATGGAAAAGCGCGGTTTATCTGGCTTTAAACAGGAAGTTGCGCCCTTTATTCCCTTCCCGCCCGGGAGGCTGGATGCGCTGACGGCGTGGGATCAGCTCAGGCTGCTTGTCATCCGCATTGATCGCCTTGATGAGTGGGCAAAGCCCGGCGTACTTTGCATCGGTGATGCGGCCCATGCAATGTCGCCAATTGGCGGCGTGGGGGTGAATCTGGCGATTCAGGATGCGGTTGCCAGCGCTAATCTGCTGGTTCCCCACCTGCGAAAAGGTCGCCTCAGCCTGAAAAACCTGCAAAAGGTGCAAAAGCGGCGGCAGTTTCCCACCTGTGCCACCCAGTTTATCCAGATAAAGATGAGCGGCAAAAAACGCAAAAAAACCAACAGCACAGGCAGCCCAATCCCCAAACTGGTCAGTCGTCTGCGGTTTTTACCCCATGTGTTTGGCTGGGTAATCGGGCTGGGATTTCGTCCCGAGCGGCCCCGACGCTTTTAAGCTTTCGCTCTCAACAGCCACAGGCCGGTGAGGATCTGCCAGCAGGTGATGGGATAGACCGAGGCGCGCTCAATTAACCCCGTCGGCAGCAGATTAAGGGGGATAATCAGCATACTGAGCAGGCCAACCGTGCCCAGCAGCAGGCTGATGCCTCCCCACTGCCGATCGCGCCGTCGGCTGTGGCCACGCAGTAGCACACCCGCCGTCAGCAGGCACAGATTCCCCCCCGCAATCGCCAGTACCGCACCGGCCTGATGCAGGGTTATGCCGCCGTTCCCGCCTCCACTATGAAAAAGCGCAATCATCACGCCGCCGATGCCGTGCAGCAGGCCGGTCAGCAGGAATAGCCATCTGCCTCGCGGACGGCATCCGCTGCCGATCAGAAAGCAGGCAAGGAAAAACAGGATACCCTCGGCGGCAAAGCCCATATTCATCACCACATGACGCGGCGAGCAGATCGCCCGCCCGTCTGCCAGCACGCCGCAGACGGGAATGCCAAGGTCGCTAATGTAGTTCTGCATGTAGCGGTAAGCAGGAACATGCCAGGCCAGCGCGCTGATTTTTTCGGCGAGCAGATAGACCGCCCCGCCGAGAATAAAGCAGCCTGCACCGATTTTCCGTCTGATTGAGTCGTTCATCCGCGCTATCCGTTATGCAGCCGCTGTCGCGAACGCAGCGTGGGAAACCAGGCCATCCACAGTCCGACTACCAGCAGCGTGCCGACGCCGCCAACCGCCACCGCGGGAGCCGCCCCGAGCCAGGCCGCCAGCATGCCCGACTCAAATTCGCCGAGCTGGTTGGAGGTATTAATAAAGATCGAATTCACCGCGCTGACCCGCCCGCGCATGTCGTCCGGCGTATCAAGCTGCACCAGCGCCCCGCGGATCACCATGCTGACCATATCGAAGCCGCCCAGCGCAAACAGCGCCAGCAGCGAGAGCCACAGCTGGGTGGAAAAGGCAAACAGCAGCGTCGCGACGCCGAACCCGGCCACCGAGGCGAACATAATTTTGCCGACGTTGCGCTCAAGACTGCGACGGCTGAGCCAGAAACCCACCAGCAGACCGCCTACCGCCGGTGCGCCGCGCAGCAGCCCCAGGCCCCATGGCCCGGTATGCAGGATATCCTTCGCAAAAATCGGCAACAGCGCGGTCGCGCCGCCAAGTAGCACCGCGAACAGATCGAGCGAGATAACGCCCAGCACGTCGGGCCGACGGCGAATAAAGTGGATGCCGGCAAAGACGCTGGCGAAGGTCGCGGGCGTACGCGGCGGCGGCGCATGATCGTAGCGCAGGCGGCTGACCATCAGAATGGAGATCAGATAGAGCGCGGCGGTGGTGGCATAGACCACTCCCGGCCCGGCGACATAAATCAGCCCGCCCAGCGCTGGCCCCATCATTGATGCGGTCTGCATTGAGGCCGCATTGGCCGCCGTTGCGCGGGCCAGTATCGCCGGTGGCACCAGCGCCGGAAGCATCGACTGCAGCGAGGGCGCCTCCAGGGTACGGGCGACGGAGATAATAAAGATCAGGCTGAGCAGAAGGATTTCGTCGGTACGGTGCGCCAGCGTCAGGCCCGCCAGCACGGCGATGGCAATCCACTCGGTGGCCTGTCCGAGCAGCACCACACGACGGCGATCGAACTGGTCAGCAATATGCCCGGCCGGTAGCGCCAGCAGCACGGCGGGAAGAAACTGCACCAGGCCAATCAGCCCGAGGTCGAATGCGCTGCCGGTCAGCGAATAAATCTGCCAGCCCACCGCGATAGAAAGCATCTGAAAGCCGAAGCTTGAGGCGGTGCGGGCCAGCCAGAATGCGGTAAAGGATCGGTAGTGAAAAAGTGAGTCGGTGGCGTCAGAATAGGGTGTGGGCATAGCGATTCCTGGTGAAAGTAATAGCAGGTGTTATTTTTATTGTGTGGTCAGCGGGCATCAGGGCGAGCTGGCCGGTTTGGCATATTTCCATAGCCAGCGTCCCGAGTGCATCCGTCGGTAGAAAAACCAGCCGCGCACGATCCAGTCCAGGAACATCCCCATCCAGATCCCCACCACGCCAAAGCCCAGCAGCACGCCCAGGGTGTAGCCCGCGACGATGCGGCATCCCCACATGCCCAGCAGCGATATCCACATGGTGTAACGCGCATCACGCGCCCCTTTCAGTCCGGCAGGCAGCACCCAGGACGCGGCCCAGAACGGCATAAAGGCGGCATTCAGCCATACCAGCACTTTGACCACGTGAATAACGTCATCTTCCCGCGTATAAAACGAGGCCAGGATACCCGCGAAGGGTACCGTAAGCGCCGCCAGCGCACAAAGGCCGAGAGTGGAGAGCCAGAAGATGTGGCGCAGCTGCCGTTCGGGCTGGAGCAGCTGTCCCTTGCCGAGGCGGGTTCCCACAATAATGGTTGAGGCCGATCCGAGGGAGTTGCCGGGCAGGTTAATCAGGGAGACGATCGAGAAAGCAATGAAGTTACCCGCAATGACGTTAGTCCCCATTCCGGCGACGAAGACCTGGGTCAGCAGCTTTCCGCCGTTGAACAGGACCGATTCGATGCTGGCCGGAACGCCAATACCCAGCACCTCCATCAGTATGCTGGTGTTGAGCTTGCTGAAATAGCTTCCCAGGGTAATTTTCAGTCGGGGATTAAAGCCGATCATTAATACATAGATTACCGCTGCCGCACCGATGTAGCGGGAGAGGGTCAGCCCCAGTCCGGCCCCGGCAAATCCCATGCCCTTCCAGGAGAAGCAGCCGTAGATCAGGACGGTGCTGATAATAATATTGAGTATATTCATCCCGCCGTTGATCAGCATCGGGATTTTGGTGTTCCCTGCCCCGCGCAGCGCGCCGCAGCCGATCAGGGCAATCGCCGCCGCCGGATAGCTCCATGCGGTGATTTTAAGGTAGGTGAGCGCCAGCGCTTTAACCTGCGGCTCTGCCGCTCCGGCAATCAGGTTGATGATGGCCCCGCCAAAGAATTCGATCAGCATCGCCAGCAGTATGGCGAAGAGGGTCATCAGCACCAGCGACTGGCGGGCAGCGGCCTGCGCCCGCTCGCGGTTGAGTTTGCCGAGGCTGAAGGCCACCACGACCGTGGTCCCCAGGTCAATGGCGGCAAAGAAGGCGATAACCACCATATTGAAGCTGTCGGCCAGCCCTACCCCAGCCATCGCCTCTTTACCCAGCCAGCTGACCAGGAAAGTGCTGAGTACTCCCATCAGCAGGACGCAGAGGTTTTCAAAGAATATCGGTACGGCCAGCGGCGATATTTCCCGCCAGAAGAGAACACGGTACGACTGTCTTTTGGGATACCACGCCGAGTGCTTGATCGCCTGCAGCAGAGTCACTCTGAAGTTTTGCAAGTTTGTTCCAGCCGGAAAGAGAAGAGTAGGCCTGATTGATGATGGTAAAAGCCTGACAATTATGCAAAGTCTTTTTGTGAGACTGTTGCGAAAATTTTACTGGGAAGGGGATTTTTTGTGACTGTTTGGATGTGACGGGCTGTGGTATCTGCTGTGGCGGTGGATAATCCCCGCGGGTGCTGGGCTGCAATATCTGCTGTCGCGGTGGGTAATCCCTGCGGGTGCTGGGCGTCCTCACGCCACGCTTCGCGTGGTGCCTTTGGCTCCGAATCCGGGCCGGACGGCCCGGTCGCGAGCGGGCATCCCTGCCCGCCGCTCCCTGAGGGCAGCATCCCTGCTGCCCTCGCCTGGCCCTCCGTCTGCGCCGCAGCGCTGCGGATTGCCCTTAACCCGCAGGGATTATCCACCTCTCAGGCTTTGGAGTTGCTTTAAGTGTGTTAGCTAAGCCTTGATCTGACACACTTTGTAGGTTGAAAATTATCAAATCTGACGGTCTGGTTTGAGCGAGCAGCGGTTGTTTTCAACGCATCTTCCATGACGAATGACGATACTGTGGACTGTCTCCAGAACCCCTGGAACCGCTCTTACCCACAGCCAGCACACTGCAAAGGGAGCCGCCTGTGGGCGCCCCTCACTAAAGAATCAAAAAGGGGAAGGGCAAACGGACAAAGGGCGATCGGCGACCGCCCTGATGTGACATTAGCAGCTGGCTGAAAAGTTACTGCGCCTTAGGTTCACCTGCGGCCTTAAGCCTTTTCGACAGGTCACGGCGCTCCTTCGACAAATCGGCATTTTTGATGATGTAATCATCAACGCGATCTTCATAGTCGCTGCGCATGCTGCTAATAATCTCCTGAATAGCCTCAATGCTCATGCCCGGTTTGATATATTCGCTCAGGTTGTCGAGCAGCAGGACACGCTTCTGATTATCACGAATTTTCTTTTCGTTGTCGTGTATCTCGCGCTGCAGTTTATTCTTGCGACGGAACATCCGTACAAACTCCAGCACGTCCTGAAATGATTGCTTTGCATTTTCCATGAAGACACCTTTCATTTAGGCCTGTTCGCACAGGCGTCATTATCGTAGCCCTCAGCTTAACGGCTCACCGCCGCCGAAGGCAATTTTTAAACTGTAGAGTAAGACTGGCGCTTATCTTACCGCGAAGCGCTAATTCCCGCAGTAAGTTGTTGCATATCGCTTATTTACGCAGCGCCAGGCGTAGCAGATCCGACAGCCTTTCCAGCTGCCCGGCCAGCTCAAGACTCAGCCAGACGTAACCGTGGATCGGCGTTTCTACTCCCTCACTGCTGTTAGATGCCTTGATCAGCTGACGCAGCTCGCGGCCAATCTCCGCCAGTTCGGCATTGTTGGCGGCAATTTTTTCCGTGCTGCCCGCAACAATCGCCGTCGAGAGTGCGCGCAGCGTATTTTCAGTCATCTGCTGGGTGCGACGCAGCGTCGGCGCATTGAGCATGATCAAGTGACTCTCGCGTGACGCCCACCATGCGTTCAGCTGCAGCTCCAGGGTGCAGACCATATTGCGATTCAGCGTTTGAATGCCTTCGAAAACCGAGCGCGGCGTACGGGTTTCCTTACTGGCTGGCTCGATCAGCGCACGCATTTTTACCACGCCGGTCAGTAGCCGCTGCAGAGGACGCGTCAGCCGCGGCTTCTCTACCAGATTAGGGGAGACACCGGCATGGTATATTTTCGCCGTTTCAAGCCAGACGTCCGACATCCTGATGCGCCAGTGAGTGTAAGCCTTTTGCGGACAGATGCTGGTGAACAGCAGCGCAAGGATCGACCCCAGAATCACATCGCCGCCCCGCCACAGGGCGGTGGTCATATCGCCAGGCGGCGCACCGCAGATCACCGCCAGGGTAATGCCAATCAGCAGCGCCATGTAAGGGTGTTTCCCCAGGGTGAGAAAGCCGCACAGAAACATCACCACCGTACACCAGCCCAGCATGACCGGCAGCGAGATAAGCTCCAGCTTGAGCGCTATCAGCCCGGACACCGAGCCAAAAATCGTCCCGCCTATGCGCTGCACCGCGCGGGGAAACACATTCCCCCAAGAGGAGATCGGCCCCATCACCACCACCAGGGTGATCAGCGGCCAGCTCCCCTCGGGAATATGCGTCAGGCGCACTAACAGAAATGTCAGCACAAAGGCCAGCGCCACGCGGATGCCGTGAACGGTTCGATAGTTGCGGTAAAGGGTGAATTCAAAGGCCGATAGCGGCTTGTCGGGACGCACTCTGTTCTCCTGGTGGCAGGTCATCGACGGGGATGATACCCGATTGAAAACTCTACGCACCAGACTCCCGTCTTATTTTCTTTCGCAACCGGCTGGCGACATCGGCAGAGAAGCGTACTCGATCCCGCTCTGACGCGGTTTCAGGCACTCTTCCTCAGCAGCTCAAGCAGGGTCTGCATCTGGGGATCCAGTTTGATAATGTCCTTTTTTACGATCAGATGAAGTGGCGTCGCTCTGCGAATACCGCTCTGCAACGGCAAAATTTTCATCGTACCCGCATTCAGATACTGCATGATGCGCTCCTCCGGTAGCCAGCCATAGCCAACCTGATGCATAACGGCCTCAATGGCGGCCTCAATGGTGGAAAAGGTCCAGGATTCGCTGCTGCTGCTTTCATCCTGCACCGGCAGGTGCTCTCTTTCCGCAATACGTATCAGAGGATATTGCCCCAGCGTCTCTTCAGTAAGCATCTCCGCCTGATGATGCAGCGGGTGGTCGCGATGCGCCACGGCAACGAAATCAATGTTCATCAGCCATTCACCGCGCCCGGTCATATCCTGGCGGCGCGTCATGACCATCACATCCGCTTCGGCACCGCTGCCGGTCCAGGTTTCCAGTACTTCCGTGAGGTTGATCTGCGTATGCGGATGCAGGTGCTGGAACTGCCGCAGCGCGGAAAACAGCCTGCCGCGCGGGAAAATACTGTCCACCACCAGCTCCAGTCGGGTGCGGATGCCCTTACGCAATGAGGCGGCGTGGGATTCTACGTAATCAAAGGCTTTAAGTAGCGGCCGCACCAGGGCCAGCAACAGCCCGCCGGCAGGCGTCAGTACCGTTCTGCGCCCCTGGGGCTCCAGTAGCGTCACCCCTAATCGTTCCTGTAGCAACGCCAGGTTGTAGCTAACGGAAGACTGACTTCTGTTGGTCACCTCGGCAGCCCGGGCAAAACTACCCTGTTTCACCACTTCGTTGAGCAGGCTCCACTGTTCGAGCGTCGTCTTATGCATTATTCATCTAAATTATGAATGGGTTTTATCCAAAATTAGCATTATTCATTAATAAAATGAAGGGATAGACTGATTTACGCCAACAGGAGGAGTCGTAATGAGCACATTTAATAAGCATAATCTTGACGGTATTGTCGGTAAACACCTGGTCTATACCTACGATAACGGCTGGAACTACGAGCTGTACGTTAAAAATAAAGAGACTATCGATTACCGCATTCACAGCGGCCTGGTGGGAAATCGCTGGGTGAAAGACCAGCATGTGTATGTGGTGCGCGTCGGAATGCAGATCTACAAAATTTCCTGGACCGAACCTACCGGTACTGACGTCAGCCTGATCATCAATCTGAGCGATAAGCTGTTCCACGGCACCATCTTTTTCCCACGCTGGGTCATGAATAATCCTGAAAAAACCGTCTGTTTCCAGAATGAGCATCTGGCAGAGATGCAGCGTTATCGTGATGCCGGCCCGGCCTATCCTGCCGAGGTGATTGACGAGTTTGCCACCATTACCTTTGTTCGCGACTGCGGCGTGAATAACGACAGCGTGATTGCCTGTGCGGCGAGCGAACTACCCGCTAATTTCCCTGAGAACCTGGAAAACTAACGGGCATCAAAAGTGAATAACTGACGGGATCACTGAGGCGTCGCCCCTGTATTCCGCGGTTAACTTTCGGACTGAGCCAAACACTGCATCCACCGGGAGTCATCATGCATCCGTCCCTTGAGTTATTTATTACGCTGACTATCCGCGTGGATCGCCCCATCGTTATTTATAACGATCCGGGTAAGGTAAAAAGGCAGCTTATTCCCATATCAGGCGGTGAGATGGCGGGAAGGCTGAGGGGGAGGATCCTGCCCGGCGGCATGGACAGCCAGATTATTGACCATGAAGGGGTTTGCCGCCTCTCTGCCCGCTATGGTGTGGAAACGGAGGATGGCAAACGCTTTTTCATCGAAAACAACGGTATACGCCGGGTGCCTGCCAGGTATCTGCCGCAGCTGTTTGCTGATGATATGGCTTTTTTCGCCACTATCCCGCCGGATGAGATCTATTTTTTCACCACCCCGACCTTTGAGGTCGCTGATGACGCGCTCTCATTTTTGCAGAAAGAGATTTTCATTGGCCAGGGGACGCGTGGTAACGACGGGCTGGTAATAGCTTTTTATCAGCTTCGCTAAGCCAGCCGGCTAACGACTGCCCCGTCAGCTACGCTAACGATGCTGTTAATAGTCGCAGCCCTGTCAGCTCCACTACAACTACGTAGCTAACAACAGCCCGTTCAGCTGCGCTCATCTGCAAAGCTGACGGGCCATGCTGGACCGATGCTGAGGTTACAGCTTCTGCTTAAAGTAGTCTTCAATACGCGTCAGCACGCCCGCTTCATTTACCGCCTGCAGGGTAACCAGCGGATAAGAGGCCAGCTGCTTGTCGCCGTCCACCAGCTGAATGGTGCCGACCTGTTCGTTAAGCTTCAGCGGCGCTTTAAGGTCCTTGCGCTCAATCACATACTTCGCCTTAATCTTTTTCACTTCGTCCCGTGGTAGCGCCAGATAGACGTCTTTATCGCTGCCGACGCTGACCTGGTGAGGATTGCCATACCAGACGTTTTCATGGCCAATTTCTTTACCCGCATGGAACAGCTGGACGGTATCGAAATTGTTCTGACCCCAGACCAGCAGCTTGCGCGCCTGCTCTTCCCTGCCCTTCGAACTTTTCCCGCCCATAATAACCGCAATCAGGCGGCGCTGGCCGTCCACGCTGGAGGCGATAATATTGAAGCCTGCGCTCTCCGTATGACCGGTTTTAAGGCCGTCCACGTGCAGGGTTTTATCCCATAATAAACCGTTACGATTTTGCTGAGTAATGCCGTTCCAGCTGAGGGATTTTTCACCGTACATCTGATAAAAATCGGGCTCACCGTAGATGATGGCGCGCGAAAGCTTCGCCAGATCGCCCGCCGTCGTGTACTGACCGGGCGCATCAAGTCCGTGCACGGTTTCAAAATGGGTGTTGGTCAGCCCCAGCTTCTGAACGTACTGGTTCATCTGCGCCACAAACGCCGCCTGACTGCCCGCGACGTAATCCGCCAGCGCCACGCAGGCATCGTTGCCGGAGTCAATGATTACGCCCCGACTCAGGTCGCGTACGGACACTTTTTCCCCCGGCTTAAGAAACATCAGCGATGATCCTTTAAACACCGGATTCCCCGCCGCCCAGGCGTCATTGCCGACGGTAACCATGTCGTCACGAGTAATTCGCTTGCTGTCGATGGCGCGATCGACCACATAGCCGGTCATCAGTTTTGTCAGGCTGGCGGGGTTGCGGCGCTCATCGGCGTTACCTGCGGTCAGCACCTGACCGGTGGTCGCATCCATCAGAACCCACGAGGCGGCATCAATTGCCGGAGCCGTCATTGGAAAGGCTAACGGATTTTCATCGGCCTGCGCCAGGGAGGCAAAAGCCAGGACCATACTTAAACTTGCAAGCTGACGCTTCTTCACCGGTAAACCCTCAATAATATGCTGTAGAAAAAAAACAGCCCGTTGTACGGGATCCGGCGCGCCAGTGTGTTAATAAATTGCAAGAAAATATTAATTTTCAGCCGATTAGCCTGCCCTGGCCGTTGGGGCGTTTTTCAGTCTTCAGGACCAGAGGAAAAATCAGTACCAGGGGTAATCTGATAAGTTTCACTTTAGGAACAGTTGACCTTGTTTCTCCGTGTCGCTCCTTTACCGTTCACTGACGAAAAACTTACAATTGAGGGATAGGTATGTCTGCAACACGGGGTTGGTCTACGGAACTGGAGGGGCTGCGTGGCATTGCCTCACTCTGGGTACTGGTGGGACATATCAGCCTGCTGATTCACTGTCATATTACGCTGATATCATCGCCCGGCATTGGCGTCGATCTCTTTATCCTGCTTTCCGGTTACCTGATGGCGAAAAACTACGTCGAGCGTCAGCAAAAAGAACCCTGGCAAAGCGCCACGACCATTAAGAAATTCTGGATCCGCCGCTTCTTCCGCATCGCGCCGCTTTACTATTTACTGCTGATCGTGGCGCTAATATATGGCCCGTGGTTTGGCGAAATGCGCGATACCATCGCCCAGTTTTATTCCGCTACCGCCACCGAATCCTCCCGATATTCTGACCAGTCACTGGCCAATATTCTGACGCATTTCAGCTTTCTGTTTGGTCTGCTACCTGCTTATGGCTTTAATACGGTGCTGCCGGACTGGAGCATCGGGCTTGAGATGCAGTTCTACGCGCTTTTCCCGTTTATTATGCTGGTGGTGCTGCGTTTCGGCTATGCCGTCTCGCTGACAGGCATTATGGTGCTGTGCTGCGTGGGCCGCTATCTGCTGGCCGACTATTATGAAGCCTTCGTGATGCCGTCAATGATTCTGATTAAGCTCAATATGTTCCTGTCCGGGATGCTGCTGGCTGAAGCGGTACGCCGTAAGGCCCTGCTCTATGTGGCTTTTGCCCTGCTGGGGCCGGTTGCCAGCGTGGTGATTGGTCTGCAGGCCATTAAGCTACAGATAATAATGGAAGTGCTGATGATCGTGGGCATGGCCGCGATTCTGTGGCAGTACGCCCCTGACGGCCTGATGGCCCGTCTTATCGCCCTGCCCCGCAGATTGCTGAATAACCGCCTGAGTACCTGGCTGGGGGATGTTTCATTTTCGGTTTATCTGCTGCATCTGCTGATTGTCATTCCTGCTATCGCTCTGATGCTGTCCCATACCAGCCTGGGTGATAAAAGTGACATCATCCGCTTCGCAACCCTCTGCGCGATATGCATTCCCATTACCTACGCGCTGGCCTCGCTGCTCTATAAGTGTGTCGAGAAGCCAGGCATTCTGCTGGGTAAGAAGGTGCTGGCACCGCGTCCGGTTGAACAGGATATAGTGAATTAATCTGCCCAGTGTCACCCAGCCCATTTGTGAGAGGGCTGGGGTTTTATGTTTATCTGCTACAGAATTACGCTGCCAGACACCCTATTTTTACTTCCATTTCCGCCCTTCCACCCAGCCAAAATTTAAATAATGTTGTACACTTTCCATTCCTGCGTTCCTGACATCTTCATTGAGTACAAGATACATTTCAGGATCGAATCCCTCTGGTGGTGATACAGGTTGATACTTTTCTTTCATCTCATCAAAGAGTTTCACCAAATTTTCCTTTTTTGTCTCAAGTTCAGATTCATATCCCTTAAGAGCCTCCATTTTTTCAAAAACCGCCAAAGCACCGGATAAGGTTGGGCTACGTAATCTTTTGGCATGCTTTCTGTTACTTGCAATTGGCCATATATGAAAGTCAGAGTTGTAATTATTAATTTTTATCTTGTTGATTGTTACTCCACTGACTAACTCGGCATAGTTTAGAGATAACTGGTCACGCCTGCTATATCTGAGTATATTACGATACCACTCCTCCATCAATTTCATTACAGCAGGATCCATATGGTCCCTGATGATTATTGCCCCCCAATAGGGACGACACTGTAATGCCTCAGGGTGTAGTATTTGGTAATGATTTAGTTGCTCGAAAATGCGCGAGGGGTCATCAAGCCCCGTTTTTGCCACTTCCAGGAATTCCTCAAGAACCGTATCACGATATGAGTGAATGGGCAGTGAAATAGATGAATTGCTATTAAAATCTTCAAAAACAGCCTGAGGATCCCGAATAAGCTTAACTGAGTTATCGATGTATATTGAACCCTTAAAATCAGATAGGTAATGGTGAGGAAGAACCTTTACATGCCGTTGACTTCTTACTGAATCCATCGGAAAAACAGGTTCAACGTACCTGACTTCCCAGTTATCACTTTTCAAATCTTTGTTGTCCGTAAAAAAAATCTTGCGAACATCAACATTAATCACAGCTTCATCTAGTTCATTTAAAGTTTCATAATCACCAAATACTGCCGTATATAAACATATTTCATCTTTATTGAATTTCATTATGTCCCCGATATTTTCGATATCTAAATATGCATTATAGCCGATAGTATCAAAACAAGAAGACAATGGTAAGCAACTATATGAATCAATTCTTCAATCAAAACCAGGTAAATCAACTCACTACACTTATCGCCACCTGGCTCACAGCTTTCAATGCACGCGGGCGGCATCAGGCAGTAAATGACGGTTTTATGCTGCACCTGGAGGAAAAGTCATAAACGACGTCCCAATTAGCGTCAGCAGAGCCACTTCAAGCTAAATTGGCTTACATTTAAGCAGTTCTTTTGAAGCAGTGATTTCAGAACTAGCTTAAGATCGTTTACCCTGTGAGTATGAATAAACAGATTTACATTTTTAAACGGGCGACTCTACACAGTGAAAGACAAACCAGTACAGCCAACATTCCTGTTTCACGACTATGAAACCTTCGGCAAAAGCCCGTCGCTGGACCGCCCAGCGCAGTTTGCCGGCATCCGTACCGATATGGACTTCAACATTATTGGTGAACCGGAAGTGTTCTACTGTCAGCCGGCGGATGATTACCTGCCACAGCCGGAGGCGGTAATGATCACCGGTATTACCCCGCAGCTGGCACAGGCAAAAGGCATCAGCGAGGCGGCGTTTACCCGGCGCATCCACGCGCTATTCAGCGAGCCGGGCACCTGCGTGGTGGGCTACAACAACGTACGCTTTGATGATGAAGTTACCCGCAATCTGCTGTATCGCAACTTTTATGATCCCTATGGCTGGAGCTGGCAGAACGGTAACAGCCGCTGGGACCTGCTGGACGTGATGCGCGCCTGCTACGCCTTACGGCCTGAAGGCATTGTCTGGCCAGAGAATGAAGACGGCTTTCCCAGCTTCCGACTGGAGCATCTGACCAAAGCCAACGGCGTGGCTCATGAGAACGCTCACGACGCGATGTCGGACGTGTACGCCACCATCGCGATGGCTAAGCGGGTAAAAGAGGCACAGCCGCGTCTTTATGACTTCCTGTTCAGCCACCGCAATAAGCAAAAAATCATGACGCTGATTGATATTCCACAGATGAAGCCGCTGGTGCATATCTCGGGAATGTTTGGCGCGTTTCGCGGCAATACCAGCTGGATAGCCCCGCTTGCCTGGCATCCGGTGAATAAGAACGCGCTGATCGCCTGCGATCTGGCTGGCGATATCAGCCCTCTGCTGGAGCTGGATGCCGATGCGCTGCGCGAGCGGCTTTACACCCGCCGCGATGAGCTGGGAGAGGCCTCTCCGGTACCGGTTAAGCTGGTGCATATCAACAAGTGTCCGGTGGTGGCCCCCGCCAGTACGCTGCGCCCAGAAGATGCAGAGCGTCTGGGCGTCGACCGCCAGCGCTGCCTGGATAATCTGGCCCTGCTGCGTCAGCATCCGGAGATCCGTGAAAAGGTGGTGGCGCTGTTTGCCGAGGCCGAGCCGTTTAAACCTTCTGATAACGTCGATGCCCAGCTCTATGACAGCTTTTTCAGCGATGCCGACCGCTCTGCAATGAATATTATCCGCGATACGGCACCTGAAAATCTCCCGGCACTGGACCTGACCTTTAACGATGCCCGCATCGATAAACTGCTGTTCCGCTACCGCGCACGCAACTTCCCCGGCACGCTGGATGAGGCCGAGCAGAAGCGCTGGCTGGAGCATCGCCGTAGCGCGCTGGATCCTGAGCGGGTGCAGAGCTTCGTGCAGGAGCTTGAGATGCTCTATAACCAGTACGAGGGGGATAAAGTGAAGATGGATCAGCTTAAGGCGCTGTTTGACTATGCGCGCGAGCTGGTCTCCTGAGACCAGGTGCCCGCCGCCGGGCTAGAACTCCGGTGATGTTAGCGACAGGTGAATGCAGAATACAAAAAGGGCGCCGGAGCGCCCTTTAGTCGTTAGCCGGAACGGCTTACATCGGTTCTTCGGTCCACTGCGGCACCGGGTTACGGAAGCGACGGGTCACAAAGGCCAGATAAATCAGGCCTATGGTGCCCCAAATCAGCCCCAGCACCATCGAACTCTCCTCCAGGTTAATCCACAGCGCGCCCACCGTCAGCGCGCCGCACAGCGGCAGCAGCAGAAAGTTAATATTGTCTTTCAGCGTCTTGTTACGCCCTTCACGGATCCAGAACTGGGAAATGACCGACAGGTTAACGAAGGAAAAGGCCACCAGCGCACCAAAGTTGATCAGCGCCGTAGCGGTCACTAAATCAAAGGTGATGGCTGAAAGCGCAATGACGCCCACCAGCAGCACGTTCAGCGCAGGCGTCCGCCATTTCGGATGAACGTAACCAAAGAAACTCTTCGGGAAAACGCCATCGCGGCCCATCACATACATCAGACGGGATACGCCCGCATGCGCCGCCATACCCGACGCCAGTACGGTGATGCACGAGAAGATCAGAATGCCAAACTGGAAGGCTTTGCCCGCCACGTAGAGCATGATTTCCGGCTGCGAGGCATCAGGATCTTTAAAGCGTGAGATATCCGGGAAGTAGAGCTGCAGGAAATAGGAGACCACAATAAAGATCACCCCACCAATCAGCGCCGTCAGGAAGATCGCCTTAGGGATAACCCGTTCCGCATCCTTCGTCTCCTCAGAGAGTGAGCTGATGCCGTCGAAGCCAAGGAACGAGAAACAGAGGATCGTCGCACCGGTGATCATCGGCACCACATGCGCATTCTCCGTCCAGAACGGTCGGCTGCTGACCAGCGTACCGCTGCCTTCGCCGTGCGCCACGCCGTAGATCACCATCGCCATAATGACCGCCATTACCGCCACCTGGAGCACCACGATCACGCTGTTAAAGTTGGCCACGGTCTTAATGCCTTTCAGGTTAGAAAGGGTCATAAAGCCGACCAGCATCACCACGAATATCCACGACGGAATACCCGGCACCAGCGCTTCAAAATAGATTTTCGCCAGCAGGATATTGATCATCGGCATAAACAGGTAGTCCAGCAGCGATGACCAGCCGACCATAAAGCCGACGTGCGGGCTGATGGCTTTCTGCGCATAGGTATAAGCGGAGCCCGCAGAGGGGAAGCGGCGTACCAGCTTACCATAGCTCAGCGCAGTAAAGAGGATCGCCACCAGCGCAAAGGCATACGCCGTTGCAACATGGCCGTCGGTCAGACCGGAGACAATGCCAAAGGTATCAAACAGGGTCATCGGCTGCATATAGGCAAGGCCCATCATGACGACCGGTAACAGAGTAAGAGTTTTTTTCAGGCCAGGGCGCGACGGGGTCGCACGATTTTGGGTATCAGGCGACATGATTCAGCCTCCCCATAGCATCAACCTGTCTGGGTTGAACCACGGGGAAACTTCGCGTTGTGCGAGCGTACTTATCAAGAGGGGTAACGGTGTGGCAGGCGGGGGTGGAGAGATAACCTGCAGCGGCGCCGTAGTCATCACGCAGGCGATAGCCGGCGCGGATCGGAGTAATAAAGTGTTGCCCCATCTTTTAATTCCTCAACATGACACGTTTTTGCGTGTACCAGACTGTATCTATCCGGTTCTGGACCGGCCTCTTAAATGCGATTAGGTTTACCTGCAAACTGACCGACGTGAGCGCTGCCGTGAGTAAATGTCAATTTCCAGGGCGCGTATTCTGCCCTGGTCACAGGGTATAAGACAAGCGGTTAAGGCGTGGGGGCGAAATTTCCTTGCTGGGGGAAGAAGATAACGGCGAAACAAATGCAATCCTGCATACTTCGTCAACGTTACATAACATGCAACCTAACTTCTTTGGTGATAAGCCTAAAATGGTCTAAATAGCTGTGCGGAATAGTAGATCATTTTATGATTTACTCAGCAATAGTGAAAACGCGATTAAGTGAGTAAACTCTTAACCAGAGGTGACTCATGACAAAACCAACATCAACCAGCAAGAAGCCCCGTAAACAACACACGCCTGAATTCCGCGATAAAGCCCTGAGACTGGCTGAGCGAATCGGCGTCGCTGCCGCTGCCCGCCAGCTCAGTCTTTATGAATCGCAGCTCTATACTTGGCGCAGTAAGCAACAGCAACAAATGACCTCTTCAGAACGTGAAAGTGAACTGGCCGCATAAAATGCCCGGTTAAAGCGACAGCTGGCAGAACGGGATGAAGATCTGGCCATTCTCCAAAAGGCCGCGACATACTTCGCGAAGCACCTGAAATGAAGTAATGTCTTTATTGAAAAATATCAGGCTGAGTTCAGCATCAAAGCCATGTGTCATGTTCTGCGGGTCGCCCGCAGCGGCTGGTATGCCTGACGTCTGCGCCGTTATTAGGTCAGCCCGCGTCAGCGGTTCCGCCTTAACTGCGATGATGCTGTTGGCAAGGCATTCAGTGCGGCAAAACAACGGTATGGCGCGCGGCGTCTTACAGCCGAACTGCCGGTATACAACGTGAAAACCATCGCCTCCAGCCTGCGTCGTCAGGGGCTGAGAGCAAAAGCCAGCCGGAAGTTCAGTCCGGTCAGCTACCGTGCGCACGGTCTGCCAGTATCGGAAAACCTGCTGCAGCAGGACTTTATTGCCAGCGGCCCGAACCAGAAGTGTACGGGTGACATTACGTACTTACGAACAGATGAAGGCTGGCTTTACCTTGCGGTCGTCATCGACCCGGTCAGTTATAAGCTGGTCGATGTCGTCGCGGATGACGGCACAGCTGGCCTGCAATGCGTTACAAATGGCGCTGTGGCGTCGGAAGCGGCCGGAACAGGTTATTGTTCATACAGACAAAGACTGTCAGTACTGTTCAACGGTTTACCAGACTTTACTGGAACGCTATAATCAGCGTGGCAGCATGAGTGCAAAAGGCTGCTGTTATGATAATGCCTGTGCGGAAAGCTTTTTGCACTCACTGAAGGTGGAATGCATCCATGGTGAACACTTGGCCAGCCGTGAAATAATGCGATGCACAGTGTTTAATTATATAAAGTGTGATTACAATCGCTGGCGCCGTCACAGTGCCTGCGGCGGTCTCAGCCCGGAACAGTTTGAAAACCCGAACCTTGCTTAGGGCGGTGTCCACATTACGTGGGTAGGAGCACGCAACCACCAGTGCCGTTCAATTTGGCAATTGCTGCGAAAAGTTTATCTTTTTATGGAAACCGTCAGCCCATTTCCCGGAGGAAAACATGGACTGGCAAAAGTGTAGCGATATTAGGCGCAGCTATTTAGAACTCGGCGCTGGCCTGGAGGGAATTTCACCCTCCTTTTTAATATATAATATAGAATTATTTATTTTACTTAGCTGGCCTCATATTTCAACTTTATTCTGGGGGTCAGCCCTGAAATAACAGAGTTATAATGGCCTGTAAAAACATTAATATTATCTTTGTCTTTATATAACCATATTGCTGTAGGGTATGTGGCATCACCGCTGATTTTCAAAGTATAATAAGTAAGTTCAGATGAATTTATCACCAAAGGCGTATTAAAAACCAGAGGTAAGTAGCTATTATCAGCTGCATTTTGCAAAGTAGTGCTAGCATTTTCACAAACACCACCATTACATAGTGTCAGCATGATATTACCAGTTGACAAGCCTGAGTAGGTACCAATCATTATTGAAAGAGTTTTTAATTTCCCACCATGAACAGATTTAAAAAAACCAGTAAGAGCTTCATTTTTATTGATCGAAAATGGAATATGGCTACTTTCGTCAATAGTCACAGGAAAATACAACTCATTGGAGAATATATTTACAGGGACCTCTATAGCATCCGCCCATACTAATTTAGGCTCCGCAACATCTGCAAGTCGGATATGCGAGTAACGATTAAATACACTATTAAATTTATTTTCATCAAGCTCAGGAAAATATTTCCTCCAAACATCCATAGCTGGGACTGCCGTAACGTGTGTAACAGATTTATATCCCAATCCATTAAGAGTTGCACCAAAATAACCTTTTACAGCAAGCGTACCATTTTTAGTATTTACTAGAGGATCCAGATTAGCTTTGATATTAGTATGATTGGAGAAGATTGTCTCAGATGACTGAACAGGATTAAACTGACACATTACTATTGCTAACAAAAAAGTTGATGTAACCATAACTGCTTCTAACGCATCACATTTTAAATAATTTACAGCTAGCGTCGTACAAAACATCGCAATAATAAATATTAAATCTAAATAATTATTTCTAAATCCAACATCAACGGAACTAATAGACGAGTTGAACCAATTAGTATATAGCCCTTTTGTTAGCCACCACCCTACAAGAATTAGCACGGAGTAAAGAATAAATCTTCTCCAGCTCACTACCAGTGGAATTTCCCTCACAGCCAGAAGAAAGGTTATTGAGAGTAGGAACCCTTCTGCATATTTCATGCGGCTAGGCTGAACGTTATCCCAAAGAAAAATTTTTCCACTCCAAGCGGGTAGAGGGACCAACATCCAAACGTTCATTAAAATCAAGCCTGATATAAGAACAACACCTTTTTTATTCATCACAAAGTTGAGATGTTTAACATTTAATTTTTTATAGTCAATCATGAACAGTAGCATCAGTATAAAGGGTAAACCAACTGCACCTATCTCACAAATATTACTGGCTGTAAAAACATCGAAATTATTATTAAAAGTTGAAAAGGGGAGAAACTGAGACAGCCATTCATAAACACTAACGGATCCTCCACCTGCAGCTCGATGTCCGGGATAAAGAGTATCCATTGTTTTCAATAAGTGGTAATCCCCCCGAAAAACCG
>NZ_JBLREF010000038.1:0-45739 GCF_047918655.1 Erwinia sp. PPS120 | reverse complement strand
ATCCAGCTGAGCTACGGATGCAAATGGCGGTGAGGCGGGGATTCGAACCCCGGATGCAGCTTTTGACCGCATACTCCCTTAGCAGGGGAGCGCCTTCAGCCTCTCGGCCACCTCACCATACGCACTCTTGCGAGTTGTGCTTCAGAACGTTGTTTCTGCTCATCGGCACTGCGTGGCGCACATATTACTTTGGCGGACTTATAAGTCAAACAATTTTTCCCCTTACGTGTTTAATTGCACATTTCGCAGGCGATTGGGGTGTTTTGACGACAAAAAGAGTGATTTATCAACAATGAAACCAGGGCTGGTCAACAACGATTAGTGGTGTAGGCCAACAAAAAAAGCAGGCTGCAAAGGCGATAACAATGGGGGTAACAGAGGAATGGCGGAGAATGGGAGGGAAAAACAGCAAACCGGTAGCGCCTCGCTATTGGCAGCGAGACGCTGGATCCGTTAGTAACTCGTTGGCTGAGTTTTTTCGGCCTGAATACGCTGATAAATTTCTTCGCGATGAACCGATACTTCTTTAGGGGCGTTCACACCGATGCGAACCTGGTTCCCTTTGACACCCAGCACCGTTACAGTCACCTCATCACCGATCATGAGGGTTTCACCAACTCGACGAGTTAGAATAAGCATTCTTTGCTCCTTGAAAGATTAAAAGAGTCGGGTCAAGTGTCGCCCGGCATTATCCATCGTATAACGCTAAATGTAGACTATGACAAATACATTACAACTGCACCATCATACCAATACATTATGCTGATACTTAGTTTAGCCGAAATAGGCACCGTCAACCTGACTTTATGTGTTTTGGCCCGCACCCAATCAGAAAAACGCTGAGGGAATCCCCCTGCAGCGCCTTCTGAGATGCATTTTTATTAGACTTACAGTTTTGTTGCAATCCATGACTCGACGCCAGCCAGCGCGGCTGGTAGCGCCTGAGCATCCGTCCCGCCCGCCTGAGCCATGTCCGGACGCCCGCCGCCTTTTCCGCCGACCTGCCGGGCCAGTTCACCCACCAGTTCGCCAGCTTTAACGCGGTCAGTAAGATCTTTGGTCACCCCGGCGATCAGAGAGACTTTACCATCTGCAACCGTCGCCAGCACGATGATGGCAGACTTCAGCTGGTTTTTCAGTTCATCGACCATCGTACGCAACATTTTCGGATCAACGTTTTTCAACTCGCTGACCAGCAGCCGGGTGCCTTTTACTTCAATCGCCTGACTGCTCAGTGAAGCGCTTTCCTGTGCTGCCTGCTGATCCTTCAACTGCTGAAGCTCTCTTTCCAGTCCACGCACGTTTTCGATCATGGCGCGAACTTTTTCATTCAGGTTACTGCTGTTCGCTTTAATAAGCTGAGCGATATCCTGTAGCTGCTCGCTTTGTGCGTACATCTGCGTCAGGGCGCTCTCACCCGTCACGGCTTCGATACGGCGTATGCCCGCTGCCGTGCCGGATTCCGCAAGAATACGGAACAGACCAATGTCGCCCGTACGGCTGGCATGCGTACCGCCACAGAGTTCAGTAGAGAAATCTCCCATGGTGAGAACGCGCACGTGATCATCATATTTTTCGCCGAACAGCGCCATGGCACCGTGCGCCTTCGCGGCTTCCAGCTCCATGATGTTGGTTTCAACCGCCAGATTCCGACGGATTTGCGCATTAACGATCTCTTCGACCTGACGGATCTCCTGCGGCTTCATAGCTTCGGTATGAGAGAAGTCGAAGCGCAGGTACTTATCGTTCACCAGCGAGCCTTTCTGCGCCACGTGGTGGCCTAATACCTCGCGCAGCGCGGCATGCAGCAGATGCGTCGCAGAGTGGTTCAGACGGATGCGGGCGCGACGCGTCGGATTGACGTCTGCTTCCAGCCGCTCGCCGGTGCGCAGATGGCCAGATTCAAGCCTGCCGATATGACCAATCGCCTGGCCGTACTTCTGCGTATCCGTCACGGCAAAGCGCGCCGCACTGCTCTTCAGCTCGCCCGTGTCGCCAACCTGACCGCCCGATTCGCCATAAAAAGGCGTCTCGTCCAGGACAATCACCCCTACCTGACCGGCTAAAATCTCGCTGGCGGGCTTGCCGTCTACGAAGATAGCGGTAACGGTCGCGTTCAGCTCAAGCTGGTCGTAGCCCTTGAAAGAAGAGGCTTCATCAATACGGATCACATTGTTGTAATCGGTGCCGAAACCGCTGGCATCACGCGCGCGCTGGCGCTGCTGCTCCATCGCCTGCTCGAAGCCGGCTTCATCAATTTTCAGGTTACGCTCACGGCACACGTCCGCCGTGAGATCCATCGGAAAGCCAAAGGTGTCGTACAGGCGGAAGACGGTTTCACCATCAAGCGTATCGCCAGTAAGCTTATCCAGCTCTTCATCCAGCAGCGCCAGACCACGCTCGAGGGTTTTTGCAAACTGATCTTCCTCAGTACGCAGAATCTGCTCAACATGCGCCTGCTGCTCGACCAGATCATGAGCCGCCGGGCCCATTACTTCAATCAGCGGTGCCACCAGCTTCCAGAAGAAACTACCCTGTGCGCCCAGCATATTGCCGTGGCGGATGGCACGACGAATAATGCGGCGAAGAACGTAGCCACGGTTTTCGTTTGATGGGACAACGCCATCGGTCACCAGGAACGCGCAGGAGCGAATATGATCGGCAATCACGCGCAGTGATTTATTGCTAAGGTCGGTGGCGCCGGTCACGTCAGCCACGGCCTTAATCAGCTTCTGGAACAGATCAATCTCGTAGTTAGAGTTGACGTGCTGCAATACGGCGGTGATACGTTCCAGCCCCATACCGGTATCGACAGAGGGTTTTGGCAGCGGCAGCATGGTTCCGTCCGACTGACGGTTAAACTGCATAAAGACGATGTTCCAGATCTCAATATAGCGATCGCCATCCTCTTCCGGGCTACCCGGAGGGCCGCCCCAGATATGGTCGCCGTGATCAAAGAAAATTTCGGTACAGGGACCGCACGGGCCGGTATCGCCCATCTGCCAGAAGTTATCCGAGGCGTAGGCGCTGCCTTTGTTGTCGCCAATGCGGATAATACGCTCACGCGGTACGCCCACATCGTTGGCCCAGATGTCAAAAGCCTCGTCATCGGTTTCGTAAATGGTCACCCAGAGCTTATCTTTTGGCAGATTGAACCACTCCGCGCCGGTTAATAACTCCCAGGCATAGCTGATAGCATCATGCTTGAAGTAGTCGCCAAAGCTGAAGTTGCCCAGCATTTCAAAGAAGGTGTGATGACGTGCGGTATAACCGACGTTTTCCAGATCGTTATGCTTGCCGCCTGCGCGAACGCAGCGCTGCGAGGTGGTGGCGCGCGAATAGCTGCGTTTGTCCCCACCAAGGAAGACATCTTTAAACTGGTTCATACCGGCATTGGTAAACAGTAATGTCGGGTCATTCGTCGGCACAAGGGAGCTACTGGCTACAACCTGGTGTCCCTTGCCATGAAAGAAATCGAGAAACGCCTGGCGAATCTCTGCAGTGCTTTTGCTCATAATTATCCTGAAATCACGCTAACAAACGTTTCGTGGATTTTACTCTGCCGACAGGAAAACCCTGATACCGACAATGCACGATCATAAAGTGGTGAATAAGATAAAATTTCTGCGCTGGGAAGTAAAATCCCAATGACGGTCATTAGCCGAAATTTGAGAAAATCGCGCGAATATCGTCAGAAAGGAAGCCTTTTGTCATCAGATAGCGCTGGACCTTCGCTTTTTCCTTCCATTCAGTTGGCAGCGGCAGGCCAAACTTACGTTCGGCCGCCGCAAGGGCCTGGGCTTCCCAGTCAATATCCGCCTCTGCCAGCGCCTGGTCAGTCAGGGATTTTTCAACGCCCTTCTGCCCCAGCTCCATGCGGATACGCTGTGGACCGTAGCCTTTGCGACTGCGGCTGGCAACGAAGCGTTCGGCAAAGTGGGCATCGTCCAGATAGCGGTTTTCAAAACACCAGGCGACCACCTTATCTGTCAGTTCCGGAGAGAGCGTTTCGGGCTCCTGTGACGTTGTTTTAGCAAACAGGGCGGCACGCTCCGCGGAAAGCGTGAGCTTACGGCGAAACTCGGACTCACTATGGTCACGCATTGCCAGAATGCGCATCGCCCGGTCTAAAAGACGAGAAAACTGGGTACGTTCGCTGGCGTCAGACATCATTCTCCATAAAAGGATTGGGTTAATAACAGGTTCAGGTTAAGGGTAGCGAGGAACGGGCAAAGAAACAAAGATGTGCGGGGATTTTTGCAGATACGGTAAAACCAGGTGCGGGCAGGCGTGGCGGACATAAAAAAGAGCGGCTTTGACACCGCTCTTTTTTGCTTACTGGCCCGCATCTGAGCAAAACAGTCGCGCATTTCGCTCAGGCAGACCATCAGCCCATTTAGTTGGCTTCGCTGGCTTCGTCAGTTTCAGCTTCGGTCGGGATGAAATCCGGCTTGCTATCCGGGTTATTCAGCAGCATCGCGCGCAGCCTGGTGTCGATCTCGTTAGCGGTCGCCGGGTTCTCTTTCAGGAAGTTGCCCGCATTGGCTTTACCCTGGCCGATTTTATCGCCGTTGTAGCTATACCATGCACCGGCTTTTTCGATCAGCTTGTGCTTCACGCCCAGATCCACCAGTTCACCGAAGGTATTGATGCCTTCACCATACATAATCTGGAACTCGGCCTGCTTAAAAGGTGCGGCGATTTTATTCTTCACCACCTTCACTCGCGTTTCACTGCCCACCACCTCATCGCCTTCCTTGATGGCACCAATGCGGCGAATATCCAGGCGAACAGAGGCGTAGAACTTCAGTGCGTTACCACCGGTAGTGGTTTCCGGGTTACCAAACATAACGCCGATTTTCATACGGATCTGGTTGATAAAGATCAGCAGCGTACTGGAGTTTTTCAGGTTACCCGCCAGCTTACGCATCGCCTGGCTCATCATACGTGCCGCAAGGCCCATATGAGAATCGCCAATTTCACCTTCGATCTCCGCTTTCGGCGTCAGCGCCGCCACGGAGTCAACGATTATCACATCTACCGCACCTGAGCGCGCCAGGGCGTCACAGATTTCCAGCGCCTGCTCACCGGTATCGGGCTGAGAGCACAGCAGGTTGTCGATGTCCACGCCCAGCTTTTTCGCATAGACCGGATCCAGAGCATGCTCGGCGTCGATAAATGCGCAGGTTTTGCCTTTACGCTGCGCTGAGGCGATGACCTGTAGGGTCAGCGTCGTTTTACCTGAGGATTCCGGGCCATAGATTTCTACGATACGGCCCATCGGCAGACCACCCGCACCCAGTGCGATGTCCAGCGACAGGGAGCCGGTGGAGATGGTTTCCACATCCATAGTGCGGTCTTCACCCAGGCGCATGATCGAGCCTTTGCCAAATTGCTTTTCAATCTGGCCCAGCGCTGCTGCCAGTGCTTTTTGCTTGTTTTCATCAATAGCCATTTCAACTCCTAATCACGCGGGGTAAAGCACACTTATGTGGCTTTGCATCATCTTCAATATGGAAGCAATTATACTGTATAGTCATACAGTATCAAGTTTATTTTTCCAGAAACTGTTTACGTAGTCTGAGCAGCGCCCAGGCCGTGGCCTGGCGGCGAACGGCCTCGCGGTTACCAACAAAAACCTGCCGTTGCGCCTCAGTGGTTTTACCGGCAGCGGCGAAACCGAACCATACGGTGCCAACGGGTTTTTCCTCGGTGCCACCGTCCGGCCCGGCAATGCCGCTGACGGAAATAGCATACTGAGCATGGGCTTTATCACGCGCTCCCTCGGCCATCTCCCTTACCACCTCTTCACTCACGGCACCAAAGCGCGACAGTGAGGCCGCCGTTACCCCTACCAGTTCCTGCTTGGCGTCGTTACTGTAGGTGACGAAACCGCGCTCAAACCACTGGGAACTGCCGGCAATATCGGTCAGGACCTTTGCGATCCAGCCGCCGGTGCAGGACTCAGCCGTGGTGAGCGTCGCCCGCTGGCTAAGCAATCGCTGACCAATATCCGCGCTCAGCTGGTGTAATTCATTATCGTTCATTTTTACTCCCTGTGCGTTCACCCGTGAAGAGAGACACATTATCACTTTTTATCGCCCCGGCGCGCAGCGCATTCCCGGGTTGCGAGATGCTTTCCATTGCTGGCACCATGGTATGCTCAACAATCAGTAAAGCATCCCCCTACCCTTTCTGCGCCACGATAAACAGGCGCGGGAAAGGCATCAGTAGATTTCCATCTTCACGGATCCGATAGGCCCCTTCCAGCTCACGGTGATACTGCGTGAGAAACACCCGCTGATCATCTTCCGTCAGGGGCGCAAGGAAAGGCCGCAGGCCGGTGGCTTTTAGCCAGTCAATTATCGCCGCGTGCGAAGGCATGATGTGATAATAGGTCGTATGCCAGATATCCACATAACAACCGGCGGCGCTAAGCAGATCGTAACAGGCATCGACGGACAGTATTCGCTTGCGCCGGGACGCCTCCTCACCGATTTTCTCCCGCCAGGCGGGCGACTCCGCTACTTTGCGCATCAGGCTGTGGGTCGGCTGGTCGAGATTATCCGGCATCTGTACCGCCAGCACGCCGCGCTCCGCCAGCTGTGAAATCAGATGCGGCAGCAGCCGTTGATGGTCGCTCAGCCACTGTAAGGATGCATTCGCATAGATCACATCCTGAGGTTGACTGGCCCGCCAGTGCTGAATATCAGCCTGAATAAACTGACAGTTCGGCAGTCGTTCACGGGCCTGCTCAAGCATAGCCTGCGAACTGTCCAGCCCGGTGATGCTGGCCGCGGGCCATGCATGATAAAGCAGTTCGGTACTGTTGCCAGGGCCGCAGCCAGGATCGGTCACCTGCTGCACGTGATTGTGGACAATGCGTGCAAGTAGCTCCCTGGCCGGACGGGTTCGCTCAGCTTCGAACTGACGATAGAGATCGGGGTTCCAGTCGTTCATATCATCCTCATCAACCGTATTTCGGTCTGATAACTTTAGAATGCCTGCGGACAACGGCAAAGTATTCATCTGCCTCGGGCTGACGTTTTGGGGGAAATCTCTGCCCAGCGTCATGTCTACCCACAGGTGGGTCTGTTTTACGCCGCATCGCTTGTTTCCTGCCGATCATTTGGACATTATCGAATTCTTATAACAATTAGCCGTTGATAAAAGAGCGGCTGTTTTCTGATTATTGTTGTCCGCAAGCAGCAGGCAAAGCGTATTTAACACAGGGGAAGTAATGAACGCGTCTGAACCAGAGGATATTGACCAGCGAATTACCGCCGTGGTCAACGAGCTGGAGCCACATCTGGTGACCCTCCGCCGGGACATCCACGCCCATCCTGAGCTGGGTTTTGATACCCATCGTACCGCCGGAGTCGTCATTAAGGAGCTGGAAAGGCTGGGCTATAAGCCCATACGCGGTATCGGTAAAACGGGCGTGATGCTCGATATCAAGGGTGAAAAAGCAGGCCCTAACCTGCTGTTGCGCGCCGATATGGACGCGCTGCCGATAGAAGAGAAAACCGGCCTGCCCTTCGCCAGCGTCTGGCCAGGAAAGATGCATGCCTGCGGTCATGATTTGCATACCACCACCCTGCTGGGCGTAGCCGCTGCGGTGAAAGCGCTGCAGCCTGAGCTGAAAGGCTCCCTCCGGCTGATCTTCCAGCCTGCCGAAGAGACGACCGAAAGCGGTGCGGCGGCGATGATTGCCGATGGCGCAGCGGAGGGGCAGGAGCTGGCGATTACCTTTCATAACCGCCCCGAACTGCCGGCGGGAAATATCCTGCTCACGCGGGGAGCCAGTACCGCCTCCTGCGACGAATTTGACGTGCGTGTTATCGGGGTATCCGGCCACGCGGCACGACCGCACACTACCGTTGATCCGATTGTGGCGACGGCATGGCTGATCACCCAGCTACAGACCATTATTTCCCGCGAGATGGATCCGGCCCACTCCGCCGTGCTGACCGTGGGTCATATTGAGGGCGGCGCCATCCATAATATTATCCCGGACGCCTGCCTGTTCAGAGGAACCGTCCGGGCGCGCTCTGCCGCCTCGCGCGATCGCATTGAAGCATCGTTTCGTCGCATTTGCGAAGGTGCCGCGATCGCATTCAATGTGCAGGTGGAAATTGATTATCAGCGCGGCGTCCCGCCGTTGATTAACGACGACCGCCTGGTCGATCGGGCGATAGAGAGTCTTACCCGCCAGTTCAACAAAAAACCTGAGGTTCAGCAGGGCAGCAGCTTTGGCGCCGAGGATTTCTCTTACTTCTCTGAGCTTATACCTGCCTGTCAGATCCATATTGGATCGGCTCAACCCGGTCGCCATGACCATCTGCACAATTCCGATTACCAGCCGGACGAAAGCTGCATCAGCTTAGGGACAATCGCCCTGACCCGTCTGGCACTGGATATTCTCTCTTAATCATTATTTTTAACCGGGGTAGTTAATGAATCTGACACGCAAACGTTTCCTGAGCGGGGTCATCGCCGCACTGGGCCTGCTGATCCTGCCGCCGTTACAGGCGAGAGATCTTTCCTCCGTAACCTTCGCCACCGAAGGCGGCTTCCCGCCCTATAACCAGACCACCCCCAGCGGTGAGATCGTTGGTTTTGAGCCAGATATGATCAAAGAGATCGCCAGGCGCGCGGGCTTCGACTACAAAATTGTGCCGCAGAACTGGAGCGGCATGATTGCCGGCCTGCTGGACAAGAAATATGACGCGATTTTTGATGCCATCTCCATCACCCCGAAGCGTCAGGAAACCATTAGCTTTACCCATCCTTACATCAATGGCGGTTCCGGCTTTGTCACCACCAAAGATGGCAGCGTTACCAGCCTGCCGGGCAGCGGCGTCAAAGTGTCCCTCAGTGACGCCAACGCCACGCAGCCTGCTATCGACAGCCTGGCCAAAGTACTGAAGGGCAAGACCGTCGGCGTTCAGGTTGCCACTATCCAGGCCGACTTCCTGAAGAAATACTTTGGCGATATCGCCACTATCCGCACCTATCCCAACGGCAAGGATACCTTCTTCGATCTGGATGCGGGTCGCGTAGATATGGTGATGGCCGCGGTGCCAAACCTTACCGCCTATGTTAAACGCAGCGGCGGTAACGGGCTGCTGACGGGCTATACCTTCCAGAACGGCATACTGGGTGAAGGATCTGCAATTGGCCTGCGCAAAGAGGATACCGCGCTACAGACGAAGATGAACGCAGCCATTGATTCCATGGTAAAGGACGGCACGATGAAGGCGCTGATTATTAAATGGTTCGGTATCGACCTTGCGCCAAAAGCCTGAGCCAATGGATTGGTATCAACCTGATGCCCCTGTTTTGACCGGAGTCTCTGATGGGGATTGACTGGCAGCTTCTGGGTTTTGGCCCTGAGGGTTGGGGGCCCGTGCTGCTGAAAGCCGCAGGCGTAACGGTATCCGTTTCGCTCTGCGCCTTTCTGCTCGGCTCGGCGATTGGCAGTCTGGTGGCCTGGGCCAAAATTGCCGGCAACCGCTGGCTGCAACGCCTGGCCGGGGGCTATACCGTGGTGCTACGCGGCATACCCGATTTGATTGTTATCTATATCTTCTACTTTGGCGGGCGTCAGGCGCTGGCGTTTTTCGGCCAGGCGCTGGGCATGCAGGGCCCTTTCGATATCAGTGGCTTTATCGCCGGTGCGCTGGCTATCGGACTGATTTCAGGTGCGGGACAGGCAGAGGTTTTCCGCGGCGCATACTCCACCATTCCAGGAGGGACGCTGGAAGCAGCGACGGTGGTGGGTATGGGCAAGGGGGTAATGTTCCGCAGGATTATTGTCCCGCAGGCGTTAAGCAGCGCCATTCCGGGGTTAGGAAATCAGTGGCAGTCGGTAATTAAAGAGTCGGCGCTGGTGTCGGTCACCGGCCTGGTAGAAACCATGAACCAGGTGCAGGTCGCCTCAGGCTCCACCCAGATGCCCTTCTTCTTCTTAGCCGTTGGCGCCGTTATCTATCTGCTGATCACTACCGTTTCTGAGGTGGTCATTCGCCAGGCGGAAAAAAGGTCGCAGCGCGGTCAGAACACTCACCAGCATTAAGGGCGCAGCCATGGATTTTACTTTTATACAAGAGACCTTTGTAAAGCTGTTAGCCGGCCTGCCGCTCACGATCAACCTGACGGTGCTGTCGCTTTTGGGCGGCGGCGTGCTGGCGCTGTTACTTAATCTGCTGCGCACCAGCCGCACAGGGAGCTACGTGGCGAAAAGCTACATTTTTCTGTTTCGCGGCACGCCGCTGCTGATCCAGATTTTTATGATCTACTACGGCCTGGGCAATATCAGCGCAATCCGTCACAGCATGCTCTGGCCTTTTCTGCGCGATCCCTGGTGGTGTGGCCTGCTGGCGCTGATCCTGAACGATGCCGCCTACACCGCTGAGATCCTGCGCGGCGGCATTCGCGCCGTTCCGTCGGGCGCGATTGAGGCCGCTCGCGTTTGCGGCATGTCCTCCGTTACGATCCTCAGACGCATCACACTGCCGATCGCCGTGCGTCAGGCCCTGCCCGCCTACAGCAACGAGGTTATCTCTATGGCGAAATCAACCTCGCTGGTCAGCACCATCAGCCTGATGGACGTGACCGGCATCGCCAATGCGGAAGTCTCTTCGACCTACCGCGCACTGGAGGTTTTTATCAGTGCGGCGGTGATTTACCTGGCAATATCGTTAATCGTTACCCAGGCGATGACGCTTTGTGAGAAATGTCTTTCACCCGATAAGTTCGGAGCACAAGCATGACGCCCCCCACCCTGACGCTGCGTAATATAAAGAAGAGTTTTGGTCAGCATGAGGTGCTGCATGATGTCAGCCTGACCGCCAATGATGGTGATGTGATTTCCCTGATCGGTGCCAGCGGTTCGGGCAAGAGCACGCTACTGCGCTGCATTCCCTTTCTTGAGGTCCCCCAGGGGGGTGAGATCCAGCTGGCGGATGAAAAAATCAGCCTGACGGGAACGGGCGCTGCGCTGACGCGCGCGCAGCAGGCTACGGTGAAGAGAATTCGCCAGCAGCTGGGCTTTGTCTTTCAGAGTTTTAATCTCTGGCCGCATCGCACCGTGTTGCAGAACATCATCGAAGCGCCGGTGCATGTGCAAAAGCGCAACCGCCGGGAGTGTATTGAAGAGGCGGAAGCGCTGCTGGAAAAAGTCGGACTGTATGCTAAAAAAGATGCCTGGCCCGCCCATCTTTCCGGCGGTCAGCAACAGCGTATCGCCATTGCCCGTGCGCTGGCCCAGCACCCTAAGGCCATTCTGTTTGATGAGCCAACCTCGGCGCTGGATCCTGAACGGGTCGGAGACGTGCTGAAGGTGATCCGCAGCCTGGCCGACGAGGGACGCACCATGATTATCGTCACCCATGAGATGGGCTTTGCCAGAGAGGTATCGAACAAGGCGATCTTTCTGCATCAGGGCGTCATTGAAGAAGAAGGCCCGCCGGAACAGGTTTTCAGCGATCCTCTGTCGGATCGCTGTCGCGCCTTTGTCAGCAGCCATTTTCAGCGCAATTATTAACCGTTAGCGGGCATCACGTACCGCCAGCCCCAGCTGCCACACCGCCATGCCGTAGTGGTTGCTGTGGTTATAGCGGGTGATGGCATAAAAGTTAGGCAGCCCAAACCAGTACTGATAGCTGTTACCCATATCAAACCGCAGCAGGCTGACCTGCTGATTGCCGTCCAGTCTGATCTGCGGCTGGAAGCCGCCAGCGGCAAGCGATGCCACCGAGTAGCGGGTTTTGAAGCCGGTTTCCCAGGTGGTGGAAGGGCCGGTTGCCGGTACGGCTACCGTGCCATTTTTCTGCCAGCCGTGCTCGCTGAAATAGTGCGCCACGCTGCCAATCGCATCGACCGGATCCCACAGGTTAATATGCCCATCGCCATTAAAATCTACCGCGTAGCTTTTAAAGGATGAGGGCATAAACTGACCGTATCCCATTGCACCCGCGTAGGAGCCGCGAAGATCCAGCGGATCGTCATGCTCTTCCCTCGCCATCAGCAGAAAGGTCTCCAGCTCGGCGCTAAAAAAGTCGGCACGGCGGGGATAGTTAAAGGCCAGCGTGGAGAGCGCATCAATAATACGGGTTTTGCCCATTACGCGGCCCCAGCGCGTTTCCACGCCGATAATGCCAACGATGATCTCCGGTGGCACGCCATAAACCTTATAAGCGCGCTGTAGCGCGTCCTGATACTGATCCCAGAATGCCACGCCGTTTTGCACGTTTGACGGCGTAATAAATTTGGCACGATAGCGGATCCATGCACCATTCGGCCCGGTTGGTCCCTGAGAGATCGGCGCCTGACGATCCATCAGCCGTACCACCCAGTTAAGGTTCTTCGCCTGCGCCAGCACGTCATGCAGCTGCTGACGCTGAAAGCCATGCTCACGCACCATTTTATCTACAAAGCGTTCGGCGGCGGGGTTATTCGCAAAATCGCCTCTCAGGGGATGGTAATCGTGGCTGGCGTCCAGCCGGAATCCCCCGCCGAAGGGATTCCCCTGCGGCTCGACGGCCTGAGGCGGTTTATGGCTGCTGCAGGCGGAGAGTAAAACCAGTGCAGGCAGCAGTGAAAGCAGATAACGCATGAAATATCCCTGTCCAGAGTCGATGCGAAAAAGAGTTGTGAACAGGGTAGTTCATTGGCCCTGATGATGAAATGGGACGCGAAAATAATAGTCATGTGTTTCACCCTGCGCGACGGCATGGTCATCCTGTTTCCAGGACTGTAAAAAAGCAGGCTGCCCTGGGGCAGCCTGCTTATGGAGATAATGCGAATGCTGCGTCTTAACGACGCCAGCCTCCGGCATTACACGACGGGGCGATGACGCTTAACGACGATGACGGACCAGCTGATAGCGACGGGTGAGATACTCCACCGGCGCGCTCCAGATGTGAACCAGGCGACAGAAGGGAAACAGCAGGAACAGCGTCATTCCCAGCACCATATGCAGCCGAAAGATCGGTGCCACGCCCTGTAAATGCTGCGACGCGCCGCCGTGAAAGCTGACCACCGCCTGCGCCCATGCCGCCAGCTTCATCATTTCGCTACCGTCCATATGCTGGGCAGAGAAGGGAATGGTCAGCAGCCCCAGAGCCGCCTGCACCACCAGCAGCGTCAGGATCAAAATATCGCCAACGCTGCTGGTGGCCCGTATGCGAGGATTAAACAGGCGGCGTTTGAGCAGCAGCGCGCCGCCCGCCAGCGTCAACAAACCGCAGACGCCGCCGGCCACCATCGCCAGTTTCTGCTTAGCGTCTACCGGCAGAAATGCCTGATAGACCCAGTGCGGCGTAAGCAGGCCAACAAAATGCCCCAGCAGGATGCCGATAATCCCAATATGGAACAGGTTTGAGGCCAGCCGCATGCCCTTTTTATCGAGCATCTGGCTGGAGCCTGCCCGCCAGCTGTACTGCCCATAGTCATAGCGCAGCCAGCTGCCCAGCAGAAATACCGTTCCTGCCAGCCAGGGATAAATATCAAAGAAGAAATGCGTTAAGAATTGCACGATGGGCCTCCCGTTGATCGCGCCGTGGCCTGTGCCACCTCCAGATACTTTGGTACAACCGCCCCAGCGAAGCGCTGCTGATGACGGGCCTGCTGGGCCGATGCGCAGCCCTGTTCTCCGAGGAATTTCACCTGCTCCTCCTCCCAGACGGCGTCCAGCGCGGCGGGAGTATCGTCGCGGGCCTCTTTTATCACCTCCGGCAGCAGCGATCGGGCATCGAGATCGCTCCCGGCTAGCGTCAGAAGGGCTTCGAACAGCCGCGCATAGCCGCTTTCGCGCTGCTGCAACCGCGCCGCCAGCAGCGCCAGAATCGGGGCAATATCCTGTAGCCCGCTTCGCGCCCGACGCGCATCACCGTTACTCAGATACTCGAGGTAAAGCGGCAGGAAGTCCGGCAGCTCTTTAGCATCAGGCTCCAGCCCGTCCGCACGGTACTGGGCCAGCAGATCGACCATCGCCTGCCCGCGATCGCGCGATTCACCATGGACATGCTCAAACAGCAGCAGAGACGTCGCACGGCCGCGATCGAACAGTGCGCAGTAGTCAGCCTGCACCTCCAGCAGCGGGCGCGCGCAGAGCTGGTGGATAAACGCCACCAGCCCGGCGGCGTCGGGAAGCGTCAGGTCGCCAGCCGTATCCAGCGCCTCAGCCAGGCTGTGCTGGTGGTCAACTAATGCCTGATCGGGATAATCCAGCAGGCGTGAGATGATGCGTAGCAGTATCACAGGCTATCCTCCCCGGGGGCGTGTCTGGCGGCAGCGTGGATGCCATTCTCACTTACGGCGTTAACAGAATTGGCGCGGGAGGCTGCCCCCTGCGGCGCGCTCCTGCGGGTGACGTCGATGGCGTCGATGCGGCGGGTGTTAAACAGGTTGAATTTCCCTTCGCTGCCGTGGCAGCCGTCGCCAAAGCTGAAGCCGCAGCCTTTGCTTTCTGCGAACGCATCGCGCGCCAGTTCCCGGTGGCTTGAGGGCACCACAAAGCGATCTTCATAATTTGCAATCGCCAGGTAGCGATACATCTCTTCCGCCTGCGCCCGGGTCAGCTCCACCTGCTCCAGCGCGCGGGTATCCAGCGTGCCCTCTACCGTTTCCGCACGTTTATAGTGCCGCATTGCCAGCAGCCGCTTCAGCGCCAGCAGCACCGGCGCGGTATCGCCCGCAGTCAGCAGATTAGCCAGATACTGCACGGGAATGCGCAGGCTTTCGACGTCCGGCAGCATGCCCGTATGCGCCAGCTCACCGGCATCTGCGGCCGACTGAATTGGCGACAGCGGCGGTACGTACCACACCATCGGCAGCGTACGGTATTCAGGGTGCAGCGGCAGCGCCAGCTTCCACTCCATCGCCATTTTATACACTGGCGAACGCTGGGCGGCGTCAATCACGCTCTGCGGGATGCCCTCTTCTAACGCGGCGGCGATAACCTCCGGATCGCTGGGATCGAGGAAGATATCCAGCTGACGCTGGTAGAGATCCTTGTCGTTCTCCACCGACGCCGCCTGTTCTATCCGATCGGCGTCATACAGCAGGACGCCGAGATAGCGAATACGCCCCACGCAGGTTTCGGAGCAGACCGTCGGCTGTCCTGCTTCGATGCGGGGATAGCAGAAAATGCACTTTTCCGACTTGCCGCTCTTCCAGTTAAAATAGATCTTTTTATAAGGACAGCCGGTCAGGCACATACGCCAGCCGCGGCATTTGTCCTGATCGATAAGCACGATGCCATCCTCTGCGCGCTTGTAAATCGCCCCGCTCGGGCAGGTTGCCACGCACGCGGGATTGAGGCAGTGCTCGCACAGGCGCGGCAGATACATCATAAAGGTGTGTTCAAACTGGCCGTAAATCGCTTTCTCCATATTGTCGAAGTTTTTATCAGCCGAGCGTTTGGAAAATTCCCCCCCGAGGATCTCCTCCCAGTTTGGCCCGTTTTCAATTTTTTTCATGCGCTGCCCGGTGATCAGCGAACGCGGGCGCGCAATCGGCTGGTGTTTGCCCGCCGGGGCGTTATGCAGCGTCTGGTAGTCATAGTCAAAGGGTTCGTAGTAATCATCCAGTCCGGGCAGATCGGGGTTAGCAAAGATTTTTGCCAGCACCCCGACACGGCTGCCCATACGCGGCTCAAGCCTGCCGCCGATCTTGCGGATCCAGCCACCCTTCCACTTCTGCTGATCTTCCCAGGCGTGGGGATAACCCAGTCCCGGCTTGCTCTCAACGTTGTTAAACCAGGCGTATTCCATTCCTTCCCGGCTGGTCCAGACGTTTTTGCAGGTGACCGAGCAGGTGTGACAGCCGATACATTTGTCCAGATTCAGCACCATGCCGACCTGTGAGCGAATTTTCATGCTTTTTTCTCCTGCTGGCTGCCCTGACATTGATCGTTGCCCTCACCGTCCAGCCAGTTCACTTTGTTCATTTTTCTGACCACCACAAACTCATCGCGGTTGGATCCCACGGTGCCGTAATAATTGAACCCGTAGGACTGCTGGGCGTAGCCGCCGATCATATGGGTCGGTTTCGGACAGGCGCGGGTCACCGAATTGTGGATGCCGCCGCGCTGGTGGGTTATTTCGGATCCAGGGATATTTACGATGCGTTCCTGCGCGTGGTACATCATGGTCATTCCGGCCGGTATACGCTGGCTGACTACGGCCCGGGCGGTCAGCGCGCCGTTCGCGTTAAAGGCTTCGATCCAGTCGTTATCGACAATGCCCAGCGCCTGCGCATCCTCTTCGCTGATCCAGACAATCGGACCGCCGCGCGACAGGGTCAGCATCAGCAGGTTATCGCTGTAGGTCGAGTGGATCCCCCACTTCTGATGTGGCGTCAGGAAGTTAAGCGCCCGCTCAGGATTGCCGTTTGGCTTCTGATTCAGCAGCGGCGCAGCGGCGCGGGTATCAATAGGTGGGCGATAGACCAGCAGGCTTTCACCGAAGGCGCGCATCCACTCGTGATCCTGATACAGCTGCTGGCGACCGCTCAGGGTGCGCCAAGGGATCAGCTCGTGCACGTTGGTATAACAGGCGCTGTAGGAGACGTGCTCATCCTCCAGCCCTGACCACGTCGGACTGGAGATAATTTTTCGCGGCTGAGCCTGAAGATCGCGGAAGCGGATCTTCTCATCCTCTTTATTTAACGCCAGATGCGTATGATCGCGCCCGGTGATATCGCTGAGCGCCTGCCAGGCTTTCACCGCCACCTGGCCGTTGGTTTCCGGCGCCAGAGAGAGGATCACTTCAGCGGCATCAATCGCCGTGTCGATATTCGGCCTGCCCGCCCCCGGGCCATCGGCTTTGACGTAGTTAAGCTGTTTAAGGAATTCGACCTCCGTCTGTGTGTTCCAGCTGATGCCCTTCCCACCGTTCCCCAGCTTGTCCAGCAGCGGGCCGAGCGCGGTGAAGCGTGCGTACGTCGCCGGATAGTCACGCTCGACCGCAATAATATGTGGGGCGGTTTTTCCGGGGATCAGCTCACATTCGCCCTTTTTCCACTCGTTAACGCCCAGCGGCTGCGCCAGCTCCGCCGCTGAATCGTGCTGGATCGGCAGCGTAACGATATCAATCTCCTGCCCCAGGTGACCGACGCAGATTTCCGAGAAAGTCTTAGCGATGCCCTTATAGATCTCCCAGTCGCTTTTCGATTCCCACGCCGGGTCAACGGCCGCCGAAAGGGGATGAATAAACGGATGCATATCCGAGGTGTTCATATCGTCTTTTTCATACCAGGTCGCGGTGGGCAGCACGATATCGGAATAGAGGCAGGTACTGGACATGCGGAAATCCAGCGTCACCACCAGATCCAGCTTGCCTTCACCGCCGGTATCCTGCCACTCGACCTCTTCCGGCTTCATGCCACCCTGCTTACCCAGATCCTTACCCTGAATGCCATGTTCGGTCCCCAGCAGATATTTCAGCATGTACTCATGCCCCTTACCGGATGAGCCAAGCAGGTTGGAACGCCAGACAAACAGGTTGCGCGGGAAGTTTTGCGGATTATCCGGCTGCTCGGCGGCAAAGCGCAGGCTGCCCTGCTTCAGGCTCTCAACGGTGTAGTCCACCGCCGTCTGTCCTGCCGCTTTCGCCCTGGCTGCAATATGTAGCGGGTTAACGTTAAGCTGCGGTGCGGAAGGCAGCCAGCCCATGCGCTCGGAACGGACGTTGAAGTCAATCAGGCTGCCGCTGTAGCGGGATTTATCTGCCAGCGGCGACAGGAGCTCGTCGGGGGAAAGCGTCTCATAGCGCCACTGGCTGGCGTGGTTATAAAAGAAGGAGGTGCTGTTCATATGGCGCGGTGGGCGCTGCCAGTCCAGCGCAAAGGCCAGCGGCGTCCAGCCGGTTTGCGGCCGCAGCTTTTCCTGGCCGACATAGTGCGACCAGCCGCCGCCGCTCTGACCGACGCAGCCGCAGAAAATCAGCATATTGATCAGCCCACGGTAGTTCATGTCCATGTGATACCAGTGGTTCATTCCGGCACCGACGATGATCATTGAGCGGCCACGGGTTTTTTCGGCATTGTCGGCAAATTCACGGGCGATGCGAATGATATTCTGCCGCGACACGCCGGTCACCTGCTCGGCCCAGGCTGGGGTGTAGGCCTTAAGATCATCGTAGTCGCGGGCGCAGTTAACATCGTCCAGCCCCCGATCCAGACCGTAATTCGCCAGAGTCAGATCGTAAACGCTGGTCACCCGCGCCTCACTGCCGTCCGCCAGCCGTATGCGCCTGACCGGCAGCCTGTGGCGCTGGATAGCTTCCAGCGCCACGCTGTTGAAGTTTTCGCTGACGATGCCGCCGAAATAGGGGAAACCCACCTCAACTACCTCATCATGACTGCCCAGCAGGCTGAGCTGGAGTCCAACCTCCTGCTGAGCGGTCCCTTCACGCGGCTCCAGGTTCCACTTGCCCTTTTCACCCCAGCGGAAACCCATCGAACCCTGAGGCACCACCAGCTCACCATCCTGCTGATTGATAGCAATGGTTTTCCACTCGGGATTATTTTGCTGGCCCAGACCATCTACCAGGTCGCTGGCGCGCAGCTGACGCCCCGCCGCATAGTAGCCGCCCTCGCGTGGCTCCAGCAGAACCAGCATCGGCATATCGGTATAGCGGCGTACGTAGTCGCGGAAATAGCTCACCTCACGGTCAAGATGGAACTCTTTCAGCATGACATGACCCATCGCCAGCGCCATCGCGCTGTCCGTACCCTGCTTCGGATTGAGCCACTGATCGCACAGCTTGGCGACTTCGGCATAGTCCGGCGTTACCGCGACCGTTTTCGTGCCTTTGTAGCGCACTTCCGTAAAGAAGTGCGCATCCGGCGTACGGGTTTGCGGCACGTTAGAGCCCCAGGCGATGATGTAGGAGGCGTTGTACCAGTCGGCCGACTCCGGCACATCGGTCTGTTCGCCCCAGGTCATCGGCGAGGCGGGCGGCAGATCGCAGTACCAGTCGTAGAAGCTTAAGCAGACGCCGCCAATCAGCGAGAGGTAGCGCGAACCGGCCGCATAGGAGACCATCGACATCGCCGGGATGGGTGAAAACCCCATAATGCGATCCGGGCCGAAAGTCTTAGCCGTATAGACGTTCGACGCCGCGATCAGCTCATTCACCTCCTGCCAGCTTGAACGCACAAAGCCGCCGCGTCCGCGCGCGGCTTTATAGCTCCGGGCTTTCTCCGGGTCGCTGACAATGCTGTCCCAGGCCAGCACCGGATCGCTGTGCCGGGCTTTTGCTTCACGCCACAGCGCAATCAGTGCCTTGCGCATCAGCGGATATTTCAGACGATTGGCGCTGTAAAGATACCAGGAGTAGCTGGCGCCGCGCGGGCAACCTCGCGGCTCATGGTTGGGTAAATCTGGTCGGGTGCGTGGGTAGTCAGTCTGCTGCGTTTCCCAGGTCACCAGACCATTTTTGACGAAAATTTTCCAGCTGCACGATCCGGTGCAGTTGACCCCGTGAGTGGAGCGAACCACCTTGTCATGCTGCCAGCGGCTGCGGTAACCCGCTTCCCAGTCGCGATTGGCATCGAGTGTCTGGCCATGGTTACCAGAAAACGGTTCCGCCCGTTTAAAGTAGCGGAATCTGTCCAGAAATTTGCTCATCCGGTATTCTCCTGAAGGCCTGGTGTTATCACAGGCTTCACAAAACGACATTGCGTAAACTGCGCATGCGCGCGGTAAGGTGAATCAGTCAGTCTGCTTTTTTACGGCCATACACCCACCAGGTGATGGCCACGCAGATCAGATAAAACGCCAGAAAAACCTGCATTGCCCCGGCGGGTGTGCCGGACACACTTAGCGACAGGCCAAAGGTCTGGGGAATAAAAAAGCCGCCCAGCGCGCCAATTGCCGAAATAAACCCGAGTGCTGCGGAGGTTTCCGTCACCGCCTCCCGCTGGGCTTTTTCGTCGCTGCCGCCGTCACTTTTGATCCTCTCGTAGGTCTGCCGACGAAAGATCGCCGCAATCATCTGGAACGTGGACCCGCTGCCCAATCCGGCATTGATAAACAACACCATAAAGACGACGTAGAAAGCGATGAAAGAGCCTTGTCCTTCCCCCGGTAGCGTCAGGAACAGCAGCGCGGTAAACAGGGCCATAACGATGAAGTTAAGTAGCGTGACGCGCACGCCGCCAAAGCGGTCAGAGAGCATGCCGCCCACTGAACGCGCCAGCGCGCCGAGGAAGGGGCCGAAAAAGGCGTAGCGCAGGATCACAACCTCGGGAAACTGCGTTTTTGACAGCATCGCAAAACCCGCAGAAAAGCCGATAAAAGAGCCAAAGGTGGCCAGATAGAGCACCGCCATAATCCACAGATGCGGCCGCCGCAGCACCGTTAACTGCTCGCGCAGCGAGGATTTTGCCGCGGCAAGATCGTTCATGCCAAACCAGGCGGCCAGCGTGGCTACGGTCAGCAACGGCACCCAAATCCATGCGGCGTTTTCGAGCCACAGCGGTTCACCGTCAACCTGTACGCCGTCGCTCATGAGACCAAAGATCGCGACGGATATCGCCAGCGGCGCAAAGAACTGCATTACGCTGACGCCCAGGTTACCCAGGCCACCGTTAATGCCCAGCGCGCTCCCCTGCTTTGCCCTGGGAAAGAAAAAGCTAATGTTGCCCATGCTGGACGCAAAGTTCGCCCCGGCAAAACCGCAGAGCAGCGCAATCACCACAAAAGTTGCAAACGAAGTTCGGGGATCCTGTACGGCAAAACCCAGCCACAGGCAGGGAACCAGCAAAATTGCGGTGCTGAAGGCATTCCAACGCCGTCCGCCGACCAGCGGGATGACGAATGAGTAGGGCACGCGAAGCAGCGCGCCGGAGACGGCGGGCAGCGCAGTCAGTAAAAATAGCTGCTCGGTGGTAAAGTGAAATCCAACCCTGTTCAGGTTGACCGCTACGGCGCTGAACAGCATCCAGACGCAGAATGAGAGCATCAGGCAGAAGACGGAGATCCACAGGTTACGGCGGGCAATATGCTTCCCGTACTGCTGCCAGAAGGCAGGATCCTCCGGCTGCCACTGCTGTAGCACCGCACCACGCTGCGGCGGGGAGAGGGAGTGTTCTTGTGACATCATTTTCTCGCTGGCAGATAAAATTGACCCACATCCTGATGATCCCCCCCTCCCGTGAGGTTGATGTAAATCAACGGCCCGGCAGGTAAATTTTTCTCATCAGGGTCTGCTAACCTCTTAAGGGGTATGACTGGCATCGCTTTAACCACAGAATATTTATGGAAATAGTGTTTTTTTTTGCCTGATGCCTTCTGATACCTCTCCACTGTGGAAATTAATGCTTACCTCTTTGGTGGTATAGGGTTAACAATAACGATGGGTAAAATAGCGTCGACGAACGATTTTAGTGGCCGGAATGCCCGACCACGCGCTTATGGGATACATGCTGTGAAAGAAAAAGCCGCCACTCTGCTACTGATTGACGATCATCCCATGCTGCGCAATGGCGTAAAGCAGCTGATTGGGCTGGACGATCGCCTGCTGGTGGTCGCTGAAGCCAGTAACGGGGAACAGGGCGTGGCACTGGCCGGGCTACACGATCCCGATCTGATCCTGCTCGATCTGAATATGCCCGGCATGAACGGGCTGAGTACGCTGGTGCAGCTGCGTACGCTGGAACTCACCGGGCGCATCGTGGTGTTTACCGTATCCGATCACGAAGATGACGTGGTTAATGCCATTCGCGGCGGCGCCGATGGCTACCTGCTGAAGGATATGGAGCCGGAGGAGCTGCTAAAGTCGCTGCATCAGGCCGCTGCCGGACAGATGGTGTTAAGTGAGACGCTCACCAACGTGCTGGTGACCAGCCTGCGGGAAAACCGCCCGGAGGCGCGCGATATCAGCCAGCTTACCCGCCGCGAACGCGATATTCTGCGGCTGATTGCCCAGGGGATGACCAACAAGGCAATCGCCCGACGACTCTGCATTACGGAAAGTACGGTGAAAGTTCACGTTAAACATCTGCTGAAAAAAATGCGCTTAAAATCGCGCGTGGAAGCCGCCGTCTGGGCTTTGCAAAGTGGACATCAATAAGCATGAATGATTCACGAAAACCCGGGCCGCTGCGCAGGCGCCCGATGAAACTCAGCACGACCGTCTCGCTGATGCTCGGCACGGTGATTCTGGTGGTATTACTGAGCGTACACTGGCTGTATGTGGTACAAATCAGCAATGTCACCCGTGAAGGGGTAAAAGATAAGGCGCTGGCCGTTGCCAGGACGCTCGCGGCATCACCCGATATTCAGCGCGGCCTTACTTTGCCCCCCGACAGCAATATTATTCAGCCCATCGCGATGTCCGTGCAAAAAAACAACGGCCTGCTCTTTGTGGTAGTGACCAATATGCAGGGGCGACGATATTCCCATCCTAATCCTCAGGCCATCAATCAGCACTTTATCGGTGAAGATCTCAATGCGGCGCTACAGGGGCATGAGAATATCGCCGTTAACAAAGGCATACTGGATGAGGCGCTACGGGTTTTCACCCCGGTGTATAATGCGCAGCGCCAGCAGATTGGCGTGGTGGCGATTGGTATCTCCCTCAGTAGCGTAACGCAGCAGATTAACCATAGCCGCTGGGATATTCTCTGGACGGTGCTGTTCGGCACGCTGGTCGGCGCAACGGGCGCGGTTTGTCTGGTCACGGTGCTAAAACGCCTGCTGTTTGGGCTTGAGCCTTACGAGATTTCCGCGCTGTTTGAGCAGCGGCAGGCGATGCTGCAATCCATTCGGGAAGGGGTTATCGCGGTCGATGACCAGGCCCAGGTGACGCTGATTAACGAAGAGGCGCGGCAGCTCTGTATGGGCTCAACCGCCGCGGACGCCGGCAATATTATCGCCAATCTTCGCGACGTATTACGCAACAACACTTCCCGGCAGGATGAAGAGATCCACGTTAATGGCCGCATCCTGCTCAGTAATACGGTGCCGGTACGCAGCAACGGTGCGGTACTGGGGGCCATTTGTACCTTCCGTGACAAAACTGAAGTGACTCAGCTGATGCAGCGAATGAGCGGCATGGTGAACTACGTCGATAACCTGCGCGCGCACTCTCATGAGTTTATGAACAAACTGCATGTTATTCTGGGCCTGCTGCATATGAAGAGCTATACCCAGCTTGAGGATTACATTCTTAAAACGGCCAATAACTACCAGACGGAGATTGGTTCACTGCTGCTGCGCATCAAATCGCCAGTGGTCGCCGGTTTCCTGTTAAGCAAAATTAACCATGCATCGGACACCGGCCACCAGCTCACGCTGAATGAAGACAGCTTTTTGCCCGAAAGCAGCAATGAAAAACAGGTTTCCACGCTGATTACCGTGTTGGGCAACCTGATTGAAAATGCCTTTGAGGCGATGAGCGGCCAGCCCGAAGGCGAGGTGAACGTTCTGCTGCACTATCAAAATGGCTGGCTGGCCTGTGAGGTTAGCGATGACGGGCCGGGCATTCCGGCCGCGCATCTGGACGCGATTTTCGAGAAAGGTTTTTCAGCCAAAGGTGAGCGTCGCGGCATGGGCTTATTTCTTACCCGACAGCAGACGCTGAGTATTGGAGGCGAAATTATCGTAGAATCCGAACCCGGTGTTTACACCCAATTTTTAGTCCAACTGCCCTGGGATGGAGGAAACATACGCGCATGCTAAATGTGTTAGTTGTTGATGATGATGCAATGGTCGCAGAACTAAACCGCTGCTACATCGGCCAGATCCCTGGTTTCACCTGCTGCGGCATTGCTTCCACGCTGAAACAGGCGAAGGAGATACTGCTGGACAGTACCCTGCCGGTAGACCTGATCCTGCTGGATATCTATATGCAGCAGGATAACGGTCTGGATCTGCTGCCGGAGCTGCGCCACGCAAAGCGCAGCATTGACGTCATCGTGATCTCTTCCGCCGCCGATGCCGACACCATCCAGCAGTCACTTCACTATGGCGTCGTCGATTACCTGATTAAGCCGTTCCAGTTTTCCCGCTTTGAAGAGTCGCTGACCGGATGGCGGCATAAAAAAACGCTGAAGGATAATCATCAATATTTCGAACAGGCCGACGTCGATGTGCTGCTGCACGGTCATCCTGCGGAGAATGGCGAAACGCACCGCCTTCCCAAAGGGTTAACGCCTCAGACCCTGCGGACCCTGTGTCAGTGGATTGATGCGCACCCAGGTACCGAGTTTTCCACCGATGAGCTGGCCGCCGCGGTCACTATCTCCCGCGTATCCTGCCGGAAATATCTTATCTGGCTGGCCCAGCGGCATATTCTGTCCACTAACCTTCACTACGGTGCCACGGGCAGGCCGGTATACCGCTACCGGCTACAGGTTGAACACCAGGCCCTGCTCAGGCAGTTCTGCCAGTAATATTATCCGCTACTGGCGTCAGGCCAGGTGATAGCTGTCGTCCCGCAGGGTAAAGGAGAACTGCCGCGGCGACGAGAAAACAACCTGCCGATCGCGGGTAACAAACAGGGCCTCGATAGCCGGAATATCGGCAAGGTAAGCGAGGCTTTTCTCTACGCCCATGCCGTACAGGAGCGTGGTAAAAATATCGCCATCGATCGAGTCATCAGAAATGACGGTGACGCTGAGCAGTTCGTTATCCAGCGGGTAACCGGTGTGGGGATCGAGGATATGGTGATAGCGCTGCCCCTGAATTTCAAAGTAACGCTCATAAACGCCAGAGGTGACCACGGATTTACCGGTGACGTTAATCACGCCAATCAGCTCATCCGGCGCGCCAAAGGGTTTTTTCAGACCAATTCCCCAGCTGCCAGGCGAGCTGTCCGGGGTACCGCCCAGCGTCTGAACGTTCCCCCCCAGATTAATCAGCGCGTTTTCCACTCCTTCCTGCCGCAGCAGATCCCTGACCCGGTCAGCGATATACCCTTTTGCGATGGCGCCCAGATCTATCTCCATTCCGCGTTTTTCCAGAAAGACCGAACGTAACTGCGGGTCGAGGATCACCTGCTGCGGCTGAGTCAGCGCGCGCAGAGCGAGGATCTCCTTTGCAGGCGGCACGCTGTCGCCGTTAAAGCCAATTCTCCAGCGCTTCACCAGCGGCCCGATGGCCAGATTAAAACAGCTGCCGGGCATCATGCTGACTTCTTTTGCCCGGGCAATAAGATTAAACACCGGCTGGCTAACCACCACAGGGTGGTCACCCGCCGCATGGTTAATCGCCATCACCTCGGAATGCGGCCGGTTTACCGTCAGCAGCGTTTCCAGCTGTTTGATCAGGCGAAAGACGCGCATGGCCCGGCCTTCGTTATGTTCAAACAGCTTAAGCAGGATCGGTGAACCCATCAACACGGCGGAATAGCCGTAAACCCGACCCTCTGCTGACATGATTTCTTTCCTCGTTAGTGTCAGAGGAGGTATTTGCCTCCTCTGATGCCCTTTGATCTTACCCGCGTAATGTGGACACAACACTAAGCGAGGTTCTGGTTTTCAAACTGGGCCGGGCTGAGACCGCCACAGGAACTGTGATGTCGCCACCGATTGTAATCACACTCAATATAATTAAACTCCGTCGTTCGCATTATTTCCCGGCGGGTAAAGTGTCCCCCATGGAAGCATTCCACCTTTAGCGAGTGGAAGAAGCTTTCCGCACAGGCATTGTCATAGCAGCAACCCTTTGCACTCATGCTGCCATGCATATTGTATCGCTTCAGTAACGCCTGATAATCCGCAGAGCAGTACTGTCCACCATGGGCGGTGTGAACGATGACATTTTCCGGACGTTTTCGCTGCCAGAGTGCCATTTGCAGTGCATCGCACACCATCTGTGCCGTCATCCGTGCGAAGGTACGTTATGTCTCCCGCCCACTTCTGGTTCGGGCCGCTGGCGCTGAAGTCCTGCTTCAGTAAATTCTCCGATACCGGCAGGCTATGCTCACGGTAGCTGACCGGGCTGAACTTCCGGGAGGCTTTCGCCCGCAGTCCCTGACGACGCAGGCTGGCGGCAATGGTTTTGATATTGTATTCCGGCAGTTCTCTGGCCAGAAGAGGCGCGCCATAACGCCTTTTTGCCTCAGTGAATGCCTTACGGACGGCGGCATCGCAGATAAGACGGCATTGCTGGCGCGGGCCGGGCTGATGGCGGCGCAGACGCCAGGCATACCAGCCGCTGCGGGCAACCCGCAGCACCCGGCACATGGCTTTAATGCTGAACTCAGCCTGATACTTTTCGACAAAGAAATACTTCATTTCAGGCGCTTCGCGAAGTATGTCGCGGCCTTTTGGAGAATGGCCAGCTCTTCCGCCTGCTCAGCCAGTTGCCGCTTAAGGCAGGCATTTTCAGCGGCCAGTTCACTTTCACGCTCTGACGCGGTCACTCTCTGCTGTTGCTTGCTGCGCCAGGTATAAAGCTGTGATTCATACAGGCTGAGTTCGCGGGCCGCGGCAGCAACACCCATTTGCTCAGCAAGCTTCAGCGCTTCGTTGCGAAATTCAAGCGAGTGCTGCTTACGGGGCTTTTTGCTGGTCGATGTTGGTTTTGTCATGAGTCACCTCTGGTTGAGAGTTTACTCACTTAGTCGCGTGTCCACTATAGGTGGGTAAGATCACTTAGTTGTCAGGCACAACAGCGATCGTTCCATGAATCACGATAGATAATATTTCCTTCCATGTACTTCCAGGTGATCGCCTCATAACGCAATTCGAGTGTTTCAAGGTGGGTACTACTCATACCGTTAGGTGACAGAAATGGTGCAACTGTCGTGAACTTGACGTTTTCCAGAATGATATTGAAATACTCGGCCTCAATACCGGATTCCAGAATACGGTACATCTTGATTGTCGCCTTCTTCATGGTTCTGCCTTCGCAGACAGCGCGGTACAGGAGTGGTGTTGTCTGATCAAATTCTTTCACTATCGTTATAGGACGGTGAACTCGCGTACCTGTAAGTTTCCCCCAACTCGGATCAACCGGAATAGTGACGCCGTGGGAGAATGATTTCAGTTCAATAGACCCTAAGCGCAGGGGCATCATGCAGCTGCCTACAATTGGAGAACCATTTTCATCTTCAAGCCATAAGTGTGCGGGAGTAGACATATTATTTCCTTATAAAAACTCACGATAACTTTAACGTTTAAAGTTTACAATCTCATATATAGATAAAACAATCATCACAAACACAAAAAATAAGGGGATAAGCCAAATTGGGCTATTAGGGAATAATACCCCCTGAACCAAAGCGAATATTATAGTCAGCACTGTAGGTCCATAATACGAAACCAATGACCTGAATATCCGCCTGAAAAACCTTTTGACAAGATTCATCATGTTTATCGAATCATCCTGGTTATAATGTCTGCAATTTCATCATCCGATACCCATTGTGCTTTAAACGCCTCAGCCCGCTCAAACAATGGCTCTATCAAGAAGTACATCATTTCCAGCTCTTGAGCATATAGCGCTGAGTAGTACTCAGGATGAGTAATATGAAGACGATGTGCACTCTCTGCGGCTTTCTGGACCATACCGTATATACCAATAGCTCCAACTACCCCGCCAGCTCTTCGCCCCGCCAGTGCACTGAGCTCAAGACTTAAATTCATACCTGCCGCGACAAATGATGCTGTTGCTAAAGCAAATCCCGCGTTTGTGAGTGAGCTTGCGGCAATATGGATATTAACAGCCATAAGTATTTGTTTGATACGTTCAAGCTGTTCTGATGTTTTATATTTAAATATTTCTTCGAAATATATCTTGAGCATGTCATACGCAACATTGCCATGTCGCAGAAGATAAATAACGCCATTTTTGAACCGGATATCTTCGGTTTTTTGTTGTTGCCATACATCCTGATATTCATCAGTAAAGCAGGATGTATAATACAGCGCACGCGTTGCACCTGCGCCTATAGTTTCAATCTGATTTAATACGGCTTTTCCAACACCTGTTATTGCATGGTCGAGTTTTAACGCCAGAATTTTATTAGCCTGCAAATAACTGATGATTTCATCGTTTTCGTACATAAACGCTCCTTGTTTATTTCCATTAGATCCTGGTGTTCATTTTTTCCCGCGTGAAAGCGTTCGATAGACCGTGGGGCGGGAGACGGAGAATAATTCAGCCAGATCGCTGATAGAGTACTCGCCACTTTCATGCATCCGGCAGAGTTCTTTCTGCTGTTTTTCTGATAGTTTCGGCTGCTTCCCTCGCAGTTTTCCTTTTGCCCGGGCGATGGCCATCCCTTCGCGGGTACGCAGCCGTATCAGATCGCCTTCAAACTCAGCAAAGGTAGCCAGCACGTTGAAGAACATTTTGCCCATCGGATCTACCGGGTCATAGATGCTCGTACCGAGAGCCAGTTTCACACCACGGGCCTGTAGTGCATCGGCAATTTCCCGTGCATCCGGAACTGAACGGGCCAGCCTGTCCAGTTTAGGTACGACCAGCGTATCTCCCTGACGAACGGCCGCCAGCGCCTGATCCAGTCCGGGCCTCTGGCGGTTTGAACCGGTCAGACCCTTATCGGTATAAATCCGGTCCGGAGTGACGCCCAGGCTGACCAGGGCTTCCTGCTGGGCGGCCAGATCCTGGCGGTCAGTTGAAAACCGGGCATAGCCAATGCGAATTTCAGTCATAGGTATGTACGTTTAAGGGGCCATCAAAGAGATTGATATCGTACCAGTGATATGAGACAACGTCAGCAGTGATTTTCTCTGAAGAGCAAATTTTAATTTTTACTGTCAGCAGAGCGATCCTCTTACGGACATATTCAGTGCGAGGTCAGGATGACATCCCATCGTAAAGATAAAGGCAAAAGACTCTCCGTTTTAACGGATGCAGAAAAATTCGCACTGTAGGGTCTGCCTGATTTTGATGAAGGCCAGCAGATGGAATATCTGTCGCTTACAGCAAAGGAACTGGAACTGGCTACCAGCCGCCCCGGAATAGTGGCGCAGATTTACTGTATCCTGCAGATTGGTTATTTTAAGGCCAAACATGCCTTCTTTCGTTTTTCTCCGCAACAGGGGGAAAGTGATTACGATTTTGTGGTGCAACGCTACTTTCGTGAGGCGTTTCCCGCCAGCCAGTCCATTTCTGATCATGAATATTACGCCCAGCGTAAGCTTATTACCGGTTTTTTTGGGTACCGTCAGTGGTCCGCGTCTGTTGGCCCACAACTTGATGACCGCACTGCGCAGATTGTACGCCGTGATATTACCCCCGGGTTTGTTGCTACCGAACTCATCTGCTGGCTGAATGAAAAGAAAATTGTTCGCCCGGGGTATTCCACGCTCCAGAAAATCATCAGTAAAACACTGTCGACAGAACGGCAGCGACTGGCTGGCATTCTGTCAGCCGCGCTGGATGATGAAACACGAAACGCATTGAATGCACTCCTGAAGAAAGATGACGCCCTGTCCGGCCTGGCCGTGTTGAAACAGGAAGCGAAAGATTTTCGCTGGCGACAAATGACCACCGAACGAGAGAAACGAGGCCAGTTGGCCCCGTTATATCAGGTGGCGCCGCACCTGTTGCCCGGACTCGGCGTTTCGCAACAAAATCTGTTGTACTTTGCCAGTCTTGTCAACTTTTACACCATCCACGATCTGCGTAACCTTAAGAAAGAACAAACCTGGTTATATCTGATGTGCTATATCTGGCTTCGGTACCGGCAGTTGTTCGATAACCTGACCAGCGCCATGATGTGGCACATGAAGCAAACAGAAGATCGCTGCAAGGAAGAAGCAAAAAAAAATTTCGAAGCGGACGTGCTGCAACGGCAACAGGAGAATAATAAAGTCGGCCGTCTGTTATCCTTATTTGTCGATGATGCCATGACGGAGACCATGCCTTTTGGTGATGTCCGCCAGCGGGCCTGGAAAATCATGCCCAGAGAGTCCCTGCAAAATACGGCGCAGCGAATGCGGGTCAAACCCGACAGCCGGAGGCCCGGCGCTGGGAAGATGTAGACACTCAGGCTGCGCATATACGGCGCCATTTACGCCCGCTGTTTTGCACTCTGAATTTTTCCAGTTTAACACCCGACTGCCCCTGGCTTGCTGCACTGGCCTGGGTTAAAGGAACGTTTTCAAAACAATTTGCGGTTGACGCAACGTCCGCTGGCAGAGTGTCCACCGGCCACGCTTCCGGGGCGACTGCAGACCTGGCTATTGCTCGTTGATGTAAAAGATACGCCGACAGGGCTTCATGCCGATCGTTATGAATTCTGGTTGTACCGGCAAATCAGAAAACGGCTGGAGGCCGGCGAACTTTATCTCGATGACAGCCTGCAGCACCGCCATCTTTCATACGAGCTGGTTTCCGTTGAGGAAAAAGCCGATATTCTGGCGCAAATGGATATCCCGTTTTTTTTTAAGCCGCTCGAAAAACAGCTGAAAACACTAACGCGTGAATTGCACCGGCAGTTGATGGCTTTCAATAAAGAGCTTAAGCAGGGTAAGCTTGCTCATCTGGCATTTGATCACGAAACACAGCAGCTCAGCTGGCGTAAACCTGACGCGGGCGGGCAATCAGACGGCGTGAAGGATTTTTATTCACAGTTGCCATTCTGTGAGCTAACGGATATTTTCCGCTTCGTCAATCAACAGTGCCGCTTTCTGTCGGCGCTTAAGCCGTTGCAGCCTCTGTATGTGAAAAAGGGCGCTGACGCAGATAGTCTGATGGCGGTGAGCATGGCGCAGGCCATGAATCACGGGAATGTGACGATGTCCCGGACCAGCGATATTCCCTACCACGCGCTCAATGGTGCTTATGAACAATATCTGCGACTTTCCTCGTTAAAAGCAGCCTGCAACAGCATAAGCGATGGGATTAAGGTGCTTCCCGTTTTCCCCTATTATTCACTGGAGCTGGGCGAATTATACGCCGCCGTTGACAGGCAAAAATTCAGCGTTTAGCGCCCCACGGTAATAACCGGAGACATGCACAGTATTAACCGGGCCAACTTCGCGATCCTTCACTGGTTCGGCCTGCGCTTTGAGCCCCGATTTACCTCCGTGGAAGAGATACTGAAGGAGCTGTTTTGTGCGGATGACCCGGCGCGTTATAAAAAATGCCTGATCCAACCGATGGGACAGATAAATCAGTAGATTATTCTCAATGAGAAACCGCACCTGGACCAAATCGTCGCCACGCTGGGGCTAAAAGAAATCACTCAGGGTGCACTGATCCGTAAGTTGTGCACCTATTCAGCAGAAAATGCGACAAGGCAGGCACTGTTCAAATTTGATAAGTTGATCCGCAGCCTTCGTAACCCTCAGGTGGCAAAAAACAGTCACCGGTCACAAAATCGGATTGAATCCTGGCATCAGCTCCGCTCGGCGATTGCACAGGTCGGCGGGAAAAAAGTGCTGACGGGCCAGAATGACATAGAACTCGAAATCAGCAATCAGCAATCAGCAATCAGCAATCTGTGTGGTCGGTTACTCAGCATCGTGATTATTTATTATAACTCAGCCCTGTTATCGCGATTGTTGCAGAGATATGAAGCAACCGGTAACACCCGGGGTATGGAGTTCCTCAAACGGATGTCGCCCGTAGCCTGGCAGCACATCTTTTTAAACGGGCATTACACTTTTATCACTGAGGGAAAAGAGATTGATCTGGACGCGATGATTGACGGACTGACACTGTCATCGGGCTGAAAGCTTAAGAATGGCAGACGCCACAAAATTTTGGCGGGTTCCCGCTTACAACCCCAAGTTACTGCGCGTTATACCGCTCCACGCTGCATACCCCGCCTGCTTATTTACCCGGCTCCGTCTGTAGCACGCCGCTGTTTAGCGGCGCGCCAGTGCTGCTGCATTACGCCCTGCCAGTATGCCAAAGATAATAATATCGGCTATCGCATTGCCACCTATGCGGTTTGCACCGTGAATGCCCCCAACGACTTCACCGGCTGCCCAGGCCCCTTCAATCACCTCTTTCTGCGTATTCAGCACGGCGGTATCGCGGTTGATGGTCACGCCGCCCATGGTGTGATGCACGCCGGGGGCAATGCGGATAGCGTAGAAAGGTCCCTGATTCAGCGGATGGCGCAGCGCAGTTTTACGACCAAAGTCTTCGTCATTTTGCTGTTCAGCGAACAGGTTGTAGCGCTCAAGCGTGGCCAGCAGAGCGTGGTGATCCATATTCAGCTTAACCGCCAGCGCATGAGGTGATGGAGCGCTAACCACAAATCCTTTGGCGATATACTCATCGGCGGCTTTATTATTCATCCGCACCTGCTCGTCAAAGATAACCCAGGCACTTTTTTCCGGCAGGGCAATGATTTCCGCTGAGACTTTGTCGCGGGTCTCCATCTCATTGAAGAAGCGCTTACCCGCCTGGCTGACCAGAATAGCGCCGCCGCCGCGAATCGCTTCCGACACCAGATATGAGGTGGTTTGCTCAACGGTTGGGTGGATCTGAATTTCGCCCATATCGACGGTATCGGCTCCGATCTGCTGCAGCATGGCGATGCCGCTGCCGGTCGCACCTTTATGGTTAGTAGTCACAAAACCGTCCAGTTCGGGGCGATACTTTACCACCATCTCGCGATTGGCACTGAAGCCGCCGGTGGCAACAATCACGCTTTTCGCGTTCAGAATGCGGCTGTCATTGTATTCGTCCACCACCTTAACGCCGGTTACGACGCCTTTTTCAAACAGAATTTCGGAGACGGACGTTTCCAGCAGCACCTCAATATTGCGCTTATTGATGTTTTTCACCAGGCCGCTAATCAAAAAGCCCCCTACCGCAGAGCGATCGGCAGGGCGGTGGGTACGGTCAATGCTCATCCCGCCGGTGATGGTGATGTCGTTTAAGACGATATCCTTCGCGGCCAGCCACTCAATCGCTTCAGGCGCCAGCTCGACCAGCTCGCGCAACAGCACCGGGTTGTTTTTGAATTTCCCGCCTTTCAGCGTCTCTTCAAAGAACAGCTCTTTACTGTCCTCGATGCCTTTCAACTTCTGGAAACGGGTTTCTGCCGCGTTCATCCCGACCGAGGCTTTAATCGTATTGCCGCCGATCGTCGGCATTTTCTCGATGATCGCCACGCGGGCGCCTTCATCGCAGGCCTGAATAGCCGCCGCCAGGCCCGCGCCGCCGCTACCGATCACCACTACATCATAGTTCTGCGGTGCCTGAGGATTGCCGCCCTCTTCAATGACCTGCTCTTTACTTGAGGTGGCCAGCGCGCGGGAAACGGCTTTTTTCAACGCTTCACTCTGCGTGGTCGCACCGGTAATGGCATCCACATGGGGACTGTTGGCGACCAGGATGCGTGAACGCAGGCTTTCAAAGGTAGTAGTGAAGTCAACGTCCAGGGTTTCGTCCGGCACCAGCATGATATCGGTGATGCGGTCAGTATCCAGCATAACGTCAATTTTCAGCTTCAGGGCTTCGGCTTCCACTTTCTCCTGATAGACACCGGCTTTATATTTGCGCCCGGCGGTGCTCATATCGCGGATCATCGCGTCCACCAGTGAGAAGCGCCACAGCGGTTCAGGGATGTTCAACGCTTCACGCCGGGTGCTGTCAATAAATAGCTCAAGATGGTCGTTGTTAATAATGCGGTCAGCCCAGTCAGGGTAGGCAATGCAGGCCTTACCAATCGCGACCAGATCAAAACCCATCTCCAGGCCGCGCTCAGCGTCGGCCTTATTAACCACGCCACCGACGCCAATCACCGGAATTCTCGCCAGCGTCTCTGAGCGCATGGCGCGATACTTTTCAATCAGCGGCGTCGGATCCTCTCTGTCCACGATGGAGGAGCGCAGCAGCTGCCCGACGGAGAAATGCACATAGTCCAGCCCGCGAGCAGCGAGTTTTTCCAGCAGGTACATCGTGTCATCAAAGCGAATGCCGGGCACCTCAAGCTCTTCGGGAGAAAAGCGATAGCCGATAATAAAAGCGCTGTCAGCAAACCGCTCTGCCATTTTGTGGGTAATGTCGAGGACTTCGAGCGGGAAACGCGCCCGGTTATCCCGGCTTCCGCCCCACTTATCGTCGCGCTGGTTGGAGTTCGGTGAGTAGAACTGCTGAATCAGATAGGTATTGGCACCATGGATCTCCACGCCGTCAAAGCCGGCTTTAATGGCGCGGTTTACCGCATCACCAAATTTAGTGATCATCACCTCAACCTCTTCGCCGCTCAGCGCCTGCGGGGTGGTTGCGCCCTCGCGCGGAGCGGCAATGGCGCTGGGAGCGACCGGCGTTCTGCCGCCGATCAGTTCCGGCTCGACCATCCTGCCACCGTGATAAATCTGTAAAATCGCCTTAGAGCCTTTGGACTTAATCGCATCCGCAATTTTCTTCAGGCCGGAGATCTTGTTGTCGCTGTCGATGGCAATCGCGCCCGGAAAAGCAGGACCTTTCGGGTCAATAAAGCAGCATTCAACAATGACGGTGCCGATGCTGCCGGCACGATCGCGATAGTACTCCACCAGCTCGCTGGTGACCGTACCATCATAAAAACCGGTGCAGGTGGTCATTGGCGCCATCAGCAGACGATTTTTAAGTACGGCACCGTTTGGCAGGGTCAGGGGATTCAGGATCGGGGTGAGTGTACTCATGGTGTTCAACTCCAAAATTTAAAAGCCTTTAATTTTGTCGCGGACGCATTACATTAGTTTTAATTAAGTGGTCCGATGTCATACTTTTAATATACCGATTTCTTTACTTTAAAAAGATCTAATTTTAGTTATAAAACTTTTAAATAAACTAAACGCTTTTATTTACTAATAACGATTATATCTGCCAATCCAATTGTTAATTATTCATTGATAAAAATCAACACTTCGTTTACAATTAAAATAAAGCTCCTTTAAATCATAGGATTACAATGAATGCTTATGAAAGTTATGGAAATTAACCCTATGGATCCAGGGCAAAAATGGGTAATTATGGCAGGCTTAAAACCGCTCAAAGGTTAAGGATTATTGAAAAATAAAGCGATGCGGAAATATTTATTGATCCAGATCAAAATCTATATTCCGAATAATCGCATTATATTCACATTCACTTAAATAAGACGGATAAAAGTGAAGAAAAGGGAAAAAGTCCATTTAGAGGCCACGGCTAAAACGTTAAAAAAAGGTTTTTAAACTAAAAAAAGCAAATATCTGTGCCGGGGCGTAAAACGCATTATTAATAACTTGCAGAAAACTACTATGAAACAAACATCCGCAATGAGTGAATCGGCGAAAGCCGTTCCTGCCTCTCCAGGGCAAAAAAAACGTCTGATCATGCTGTTCCTGCCGGTGCTGGTGGCCGTGCTGCTGCTGCTGGTTCCGGTGCCTGATGGCCTTGAACCCTACGCGTGGCACTTCTTTGCCATCTTTGTCGGCGTGATTGTCGGCCTGATCTTTGAACCCCTGCCGGGTGCCGTGATTGGCCTCACCGGCGTGGTGGTCATCGCCCTCTTCAGTCAGTGGGTGTTGTTCAGCCCGGCGGAAATAGCCAGTCCCAAATTCAAAATGGCGAGTGAGTCGTTTAAATGGGCGGTCAGCGGGTTTGGCAACTCTACGGTGTGGCTTATCTTCGGGGCCTTTATGTTTGCCGCCGGGTATGACAAAACGCAGTTTGGCCGTCGTCTGGCGCTGATTCTGGTAAAATACCTCGGACGTCGCAGCCTGACGCTGGGCTACGCCATTACCTTTGCCGACCTGCTGCTGGCTCCCTTTACCCCGTCTAACACCGCGCGCAGCGGCGGGACTATCTACCCCATTATTGCCAACCTGCCGCCGCTGTATGATTCCAAACCTAACGATCCCAGCGCGCGTAAAATTGGCTCCTATCTGATGTGGGTCGCCATCACTGCCGCCTGTATTACCAGCTCAATGTTCCTGTCGGCTCTGGCCCCTAACCTGCTGGCGCTGGCGCTGGTGAAAAGCGTTATCGGCTTCGATATCTCCTGGGGGATGTGGTTCCTGGCCTTCCTGCCGCTGGGTCTGCTGCTGATCCTCACCATGCCGCTGCTGGCCTACTGGCTCTATCCGCCGGAAGTGAAGTTTAATGATGAAGTTCCACGCTGGGCCAGCCGTGAACTGGAAAAACTGGGCAGGCTGACCCGTAATGAAATTCTGCTGCTGGGGTTCGTGGTCTGTGCCCTGCTGATGTGGATTTTCGCCACCGCCTGGATTGAACCCGCTATGGCCGCCCTGCTGGTGATTGTGCTGATGCTGTGGACCGGCGTACTGAACTGGAACGATATTACCAGCAACAAGGCGGCATGGAACACCTTCGCCTGGTTTGCCACCCTGGTTGCGCTGGCGGATGGTCTGGCCCGCGTCGGCTTTATTGCCTGGCTGGGCAAAGAGGGCGCCACCCTGCTGCACGGCTACGATCCACAGATTTCTGCGGTGGTGCTGCTGGTTGCCTTCTTCCTGCTGCACTACCTGTTTGCCAGTACCACCGCACATACCACCGCGCTGCTGCCAGCCATGCTGACTATTGCCGCCTCCATACCTGGCATCAATATGCCGGTATTCTGCCTGATGATGTGTACGTCTCTCGGTCTGATGGGGATTATCACCCCGTACGGCACCGGCCCAAGTCCGATTTACTACGGCAGTGGTTATCTGCCAACCAAAGACTACTGGCGGTTAGGAACCATTTTTGGTGCTATTTTCCTCTGTGCCCTGATGCTGATTGCCTATCCGTGGATGGTGATGATGTTCTGATCCGCCAGCCTGCGCGAAAGCATGCACTCTGCCTCGCGCTGTCGTACCATCCCCCAGACCTGGCCCGTCAGCCATTACGGCTGACGGGCCAGGATAAAAATAAAATGTCGCCGGTGATGCTCTCCCTGCCAGCAGATTGAGCAAGGAGCAACACGTCATTAAGTGAGAAAAACAATGTCGAATAAAACGTTCACCTATCAGAACCCTTTCCCCCTTGCCCACGAGGATACCGACTACTACCTGCTTACCCGCGACCACGTTTCCGTCACCTCTTTCGAGGGACAGGAAGTCCTCAAAGTTGATCCGCAGGCGCTGACGCTGCTGGCCCAGCAGGCTTTCCACGATGCCTCCTTTATGCTCCGCCCCGCGCACCAGCGCCAGGTGGCAGCGATACTCGACGATCCTGAGGCCAGCGAAAACGACAAGTATGTGGCGCTACAGTTTCTGCGAAACTCGGAAATTGCCGCCAGGGGCATCCTGCCCACCTGTCAGGATACCGGCACCGCAATCATCATGGGTAAAAAAGGCCAGCGCGTCTGGACCGGCGGCGGGGACGAAGCCGCCCTTTCGCGCGGCGTATATAACACCTATATCGAAGACAACCTGCGCTATTCGCAAAACGCCGCGCTGGATATGTATAAAGAGGTCAATACCGGTACTAACCTGCCGGCTCAGATCGACCTCTACAGCGTCGATGGCGATGAATACAAGTTCCTGTGCATCGCGAAAGGCGGTGGCTCGGCGAATAAAACCTATCTCTATCAGGAAACCAAAGCGCTGCTTAGTCCCGGAAAGCTGAAAAGCTACCTGACCGAGAAGATGCGCTCGCTGGGCACCGCAGCCTGCCCGCCCTACCATATTGCCTTTGTTATCGGCGGCACCTCGGCGGAAAGTACGCTGAAAACGGTGAAGCTGGCCTCTGCTCACTACTACGACGGCCTGCCGCTGGAAGGCAATGAGCACGGCCAGGCGTTCCGCGACGTGCAGCTTGAGCAGGAACTGCTGCTGGAAGCACAAAAGCTGGGACTGGGCGCGCAGTTTGGCGGCAAATATTTTGCCCATGACATCCGCGTCATTCGCCTGCCTCGCCACGGCGCCTCCTGCCCGGTTGGCATGGGCGTTTCCTGTTCTGCCGACCGCAATATCAAGGCCAAAATCAACCGAGACGGCATCTGGATTGAAAAGCTGGAAGATAATCCGGGCCGTTTTATCCCTGCCGCGCTGCGTCAGCAAGGTGAAGGCGATGTCGTACAGGTTGATCTCAACCGCCCAATGGCCGCGATCCTCGACCAGCTGTCGCAGTATCCCGTCTCTACCCGCCTTTCGCTGAGCGGCACCATCATTGTGGCGCGTGACATCGCGCATGCGAAGCTGAAGGAGCGCATTGATAGCGGTGAGGGGCTGCCGCAGTACGTTAAGGATCATCCGATCTATTACGCAGGCCCGGCAAAAACGCCAGAAGGCTATGCATCTGGCTCGCTTGGCCCAACCACGGCGGGACGTATGGATTCCTACGTTGACCTGCTACAGGCTAACGGCGGCAGCAAGATTATGCTGGCGAAGGGCAACCGCAGCCAGCAGGTAACGGATGCCTGCCACAAGCACGGCGGCTTCTACCTGGGCAGCATCGGCGGACCGGCCGCCGTACTGGCGCAGCAGAGTATTAAAAGCCTTGAGTGCGTGGAGTATCCCGAACTGGGGATGGAGGCTATCTGGAAGATTGAGGTTGAGAACTTCCCGGCCTTTATTCTGGTGGACGATAAGGGCAATGACTTCTTCGCGCAAATCCAGCACAAGCAGTGCGCGCAGTGCGTGAAGTAATTCGGGCGTCAGCGCTGCTCTGTGCTCAGCGCGTGAAGTAAGCTGGCTGCCACTGCTCTGCGTCCCAGGCGGGCTATGCGACGCAGCGTAAGCATTAAGCATTAAGCATTAAGCCGAGGGCGCGCCAGTGTTGGTGCGCCCTCGGCTTATCTGCAGTACGCTACTGGCCTAGCTACTGCCCTAAATCGCGCAGCTTTTTACCTGCCATCAGATTCTTTTCGATATGCTCAAGCGTTTTGTTTTTCGTCTCCGGCACCAGGAACACGGTGATAACGATAAACGCCAGATTAAAACCGGTATACAGCCAGAAGGTCCCCGCCGCGCCGATACTGCCCAGCAGCGTCAGGAAGGTCGCGCCAATCAGCATATTTGCCACCCAGTTGGTGGTGGTTGAACAGGTTATACCAAAGTCACGGCACTTCAGCGGCTGGATCTCCGAGCAAAGTATCCACACGACCGGCGCGGCACTCATGGCATAGCCACCAATGCAAAGCATAGTCATCCCGACGGATACCCATGAAAGTCCGGTAGAGATCTCCCCTTCCCCCGCTTTAAGCAGACAGTACCCCAGGATCAGCGTGGCAAATGCCATCACCGAAAAGCCTATTTTCAGAATCGGCTTTCTGCCCGCCTTGTCTACGGTGAACACCGCGATAAAGGTGGCAAACATAAAGGTCAGCCCAACGATCACCGTGGCAATCATCTGCTCCTGGGTACTCTGGAAACCCGCCATTTTAAAGATCTGCGGCGCGTAATACATGATGATATTCATGCCGGTAAACTGCTGCATTCCCTGTAACAGCATGCCAAGGAAAACGGCACGTCTTACGTTGCGGTTCTGTCTGAACAGCGAGAACCCGCCCTGCTTCATGCGCAGGCTATCCCTGATCTCATTCAGTTCCTGGCGGGCCTTCTCTGAGGTATCCCTCAGCATGCGCAACACTTCTTCTGCTTCAATGTGCATGCCTTTTGCCGCCAGCCAGCGCGGACTGTTAGGCAGAAATACCACCAGGATGAAAAGGATAACGGCGGGTATCGCCAGTACACCCAACATCGCCCGCCAGTTACCGCTGAAGCTCAGCGCGGTATCGGACAGGAAAGCCAGTACGATGCCCACCGTTATCATCAGCTGATACATGCTGATCATTTTGCCACGGATATGTTCAGTGGCCATTTCAGACAGGTATAGCGGCGCAGTGTAGGAGGCAATCCCGACCGCCACACCCAGCAATACGCGAAAGATCAGCAGAAGTTCTAGATTAACCGCAAAGGCAGAACCCAGCGACCCCACGATAAATAACACCGCAGCGGACATCAAACTGTATTTCCTGCCCAGGCGGTGTGAAACCCAACCATTGCAAAGCGCGCCAACAGCCGCCCCCAACATCATACTGCTTACCACCCACTCCTGCTGGTGGCTGTTCAGCGTAAAGTGCTGCGTAATAAAAGGCAGCGCCCCGGAAATTACGCCAATATCCAGACCAAATAGCAGACCAGCAAACGCGGCCGATATGGAGATAAAAGCATTCATGCGCCGTACTTTACGTTTGCGATCGTCTACAGGAATCACATTTTCGTTTACAAGAGACATCTTCAGGCTCCGCTTATCAGGCATCTGTAGCCGCAAAGCATACAAAACTGCCGACTCTCAGCATTAGGCCGAACGCTCCCAAAGCATGGACAATCTGGCTAAGCAGGGCACAATTGTGATGGGGATCCCGTCTGTGCGGGTTTTAACGGCCAGAGGGATTCATCGTTGCTTGATGTCCGGCAGTTTAACGACGATGACAACGTTGTCAGGGCCGACTGAAAAGCGGTTCGTAATACCGTTTCACTACAATTCCCGACCGGGCTTCGCTATAGAGGAAACAAACACCCCCTTCTACATAAACATTATTTTTCAATGAGATAAATCTTCATAGGTAAAGCAACACCCTCCATATAAAAGCAGATTATTCTTAAAGAGGATTATCAAACAGGTATAATACGCGAAGTTTTTTTACGATCGGTTACCACTTTGGTTCCGAAAAAGCATATGGCTATCTGAATTCTGTGCTGGTGAGCGGTGTAAAATTAATAAAAGTGGCGATTCAACGACGTCTGTTTTCACTGGACCGCCGCAGAATAATGGTCAGCGCGACATCGGGCCGATTTATTAGCATGACGCGCAGTTTGCCTGGAGGATTTACACCGACTGATGTCCGCTGGCAGGATCTGAAAGATGCTCAGATCAAAGCGGTCATTTTTGGCAGCACGCTTTACATTAATGCGCTTTCGCAGCCCGACCTGGCCAGCGGCGGAAAAGTTTACCGTTAACAGTCCGGTGGATTACGTGAAGATAAACCTCAGGAAATTTATAAAATCGCGCAGGCGCATGAGCAAGCCTGGCGTGAGAAAAGGCGTCAGCGTGAGCTGGAAGAGTTAAGGGCCAAATCGGGCGGATTTGGTAATTTTGCTAATAATTCGGAATTTGCAGGCGGCGTTGCGACAGGCGAAGCGGGTAATGAAACCAGCTCGGTTGAACGCTTAAAGAAAGCCCGACAGATGCCTGAAGAAGGACTGATCTCCGATTCCGGGTATGAGACGACCAAGTCACGGATTATAAACGAACTCTGATCGTGAAAGCCGATTGAGGCTACGATCTGCATTTTAATACCACCTGCCTGCAGACAAAATTATGTCTTCCCCTGTATTTGACTGATGTCATTTCGTATCAAAAACAGTTTGATTTTGAACATAAAATACTGGCAGGTATAAAGACTACCCGGCCTGTACCCCAATGATGCATTGGTGTGTTAACGCTGATTAATAACGATTATTTACCACCAGAGATTGAAAACCACATTTTAACCTACATTTCTGTAACTATCTGATTTTAAGAATATTGTTTCCTGCACTCATCCAGCGTTATAATCCCTCTGTTTTTCCATCCCTCTAATAACACAGGGCATCTCCATTAGCCGATACCATGTATCCAGCAGTGAAGGCCAGTATGAGAAAGACTCTGGGGAGCATGTTTTGGCTAATAAGCTGGGGCTCGCTACTTCTGATGAGATGGATGAGGCTGAGCTTGTCCTGTTAGAACAACTATACCAGTCTGTTTTTGAAGAACAGTTCCCGGAAGGACAGCTCAGCGTAGCCATACTAAAAAGCTGGCACCGCCGCTGGTTAGGTAACATCTTCGAGTGGGCTGGACAAGAAAGAGCGGTCAATATCAGCAAAAGCGGCTTTATGTTTGCCCCTTCAACACAATTGCCAAAACTGCTGAACGAATTCGACACCAGGTATCTGGCTCATTTCACGCCATGTAGCGGCATGGACGAAGAACAACTCATCACCGCTATCGCCATCACCCATGTCGAGCTGATACTCATACATCCATTCAGAGAGGGAAACGGGCGCCTGTCGCGACTATTAGCCGACGTGATGGCCGTCCAGGGTGGATACAAACCGCTGGATTATCAAAGCTGGGAGCAAAGCAGACCCCTGTATATCTCGTCTATCCATGCTGGCATGTCAATGGACTACGAGCCGATGAAACACTGGGTCAGTGAGGCATTAAAAAGGAATTAAACCGCAAGACGCAAATGAGCAAATTTTTCGCGCGTGGTTTCAAGTGAGGCTTCGATCTTCGCGGAGGACTGCCCCGTTTCAACAGCCGTAGATGTTGCTACTGAGCGAACGATGTCGGCACGAGATGGCTTAGCGTAGCTTGCCTGAGTTTTTTTGTTGTTTTTCATAATTACTCCTGAAAAGCAGAATCTGGGCTGAAACACATCGTTCAGACAGTATACCAAAATTTCTACGCAAATTCACATCAAGCCTGACCTGCCACCTGGTGATGGTGAATGGAAAATCAGAATCACTGGAGGCAGCTCAGTCTTTGTTGCAAATAGCTGGCATAACCAGTCAGGCAAGTCTGCTTAGATTCGAGACCGTGACTCATGCACTGTGCCGCCAGGCCGAGCAAAACGAAATTGATCTTATGGTCATGGGGTCAGTCCACACTGAAAGGCACAGAACAGGTAATACAGGCTGGCCTGGATGCCATTCAGGCGGGCGACATGGGAAACATTCATGCCCGGCTCCATCGTCTGCTGGATAATGGCGATTTTCTCCTGAGGAGTCTTACGTTTACGGGCTTCTTGCCCTGACAGGATCCTGGTCATCTCAAAATTGGCGTTAGTGTTAGACATATATTCAAACCTATCTCTTATCTGGAGATACAGCTACTGTCTGGTGTTTCAGGGGGCTACTGCAGTGGTTCTCGTTATACCAACGCGTAAAAACACATACCCATTCACGCGCTTCCTCCAGCGTGCTTAACCCCACCGCAGGTCATTGTGGCACGTATTTCACCGTCCGGAACAGCGACTCCACATACGCATTATCATTACTGACCCGCGAGCGGCTAACCGATTGTCGGGCTTGTTCTTGACCCGCTATATCCAAGCCTATCTCTTAAGTTAAGAGACTTCTACTGCCTGGTTTTTCGTGAGGCCCACCCACTTTTTTTTGTTTTATTTGCTTCTTGCCTGAAATACGTTTAGTTGCAAGGCATGGCGATTTTGCATACAAATTAATTTGAGTTAAGTCGCTTTTTGGATATTATGTCTGCGATATCAATATGATTCATGAAGGATTATGACCAGAGCACTGGTAAGACCTGGAGACAAGACCACGAGTGGTGGGGAGGTAATTTCAGCTTCCTCGACGATTATCGAAGAACGGAATATTGCCCTGAATGGCGATATGGCATGGTGTCCAAAGGAAACGTGTAATGGGCCATTTCAGATAAATGGTACTGCATACCACTTCGCGGAAGACAAACCCTGTGTTGCCACTGGCGATCAGGTGCTTTGTAACTGCAAAAATAATCAGGTGCTGGGCAGCACGACACTTTGGGTGGAAGATAGTCCCGGCGATCCTTTTGAGGAGCACCGCAAGCGGGCAGCGGAATGGCCCATTGCCAAAATGGCGGCCACCGCCGCTGTAGCCGCTATCCCTGTGTTCGCAAAATCTGTCCTGCGTGGTACTGGTAATACCGATGCAGGGGAGTCAGAAGAGCCACAAAGCAACATCGGCGAAATGAGCTTCTATCAGTCACAACCCGCACAGCCAGCCCCGGAGCCTGAACAGCACGCTCAGGCTGCGAAGAAGAAAACTTCACCGCCACCAGAACCAGAAGCGCCGAAGAAAAAATCCCTATTTGATAAAGTAACTGGCTTCTTCTTTGGTGAAGCGGAAGCTATGCCACTTCCCCCACCGCCAGTAGTTATGGGCGGTACAGCGGAGGCCGGAATGGCAGCAGCAGCGGGAGGTGCAACGGCTAAATCGAATCAGGATGCAGCAAGAGCCCTTACTCATACGCTGAAACACCTTTCTGGCCCAGAAGTCTGGAGCGGGCGGCTGGCGATGAATCTGCCGTTCGTGGTCATGGGTGCCATCATTCAGTCGAATCTCAAAGGCGAGCAGAGCGACCTGCTCACGCCTCAGAAACTGCTGGAAGTGGCTCACAGTAAGGGCACGGTCCCTACTCGCATCCGCTATAACTGGATCACCGACGACGATAGCGGGAAGCTGAAAGCAGTTGGTTATCACACGAGTTCCGACAGTGGTCGTGATCAGGTACGTGTCAGGATGCTGGAGAAGCAGAGCGATGGCAGCTATGAATTCTGGGGAGATGAACGAAGCGATAAGCCGTTAATCACATGGACGCCAGCAAACACACCGGGGTCACAAGATAGCTGGAATACAGGCAATAACAACCCAAAAGCAGGAACCGTCACGATACCGGGACTTGAGCACCCGGATATTCAGAGCGTAACCATCACCACCACGCCACTGCCAGAGGAAAAGGACTTCCGGGATTACATTCTGGTGTTTCCGGGCAACGTCCATCCGCCGATCTACATCTACCTCAGCAAGCCTCCGGTAAAACTGCTGGAAGTCGATTTATACAGCAATTTCACAGGTAGACCGCGAAATGGTACTCATGCTGATCACATGCCATCGGCAGCAGCAGTACGAGCCTACTTACGACGTGAATTCCCAGACGCAAAACCGGCCGAAATTGACCGTATGGCGAAAGACGTTGCTTCTATCATCATTCCTGCTGATATCCACCAAAAACTCAGTGCCACCTATGGTCGCAGAAATAACCCGACGCAAATACAGCAAGACTCCAGAGATTTGCGAGCAGCAGTAAAACGCGACATTGAGACTATACGCTCAGCGCTGAAGGAGCGTGGCGTAACAGATAGTCAAATCGATGAAGCCAAAGCTAAGATGCATCAATTAAATCAGGAACAGGGATTATACTAATGAACGTTAATGTCGAAGCATTGATTCGCTGCTTAGGTAAGACGTATCAAGAAATTTTTGATGCAGGATTGATACCCTACAAGACCAAACCTACAGGTTACCCGGGAGATCCTGACCTCACGTTAAGCATGATGAATGAAGGGCTTTACTTAGCCTTTAAGCGGGAAGGTACAACGCTTTTTTCAATTGAGCTTTTTTTGCAGAATGAGAAGAAAGCGAACTATAAATTTCCGAATGAGCTGCCATCTCCCCTACGACCTGAAATGGTGCGATCCTGGGTTCATACACAATTTGGCCCTCCTGACAGATTCTTGCCTCCCCGGAAGCGGCTACGCCAAGAGATTGGCTACACTGATTTGTTCACAGTGATGGATTTCCATATCCCTATTAGCATGCAAGTTGATTACGACTTACAAGAGCGGGTCAAAGAGGTTGCATTCATATCAACATCAGAACTCCGCTGGTAACTGCCATAACGGCTCCATTCGGGGCCGTTACCAACATCCCCGCCTCTACCGGTACAATAAACGTGCAGATCACCATAAGAGGCTGAATCATGATCTATTGGCAGGGTAAGAAGTCCACATGGCTACAGTCGACTAAAGGAAGTCGCATTTATTGCAACCCCAGAACTTTGTTGGTGTTCTACCATATACAGCTGTAAGTATCCCACCAAAACGGCCCATTCACTTTTAGAGATCTTCCGACATACTGATTATGTCCCCGGGGAAATCGCTATGCGTAAAATCCGATTCACCGGGCACCCGATCATCGCCGTTCTGAAGTCTGTCGAAGCCGGGCGCTGAAAGACGTCATCGAAAAAAGCTTTAAAACCAGCGATAAAGCGTGAGCTCGCCAGCTATCTGACGACGCAGTATACGGTGAGCATACGCCAGGCATGCAG
>NZ_JBLREF010000037.1:129828-169766 GCF_047918655.1 Erwinia sp. PPS120 | reverse complement strand
AAAAATTTAAACCAGATGTAATCTGACGGACACCTGTATAAATAACCGGTAACTGTCAGATCAGGTCTGAGCTAATACAGTTTACGAAACATCAATATTGCTGTGTGTGCTTCCTACCCATCCTTCAAGTTTATCTGCCCAGTCTTGCATCATAACCTTTCGCTCATCAAGATAAGTTGCATGGTTGTATGTGCGACGAACATTGTTGGTATCAGCGTGCGCAAGTTGGGCCTCAATAGCATCAGGTCGATAGCCCATTTCGTTTAAACGCGTACTTCCTGTAGTTCGGGTAGCATGGGGGCTATAAATGCCACTCCATCCGAGGCTTTTAAGTAGCTGGCGCAGCGAGTGCGATGTCATTGCACCTAGCGGATTATCTCTGCCCGGGAAAAGGTGCTGCCGATGCCCGGTTAATCCCTGTAGTGTTCTGAGCATTTTGACAGCTTGGAAGGGTAGGGGAATAACATGTTCTCTGCGAGCTTTCATCCGCGCTGCCGGAATGGTCCACAGGGCGTTGTCAAGATCGAATTCTGTCCATTCAGCTTCGGTGGCTTCTGCAGGACGCGCTAATGTCCACCACATGAGCCACATGCAATAGTTAACCTGGTATGAGCCACGACTGTTATCAAAACAGCTTAATAGCTTCCCGATTTGCTGTGGGTTTAATGCCTGTTTGTGCTGTGTCTTATTCGCCGGAATCGCCTTACGCACTGACCAGACAGGATCGCTATCTGCTCTGAGCGTCGCCACCGCCAGTTCAAAAACGGATGAAATGGTGCGGCGGGCTTCAGCGGCAACTGTCGGTGCTCCTCGTTTAGCAGTTTCCTGAAGAATTTTAAGAATGTGGTATGGGGTGATCTCTCTGACCGGGAGCTTACCGATTGCGGGGAAAACCACACGTTCAAGCATATCCAGTCGCCGCGTTTTGGTTATTTCGGCCCAGTCTTTCATCTGCAACCACTCTTTGGCGATTAGCTCAAAGGTGTTGGATGCATCGTTGACCTTGCGAATCTTATCTAACTGACGAGCTTGTGTTGGGCTAACTCCATCCGCGACCTGCTTTCGCGCTTGCTCGCATTTCTCGCGAGCTTCGGCAAGTTTGACCGTCGGGTACTCACCTAGCGCAAACATACTGGATTTACCGTTGAGTTTAAATCGATAACGCCATGCCTTTTTGCCATTAGGTTTCACTTCGAGGTAGAGACCATTGAAATCATTGAGCCGATAGAGTTTTTCTTTCGGCTTGGCAGTGCGGCATTGCGTATCGGTGAGCATAACGGGGCCTTGTGTATTTATTATACCGTTATTGTACTCACTTAAAATGAAGATGGAAGAATATTGTACTCATCCATGTACTCATTTTTAATAGCGTTGTTACGAGATGAATTGAGACAGTATGAAATGAAAAATCCACGCAATTGCGTGGATTTTATAGAGTTTTACCGTTTCTATGAGATTCAGTGAAACCTCATAAGACCACAAAACTTATTTAGACGTTAAACAGGAAGTTCATCACGTCGCCATCTTTAACGATGTACTCTTTGCCTTCGGAGCGCATCTTACCGGCTTCTTTCGCGCCCTGTTCACCCTTGTAGGTGATGAAATCTTCATAGGCGATGGTCTGGGCGCGGATAAAGCCCTTCTCGAAGTCGGTGTGGATCTTACCGGCGGCCTGTGGAGCGGTAGCGCCGACCGGGATGGTCCAGGCACGAACCTCCTTCACGCCTGCGGTAAAGTAGGTTTGCAGATTCAGCAGGGCATAGCCCGCGCGGATCACGCGGTTCAGGCCTGGCTCTTCAATGCCCAGCTCGGCCATAAACTCTTCGCGATCGGCGTCTTCCAGCTCGGCGATATCGGATTCAACTGCCGCACACACGGCAACCACCACTGAGCCTTCGGCATCGGCGATTTCACGGACTTTGTCGAGGTAAGGATTGTTCTCGAAGCCGTCTTCGTTAACGTTGGCAATATACATGGTGGGCTTCAGGGTCAGGAAGCTCAGGTGGCGGATGGCCGCTCTGTCATCGTCGTTAAGATCCAGCGAGCGCAGCATACCGGCATTGGAAAGGTGCGGCAGGCACTTCTCCAGCGCGGCCTGCTCGGCCTTCGCGTCCTTGTCGCCGCCCTTAGCTTTTTTCTGCACGCGCTGCAGCGCACGTTCACAGGTATCCAGGTCAGAAAGCGCCAGCTCGGTATTGATAACGTCAATATCGTCAGCCGGATCGACCTTGTTATTCACGTGGATGATGTTGTCATTCTCGAAGCAGCGTACCACGTGGCCGATAGCTTCGGTTTCGCGGATGTTGGTCAGGAACTGATTACCCAGACCTTCGCCTTTCGAGGCGCCTTTCACCAGGCCGGCGATATCGACGAATTCCATGGTGGTCGGCAGGATACGCTGTGGCTTAACGATTTCCGCCAGCTTATCCAGACGGGAATCAGGCATTGGCACCACGCCGGTGTTTGGCTCAATGGTACAGAACGGGAAGTTAGCTGCTTCGATGCCCGCTTTGGTTAACGCATTGAACAGAGTCGATTTTCCGACGTTCGGCAGGCCCACAATACCGCATTTGAATCCCATGTTTGAATCACCTTAATTGCTTGATCGCCCGGCAGATATAACCGATTCCGGGCAATCGATGTTGAGTAACACTAAAAGTTTCCGCGCATTATACACGTAATTATCGCTGCGATGGGGGCGATTTCTCTCCGGCCCGTCAGGAAATGAGTTGAGATCCACTTCACATTTCCTGATACTGACCGGACTTTACAATTAACGGAGACGCAAGCGGATGCCGGGCTTCCTGCTTACGCCATCCTGAGTGCTTCCTTTCACCGCACGGCTCTCTCCACATGTGATATTTCTCACCGTAATGTTTAAAGCGGTGCAGGCGTGGCATAACTTAATAATATTGGAAAAAGTATGTTTAATTTCAGCAACCTTAAGGCAACGGACGTTAAAAACGACGTGCTGGCCGGTGCCGTTGTCTCGGTAGCGCTAATCCCGGAAGCGACGGCCTTCTCGCTGCTGGCCGGCCTGTCGCCCACGATTGGTCTGCACACCGCGTTTATCCTCGGGCTGGTCACCGCCTTCTTTGGCGGTAAGCCGGGCATGATTTCAGGCGCAGCCGGATCGATAATCGTGGTACTGATCGGTCTGATCCAAACCCATGGCTATCAGTATGTGCTGCTGGCGACGATTTTCGCCGGTGTTATTCAGCTGGCAATTGGCCTGTTTCGGCTGGGCAAGTTTATCCGGCTGGTGCCGCAGCCGGCGATTTACGGTTTCGTGAACGGGCTGGCGATTGTTATCGCTCTGGCGCAAATCCCGATGATTAAACATCAGGGGCCAGTGATGTACGGTCTGGTCGCGCTGGCGATGCTGATTGTCTGGCTGTTTCCAAAGTTTACCCGCGTCATCCCCGGTTCGCTGGCCGCGCTGATTGCGATCAGCGCCATTGCCATCGGGTTTGGCCTGGATACCAAACGCGTCGGAGACCTGGCCGATATCTCCGGTACGCTGCCTTTATTCCACCTGCCGGAGGCACCGCTGAGCTGGGCCACGCTAAAAGTGGTGCTGCCCTATTCGGTGATTATTGCGCTGGTAGGGCTGATTGAGTCGCTGCTGACCCTCGCGGTACTGGACGATATGGGCAGTAAAAAGGGCAACGGAAACCGGGAGTGCGTCGCACAGGGCATTGGTAACACTCTTTGCGGCTTCTTCGGCAGCTTCGCTGGCTGTGCGATGATCGGTCAGTCGATTATTAACTTTACCTCCGGCGGTCGCGGACGGATGTCCAATCTGGTTGGGGCCGTTCTGCTGATCCTGTTTGTTATCAGCCTGTCGAAATATATCGCGCTGCTGCCGGTGGCCGCGCTGGCCGGTATTATGTTTGTGGTCTGCATTAATACCTTTGAATGGACCTCGCTGCGTCGCCTTAAGCGCATGCCAAAGCCGGATGCGGTGATCATGGTCGCTGTTACCCTGGTGACCATCTATACCGATCTGGCCATGGCGGTGATCTGCGGCGTGATTATCTCGGCGCTGGTGTTTGCCTGGCAGCATGCGCGCATTACCATCGCAGAGCAGCGGGAAGAAGAGGGCGTGAAGACGTACCGGCTCGAAGGGCCGCTATTCTTTGGTTCGGCTGCCAGCTTTAACGAATTGTTTCACCCGGAGCAGGATTGCGAGGCGGTAGTGATTGATTTTGCCCATACGCGGGTGATGGATTCGAGCGGCGTGGAGGCGATTGATAAACTCACCAGCCGCTACGTGGAGGCGGGACGCAGCGTCAGGCTGCGGCATCTCAGCCGTGACTGCATCAGCCTGCTGAAGAAAGCGGGCCCGTTCTGCAGCCATGAGCTGGATGACCCTGACTATCAGGTGGCGGCAGACAGCGACTAATATCGCATCAGGCTTTAAACGCGTGAAGGCGATTCATCGCCTTCAGCTTATCTTCCTTCAGCCAGAGCTCGGTGCAGCGGGCAGCCTCATCTGTCGCACTGTCGATAAGCGCCTGCTCGGCGGCCTGAGGTTTACCCAGTACAAATCCCACCACTTTATTACGATCGCCGGGATGCCCAATGCCAATGCGCAGGCGGTGGAAGTCCTGGCTGTTGCCCAGCTTGCTGATGATATCCTTCAGCCCGTTATGACCGCCGTGGCCGCCACCCTGTTTAAACTTTGCGATACCGGGAAGCAGGTCCAGCTCATCATGCGCCACCAGAATCTCTTCCGGCGCGATGCGGTAAAAGGTTGCCATCGCGGCAACGGCTTTACCGCTCAGGTTCATAAAGGTGGTGGGCACCAGCAGGCGAACGTCATTGCCACCCAGGTTCAGGCGGGCGGTGTAGCCGTAGAATTTGCTCTCTTCCTTTAGGGACTGGTTGTGTCGTTCAGCCAGGAGATCAACGTACCAGGCTCCGGCGTTGTGGCGGGTTGCGGCATATTCAGCGCCGGGATTGGCAAGGCCCACAATCAGTTTAATGCTGCTCACTTGTCTCTGTTCCTGAAGAATGCGTTATCAGGAGGCTAGTGTACCTGGCACAACGGCAGAACTCAAAGTAACGCGCAGTCATGTGACGGAAGCCACACTAATCGCCCTGCGTGATAATAAGTTTTCTATAGTAAAACAGTCCTTTAGACGTAAAGTTATGTCAAACTTTAAGCAATAAATGTGATCGCACCCGCACCAGCCCAGTAATCCATTAGGTAAACTTATCGTACTTTGGGGTGGGTTATGCCCCGTTTTGCTTCTGGAGGTGGATGATGAAACGTAAACATGCTCATTATGCGGGTAACGTGCTGATGGTACTGGGTTTGGTAGTGATGCTGGCTGGCATTGCTTTTGCCGTACTGAACCAGCTTCCTCAGCTCCAGATGCCGCAGCTGATGATCCAGGGCTCAATACTTAGCATTTTCATCGGCGCGCTGCTGTGGCTGGCTGGCGCGCGCATTAGCGGACGTGAAAAGATAACCGATCACTACTACTGGGTGCGCCATTATGGCGATGAGCGCTGCCGTCGTCCTTCCGGCACCCATCACGGACATCATTAATTCTGCCCCCACAGCGCTCCGGAAAGGGGCGCTGTGGCACTGGGATTTGATAAAGCCCTTCCCGATCCCTGCACAGCTTCGTTTTTATAGAACTGTCGTAATAGCTCACAGTTAAAGTGACACTGTATTCACGTGCTGGCAGAAGGGCATAAACGCCAGCGTTTAAAGGGGATCGGTATTCGTCGGTGGGAACCGGGTGGCAGGGACGGCCAGCGTTGGCTATGCAGATAGCGTGAAAGAAGTGGGACGGGCCAACCCGTCCCGCGTTTATTAATGCTCGAACATCGCAGAAATAGACTCTTCATTGCTGATGCGACGAATCGCTTCAGCCAGCATGCCAGAGAGCGTAAGGGTACGCACGTTTGGCAGCGCCTTGATCTCTTCCGGCAGCGGAATGGTGTCGCAAACCACCACTTCATCAATCACCGAATGACGCAGATTTTCTACCGCATTACCTGAGAAAATAGGGTGCGTGGCGTAGGCGAATACGCGTTTGGCACCTCGTTCCTTCAGCGCCTCGGCAGCCTTACACAGTGTGCCGCCGGTATCGATCATATCGTCAACCAATACGCAGTCGCGGCCCGCCACGTCACCGATGATGTGCATCACCTGAGAGACGTTAGCACGCGGACGACGCTTGTCGATGATAGCCATGTCGGTATCGTTCAGCAGCTTGGCGATAGCACGGGCGCGAACCACGCCGCCGATATCCGGGGAAACCACAATCGGATTCACCAGACCAATCTGCAGCATATCTTCCAGCAGGATTGGGCTACCAAATACGTTATCAACCGGGACGTCAAAGAAGCCCTGAATCTGCTCTGCATGCAGATCCACGGTCAGGACGCGGTCAACACCGACGCTGGAAAGGAAGTCAGCAACCACTTTGGCGGTAATAGGGACGCGGGCAGAACGCACGCGACGATCCTGACGGGCATAGCCAAAGTAGGGGATAACGGCGGTAATACGGCCAGCGGAAGCGCGACGCAGGGCATCAACCATCACAACCAGTTCCATCAGGTTGTCATTGGTAGGGGCACAGGTGGACTGGATGATGAAAATATCACCACCGCGTACATTTTCGTTAATTTGTACGCTCACTTCACCATCACTGAAACGACCGACGGCGGCGTCGCCCAGGCTCGTGTAAAGGCGGTTGGCAATACGTTGTGCTAGTTCCGGGGTGGCGTTACCAGCAAAAAGCTTCATATCAGGCACGAGAAGAACCTCAGGCTTTGCGTCCAGAGAATGAACAACATCGTTAGCGGCACTGGGCGGTATACCGCTGACGGGTTCATACGGGTGTAGTAAAGAGTAGCCTGCGCATCAGGAACGGGCGATGCGACAACTTACTCTGATGACTCAGAAAGGCGGCGGTGCAGCGGCGAGATGTTAACGCCTCGCGCGACAAACCCCGGCCACTTTTCTGAAGCCAGCTCAAACACCTGGCGGGCAGAGCACTCGGTGTCGAATTCGGCAAACACACAAGCGCCCGTTCCCGTCAGGCGCGACGGCGCGTATTCTAGCAGCCAGGAAACAAGCTGTTCAACCTCACGAAAACGTTTTCTTACTACTGGCTCACAATCATTGCTGAAATCAGCCCGTAATAACTGACTGATTTCCCGTACCGGCGTGCTGCGATGAAGCTCGGGATCGTTGAAAACGACCGGCGTGGAAATGTTCACGCCGGGATGCAGCACCAGGTACCATTTCTCCTCCGGATGAACCGGCGTTAGCTGCTCGCCAACCCCTTCTGCAAAGGCGGCAAAACCCTGCACAAAAACCGGCACATCAGCGCCCAGCGTCAGGCCCAGCGCAGAAAGTTGTTCAGGCGCAAAGCCCGTTTGCCACAGATGATTGAGCGCCACCAGCACGGTGGCCGCATCGGACGAACCGCCGCCCAATCCCCCCCCCATCGGCAGCCGTTTTTCAAGGCTGATCCTGACGCCCGCCCCGGTTGAAATACGCCCTGCCCGCAGGGCGCTTTCCTTCAGTAGCGAAGCCGCGCGGAAGATCAGATTATTTTCTTCGGCCACGCCCGCAACGGGCGTAACCAGGCTGATTCTGCCGCTGGCGTTGGGTTCAAACGTCAGTTCGTCACCGTAGTCCAGAAACTGAAACAGCGTTTGCAGGTCATGATAACCGTCAGGCCGACGACCGGTGATATAGAGAAACAGGTTGAGTTTAGCGGGGGCAGGCCACGTCGTGCGGCTCAGCACCGGCTGAATATCGCCAGGTTTCATTTTACCGTCCAGCTGTCCATCTTCAGCTTGATACGCTGGTTGCCTTCCTGGAGCTCCAGATTTGAGGGCAGGGTGGGAGCAAGTTTGTTGTCATATCCCTGATAGGTGACGGTCCACTTCTGACCGTTACGGCTGTAGTTCACCTGGCGCAGACGATACTGGTCATCCAGCGCATAGTCTGTTGAGTCGCCCGGCAGGCCGAGGATCCACTGACGCAGGCTGTTGAGTGGAATGTCCATGCCGGTAAGCTGCGAGATCATTTTTTCCGCATCGTTGCTGACGTAGCGCTTGCCTTTGTTATCCACCAGCTGCACCACGCTGCCCTGCGCGTCCAGCTGCAGTTCGGTGCTGCCGAGCGGGTTGGTTAACAGCAGGCGGTAGCGATCGGGCGCGGTTTGCTGCCAGTTAAAACGGGCGTAAACTTTTTGGCTATCGGAGAGATAGGCAAAAGCGCCACGGGTTTGATAATGAGTAATTTTCTCAACGGATTGCTGGTGCTGTTGCCATTGTGGAGAGGTAATACTCTGCCCTGGCCCCTGGGGTTTATTAACGCTACAGGCAGCCAGCAGGACGCTGGCAAGCGGGAGAAGCCGCATCAGGCGGCGATTCTGCATAAACATAGGGGGTCAGCTCCTCAGACTTATCACGGGCGTTCATGCCCAAAGTAACCGTCCACGCTATCTATTCAACGGCATGTGGTCAATGCTCAATTTGTCTTATTTGCCCCTCAATGGCTATATCTTGTTACAGCCTGTGGCGAAGGATGGCTTTTCTTGATCTCGCGCATCTTGTAGAATGCGCCTCACAAAACCCTATCAACAGTGGGATATCCCCAACCAATCACCATGACGTTGCTGGCACTCGGAATAAATCATAAAACGGCTCCCGTTGCCCTGCGTGAACGCGTTACGTTCTCGCCGGAGACGTTGGATCAGGCCCTTAACAGCCTGCTGGCTCAGCCGCTGGTGCAGGGCGGCGTCGTGCTGTCTACCTGTAACCGGACCGAGTTATACTTAAGCGTCGAACAGCAGGAAAATCTGCAGGAACAGCTGGTGAAGTGGCTGTGTGACTACCACGGCCTGAGCGCCGATGACGTGCGCAAAAGTCTCTACTGGCATCAGGGCGATGAGGCGGTCAGTCATCTGATGCGCGTGGCCAGCGGGCTGGACTCACTGGTACTGGGCGAGCCGCAGATCCTGGGGCAGGTGAAGAAGGCCTATGCTGACTCCCATCGCGGGCACTCCCACTCCAGTGAGCTGGAGAGAATGTTCCAGAAGTCTTTCTCGGTTGCTAAACGCGTACGGACGGAAACCGAAATCGGCGCCAGTGCCGTCTCCGTTGCCTTTGCCGCCTGTACGCTGGCGCGGCAAATTTTCGAATCCCTGGCGACGGTAACCGTGATGCTGGTGGGGGCGGGCGAAACAATTGAGCTGGCGGCCCGTCATCTTCGTCAGCATGACGTGCAAAAGCTGATTATCGCCAACCGCACCCGTGAGCGCGCACAGACTCTGGCCAGCGAGGTGGGGGCCGAAGTGATTGGCCTGGCGGAGATCGACTCGCGTCTGGCCGAAGCCGATATTATCATCAGCTCCACCGCCAGCCCGCTGCCGATCATCGGTAAAGGCATGGTTGAGCGTGCGCTGAAGCAGCGCCGTAATCAGCCGATGCTGCTGGTTGATATTGCGGTTCCGCGCGACGTCGAGCCGGAAGTCGGCAAGCTGGCGAATGCCTATCTTTACAGCGTGGACGACCTTCAGGCGATTATCGAAAGTAATATGGCCCAGCGTAAGGCCGCGGCAATAGAAGCCGAGACCATTGTCCTGCAGGAGAGCGGCGAGTTTATGTCGTGGCTGCGCGCGCAAAGCGCCGTTGAAACCATCCGCGACTATCGTGCTCAGGCTGATGAAGTGCGTATCGGCCTTGAAGAGCGTGCGCTGGCCGCCCTTGCGCAGGGCGGCGACCCTCAGCAGGTGCTGCGCGAAATGGCGCACAAGCTGACCAACCGTTTGATCCACGCTCCAACCAAATCTCTTCAGCAGGCTGCCCGTGATGGGGATACCGAACGCCTGCAGATTTTACGCGACAGCCTCGGGCTGGATTAGCGTTTTCGCCTCTTTGAATACAAGGTAAAACAAGACTAATGAAGCCTTCTATTGTTGCCAAACTGGAAGCCCTGCAGGAACGCCACGAAGAAGTGGAGGTTATGCTGGGGGATGCGGGGGTAATTGCCGATCAGGAGCGTTTCCGCGCACTGTCGCGGGAATATGCTCAGTTGACCGACGTGAGCCAGTGTTTCCGTCGCTGGCAGCAGACTCAGGATGATATCGCCACCGCAGAAGAGATGCTGGCGGATCCTGAAATGCGTGATATGGCACAGGATGAGCTGAAAGAGGCTCAGGCGGCCAGCGAAGGGCTTGAGCAGGCGCTACAGGTGCTTTTGCTGCCGAAAGACCCCGACGATGAGCGCAACTGCTATCTGGAAGTGCGCGCGGGAACCGGCGGCGATGAAGCGGCGATTTTCGCGGGCGATCTGTTCCGCATGTACAGCCGCTACGCTGAAGCCCGCCGCTGGAAGATAGAGGTACTCAGCGCCAACGAAGGCGAGCACGGCGGCTATAAAGAAGTGATCGCCAAAGTCATTGGCGACGGCGCCTATGGCCGTCTGAAGTTTGAATCCGGCGGCCATCGCGTTCAGCGCGTACCGGAAACGGAATCGCAGGGGCGTATTCACACCTCCGCCTGCACCGTGGCGATTATGCCCGAGCTGCCGGAGGCCGAACTGCCGGATATCAATCCGGGTGATCTGAAAATCGATACCTTCCGCTCCTCGGGCGCGGGCGGTCAGCACGTTAACACCACCGATTCCGCCATCCGTATTACCCACCTGCCAACCGGCATCGTGGTGGAGTGTCAGGATGAGCGTTCGCAGCATAAAAACAAAGCCAAAGCGCTGGCGGTGCTGGGTGCGCGTATTCGTGCGGCCGAAATGGCCAAACGCCAGCTGGAAGAGGCCTCCACGCGCCGCAACCTGCTGGGCAGCGGTGACCGCTCGGACCGCAACCGCACCTATAACTATCCGCAGGGGCGCATAACCGATCACCGCATTAACCTGACGCTTTACCGTCTGGATGAGGCGATGCAGGGTAAGCTTGATATGCTGATTGAACCTATCGTTCAGGAATATCAGGCGGACCAGCTGGCTGCGCTGTCCGAGCAGGATTAATGGAAATTCGTCAGTGGCTGCGCGCCGCCATTGCCCGCCTGCCGGGCAGTGACAGCGCGAAGCGCGATGCACAAATTTTGCTGGGATTCGTCACCGGCAAATCCCGCAGCTGGCTGATGGCCTTTGACGACCAGCTGCTCAGCCCTGAGCAGCTGACACAGCTGGAGGCGCTGCTGCTGCGCCGGGCTGGCGGCGAGCCGGTAGCTTATCTGACCGGTGAGCGCGAATTCTGGTCCCTTTCCCTGCTGGTTTCCCCTGAGACGCTGATCCCCCGGCCTGATACCGAGCTTCTGGTTGAACAGGCGTTGCAGCATCTGCCGACTACGCCTGCGACGGTGCTTGATCTGGGCACCGGGACCGGCGCCGTCGCACTGGCGATCGCCAGCGAGCGGCCCGACTGCCGCGTGACCGGTGTGGACCGCATCCCTGGCGCCGTCAGGCTGGCGGAGCGCAACGGGCAGCGCCTGGGCATGACCAACGCCACTTTTTGCCTCAGCGACTGGTTTAGCGCCCTGGAGGCGTCTCACTTCAATCTTATTGTCAGTAATCCACCCTATATTGATCGCGATGACGTCCATTTGCAGCAGGGCGATGTACGCTTTGAGCCAGCCAGCGCGCTGATCGCTGACGATAATGGCCTGGCTGACATCGTGCTGATCGCGGCTCAGGCCGCAAGGTATTTGCTCCCCGGCGGCTGGCTCCTGCTTGAGCACGGCTGGCAGCAGGCGAAGCGGGTACGGCGTATTTTACTTGAAAATCACTTTGTACAGGTGGACACCCTGCAGGATTACGGCGGGAATGACCGCGTCACCCGTGCACAGACTCCCTTACAGAGGAACTAAACATGATCGCATGGTACAGCCTGATTAAAAACCTTCATCTTCTGACCGTGGGGATTACCGCGCTGATGCTTGTGCTGCGTTTTTACTGGCTCCAGCGCGGTTCGGTGATGCTACAGCAGCGCTGGGTGCGGATCGTGCCACATCTGAACGATACGCTGCTGCTGCTTTCAGGTATTCTGTTGGTGGTAATAACGCATTTTTACCCGTTTACGCCTCAGGGAGCCTGGCTGACTGAGAAGCTGTTTGGCGTTATTATCTATATTGCGCTCGGATTCGTGGCCCTCGGGCGGCGCCCCCGGGCGCAAAAAGTACGCTGGATTGCGTTTATTGTGGCGGTTGCAACGCTGGTGATTATTTACAGACTGGCTACAACCAAAGTGCCACTGTTGGGGATTTTATGACGTCGATAGCAAATGTAGATCTCACAGCGCTTCCGCTCTGTGAGGCGGTGATCGCCGCGATGCAGGCGATTCGCCCCGATTTTCCTGCTGGTGACGTTCATAAGCAGCTGGCTGCGCTGGTGAAAGAGGCCCGCGACCAGCTACCGGGTCAGTTAGAACAGGATCAAAAGCTGGAAAAGCTGATTGAGCTGTTTTGGCAGACATGGGGTTTTGGCGGTGCGAGCGGCGTTTATCGCCTGTCGGATACGCTGTGGCTGGACAATGTACTGAAAACACGGCAGGGCACGGCCGTGTCGCTGGGGGTCATTTTCCTGCATATTGCCAGAGAACTTTCTCTGCCGCTGATGCCGGTTATTTTCCCCACGCAGCTGATCCTGCGGGCGGACTGGCTGGATGAAGAGATGTGGCTGATTAACCCTTTCGATGGCGAAACGCTGAGCGAACATACGCTGGAAGTGTGGCTGAAGGGGAATATTGGGCCGATAGCCGAGCTGTATGATGACGATCTGCAGGAAGCGGAGCCGCATCTGGTATTAAGCAAAATGCTGGACACCTTAAAGTCCGCGCTGATGGAAGAGAAGCAGATGGAGCTGGCGCTGCAGGTCAGTCAGTTGCTGGTGCAGATGGATCCGGAAGATCCCTATGAAATCCGCGATCGCGGGCTGATTTTTGCCCAGCTGGATTGCGAACATATTGCGCTAAACGATCTGGCCTATTTTGTTGAACAGTGCCCGGAAGATCCGGTTAGCGAAATGATTAAGCTACAGATCCACTCAATTGAACAAAAGCAGATTACGCTGCACTAATCTGTGTTTGCCGCCGTCACCAGGGTGCCAACGCGCGACTGTGTGAAAGTGGCGGGCGACTATTTCTGCATGGATAAGGCGATGACATGAAACAAAAAGTGGTTAACATTGGTGATATCAGGGTCGGTAACGATCTGCCGTTCGTCCTGTTTGGTGGCATGAACGTGCTGGAATCGCGCGATCTGGCGATGCGTATTTGCGAACATTACGTCACCGTCACGCAGAAGCTGGGTATTCCTTACGTTTTTAAAGCCTCTTTTGATAAGGCCAACCGCTCCTCCATTCGCTCCTACCGTGGGCCGGGACTGGAAGAGGGGATGAAAATTTTCCTGGAGCTGAAGCAGGCTTTTGGCGTGAAAATCATTACCGACGTGCATGAAGCCAGCCAGGCGCAGGCCGTGGCCGACGTGGTGGATGTTATTCAGCTGCCCGCCTTCCTTGCCCGTCAGACCGACCTGGTGGAAGCCATGGCGAAAACCGGCGCGGTGATCAACGTGAAGAAACCGCAGTTTGTCAGCCCAGGGCAGATGGGAAATATTGTTGAGAAATTTGCCGAGGGCGGCAACGAGCAGGTGATCCTGTGCGATCGCGGTGCCAACTTTGGCTACGATAACCTGGTTGTGGATATGCTCGGCTTTAACGTTATGAAGCAGGTCTCTCACGGCAGTCCGGTCATTTTTGATGTGACCCATGCGCTCCAGTGTCGCGACCCCTTTGGCTCCGCGTCGGGTGGCCGTCGTGGTCAGGTCACCGAACTGGCCCGTGCCGGTATGGCCGTTGGGCTGGCAGGCCTGTTTATTGAAGCGCACCCGGATCCGGCTAACGCAAAATGCGACGGCCCGTCAGCGCTGCCGCTTGATAAGCTTGAGCCATTCCTTTCACAGATTAAAGCTATCGACGATCTGGTGAAGAACTTCCCCGCGCTGGATACCAGCAGCTAGTTGAAATAAAGCGGGCGCCATCCCGGCGCCCGCTTTACTGTGCACGTTCCCGCGCTGCAAAAGCTTTACATCCCTTCCTTACGGCTAAAGCATAATGGTCATCAGATACCCGACAAACAGCGCCAGGTGCGCGGCGCCATTCAGTACATTGGTTCGTCCGGTTGAGAACGAGATCTGACACAGCAGCAGGGCGGCCACCATCACCACCATTTGCGAGGACTCAAGCCCAAATATCAATTGCTGACCGGTGAGGGTAGCAATAATGGTAACGGCCGGAACGGTCAGAGAGATAGTCGCCAGCACGGAACCAAAGAAGAGATTCATGGCGCGCTGCACCTGGTTTGCCAGTACGGCTTTAATCGCGCCCAGCCCTTCGGGGGAGAGGATAAGCAGCGCAACCAGGAAGCCGGTAAACTGCTCAGGCGCATGCAGTTCGGTCAGCAGTGATTCCAGCGTGTTGGCGTTCATCTTGGTGACCGCAATGACCGCAACCAGATGGACAATCAGCCAGATGGTATGCCACAGACTGGAGTGGGCTGAGGGTTTGCCATGATGGGGATCGTCCCCTTCATCTTCATGCTCGTAAACAAACAGGCTCTGATGGGTCTTGGTCTGGATCAGCAGGAATACGCCATACATTGCTGCAGAAAGGGCTGAGATTAACAGCGCCTGTCCCGGCGTAAAGTTTCCACCGGGCAGCGCGTTAGGGAAGACCAGCACCAGAATACCCAGTGGGAAAATGGCAATCAGATACTGTTTCACCCCGGCCAGATTGACATACTGGGTAGCAAATTTGCGCCCCCCCAGCAGCAGTGCGGCCCCCACCAGTCCACAGGTCACAATCATGATGATTGAGTAAAGCGTATCGCGCATCAGCGCGGGTGCGGCGTCTCCCGTGGCCATCAGGGCGGAAATCAGGCTGACTTCAAGTATGACTACCGACAGGCTGAGGATCAGGGAGCCGTAGGGTTCTCCCAGTCGATGGGCCAGCACGTCAGCATGACGCACTACGCTAAAGGCGCTGCTCAGGATGGCGACCAGCGCCAGCAGGTTGATTCCTACCACAACGGACAGTGAACCAGATGCACCCCAAAACCAGAGTACGGCCAGTGCGGCAAGGGGGAGAATAAGAGAGTACTCAGTGTGGCGTGTTTTGCCGCTGTCGTTCGAACTCATAGGCTTTTGACCCTTTTATCTGATAGTTAATCCAGGAGGCAATGGCTGCGTTAGCTTCTACAATAATGGTAAGAAGTGGTGATAATACAAGCGGTCGCAGTATAAGGCCTGACGAGGTGAAATGCCTGACATTTTACGAAATATTACCGAATGGCTCTGTTTTTAGCTGAAGGCGGTATTTCGATAGAGAGATATTTTATCTATCTGTATCCTATAGGGTATTAAAAAGGTTTGTCGCGGATTATACGCGAAATAAAGGGCCTTTCAGGCCGGATTATTACCCCTGATGCAGGCTTTATCCATTTTTCAGGCGTAATGACATATAAAACACTAACTGGCGATCTGGCAGGATCTCTACCAGGCTGGTAGCAGTGTAAAAGAGGAGATAACCTATGCCCTATAAAACCCGATCATCCCTGCCGGATAGCGTTAAAAATGTGCTACCCGCACACGCGCAGGATATCTATCAGGCCGCCTTTAACAGCGCCTGGGAGGAATATAAGGACCAGGAAGAGCGTCGTGGCAATGAGTCGCAGGAGGAGGTCGCGCATAAAGTTGCCTGGGCTGCGGTTAAACATCAGTACCATAAGGGGGACGACGATAAGTGGCATAAGAAGTAATGTTGTCAAGCGGGGGAACAGGGGAGAATTGGCCTGTAAAGGGCAGGACGACCCGCAGCGCTGCCTGCCAGCGCCGCTCTTCATAAGCAAATAATTCCTTTTAACCCCAAGATTACCCTTCATTTTACGTTTCTGTGCGCTTTATGTTCAACCTCAACCTCAACCTCAACCTCAACCTCACTGACGCCCTTCAGCGGCAATCAGATCCCCCCGGCTATTGCGCGCTGAAGTTTGCCTTAATGCTGCCGATGATCTCCGTGACGAATTATTTACTTTCGTGATGGACATCACCCTTGATTGCAAAGTCTGAATGACATAGGGTCAATGTTCATAACCAAACGATAAGTGGGTTAATTATTCAGAGTTGAAGCATTGAGCATATCATGCGCCATTGATGCTCACGGGCAGGGGAGAAGGTCTATGTTGACGCGGGATTTCTTATTAAAAGCGGATTGTAAAACGGCTTTTGGCGCCATTGAAGAATCGTTGTTATGGACCTGCGAACAGCGGGCTACCTCGCTTGCTGCCACGCTGGCCTGTCGTCCCGACCACAGCCCGGTATGGATTTTTGGCTATGGCTCGCTGATGTGGAACCCTGTGTTTGAGTCAGAAGAGGCGGCGGAAGGTACGCTGAGCGGCTGGCACCGTGCCTTTTGCCTGCGTCTCACCGCCGGACGAGGGACGGCCACGCAGCCCGGACGCATGCTGGCCCTGAAGGATGGCGGACAGACGACGGGCGTGGCGTTCAGGCTGCCGGAGCAGACGTTACATGAAGAACTGACGCTACTCTGGAAACGCGAGATGGTGACGGGCTGCTACCTGCCCACCTGGTGCGAACTGGCGCTTAACGATGGGCGACGTGTTACCGCGCTGGCCTTCGTGATGGATCCGCGGCATGCACTGTATGAAGCCGATACCTGCCCAACCACCACCGCCCCGCTGATTGCTCAGGCCAGCGGCCCACTGGGCAGCAATGCGCAATATCTGTTTTCACTTGAGCAGGAACTGAACAAGCGTGGACTCTATGACGACTGCCTGACCGGTCTGGTACAGCGCGTTCGTGAGCTACAGCAGTGCCACGTCGGGCGGGTGGGTTGACCCCACCCCAGTCAGCCTCCAGGATTAATCAACCAGGTGCCTGCCCGATTGATCTCCACCTGCTGGGCATGAACGCCATCGCTGGAATGCACCTCTATTTTATACTGCCCCGCTGCCAGATTGAGCGAGGCATAGCCGCTGTTATTGGGCTTTACCTCTACCGGCGTGCCATTCAGCGTCACCGTTTCACCACGGGCCAGCCTCAGATAGACCGTTGCCAGCATCGGGGCGGAATGGGGCACAGAGGCGGTGGCCGATGCACTGACCGCCGGGGAAGAGGATGTGGTTCCTGATGGAAAGGCAGACTGCTCTGCGTGCTCTGTGGGGCCGCCCTGGCTGAGCATAGACACCAGCGCCACCACTGCCACCACGGCGACGCCGCAGACGATCAGCAGCGGTTTGGACAGTTTGCGCAGTCTGACCGGGATATCTGTCGAAACCGGTCGCGCAACCGGGTTGATGATCACGGCCACCGGCTCGGGGTCGGCCTCCAACAGCGGCTCAGGCATGTCCTCCGCCAGCCTCAGGTGCGACGGCGCGCTAACCAGCTCTTCGACGGTACTGACCGGTAGCTCAATCAGCGCGGCAAGCTCATCAATTGACTGAGGCCTGTCCTGGGGTTTCATCATCAGTGCCCGATCAATGGCGTTGAGCAGTGACAGGGAAAAGCCTGCCGGACGCAGCTGCGTTAGCGGCTGATAGCGGTCCTCAATACAGCGCACCACGCTAACCGGCGGCGGCGCCCCGGTGACCAGCGTGTGCAGTACGGCACCGAGCGCATAGATATCAGTCCATGGTCCCTGGTCGCTGTCGCTCTCCTCGCTGTACTGCTCAATGGGGGCGTAGCCGGGCTTAAGCATAATTTCGGTCTGGTCGGAGAGGTTACCAATTTCTTTTCGGGCCGAGCCGAAGTCCAGCAGCACCGGCAGCTGGTTATCCTGGATTTGAATATTATCCAGCGAGATATCCCGATGCAGAAATCCGCCCTGATGCAGGGTATTGATCGCGCCAAACAGCGGCGGCAACAGCTGCCGTATCCAGGCATCATCAATCGACTCCGGCCTGGCCGACTGCCAGGCTTTCAGCGTGGTACCGCTGTAGTACAGCGTCCCCATGTAGGCGGTGCCGTTCTCCTCCCAGAAACGCAGAACGTGCAGCAGGCCAGGATGATTAAAGCGCGCCAGCAGGCGTGCTTCGCGTATAAAGCTGTTCAGGCCAGCGGCGAAGAGTTTCTGGTAGCGCTCTCCTCGCAGAACAATCTCTAGATCCTCCCCACGCGAAGCGAGCGAGATCGGCAGATATTCCTTTATGGCAATAGTGCGTTCAAGCAGGTGATCCCATGCGCGATAGACAATCCCGAAGCCGCCCCCGCCAATCACTTCTTTAATCTCAAACTCGTTAAAACGGTGGCCCGCCGGAAGGGCGCTGGGCACGTTTCTTGTCTTTTCATTCGCCGACATAGTAACCACTCTCTAAGTGCGGGTCAGTTAACGGTGCGCCAGGCACCAATTGCCGGATCGGCCAGATCGGCATGCAGGTCATCAACCAGCAGCACGGTAACTTTCGTTTTCGAATCGATAATCGCAGCCCAGGCTTTGCGCATCGCTTCCACGCGCGTCCTGACTGCACCAGCGTCCGTGGCCTGGCGTCTGTCCATTTTTACCAGCAGGGTGCCATCAAATGACCAGACATGGTGGACCCTGTTGAAGGGCAGCAGCAGCCAGCTGTCCGGCGCCCCCTTACTGCTGACGACCAGCCGCTGGTTATTGGCAGCCGTGATATCCAGCGATCCCGCCGTCGGATGAATATTTTGCAGCGGAAAACCCTGGTAAAACTCTACATTTACCGGCTCACTTTTGCCGCCATAGGAGAGCGTCAGTTCGCTTTTGCCTTCCAGCCACCCCTCAGTGGAGCAGCGCAGGCCTTTACCATCCGGGATAAACAGCGACTGGCCTGTTTTATCCCACCAGGTGCGGAAATGACAGCCGCCGGGCAGGTCAAAGTGTTGTAAAGGCTCGCCGTTAGCCGGCTGCGACAGGTCCAGCGGCTCGGCGTTGCTGGCAGTGGCCGCAGGGGTGCCGTCCGCCAGCACGATAGGGTGCCATTTTTGCTCTTTTGCCGCCGTTCCCGTGGCCAGCACGGCCCCGGTCTCTGTGGTCATCTGCCAGGGCAGCTCAAGAAGCTTGCTACACTGGTTCTGTAGCAGATTGCCTACCCTGGGCAGGAAGGTGTTCAGCACGCTGGACTCACTGGCCTTACCTGAGACGATACGCAGGTGAATACTCTCATGGCACCAGTCTTCAGGTGCGTTGCTGTCAACGTTGTCGATATACACCTCCAGCGCGAGGCTGGGCGAGTAAACCGCACGATAATCCTCTGCCTGTGCGGCGGCAGCAAATAACACTATCAGGGTGGCAGGCAACCAAAATTTCATAGCGTTCCTTGTGGTGACTTACGCGGCGGCAGAAAGCGAGCGGAATCCGCCATGGATTGAAAAAGGGTGGTTTCCTGCGGTGAGCCGATCCACACCGCAACGGCGCTCAGATTGTCATTTTTCTCACTGCGATTGATCGCTTTCTGCATCAGCGCCAGCCACTCCTGCGGAGAGTTTACCATCCGCAAGGCCTGCTCCATTTCCTGTGACGTCAGACTGGACCAGAAACCATCGGTACAGAGTAAAAAAACGTCGCCATCCTCAAGCGGCATCACTTCGCTGTAGCTTACCGGCTGACTTCCCGCTACGCCGAGCGCATTATAAAGTAAATTACTGTTAATTCCGGTATTTTCATATCCCGCATCCTTCATCTGTTGAACCAGACTATGATCGCGCGTGACCCGATGAATAAACCCCCGGCGGAAGTGATAAATGCGGCTATCCCCGGCATGAACCCACCATGCTCGCGGGTCATCCCGGTTAATAAACAACGCCGCGAGGGTGGTGCTCATATGCTCAAAATTCGGATTATTCTGCTGCGCCTGGTGGATGGCGTGCTCGGCGATGGCGATCCAGCCTGCGGTCTCTTCCGGGTTAAGCGGAGCATCAACGGCTAAGGCAGCAAGCAGGGCATCCCGGGCAAGCTGAGCCGCTTTCCCTCCTCCTTCCCGACCCGCAACTCCGTCACAGACCAGAAAACAGGCACGGTGCTCACCCGGCAGCGCGCCTGTTTCATCCTGATTGGTTTCGCGCCCGCCCGTTTGCGAGGTCGAGGCAAAATTAATGTTCATTTTCATCCGGTTGCATTTGCGAGTCTTTATACTGATTCACTTCCATATCATACGCCTGGAGAAAGGCTTCGCCGAACAGCGTATGAAAGTCATCTTCAACCTCTCCCGATGTCTTCTGATAATGGCGCATGAAATAGTCCCACATCGCGGCTTTGCGGGTGAGGCTCAGGCCCAGGCGCGACAGGTTACCGTCGCGCTTCGCGTTCTCTTCCATACGCTGAGGATTAAACGATTGCAGCATGGCGGCAATGATCGCTCTGATACCGGCAATCATTCCCAGCTGGTGCGCCTGTAGATCGACCAGCGCATCCCTGACCGCCTGTTCCGGAGGCATAAAGCCCGGCATCTGGCTCTGATAAATCTGCATCAGGACCGTTTTTCCGGAAGGCAGGATCTTAAACGGATTGTTGGCTTCGTTGAGGATCATGGTCATCTCGGCTTTCACGCCCCGCTTGAGGATGGAACGGGAGGAGAGCAACGCCACCGTCCCCTGCGAGAACAGGCTGAGCATGCGGCCGGTAATGCGCATCTGATCCTCGGTCACCTGGCTTTTACCCGGGCCATAATCCAGCCCCATTCCCTCCATCAGCGCGGCCAGCAGGTGCTGCTCGTTACCCTGAATAGAATAGTGCTCAGCCGGAGAAGCAGTATGGCTGACCGGGTCGATCCCCAGCCGGGCGGAGTGCTGGCGGGTCGTGCGGGCAGCCAGCTGCTCGGGACTTAAGGCATCGACCGGATGAATGACGATCGGCGCCTCTTCATCCAGGATGCCCAGCGGATCGTCGCCGGATTCGGGAAGGGGGGTAAATAATGAGAGCGGGTCGAGAGGGTTTTGTGATTCGTCATGCTCGCGAGCCGGGTCACAGACGGCGATTTGATAATCACCAATACCCAGCAGATCGCCATGCTGAAGCGTCGTCTGGCTGCCGCGCGCCAGCGGAGTATGGTTGTGCAGCACGGCAATCACGCTGCCGTGATTAGTCAGACGACATTCGCCGTTGCAGGTAACCTGCACCACCGCCTGCAGGCGTGATATCGCACGTTCGGCATCGGGCAGCACCAGATCGTTATCAACGCTGCGTCCAATTGTACCGCCGGGCGAAACAAAATCGCAGGCGGTAACGGGCACCTCGGTGCGGCTTTCAACAATGGTAAATCGCATTCGCTTTTCCTGAGCCAGGGCCATAAGGCCAGCTAACACTACTCAAACATCGGTGGATAGAGTCCATTTCGCCCCGGCTGCGCTACGGCGGCCGGGTCGAACAGTTGCGAAAATAATTGTGCGGTCAGATTGCCACTGTGCTTATGGCTGGCCAGCGGATATCCATCGCTCTGGTTTGTCCACCAGTAGCTGGTGTACTGCATCGGATCGAAACGGAGGGCGACCTCGCGCCATGCCAGCGTGCAGGGCAGATCCTGATAGCCAAGCACGTCCATAATATCCGATCGACCGGTATCAGGAAGGGCCAGCGGCGTCAATGCGGAAAGCGCGGCTTCCAGCCGATCGGGGGAGGCTGACTGGCCCACGGCCTGAAAAAGGATGCCCCCCAGGGCACGGAACCACTCTCCTGAGACCGCCAGCTGGGCAGGGTGCCACAGGCTAACCGGTACGCTTTGTAACGCCACCAACGGCCAGGTTCGACCCACGCGATCGCCGGAGGGCACCAGGCAGCCAATCTGGATCCGCTGCACGCCCAGCGTAGCGGGCAGGGCAAAATTCCAGACCGGGGCGCGACGAAAGAGTTCGCTGCCCCCTTCACTGTACTGGTGCCAGTGGGCCATGCCCAGCTGAAACCAGTTAGACCAGCTTGCTACCGTGCTCGCTGACAGTCGGCGCTGCAGAAAGTCACCGGTTCCAGGCAGTTTGCCATACCATCCCAGATCATATTTTTCTGACATCGCGATGGCCTTATTCATTAGGGATCAATTACTGCGAACCCTGTTCGGCGGCGGGCGCAGCAGGCTGAGGATCGGTACCGTTCAGTTTTAGCGACAATCGTCCCATTATCAGAACATTGTCCCGCGCATAGGGCGACGTCAAAATCTGACGGTCAAGCAGCTGGCTGAGGTGCCAGTCAAGCTGCTGCAGCTGGCGCGTGGTCACGTCGGCAGGCAGGCTGCGCTGAAGATTTTGCATCACCCAGCCGCGCAGAAACTCACCGTCATAGCTTCTGGGCTGATAAAGCATCTGATAAGCGCGAAGTGCGTTACGGCTGAATTCGCTATCCTGACCATTATCATTACGCAACGTGGCGGTGATCGACTGGGCCACGCGCGGCAGCAGCAGCGTTTTCAACGCATTCTGATAAATACCCCAGGCGGCATCGCTGACCTGATTGCCCCGGTAGAGACCGGCCCGCATGCTCAGAGGCGGCGAATCCAGAGAAAACTGGCTGCTTTGCGGCAGGGCGATAAGGCTGTTTAAAAAGGGTAGCAGATCCAGAATATCACCGCTGTTATTGCTGACCAGCCTCTTTGCCTGCTGATTTATCGGCTTTAACCGCATTTCAACCTGCTGCAAATATTGCTGATTTTTATAGTAGCTGGTGCTCCACAAAAGGGTGGCGATCACCAGCGCCAGCGCCAGCGAGGCATAGCCTGCCCAGTGTAGCAGGCGATTTCTGTGCTCCCACGAACGGTCGCTTCCCGCCAGGCCGCTCTCCGGAAAAATGATGCCGCTTAGCAGCTGGTGGATAAAATAGCCCTGTCCCTTATTTGCCGGAATAGGGGCGCTGCGATTGACCTGGTCCCAGCTGGCAATAGAGTGGGAGCCGGGTTGGGGCAGCTGTAGCTTGCGGGTAAGCTGGCCCATAATACGGTCGAATGGCAGACCTTCCTGCGTTCCGCTGGTGAAAAACACCCCGCGTACCGGCCAGGAGACGGGCGCGTTATCGGCAGAAAAAACGATATCAATATACTCCGCCAGCAGAGGACGCAGCGTGGCGAACTCCTGTGGGAACAGAAAGCTCTCTGCGCGCTGGGCGAAATCCTTCTCTTTCGCCATGAACCCCGCCAGGTTGTCCATCAGGCGGCTGGAGAGCGCCCTGAACTGGCTGTCAAAGAGGGTGTTAAGGGCGGGCTCGCTCTCTCTCTGCGCACTCCACGGAAAGGTAAAGCCCCAGACCTGTTCGCGCTGCTCCTTTTCCAGCCCGGAAAAGTAGCTCATGAAACCCTTCAGCAAATCAGTTTTCGTCACCATGACGTAAACCGGAAAATGAATGCCGGTTTGCTGGTGCAGCTCCGCCATGCGCTGGCGCAGTGCAGTGGCCTGAGCGAAGCGGGCCTCCGCCGAGTCACTTAGCAGGTCGGCCACGCTGATGGTCATAATCACGCCGTTAATCGGCTGACGCGTACGGTAGCGTTTCAGCAGCGTGATAAAGGTTTGCCATTCGCTGGCATCCCGTGCCCGCTGACTTTCCTGAAGCGTATAGCGGCCTGCGGTGTCAAGCAGCACGGCTTCGTCGGTAAACCACCAGTCGCAGTGGCGCGTGCCGCCCACGCCGCGCAGCGCGGTCTTACCCAGGCTGTCGCTTAGCGGAAACTGTAAACCGGAGTTGATTAGCGCCGTCGTTTTACCGGCTCCCGGCGCGCCCACGATCATATACCAGGGCAGCTGATACAGATGCTGTGCGCTAACGCGCGAAAGCCAGCCCTGTGGTTTTTTCTGCGGACGGGTGGGGAAATGGGCTTTTTTCAGCAGGGTGGCCGCTTCATTAAAGCGGCTGCTTAACAGCGCTTCCGTGGCGGCCTGTTCAGCATGATCGACGCTCTGTTTTTGCAAATTAGTCAGCAACTTATTGTTGAACCAGCTGCGATAGAGCTGGGGAATAAGCTGAAACATGATCCACAGAAAATAGCATATCCCTATTGCCACCTGACGATTCATGCTGCTTTCAAGCCAGTGCATACCGCTGACCGAAAACAACGGACCGATAATCCAGATCAGCGCCGAGAGCGCGGTGATGCCGACAAAACTCCACATCAGTCGGCTTAAGAACAGGGTAGAGAGGGTGCCTGGCATCAGTTTTTCCCCGTTTTGCTGGTGGTGCTGGCCTGTATCTGCGGCGCAGGAAGCAGCGTGATTTCCACCCGTCGATTTAGCGTGCGATTCTCAGTGCTGTCGTTTGGCAGCAGCGGGCTGCTGTCGCCACGTCCCTCACCCCGGACGGTATGGCCGGACTGCTGCATCTGCTGATGTAGCCGGGCGGCGATCGTCTGAGCCTGGGCCTGAGAATACTCATAGTTCGAGGAGTAATGGCTGCTGCGGGCAGGGCGGTTATCGGTGAAAACGCTGACCAGCACGCGGCCCGGGATGCTGTCCATGGCCGCTGCGACCCGGGAGATAATCGCCTGTCCCTGAGGCGTCAGGTCGCTGCCGTTACGGGAAAAGAGCGTATCCAGGGGGATAATCACCCTGCTGCCTTCCGTACCATCCGTTACGTCCAGCTGGCGGGCGGAGATCAGATCGGTCAGCCGGGCGCGCAGATCCAGCAGAGCCTGGCTGGACACACTGCGACGGCCAATTTCTCCCTCAGGCAGCGGCGTTTCCCAGATGGCGCGCAGCAGAGGCTCAGCCGCATTACCCAGCCGCCAGTTCAGCCCGGAGTAGATCAGGCAGGCGATAAAGGCGGTCAGCATGATACAGGCCCAGAGCGGGGCGGGAGGACGCCACAGGGTATGCTGAACAGTGGGAAGCAGCGGCTGCATGGCGGGGAGTGGGGGCTGTGCGCCGCGCGTATCGGCAATCAGAAGTCCCAGTCGGCTGCGCACCGCGTCACGCTGAATGCGACCCTGATCGATACTCCGGTAGCGGCCTTCATATCCCAGTAGCAGAATGTAGTGAATAATCTCCAGCAGCCATAAATGCTGCGCAGGCGTTTGTGAAATCCGGGACAGGAGCTGGAAGACCTTCTCCCCGCCCCAGCTTTCATTATGAAAGGTGATCAGCAGGCCATTACCGGACCAGATGCCGCGCGTTCCCCACGGCGTTTGCGCGGCGGCTTCATCCAGGACGCTGCACAGGCAGTAGCGGGCACCCATAATCATATCGAAGGGCAGCCCAGCTCGCTTGCTGCGGGCTTCAAACTGGCGGATCTCATCAATCAGCTGCTGGCGCAAACCGGCGGGGTCGTCGTGCGTTGCCGACAGGCGAATTTGTACAATCGCATTCAGCAGCGGCGAGGCGGCGGCAAGCAGCGGATTATCCTGGCTGACAGAGGTTGGGAGGTCGGTCGTATTTTCCAGTGTCATCAGGATATCACTGTCTCAGCCAGGGGGCAGCTGCGGGGCAGCCACCCTGTGCTTATCATCGAATAGAGAATCATCACCAGTCCTGACTCACATTGATCCGGGGTGAAGCAACATCTACTCCAGAATCCACGTGGCCGTGCTGTTATTGCGACAGGCTTTACTCTGCCCACCGACATCCACACAGACTTTTTTCGCATTCGTATTTTTGCGCGGGCGCGGACGATCGCTCTGCACCGTTGCATCGTAAAGGTCCGCCTTTACGCCAGCCTTAAAAGGAACGTAGCCGATAAGCTGCTGGCTGTCGTCGTCAGCAATTGCCAGCCAGTGGTTTTCAACTTCACCCAGCACGGTAAAGGGCTTGCCATTGTCGAGATAGCGTATAATTTTTCCGCCAAACTCCGGGCGAGGCATCACCGAGGCACCGTATAGCGCCCGGTAAGTTTCATTCACTGGCGTAAAGGCATGGGGTGCCTGAACGGCATAGCGATGCGTCAGCCTGACGCCGTCAACTTCACTGGTCACCAGGGTGTCATCCGTCACAGCGGGGGGAGGCGTTTTACACCCGCTCAGGGTCAGTGCTGCCAGCAGGGTTAACGCAATGCTTGTTTTCACAGTGCTCCTCGTGAGTCTCATCAGTGAGTCTGATAATCCAGCGGTTTAAAAATGATTTTTTTACCGGCAGGAGAAAAAACCGCACTCAGCCGCACAAAAAATCATTCACGTTTACAGAAAGATAAAACCGCAGCCAGTTTACCTGACACTTTTGGGATTGGGAACCATTGCGGCCCGCAACATTACATGTTATTGCGGGCCAGATAAGAGGGTGCATTGTTGTTGCTTAAGCCTGAAAAATCGCCAGGGCTACAGACCGTTGCCAAAGCGGCCAGTCAGCCCCGTGGCTCCCAGCACATGTCCCTTAAGCCTTGCCATTAGCGCGTCTCGCGTGAGCCCCTCGGGGAGCGCATCAGGCGCAAGATCGGTCGCGATAAGCGTGAAGTTATAATGATGCGCGCCGCTGCCTGCGGGGGGACAGGGGCCAGCGTAGCGTCCCAGGGCTATTTTTGCCGCCGGTGAAGCCCTTACCCAGGGCGAGCTCGCCCTGAGAAAACTGCGTCCGCTGTGGGGAAATGTTGTAAGCAACCAGATGATCGACGCCAAGACCTTTGGCACCCACCGGATCGGTTATTGTCAGCGCAAAGCTATTGGTCTTCGCGGGGGGAGAGGACCAGTTCAGCGCGGGAGAGATGCCGTCACCGGTGCAGCTGTCGTTGCCGGGGGTGTTACCGGCAAACTTTTTTGCCAGCAGTGCGTTATCGTTAAAATCGGGCGACGCCAGAGTAAAAATCGGCGCGGCACTGACCGTGCTGGCACAGAGCAGCAGTGAAGCAGAGAGCACTATTTTCTTCATCAGATAACTCCTGTACGGGTTGAAATAAAGCCTGGATCATAATCCCGTTATCCACCACCGTAACTGCGATCGTCTGACACGGAATGATATCCTCTCTGAACCTTCGCTGCTTTCAGCGTGGCACTGCCCGCGCAGTCAGAGAATATGCTAAAGTAAACGACAAATGATTTTGTGAGATACCCTGCATTTTTAATTAGAAAACTGTGCTAGGAAAATTAGTGAGGTTATGAGCAGACTCAATGCCCTTCATCTGTTGTTGAACCGCATACCGATGCTGGCTTTATTCACCGCGGCCATCGTTTGTCCTGACGTTCGGGCGATGACGACGGAGACGCGGGTTGCCGACGCGCCCTTTGACGATCCTGCCAGGTTCAGCGATCTGAGCGCGTCGCTGCCCGAGCTGGGCGGCACGACGGCGGGAGACAGCGCCACCGAAAAGCGCATTGCGGAAGCGGTGAAGAGTATTGGCGAGGCCAGTATGGACAGCGATTCCGACAAATCGCTGAGTAATCAGGCGGGCCAGTGGGCGTTTAATCACTTCCGCGATGAGGCTGCCCAGCGGGCTGAGAATGGAGGAGAGCGACTCCTCTCTCCTTACGGTCATGCCGATCTGTCGCTGAAAGTGGATCTCCATGGCAGCTTTTCGGGAACCTCGGCTCAGCTGGTTACCCCCTGGCAGGACAACTATCAGTATCTGACCTTTAGTCAGGTGGGTATTGAACAGACGGATTATGGCGTGGTGGGTAATGCTGGCGTGGGACAGCGCTGGCTGGCGGGCAACTGGCGGCTGGGGTACAACGGTTTTATCGACCAGATGTTTGAATCCCATCAGCAGCGAGGCTCGCTGGGCGCTGAGGCCTGGGGTGACTTTCTGCGTTTTTCCGCCAACTATTATCAGCCGCTTTCCGGCTGGCGGGATCGCAGTGAATATGGGCAAATGCGCCTCGCGCGCGGGTACGATATTACCAGCAAGGGCTATCTGCCTTTCTATCGTCAGCTGGGCGTGTCGCTGAGCTACGAGCAGTATCTGGGTAACAACATTGACCTGTTTAACAGCGGCACCCAGGGCAACAATCCGTCGGCTATCGAGCTTGGCTTAAGCTATACGCCGGTGCCGCTGTTTACCTTTACTGCCTCCCATAAAACTGCCGATACCGGTGAAACGCAGGATCAGTTTGGTTTAAAAATGAATTACCAGATTGGCGTCGCGCTGAGCAAACAGCTTTCGGCCGACAATGTCGCGGCCGCCCGCTCGCTGAGCGGTAGCCGCTACGATGAGGTCAACCGCAATGACACGCCGGTGATGGCCTTTCGTCAGCGCAAAACGCTGTCAGTATTTCTGGCTACGCCGCCGTGGCAGGTTCAGCCGGGCGAAACGCTGCCGCTTCGGCTACAAATACGCAATGCTAACCCGCTTAAGGCCCTTAACTGGCAGGGCGACACCCAGGCGCTAAGCCTGACGCCGCCGGGGAACAATCTTGATCCGCAAGGGTGGAGCATTATTATTCCGGCCTGGGACAGCTCCCCTGATGCCACAAATACATACCACCTCTCAGTCACCCTCGAGGACAGCAGGCAGCAGCGCGTGACCTCGAACTGGATAACGCTTAAGCTGGTGCCGCCGGTCACGCTGCAGGACGATCGGACGCCGACTTTCGATCTGATGGCACCCTAGGTGATGCTCATCCTGCCGCTGTGATGGGCGTCCGGCCTTAAGGGATGCTCAGCCTTTCGATATGAGGGGCCTGGCGGTGAGATGCCGCCTGATTGTCTGGCGTGGGAGAAGCCTGTGTGAGAGATGCTGTCAAGATTGCTGAGGCTAAAAATGTGAGTAAAATCACAAAAAAACGCTGTGAATAGTCAGGGTAATTTGCCAGAATTTCAAAAAACACCACGCAGCCGATTACTATGATCCTTCGCCCATCGCGTCACTGGTTTGTCCGTCTGTTCTCCTGGCACGGTTCCGTGCTGCCCGGCATTCTGTTCCGACTTGCCCTTAATCTCCTGATGTCGATTGTGGCGATATTCTGCCTCGACTGGTACGAGACGCTGGGGGTTAAGCTGACCCTGGCACCGTTCAGCCTGCTGGGGGTCTCCATCGCCATCTTCCTGGGCTTTCGCAACAGCGTCTGCTATGCGCGTCTCACCGAAGCCCGTCAGCTCTGGGGTGGCCTGCTGATTGCCAGCAGAACCCTGCTGCGCCAGGTGCATGCGATTTCACCGGCGGATGCCACGCGGGTCACCGCGCTGCTGATGGCATTTTGCTACAGCCTGAAACACCAGCTGCGACGGACCGATCCACGGGAGGATTTGCAGCGCTATCTCGGGGATGAGGCCGAAGACGTCCTGCGCCGCCGTGCGCCGACTAACGCTATCGAAATGAAAATTTCCCAGTGGCTGGGCGATCTGCGCCGCAGCGGTGCGGTATCCGATATTGTCTTTGCCCAGCTGGATAACAGCATCCACCAGCTTTCTCAGGTACTGGGTGGCTGCGAGCGGCTGGCCAGCATGCCGCTGCCGTTTGCCTACGGTCTGCTACTGCATCGCACGGTTTACCTTTTCTGTACGCTGCTGCCGTTTGCGCTGGTGCCGGATCTGCACTATATGACGCCGCTGGTATCCGTGTTTATCGCTTACAGCTTTCTCTCGCTGGATACGCTGGCCGAAGAGCTGGAGATGCCCTTTGGCTACGCCAATAATCACCTGCCGATGGACGCCTTGTGCACCAATATCGAAATCAACCTGCTGGAGATGAATAACCAGCGCGACCTGCCGGCTACGCCCGTCCCCGACGCGCACTATCGTCTGACCTGAGCCTGAACCTGAACCTGAGCCTTAGCCTTAGCCAGAGCCAAAGCCAAAGCCAGGACCAAAGCCAGGACCAGGGCTGACTAGCGCCAATGTTTAAAGCCCTGGCCTGATGCGCACTATTGCTGATCTCAGGCCGGAGTAGACCCTTTTCACGCCCCTAATCATTCTCGCGGCTGCAATCATTTTCACAGCCCCGACCCCTCTCACGCCTGCGATCCACCTCATGCCTGAGACCATGCTCATGCATGAAACCATGCACGCGCCTGAGACCATGCTCATGCCTGCGACCCGCTCGTGCCTCCAAACAGTGCAATACGCGTCAAACAGGTGCATAACTCCCTGAATTGAAGGCGCCAATCTCTGCCCCGATCACAAAAGCGATATTTTATTTTATGAATGCATAAATCCTCTCTTTTTTATTCGGCAAACCTGCGCCTGTCGTAGTTTTATTCACTTTTTATGCATTATTAGTGAATAATGATGGCCGGTAACTTATTGATATTGTGTCAGGTAAAGTGATTTATGCAATTTATTCGCTGGCTGGCATGAACTGTGCAAATTACAGTGAAGCTGTGATGAATCATTTTATTAACATAAATTAAACCTTTAGTTCACCTTTCGGTGGGCGCTGAAAACAGAGGCCGTCATGCAATCAGAAGTTACCCGCGCAAACTTTGACCAATGGATTGTTCCTACCTATGCCCCTGCCGGCTTTATTCCCGTACGTGCATCGGGCTCAACGCTGTGGGATCAGCAGGGGAAGTCGTATATTGATTTTGCGGGCGGCATTGCCGTTAACGCGCTGGGCCATGCGCATCCCGAACTACAGCAGGCGCTGGTACAGCAGGCGGCGCAGCTGTGGCATACCGGCAACGGCTACACTAATGAACCGGTGCTGAAGCTGGCGAAAAAGCTTATTGACGCAACCTTCGCCGAGCGCGTGTTCTTCTGTAATTCCGGGGCCGAAGCGAATGAGGCGGCGCTCAAGCTGGCCCGTAAGGTGGCTCATGACGCCGTGGGCGAAGAGAAGAGTGGCATCGTTGCCTTCAGTAATGCCTTTCATGGCCGTACGCTGTTTACCGTCACCGCCGGGGGCCAGCCGGCTTATTCAAAAGACTTTGCCCCGCTGCCCGGCGGCATCCGCCACGCGGTCTTTAATGACCTGGCCTCTGCGGCAGCAATGATCGACGACGCAACCTGCGCGGTGATCGTTGAACCCATTCAGGGCGAAGGCGGCGTGGTGCCTGCCGAGCCGGCTTTTCTACAGGGGCTGCGTGAACTTTGCGACACGCATCAGGCCCTGTTGATTTTTGATGAAGTCCAGAGCGGCGTTGGCCGTACCGGTTCGCTTTACGCCTATATGCATTACGGCGTGACGCCAGACGTGCTGACCACCGCGAAGGCGCTGGGTGGCGGTTTTCCTATGGGCGCGATGCTCACCACGGAAAAGTATGCCCGCGTGCTGGGCGTTGGTACGCACGGTACCACCTATGGCGGTAACCCGCTGGCCGGGGCTGTGGGCGGCAAAGTGATGGAGCTGATTAACCGTCCGGAGGTGATGGCAGGCGTTGCCGAGCGCCATCGCTGGTTTGCTGAAGGGCTGAATGAGATCAATCAGCGGTTGCATCTGTTCAGCGAAATTCGCGGCCTTGGGCTGCTTCTCGGCTGCGTGCTGAATCAGGATCACAGCGGCCAGGCAAAAGCGTTCAACCAGGCTGCCGCACGCGAGGGGCTAATGGTATTAATTGCTGGTGCCAGCGTCGTCCGCTTTGCGCCTTCGCTGATTATCAGCGAAGGCGAAGTAAAAGAGGGGCTGGCTCGCTTTGAAAAAGCCTGTCTCGCGGTAATTGCAGGAGCCCAGTCATGATGCTTATTCGCCCGGTTGAGCATGACGATCTCGCGCAACTGCTGCTGCTGGCGGGCAAAACGGGCGGCGGCCTGACATCACTGCCTGCCGACAGCGCCACCCTGGCGGCACGTATCGATCGATCGCTGCTGACCTGGCAGGGTGAGCTGCCGCGCGCCGAACAGGGGTATGTCTTTGTGCTGGAGGAGAGCGAAAGCGGCAGGGCCGTGGGTATTTGTGCGATCGAAGTGGCCGTCGGGTTGCAGGATCCCTGGTATAACTTTCGCGTAGGTACCCAGGTACATGCCTCCCGCGAGTTAAATGTTTACAACTCGCTGCCGACGCTGTCGCTCAGCAACGATCACACCGGCAGCAGCGAACTCTGTACGCTGTTCCTCGATCCTGATTACCGCAATGGCAAAAACGGCTATCTGCTGTCGAAATCGCGCTTTCTGTTTATGGCCGCCTTTCGCGATCGCTTTATGCAAAAAGTGGTGGCTGAAATGCGCGGCGTAATTGATGAACACGGCCACTCGCCGTTCTGGGAGAGCGTAGGCAGCCGCTTTTTCTCCATGTCCTTCAGCGAAGCGGATTATCTGTGCGGCACCGGTCAGAAGGCGTTTATCGCCGAGCTGATGCCGAAGCACCCGCTTTATCTGGATTATCTGTCGCCAGAGGCGCAAAGCGTGATTGGCCAGACTCATCCGCAAACCGCCCCCGCCCGCGCCGTGCTGGAATCGGAGGGTTTCCGCTATAACGACTACGTTGACATTTTTGACGGAGGCCCGACGCTGGAGTGCGATATTGACCGCGTCCGGGCGATTCGTAAAAGCCATCGACAGAGGGTCGAAGTGGGGGAAGAGGGCAGTGAATCTCTGCCCCTGTGCCTGGTCGGTAACGATCTTTATCAGGAATTCCGGGCGATCCTGGTGAACGCCGATCCCCGCCAGGAAAGCATCACTCTCAGCCCCGAGCAGGCAGAAGCCCTGCGCTGCCAGCCGGGCGACAGTCTGCGCGTAGTTACCCTAAGCCCTGAGGAGAAAAAAGCATGACGCACTACATTAATGGACAATGGCTGACCGGGGCCGCAGAAAAATTCACTAAAACCGACCCGGTCAGCGGTGAGACGCTGTGGCAGGGCCAGGCGGCAAGCAAAGGCCAGGTCTCCTCCGCCTGCGAGGCGGCCCGCGCAGCATTTGTGGGCTGGGCGCGGCGGCCGTTTATTGAGCGGCAGGCCATTGCGGAGAAGTTTGCCGCGCTGCTGGAAAAGCACCGCGAGGATCTGGCTACAGCGATTGCGCAGGAAACCGGTAAGCCCCGCTGGGAAGCCCGTACTGAAGTACAGGCGATGATCAATAAGGTGGCGATTTCCGTGAAGGCCTGGCACGCGCGCACCGGGGAAACCCGCTTCGGCGAAAGTGCGTTACGTCACCGGCCGCACGGCGTGATGGCCGTATTCGGTCCCTATAATTTCCCGGGGCATCTGCCAAATGGCCATATTGTGCCCGCCCTGCTGGCCGGGAATACGGTGGTCTTCAAGCCGAGTGAACTGACACCTGTCACCGCAGAAAAAACCGTCCGTCTGTGGATAAGTGCCGGGCTGCCTGACGGGGTGATAAATATGGTGCAGGGCGGCCGGGATACTGGTCAGGCGCTGGCGCAGGATCCGCAGCCAGACGGCCTGTTGTTTACCGGCAGCGCCGCGACCGGTTTCCAGCTTCATCGCCAGTTTGCCGGGCAGCCGGATAAAATGCTGGCGCTGGAAATGGGGGGGAATAATGCCCTTATTGTCGAGGACCCGGAGGATATTGATGCCGCCGTGCATATTGCTATCCAGTCGGCCTTTATTACTGCCGGGCAGCGCTGCACCTGTGCTCGCCGCATGCTGGTTAAGCGCGGTGCGCAGGGTGACGCCTTTCTGACGCGATTAGTTGAAGTCTCAGGGCGCATCCAGACCGGCCGCTGGGATGACGAACCCCAGCCCTTTATGGGCAGCGTAATTTCTCTTCAGGCCGCGGAGCGCATTTATGGTGAATGGCAAACGCGGGTAGATGCAGGGGGTAAGGTTTTGCTGCCGATGCGCTGGCCCGATCGCAGCAGTGCGCTCCTGACGCCGGGCATCATTGACATCACCTCGTTAAAAAACGTGCCGGATGAAGAGGTTTTTGGCCCGCTGCTGTCAGTGATCCGCTATGACGATTTCGATCAGGCGATCCGTCTGGCGAATAACACCCGCTATGGTCTTTCATGCGGCCTGATCTCCCCGCAGCGTGACCTGTTTGATCGTCTGCTAATTGAAGCCCGCGCCGGGATCGTTAACTGGAATAAGCCCCTGACAGGGGCAGCCAGCAGCGCGCCGTTTGGCGGCATTGGCGCTTCCGGTAATCACCGCGCCAGTGCGTTTTATGCCGCTGACTACTGTGCCTGGCCGATGGCCTCGCTGGAGTCGGACAGCCTGACCTTACCCGCCCAGCTCTCTCCGGGCCTGGATTTCACCTCTGATGAGGAGCCGCAATGAGCACGTGCGAGGTTAACTTTGACGGATTACCAGGGCTGACGCACCACTATGCCGGGCTGTCGTTTGGCAATGAAGCCTCTACCCGTCATCAGCACCAGGTGTCAAATCCGCGACTGGCTGCCCAGCAGGGCCTGTTAAAAATGAAGGCGCTGGCGGATATGGGCTTTGCGCAGGGGGTGATTCCGCCTCATGAGCGGCCTAACGTCGCTGCACTGCGTCAGTTAGGCTTTAGCGGCAGTGATGCGCAGGTCATCGCGAAGGCAGCGTCGCAGGCGCCGGCACTGCTTTCGGCAGCCAGTTCGGCGTCAGCGATGTGGGTAGCCAATGCTGCCACTGTCTCCCCTTCGGCGGACAGCGCCGACGGGCGCGTGCATCTGACGGTAGCCAACCTCAATAACAAGTTCCATCGGGCGATGGAGGCACCCACCACGGCGGCGCTGCTGCGGGCTATTTTTCGAGATCCTGCGCACTTTACCGTTCATGATGCGCTTCCGCAGGTGGGGATGTTTGGCGATGAAGGCGCCGCTAACCACAACCGTTTCAGCGCTGGGTATGGCGAACCCGGCGTACAGCTCTTTGTCTATGGCCGCGAGGAGGGGAGGGGGGGGGGGGGGGGAGGGGGCTGTGGCGCGTGTCCCGGCGTCGGGGGTGGTGTGTTTTTCCCCCCCCCCCCCCCCCCCCGCTATCCCGCCCGTCAGACGCGTGAGGCCAGCGAAGCCGTGGCAAGGCTCCATCAGCTGGATGCCCGGCGGACTCTCTTTGCTCAGCAGGATCCCGAGGTTATTGATAAAGGGGTATTTCATAACGATGTAATCGCCGTCAGTAACCAGCAGGTGCTTTTTTGCCATCAGCGGGCTTTTCTCAATCAGCCCCGACTGCTGGACGAACTGAAAGAAAAAGTGCCTGGGTTTACGCCGGTGGTCGTGCCGGAAGACGCAGTGAGCGTGGCCGATGCGGTCTCCACCTATCTGTTTAACAGCCAGCTGCTGAGTAAGGCTGACGGCAAAATGCTGCTGGTGCTGCCGGAAGAGGCCCGACAGCATGCGGGCGTCTGGCGCTATCTGAGCGAGCTGGTGGAGAGCGGGGGCCCGGTGGATGAGCTGAAGGTCTTTGATCTGCGCGAAAGTATGTTTAACGGCGGTGGGCCCGCCTGCCTGCGCCTGCGGGTGGTATTGAACGAGGCGCAGTCGGCCGCGGTCAATCCGGCCGTGATGATGAATGACCGGCTGTTTACCTTGCTTAACGACTGGGTGGCACGTCACTATCGCGATCGCCTTTCCCAGGCTGACCTGGCCGATCCACAGCTGCTCACAGAGGGACGTCAGGCGCTCGATGAGCTCACAAAAGTGCTAAACTTAGGGAATGTTTATAATTTTCAGCAGTAACCACGGATGAAGCGACGCGCGTCTCCTGATGAGCCGCGCGTCTGAGCCTGATAAAGGAGCAGAAATTCATAACAAGGAGAATGCATGCTGGACCTGCTTACATTAACGCTTAACGGTGAACGTCCCTCTCCCCGCGCGGGCCGCAATGCTTTTATGCACTGGCAGTGGCTCGACGACGGTATTCTTGAAATCACGCCGCTGCAGGCGACTACCCGGGCGGTAGTTATCTCGGCGGGCATTCACGGCAATGAAACGGCCCCGGTTGAGATCCTCAATGCGCTGGTCAGTGAGCTGTTGGCGGGCAATTTGCCGCTGCTTCCTCGCCTGCTGGTGGTCTATGGTAATCCCACTGCGCTGCGGGCGGATAAACGCTATCTTCGCTGCGATCTGAACCGGCTGTTCGGCGGGCGCTGGCAGCAGTATGAAGACTGCATGGAGGCGCGACGCGCCTGGCGCCTTGAGCAGGCGATGGAAACCTTCTGGCAGGCGGGCAACAGCGATGAGGTCCGCTGGCATCTCGATCTGCATACGGCAATCCGCGGATCCTGGTATACCCGCTTCGGCGTTATGCCGATGCGCGAAACGCCGTGGCCGGAAGATTTCCTGCACTGGCTGGCCGCCGCCGGACTTGAAGCGCTGGTATTTCATCGTGCACCGGGTGGCACCTTCACCCACTACAGCTCCCGCCACTTTGGCGCCGCCAGCTGTACGCTCGAACTGGGTAAGGCGCTCCCTTTCGGCAACAACGATCTCAGCCAGTTCGCCGCGACGCATCAGGCCCTAAGAGCCATACTGACGGGAGGCAGCCTGCCCGGGGCGGGTGAACCGCCGCGCCGCTATCGGGTATCACAGCAGCTGACCCGCCAGACGGATGAATTCAGGCTGCATATGAGCCGTGAAACCCTGAATTTTACCGCCTTCCCTCAGGGAACGCTGCTGGCAGAAGATGGCGAAAAGCGCTACTACGTGCAGCAGGCGCGAGAATATGTCATGTTCCCTAATCCTGACGTTGCGCTGGGGCAGCGGGCGGGCCTGATGCTGGTTGAGGATAACGCGCATAATCAGGCGCTACGCTAGAGAGCAGCGCAATACCGCTCCACTTGTTACCTGTGCCGGTGACGCCATGCACATTTCAGACAGGGCGTGAATCCCTCCATGGATTCCTGCGTTCGACGGTCTGCTTAGCAGTATGATTCCCCCTGTAGCCCTGTCTGTAAGAGCGATTTAGGGCCCGGCGGCCCTTACTTTTTCCTTTCCCGCTATTTGCGGTTGTATTACACTTCTCCATTCTTTCTACATTAATCCCTTTAGATTCATACTTCTTAGCAATTCCTCACGATAGTCTTCGCATTCTCTTCATGATTGGCGCTAATTTGTCTTTTATGCTTTCAGGGCTTTACTCACGCTCAGCGTACTTGACGTTCAGCACACTAAACTGAGTTCCGACATCGCGACAACGCTGTCGCCTCAGAACCGAAAAGTAAGGATAAAAATGATGCGTAAACTCACTTCTACCGTAATCGCCATGACTCTGGCCCTGGGCGCCGCAAATATTGTTCACGCTGCGGCTGATACGCTGACCCCACCACCGGCCGGCGCCGACAAGCCGATGATGCACCAGCCCCCTCGTCATGGTGGACTGCATGAAATGTTTAAAGGGCTGAATCTGACCGATGCGCAGAAGCAGCAGATGCGTACCATCATGGACAACGCACACAAAGACATGAAGCGTCCATCGCTGGAAGAGCGTCGCGCAATGCATGACATCATCGCTTCCGACAGCTTCGACCAGGCGAAAGCCGAAGCCCAGGCAACCCGGATGGCGGCGGATGGCAAAGGCCGTGCGCTGAAGATGATGGAAACGCAAAACAAACTGTACAACGTGCTGACGCCTGAGCAGAAAAAACAGTTCAACCAGAACTTTGAAAAGCGTCTGGCTGAAAAACCGCACCACGAAGGTAAAATGCCTCCAGCTGACGATTAAGTCGTAGCGGTGTAATCCACACTTAGCGTTCGCAAATGGAAACCGCCGGCGCTGCCCACTCTCTTTTATCGGGACGTGGGCAGCGTCGGCGGTTTTTTGCTAGTACAACGTAACTATCGGGTACTTCCCGCTAATTACCGGCTTGCAGAGGATTTTATAGCCGTCACTGTCAAAACCTTTGGGCGTGGAGGTCAGCGCCGTCGCCGTCGCCAGATCCTCTACCGATCCCAGATAAAACCAGTTATTCACGATGTGGATCTGCGTCTGATTTACCCCTTTTTCAACCACGCCGACGGCACCTTCCCAGGGCCAGCACTGCAGGCGTACGCGCTCCAGCGCGGCCAGCAGGCGCTGATGGTGCGCCTCGGGTGACTCTTTACCGCAGCAGGCACCGGCACAACGCCCCAGGCTGGCGCGAAAGCAGGCACGGTTGCGGCTCAGATTCTCCAGCCCCAACAGCGCGAGACAGAGGTGCTGCTCATCGGCAATTTTTTGCAACGTCTCCAGCGCCGACCGGCGGCTGGAATAGAGTCCGAAGAGATCGGGCGTGTGCGAGAAGTCCAGCTCTTTGGCAAAGACCACGGTCGGTTTGTTCTGGCTGATATGCAGTGAACAGAGCTGACGATTCTTGCGCAGCCGTTTATTAAACAGCGGCTGCTGCACCTTAATCATCTGCGCCTCAAGCAGCAGCGCACCCAGCTCGCCCGCAGTCGGGATAAAGCTGACGTGGCGGGTCTGACGAAGCATTCTGGCTTCATCTGCCGTGCGAAAATGGGACATCACCCGGCTACGAATATTTATGCTTTTACCGATATACAGCGGCATCGTTTCACTGTCGCCATGAAAGGTGTAGACCCCGGGGAGTGAAGGTAGCCCTGCAAGTAAGGGGCGAAGATGTTCGGGATACTGATAGATAGCCGCTGGTTCAAATTCCAGGCGTTGAGCTGCTGCACGTCTGACCACATTGCACTCCGGTAACTGGTTACTTGTACAGTGTATCAGGGGTGGGGAGGATAAAAAAGCGTCTGTGCGTGCATTATGCCTGAACAAAGGGGGTGAACCGCGGTGGCTATGCGCAGGATTATGCTGATATAACGTCTGAAGCCAGAGCCTGGACCTGCTGCCCTGGCTTCAGTTTACTCCTCACTGACGCGAGGCTATTTCTTCCAGAAATCGTCAAAAACGGTGATGGGCGGGCGGCGTTTATGTTCCGTCTTCAGATACCAGCCTTCGATAGTTTTCGCTGCATCGGCAGCAATGGTTTTACCTTCGAGGTACTGGTCAATCTGCTCATAGGTGACGCCCAGCGCCACTTCATCCTGCAGGCCCGGACGGTCATCTTCCAGGTCGGCGGTCGGGTGTTTCAGATAAAGATGCTCAGGACAGCCCAGCGCTTTCAGCAGCTGTTTACCCTGGCCTTTATTCAGTCGGAACAGCGGATTGATATCCGTGCCGCCATCGCCATATTTGGTGAAAAACCCGGTGACGGCCTCTGCGGCATGATCGGTGCCCACCACCACGCCCGAGGTCACCCCGGCGATGCTGTACTGTGCCTTCATTCGCTCCCGGGCCTTTTCATTGCCCCGGACAAAATCGGACAGCGTCACGCCCGCCTCGCGCAGGGCTTTCTCACTGGCCAGCACCGCTTCTTTGATATTTACCGTCAGGACGCGGTCGGGTTTAATGAAATCAATCGCGTCCTGGCAATCCTGTTCGTCGGCCTGGATGCCATAAGGCAGACGGACGGCGATAAACTGATAGTCTGCGCTTCCTGTCTCCTCACGGAGTTCCGATATGGCGGTCTGACTCAGTTTACCGGCCAGGGTGGAGTCCTGGCCTCCACTCAGGCCCAGCACCAGCGTTTTGATAAAGGGATAGGTTCTGAGATAGGACTTAAGAAACTCAACGCTGTTGCGGATCTCCTGCTGAACATCAATAGCAGGTTTGACCCCCAGTGCTTCGATTATTTCCTGTTGCAAAGCCATTTGTATCTCCCGAGATTCATTGCCTTAATCAGGCAGCCGTGTTTTCTATCGTTGCGTTTAAGCTAACGCGGCTGGCGTGAAACAACAAGATTGAATTCCGATGTTTCCTTTATCTGTCAGCCACACGGCAACGGTGACAATAAGGAGAGGGAAAAGTGCGATTTTTTTTGCCATAAAGTTGATAAATCAGCATTTCTGTTCCAGGCTTAAGCTCACATGGAAAATAAAAGAGGAATAAAAACATGAAGAAGTTCGCAGGAGTTATTGGTGCTGCCGTGGTTTTAGCCGTTTTATCGGGCTGTTCGGCGTACGATCGCGCGGAAAGTTACGTTACCAAGCCAGTGGTACAGGACGTTAAAAAGGGTATGACGCGCCAGCAGGTTCGTGATATCGCAGGTCCGGCGTCAACCGAAATTACCATGGTCCACGCTCGCGGCACCTGCCAGACCTATGTGCTGGGTGAGCGTGACGGTAAACTTCAGACCTACTTCGTCAGCTACAGCGATACCGGTCGCGTAATGAACTACGGCTTCCAGAGCTGTAAAGAATATGACACCGATCCGCAGGTTTCGCAGTAAGTGTCTGTTGAGATAAAATAAAAAACGGTCACCGCGGTGAC
>NZ_JBLREF010000037.1:104469-129800 GCF_047918655.1 Erwinia sp. PPS120 | reverse complement strand
TTTTTTTTTGCCTGTCTTTTACAGACCTGGCGGGCGGGCAACTTCAAGATAGCGGCCGTCAATATCGCGACGGTAATAGTGTCCATCCTGCACGTAGAAGCGGTCGCCGTTGTAGTCAAGCGTACGCATGCTGCCGCTATAACGCTGCTCCGGCGGCTGCACCATCACATAGGTGTTATCGTTAGCCCGCTGATAGTAGCTGCCGTTGAGGGCATAGTAAGTCAGGCCGCCAATCAGCACGCCTACGGCGGCATCGGGCAGAAAGTTTAGTCTCCCCGGTCCGCCGCCCCAGCCACGGTGTCCGCCGGGGCCACCGCCCCAGCCGTGATGCCAGCCCGGTCCAGGACCTGGTCCTGGGCCCCAGCCGGGTTGTGCGAGGACCAGCGTTGGGGATAGTAACGTTAAAGCGAAAAGAGCGCTGAGCACCTTTTTCATAGGGTTTCTCCTGGTTCTGACTGAGATTAACATTACGCCCGGCCAGCGAAAACGCAAGCGCTGAATCGCCACGGTTGTCCGCTGCTTACAGCACTTAACGCATTCTTAACGCTCCCTCCACGATGCCTCTTACATTGCACCCTCCTGCCGGGTCGCGAAGCGTACTTCCGGCTGAAGCGTCTTCTCCGGCTGCAGCAGCGTCATGGCCAGCATGCTGATAAACGCCACGGCGGCTGTGGCGCTGAACATAGCGTTATAACCATAGTGCTCCGCCAGCCATCCGCTCAGCAGCGGAGAGGTAATGGAGGCAAGGTTGGCGATCGCCAGCGTGATGCCGCTGTAGGTGCCTACCGTGGATTTTGGCGTGACGTCAATGACCACCGACCAGTAAACATTATTCACCAGCGCGTTCAGAGCATTGCCCAGCGTCATCATCAGAATAATGGCGGCAGGCGAAGGCATCCAGGGGATCGCCATAAAGCAGAGTGCGGTCATCAGCAGCGTGACGGCGGCAAAAACGTTCCTCGCCACCCGCAGGTTATTGAAGCGTTTCAGAAGCGCATCGGCGATCCTGCCACCCAGCAGTACGGTCACGCAGGCGCCGCTCCACGGGATCATCGCCACGTACCAGAGCGAATGCAGATCGTAGTGGAAGCTGTCCTGTAGATATTTCGGCCCCCAGCTCACCAGGGTAAAGGTAATATAGAGAAAGGAGAAGTAACCAAGCGCGTTACAAACCAGCGTGCGATTGCTGAAGAAGCGCCACCAGGGAAGACGCGCGCCACTGGTTTTTTTAGCCTGGCCCCGGCTGATTACGCTTCGCTCCTGCGGGCTTACTTTCGGATGCTGTTCAGGCGTGTCGGTAAATACGCGGCCAAAAATCACCATGGCGATCAGTGAAAAACAGCCCAGCAGAATAAACATGATCCGCCAGTCATCGGTGAGCAGCAACAGGCCCACGGCGACCGGGGCGGTAAGCAGCGCCCCCACCTGGGTGCTGAGCAGACCAACACCCAGGGCGGTTCCGCGCTCATGGTCAGGCGCCCAGTGCGCAATAGCCTTATTCATCAGGGCGTAGGCAGGGCCTTCGGCCAGGCCGAAGAGTACGCGCATAACCGCAAACCCTATAATGGCCGATCCGCCGAAAAGCGCCAATCCTACATCACCCGCCCAGGCCGTAGCGACCTCCAGCAGCGACCAGGCGACGCCTGCCATCAACCACACTCTTCTGGTGCCGAGGCGATCGGCAAGAAAACCGCCGCACAGCGAACCCAGCAGATAGCCAAAACCGAAGTAGCTCAGCACCGCGCCGAGCTGCACCTTACTGAGATGATATTCCGTTGAAATTGCGTTGGCCGCAAATGAGAGCGCCCCGCGATCGATGTAATTGATCAGTGCGATGAAAAACAGCATGGCGAAAATAGAGTAGCGATAGCGGCTGACGGTCAGGGTGGCATTCATGATTTATCTCCAGCACAACAGGTGTGAGGGTTAATAAGCAATATCAATGCCAGGGTAAAAAACGGATGAGGGGAAACTGATTCAGGTAGGGCTGCGGGAGGGGGTGTGTTTACGGCTTCCCTGAATGAAAGATCGGGCGACAACGTCTCGCCCGATCTTATGGATACTTGATCAACACCTAATCAGGCTGAAACTTCGCGCCCGATTAAACGCCTTATCACCTCGCCGTCAGGCTGGCACGGTCAGTGCTTTCTGACTGCGCGACCAAATCCTGTGGGCACCCATCGCCAGCAGGAACTCGCTCATCAGTACGCCTTCAGCCTTACTGTCTTCGATGAGGCCTTCTTCCTGTTCGCTGTCGCTCAGACCAAACTGCGCCTTAAAGCGACGGGCATCACCGCTAAGTCCGATAACCTTCAGGTGCTTGTAGGCCTCCAGCAGGAAGTAGCGGGCATCACCATTCAGCAGCAGGGCATCAATGTTACCATCCGGCACGATGACCGCATCAAAAGTCACCGACGGCAGACCGCTGAAGGTGGCATCTACCGGCAGATCGGAACCGTCATCGGCGCGGACCTGGCCCATATGGGGTGCCAGCAACTTGCCGTGAACGCCCTGAGCTTTAAGCTCCTGCAGGATTGCCAGCACGTCTGCGGCACAGACGCCATCGCTTAACAGCAGCGCGACCTGACGGCCCTTGATGGTCCCGCTGGGTACCGCATAAAGGCTCAGGCTGGCATCCTTTTTCAGACCGTTAACGTCTTTAGGTGGCGCCGTGTGCATTTTCTCATCGGACAGGGCAATCCCCAGATTTTTTGCCACACCGTTTGCCAGTGAGACGTCAATATGGACCAGGTGATCGACCACGCGCTCACGGATGTAAGGGCGGGCTACCTTGCTCAGCTCAAAGGAGTAGGCATCAATAATATGCTGCTGCTCCACCGGCGTCTGGCTGTTCCAGAACAGGCGCGGCTGCGAGTAATACTCGCCGAACGACGGGCTGCGCTCGCGAACTTTATGGCCTTCAATGCGCTCCTGATAGCTTTCAAACCCGCCACGGTGCGGGGCTGGAGGCGTCTCACGCGGCCAGTTGTCGTTAATCGAGTTAGGCTCATAATTCGCCGGATTAGTATCAATATCCATCCGGTGCATGCCCTGACGCTGGAAGTTGTGATACGGGCAGGTCGGGCGGTTGATCGGTATTTCGTGGAAGTTAGGTCCACCCAGGCGGCTGATTTGAGTATCCGTATAGGAGAACAGGCGGCCCTGCAACAGCGGATCGTTGGAGAAATCCATGCCCGGGACGATGTGGCCTGGGTGGAAAGCGACCTGCTCGGTTTCTGCAAAGAAATTATCCGGGTTACGGTTAAGGACCATCTTACCGATCAGTTCAACCGGAACCAGCTCTTCGGGGATAAGCTTGGTGGCATCCAGCAGGTCAAAGTCAAATTTGAACTCATCCTCTTCGGCAATCAGCTGTACGCCCAGCTCATACTCAGGATAGTCGCCAGCTTCAATGGCCTCCCACAGATCGCGACGGTGGAAATCGGGATCGCGCCCGGTGAGTTTTTGCGCTTCATCCCACAGTAAAGAGGCTTTACCGGCAACCGGCTTCCAGTGGAAGCGGACAAAGGTGGCTTTCCCTTCAGCATTGATAAAGCGGAAGGTGTGAATGCCGAACCCTTCCATCGTGCGGAAGCTGCGTGGGATACCGCGGTCGGACATTGCCCATAAAACGTTGTGCAGTGTTTCCGGCTGGAGCGACACATAGTCCCAGAAGGTGTCGTGCGCGCTCTGCCCCTGAGGGATTTCATTATGAGGTTCGGGTTTCACCGCGTGGACAAAATCGGGGAATTTGTGGGCGTCCTGAATAAAGAACACCGGGGTATTATTGCCCACCAGGTCAAACACGCCCTCGTCAGTATAGAACTTGGTCGACCAGCCGCGGATGTCACGCACAGTATCGGCCGAGCCTGCCCCGCCCTGAACGGTAGAAAAACGTACGAATACCGGCGTCTGTTTGGCCGGATCGCGCAGGAAGTCCGCTTTGGTCAAGTCGCTCATGTCACGATACGGCTGAAAGTAGCCGTGTGCCGCAGAGCCGCGGGCGTGAACGATACGCTCAGGAATGCGTTCGTGGTCAAAATGGGTAATTTTCTCGCGCAGGATAAAGTCTTCAAGCAGGGTGGGACCGCGGGTACCCGCGCGAAGTGAATTCTGGTCGTCGGAAATACGCGTGCCCTGATTGGTCGTTAGCGGGAAGTTTTCACCTCCTTTACGGAAGGACTCCAGCGAATCAAGCTTGTCATTATGGATATTCGGCGCTTTCTGGCTACCTGGGGCCGTTGGCTCTTTGCCGGGTGGCGTAGGTTCCGCAGAAGGTTTGTGCGAGCCATCGGCGGGTGCCAGCGAATCCATGCCGGGTTTAGCTGAATCAGGCCCGGTAGAAGGGGCGTTATGGCTCAGTTCCTTATTATCTGTTTCTTTCGACATTCTCACTTACTCCTGTTGTTGTCATTTCAGACTCCAGTAACTATAGAACAGTGAGTGAGATACGCCTTAAAACAGCAGGGTTAAGTGTTTAAAATCGTGTTTAAAACATGATAAAGGATGATAAATCGCGCATAGCGCGGTAAAAATCGGCGGGGAGAAGCGGGGCGGGCATAAAAAAAAGGGCTGGCGGAGGCCAGCCCAGAGAGATGATTCGCGTTCTGCAGGCTCCAGACGGAGCAGGCTGTCAGCGTTCCGCCAGCTCGAAGTTACGCTCTGCATCGGCGTGAAGCAGCGTTTTGTCCGTCTGCTTCAGCCACTGACTGGTCAGCATGCCAGCCGTCATCGAGCCGTTCACATTCAGAGCGGTACGCCCCATATCGATCAGCGGTTCAATTGAGATCAACAGCGCTACCAGCGTAACCGGCAGGCCCATCGTGGGCAGTACAATCAGCGCGGCGAAGGTCGCACCGCCGCCAACGCCTGCTACGCCCGCTGAGCTGAGGGTAACAATGCCAACCAGCGTCGCAATCCACATCGGGTCGAATGGATTAATGCCCACCGTCGGCGCAACCATCACCGCCAGCATGGTGGGATAAAGTCCCGCGCAGCCGTTCTGCCCGATGGTCGCACCAAAAGAGGCGGAAAAGCTGGCGATAGATTCAGGAATACCCAGACGACGCGTTTGGGCCTCAACGCTCAGCGGAATGGTTGCGGCGCTGGAACGGCTGGTAAAGGCGAAGGTGATTACCGGCCAGACTTTTTTAAAGAAACGCTTAGCATTAACGCCATTAACGGTAAGCAGCAGGGCATGGACAGCGAACATGATGGCCAGGCCCAGATAGGACGCCACGACAAAGCTGCCGAGCTTAACGATATCGCTCACGTTTGAGCTGGCCACCACCTTCGTCATCAGGGCCATTACGCCGAAGGGCGTCAGCTTCATGATCAGGCGAACCAGCTTCATAACCCAGGCCTGTAAAACATCAATGGCTGCCAGCACGCGTTCGCCTTTTGGCCGGTCATCCCGCAGCAGATGCAGAGCTGCAACGCCCAGGAAGGCGGCAAAAATCACCACGCTGATAATTGAGGTCGGGCTGGCTCCGGTCAGGTCGGCAAAGGGGTTTTTGGGCACAAACGAGAGCAGCAGCTGCGGCGTAGAGAGATCGGCAACTTTGCCGACGTAATTACTTTTCAGCGCGGCAAGGCGAGCGGTTTCCTGCACACCCTGAACCAGCCCGCTGGCATCCAGCTTAAACAGCCAGGTGACGAATACGCCGACCAGCGCAGAGATAGCGGTGGTAAACAGCAGCACGCCAATCGTTAATACGCTAATTTTCCCCAGTGAGGAGGCATTATGCAGGCGGGCCACGGCGCTGAGTATAGAAGCAAAGACCAGCGGCATCACGATCATCTGCAACAGCTGCACATAGCCGTTACCGACAAGATTAAACCAGCTAATGGACGCTTTCAGCGTCGCGCTGTCGGGGCCATAAAGAGTATGCAGGGCCAGACCAAACAGCACACCGGTCACCAGGCCCAGCAGGACCTTTTTTGACAGGCTCCAGCGGGTGCTGCCACTTTTTGCCAGGACAACTAACAGGGCGACAAACGCCGCCAGATTAGCGATTAATGGAAGGTTCATCCCCAGATCTCCAATGAAGCGGTGGACTATTTCAGGCACCGCACTATTACCGTTATTTTTTATTGCGCACGCAACTGCGCCATGGAGTGCATGGTAGCAGCTGATCCAGGGTGTCTATATATCCAAATGGAATGGGTTATAACCAGACTCTCATTTTATGGCGGGTTATTGCGCACCATGGCTATCAATTAGCCGATTAATGTTACTTTGTACCGTGCTGACCATCTGAGCTGGCCATCCGTCTGCACCAAAGGGGGGCATACCGGGAGAGAACCACATGGCGACGACGACCAGCGCCAGGCAGAAAATTCGCTCCATCTGGTTACCCTTCTGGCTGGCAAGCAGCGGTAGCCTGAAGCGCCAGCGACAGGGCCAGAGCAGCGGCACGCCAGCGGGCGTGAGCATATCGGCGACGATATGGCTCAGGTAACCCAGTACCAGGCCCTGAAAAGCATCGGCAGGTACCACCCAGTGCTGCGGAACTTTCAGGTTAAAGAGCGCAATTCCTCCGATCACCGCCAGCAGGCTGTGGGTAAACCCACGATGACCGAAGGCGCGGGCAATAGGGTGTGAAAGCCAGCGAAAACGGCGGCCCAGCACGGATTGGGGGTGGTCGATATCTGGCAGCAGGCTGGTTAGCAGCGTTGCCGGGATAATATGCCACCAGTCACCATTAGCCAGTACCGGCGTCAGTTCGGCGCGTTTGGAAAAAATAGCGCTGGCAAGCGCAAAGATAAGATGGCCTTCGGCCGTCATGGGAAACACCTGGCTGGATAGCTGTCAATCCATCCAGTATAGGTGATATGTACAGTAGAATATATATGTGACGCTGTAACTAAAGATAAACAGAGGATAAAGGATTAGTTTTCCCTGAGGCGGTTACCGTGGAGATGTGCCGCACTGAGCTGGCTCAATGATGAGAGCCTGACGTCTGCCAGCGCCCAGCGCGGGTCTTCGGCATGTTCGGCAGCGGGTACCACCACAGAACGCATCCGGGCGGCTTTGGTGGCGATGACGCCGTTTAACGAATCTTCCAGGGTTACGCAGTTAAGCGGGTCCACCCCCAGGCCTTCCGCTGCGTTAAGATACACCTGTGGATGGGGTTTGCTCCACGGCAGCGATTCTGCTGAAGCAACCACGTCGAAACAGTCGCGCAGATTGAATATGTGCAGCACGCGCTCCAGCATAGGCAGAGGCGAAGCTGACGCAAGCCCGATTTTCAGCCCTTCAGCCTTACAGAGTTTTATCGCTGACTCTACGCCGGGAAGCAGCGGGCGCGTCTCCTCAATCAGCGCCTGCGCCCGCACGATAATCCGGCGCGTCACTTCCTGCTGGTCCGGCCCCTGCCAGGGCAGCGTTTCATACCACATCCTCACTACCTGATCGATACGCAACCCTACCGTATCCGGGAGTTCATTGCGCCGGGACAGGTCAACGCCCAGAGAGGAAAAAACGTCCCTTTCAGCACGGTCCCACAGCGGCTCAGAGTCGATTAGCAGCCCATCCATATCGAAAATTGCCGCCAGTACAGGACGAAAATAAGGCATTTGATCACTTCCTTTAACCGTTTATCCTCACATTAGCATGAACCTTTCGCGGGCGATATCGCCTTATTTTCGTCAATATTAGGGACAAGGCGACTTTTTTCAGGCACATTTTGCTGCCTGAAGGTAAACTTACAGCCTTAGTAAAGAAGGACAGGAGAAAGCATGACTTATCAACAAGCTGGCAGAGTCGCGGTCATTAAGCGTATCGCTGGCTGGATCGTATTCATTCCGGCGTTGATTTCCACGCTCATTTCACTGATGGGTTTTTTAGAAAAAAGCCGTGAAAAGCGTGAAGGGATTAATGCTGTAATGCAGGACTTCTCACACGTCATGATCGACATGATCCGTTTCAATACTGGTTTTTTGAAGTCATTCTGGGAAAATTCGCCTGTGCCTGATTTCAATCACGGCAGCAATATCTCCTTTTGGGTGATTTATGCGCTGATTTTTGTCGGTCTCGCTTTACAGGCGTCGGGGGCAAGAATGTGGCGCCAGACGCGCCACCTGCGGGAAGGGATCGAGGATCAGCTGATTCTGGAAAATGCCCGGGGCGCGGAAGGGCGTACGCGCCAGCAGCTGGAAGAAAAAATCGTGGTTCCACGGCATACGATTTTTCTGCAGTTTTTCCCCCTTTACATCCTGCCGGTTGCCATCGCCGTCGCGGGCTATTTTGTCTTAAAGCTGCCGGGCTTTATTTATTGATCAAACGGCCTGATGCCAGCCATCAGGCCATTTATATACGTTGCGGGTTACACATGCAGCCTGCAGGCCGACGACTCTTCAGGCCCCTTCACTCGCGTTGCTCCTTTCCCGCATCCTCATCCAGCAGATTGCCGATCGCACGCTGTGCTTCGGCCAGCCAGTGACCGCCAAAAACATTGGCCCGATTAAGTAAATAGTAGAGCTGATAGACCGGCTGGCGTTTGCCGGAATCCTCCGGCAGGGGCCAGACCGACTGGTAGCCCTCCAGGATGTCCGCAGGAAGTTCAGGATGCCATGCCAGCATGGCCAGATCGCACTCTCTGTCACCCCAGTAGCAGGCGGGATCGAATATACAGGGCCCCTGGTCGCTGGCGGCACAATTTGTAGGCCACAGATCGCCATGCAGCAGCGAGGGTTGGGGATTATGCGCGGAAAGAACCCGCTGTGTGCAGCGAATAATCAGGTCGATATCGCCGTAGAGTATCCCTTTTTCTGACGCCAGCTGTAGCTGCCAGCCAATGCGCTGCTCGGCGAAAAAGAGTGACCAACGCTTAAGCCAGCTATTCGGTTGCGGCGAAGTGGTAATGTTATTGTCGTAATCCAGACCAAACTGAGGCTGCTCGCTCCACTGATGCAGACGCGCCAGCGCAATTCCAAGCTCCCGGGCATCCCGACCCTCAAGTGGACGGAGCGGGAGGTACTCCAGCAGCAGAAAGCTCACGTCGCGATCGCTGCCTGTTCCGTACACGGCAGGGACGCGCACCGTTTTTGTTCGGGCCAGTAGCTGGAGCTGCTCAGCCTCCCAGGCGAAAAGATCCCGCATATCACGACTGTTGCACTTAACGAATACGTCGTATTCGCCGTAGCGTATGCGCCATGCCGGATGAATATCCCCACCGGGTAGCTCGGTACGCTGGCTGATTTCGGCGTTACCCAACTGCTCATTTAACAGACGACTAATGGCTGACCACATAGCGGTTTCTCCCATTCGCTGTTTACTGCAGGATGCGCTGATGTTAACGCCTGAATAATAATCAAAACCTGCGCTTGCGCACGGTCAGAGCAACTTTTACCTGATTAATTTTTATTTATAAGGCCGCTTTTAAAAATTCCTGCCACGTCTGAATCTTCACCTCCGGCTTATCGCCCAGCGCCAGTTCACCCAGACCCTCAGCCTGTTCACGCACGGCATCCTTTTCCAGCGCGCTGACAATACCAAAGCTGTTCGTACCCAGCTCGTGTGGATGACCTTCTTTATCGTGCAAAGTGGTGGTAAAACCCCCATTAACCAGCGCGCTGGTGAGTTCCAGGACATCCGTCAGGCCATCTTCCTGATAGTGAAAAGTCACCACATACTGCTCGACGTCTAATGCACTCATGATTCACCTCATTGTTAAGCATAATGTTTTAGCATAGCCCACTGACGTGAAAGAGGAAGCCAGAAAGCGCTGATTGATAATGCAATTAATTCTCATTATTATCTTTGCCCCTGTCCCGAAAGTTTTTGGAGTCCGATGTGCTGTCTGCTGCCCGTTTAGTTTTCCCCTTTCTCCTGCTGGCTACTGCTGTATCCGCCTTTGCTACGACCTTTCCGGTCACGCTGACCGCCAGCGACGGGCAGCAGGTCACTCTCACTCATCAGCCGCAGCGGGTTGTTCTCCAGGATGGTCGCGACATTCTTGCGCTGGCGCTGCTGGACCGCGATGACCCCTTTAAGCGGCTGGTCGCGTGGAATAATCTGCTGAAAAAAAGCGATCGCCCGACCTGGGAACTGATGGCGAAAAAGTGGCCCGAAGCAGAGAAAATTGTTGATATGGGGTTCAGTGATAAAGGGGATGTCAATCTGGAAAGTGTGGTTGCCCTGCATCCTGATTTGATGATCGCCCAGCTTCGCGCTAAACCTGCACTCATCCAGAGCGGGGTGCTGGATAAAATGCATCAGCTCGGTATTCCCGTGCTGTTTATCGACACCTTCAGGGATCCGGTCAGGGATACCCCCAAAAGTATCACCCAGCTGGGCATTGTGCTTGATCGTGAGTGGGAAGCCCGCGCCTATACGGATTTCTATCAGCGCCACTATCAGGCTATCCTTTCTGCAACCCGCCGTGTGACGCCAAAGCCGCGGGTTTTTATTGAAGCCAAGGCCGGGTTGGGCGGGCTGGAATCATGCTGTTTTACCCATGCTAACGTCGGCTGGGGGGCTATGGTCGAAGCCGTAGGCGCGAAAAATATCGGTACCGGACTGCTGCCCGGCGCAACCGGTGATATTTCACTGGAAAAGGTGATTTCGCTTAAACCGGATGTCTATATTGTGTCGGGTTCACAGTGGGCGAGTAAAAACAATGCTGCTATCCCTTTCGGTTACAACGTCACGCAGGACCAGGTAAACGCCGCTTTCGACAAAATGAGGCATCGTCCCGGTTTTTCGCAGATCTCCGCCATCAGCAATAATCGTTTCTACGGCCTTTACCATAATTTTTATAATCATCCCTACAACATTGTCGGGCTGGAGTATCTGGCGAAGTTTATCTACCCGCAGCAATTTGCCACGCTTGATCCAGCCAATACCTGGAAAGAAATTGTAACCCGCTTTACCGAAGTCCCTCTGGGGGAAGGTGTGTTGGGTGCACAGGCCCCGGCAAAGTAGGGCAGTCACAGGGAGGCGGTAGGGTCAGCGGTTTAAAACGGTGGGCGTACTGCAGCCGGTTTACATCGCCAGGGGGGGCCAGAATGATGAGGTTTGCCGAGACACCTTGTAACATCCAGACACTCTATTTTCATTTATGCGGAGGAAATCTTATTTACTGCTGGCTGTAAAGCATTCAATTAACCTTTATACTACGCGGCGTTAATAAGATTTCTCTCATTCAGAACACCTTTTTGACAGGTCGCTTAGTTAAAAGAGCGATCTAACAAAATGTTACGATTATTACCGTAAATTGCGTTGATCGTCTTTTAAAAATCTTCAGACTCACTCATCTCAAACTGTCGTACGGATCACATTTAATGAAAGCCTTTAACAAGCTGTCTGTAGCTCTTTTGCTCTCCTGCGGAACACTGTGCCACCAGGCGCTCGCGGACAATAACGTCTTTACGGTCATGGATGATCCCTCCACGGCGAAGAAATCTTTTGATGGAAATGCCTCTGCGGGTTATCTGGCTCAGACCGGAAACACCACCAGCTCCTCGCTGACGGCCAATACCACCATGACCTGGTATCAGCCTAAAACAGCATACAGCCTGTGGGGTAGCGCCAGTAACACCTCTTCAAATGACGAACGCTCTTCTGAAACTTATCAGCTGGGTGGACGTACGCGTTACAATATGACCGACTTTGACTACCTGTTCGGCCAGGCAAGCTGGCTCAGCGACCGCTTTAACGGTTATGACGGCCGCTCAATTCTGGTTGCCGGTTATGGTCGTCAGCTGCTTAACGGCCCCGTGCATTCACTCCGTATAGAAGCCGGTCCTGGCGTACGCTATGACGATTACCACGACGGTGGCAGTGAAACGCAGGCCCTGGCGTACGGCGCGCTGAGCTATCAGTGGCAGCTGACGGATACCACTAAATTCATTCAGGGTGTGTCGGTACTGGGCAGTGATGACACGACAGTGAACTCCGAAACGGGCCTGCAGGTCGCTATCAACCAGCACTTCTCGCTGAAGGTGGCTTACAACGTGACCTGGAACCAGAACCCTCCGTCCTCCGCGCCGGATAAAACGGATACCAAGACGACCGTTATGTTGTCCTACGCAATGTAAACCGCCCCGGTTCGCTTTTTGTGTCGGGTCGGCGGTGCCGGCCCGTTAAACTCTCATCCGTCCTCTCTTCGCTATTTGCCCTCACTGACTCTTTTTATTGCAAACTAAAAAACTCTGCCTTCGCATTCTTTGACCTGTGGGTCATAGCGTGTAAGATGTTCGCCCTTAAGGCGTTTTTGCTGAAAGAAACGTTTTACCCGTGTACCAGGCTGGGACCAAACTGACAACTGTGAGTCGGTTTCAAGTCACCATGCCCTGAAGTATATGAATTAACTCATTTTTGTATGTAGCCTTGCGTATGGGTTACCACTGCAATTAAGGATGTATGATGCCTGTTATTACTCTTCCTGATGGAAGTCAGCGTACTTTCGATCACGCCGTCAGCGTGATGGACATTGCCCAGGATATTGGTCCGGGCCTGGCGAAGGCTTGCATTGCTGGCCGCGTAAACGGCGAACTGGTTGATGCTGTCGATCCCATTACCGCCGATGCCAATGTCGCGATAATCACCGCAAAAGACGAAGCGGGTCTGGAAATTATTCGTCACTCAACCGCTCACCTGCTGGGGCATGCCATCAAGCAGCTGTGGCCGGATACCAAAATGGCGATCGGCCCGGTGATCGATAACGGTTTTTACTATGACGTTGATATTGACCGCACTCTGACTCAGGAAGATATCGAACAGCTCGAAAAGCGTATGCATCAGCTGGCCGAAACGAATTACGACGTCATCAAGAAGAAAGTTAGCTGGCAGGAAGCGCGTGACGCCTTCGCTGCCCGTAACGAAACCTACAAGATGACCATTCTTGATGAGAATATCAGCCGTGATGACCATCCGGGCCTGTATCATCATCAGGAATACGTGGATATGTGCCGTGGTCCACACGTGCCGAATATGCGCTTTTGTCACCACTTCAAACTGCAGAAAATTTCTGGTGCCTACTGGCGCGGCGACAGCAATAACAAAATGCTGCAGCGCATCTACGGTACTGCGTGGGCGGACAAAAAACAGCTGGCGGCCTATTTGCTGCGGCTGGAAGAAGCGGCTAAACGCGATCACCGTAAAATTGGCAAGCAGCTTGACCTGTATCATATGCAGGAAGAAGCGCCGGGTATGGTATTCTGGCATAATGATGGCTGGACCATTTTCCGCGAGCTGGAAGTGTTTGTTCGCAGCAAGCTGACTGAGTATGACTACCAGGAAGTGAAAGGCCCGCTGATGATGGACCGCGTGCTGTGGGAAAAAACTGGACACTGGGAAAACTACAAGGAAGCAATGTTCACCACCTCGTCTGAGAATCGTGAATACTGCATCAAGCCCATGAATTGTCCCGGCCACGTGCAAATTTTCAATCAGGGTCTAAAATCATACCGCGACCTGCCGCTGCGTATGGCTGAGTTTGGTAGCTGCCACCGTAATGAACCATCCGGTGCGCTGCACGGCCTGATGCGCGTACGCGGTTTTACCCAGGATGATGCCCATATCTTCTGTACAGAAGAGCAGGTGCGTACCGAGGTGAATAGCTGCATCCGGATGGTGTACGACATGTACAGTACCTTCGGCTTTGAGAAAATCGCGGTTAAGCTCTCAACCCGGCCAGCGAAGCGTATTGGTACTGATGAACAGTGGGATCGTGCTGAAGCCGACCTGGCTGCGGCGCTGAAGGAGAACGACATTCCGTTTGACTATCAGCCGGGTGAAGGCGCGTTTTACGGTCCGAAAATTGAATTTACCCTGCATGACTGTCTCGATCGTGCCTGGCAGTGCGGCACCGTCCAGCTAGACTTCTCCCTACCGGGTCGTCTGAGCGCCTCTTATGTGGGCGAAAATAATGAGCGTCAGGTGCCGGTGATGATCCACCGTGCAATTCTGGGTTCAGTGGAGCGCTTTATCGGTATTCTTACCGAAGAGTACGCCGGTTTCTTCCCAACCTGGCTGGCTCCTGTACAAGTTGTGGTGATGAATATCACCGATGGCCAGTCCGAATATGTTGCAGAATTGACCCGAAAACTGCAGAATGCGGGCATTCGTGCAAAAGCGGACTTGAGAAACGAGAAGATTGGCTTTAAAATCCGTGAGCACACTTTACGTCGTGTCCCTTATATGTTGGTCTGCGGTGATAAAGAGGTGGAAGCAGGCAAAGTTGCCGTTCGCACCCGCCGTGGTAAGGACCTGGGAAGCATGGACGTAAATGACGTAATCGCGAAGCTGCAGGCAGAAATACGCAGCCGCAATCTTCATCAATTGGAGGAATAAAGTATTAAAGGCGGAAAAAGAGTTCAACCGGCGCGTCCTAATCGCATTAACAGAGAAATTCGCGCCACTGAGGTTCGTCTTACGGGCATCGATGGCGAGCAGATTGGCATTGTCAGTCTGGATGAAGCTTTGGAAAAAGCAGCAGAAGCAGGTGTTGATTTAGTTGAAATCAGCCCTAACGCCGAGCCGCCCGTTTGTCGTATCATGGATTACGGCAAGTTCCTTTATGAAAAAAGCAAATCTTCTAAAGAACAGAAGAAAAAGCAAAAAGTTATTCAGGTTAAGGAAATCAAATTCCGTCCTGGAACCGATGATGGCGACTATCAGGTAAAACTACGCAACCTGGTTCGCTTTCTCGAAGAGGGCGATAAAGCCAAAATCACGCTGCGTTTTCGTGGTCGTGAAATGGCGCACCAGCAGATCGGTATGGAAGTGCTTAACCGCGTCCGTAAAGATCTGTGTGAAGACATGGATTTGGCAATCGTTGAATCCTTCCCTTCAAGGATTGAAGGACGTCAAATGATCATGGTGCTCGCTCCGAAGAAGAAGCAGTAGGCCATAAAGTAATAAAGGCCGTCGCGGCTTCGTGTCGTGCGGTTTTTTATTCGCCTGTCTGATTCATTTTATTAACAATGCGAAGTGGATGTTTTAAATGCCAAAGATTAAAACTGTACGTGGCGCGGCTAAGCGCTTCAAGAAGACCGCCTCTGGTGGCTTCAAGCGTAAACACGCAAACCTGCGTCATATTCTGACCAAAAAATCGACTAAGCGTAAACGCCACCTGCGCCCTAAAGGCATGGTATCTAAAGGCGATCTGGGTCTGGTTATTGCCTGCCTGCCTTACGCATAAGTAGTCCCTTTTTTAGTACCCGAGTCACATCGGGTAAATCAGAATATTAAACAGGAGAGCTAAATGGCTCGTGTAAAACGTGGTGTAGTTGCTCGCGCACGTCACAAAAAAATCTTAAAACAAGCTAAAGGCTATTACGGTGCACGTTCACGTGTTTACCGCGTTGCCTTCCAGGCTGTTATCAAAGCTGGTCAGTATGCTTACCGTGACCGCCGTCAGCGTAAGCGTCAGTTCCGTCAGCTGTGGATCGCGCGTATTAACGCTGCGGCCCGCACTAACGGTATGTCTTACAGCCGTTTCATCAATGGCCTGAAAAAGGCTTCGATCGAAATCGACCGTAAGATTCTGGCTGACATCGCCGTATTCGACAAAGTGACTTTCACAGCACTGGTTGAAAAAGCGAAAACAGCTCTGGCGTAAGTCAGGTGGAAGAGGGAGCGCGTCTCCCTCTTTTATTATCCGCTATGTCGTCACAAATTCCGTTCTCTGCCCCCGTACAGCCAGTATGACGTGGGAATATGAGGCACCTTAAATCCACAAGGTAACACCTGCATGAACGCTTATTTTCGTTTCTTTTTTTACTTTAGCACCTGAGCATCGGGGGCTGGCGCAAAGAGAAGAAACGAAAAATCGCGCTAAAAGCCTCCCTCGTGGAGGCTTTTTTATTTCTGGCGAAGCGAATAACGGACGACACCTCGTCCCCATAAAAACAAACCAGCTCTGATGGCTGGAAGAAGAGGAAAGCATGTCACATCTCGCAGAACTGGTGGCGAACGCGAAAGCGGCCATTACTGATGCCCATGATGTTGCCGCGTTAGACACGGTACGCGTTGAATATCTGGGGAAAAAAGGGCATCTGACGCTGCAGATGACCACGCTGCGCGAGCTGCCAGCAGAAGATCGACCTGCCGCTGGTGCGGTAATCAACGATGCCAAACAGCAGGTGCAGGAAGCGCTCAACGAACGCAAAAATACCCTGGAGTCTGCTGCGCTCAATGCGCGCCTTGCGGAAGAGACCATTGACGTCTCGCTGCCGGGTCGCCGCATCGAAAATGGCGGTTTACATCCGGTCACCCGCACCATCGACCGTATCGAAACCTTTTTTGGCGAGCTGGGTTTTGCAGTGGAAACCGGCCCTGAAATTGAAGATGACTACCATAACTTTGATGCGCTGAATATTCCGGGCCACCACCCGGCGCGTGCTGACCATGATACTTTCTGGTTTGATGCCACTCGACTGCTGCGGACACAGACTTCCGGGGTGCAGATCCGCACCATGAAAAATCAGCAGCCGCCCATTCGCATTATCGCCCCGGGCCGCGTCTACCGTAATGATTACGATCAGACCCATACCCCGATGTTCCACCAGATGGAAGGGCTGATCGTGGACAAAAACATCAGCTTTACCAATCTGAAGGGGACGCTGCACGACTTCCTGCGCAACTTCTTCGAAGAGGATCTCCAGGTTCGCTTCCGTCCCTCCTACTTCCCGTTTACCGAACCTTCCGCAGAAGTGGATGTTATGGGTAAAAACGGCAGGTGGCTGGAAGTACTGGGCTGCGGCATGGTGCACCCGAATGTATTGCGCAACGCAGGCATCGATCCTGAAGTCTATTCAGGCTTTGCTTTTGGTATGGGCATGGAACGTCTGACCATGCTGCGCTATGGCGTAACCGATCTGCGCGCCTTCTTCGAAAATGATTTACGTTTCCTCAAACAGTTTAAATAAGGGCGGGTAACACCAATGAAATTCAGTGAACTCTGGTTACGTGAGTGGGTTAACCCGGCCATTGATAGCGCGGCACTGTCAGAACAAATTACCATGGCAGGTCTGGAAGTCGACGGCGTAGAGCCGGTAGCCGGCGTTTTCCACGGCGTGGTGGTGGGTGAGGTGGTCGAATGCGGCCAGCACCCTAATGCCGATAAGCTGCGCGTGACAAAAATTAACGTTGGTGGCGATCGTCTGCTGGATATCGTGTGCGGCGCACCCAACTGTCGCCAGGGCCTGAAAGTCGCCGTGGCCACCGTGGGCGCAGTACTGCCGGGCGATTTCAGAATCAAAGCCGCGAAGCTTCGCGGCGAACCTTCCGAAGGGATGCTGTGCTCCTTTTCTGAGCTGGGTATTTCGGTTGAGCAGGACGGTATTATCGAGCTGCCGCTTGACGCCGTACCCGGCACGGATATCCGTGAATTCCTGCAGCTTGACGATACCACCATCGAGATAAGCGTAACGCCTAACCGTGCCGACTGTCTGGGCATTATTGGCGTAGCGCGTGACGTGGCCGTGCTGAATAAAATGTCGCTCATTGAGCCTGACATTGCGCCAGTAGCGGCAACCACTCAGGACATCCTCCCCATCCGCGTGGATGCTCCGGACGCCTGCCCGCGCTATCTGGGCCGCGTGATTAAAGGGATCAACGTTAAGGCGGCAACCCCGCTGTGGATGCAGGAGAAGCTGCGCCGCTGCGGCATTCGCTCTATTGATCCGGTTGTGGACATCACTAACTTTGTTCTGCTTGAGCTGGGCCAGCCAATGCATGCTTTCGACCTGGATCGTATCGAAAGCGGGATTGTGGTGCGCAAGGCAGAAGAGGGTGAATCCCTGACGCTGCTGGACGGGACCGTGGCAAAACTGAACGCCGACACCTTAGTGATTGCCGATCATCAAAAAGCGCTGGCCATGGCCGGGATTTTTGGTGGCGAGCACTCTGGCGTGAATGAAGAGACCAGCAACGTGCTGTTTGAGTGTGCATTCTTCAGTCCGCTGTCGATTACCGGTCGCGCCCGTCGTCACGGATTGCACACCGATGCCTCTCATCGCTACGAGCGCGGTGTTGATCCTCAAATGCAGTATCGTGCGCTGGAGCGGGCAACGCGCCTGCTGCTGGACATTTGCGGCGGTGAGGCTGGCCCGGTTATTGATGTAACCAGCCCGCAAAGCCTGCCCGCTCGTGCTCCGATTACGCTTCGCCGTGAAAAGCTGGATCGTTTAATTGGTCACGTGATTACCGATGATGACGTGACTGATATTCTTCGTCGTCTGGGCTCTGACGTGAGCGTTAATGCCGGCGAGTGGAACGCGGTGCCGCCGTCCTGGCGTTTCGATATGGAAATCGAAGAGGACCTGGTCGAAGAGGTCGCGCGGGTATATGGCTACAACAATATTCCGGACGTGCCGGTGCAGGCAGGGCTGATTATGACCCGCCATAATGAAGCCAGCCTGTCGCTAAAACGTGTTAAGACGCTGTTGGTTGATAAAGGGTATCAGGAAGCGATTACTTACAGCTTCGTTGATCCTAAAATCCAGGTACAACTGCATCCCGGTATGAAACCGTTGATTCTGCCCAGCCCCATCTCCAGCGATATGTCGGCGATGCGCCTGTCACTGTGGACTGGCCTGCTGACGGCGGTGGTGAATAACCAGAATCGTCAACAGAGCCGTGTGCGTCTGTTTGAAAGCGGCCTGCGCTTTGTGCCTGATACAGCGGCACCTCTTGGCGTTCGTCAGGATGTTATGCTGGCGGGTGTGATCAGCGGTACGCGCAATGAAGAACACTGGGATCTGGCGCGTCAGGCGGTAGACTTCTATGATTTGAAAGGTGATGTAGAGTCGGTTCTGGATTTAACCGGCAAAATGGATGACATTCAGTTTCGTGCTGAAGCACATCCAGCGCTTCACCCTGGGCAGAGCGCGGCAATTTATTTGCACGATCAACGCATTGGTTATCTTGGCGTGGTGCATCCGGAACTTGAACGGAAACTGGATCTTAACGGTCGTACCGTCCTGTTTGAGCTGGAGTGGGACAGGGTGGTAAACCGCGTCCTGCCTGACGCGAGCGAGATTTCACGCTTCCCGGCTAACCGCCGCGACATCGCCATTGTGGTGGCTGAAAGCGTCCCGGCAGCAGATATTATTGATGTGTGTAAGAAAGTTGGCGTAAATCAGGTAGTTGGCGTAAACTTGTTTGACGTGTACCGCGGTAAGGGCGTTAAAGAAGGTTTTAAGAGCCTTGCTATCAGCCTGATATTGCAAGATACCGGCCGGACACTCGAAGAAGATGAGATTGCCGCTACCGTTTCAGGATGTGTAGAGGCACTGAAAGAGCGATTCCAAGCATCCTTGAGGGATTGAACCTATGGCGCTTACAAAAGCTGAAATGTCCGAATACCTGTTTGAGAAGCTGGGGCTTAGCAAGCGGGATGCCAAAGAGCTGGTAGAGCTGTTTTTCGAAGAGGTACGCCGCGCTTTGGAAAATGGCGAACAGGTCAAACTGTCAGGTTTTGGCAACTTCGACCTTCGCGACAAAAATCAACGTCCAGGACGTAACCCTAAAACCGGTGAAGATATTCCAATTACGGCACGTCGGGTGGTGACTTTCCGCCCGGGGCAGAAGCTTAAAAGCCGGGTTGAGAACGCCTCGCCAAAAGAAGATTAATCCCTTCACTATAAAAGGCCGCATTTATGCGGCCTTTTTCATTATCTGGCACGAACTGTTTTCTGCGGATCCTGAATTACACAGATGACATCGCTATTTTTACTGCGGGAACGTGCCGGACGGCATGATAAGCGCTGGCTGGGCGTGGCGCTGGCAGGTGCTATCGGCTTTACTGGTCTGGTCATACCGCATATCCTGCGCCTCAAGAGCATCAGTAATTATCGTATTCTGCTTCCAGCCTGTGCGTCAGGTGGTGGTAGCATACTGCTGGCGGCAGATATCTTTGCTCGCCTGGCGTTCGCTTCCACAGAGCTTCCCGCTGGAGTGGTAACCGCTACGCTGGGTGCGCCACGCTTTATCTGGCTACTTTTGAGAAACCGTCCCTGAAACCAGGGCCCAACCTTCCCACTGAAACAGGAAAAACTGATGAGTATTTTCGACACAAAACTGACTACGCTGGATGGCGAACAGACCTCACTGGCGAAATGGCAGGGCAATGTGCTACTGGTCGTCAACGTTGCGTCAAAATGCGGCCTGACCCCTCAGTACGAACAGCTGGAAAACATTCATAAGGCCTGGCATGACAAGGGCTTTACGGTACTGGGCTTTCCCTGCAATGCATTTCTGGGCCAGGAGCCGGGTAGTGAGGATGAGATCAAAACGTTTTGCAGCACCACCTACGGCGTGACCTTTCCGATGTTCAGTAAAACGGAGGTCAACGGGCCCGATCGTCATCCGCTTTATCAGCAGCTGATCGCCGCCAAACCCGAGGCGGTTGAGCCGGAAAACAGCGGCCTTCTGGAGAAGTTAAGCAGCAAAGGGCAGGCACCCAAAGCCCCTGGCGATATTCTTTGGAACTTCGAAAAATTCCTGATTGGTCGCGATGGCACTATTGTGCAGCGTTTCGCACCGGATATGCAGCCTGAAGATCCCATCGTGCTGAAGAGCATTAAGCTGGCGCTGGCAAAATAAGTGCTGCCTGAGTGCCGGGGCGCTGCGGTAGCGCAGCGCCTTTTGATGCGAAAGTGGGGCGGGGGCGCTAAGCCACCTGCTGGGACCAATCGGCGCGGGTAAGAGTACGCTGCTGGCCGGCCCGGCATTATCTGAGCGGGCACGACATCAATCATACGCTGCACTATGCTCAGCACGTCTGGCTAATGAAAGAGGGTAAAATGATCTGCCGGGGTGAAGCTGACAGGGTGCCACCACCTCCTCTTCTCAGCGAGGTTTACGCGTTGCCTTTTTGCCGCCTGAGTGTTGAGGACCATAAACTTCTCACTACATTCCTCTGATTAATCTTAGTATGTTGCCTGTAATACCCATTTGCGAGTAGAGTAAAAAACAACACTCTAAGGACCCGTGTCTGATGCGCTTCTGGCTTTTGGTATTGATCCTCACCGTTGCGGGCTGTAGCCGCCATGCGCCTCCCCCCAATGGACGGCTTTCTGATTCGATTACCGTTATTGCACAACTGAACGAACAGCTGGGGCAGTGGCGTGGCGCCCCCTATCGCTATGGCGGTCTGGGACGCGGTGGCGTCGACTGCTCGGGTTTCGTCTACCTGACCTTTCGCGATCGCTTTGAACTCCAGCTGCCAAGGACAACGCGAGCGCAAACAGGTATTGGTACGCGCATTGACAAAGACGACCTGCTGCCGGGCGATCTGGTATTTTTTAAAACGGGGCGTGGGGAAAACGGCCTGCATGTTGGAATATACGATACGGATAACCAGTTTATCCACGCTTCCACCAGCCAGGGGGTGATTCGTTCCTCGCTGGAGAATGTGTACTGGAAAAAGGTATTCTGGCAGGCGCGGCGTATTTAGGCTGTCTGTTTATATAGCTTGCTAATAATTATAAGAAAAAGCCCATTTCTTCATCATTTGGTTTATGAGATGCTAATTAGCCTAAACGCTAAGAAAGACGGGGCTTAGGCACAATTGGACTTAAATCGGCAATGCTTCCGTCGTTTACTCAAATTTTAGTAAAGATGTTGTAAAGTAATCAGAGGATCAGGGATTTTTTAGCGATATTATCTTTTTGACCAGGCACATATTTATCAGAGTTATGTGGTAGCGTAACGTTTTTTCCGGGCGCAGAGACCAATGCCTGGTTAACGTATAGAAAAAACACTTTATAATGGCACTGTTGATTGTCGTATTTCGTTGATATAGGATGCGCAGATTGCCACTTCATCATGGCTGAATAAAATGAAAATCCATCTGGAAGCGGATTATAAAAGCTCCACCGCCTTTTACCCGATCTATAGCTTTGCGGGTCAGCTTATCTCCGTTGAGCTACTGACTCACTTTTCTCACAGCACAGCAAATGTTGCTATTCCTCAGGATATGCTGCTGCCACAGCTCGACAATGAGCAGCGGATTTTACTGTTACAAAAACAAATAAACAGTATCGAAAAGCATCAGGACTTTTTCTGCCAGCATAATGTAAAAGCGACGCTAAATATCGACGCTACGCTCGCTGAAACTATACTTAAAAGTGAATTTCTTGCGCGAAAAATGGAGGCGCTCGAATGGCTTGCCCTGGAGATTAATGAGCGTTTTCCTGATTTAAGCCAGGGAAGGCAAAATCCTTCACTGCTGGCATTAAGCGAGCGTTTTGACTTAAGTCTGGAAAATTATGGTGCGGGACACTCCTCTTCGAAAGCCATTTACGACAACCTTTTCTTCAGAATAAAACTTGATAAGGGCTTTATTCAGCGGAATTTAAACCGACTCTCTTTTAAGCCGTTTATTAGCACCGTACTGGAGCACATTAAACCTCACTGCGAACAGGTCATCGTGCAGGGCATTGATGATGCATCAGCCCTGAAGAAAGTTAGCCGCTTTGATTTTGACGGCATCCAGAGCCCTCTATTTTCACCGGTAGGTGAAGATTCTCTCTCTGCTTTGATTGATCCCCCTGAGGGATTTGCGGAATTATTGCATTAATAACCTTTCACTGACTCCGTGTTTAGCCTCCCTGCGGAGGGTTATACTCATCCAGCTGTAGTTTACATGCCGATTGGTCTTTATCGTTCATCCCCGATACTGTCCAGAGTAAGCTCCCGGGAGGGCTTGCTGCATTGTGCCGTCATGTAATTCACACTGTGTTGAATATTGACAGAGCATACTCAGGCGCCGCTGTTAACGCCGCGTCGGGAGTCATGACCGAAGGTAACGCCATGCAATTTAATAATACCTGGCATCAGGAGCTTGAGGGATTCTACACTGCCCTTAAACCCACGCCGTTAAAGAATCCACGACTGCTGTATCACAGTCAGGCACTGGCTGCCGATCTCGGCCTGGATGAGAGCTGGTTTGACGAGCAGCATGTTTCCCTCTGGAGTGGCGAAACGCTACTGGCGGGCATGCAGCCGCTGGCTCAGGTTTACAGCGGACATCAGTTTGGCGTCTGGGCAGGGCAGCTTGGTGACGGGCGCGGCCTGCTGCTGGGGGAACAGCAGCTTGCTGATGGTCGCAAGCTGGACTGGCATCTGAAAGGTGCCGGACTCACTCCGTATTCCCGCATGGGCGATGGTCGGGCGGTTTTACGATCTTCACTGCGTGAGTTTCTGGCCTCCGAAGCGATGTACCACCTCGGTATTCCCACCTCCCGTGCGTTAACGGTGGTAACCAGCGACGAGCCGGTGTGGCGCGAAACGCAGGAGCGCGGTGCCATGCTGCTGCGTGTGGCAGAAAGTCACGTGCGTTTCGGTCATTTCGAGCATTTTTTCTATGCCCAACAGCCGGAGAAGGTTCGCCAGCTCGCTGATTATGTTATCCGTCATCACTGGCCACAGTGGCAACAGGAAAATGACCGCTATCTGCTGTGGTTTAGCGATGTCGTGAAGCGCACCGCGCGCCTTATCGCTCACTGGCAGAGTGTCGGTTTCGCCCATGGGGTAATGAATACGGATAATATGTCCATTCTGGGCCTGACGCTTGACTATGGGCCCTATGGTTTCCTGGATGATTACCAGCCGGACTTTATCTGTAACCACTCCGATTATCAGGGGCGCTACAGCTTTGAAAACCAGCCGATGGTCGGGCTGTGGAATCTTAACCGACTGGCCCATGCGCTGTCGGGTCTGTTAACGACCGAACAGCTGAAGCTGGCGCTGTCCGGATATGAAACAGAGCTGATGCGCTGCTGGGGCGAGCAGATGCGCGCGAAGCTGGGACTGATGACGGCGGATAAGGACGACAATAATATTTTGACCGGGCTGCTGTCGCTGATGACGAAGGAGGGGAGTGATTACGCTCTGACCTTCCGGCTATTGTGCGAAACCGAGCAGCAACAGTTCCACTCCCCGTTGCGCGATGAGTTTATCGACAGGGAGGCTTTTGACAGCTGGTACAACATTTATCGTCAGCGATTGCTGCAGGAAGGCGTGAGCGATGCGGAACGGCAGCAGAAGATGAAGCAGGCTAATCCGGCGATTGTACTAAGAAATTATCTGGCTCAACAGGCGATTGAAGAGGCTGAAAAGGATGATATCAGCGTGCTGTCACGCTTGCACCGTGCGTTGAGCGATCCTTTCACCGACTCACCGGAGTTCGCCGACCTGATGCGTCGACCACCTGACTGGGGCAAGAAGCTGGAAGTGAGCTGTTCCAGCTGAGTGGTGCTTAGCAACAGTGCCGATTAAACCGCCTCCCCAGGCGGTTTTTTCGTTTACAGAGCAAGAGATTACGCGCAGCAATAAAGGATCTCAAGAAGATCCTTTACCCCTGCCCGTAAATTTACATCAGAACGCATTATTCCTGAGACGGAAAGAACGGGTAATACGGTCCCATATTTCCACCAGTTCGGCATCACTGTAAGCCGGCGGTGGCAATGCATGATTACTTAATGTCAGGTCAATAATCGGGTGTCGAAAATCCACTATTTTTTCATTAGCGATGGCGTTAAAAAGTAGCTGTGCGGACGGATGACCCGGTGATTTTTCTGACGGCGCGACATTGAGCCATTCATCGACCTCAAAGCCCTCCATCTGTACTTTACCCTTACGAAGGGTTCTGGCCTTAACCTCTGTCAGATAAGGCTGAATTTCATTGCTCCGCTCCAGCATACTCTTTGGATCGCCAAGATAAGTATTCGTGGACACCGACAGAGAAAAGACCGAATTGTGTGGATAGACAAAGGTAATATCTTCCTTCGGCTTCCCGCTCCCGTCGCGAATAAACCCTTGCGAAATACAGGTGCCCGGCTGCGTCGGGATTTCGTCGTCTTTTCGTCCGCTCAGACGGGACATTAAATCCTGTAGCTCCGCCAGTTTCTGAGGCTTGGTGTTAAGTTTATTTTCAGTCATCCCTCCATTCAAATACTCGACACGCTCCTGCTTATATTTTGGGTCTGATACATCTCTTATCTCCGAGGAAATAATGAACGCCACCCCGTCAACGTACAGGTGCCCTTCCAGAACACGACCAAACCCCGCCGCGCTCTCATTTTTATTACGGTCAAAGATCACCGCATTCTCACTGACCCGGTACACCTGCTTGAGAAAAGGCTGATCTATCGGGTCAACCGTATGGCTGTTTTTCAGCACCTCCTCCCGCAGCCGGATACGCTGCTCAAACGCCGGCCGGTAGAGCCGCCTGCTGCTGATACTGACCTCATTAATCTGGGCGCGGTCCGTCAGGGTGTTTTCAAACGAGGCGGGAACCTCAAACACGTAGCGCCCCACGCACTGGGCTTTGGTGGTGGTAAACAGGGTATTGACCATACGTTTTTCCTTGTCC
>NZ_JBLREF010000037.1:0-104296 GCF_047918655.1 Erwinia sp. PPS120 | reverse complement strand
GTATTTACCGTTCAACTCTTCTATGAATTTTTTAACATCTACTTTTATCCGATCCTGATAATCCTCCCACTCTTTTTCCGTATCCCCCAACAGTAAATCCTGCTCACACAGCCGCCACCAGTCCGCCTTGTTCAGATAAATTTCCTTATACGGGTCATCGACCGGCAGGGACATGCGTTGACTGCTGCCCTCTATTTTCAGCCAGCCCGGACCATAAGCCCTGCCCGGCAGCAGCTGTAGCGGGCCGGGGGACTGGGCCAGCACCGGCATCAGCTTTTCTGCGCTGTCCCCGATAATCATCCCCGTCACGCCGCGCTCGCCGGTTTTCATCCGCCGGTACGCCGCCGGCGACCCCAGATCCGGCATCACGCCGTGCACTATCCCCAGAATATTTTCCCGACCGTTCATGTTTTCGGAGTAGTGACGGGCAACCAGCCCCCCCATCGAGTGGGTGACCAGTATCACCCTGTTCACCGCCAGACGGCCGTGATACTCACCCAGCACCTTACGGATGTACGTCCCCAGCAGCGTCGCCGAGTCGGCATTAGATTGCAGCCAGTTGTAACCAAAAACGTGCAGCGGGTATAAAAACCGGTGGCCGTGCGCCGTTTCTTCTTCGGTCAGCACCTGTTCCGGCAGCTCGTCGCCTATCCTGACGCCGGTAAAGCGCTGTCGCGCCGTCTGCAGCTGCGCCTCCCTGAAGTAATTATCCATCAGGATGTCGTCGTCGCTGAGCAGGTACTGCAGCCGGTCGAGCGCCTCCCCGTAGCTCTTGTAAAAGGCGCCTCCCCATCCCCTCTCCCGCCGGGAGGGGAATTTTTTACCGTCCGCCCCGTCGTTTAAAATATCCCCGCTGTCGTCAACCGACGTAGTCTTCGGATCCAGAAGCTCCTTTCTTTTTTTTGCGTTAGCAAGCGGCCATTTTTTAAGCGACGGGGCGCTAAACTGCCAGACTTCACCGTCCTCATTTTTCAGGTTTGACCCCATCACCCCCGGAAGAAAAATCACCGGGATCACTTTGTCGGCCGGCTTGAGGCAGACCGCCACGTAATTTTTTTCTTTCGCCTGGGGAATGATTTCATAATGAAACCGCCCGTCGTCATCCCACACTGGCCGGTGATAAGCCCTGTTTTCGCTGTCATCCATGCGCTAAGCTCCTGTTATTAGGCGTTGTAAAGGGGCCGCCCCATTATACCCCGGGCCGGACTTAACCCGGCACTGTTGCAAAGTCAGGGATGAGGCAGCCTTTCGTCTTACAGAAAGGTCTTATCTTTCAAAGACCCTGCTCACCAGACGCATCTCGCCCAGGGGATGCCCAAAATAGAACGATTCTGCCTGACCTTTCCGTAGCGCCCGCATCACTTCAATCCCTTTGATTGTGGCGTAAGCCGTCTTCATTGACTTGAAGATCAGCGTGGCGTTGATTATCCGTTTCAGTTTGCCATGATCGCACTCGATTATATTATTCCGGTACTTTATCTGCCGGTGCCGCACATGCTGCGGACATTTACCTTCCCGCTTCAGCAATGCCGTACAGATAAGCCCAGCGTCCGTTGACCTTCATGTAGGTTTTATCGAGATGCCATGAGCTAAAACCGGAAGGCTGACGCCAGTACCAGCGCAGCCGATTTTACATCTCAGGTGCATAATGCTGAACCCAGCGATAAATCGTGGTGTGATCGACTTTTACCCCTCGTTCAGTCAGCATCTCCTGCAGCTCACGATAACTGATGCCATATTTGCAGTACCAGCAGACGGCCCACAGGATAATATGGCGCTCAAAATGCCGGCTTTTAAACGGGTTCATTTGCTGCTTTTTCAACGAAAGAGTGGCATCATTTTACCATCGCCAGATCTTTGCAACAGTGCCCGAAAGGCTGCCTCATCCCTGACTTTGCAATAGTGCATCAGTAAAACCGAGCGCCATCAAAAACGTGAATCGACGGCCCCGGCCAGTAAAGCCAGCACTTCCTCGCTATCCTCCCAGCCCAGACAGGGATCGGTTACAGACTGACCATACGCCAGTGGAGTGCCCGCCTGCACCTTCTGCGTACCCTCCTGCAAAAAGCTCTCAATCATCACGCCGGCAACCGCCCGTGAGCCATCGCGGATTTGCTGAGCCACTGAGGAAGCAACCTCCTTTTGTCGGCGGTGCTGCTTAAGACAGTTACCATGACTGAAATCTATCACCAGCTGTTCAGGTAACCGGGCCTCACGTAGCAACGCAGCCGCAGCAGTTACCTCCTCTGCATGATAATTTGGCTGCCTGCCGCCGCGCATAATAATATGCCCCGAGGGGTTCCCACTGGTCTGATAAATCGTCATCTGACCGTATTTATCGGGGGACAAAAACATATGGCTGGCACGGGCAGCGCGAATAGCATCGACGGCAATCTGAATATTGCCATCGGTACCGTTCTTAAAGCCCACCGGACAGGAAAGGGCAGAGGCCATCTCTCGGTGTATCTGGCTCTCGGTAGTGCGTGCCCCAATCGCGCCCCAGCTAATTAAATCGGCGATAAACTGACCCACCACCATATCGAGGAATTCGGTGGCGGTTGGCAAACCCAGCGCATTAATATCCAGCAGCAGCTTACGTGCGATTTCCAGCCCGTGATTTACCCGATAGCTACCGTCGAGGTCAGGATCGGAAATTAACCCCTTCCAGCCGACAACGGTACGCGGCTTCTCGAAGTAGGTGCGCATAACAATTTCAAGCTGGGAGTGATATTTCTCGCGCAGCAGGTTAAGCCTGGAAGCATAGTCCAGTGCGGCTTTGGGATCGTGCACGGAGCAGGGGCCGATCACCACCAGCAGTCGCGGATCGTCGCCGGACAGGATCCGGGCGATACGCTGGCGTGAGGCGGTAACGTTGGAGGCTATTGCTGGCGTGATCGGATGCCGCTGCGCCAGCTCGTCAGGCGTAATCAGGCTCTCGATGCGCGCGGTCCGCAGTTCATCTGTCTTATTCATGGTTCTCTCTGAATTTTGTCTTCGCTGCGGCATAAGTGCCGGGAAGTGATGGCGATCACAATAAACCAAATGGCAATGAATTCAACAGCAACCGGAGGCTAATCGGGCGTAACGCGATAAATATCACTTTTTTAAGCCCGCTGCTTCTGGGCAGTTATCCTGATCCGCTACGTTAATACATGCGGCGCGTCAGCCCGGTGATATCCAGGATGCGGGTGGCGATCTCTTCTACCGAATAGTTCGTACTGTTGAGGTAGCGGATTTTATGGGTACGGAACAGCGCTTCAACCTCGCCGACTTCCAGTCGACACTGACGCATCGAGGCATAGCGGGTATTTTCCGCGCGTTCCTGCCGAATGGCGGCGAGCCGCTCGGGGTCGATAGTCAGGCCGAACAGTTTATGCTGGAAAGGTTTCAGAGCGGGGGGAAGCCTGAGGTTATCCATATCATCGGCGATAAAGGGATAGTTGGCCGCACGTATACCGAACTGCATCGCCAGATACAGGCTGGTGGGCGTCTTACCGCAGCGTGATACGCCCAGCAAAATAACCTGAGCATCTTCCAGCCCTCGCAAAGAAATCCCGTCGTCGTGCGCCAGCGTATAGTCAATTGCCGCAATACGCGCGTCGTACTTACCCAGATTACCCGCCGTCAGACCATGAGTGCGGTTGGCGACGGGCGAAGGCGCAATGCCCAGCTCCTGCTGTAGCGGGCCTACCAGCGACTGGACGATATCCTGACAGAAACCGTCACTTTGCAGGATGATCTCGCGTATTTCGGGCGTAACAATTGAAATAAAAACCAGTGGACGTGCGCCGCTTGTGGCATATAAAGCGTTGATCTGCGCTTTGACTGCCTGCGCGCGCTGCACGTTTTGCACAAACGGCAGGGTCACGCTGTTAATAGCAACGGGAAACTGTGAAAGAACCGCATGACCCAGCACCTCCGCGGTGATAGCCGTACCATCAGAGATATAAAACACACTTCGTTCATTATTCACGTCAGTTTCTCTCCCGTGGTTATCCTTACTGCAGACTAAATTAAGCCGGTAGCAGAAAGCAAATTGTGATAACAACAACATAATAAAACAAATAGTTCATAAAAAATTGATGTGAACTATTTGTTTTTATATAGTCCTGACATCTCAATAAAAGCTCAGGCTGATTAATAAAAGCCGCATTGTCATTCCTAAAAATAGCACTTTATTAAGATATCATTCGTAAAGGGAATTATTATGTGTTGCGCAACCATCAGACTCTCTGGAAATCACCTGTATTCCTATCTTGTTGATTAAAATATAAAAATTTATTTTAGCCGTTGCGCAACGCCTGTCATTTGCGCGGAGTTTTCCGAAAAGATGGACATTCTGGCTGCTTGATCGATTCAACAGTTTTATTCCGCGGTACGAATGTGCCAGGCTGAGGACGTCATACTCAGTCTTCATCATCTTAATTAAATATAAAAGGATTGCTCCGATGTCCAATAAAGGCGAACTGCCGCTCGTGCTCTGGTATAACCAGCTTGGCATGAACGATGTTGATCGGGTGGGAGGCAAAAATGCCTCTCTGGGAGAAATGATTACCAATTTGTCTTCGCTGGGCGTGTCCGTTCCCAACGGCTTTGCGACGACGGCAGAGGCATTTAATCAGTTTCTTGATCAAAGCGGCGTTAATCAGCGGATTTACGCGCTGCTTGATGTAACCGATATTGATGATGTTGACGAACTGTCTAAAGCGGGTAAACAAATCCGCCAGTGGATTGTGGATACCCCATTCCAGCCTGCGCTGGAGCAGGCGATCCGCGAGGCCTACCAGCAGTTATCGGCTGATGATGCCGACGCATCCTTTGCCGTGCGCTCATCGGCTACGGCCGAAGATATGCCCGACGCCTCCTTTGCCGGTCAGCAGGAAACCTTCCTCAACGTACAGGGATTCGATGCCGTACTGGTCGCGGTAAAACACGTTTACGCCTCGCTGTTTAACGATCGCGCTATTTCCTACCGTGTGCACCAGGGGTATGACCATCGTGGCGTCGCACTTTCTGCGGGGGTTCAGCGCATGGTGCGTTCAGATCTGGCTTCTGCTGGCGTGATGTTCACCATTGATACGGAATCGGGCTTTAATCAGGTGGTATTTATTACTGCCGCGCTGGGGCTGGGTGAAATGGTGGTACAGGGGGCGGTCAACCCGGATGAATTCTATGTGCATAAGCCCACGCTGGCGGCTGGTCGCCCAGCCATCGTGCGCCGTACCATGGGCTCGAAAAAAATACGCATGGTTTATGCCGATTCTCAGGAACATGGTGAGCAGGTCAAAATCGAAGATGTGCCTGAAGCGGATCGCGATCGTTTCTGCCTGACTCAGGAAGAGGTGGAGGCGCTGGCTGCTCAGGCCGTGCAGATAGAAAAACACTACCAGCGGCCAATGGACATTGAATGGGCGAAAGACGGTCACACCGGTAAGCTGTTTATTGTGCAGGCTCGTCCTGAAACCGTAAGGTCTAACGGCCAGGTGATGGAGCGCTATACGCTGCAGGGCAAAGGTCAGGTCGTGGTTGAAGGACGCGCGATTGGGCACCGCATTGGCGCCGGGGAAGTTAAGGTTATTCACGATATCAGCGAGATGAACCGCATCGAAAAAGGTGATGTGCTGGTAACGGATATGACCGACCCGGACTGGGAACCGATTATGAAGAAAGCATCCGCGATTGTGACTAATCGCGGCGGCAGAACCTGCCACGCCGCCATAATCGCCCGCGAACTGGGTATTCCTGCCGTGGTAGGCTGTGGTCATGCAACCGACGTGCTGAAGGATGGCCATAAGGTGACCGTTTCCTGCGCGGAGGGCGACACCGGTTATGTGTATAACGACCTGCTCGACTTTGAAGTGAAAAGCTCGCAGGTCGACGAAATGCCGCCGTTGCCGCTTAAAATCATGATGAACGTGGGGAATCCAGACCGTGCATTTGATTTTGCCTGCCTGCCCAACGAGGGCGTGGGACTGGCGCGACTGGAGTTTATTATTAACCGCATGATCGGCGTGCATCCCAAAGCGCTGCTGGAATTTGACCAGCAGACGCCGGAACTGCAGCAGCAGATCCGATCAATGATGAAAGGCTTCGACGATCCGGTTGAATTCTACGTCGGTCGCCTGACCGAGGGGATTGCCACGCTGGGAGCGGCTTTCGCGCCTAAGCGCGTTATCGTGCGCCTCTCTGACTTCAAAACCAATGAGTATGCCAACCTGGTGGGGGGGGAACGCTACGAACCCGAAGAGGAAAACCCGATGCTGGGCTTCCGTGGGGCGGGTCGCTATGTGGCCGACAGCTTCCGCGACTGCTTCGCTCTTGAGTGTGCCGCAGTCAGGCGGGTGCGCAATGACATGGGGCTAACGAATGTGGAAATTATGGTGCCCTTTGTCAGAACCGTGGATCAGGCGAAGGCCGTCGTTGAGGAGCTGGAGCGCCAGGGGCTTAAGCGGGGCGAAAATGGCCTGAAGATCATTATGATGTGCGAAATCCCGTCGAACGCGCTGCTGGCGGAGCAGTTCCTGCACTATTTTGATGGTTTCTCTATCGGCTCAAACGATATGACACAGCTGGCGCTGGGCCTCGACCGGGATTCGGGCGTCGTCTCGGCGCTGTTTGACGAGCGTAATGACGCGGTGAAAGCGCTGCTGTCGATGGCGATTCGGGCAGCGAAGAAGCAGGGTAAATATGTCGGCATCTGTGGGCAGGGTCCCTCCGATCACGAAGACTTTGCCGCGTGGCTAATGGATGAGGGAATTGATAGTTTGTCTCTTAACCCAGATACGGTGGTGCAGACCTGGCTTAGCCTGGCTGAAATAGCTGAAAAATAGCGCGATTTACGACCAAAACGCCTGAAAGGCCAGATTATCTGGCCTTTCAGGCAGATAGCAGCCAAAAAAAAAGCCCACCACATGGGATGGGCAAAGACTACACACAGCAATTCTTTATTTAACTCGGGGTAAAAAGGTTGTTTAAAAATCAGCAGCTTGATCGTAAGCGTATGATTCATAATATTCAGATGGGCCAGGTGAGTCATTAAGAATCCTCTCATTAGTTTAAAAGCGATAATCTTTCGTCGCCAGTCACCCACCAGAAAGCACATAAAACTGTACTAAAGGTAATCATTACAGGGAATGAAGAGTTGAAAAGGATTAAAAAGGGGGTTTAAAGGTCAATGCCCTTAATCAAAGCGTACTAAGCATGGGGGGGCGATTATTTTTCCAGGACGTGAAGACGGTCACATAAATGACCGCCTGTGAACACTATTTTGCGTTAACGTGAGCTTCGTGCTCGATTTCTGCCAGCTCTTCCACTACTTCCAGCGGATCTTCTTCGGGCGCGGGGACATCATGAACCCATACCGAAACCAGCCGGTAAGAGACCGCCAGCACCACGGGGCCTATAAACAGGCCGATCATGCCAAAGGCGACCAGACCACCAATTACGCCGGAAAGGATTAAAATCATCGGCAGATCGGCGCCCATGCGGATCAGCATCGGACGCAGCACGTTATCCAGCGTGCCTACCACGCAGCTCCATATCAGCAGTACCGTTCCCCAGGTGGTATCACCGCTCCAGTAAAGCCAGACGATGGCGGGAACCAGTACCACCAGCGGGCCCAGCTGCACCAGGCAGGAGAAAATCATCAGGACCGTGAGGATCGTTGCGTAGGGGATGCCGGATATGGCCAGGCCAATGCCACCCAGAATGCCCTGAACCAGCGCGGTCACCACCACCCCGAGCGCCACGGCGCGGATGGCCTGACCGGCCAGCAGCACGGCGGCGTCACCCCGTCGTGAACCCAGGCGGAAGGCAAAATGGCGGATGCCATGGCCAACCTGCTCTCCCCTGGCGTAGAGCAGCACGCTGAATAGCAGCATCAGACCCAGATGCAGCATAAAGCGGCCAAAGTGTCCTGCCTGCGCGAACAGAAACACGCTGGTTCGTCCGATATAAGGCTGAATGGTGGTCATCATCGCGCTGCCGCCGCCCTGAACCAGATGATGCCAGCCGGAGTAAAGCTTTCTGCCAACCAGGGGAATACTGGTCATCCAGTGCATATCCGGCAGCAGCAGATGGCCGGAGGTAGCCCAGGCTATCACCGGGCCACTGTTCTCAATCAGGCTGTTGACCAAAATTCCAATCGGAATAATAAACAGCAGGATCAAAATTAGCGTCATGGCAATCACGGCCAGTGAACGTCGCCCCCAGAGCCAGTGCTGCAGCTTAATCATTAGCGGCCAGGTGGCGATAACGACCATGCTGGCCCAGGCAAAACCCAGCACAAACGGCTGGACCACCCAAAAACAGGCAACAATCATCAGGGTTATAAACATCAGGGAGAAGACGATTTGCGGCAAATCCCAGCCTTTTTCTACGTTCTTCATGCGTAAACATTACCTCGGGTAAAATAAGAACGATGCGGAATAATGGTGCGGGCAGCGGCAGGCAGCCAGTGCGCTGCACCCGCTTTCTTATCATGATGTATTAAACGCATTTACAACAGATGCAACGCATGATTCTTTTATCCACGGTTTTTTGAAACCGCGACAGGCTATAAAAAAATATGCTAAAACCGTTAAATCAACAGAAATGCATAATCCACATTTGGTCACCCGAAAATGATCCCACAAATTTCTCAGGCGCCAGGCCTGATTCAACTGGTGCTGAATTTTTTGCAGGCGTTAGAGCAGCAGGGTTTCACTGGCGATACCGCTACCCACTATGCCGATCGCCTTAGCGTCTCTACCGACAACAGCATTTATCAGCTCCTTCCTGACGCCGTTATTTTCCCTCGTTCCACCGCCGATGTGGCATTAATAGCCCGCCTGGCGGGAGAGGGACGCTTTAGCGATCTCATCTTTACCCCGCGCGGAGGGGGCACCGGCACCAACGGCCAGTCGCTTAATCAGGGAATTGTGGTGGATATGTCCCGCCATATGAACCGCATTCTTGATATCAACGTTGAGCAGGGGTGGGTAAAGGTTGAAGCGGGTGTGATTAAGGATCAGCTGAATGCCTTTCTCAAACCCTATGGTTTTTTCTTCTCCCCTGAGCTTTCCACCAGCAACAGGGCCACGCTGGGCGGGATGATAAATACCGACGCGTCGGGTCAGGGATCGCTGGTATACGGTAAAACGTCCGATCACGTGCTGGCCCTGCGCGCCATTCTGCTGGGCGGTGACATCCTTGATACGCGTAGCATTCCCGTCGCACTGGCAGAAAAGCTGGCAGCGGAGGCGACGGCAGAAGGAAAAATCTACCGCACCGTCCTGGCAAGCTGCCGCGATAATCGCCAGCTTGTGCTGAATAAGTTCCCAAAAATTAACCGTTTCCTGACCGGATACGACCTGCGCCATGTGCTGAGTGACGATCTGCAACAGGTCGACCTGACGCGACTGCTGTGCGGCTCAGAGGGAACCCTGGCCTTTATTACCGAGGCCCGACTGGATATCACGCGGATCCCCAAAGTGCGCCAGCTGGTCAATATCAAATATGACTCCTTCGACTCCGCCCTGCGTAGCGCGCCTTTTATGGTGGAGGCAAAGGCGCTGTCGGTGGAGACGGTCGATTCGAAAGTATTAAACCTGGCGCGGGAGGATATCGTCTGGCACTCGGTGAGCGAACTGATCGCCGATGTGCCCGGCAGCGAAGTGGCTGGCCTGAATATTGTTGAGTTTGCCGGTGACGACGGTGCCGCGATTGCTGAACAGGTCGCGGTGCTCTGCCAGCGGCTGGATGCGCTGATCGCCGCCCATGAGGCAGGCGTTATTGGCTATCAAATTTGCAACGATCTGGACGGCATTGAACGCATCTATGCCATGCGTAAGAAAGCGGTAGGTCTGCTGGGCAATGCGAAAGGCGGTGCCAAGCCCATTCCCTTCGTGGAAGACACCTGCGTACCTCCGCAGTATCTGGCTGATTATATCACCGAGTTCCGCGCCCTGCTGGATGGACATGGCCTGAGCTACGGCATGTTCGGCCATGTGGATGCCGGGGTGCTGCACGTTCGCCCTGCGCTGGATATGTGCGACCCGCAGCAGGAGATGATGATGAAGCAGATCTCCGATGAGGTCGTGGCCCTGACGGCGCGCTTTGGTGGCCTGCTGTGGGGCGAGCACGGTAAGGGTTTTCGTGCGCAGTACAGCCCGGAATTCTTTGGCGAAGCGCTGTTCAATGAACTCAGACGCATTAAAGCGGCTTTCGATCCGGCCAACCGTCTTAACCCGGGGAAAATCTGCACTCCGTTTGGCACTGATGCCCCGATGATGGCCGTCGATGCGGTCAAACGCGGCACCTGGGATCGGCAGATCCCCATTAACGTCAGAAGCGACTGGCGCGGGGCGATGGAGTGTAACGGCAATGGTTTGTGCTTCAACTTTGACGTGCGCAGCCCTATGTGTCCATCAATGAAGATCACCGGCAACCGTATTCACTCGCCGAAGGGACGGGCCACGCTGACGCGCGAGTGGCTCCGTCTGCTGGCCGAGCAGGGGGTTGAACCGGTGGCGCTGGAGAAGAACCTGCCGAAGGAGAAGGTCAGCCTGCGCGGATTGATTGCGCGAACGCGAAATAGCTGGCATGCCCGGCGCGGGGAGTATGACTTTTCGCATGAGGTAAAGGAGGCGATGTCGGGCTGCCTGGCCTGTAAAGCCTGCTCGACACAGTGCCCGATTAAAATTGACGTGCCCGGCTTTCGGTCACGGTTTTTGCAGCTTTACCATACCCGCTATCTGCGTCCGACCAGCGACTATCTGGTGGCCAGCGTGGAGAGCTATGCCCCGCTGATGGCGAAGGCCCCCAGGGTATTTAACTTTTTTCTGCGTCAGCCGCTGCTGCGCGATCTGAGCAGAAACCATATTGGCATGGTGGACCTGCCCTTGCTCTCCTCACCGTCGCTTAAAAAGGCGCTGGCGGGACAGCAGGCAGTGACCACCACCCTGGAACAGCTTGAGGCGATGAGCAGCATGCAGCGCGAACGCTATGTGCTGGTGGTGCAGGATCCCTTTACCAGCTATTACGAAGCCCGACTGGTCGCTGATTTTGTCAGCCTGATCGAAAAGCTGGGCTACCAGCCGGTGGTACTGCCGTTTTCCCCGAATGGTAAGGCCCAGCATGTTAAAGGCTTCCTGCAACGCTTTGCACGCACGGCACGGAAAACCGCTGATTTTCTTAATCGCGTTGCGCAACTCGGCTTACCGCTGGTGGGTGTCGATCCGGCACTGGTACTGTGCTATCGCGATGAATACCGCCTGACCCTGGGCGAGCTGCGTGGGGATTTCCACGTCCAGCTGGTGCACGAGTGGCTACTCCAGGCCCTGCCTGAAAGCAGCCTTAAGCCGCAAAGCGGGGAGCGCTGGTATCTGTTCGGACACTGTACGGAAGTGACGGCGCTGCCTGCCTCGACTAAACAGTGGGAGAGCATATTTGCCCGCTTTGGCGCCAGGCTGGAAAATGTCAGCGTCGGCTGCTGCGGTATGGCCGGAACCTATGGCCATGAAACCAAAAATCTGAAAAATTCACTGGGCATCTATGAACTTTCCTGGCATCAGGCGCTGCAAAAACTGCCCAGACAGCGCTGCCTGGCTACCGGTTACTCATGCCGCAGTCAGGTAAAGCGCGTAGAGGGGAATGGTATGCGGCATCCTCTTCAGGCGCTGCTGGAGATTATCTGATGGCTATCTGGCAACGTGATATGACCCTGACAGAGCTTAACCAGCTGGGGCGGGGAAACCTTGCGGAAACGTTGGGGATAGTCTTTACCGCGATCAACGAGGAGACGCTGGAGGCGACGCTGCCGGTCGATTCACGTACCCGTCAGCCCTTTGGCCTGCTGCACGGCGGCGCCTCGGTAGCGCTAGCTGAAACGCTGGGGTCGGTGGCCGGTTATTTGTGTACGACGGGTGAAGAGCGGATCGTGGGACTGGAGATCAACGCGAGCCATCTGCGCCCGGTACGGGAAGGGGAGGTGCGCGGCGTGTGTTATGCACTGCACCTGGGACGTAACCATCAGCGCTGGCAGATAGACATTTTCGACCCCCGACAGCGGCTGTGTTGCTCGGTCAGACTCACCACCGCAGTTTTGTCAGTCAGGGGCAAAGAGTGATATCATGTTGCCCCTCCTGAATAGAGGGGGGGCAGCTGTGGAAGCGGTAAGGCATGGGGCCGGGCCAGAATAGCGGCAAGGTCGGGATGTGCTCACCGGGATAAGGTCGGATCGGGTTAAGGCAGCCCGGTTGTCAAATTATCCACGCGGCATGCTTAACAAAATCGCTCTGCAGGCGGGTGGCGCGATCCCAGTCGCCGGTTAGCGCCAGCTCGTGGCACAGACGGGTAAGGGAGTGTCGGGCCAGCTGCCAGGCCTGCATCCGAAACAGCCTGTCGCGTTCGGGGTTACCCAGCTCGACCAGCAGGCGATGATGGAGCTTACCCAGCGCGTGCAGGTAGCTGCGGTCATCGCCGTTTAGCTGGCACAGCTCGGCCATGTCCAGGCAAATGTCATTGAATCGACGCAGGTGTTTGAGGCTGCACTGTGGCCGGTTGAGTTTGGCCTGAGCCATGTAGAAATCAACGGTAATATCGCGAACCGAAAACTTGTAATCGTCAATCTTATTGTGCAGCCAGGCGCTTATCGAAAGATTCATCTCAGGGCTCGTTCGTGCTAATGATAATCATTATCATATTATAAATGACGCATTATTCAACGCCTCAGGCAGAAATTTTTACCCATAAATGCTGCCTCTCATAAAAATTGGTAATAACGATACGCGGCATGTCTGAAAGCGGTAAAATATCCATAATTCACGGTCATCGCTGCGTGGCCGTTATTTACTGGTCTTTTTTCAATGTGTTATAATTTCGTTAAATCGGAGCGTAATGCCGATCGTCATCCTCTTCACAGGGTCTAAACTGTATAAAAAGGGCTAAAAATGCCCCGTTAGCCTTAATCCCTGCAAAACAAGAGGTTGAAGCGATATTCAATATCACTAACATAGAGGTATTAGCCCGCAGGGCTATCGACTCGCGAGGTAACTTTATGCCATCAGCAACTACTGCTTCTTTTTCACCGGATGACTTTGTCTGGAAGGGCCTGACGCTCACTGACAGTGCTGCTCAGCAAATCATTGCGCTGGCAGCTAATGACCCACATGTGAAGGGCCTGAAGCTGGGTGTGAAGACATCCGGCTGTGCTGGCTTTGGCTACACCATGGATCTGGTGAAAGAGCCAGCCGCAGACGATCTGGTCTTTGTTCATCAGGGTGCGCATCTTTATGTCCCGTTACAGGCAATGCCTTTCATCGACGGAACGGAACTGGATTTTGTTCGTGAAGGCCTGAATCAGATTTTCAAATTTAATAATCCTAAAGCTCAACACGCCTGTGGCTGTGGTGAGAGCTTTGGCGTTGAGTAAACTTTATGTCCCGAATTACTGAAACATCGGATGATGTGCAGATCTGGGAAGGAAACCAGAAGTACAAAGAGGGTTTCTTTACCCAGCTGCAAACCGAAGAGTTCGAAAATGGCCTCAGCGAAGACGTGGTGCGCGCCATTTCCGCCAAGCGCAACGAGCCAGAGTGGATGCTTGAATTCCGCCTGAAGGCCTATGCCGCCTGGCTGGAGATGGAAGAGCCGCACTGGCTGAAAGCCAATTATAAGTCGCTGAACTATCAGGATTACAGCTACTATTCCGCGCCCTCCTGCGGCAACTGTGATGACAGCTGTGCCTCCGAGCCGGGTGCCATGCAGGCCTCGGGTTCACAGGCGCCCGACTACCTGACGGAAGAAGTGGAGAACGCTTTCAAACAGTTAGGTGTGCCGGTGCGCGAGGGGCAGGAAGTCGCGGTTGATGCGATTTTTGACTCTGTTTCAGTTTCAACCACCTATCGCGGCAAGCTGGCAGAGCAGGGCATTATATTCTGTTCGTTTGGTGAAGCCATTCACGACCACCCGGAGCTGGTAAAACAGTATCTGGGTACGGTCGTGCCTGCGAATGACAACTTTTTCGCCGCGCTGAACTCGGCTGTCGCCTCCGATGGCACCTTTGTCTACATCCCTAAAGGTGTGCGCTGCCCGATGGAGCTCTCGACTTATTTCCGCATCAACGCGGCAAAGACCGGTCAGTTTGAGCGCACGATCCTGATAGCCGATGAAGGCAGCTACGTCAGCTACATCGAAGGCTGCTCTGCGCCAGTGCGCGACAGCTACCAGCTGCATGCGGCGGTGGTGGAAGTCATCATTCATAAAGATGCCGAAGTGAAGTATTCCACCGTGCAGAACTGGTTCTCCGGCGGCGAAACGGAAGGCGGTATCCTGAACTTCGTCACCAAACGCGCGCTGTGTGAAGGTGAAAACAGTAAAATGTCCTGGACTCAGTCAGAAACCGGTTCGGCCATCACCTGGAAGTACCCCAGCGTGATCCTGCGCGGCGACAACTCCATCGGTGAGTTCTTTTCGGTAGCGCTGACCAGCGGACATCAGCAGGCCGATACCGGCACTAAAATGATTCATATCGGCAAAAACACCAAATCGACCATTATCTCCAAGGGGATCTCGGCGGGTAAAAGCCAGAATACTTACCGGGGCCTGGTCAAGATTATGCCGACGGCAACCAATGCACGTAACTTCACCCAGTGTGACTCCATGCTGATTGGTGCCGAGTGCGGCGCGCACACCTTCCCCTACGTCGAAGTGCGCAACAATACGGCTCAGCTCGAACACGAAGCGACAACGTCACGTATTGGTGAAGACCAGCTCTTTTACTGCCTGCAGCGCGGCATCAGCGAAGATAACGCAATTTCGATGATCGTTAACGGCTTCTGTAAAGACGTCTTCTCCGAGCTGCCGCTTGAATTTGCGGTGGAAGCTCAAAAGCTGCTGGCGATCAGCCTCGAACACAGCGTGGGTTAATGGCCCACGCGTACGGTCACTGAGTGCAGTGCTGGACAGCACTGCCAGGGAAACACTATGTTAAGTATCAAAGATTTACAGGTTAGTATTGAAGACAAAGAGATCCTGCGTGGGCTGGATCTTGAAGTAAAAGCGGGTGAAGTTCACGCCATTATGGGCCCGAACGGCTCAGGAAAAAGTACGCTCTCTGCCACGCTGGCGGGGCGCGAAGAGTATGAAGTGACCGGTGGTTCCGTCAGCTTTAAAGGCAAGGATCTGCTTGAACTCTCTCCGGAAGAGCGTGCCGGAGAAGGTATCTTTATGGCGTTCCAGTATCCGGTTGAGATCCCTGGCGTCAGCAACCAGTTCTTTCTGCAAACCGCAGTGAACTCGGTGCGTCAGTATCGCGGCAGCGAAGCACTGGACCGTTTCGACTTCCAGGACTTTATTGAAGATAAAATTCACCTGCTGAAAATGCCGGAAGACCTGCTGACGCGTTCAGTTAACGTTGGTTTCTCGGGCGGTGAGAAAAAGCGCAATGATATTTTGCAGATGGCAGCGCTTGAACCTGAGCTGTGCATCCTGGATGAAACCGACTCAGGTCTGGATATCGATGCACTGAAAACGGTCGCTAACGGCGTTAACACGCTGCGTGACGGCAAGCGCGCATTCATTATCGTAACGCACTATCAGCGCATTCTGGACTATATCAAGCCGGACTTCGTTCACGTTCTGTATCAGGGCAAAATCGTCAAATCCGGCGACTTTACGCTGGTGAAACAACTGGAGGAGCAAGGCTATGGCTGGCTTACCGACCAGGAGTAGTGACAACACCCTGCAGCAGTGGCATCACCTGTTTGAAAGCCACGGCGAAAGCCGTTCGCTTCAGGCTCAGCACCACTGGCAGCAGGTATTGCGCCTCGGACTGCCGACGCGCAAGCAGGAAAACTGGAAATACACCCCGCTGGAGAGTCTGTTTGGGCAGAACTTTGTGCAAACGCACGCCTCTGAACTGAGCGCAGCGGATGTAGCAGAACACGCCCTGGAAATCGACGCTGTCAAATTAGTCTTTGTCGACGGGCGTCTCAGCAAAACCCTTAGCGACAGCCGCTATGATTTGTTTGATATCCAGATTTCTCAGGCGGGTGAGCGCCGCGAACTTAACGCGCCGCTACAGCCTGAGGTATTCCTGCATCTGACGGAAAGTCTGGCAGAAGAAGTGACCCTGATCCGCGTGGCGCGCGGGAAACAGGCTCCGCGCGCGCTTTACCTGCTGCATATCAGCAGCGGCAGCGCGCAGGCAGAGATGAACACGTCACACTATCGTCACCATCTCCAGCTGGACGATGGCGCACAGGCCTCGGTTATTGAACACTACGTTAGCCTGAACGACGCCAGCCACTTTACTGGCGGCCGCTTCACAGCAGAAGTGGGCGACAACGCCGCGCTGACGCACTATAAGCTGGCCTTTGAGCACAACAGCAGTTTCCACTTTGCCCATAACGATCTGGTGATTGGCCGCGATGCGCGCGTTCAGAGCCACAGCTTCCTGCTGGGGGCGGGTCTGACCCGGCACAATACCAGCGTTCAGCTGAACGGTGAGGGCAGTGAGCTGGGCATTAACAGCCTGATGCTGCCGGTCGGGAAAGAAGTTTGTGACAGCCGTACCTGGCTTGAGCACAACAAAGGCTACTGTCAGAGCCGACAGCTGCATAAAACTATCGTCCGTGATAAAGCGCGCGCGGTTTTTAACGGCCTGATAAAAGTAGCTAAGCATGCGCTGAAAACCGACGGGCAGATGAACAACAACAACCTGCTGCTGGGCCGGCTGGCTGAGGTGGATACCAAACCTCAGCTGGAAATCTACGCTGACGACGTTAAGTGCAGCCACGGTGCCACCATTGGGCGTATTGATGACGAGCAGATGTTTTATCTGCGCGCGCGCGGCATTAGCGAAGCGTCAGCGCAGCGTATGATTATCTATGCTTTTGCCGCAGAATTAACCGAAGCCATTACGGATGACGTGCTGAAAGAGGCGGTAATGCAACGTATCGCACAGCGTTTTCCCGGAGGCATTCAATGAGTTTTGACCTGACACGCGTCAGGGCTGATTTTCCTGTTCTGGCGCGAGAAGTGAATGGCGAACCGCTGGCCTATCTCGACAGTGCGGCGAGTGCACAAAAGCCGCAGGCGGTCATTGACGCCGAGAGTCATTTCTACGCGAATGGCTATGCGGCGGTGCATCGGGGTATTCATACCCTGAGTGCGGAAGCGACCACCGCCATGGAAGACGTGCGGATTCAGGCGGCGCGTTTTCTGAATGCCGCATCGCCGGAAGAGATTATCTTCGTTAAAGGCACCACCGAGGGGATCAACCTGGTGGCAAGCAGCTGGGGAAGTCGTCAGCTGCATGCCGGTGACAATATTCTGATCACCGGAATGGAGCATCACGCCAATATCGTTCCCTGGCAGATGCTGGCCGAACGTGCAGGCGCAGAAGTACGCTTTATTCCGCTGACGGGGACCGGTGAGCTGGACTTGTCCAGCCTCTCCACGCTGATAGACAGCCGCACCCGTATGCTGGCCGTCACCCACGTTTCTAACGTCCTGGGCACGGTTAATCCGGTGAAAGAGCTGGTGGCGCGGGCGAAAGCAGCCGGGGTGACCACGCTGATTGACGGTGCGCAGGCGGTAATGCATCAGCAGGTCGACGTCCAGGATCTGGACTGTGACTTCTACGTTTTCTCAGGTCATAAAATTTACGGTCCCACCGGTATTGGTATCCTCTATGGGCGTAAGGCTCTGCTGGATGAGATGCCACCATGGGAAGGCGGCGGGTCGATGATAGCCACCGTCAGCCTGACGGAAGGCACGCGCTTCGCCGCTGCCCCGTGGCGCTTTGAGGCAGGCACGCCCAACACGGGCGGTATTATCGCACTGGGAGCGGCCCTCTCCTGGGTATCCGCACTGGGTCTGGAGGTTATCCACCAGCGCGAGCAGGCGCTGATGCGCTATGCACTGGATAAGCTGTCTTCGGTGCCTGATCTGGTTATCTACGGTCCTGAGGCGCGTTCAGGCGTGATCGCTTTCAACCTGGGCCAGCACCACGCCTATGACGTCGGCAGCTTCCTGGATCGTTACGGAATAGCGATTCGCACGGGCCACCACTGCGCGATGCCCCTGATGACGCACTACGGCGTACCGGCAATGTGCCGCGCTTCTTTCGTTTTGTATAACAGCGAAGAAGAGGCCGATCGACTGGCAGCAGGCCTGACACGTATACACCGTCTGCTGGGCGGCTAACTAACTGTTTTAGCCTGCATAACTGCGGCATGCAGCGGTTATGCACAGTTATTCAGAGCTGCCCACCGATAAGGGAGAGACTAATGGCAAGTTTGCCAGATAAAGAGAAACTGGTGCGCAACTTCACCCGCTGCGCGAACTGGGAAGAGAAATACCTGTATATCATCGAGCTGGGTGCCCTTCTGCCCGCGTTCTCTGACGCACTGCATCAGCCCGTGAATGCGATATCGGGCTGCCAGAGCCAGGTATGGATAATGATGAATACCGATAACAGCGGTTACGTCACCCTGGAAGGTGACAGTGATGCGGCGATTGTGAAAGGACTGGTAGCGGTAGTTTTTATTCTCTATCAGCACATGACGCCTGCTGATATCGTTGGCTTTGACGTTCGTCCCTTTTTTGAACAGCTGGCGCTCGCGCAGCACCTTACGCCTTCCCGATCCCAGGGGTTAGAGGCAATGATCCGTGCAATTCGCCAGAAGGCCGCTACGCTAAGCTAATTATCACGCCTTTCCGACAGGCCTCCCGCACTGCTGCCGGGAGGTTTCTCACCTGCGATCCCTGGCTTCCTGCACCCGGTACAAAGCTGACCGTTCCCTTGCAGATGCTCCTGCCCGATACCCGACGGGAAGGAGTAGTGGTAAACGTCGCCGAACTGCGCCTCTACTATTACCTGATACAAGGGACTAATGCGGATTTTATTGGTATGCGCGTCAGCTCGGGCTGTATCCGTCTGCGGCCCGATGCAGACGCATTACCGTCATAATTGACGCCCTGAGACACCGCATGCAACAGGCACGGCAGAGCATGGCTTATAGCGCGTTTAAGCCGGGGATACCATCTTAAGAAGCGAGTTAAGGGTGACAGCTACCTTTCGACCTGGGTGGAGAAGAAGCTTCGCGGCGTTACCGGGTGATAATAAGCAGGGGATAATCGGTAAATTAAGATGTCTCAATACCGGCTGACGGCTTAAGTGAAAGACATTTCAGACAAAAAAAATGGCGCACAATGTGCGCCATTTTCATAACCAGAACTCTTACTTACGGTAAGAGTGAGCCTGGTTGTCCAGACGCTGGTTTGCACGAGCTGCGTCATCTTTAGCAGCCTGAACGTCAGAACGGATTGCGTTCACGTCGTTGCTCAGCTGGTCAACTTTAGCGTTCAGAGTCTGAACGTCGGTAGACAGCTGGTCGATTTTAGCGTTGCTTGAGCAACCAGCCAGCAGAGTTGAACCCAGGATTACCGCGCCCAGTACCAGTTTAGTACGATTCATTATTTATACCCTCTAGATTGAGTTAATCTCCATGTAGCGTTACAAGTATTACACAAAGTATTTTCTAATGAGAATAAATTTTTGATGAGAAGGTGCTTAAATTTGATCGTTCGCTCAAAGAAGCATCGTCTTAGCACTTAAGTACAAAAAAATTAGCTAAAACAGGCGCGTTTAATCGGACACTTCTTAAGTTTAGAAAATTTTGAGGGGGTAATTTCAGGCGGGTGTTTCGTCGTGTTTCCAGGTGATGACGATAAAAAAAGCGCCTTTCGGGCGCTTTTTTAATCTCGAACCACAATCTGAAATTACAGAACGTGTACGGATGCGGTATTGGTTGTTCCGCTTGGCACCAGGGCGCCAGAAACCATCACCACCACATCGCCTTTTTGACCATAGCCACTGGACAGCGCGGCTTCTTTACCCAGGCGGTAAAAGTCATCGGTTGAGGCAATTTCGTCGACGACGCTGGTCACAATGCCTTTACTCAGCAACAGCTGACGAGCAGTAAGTGCATTGGTGGTCAGCGCGAGAATGGTGGCGTTCGGGAAATATTTACGCACAGATTTAGCAGATTTACCGCCTTCTGTGGCAACCACGATCAGGGGGGCTTCCAGATTTTCTGCCGTTTCTACCGCGCCACGGCACACTGCTTCAGTAATGCGCATTTTACGGTTGTCATGATGCGAATCGATACGGCTCTTCATCACGCGGTCGGTACGTTCGCAGATGGTCGCCATAATGGTGACTGACTCCAGGGGGTAACGTCCTTTCGCGCTTTCACCCGACAGCATTACCGCATCGGTGCCGTCGAGAATGGCGTTAGCCACGTCGCCTGCCTCGGCGCGGGTAGGGCGCGGGTTCTTGATCATCGAATCAAGCATCTGAGTAGCCGTGATAACTACCTTACGGGCGCGGTTACATTTTTTGATCATCATCTTTTGAGCGAAGATAACTTCTTCAACCGGGATCTCAACGCCCAGATCGCCACGCGCAACCATGATGCCGTCGGACGCATCAAGGATTTCGTCGAAGTTATTCAGGCCTTCCTGGTTTTCAATCTTGGAGATGATCTGAATATGCTCGCCGCCGTGCTGCTTAAGATGCTCACGGATCTCCAGTACGTCTGAGCGCTTACGGATAAACGACGCCGCGACAAAATCAACGCCCTGTTCACAACCGAAGATCAGGTCACGCTTGTCCTTTTCAGCCAGTGCAGGCAGCTGAATAGAAACGCCTGGCAGGTTAACGCCTTTGTTTTCTCCCAGATCGCCATTGTTAAGCACTTTACAGACCACGGTGTTTTCAGTGACTTCCACTACTTCCATGCCGATCAGACCATCATCTACCAGCACGGTATTGCCAATTTTGAGATCGGAGGCAAAACCCGGGTAGGTGACCGCAACGCGTTCGGTATTACCTACCACAGACTGGTCAGTGGTAAAGGTAAAGGTCTGGCCTGCTTTCAGAGCAGCGTCATTGCCCCCTTCCAGTTTCATGGTGCGAATTTCCGGGCCTTTCGTATCCAGCAGGATCGCCGCCTGGTGCCCGGTGTTACTCATTACGGCACGCAGATTGGCAATACGCTTACCGTGCTCTTCATAGTCGCCGTGAGAGAAGTTAAGGCGCATTACGTTCATTCCCGCATCCAGCAGGTGAGTCAGCATTTCTTCCGATTCGGTTTTAGGTCCGATAGTACAAACAATTTTGGTCTTTTTCATGACGAGTTATCTATTAAGTTGTAATGGATGTGAGAGCGGTAATCCCGGCGCCGGTAAAGAAGCCCCGGACAAGAATTTTTGTTTGAGTCGTAAACTGCGGTACAGATTAAGAATAGGTGACAGTAGGGTCGTTTGCTGAGGAAGTTGAGACGCAGTTTCAGCGCATATGCAGCGAAGAGTGCAGGACGCTATCGTTTTTTGTAAAGGGCCAACCATACGCTGAAACCATTCAAATGAAACAACGTCGGTGATTATAGCGACTCAGATAGACGAAAACCAACTAAAAAGCATGATCTTATCAGTCAATTATTGCGTTAGCGCATGGTGTTGCGCATTAAAAACGGGCGCAGGGGCATCACAGCAAGGGGCTAACATAGTGCAAAGCGGAAAATTCGTTGGGGGAGAAAACACAGAAAAAATTAATGAAGGAAGTGGCTAACAGGCGTGGTGCGTTCTAGAGGACTCGAACCTCCGACCCCCACCATGTCAAGGTGGTGCTCTAACCAACTGAGCTAAGAACGCATAAACGATGGTGCGTCCGAGTGGACTCGAACCACCGACCCCCACCATGTCAAGGTGGTGCTCTAACCAACTGAGCTACGGACGCACTGTGGTGCGTTCTAGAGGACTCGAACCTCCGACCCCCACCATGTCAAGGTGGTGCTCTAACCAACTGAGCTAAGAACGCATCATTGCTGTATTGCTAACAGCGGGGACGAATATTAACGACAGCGTTAACGCCTGGCAAGCAGAATCCGCTTTTTTCTGTGTGACTGCTGCGCAACTGTGCGAAGCGCAGCTTATTTAAGCATGCCTGTACAAAAAATGTCGGAAAATTAATGCGCTGCACGTGCCAGAATTCGCTCGGCCGGCTGACGCTGCAGGCGACGAATACGCCACACCATCATGATTGCAGCGGAGGTCAGACCGATGATAAACCCAATCCAGAAACCCGCCGGGCCCAGCGGTGACACCATCCAGTCTGTCATCGCCAGCACATATCCACACGGCAGGCCGAGCACCCAATAGGCGGTAAAGGTGATAAAGAAAATTGAACGCGTATCTTTGTAACCGCGCAGAATGCCGCTGCCAATCACCTGAATAGAATCGGAAATCTGGTACACCGCAGCCAGCAGCATCAGCTGAGCGGCCAGAGTGACCACAGCGGGATTATCGTTATAAAGCAGTGCTATCTGCTCGCGAAACATCACGGTAAACAGTGCGGTCACACAGGCCATGGTTATCCCGACGCCCTGTGCCGTCCAGGCGGACACCCGCGCCGCGCCGGCCGATCCCTGCCCAAGCCGGAAGCCTACGCGGATCGTCGTCGCCACACCCAGTGAAAGCGGCATAACGAACATAAGTGAACTGAAGTTTAGCGCGATTTGATGCCCGGCAACCTCGACAATCCCCATGGGGGAGACCAGCAGCGCGACAACCGCGAACAGTGTGACCTCAAAGAAGAGCGCAAGCGCAACCGGCAGGCCTAACGTAAACAGCCGCCAGAGCACCGACCTGTCTGGCGCGCTCAGGCGCGTCGGCAGGCGGATATCACGCATTGAATGCGCGCGGCGGATCCAGAGTTTCATTACCAGAAACATTACCCAGTAGACCGAGGCCGTCGCTACTCCACAGCCTACGCCCCCCAGCGCGGGCATGCCAAAATGACCATAGATAAAAATATAGTTAACCGGGATATTTACCATTAAACCCAGGAAGCCAATAATCATGCCGGGCAGGGTTTTGGCCACTCCTTCGCACTGATTGCGCGCCACCTGAAAGAACAGATAGCCCGGCGCGCCCCACAGCAGCGCATGCAAATAGCCTGTCGCTTTATCTGCCAGCGTCGGATCAATATTGTGCATGCTGCGAATGACAAAACCGGCGTTATAAAGCAGCACCATCACCACGGCGGCAGCCACCGCCGCCAGCCAGTATGCCTGGCGTACCTGATGCGCAATGCGGTCCCGACGACCCGAGCCATTATACTGCGCCACCACCGGCGTCAGTGACAGCAGCAAACCGTGTCCAAAGAGAATGGCAGGCAGCCAGATTGAGGTACCCACGGCAACCGCAGCCATATCCGTGGCGCTGACAGCGCCGGCCATAATCGTATCGACGAATCCCATAGCGGACTGAGCCACCTGAGCAAAGATCACTGGGATCGCCAGCGCTAATAACTGACGCGCCTCAATAAGGTACTTCTGCACACGAACACCTGTTTATCGTTATGTAGGAGGGGGCCTGGCTGCCGCAATAGCGCGCTAAACACCGCGTTTGACAGCAGGGCTGGCCGAACAGTGTAATGATCGCAGAGCAAATAGCCAATCTTAGCCGGAAAAATAGCGCAGACTGTCGGAGTAAAATAACCGGGGGCGTTTGGATTTACGCGTAAGCCAGGGCAAACTGACAGGCAAAATACTCTATTTGAGGTGATAACCATGTTTACCGGTATTGTACAGGGCACCGCCGAACTGCTCGCGATCCACGAGAAGCCTAATTTCCGCACCCATACTGTGCGACTTCCGCCGGACATGCTGCCAGGTCTGGAGTTGGGTGCGTCCGTTTCTCATAATGGTTGCTGTCTGACGGTGACGGAAATAAACGGCGATCGGGTAAGTTTTGATCTGGTCAAAGAGACGCTGCGTATCACTAATCTGGGCGATCTCACTATTGGCGATTACATTAACGTTGAGCGGGCAGCGAAATTCAGTGATGAAATTGGTGGTCATCTCATGTCTGGCCATATTATGACCACGGCAGAGATTTGCAAAATTCTCATCTCAGAAAATAACCGTGAAATCTGGTTCAAACCGCGTGATGCGGAGCAGATGAAATATATCCTGTATAAAGGATTTGTGGGTATTGATGGAATAAGCCTGACGATTGGGGAAGTGACTAAAACCCGTTTCTGCGTGCACCTTATTCCTGAAACGCTGGCGCGAACCACGCTGGGGGGCAAACGTCTGGGGGAGCGGGTAAATATTGAAATCGATCCTCACACTCAGGCAATCATTGAAACCGTCGAGCGCGTTCTGGCGCAGCGTGACGCGCTTCTTAGCGAGGCCGTCGCTCAGGACGCGCCAGAGCTACGCTAAACCGCCTGAGAAGTCTCTGTTGCAGGCAACGGGCGCTGAGTCATTTCGGGCATCGGGCATCTGCGGCAGGCAATAAAAAGGCCGGCGTCATTAACGCCGGCCTTTTAGCGGGCCAGGATTAGTGCGGGACGCGAAGCCCGCCTTCTATGCCATGGGTAAACATCACCTGCCAGAGCTGCATATGGCGTGCGCGAAAGGCGCCTGCGCAGGCATTAAGATAATAAATAAACATGCGTTTGAAGCGCTCACCGTACTTTTCTGCGAGCTCAGGCCACACGGCAAGAAAACGATCAATCCACGCCATCAGGGTGGTGTCATAGTCCGGGCCGAAATTGTGCCAGTCTTCCATTACGAAATAGGGTTCGCTGGCCTCAGCAATATGGCTTACTGAGGGCAGGCGACCATTGGGGAAAATATACCTGTCCAGCCAGGGGTCAACATTCTCGCCGGTGGTATTGGAGCCGATAGTATGTAGCAGGAAAAGGCCATCTGGCTTCAGGTTGCGATTCACTACGCTGAAATAGGTGGCGTAGTTTTTAGGGCCGACATGTTCAAACATGCCCACGGACACAATCCGATCGTACTGTTCATTCAGGTCGCGGTAGTCCTGCAGCAGAATAGTGACATCCAGCCCTTCACAGCGCTGCTGAGCCATTTTTTGCTGTTCAGCAGAGATAGTGACGCCAGATACGCGAACGCCGTAGTAACGTGCCGCATATTCCGCCAGCCCACCCCAGCCGCAGCCAATATCCAGCAGGGACATGCCCGGCGCCAGTTGCAGCTTTTCGCAAATCATTTTTAATTTTGCATTCTGCGCATCCTCCAGCGTCCGGGCGTCCTTCCAGTAACCGCAGGAGTATTGCATATGGGAATCAAGCATCAGAGAAAACAGATCGTTTCCAAGATCGTAATGTTCCTTGCCAACGATCCACGCGCGCTTTCTCGACTGCTGATTGGTTAATCTGGCCGCGGCAATACGTAAGGTGTCTTTGAAATGGTGGGGAAGCTTCTCATCGAGCTTCGCCAGTAATACGCGATGAAAGAACATGTCCATTCTTTCACACTCCCACCAGCCATCCATATAACTTTCACCCAGCCCCAGCGACCCTTCCTGCAGAACGCGTTTAAAAAAGGCGGGGTTAATGACCTGAATATCCCATGCGCGGGGACCATTGATATCGATATCTGCGCTGCGTAGCATCTCCTGAACGATTCTGTACCACTGATTCTCTTCCAGGCTCACTTCTTCTATACACGATGAACTCATAGTCTCTCCATCACCCTGTGTGATTGTTACCCGAGAAATAGAAAAAACAATTTCTACAGGATTTTGAGAATACGCACGCACTGGCGTACGTCTGATATCCGGCGTTACAGAGGATTGAAAATAAATATTAGCAGAGTAGAGCAACGGGAAAGTAAGGATTGAAACCCAGACTGCCCTGTCAGAATTGAAATTTACTTTATATTTCCCATTGAGCCGTCAGACTTGCTGAAAGCCTGGGAGGCCTGGCAGGTATTCCCGAAATCCTTTACCCTGCTGGCACATTATCTGCCAGCAAGGCAGAGGGTTATCAGGCGGAAATTGTTATTTTTTACCCAGCGAAACGAGTATATGCTCACCCCTGACAATATTCAAATGTTTATCGTTAGGTTGCTAACTAAGGGTGTTCAGCACGTTAACGACTACTTTCCGCGCGATGCAGTAACGTTTCTGCCGCTTTTGTACGCTGTAAAATATAGCCGATTATGGCAAAAATGACAGTGGACAGCATAACCAGTGAGGTAGACCACAGGGGTCGGGTAAGAAATGAGGAGATCAACAGGCTGGCCACGCAGCAGAGTCCCAGTTGAAGCGTATTTTGCAAGGCCGCGGCCTTACCGCTGGCCTGAGGGAAGGGGAGCAGAGCATTCGACACCACAATCGGATACAGCGCGCCATTTGCCAGAGCAATGCCGCAGAACGGCAGCAGCAGCGCATAAACCGACGGTGTCGCCTGCTGAGCCGCAACAAAAAAAGCGATAATGCTCAGGCTGTACAGGCCAAGCAGCCAGGGCAGAAGCGAGCCGCCTTCCATACGCTTAAGCAGTGTTCTGCAGCCGTAGCCGCCGGTCAGAAAAGCCAGCGTCTGAGGGAAGTAGCTCAGGCCAATACTGCCAGGCGACATGCCCAGCGCGGATAAGATAAATGGCGAACCGGTCAGCCAGGCAAAGAAGCTGGCAGAACAGGCGGCATACATCAGCACGTTGCCGCTGTAGACAGGAGACTTAAGCAGAGTAATAAAGCCCGTCTTTTTATCGCCTTTTTTAGGCGCAACGCGCGGAGTTGCCTTCAAACAGAGCGTGCAAATAAGCAGCAGTAGCGTAATGACCATCAGGGCGATAAAAATTGCGCGCCAGCCAAAATGGTTGAGCAGCCACGCACCCAGCAGGGGAGCCAGCGCCGGAGAGAGTGCCACCAACGGCATAATAGTAGCAAACACCTTGCTGGCCTGGGTGGCAGAATAGCGGTCAATCACCAGCGCCTGCCAGGTCACGGCGGCCGCACAGATGCCGATGGCCTGTACAAAGCGCAGCACCAGCAGAAGGGTGGCATTGTGCACCCACCACATTCCGGCACAGCCAATGGCAAACAGGCTCAGACCCATCAGCAGCACGGGACGCCGGCCAATCCGGTCAGAGAGAGGCCCCCATATTAGCTGCGCACAGGCAAAGCCCGCCAGAAAGAGACTCAGGCTGGCACCGATGGCCCCCGCGTCGGTTTGCAGGTCCTGCTGCATCAGCGTAAAGGCAGGCAGATACATATCGGTGGCCAGGAAGCCAATGACGCTAAGCAGCGCGAGGTAAAGGGTAAAAAGTTTTGCAGGCATTTTTTTGCTCTTTATTTCAGAAGAATATAACCGCGCAGAGTGTAAATGCGTGTCAGAGGCGTTGTGAAACGTTAATATTTGTCCATTGCGTTCAAAAAATTTGCAGGCAGAAAATGTGGTCAGAACATTCCCTCGAAGTGATTGATGCAGTAGCACGAAACGGCAGCTTTACCGCCGCCGCCGCCGAACTGCACCGGGTCCCCTCAGCGATTAGCTATACCGTACGTCAGCTGGAAGAGTGGCTGGCCGTTCCGCTGTTCACGCGCCGCCATCGCGATGTCGAACTGACCGAGGCGGGACGCTATTTTATTCAGGAGGGGCGGGGGGTAATCAAAAAAATGCTTGCCACCCGGCGTCAGTGCCAGCAGGTAGCAAACGGCTGGCGCGGGCAGCTAAATATTGCCGTCGACAGCATAGTGAAACCCCAGCGTACCCGGCAGCTGGTTGTCGATTTCTACCGTCATTTCCCGGATATGGAATTACACCTTTCCCCTGAGGTGTTCAACGGCGTGTGGGATGCGCTGGCGGACGGCCGGGTAGAGGTGGCAATTGGCGCAACTCAGGCGATACCCGTCGGCGGGCGCTTTGCCTTTCGCAATATGGGCGCGCTAAACTGGCGCTGTGTGGTCAGCGCCCGCCATCCTTTAACAGAAATCTCAGGACCGGTCAGCGAGGAAGCCATCCGCGAATGGCCCTCCCTGACGCTGGAGGATACCTCCCGCGCGCTGCCCAAACGCACCACCTGGACGCTGGATAATCAGCGACGGCTGGTGGTGCCTGACTGGGAAAGTGCAGCAGACTGCCTGCTGGCCGGACTTTGCGTCGGAATGGTGCCAGGGCATTTTGCCCGCCCGCTGCTCAGCAGCGGCGCCATGGCGGAACTTGTGCTGACGGCGACATTTCCCGACAGCCCCTGCTGCGTCAGCTGGTCGCAGCAGCAGGCCAGCCCCGCGCTGGGCTGGCTGCTTGACTATCTTGGCGACACCGGGACGCTCAATAATGAGTGGCTGAACGAGGGGGCAGAGGAGTGAGCGGGCGGCTAATGGCGTTAGCGGCGATAGTCGACAAAGGGACCGTCCGCCACTGAACGACGCTCGATCAGGCTGGGATGAACTTCAATCGTCTGCGGCTCCTCACGCTTGCTGGTAATGCGATCCAGCAGCATTTCAAATGCCGTTTCGCCCAGCCTCTCTTTTGGCTGGTGTACGGTGGTCAGGGCCGGGGTGAAATAGCGCGCATTGCGCACGTTATCATAGCCGATGACCGAAATATCCTGGGGTACGCGCAGGCCCATCTCATCAGCGGCACAAATCGCTCCCATCGCCATAATATCGCCGCCGCAAAATACGGCGGTAGGCCGCTGCTTCTGGGATAAAATTTGCTGCATGGCGCGATAGCCAGATTCGGGTTCGAAATCGCCCTGCACCAGCCACTCATCGCGCAGGGTGATCCCCGCTTCGGATAGCGCCTTAAGAAAACCGGCATGACGGCCACCGCCGGTGTTACGCTCCAGCTGACCGGGAATGACGCCAATATCGCGATGGCCGCGCTCAATCAGATAGCGGCCAACCAGATAACCGCCCTCAAAGGCGTTATCCAGCACCGTATCCGTAAAATCACCGCGTGACTCACTCCAGTCCATGACGACCATAGGAATATTTCGGTTATCTTCAAGCATCTGGATCAGTTCATCAGGATACTCAGAGCACATCACCAGCAGGCCATCGACGCGCTTTTGCGCCATCATTGACAGATAGGCCTGCTGTTTAACCAGATCGTTGTGCGCATTGCCCAGAATCAGGGTGTAGCCGCTGGCAAAGCAGCTGTTTTCCACGGCTTCAATAATTTCGGCAAAGTAGGGCGCCTCGCTGGACGTTGCCAGCAGGCCGATGGTCCGGGTGTGGTTAACCTTAAGACTGCGGGCGACCGCACTTGGCGAATAATGCAGTTCGCGGATGGCCGTCCATACTGCTTCCCGCGTGGCTTCGGCCACAAAGCGCGTTTTATTAATGACGTGGGACACTGTGGTGGTCGACACCCCAGCACGTTTAGCCACATCTTTGATTGTTGCCATGAAATCATTACTCCTGCACCTATCGCAACTTGCTGATAAGTATATTGTTAAACGATTGCCTGAAGCGGCAAAACCCGTCGCCGTTTTTAATGGATATTCGGTGGCGTCAGTAAGGAAAAGGGGGCGGACAGCCAGGCCTGTTGCGTCGGTTTCAGACCGCGAACGCAGCCCGTTGCGCAACGAGGGGGAATTCTAACAAGGCTGAGCAGAGAAAACGAGATTTTTACCGCCGGGTGTGGGAAAATTGATGATGGCACAAACTGTAAGGGTATAAAGGAGTATCTGTGGACACCAATCTGAAATTTTCTCTGCTAACGACCGTTAGCGCGCTATTAATGATCATTATTTTCAGCCTCGCCGCCGTTATGCACTAAAAAAAAGGCCGATCGTCAGATCGGCCTTCTTATTCACACTGCGACGTGGAGATTAGCGGATCGTTCTGGGGGTCATCACCCGACGTGCGCCGATATAGTGGCTCTGCCAGTATTCATCAGCCAGCGCGCTAACCTGAATATCTTTACCGGTGCGAGGTGACTGAATAAATTTCCCGCCGCCAAGATAAACCCCCACGTGATCGGCCGTACCACGTCCGTTAATGCGGAAGAAAACCAGATCGCCTTTTTCCAGCTCGCCGCGTTTAATATTCGCCGCATCGCGCAGGTGGTACATCTCATTGGCGGTACGGGGGATCTTAAACTTCACCAAATCCTTGTAGGCGTACCAGACCAGACCGCTACAGTCGAAGCCTGTTTTAGGCGATGTTCCGCCCCACTGGTAGGGCTTACCCAGCTGGCCCATCAGCTTGTTCATCGCCGTCTGACGCGCTTTCTGGTAGCGAGCCCGGTGAGCCTTACTCATTTTTAGCGGGGCGCTAAGCACCCCGGCGGTCAGTTCTTCACCCTGCTCGACGGTTTTGCCACGACGATGACCATAGCGTTTTTTACCCAGGCTGGCCTGCAATGCGGCTTTATGTCTGAGCGTCGATTTACGGGAGTGGAGCGATGCGGACTGCTGCGCGACCGTTTTTTTGCTCTTAAGGCGGTTAGCGGGGATACGGCGTGACTTGCGGGTTGACTCTTTGACTTTTTTTGTAGCGCTGGTCTTAACCTGTCGCCGCTTACGGCGATCGTCCTCACGGGCGGCACTGCCTTCCACCTTATGGTGGTTTGCGTTAACCGGAGCATGTGGCGATGCGTGCGCCACATTAAAAAAGAGCTGCGTGAAGGCCAGCATAAGGAGCGTGATAAGTAAACGCATCGTTACCATTAACTGTTTGTGCTGCCGCCAGAGGCAGAAGCTCGGCTAAATTAGGATATCTGCTATACGGCAGACAAGTGAGCGCAATTCTAATCTAACTCTTTAACAAAAGGTAAGGTCTTTTTTGTTTCAATGATATACAACAATTAATTGTTGGCAATTTCAGCATAATCAGCTGGTTATGCGCTCATCAACCCGAGCTAAGCCGGGACAGCAGCAGCGTCAGGCTCAGGCAACTGTTATATTGTTGTTTCCCTGCCGGGTAATTCGCCACACAGAATCCCCCGGATAAATCCCCCTGATAAAAATGTCGTTTTCATCAGGGGGCCAGAGTCGCTACAATAAATAAACACGAAGTATCCGTTTAAGGAAGGCATTTATGAGTACTGTTGAAAAAATTGAGCGCCAGATAGCAGAAAACCCGATCCTGCTTTATATGAAAGGTTCTCCAAAACTGCCAAGCTGTGGCTTTTCAGCACAGGCCGTTCAGGCGCTTTCAGCCTGTGGCGAACGTTTTGCCTATGTTGATATCCTGCAGAACCCGGATATTCGTGCCGAACTGCCGAAATACGCTAACTGGCCGACCTTTCCACAGCTGTGGATTGACGGTGAGCTGGTGGGCGGATGCGATATTATCATCGAGATGTATCAGCGCGGTGAACTGTTGCAGCTGATTAAAGAGACGGCGCAAAAATACCCGTCTGACGCGGCAGAGTAAGTTTTAGCGGCGTTTGAAAAGCGGGGATCGACGATCCCCGCTTTTTTTATGCCTCGCTGTCAGCGATGGGCAGCGGCCAGCCACCCAGTCGCTTCCAGCGGTTAACCAGCTCGCAGAACAGATCGGCGGTTTGCAGGGTGTCGTACAGCGCGGAGTGCGCCTGACTGCTATCAAAGGGCATACCGGCAGCAATGCAGGCTTTAGCCAGCACCGTCTGTCCCAACACCAGCCCGCTTAGCGCAGCGGTATCAAAGGTGCCGAAAGGATGAAACGGATTACGCTTCAGGCCTGACCGCTCCGCCGCCGCATTCATAAAGTTAAGGTCGAAGGTCGCGTTATGGGCCACCATAATGGCGCGATTGCAGCCCCGTTCTTTGATGCCCTTACGCACCATTTTAAAAATGGCATGGAGTGCCTCATATTCACTGACCGCACCGCGCAGGGGATTGCCAGGGTCAATGCCGTTAAAAGCCAGTGCTTCAGGCATCAGGACAGATCCTTCAAACGGCTCAACGTGGAAGTGCAGCGTCTCGTCCTTCTCCAGCCAGCCATCCTCCGTCATTTTCAGCGTGACGGCAGCGACTTCCAGTAGCGCATTGGTTTTAGCGTCAAACCCGGCGGTTTCCACATCAATGACGACCGGATAAAAACCGCGAAAACGGCTGCTCAGGGCGTTAAGTTCGTTCGATTCAGACATCAGGATCTCACAGGCGAAAAAATGCAGCGCGTATTATGGCAAATTTCAGTACGGGATGCAGCAGGGGAAGAGGGGGAGTGGGTGCCCGAAGGCACCCGCGGGTATTAGTTACCCAGGCCGTGGCCGGCGTGCTTGTTCTCAATCAGCTCGATTTTGTATCCGTCCGGATCTTCAATAAAAGCAATAATGGTTGAGCCGCCCTTTACCGGTCCGGCTTCACGCACCACGCTGCCGCCGGCTTTACGAAGGCGATCGCAGGTGGCGGCCACGTCGTCCACGCCCAGCGCAATGTGACCATACGCATCGCCGAGGTCATATTTTTCAACGCCCCAGTTCCAGGTCAGCTCAAGCACTGCACCTTCGCTCTCTTCCTCATAGCCCACAAAAGCCAGCGTGTATTTGTATTCACTGTTTTCGCTGGTGCGCAACAGGCGCATGCCCAGAAGCCTGGTGTAAAAATCTATTGAACGCTGCAAATTGCCAACGCGGAGCATAGTGTGAAGTAAGCGCATAACATCCTCTTGTGGTAAGCGTTATCATCCGATAACGATTAAATATTCAGTATAGCGGCGTTCGCAGCCAGGGGGCATCCAGGCATCCCTGAGGGCAAAGCCTTTAATCCCCGAGCGCAGGGTAATCCGTATAACCCTCAGCGCCGCCGCCGTAAAAGGTCTCCGGGCGGGGCTGGTTCAGGGGGGCGCTGGACTTCAGTCGCGCCACCAGGTCGGGATTAGCGATATAGCTGCGGCCAAAAGCAGCCGCGTCTATCAGCCCCTGTTCAATCAGCGTTTCGGCTTTCTCCGCCGTATAGGCGCCAGCACCGACAATCACGCCCGGATAGACGGCGCGGATGGCCTTGCGGAACGCCTCGCTGTAAGGCTTGCCGCCTGCCCAGTCAGGTTCGGAAATATGCAGGTAGGCTAGCTTACGTTTGGCCAGTTCGCCAATATAGTACAGTGCCGCCTCTTCCTGATCTTCTCCGTTATCAAGGCCATTAAAAGGACCCAGCGGAGAGATGCGGATGCCGATACGATCGGCGCTCCAGCCCGCAATCGCCGCATCTACGACCTCCAGCGCAAAGCGGGTGCGGTTTTCGACGCTGCCGCCGTAGCCATCCGTGCGCTGATTAGACGCCGGAGAAAGAAACTGATGGATCAGATAACCATGGGCAGAGTGCAGCTCCACCAGATCAAAATCGGCTTCCCGGGCGTTGATAACAGCCTGACGGAAATCATTCACAATGCCCGGGATTTCATCCAGGGTCAGGGCGCGTGGCGTGGAGGTCGCTGCGCGAATGGTTGCGCCCTTTTCATCACGTAACGAGGTGCGGGTATCGGCATTAATAGCCGAAGAGGAGACCGGTGCCTCGTCGCCGGGCTGAACGCTGTGATGAGAGATGCGGCCGGTATGCCACAGCTGAACGGCGCTGTGTCCGCCCTGGCGATGGATGCCCTGATTGATATCCTTCCAGGCGGCGATCTGTTCAGATGAGTGCAAACCCGGCGCGCCCGCATAGCCTTTTGCCTGAGCGGAGATTTGGGTCGCTTCGGTGATGACCAGACCGGCGCTGGCGCGCTGGCGATAGTACTCGCCCATCAGCGGGGTAGGAATATCACCCGGCTCGATGCTGCGAAGACGCGTCAGCGGTGCCATAAATACGCGGTTCGACACGGTAATCGCGCCGGTTTTTAAGGGGGTAAAAAGCTTCTTGAGTTCCATTATTACTCCTGGTAGACCGGTCGACTAGTTGAGGTGTTTTTTTTAAGTGGGCGCGGGCAGCATTCTTTTCATTTCCTGCCACGCACTGAAAAGTGGCGCACTGTCGCGGGAAATTTTGCTTTGCAGGCTTGCGCCGAGCCAGAGCGCAAAGACATTTTGCGCACAGTCTCTGGCAGGATAATCAAGCCACAGCGTGCCCTGACGTACTGCACGTTCAAGCGCGCCCGCCAGGGTAGATATCAGCGCTTTTGAGCCGGTATCCAGTGCATTACGCATCGGTTCAGAAAGATCGCACACCTCGGCAGAAAGCTTCACTGACAGACAGCCGGTAAAATCCCTCTCCTGACTGCGGTTCAGGGAATGATAATAATAATCCAGCACGGACTGCCGCTGATTGCCCGGTTGTTCGTCAAGCGCCTCGCGCAGGTGTGCATGTCCGGCCGCAAAGTAACGCTCCAGCATGGCCACGCCAAAGGCCTCTTTCGAGGGGAAATAGTAATAAAACGACCCTTTTGGCACCTCAGCCACTTTCAGCAGCTCAATCAGTCCCATACCGTTAAAGCCGCGCTGCACGCATAGCGCTTCGCCAGTGGTCAGGATATGTTCACGTGTGTCATGTCGGGCCGTTTTCATGTTTCTACCTTAACAGACCGATCGGTCTGTTACAAACCTGACTGCAAGTCCGATCCGCAGACGGGGCAGAGAATGATTTATCCGCCCCCGCGCAAACGTTAAGACTGACAGGCTTTTACCATATCCAGCGCTGGCTGATATTCACCGGTCTGCACATTCATCATCCCCAGCAGCGTGTGGAAAATATTATCCTGAGACACCGCATCAGACTTTGCTTTCTGCCGCAGGCAGGTCTGGTTGATGTCATAGGTGCGGGCATAGTCGTCAGACATCCACAGCAGGAATGGGATGTGGGTCTGCTGGCTGGGCGCAAAAACGTAGGGTGTGCCGTGCAGATACATACCATGCTCGCCAAGCGATTCTCCGTGATCGGAGAGGTAGACCAGCGCCACGTTGTATTTGCTGCTCCACGACTTCAGCAGGGTAATAGTGCTGTCCAGCATGGAATCGGTATAAAGTATTGAGTTGTCGTAGGTATTGACCAGCGCCTGATGATTGCAGTCCTGAATCTGGTTGCTGTCGCAGGTGGGGGTAAACCGGCGCATCTCTGCGGGGTAGCGCTGATAGTAGGCCGGACCGTGGCTACCCATCTGATGAAGCACAATCACCGTATCGTCCTTCACGCTGTCGATATAGTTATTCAGGCGGTGAAGCAGCACATCGTCGAGGCAAAAGTTGCTCCGGCACAGCTCACTAACCTTCCATTTCGTCATATCGGTATGCGGTACGCGGTCGCAGGCACCCTTGCAGCCGCCGTCGTTTTCGCGCCACAGAACGTTAACCCCCGCATGGGCCATAATATCCAGTACGCCCTCCTGATGATGAGCCAGGCTGGCATCATAGTGGGCGCGCGGCATATTGGAAAACATGCAGGGAACGGATATAGCGGTTTCCGTGCCGCAGGAGCTGGCATTGGGATAATAGATGACATTATCATGCGCCAGCTTCGGATTAGTCTCCCTGCCATAGCCGCCAAGCGAAAAGTCTTCGGCGCGGCCCGTCTCGCCTAAGACAAATATCACCAGCGTTTTCTTTTTCTCCGCCTTAATCAGCGGGCCTTTATGCGCATCCAGGCCGATTCTCACCAGCTTTTGATCGCCCGCAAACCAGCGATTATCGGCATAGTGGCTGACGCCGCTAATGACGTTGGCTGGCGTAATCATCTTGACCAGCCCTTTGTTATTGCGGATAAGCGACGCATAGTCTTTATAAAACAGCGCAGCCACCAGCAGGATAACAACAATCGATGCCAGAGCAGTGACCACGCGATGCACCGCATTCATCCAGGTTGGGCGGCGGGTGCTGATACGCACCAGGGTGAAAATTGCCGCCGGGAGCAGGCCAAAGGCGGCCATCCACACCAAATAGCGCAGGGTGAAAAGGGCGGTTGCCTCCTGAGCGTCGGTTTCAAAAACGTTCTGGATCATATTGGTATCAATGACGGTACTAAAGCTATATATAAAATAGTTGGCCGCCGCGCTGGCCAGCACCAGCACCACCACCAGCGGTTTTCGTATCCAGGGCAGTGCGATCAGACTGAAAATAAACAGAAAGGCGCAAAACAGCACCAGCGGCAGCGTGGCCGCAAAAAAATAGTCATGCAGGGTGATATAAGGAATGGTTTCCCAGGCATGACTAATAAACAGGGCATTAAGCACGACGGTAAAAAAAAGTGCAGCACAGACATTAAAGGTATTTTCGTTACAACGTAACCGGGACAGGAGTTTCATGATTATCCGATAACAAATTAAACTGCCGGGATAATATCGCTGCAAACTTAGTGAAACCTTAACCAATCTCCAGCGACAACAAGGCCCGACATAAAAAAGTGGCGGTAGCATTCTGGCAGACTGTACCCGTCAGGTCGCGAAAAACATCAGATTTACGAATATTTTTTCTGGCAGCTTGCGTAGCCGCGATAACCGATCTTCAATTGAGACAGATTTATCATCAGGAGGTACGGTGTCAGAACAGCTGGAACTCTTTCCCGTTCCCTCGCCCTGTCGGGGTATTTGCCAGGCAGACCGCCTTGGGTATTGCACTGGCTGCCTGCGCAGCCGCGACGAACGCTATAACTGGGGGCGGATGAGCAACGCGCAAAAGCGTGAAGTGCTGCGCCTCTGTCGTCAGCGCTATTTACGTGCGCAGCGCGCCGGAAAACGTGACGAACCCGACGAGCCTGAACAACCTTCGTTATTCTGAGCGGGAATACTTCGCGCGGAGCGACTCTTCCCGGGCAGGCCGCCGCTGAAGCTAACGGTTCCGATAAGATTATGCGCTGTTGCCACTGGCCTGTTCAGGCAGGGCCTGCTGTAGTTGTGAAAGTGAGCAGTAAAGGCGCCAGATAATCCCCGCCAGCACCGTCTCTTCCCGCCCGCCCTCCGCCGCCAGGGTGGTAACGCGCTCCTCCAGTCCGGCGAGCGTCTCAGCCAGCGAGCGATGACGTACGCCGCGTGCGCTGATAATGCTCTGTAAATCCCGGAGCGTTGCCTCCCGCTCCCGGTTTAACTCTGCCGACGCGGTTTGCCACTCCCGGAGCTGCCAGAGAATGTGTGAGCAGTTAAGCAGCACTACGCCCCAGCGCAGCAGCCACAGTCGGGCATTTTCGTCGCGGCTGGCGCTCAGCTGATTTACCCGATGGTAAATCAGCGACTCAAAGCGGTTCTGGCTGAGTCGGGGCCGACGGCTGAGCTGATCGAGGAAATCGCGGCGCAGCGCGCGAATATGACGACGGCTGCGTCGCTTATCCGAGCTGGGGCGCAGGATCTGAAAAGCCAGCCATGCCAGCATCACCCCGCACACCTTCGCCAGGTTATTATTGATAAACTGCTGGTAATCCCAGGAGGGCGGATTGGTCACGGAGATAAAGGATCCCATAAACACAATCAGCTGCCCCCACAGTGCGGCCCGCTGTTTTTGCTGGAGCTTAACGAGTTGCAGCGTGATCAACAGAGGGAAAAGCAGCAGCAGAAACTGCCACAACACATCAATCTGTACCATCACGCCAAATTTAATCACAAAGCTGAACACGCTCAGCAACAGTAGCGTTTTCAGCAGTAGCGAGACGCTGCTGGCGGGCGAGGCTACGGAGGAGTAGAGCACGCAGCTGATTGCCGCGAGCGTCAGGGCCGCCTCGCCCGATTCCCACTGGGTTGCGAGCGTAAATGCGCAGCCGAGAATAATCACCACAAAGGTGCGGAAGGCGCTCCAGCCCGCCTCGGCGCTGTCCGTGTGCCGCGCCAGCGAAGGGACGGGAGGCGGGGAAAGACGAACATCCGTATCCGCATGCTCAAACTGTCGCAGCCAGCGGCTGAGGTTCTGGTACATCCAGCAGAAGTCGCGCAGCCGGCGCCAGAAAGCGTGATGGCGATAATCGGCCGGATCGGTGGGTGCGACAGACTGGAGAATGCGCGCCAGGCGAAATTTGTCACAGTCTGGCTTTGCCAGCTCGTCCAGCAGCTGTTGCAGGGCGCTAAACAGCCCGGAGGGCGCATCCGGCCAGTTCAGCAGCATGCGCCGCAGGCTGGAAATTACGCTGGTCAGTCGGAGCTGCTGGTGCAGAACATAGTTAAGCACGTTGTTCTGCCGTCGAAAGCGATAATGACTCCAGAAGGCCTGAATACGCAGCAGGTTAAGCGTCAGGATCTGGCCGATCACCTTCTCATGGGCGCTGCGCACGTTATCGGTCGTTTCGCGTTGCAGCAGAAGACCGGCGTGTTCCAGTAGCCGCTCATGCATCTGCCTCAGCGAGGTGATCAGCGTATCGCCATCGGAGGTGCTGGGCAGGATCATCATCATCAGCCCCCCGCAGAGAATGCCGGAAATCACCTCGCAAACGCGCGCCTGCGTGATAACCCACAGCTGGGTAATATCGGTAATGTTGACCGTGGTAAAGGCAATAATCGCCGCCGTATAGCCCGCCAGCGAAAAGGCATAGGCGACATTGTTCTGATAGTGATTCGCAATCCAGGTGCAGAGGGCCAGCCAGGCGGCAATCGACAGCGAGAACAGCCAGGGCTCATTGAGCGTATGCCCGGCAATAAGCATCGCGGCCGCCGCGCCTGTCAGGCTACCGACAATGCGCCCCAGACTTTTGCTGATGACACCGCCTACCGTGGGGAAGCTGACGACGGCAGCAGAGGTCATTGCCCAGTAGGGTTCATCCAGATCCAGCCCGTAAGCAATGCTGAGTGCCAGGCACATGGCAAGGCTGTTTCGCAACGCATAGCGCCATTGCCCGGCGTTGGCTTTTATCCACGGCAGCTGCTGCCACTCCAGCCAGCGCAGATTCATGGCTGAATGGAAAGAGTACAGGTTGTACCCGCGACCAGCGGCAAATCGGCTGGAACAGCGATCAAGCGAACGCGAACCGGTACCCGCTGGGCCAGACGAACCCAGGGAACGTTAGGTTTTATATCGGCTACCAGCCCGCTGTCCGTTTCCACGCTCTGGTCATAAATTGCGCGCCCGATGCTTTCAACCACGCCCGTAAGGGGACGATCGTCGCTGTACAGGCGGATAGAGGCTTTGTCGCCGGGGCGAATATGCCGCAGCTTGGTTTCTTCGAAGTAGCCGACGACATAAAAAGAGTGGCTGTCTACCATGGCAAACACCGGCGTACCGCTGGTGGCATAGTTGCCGGGACGTACGGTCAGATTGGTTACCCAGCCGTCGGCAGGCGCCAGGATCTGCGTCTGCGCCAGATTCCATTTTGCCCGCTCCAGCTCCGCCTGAGCCGCGTTGGCGCTGGCCGCCATCGCCTGAGCGTTCAGGTTAACGGCATCCAGATCTTCAGCGGAGATAACGTTATGCGGCAGACTGGCGCGGCGACGTGCCTCGTGCCGGGCTTTCAAGAGATCGGACTGCGCCTTTGCAAGCTTCGCTTCGGCGTTAAGGACGGCAATGCGATAAGGCTCATCGTCCAGTGACATCAAACGGGTGCCGCGAGTGACAAACTGATTGTCCTTAACCCACAGCTGTTCAATGCGTCCCGAAACCTGCGGCGTAATGTTCACCAGCTCTGCGCGGACCTTACCGTCTCTGGTCCATGGCGACTGCATATAGTAGTTCCACAACCACCAGCCAGCGCAGAGGGCGGCGGCAAAAAAGATCAGGGTAGAGAAGTATTTTAACGTGCCGAATTTCATGGTGTCACCAGGTGATAAGCAGCCACTGCGAGCCGCTGACGCACAAAATAAAAAGAGAAAGGTCTAAAAGAGTGGGATGCCAGATTTCTCCCGAATAGATCCAGTCCCTCAGGAGGGGATGCAGCAGCAGCCAGATAAAAAACCCGAGCAGCACGGCCCTGAACAGGGGAGGAAAGTAGAGAGAGGCGCCGAACAATAAGTCAGTCAGGGGCGATGTCGGGTTAAATAGCACGTTACTCACGGATTAAGTCTTCCTTCTGGATCCGCACGGGTGAACCGGGAAACCACGGTTACGATGATGAATTTGTAATTTGTCCTGTAAACTCGCAGAATAGTCTAGAATCAAGCTTGATAGCTAGCAAGCTAATTATAAGGAGATGAAATTGGATACACCCCTGGGAACGGATCTCGCAAGATTAGTACGCATATGGCGTTCATTGATAGATCAACGCCTGAAGCCGCTTGAGCTCACACAGACACACTGGGTTACGCTGCACAATATCCATCAGCTTCCACCCGAGCAGTCGCAGATCCAACTGGCGAAAGCAATTGGTATCGAACAGCCTTCGCTGGTACGGACGCTCGATCAGCTGGAAGAAAAAGGCTTAATCACGCGTACGACCTGTGCCAGCGACCGACGTGCGAAACGCATTAAGTTAACTACCGAAGCGGCCCCAATCATTGCTCAGGTTGAGAATGTGATTGATGCCACCCGGGATGATATTTTGTCCGGTATCTCTTCGCAGGAAATTGAAAAGCTGGTGACGCTGATAGCCCGGCTTGAGAAAAACATACTTGAACTGCAAAATCGCGACGAATAAAAAAAACCGGCAATTGCCGGTTTTATATCGTGCTTAACGAGGGGAGACGGTAATCTGGCTGCCGTTTGACGCCATTGATACGCGCTGACCCACGGCATAGCGGCTCGCTGCCTGCTTCTGCACAACAATGATTGTGTTGCCATCATCTTTGCGAATTTCCAGCTCAACGCCCTGCGACTTGTTCATCGCCCCCTGAACGCCCTGACCGGCTACGCCACCCGCAACGGCACCCGCTGCGGTCGCGAGGCTACGACCTGCACCGCCACCCACCGTATTTCCGAGGAATCCTCCCAGTACGGCACCGCCGATAGCACCAATAACATTGCTGTCATCACCGCCCTGAATCTGAACCGGTCTTACGGACACCAGCGTACCGTAGGTCACGCTTTGAACCTGTTTCGCTTCGGAGGCGCTGTAAACATCACCGGACAGCGTATCAGTATTGGTGCATCCTGCTAATGTCACACCGGTCAGTGCCACGATTAATAAACGCTTTATCATCGTTAAAACTCCATTCTTATTTATCTGCCGCACCCACTGGGCAGCAATCGATAACATTATTATATTGCACAAGCTACGCTCGGTTGCTATTTCTGAAAAAAAAACTGCCTGTGAGCGTAGCGCAGGCAAATTAAACCAGAAATCAATCAAACGCAGAAGACTAAAACAGACGCCTGCCTCGCAGGCTTACACAAAATCGCACAGTTAATCATAGAATTGCCGGGCTATTTTTGCGAGTCTGTATCCATGATTCTCCATTAACCCACCGTGGGTAAGGCCAGAAAAGATGAAGTCAGGACGATATATCGGTGTCATGTCCGGTACCAGCCTGGATGGCGTTGATGTAGTACTGGCGGCCATTGACAAGCAGATGGTGGCGCACCAGGCCAGCTACTGCCACCCCTTTCCGGCGGATTTGCGCCAGCAGGTTTTGGCGATATGTCAGGGCCAGGCGCTCACTCTTTCACAACTTGGTCAGCTTGACACCCGACTCGGCCGTCTCTTTGCCGAAGCCGTAAATGCACTGATGAAACGTGAGGGGCTGGAAAAAGAGGATATTACTGCCATTGGTTGCCATGGACAAACCGTCTGGCATGAGCCTCTGGGCGATGCGCCAAACACGCTACAAATCGGCGATAATAACCAGATCGTGGCCGCAACGGGGGTTACAGTCGTAGGGGATTTTCGCCGACGTGACATGGCGCTGGGCGGGCAGGGCGCACCGCTGGTACCCGCCTTTCACCAGGCCGTGCTGATGCATCCTGGCGAACGCCGAATGGTACTGAATATTGGCGGCATCGCCAATCTCTCATTACTGATCCCCGGGAAAGCCGTAGGCGGCTATGATACCGGTCCCGGCAATATGCTGCTTGATGCCTGGATTTGGCGTCATCGCGGGGTGGGTTATGATAAAGATGGCGCCTGGGGGAGTGGCGGCTGCGTGGTCTTACCGCTGCTACAGCAGATGATGAGCGATCCGTGGTTCTCCCTGCCCGCGCCAAAATCAACCGGCAGAGAGTATTTTAATCTGGGCTGGATTGAGCGACATATCGCCGCTTTCCCGGGCATTCGTCCACAGGATGTACAGGCTACGCTGGCCGAAGTGACGGCGCTGTCCATCGCGGAGCAGGTGATGCTCAGTGGCGGCTGTGAACGACTGATGGTCTGCGGCGGCGGCAGCCGTAATCAGCTGCTTATGACCCGACTGGCGGTACATCTGGCCGGGACGCAGGTTATGTCTACCGACGAAGAGGGGATCCCCGGAGATGATATGGAGGCGCTGGCCTTTGCCTGGCTGGCTTATCGTACGCTTTCCGGCCAGCCAGGCAATCTGCCTTCGGTAACCGGCGCGCGCGCTGCGTCGGTCATTGGCGCGATTTTCCCGGCCAGCCGAAACGAATAACCGTGCCCCGCCTTCCAGCCGGGCCTGGACAGATAAAATAGAAGGAGATCCTGTGAAAAACTGGCTTATGGGCTGTACTCTGGTCCTGCTGTCGGGCTGTAGCATGTTTTATAGTCGGCCGGACGAGCAGAAAACACTGCACTATACCTGCGGAACCCTGCCGCTAACGGTGGTGCTGGACAATGCGCGGGAAGAAGTGAACCTGATACTGGATGGCAATCCGGTCACGCTTAAACAGGAGGTGTCGGCCTCCGGTGCGCGCTACAGCGATGGCACCTATACCTTCTGGTCGAAAGGGGACGAGGCGTTTATCGAACGCAACGACAAACCTATTATCAACGATTGCCGCCTGTCCGGCAGTTAATCTATTAACATTGAGCAGGAGAAAGCGCACCTGCTCCTTTTCCTGCCACCCGAGCCTGAGCGATGAATAAAGATAATCTTCAGCAAATTTCCCATCTGCGCCGCGAATACACCCGCGGTGGTCTGCGTCGTAAGGATTTGCCAGCCGATCCGCTGACCCTGTTTGAGCAGTGGCTTAACCAGGCCGTTGAGGCCGGTCTGCCCGATCCAACGGCCATGAGCGTGGCAACGGTGGACGAGCAGGGGCAGCCGTATCAGCGTATTGTGCTGCTTAAGCACGTGGATGCGCAGGGTATGGTGTTCTATACCAATCTGGGGAGCCGCAAGGCGCACCAGCTGGCGCAAAATCCGCGTATCAGCCTGCTGTTTCCCTGGCATATGCTGGAGCGCCAGGTCATGGTGCTCGGCAGCGTAGAACAGCTGTCGATGCTGGAGGTGATGAAATACTTCCATAGCCGCCCGCGCGAAAGCCAGATTGGTGCGTGGGTCTCGAAACAGTCGAGCCGCATCTCCGCGCGCGGCGTACTGGAAGGCAAGTTCCTGGAGCTGAAGCAGAAGTTTCAGCAGGGCGAGATCCCGCTCCCCAGCTTTTGGGGCGGATATCGCATCACCATTAACTCAATGGAGTTCTGGCAGGGGGGCGAACATCGCCTGCACGATCGCTTTTTCTACCAGCGGGACGGAGCGGGCTGGAAAATCGACCGGCTGGCGCCCTGAAGCGACGAAATAATCCCGTTAAGCGCTGGCACAGAGTGCCTCAGCGCTTTATTCTATAGGCCTTAATTTTCTCCGCACGTCAGCGGAAAGCGGTGTACCGGTTAAGGTACCGATGTTTCTACATGGAGCCTCAGATGGACAGCAGTAACCTGATTAAACAATTGCAAGAGCGGGGCCTGGTTGCCCAGGTAACGGATGAAGAGGCGTTAGCGGAACGTCTGGCGCAGGGGCCAGTCGCACTCTATTGCGGCTTTGATCCCACCGCAGACAGCTTGCATTTGGGCCATCTGGTGCCGCTGCTCTGCCTGAAGCGCTTTCAGGACGCCGGCCACCGCCCGGTTGCGCTGGTGGGTGGAGCGACCGGGATGATTGGCGATCCCAGCTTCAAGGCTGACGAACGTAAACTGAATACGGCCGAAACCGTGAATGAATGGGTTGATAAAATCCGTCATCAGGTAGCGCCCTTTCTTGACTTCGACTGCGGCGAGAACAGCGCGATCGCGGCGAACAACTATGACTGGTTTGGCAGCATGAACGTGCTGACCTTTCTGCGCGATATCGGCAAGCACTTTTCGGTCAATCAGATGATCAATAAAGAGGCTGTTAAGCAGCGTCTGAACCGTGACGACCAAGGGATCTCCTTTACCGAGTTCTCCTATAACCTGCTGCAGGGCTACGACTTCGCCTGCCTGAATGAGCGTTACGGCGTGGCGCTGCAAATTGGCGGATCCGATCAGTGGGGGAATATCACCTCAGGCATCGACCTCACGCGTCGTTTGCATCAGAACCAGGTATTTGGCCTGACCGTACCGCTTATCACTAAGGCGGACGGTACCAAATTCGGTAAAACCGAAGGTGGCGCCGTCTGGCTTGACGCGAAGAAAACCAGCCCGTACAAGTTTTACCAGTTCTGGATCAATACTGCCGATGCCGATGCTTATCGCTTCCTGAAATTCTTCACCTTTATGAGTATTGAAGAGATCAATGCGCTGGAGCAGGAAGATAAAGCGAGCGGTAAAGCGCCGCGTGCGCAGTATGTGTTAGCGGAAAAGGTCACCCGACTGGTGCACGGCGAGGAAGGCCTGGCGGCCGCACAGCGCATCACTACGAGTCTTTTCTCCGGTGCGCTGAGTGATATGACCGAAGCCGATTTTGAGCAGCTGGCGCAGGACGGCATGCCGATTATCTCCCTTGAGCGCGGTCAGGATCTACAACAGGCGATGGTGGACGGTGAACTTGCCCCGTCTCGCGGTCAGGCCCGCAAGCTGATTGACTCAAAAGCGGTCAGCATCAACGGAGAGATCCAGCTCAGCGCAGAGTACGCTTTTGTCGAACAGGATCGCCTCTTCGGCAGGTTTACCCTGCTGCGCCGCGGCAAGAAGAATTACAGTCTGATTGTCTGGAAATAAAACGCGCCCTGGCCGGTCTTTCTGACCGGCCTTTATTTTTGGTAAGGTTGTCTGGATTTTGCTATGAAAAATATTCTTTCGGTTCAGTCGCACACCGTATTCGGCCATGCGGGCAATAGCGCCTCTGAATTCCCTATGCGTCGTATGGGCGCAAACGTTTGGCCTCTTAATACGGTCCAGTTCTCTAACCATACTCAGTATGGACACTGGACCGGCATGGTAATGCCTGACACCCATCTGACCGATATCGTGAAGGGTATCGCCGAAATCGATCGCCTGAAAACCTGTGATGCCGTGCTGAGCGGCTATCTCGGCTCGGCAGAGCAGGGGGAAGAGATCCTCGACATCGTTCGCCAGGTGAAAGCGGCTAATCCTGACGCCTGGTACTTCTGCGATCCCGTGATGGGGCATCCCGAGAAAGGCTGCATTGTGGCCCCCGGCGTGGCTGAATTTCATACGCACTCTTCACTGCCTGCCAGCGATATTATCGCGCCCAATCTGCTGGAGCTGGAAATGCTCAGTGGAAACAGCGTCGCTAACCTGGAGCAGGCAGTCGCCAGCGCACGCGAGCTTATCGCTAAAGGGCCAAAAGTGGTGCTGGTTAAGCATCTGGCGCGCGCGGGTCTGCGCAGCGATCGTTTTGAAATGCTGCTGGTGACGGCTAACGAAGCCTGGCATATCAGCCGTCCGCTGGTGGATTTTGGCGTACGTCAGCCGGTCGGCGTTGGCGATCTGACCAGTGGTCTGCTGCTGGTGGACCTGCTGCACGGCAGGCCGCTGCGGGAAGCGCTGGAGCATGTCACTGCCGCGGTCTATGCGGTGATGCTGAAAACCCACGAAATGGGCGAATACGAGCTTCAGCTGGTGGCGGCGCAGGAGGGCATTGCCCATCCGCAGCAGCTTTTCGAGGCGGTCAGACTCCCGCACCTTTTCGATGCAGTAAAACGCTGACAGCGCTTGTGAGCGGTAACACTCTGGCCGCTTTCAAAGGGGTGAAACTCCGGCAGCACTTGCACTCTGCCAGCCAGACACAAAAAAGGGCGATACCCGGTATCGCCCTTAAAGAGGGAAGAGCGCATAACGGAAGCTATCGCCCTTCTCTTAGCCGTCAGCGGCGCGTTTATCTCACCTCTGACTCCACGCCCTGCGTCATGCGATTCAGCTTCGGCGCAATCAGCATCATCAACACCGCGATAACGCCGGTCACAATCCCGATTTGCATAAATACATGCGCGTAAACCTGTAGTGACTGATGGGCATCGGTAATATCGCCCGGCACCGCCATCAGGTTGGCTACTTTACCGGCGACCATCGCGGCACCCGCCGTGGTCAGGAACCAGGAACCCATAATGAAGCCCATCAGGCGCTGAGGCACCAGCTGCGCGACCATGGCCAGACCCAGACCCGAGATCATCAGTTCCCCTATGCTTTGCAGGGCGTAGCTGAGAATTAACCAGCTGACCGGGACAATACCCAGATCGCTGGCAAATTTCGCTCCCAGCGGCAGCACCAGAAAGGCCGCAGAGCACAGCAGCATGCCGAAGGCAAACTTATGCGGCATCGGCATACGATCGCCCAGCTTATTGTAGAGCGCGGCTAACAGCGGACTGAACAGCATTATCCAGAACGGATTAAGTGCCTGAAACTGCTCGGGCTGGAAGGCGAAGCCAAGAATGCTGTGTTCCACGTTGCGAATGGCAAAGAAGTTCAGCGAGGTCGGCATCTGCATATAAAGGACAAAAAAGACGATCGCCTCGATCATCATCAGAAAGGCCACAATCATTTTGCGGCGGGCCGCCCCTTTCAGCGCGAACGTCTCTTTTGCGAACACCAGCAGGATACCAATTGCAATGACGGCCAGCACGCCGCGGGCAATATCCTGATTATGCAGCAGCCAGGTTGCTATTGTGATCAACACCGCGATACCAATCAGCGTGGCCAGCAGCTTACCAATATGCAGGGGGGCGAAGTCGGGTTTAGAACCATAGTGCTTCACCCATTTCCGGCACAGCATAAAGTTGACCAGCGTGATCAGCATTCCAACGAACGACAGAGAAAAGGCCACGCTCCAGCCGTACTGCGCCGCCAGCCAGGGAGTAGCCAGCATGGAGAAAAACGAACCAATATTGATCGCCATATAATACATGGTGAACGCGCCATCAAGGCGCGGGTCGTCCTTCTCATAGCAGGTTGAGAGCAGGGACGAGGGGTTCGCTTTGAACAGGCCATTACCCACGGCGATGGTCGCCATACCGATATATACCATCGATACATCGTGCCCTGACCAGGCCACCAGGGCGTAACCAATCGCCAGAACCAATGTACCGAGCACGATAACGCGTTTGGTCCCCAGCACCTTATCACCCAGCCAGCCGCCAACGGCGACCAGGCCGTAGACCAGTGCGCTAAAAGAGGAGAATAGCGTAATGGAACCGGCTTCAGACATACCCAGCATTTTTACCAGGTAGACCGCCATAATGCCTTGCAGGCCGTAGTAACCAAAACGTTCCCAAAGCTCAATTGAAAAAATCAGGTAGAACGATCCTGGTTGCTTGAATGCGTTAAGGCTGATTGCCTCTGAATGTTTGTTTGCAGTTGACACTGATACCTCTGGATTTCAAATCCTGATTCGACCGGAAAATTAAGTCGCCGTCAGAGTTAAGTGGGCATTCGCCGCATGGTTATAAGATGGGAAAAGCGGCGGTTAATTTCGCCGATCATCAGGCCTCAGGCAAGTCTTTTTTCATCTGTTGTTTGTGGAGTGTGACCTGGAATAAGAATGGGGTTCAAACCGTACATTTTGGGGTTATATATCGTTATAAAACGGAGTATTAGTATGATTTGCTTAAATGAGACGATAGTTTACCTGTTGTTCAGCACACCCTTCTGTTTGTTTTCGGCAGATTAATATAGTATGGGATAAATATTAACCAATATAAAATTCTGCAAAATGAAATTTAACCGGATATAAGTAGCAAAAATCACTACAAATGCAGAGTTGGGCTGACCTGTGGCCTGTAATTTATGATGTAGATCACTTAAATGTACGTTAATAATATTATCAAAATAACTCACCTTACCCGCAGCTAAGGGTCGGATAAGGGTTCACTGAGGGGCCGACATTTTCGCGATGTCTGAGCCATCGCTTTTAACCCTGAGTTGTGTTGCATATATCCGTCAGGGGAATAAATATGCGATCGCGGCGTTTTTATTGATTGAACGTTCAATATAAAAACGCTACAATTACCTCTATTCAATCGTTGAAACTAATCAAGCCATGCCAAAAGTTGGAATGAAAGCGATTCGTCAGGCACAGCTGATCCATGCCACGCTGACGGTAATTGACCGGGTAGGGCTGGCCGATGCCAGTCTGGCTCTGATTGCCAAAGAAGCCGGCGTGTCGACGGGGATTGTCAGTCACTACTTTGGTGACAAAAACGGTCTGCTGGATGCCTGTATGCGGCGGATACTTTACGAACTTTATCTGGCGGTGGAAACGCACAGGCGCCAGGCCGGACAGCAGCCCGAGGCGCAAATCCGGGCAATCATTGACGGTAACTTCGATGTTTCCCAGGTCACTGCGCCGGTGCTGAAGACCTGGCTGGCGTTCTGGACGAACAGCCTGCATCAGCCGGATCTGCAACGTTTGCAGCGCATTAACGATCGGCGGCTGTTTTCCAACCTGACGGCGCAGTTTGCCCGGGTATTGCCGCTCCAGCAGGCCCGCGATGCAGGGGCCAGCATGGCAGCACTAATAGATGGGCTGTGGCTTCGCATGACGCTTGCGCCACAGCCAATGACGCAGGGCATCGAGAAAGCCCGTGCGCTTTGTTATCACAATCTCGCGCTGTGGCTTAACCGCCCGGCAGACTAACCCCCTAAGGAGGAGGTATGGCAGATATGCAACGCCGTGGACTTTACATCAATGGCCGCGAAGAAGCGGGTCATGGCGAAACATTTACCACCATCAATCCGGCCAACGGTGAGGTTCTTGCAGAAATTACCTCGGCCAGTCAGCAGGATATCGATCGTGCGGTCAGCACGGCAGAAGCCGGTCAGCGCATCTGGCGCGGTTACACCCCTGTTGAACGCAGCCGCGTGCTGTTAAAAGCGGTTGCGCTGCTGCGCGAACGCAATCAACAGCTGGCCGAGCTGGAAACAGCGGATACCGGCAAGCCGCTTAGCGAAACCACCGCCGTCGATATCGTAACCGGTGCTGACGTGCTGGAGTACTACGCGGGCCTGGCGGTAGCCGTTGAAGGTGAATCCATTCCCCTGCGTGACAGCGCGCTGGTTTATACCCGCCGCGAACCGCTGGGCGTGTGTGCCGGTATTGGCGCATGGAACTACCCGATCCAAATCGCGCTGTGGAAAAGCGCCCCGGCGCTGGCCACGGGCAATGCGATGATCTTTAAGCCAAGCGAGGTTACCCCTCTCAGCGTACTCGAGCTGGCGAAAATTTTCACCGAAGCAGGCCTGCCCGATGGCGTATTTAACGTTGTACAGGGTGCAGGGGCCGTCGGCCAGGGGCTGAGCCAGCATCCGCGGATCGCGAAAGTCTCCTTTACCGGCGAAGTGAATACCGGTAAGCGCGTAATGGCGGATGCGGCGCTGGCTAACCTGAAATCAGTCACCATGGAACTGGGTGGGAAATCGCCGCTGATCGTGTTTGACGATGCCGACCTTGAACGTGCGGTGGATGGGGCCATGATGGCCAACTTCTACAGCAGCGGCCAGGTATGCACCAACGGTACGCGGGTGTTCGTACAGCGTTCGCTGCTGCCGGCTTTTGAACAGCGTCTGAAAGAGAAGGTCGCGGGGATCCATATTGGCGATCCGACCGATCCGCAGATCAACTTCGGCCCGCTGGTCAGCGAAGAGCACTGCCAGAAAGTGGTCTCTTACCTCGATCTCGGTAAAAAAGAGGGCGCGCGCCTGCTGACCGGCGGCTCACGCATTACCGAAGGGGCGATGGCGAAAGGCTGTTACGTCGAGCCAACGGTATTTACCGACTGCCGTGACGATATGCGCATCGTACAGGAAGAGATCTTCGGCCCGGTAATGAGCATCCTTGCCTTTGATGATGAAGAAGAAGTCATCGGGCGTGCTAATGATACGCAGTACGGCCTGGCAGCTGGCGTATTTACGACCTCGCTGAACCGCGCGCATCGTGTTATTCATCAGCTTGAGGCTGGCATCTGCTGGGTAAACAGCTGGGGCGAATCACCGGCGCCGATGCCGGTAGGCGGCTACAAGCAGTCGGGCGTGGGGCGTGAGAATGGGCTGGAAACGCTGCACCATTATACGCGCACCAAATCGATCCTGATTGAAATGGGCGACTATCCGTCCGCATTCTGATTTATAGCCGCGGCCGGTATGGCCGCGGCTATCTGGGGGTTTAATGCAGAAATTTGATTATATTATTATTGGGGCAGGTTCAGCAGGTAATGTGCTGGCAACGCGACTGACTGAGGATGCTGACGTATCGGTACTGCTTTTGGAAGCTGGCGGCAAAGACCACCGCCTGGACTTCCGTACCCAAATGCCAGCCGCTTTAGCTTATCCGCTACAGGGTAAACGCTATAACTGGGCATTTGAAACCGATCCAGAGCCGAAAATGAATAACCGCCGCATGGAGTGCGGACGGGGTAAGGGACTGGGTGGATCTTCACTGATCAACGGCATGTGCTACATTCGCGGCAACGCGATGGATTACGACAATTGGGCAAAAAAAGAGGGCCTGGAGAACTGGTCCTATCTCAACTGCCTGCCGTATTTCCGTAAGGCGGAAAAGCGCGATATCGGTGAAAATGACTACCACGGCGGCGACGGTTACCTGAGCGTTACGACCCCTAAAAAGGGCAATAATCCGCTGTTCCGGGCCTTTATTGACGCCGCGAAGCAGGCAGGGCACCACGAGACAGACGATTTGAATGGCTATCGTCAGGATGGTTTTGGCCCGATGGACAGAACCGTGACTGCGCAGGGTCGACGTTCCAGTACCGCGCGCGGCTATCTGGACGTGGCGAAACAGCGCTCCAATCTGACCATCATTACCCATGCACAGACCGACCGGATTTTGTTCAGTGGTAAAACGGCGACGGGTGTTTGCTGGCTGCGTAACGGTAAAGAAGAGCAGGCTGAGGCCACGCGCGAGGTCCTGCTGTGCGGTGGTGCGATTGCTTCTCCGCAGATCCTGCAGCGCTCTGGCGTGGGTCCGGAAGAGTGGCTACGCGAGCTGGATATCCCGGTTGTGCATGCTCTGCCGGGTGTGGGACGCAATTTGCAGGACCATCTGGAAGTGTATATGCAGTTCCGTTGTAAAAAGCCGGTCAGCCTCTATCCATCGCTCCAGTGGTGGAATCAGCCTGCTATCGGTGCTGAGTGGCTGTTTAAAGGCACCGGCATTGGCGCGAGCAACCAGTTCGAAGCGGGTGGGTTTATCCGCAGCGATGATAAGCCGGACTGGCCGGATTTGCAGTATCACTTTTTGCCGGTCGCCATTAACTACAATGGCAGCAGCCCGGTTAAAGAGCATGGTTTCCAGGCCCACGTCGGCCCGATGCGTTCAAAAAGCCGGGGCCGCGTGAAGCTGACCTCCAGGCATCCGTATGCTGCGCCGTCAATCTTCTTTAATTACATGTCCGAAGAGCGGGACTGGGAAGAGTTTCGCAGTGCGGTTCGTCTGACGCGCGATATTATGCGTCAGTCCGCGCTGGCAGAATACTGTGGTGAAGAGATCCAGCCGGGTGCCGCCGTGCAGAGCGATGAGCAGATTGACGCCTTTATCCGCGATCACGCTGAAACGGCTTATCATCCGTGCGGAAGCTGCGCGATGGGTAACGATGAGATGGCCGTTGTGGATGCAGAAGGGCGCGTGCACGGAATGCAGAATCTCCGCGTGGTCGATGCTTCAATTATGCCGCAGATCACTACCGGTAATCTGAATGCGCCGACGGTAATGATCGCCGAGAAGATGGCCGATCTGATCCGGGGCCGTGCACCATTGAGCGTCTCCACTGCCGAGTATTACCAGCTTAAGCGGGAGAAAGCGGAAGCTGAGCAGGTTTAATCCCTTTCTGTAAGCCGGGTCAGAGGCCCGGTGTACCACAGAGCGGATGAAAGTTACCTGGCGCGCTGAAGGTTAAGCGCTGTCGCCAACGGGTGGTGCCCGGTGCCAGCCTCCCTGCTGGCCCATCCGGATCTTCCTCTCTCTACTCAGCGCTGCGGATTGCCTGTCACCGGGCACTACCCGTCTGCTTATTGCATTGTGCTGGCTGCGGGTAAGGCGGTTGCGGGGGTTACATGGGCCGGGTGGGCTACAAAGCCTGAGTTTTATTAGGGCGTAACTGGAAGTCGTGCTGATGATACCTGCGGAGAGCTAAACGGTTTTACTCAAAGCAGCTCAGCAGCCCGAGAGGTGGACAATCCCAGCGGTTGACGGGTAATCCGCAGCGCTGCGGCGCAGACGGAAGGCCAGGCGAGGGCAGCAGGGATGCTGCACTCAGGGAGCGGCGGGCAGGGATGCCCGCTCGCGACCGGGCCGTCCGGCCTGGAGTCGGAGCCAAAGGCACCAGGCAAAGCATGGCGCGAGGACGTCCGGCGAACTCTGGGATTGTCCACCGAAAAAGCCGATATTGCAGCTTCATGATGCCCGGCAACCGCAGGGATTATCCACCGGTATCGCAGGTATTACAGCCCAAACAACCCACCGGCACAGCAGATATCACACCCCCGCACCACTAAAACTAAAGCTCGACCTTCTCTTTATACTCGCACAGATCTTCGATAATGCATGATCCACAGCGGGGCTTACGTGCGATACAGGTATAGCGGCCATGCAAAATAAACCAGTGATGGCAGTCAACCTTGAACTCCTTCGGCACCACCTTCAGCAGCTTATCTTCAACCTGCTCAACGTTTTTGCCGGGAGCAAAATTCGTACGGTTACACACGCGGAAAATATGCGTATCGACGGCAATAGTCGGCCAGCCAAAGGCGGTATTCAACACCACATTGGCGGTCTTACGGCCTACGCCAGGGAGCGCCTCCAGCGCCTCGCGATCCTCTGGAACCTCGCCCTGATGCTTTTCCAGCAAAATACGGCAGGTCTTAATGACATTCTCTGCCTTACTGTTAAACAGACCGATAGTCTTAAGGTAGGTTTTTAACTGATCCACCCCCATCGCCAGTATGGCTGCCGGGGTATTCGCCACCGGATAGAGTTTCGCGGTGGCTTTATTGACGCTGACGTCGGTGGCCTGCGCGGAGAGTAGCACCGAAATCAGCAGTTCAAAAGGGGTGGTGAAAACCAGTTCAGTGGTCGGGTGGGGATTGTTTTCTCGTAGCCGACTCAAAATCTGCTGTCGTTTATCCTTGTTCACAGCGGGCTCGCTTCTCCTTCAGGCAACGTCTTCGCTTCCTTTTCCGCCGCCAGCGCTGCGCGCGCTTTCATTTTATTATCAATAAGATACTTAGCGGCCAACAGCATGCCCAGCCCGATAAAGGCGCCTGGCGGCAGCATGGCAAGCAGCATGGGCGAATCAAAATGCACAACCTGGACGCGCAGTACTTTCGCCCATGGGCCCAGCAGCTGATCGGCGCCGTTAAAAATGGTGCCGTTGCCGATAATTTCGCGAATTGAACCCAGTACCACCATTACGCTGGTCGCACCCAATCCAATCGCCATGCCGTCGAGCGCAGAGAGCGGGACGCTGCTTCTTGAGGCCACCGCCTCCGCACGGCCAACCACGATGCAGTTGGTAACAATCAGCGGGATAAATATGCCTAAAGACTGATAGAGGCCATAGGCGTAGGCATTAATCAGCATCTGCACGCAGCTGACCACCGCGGCAATAATCATCACATAAATGGGAATGCGGATATCGGCAGGCACCCAGCGCCGCGAGGCAGAAATAGCGCTGTTGGTACAGGTCAGCACCAGCGTGGTCGCCAGACCAAGCCCGAGGGCGTTAGTCGAGGTAGATGTCACCGCCAGCAGCGGACAAAGCCCCAGCAGCTGTACCAGCGCAGAGTTATTTTTCCACAGTCCGCCGATAAGTAGCGTTTTTGCTTCACTCATTGGAATCTCCACAGGCTGGCAGCGAGCCTATCTGCTCGGGCAGCGTTTCAATATAAAGCGTGGTGCGTTTTACCGCATTCACCACGGCGCGAGGCGTAATGGTAGCGCCGGTAAACTGGTCGAAATCCCCGCCGTCTTTTTTAACCGCAAAGTGGGGATCGTCCTGACCATTCAATCGCTTACCGTTAAAACTGTTTATCCAGTCAGAAATACGCAGCTCTATTTTGTCACCCAGACCCGGCGTTTCATGGTGCTCCACCACCCGGGTCCCCAGTACGGTGCCGTTAAAATCTGCACCCACTATCATCTGAATAGCCCCAGAATACCCGTCCGGCGCGGTGGTCTCAACCGCTGCGGCCACGGGCTTGTCATCTTTTCGCGCCAGATAGAGATGGTGAGGGCCATTACCCAGTGCCGGATTCGTCACGATATAGCACTCATGCTGAATGGCATTATTGTACATTTCCGGCGGCACCACCTGATCGAGCAGTATTTTTTGCTGCACCGCAGTCTGGTGTTCAATGGTCGGCTTGGTCACCGCATTAATAACCGCCGTCAGGCCGGTAGTGACGGCTGCAAATAACGCCAGCGTCACGCCGTTTTTTCTTATGGCATCCAGCATCATTTCTCCTTGCGGTGGCCGTAAACGCGTGGCTGCGTATAGTAGTCGATCAGCGGTACGGTAATATTCGCCAGCAGCACCGCAAAGGCTACGCCGTCCGGATAGCCGCCAAAGCTGCGAATCAACCAGACCAGCAGGCCAATCAGCACCCCATAGACCAGTCGGCCTTTATTGGTTGTCGAAGCCGTAACCGGGTCGGTGGCGATGAAAAAGGCACCGAGCATGGTCGCGCCGGAAAACAGATGAATAACCGGGGACACCAGGCTGTGAGGTGAGAACAGCCAGCCGAGAGTGGAAAACAGCGCCAGCGAGAGCACGATGCTAACCGGAATATGCCAGCGAATGGTGTTGGTCCACAGCAGAAACAGTCCGCCCAGCAGATAGCCAACGTTTACCCACTGCCAGCCCAGGCCAGCAATCACGCCGCTGTAGACAGGCTGCGCCAGCAGCTGTTCAGCATGATGCCCGGCGCGAAGGCCCGTTTTAAAGGTATCAAGCGGTGTTGCCTGACTAATGCCGTCAATCCCTGCCTGCAACTGCTGCATACTATGACCATCCAGCGTATGGGCGTGGAAAATCATACTCAGGGTATCCATAAAGCTGGGGGTGATGGTCTGCAACGTATCGGGCGGCAGCCAGCTGGTCATCTGTACCGGGAATGAGATAAGCAAAACTACATAGCCGACCATCGCCGGGTTAAACGGGTTCTGGCCCAGGCCGCCATAGAGCTGCTTAGAAATCACTACGGCAAAAACGGTGCCGATAACGATGATCCACCAGGGCGCAAGGGGGGGAATACTGACGCCCAGAAGCAGGGCGGTCAGTAAGGCTGAATTATCACCCAGCGTTTTTGCCAGGGGCAGGCGGCGGAGTTTCAAAATAATGGCTTCTGCTCCCATCCCTGCCGCAGCGGCAATGACCACCTGAATAATGTTGCCCCAGCCAAAAAAATACCACTGTGCGGCAAGGCCAGGGATCGCAGCGAGAAGCACCAGCATCATAATCGTGCTGGTACTGCGTTGATTGTGAGTATAGGGCGAACTAGCGATGCGAAAAGCCATTTAATCCTCTTGCGTAGAATGCTGCGCTTTGCGCGCTTTAGCGCGAGCGATGGCGGCCGCCACCGCCGCTTTACGGGGATCGTCAGCGTGTTCTGTCGCCCCCCGGGTATGATTATCCGTATTCCCTGAAGCGGCGGGCGGTTCCGCGGCGGCGGCTTTCTTCGCTTTGGCGCGGGCAATGGCAGCCTCGACGGCGGCCTTGCGCGGATCGACGGGCATCTCCTCCGAAGCGGCGGGCGGCTCCACGGCGGCGGCTTTCTTCGCTTTGGCGCGGGCAATGGCAGCCTCAACGGCGGCCTTGCGCGGATCGTGCGCCTGCCGGGTGGCGGGTTCGGTTTCCGCCTGGGTCTCAGCCTGATGCGCCCGCGCCTGCGCCTTACGCGCATCATGTTGCATACTGGCTAACTCAGACGTCGTTTCGCCAGTCGCATGCTGCGTCGTGGCAGCGTCGGCAGCCAGCTTCTTCGCATTTACCCGCTCAATCGCAGCCTCAATGTCATTTTGAGCGCTGCCGCTGACGGTACGTTTCGCCTGCTGATGTCGGGCTTCACGCGCCAGTTTTTCTCGCTCAAGACGCTGCTGACGGGCTTCAAAGCGGATTTTCGCCTGAGCCGTACGCTCAGCCTCAAGATCAATGGCGCGAATTTCAGCTTTCTCCTGACGATAATACTGCACCAGCGGAATATTGCTGGGGCAGACCCAGGCACAGGCACCGCATTCGATGCAGTCGGCAATATTGTGCTCGCGCGCTTTATCGTGATCGCCACCGCGGCTGTACCAGTAAAGCTGTTGCGGAAGCAGCGCAGCAGGACAGGCATCGGCACAGGCGCTACAGCGGATGCATGATTTTTCGGGTTCGCTGTCGCCCATTTCACTGGCGGAAGGCGCCAGGATGCAGTTGGTGATTTTCACCACCGGCACGTTCAGTGCGGGCAGGGTAAAGCCCATAAGCGGACCGCCCATGACCACCATCTGACCGGGGCCAGGGGTAAAATCGGCATTATGCAGCAGATGCGCTATCGGCGTGCCGATGCGACCCCACACGTTACCCGGCTGTCCCACGGACTCGCCGGTCAGGGTGACCACGCGCTCAGTCAGCGGCTCGCCGTCGATAATAGCGCGCTTCACCGCATAGGCAGTGCCAACATTCTGCATAAGCACGCCAATATCCGTTGAGCGGCCGCCGTGGGGAACCTCAATGCCGGTCAGGATTTTAGTCAGCTGTTTGGCACCGCCGGACGGATATTTAGTGGGAACAACGCGGATCTCCATGTCCGTGGCGCTGCCCAGCGCTTTTTTCAGCGCGGCTATCGCTTCAGGCTTATTGTCTTCAATACCGATCAGCACGCGCTCTGACTGCAGTACCCAGGCGAGAATGCGGCTGCCTTCAAGCACCTCCTCGGCGCAGTCCTGCATCAGCCTGTCATCAGCAGTAATATAGGGTTCGCATTCGGCGGCATTGATAATCAGCGTTTTAACGCCGCGCAGCCCGCCTCTCAGCTTGGTTGCGGTCGGGAAGCCCGCCCCGCCCAGTCCTGCCACGCCAGCCTGATGAATACGCTCCACCACGGCGCTGCGCTCCGCCTGGCGATAGTCGGTCAGCGGCTGGCGCTCACACCAGCGGTCTTCGCCGTCTGCGCGAATGAAAATGCACATCTCGGCCAGCGCGGATGGATGCGCGGTAATATGGGGCGCAATGCTCTCAACGGTGCCGGAGGTGGGCGCATGCACCGGCAGCATTCTGCCCCGGCCAAACGTCAGCGGCTGACCGCGCAGGACGCGATCGCCGGGGCTGACCAGCAGTTCACCTTCATGACCAATATGCTGCTTAATGGGAATGATGAACCGATCGGGCAGCGGCAGCTGACGCAGAGGCGACCCGTTTGACTGGGTTTTCATTTCCGGCGGATGAATACCGCCCTGGAAATCCCAGATCGGTTCTTTTTTGAAGAGTTTGAACAGATTACGCATGGTTTTCCACAGGGATAGTCCTGATCGGGATACTGTGCAGATCCCACTTCCAGTTTGCGGTGGTGGTGGCAACCGGCCTCATCTCAATACAGTCGGTAGGGCAGGGGGCAACGCAGAGATCGCAGCCGGTGCAGACGTCGCTGAGCACGGTGTGCATGGCGCGGGTCGCGCCGACGATAGCGTCAACCGGGCAGGCCTGGATGCATTTGGTACAGCCAATGCAGTTCGCTTCATCGATCCAGGCAACCTTACGCTCGGGCTCGCGGGCGGCCTCATCGCCGAGCGGCTGAGGCTCAACATTCAGCAGCGTGGCCAGCTTGAGCATGGTTTGCTCTCCGCCGGGCGCGCATTTGTTGATCATCTCACCGTTATTGCCCACGGCGTCAGCGTAAGGGCGGCAGCCAGGGTAGCCACACTGACCACACTGACTCTGCGGCAGGATGGCATCGATCTGCTCAACAATCGGATCCTCTTCCACCTTAAAACGGCGTGAGGCGTAGCCCAATAGCGCGCCAAACAGCAGGCCAAGCGCGCTTAGTACGGCAATAGCAATCCAGACTGCGCTCATCAGAACTTCACCAGCCCGCTGAAACCCATAAAGGCCAGCGCCATCAGACCCGCCGTGACCAGGGCGATAGAAGAGCCTTTAAACGGGGCGGGTACATCGGCCAGCACCAGACGTTCACGGATCCCGGCGAACAGGACCATCACCAGCGAAAAGCCGAGCGAGGCGCTAAAGCCATACAGTGCGGCCTGCAAAAATGTGTGGTTCAGGTTCACGCTTAACAGCGGAACACCCAGCACGGCGCAGTTGGTGGTGATCAGCGGCAGGAAAATACCGAGCAGGCGGTAGAGATCGGGGCTGGTTTTACGCACCACCATCTCTGTGAACTGAACCACCACCGCAATCACCAGGATATAGGCCATGGTGCGCAGATAGACGAGATCCAGCGGCAGCAGAATAAGGTGGTTTACCAGCCATGCGCAAATAGAGGCCAGGGTGATAACGAACGTGGTTGCCAGCCCCATCCCAATAGCCGTTTCCAGTTTTTTGGAAACGCCCATGAAAGGACAAAGGCCGAGAAACTTCACCAGAACGAAGTTATTCACCAGCACGGTACCAATAAAAAGAAGCAGGTAATCGGTCATTATTGCGCCTGATAAAAATGAAAAGCCGCCTATTATCGTGTATAGACGGCAGCAGAACAACCTCTCATCACTAAGGATATCCTCTTAGCGCACGGACGATTAAAATTCTGACGTTTTTTTCCGCATCAGGATTCAATAAACGTGTTTTTAACGCGCTCTGAGCGTTTGAAATAGGGCACAAAGAACGCCGCTGCCAGTAGCGAAAGCAGAAGCGCGTGGAGGGCCGCATCGTCGCTCACCGGTGAGAACGCAAAGGACTTCATTGCCAGCACCACGGTCACCAGCAGCCAGATTATATAATGGCGGGGCAGGCGGCGCGAACGTTGGCAGAATATCCAGGTCACCCAGAGGCTGTATCCCCAAACGATTAGCGACGTTAACAGTGAGATACTCCACTGTAATGTGAACGCATGGGTATGACTGAAAATTGCGGCGCGCATTGTCGGCGTGAGCAGTACGCTCAGATACATGGCAACCATCAGGGCGCTGGTGAGCATGGTCATAATCAGCCAGGCAAGGGGGACCAGAAGAAGTCCGGAGATTCGCACTTTACTCACATCAGACACACTATTTCCTTAGCAAAACGGCGATAAGCACCCCGATCTGTCCCCAGCTTAACGCCGGGTCAGAGGTTAAAACAGGCCAGTTCATGGGCGGGTGAAACTCAGACCACATAGCGCCAGACGGATTTAGGCACCTGGCCCAGGTCAAACAGGCGGCCACCGGAGGCCAGCTCAGCCCGTCGATGGTCGGCAGCGCGGTACATATTTACGATGTCGGCACTGTTGGTCAATGAGTAATTCAGATGATCAAACAGTTTTTCCAGGCTCTCCAGCGAGCTAACTTTACGAAATTTTAACAGATAATCGTGGTCAGTCATGATGGTCGTCATGGGGTAAGAATTAAGAGGCAATCAGTATAAAGATCGGTGGGCGACTGTCCAGAGAGCGAGGGGGCAATCACCTGTAAATTCTGTATAAATTCCGCTACAGGGTCGAAATTTTGGTCAGTGAAGGCGGCTATTTATTCATTTACGGTTTCAGATGGCCGTAATCACTGCGGCACAGCTCACAAAACATGAAAAAACCCCTCTTCCTGCCTGACTAAAAAAGCCCATAAAAATCGCCTGTTCCATCTGTAATCGTTTCCACTGTGTGTAATGATAAGCGCTTCTCTTTAATACACTTATTTAACATTACCTTAAACTTGCAGACGCATTTGTCCATAGTGGCAGCAGATTAACACCTCGCCCCATCCTGACCTAACGTCCTTTATTGAATGGATTTTGTGAGCATTGTCGAAAATGTTTTTTTGACTTTAGTCCAGGCTTAAGCCGGGTTTTATTCGGAACAATGGCATCCCCTCAGAGGAAAGAAAACATGTGGAAGCGTTTACTTTTAACCACGCTTATCAGTGCCAGCCTGTCGGGTTATGCCTCAGCAGAATCGATGACGGTGGGTTTTTCGCAGGTGGGCTCCGAATCGGGCTGGCGTGCGGCAGAAACCAGCGTAGCGAAAAGCGAGGCTAAAAAACGTGGTATTACGCTGAAAATCGCCGACGGTCAGCAGAAGCAGGAAAACCAGATTAAAGCGGTACGGTCCTTTATCGCACAGGGCGTGGATGCAATTTTTATTGCCCCGGTGGTTCAAACGGGCTGGGAGCCGGTACTGGAAGAAGCACGCGAGGCGAAAATTCCCGTATTCCTGCTGGATCGGGCCATCGTGGTTAAAGATAAGTCGCTGTATATGGCAGTGGTCACCGCAGACAACGTTTACGAGGGCAAACTGATTGGCGACTGGCTGGTAAAAGAGAGAAACGGTAAACCCTGCAATGTGGTCGAGCTGCAGGGGACGGTTGGGGCCAGCGTAGCCATTGACCGGAAAAAAGGGTTTGCGCAGGCCATCACAGGGGCGCCGGGTATCAAAATCGTTCGATCACAGTCCGGAGACTTCACCCGCAGCAAGGGGAAAGAAGTGATGGAGAGCTTTATTAAGGCAGAAAATAACGGCAAAAATATCTGCATGGTCTTTGCGCACAATGACGATATGGCGATCGGCGCCATTCAGGCGATTAAGGAAGCGGGTCTTAAACCCGGTAAAGATATCCTGACCGGTTCCATTGACGGCGTGCCGGATATTTATAAAGCCATGCTGGCCGGGGAGGCCAACGCCAACGTTGAACTGACGCCGGATATGGCCGGACCCGCCTTCGACGCGCTGGAAAAGTTCAAAAAAGAGGGCACCGTGCCGCCAAAAATTATTAAAACGGAATCCCGGCTTTTCCTGCCTGCCGATGCGCAATCGCAGGCGGATAAGAAAACAGGAATGGGTTACTGACCCCCGCACCGCCCTGTCAGGGCGGTTTTTTATGGTTAAGGCGAAGCCGTATGACTCTGCAACACTCTTCCCCGCCGCCCCTGCTAAGCATAAGCGGCGTCAGTAAACTTTTTCCCGGCGTTAAGGCACTGGATAACGTCTCCTTTGACATCCGGCCCGGCGAAATTATGGCGCTGCTAGGCGAAAACGGTGCCGGAAAATCCACGCTGATTAAAGTGCTGACCGGTGTCTATCAGCGTGATGCGGGCGCTATCCTGTTATCAGGCCGGGAGATCAGCCCTGACAGCACGGCAGATGCGCAGGCCCTGGGCATTGGCACGGTTTATCAGGAAGTCAATCTGCTGCCGAATATGTCAGTCGCCGATAACCTGTTTATTGGTCGTGAGCCACGCCGGCTGGGTTTTATCAACCGGCGTGAAATGATACATAACGCCAGGACGCTGCTGCACCGCTATGGCTTTGAACTGGATGTCACCCGTCCTCTGGGGCAGTATTCGGTGGCGATGCAGCAAATCATTGCTATCTGCCGCGCCATCGATCTCTCGGCTAAGGTACTGATCCTTGATGAACCGACCGCCAGCCTCGATGCCAGTGAGGTGACAATGCTTTTTACACTGATGCGCCAGTTAAAGGAACGTGGCATGAGTCTGATTTTTGTCACCCATTTCCTCGATCAGGTCTACAGGATCAGCGACCGCATCACCGTGTTACGCAACGGGCAGTTTGTTGCCAGCCGGGACACTGAGGGGCTGGCACAAATTGACCTGATAAAACTGATGCTGGGGCATGAACTGCTGGAAACGGCCCTCCAGCGCGCGGGCAGTACCCTGAAGAGCAATCAGCCGGTGGTCGAATTCAACAATTATGGCCGTAAGGGAACGATTGCGCCCTTCAACCTCAGCGTGCGCCCCGGCGAAGCGGTGGGGCTGGCAGGGCTGCTCGGCTCCGGGCGTACCGAAACCGCCGAGCTGCTGTTTGGCATCAGGCGCGCCGACAGCGGTAGCGCTTTCGTTAAGGGTAAAAAGCGGACGATCCGCACGCCAGCGCAGGCGTCCCGTCTGGGGATCGGTTTCTGCCCCGAAGATCGTAAAACTGAAGGTATTATCGGTGCGGCCTCAGTGCGTGAAAATATTATCCTCGCCCTGCAGGCACAGCGTGGCTGGCTCAGGCCGATAAAAAAACGGGAGCAGCAGGAAATTGCCGGTCGTTTTATCAAAAGCCTGGGCATCAGGACGCCAGATGCGGAACAGCCCGTTGAACTGCTCTCCGGCGGCAATCAGCAAAAGGTGCTGCTGTCGCGCTGGCTGGTGACCCGGCCACAGTTTCTTATCCTGGATGAGCCCACGCGCGGGATCGACGTCGGCGCGCATGCCGAAATCATCCGCCTGATCGAATCACTCTGCGCCGACGGGCTGGCCCTGCTGGTTATCTCTTCCGAGCTGGAGGAGCTGGTGGGCTATGCGGATCGGGTGGTGATCCTCAGGGATCGTCAGCAGGTGGCTGAAATTGGGCTGGAGCACCTGTCGGTTTCATCAATCGTCGGGGCCATTGCAGCCGGAGGGAGCCAGCATGCCTGAATCTTCTCTTGTGCCCGCTGAGTCACACCCGCATAAACGCAGGCTGCCTGCGGGGATGCCGCAGCTTGCGGCGTTAATTCTGGTGCTGATTGTCAACAGCCTGGTGGCCAGTAACTTTTTTGCGATCCACCTGCAGGATGGCAGGCTGTTCGGTAGCCCGGTCGATATCCTAAACCGCGCCGCCCCGGTTGCGCTGCTATCCATCGGTATGACGCTGGTGATCGCCACCGGCGGGATCGATCTCTCCGTGGGTGCCGTAATGGCCATTGCGGGTGCCACGGCGGCCACGCTGACCGTTTCCGGCCACGGGCTGGCAACGGTGATTCTGATGACGCTCGGCAGCGGGCTGCTTTGCGGATTATGGAACGGCATGCTGGTTGCTTTACTGAGAATTCAGCCCTTTGTTGCGACGCTGATTCTGATGGTAGCCGGGCGTGGCATTGCGCAGCTGATAACCCAGGGGCAAATCGTCACGTTTGACAGTGAGTCGCTGGCGCGGGTGGGGAGCGGCACGCTGCTGCTGCTGCCGGTGCCGGTCTGGATAACGCTGGCCGTGGCGCTGCTGGTCTGGCTGGTCTGTCGAAAAACGGCGCTGGGGATGTTTATTGAGGCGGTGGGGATCAACCTGCGCGCGGCGCGTAATGCCGGCGTTAACGGCTGGCTGGTTGTAATGTCGACCTATGTGATTAGCGGGCTGTGCGCGGGGGTAGCAGGGCTGATTGTTGCGGCAGATATCCGTGGTGCCGATGCCAATAATGCCGGGCTTTGGCTGGAGCTGGATGCCATTCTGGCGGTGGTGATTGGCGGAGCATCGCTGATGGGTGGCCGCTTTAACCTGCTGCTCTCGCTGGTGGGCGCGCTGATTATTCAGGCGATGAACACTGGCATTCTGCTTTCAGGCTTCCCGCCGGAGTTGAATCAGGTGGTGAAAGCCGTGGTGGTGATGGTGGTGCTGCTGATTCAGACGCCGCGCGTGATTCATTTGTTTAAGAGGAGGCAAAGGTGATTAAACGTCATTTGCCGTTGATGATAACTTTGCTGGTATTTGTCGTGGGCTATCTTTTTTGTCTGGCGCAATTTCCCGGCTTTGCTTCCACCCGGGTTATCGCCAATATCCTGACGGATAACGCTTTTCTCGGCATTATTGCGGTCGGTATGACATTTGTGGTTCTCTCTGGCGGTATCGATCTGTCGGTTGGGGCCGTGATCGCCTTTACCGGCGTTTTTCTGGCGCGGGCGATAGGTGATTACCATTTGGATCCCTGGCTGGCGTTCGCGCTGGTGATGGCAATGGGGGCAGCATTTGGGGCGATGATGGGCTGGCTGATTGATGCGCTTAAAATCCCGGCTTTTATTATTACCCTGGCTGGAATGTTTTTTCTGCGCGGCAGCAGTTATCTGGTAGCGGAGAGTTCGATACCCATCGACCACCCGCTGTATAGCACGCTGTCGGGCCTGGCATGGAGGCTTCCCGGTGGCGGGCGATTAAGTCTGCTGGCGGTTATTATGCTGCTGGTGGTGGGGTTAGGCATTGTACTGGCTCACCGCACCCGCTTCGGGAATGAGGTTTATGCGATTGGTGGGAACGCGACGTCAGCGCGGCTGATGGGAATAGCGACCCGCAGCACAACGGTACGTATTTATATGCTCTCCTCGGCGCTGGCCACGCTGGCGGGGATTGTTTTTTCTGTTTATACCTCGGCTGGCTATGCCCTTGCAGGTATGGGGGTGGAGCTGGATGCGATTGCCTCCGTGGTGATTGGCGGCACGCTGCTGTCGGGTGGCGTAGGTACCGTACTCGGCACGCTGTTTGGCGTGCTGATTCAGGGGCTGATTCAGACATGGATTAACTTTGACGGCACGCTGAGTTCGTGGTGGACCAAGATCGCCATCGGGATTCTGCTGTTTGTTTTTATTGCGTTGCAGAGGTTGCTGACGGTGATGTGGGACCGCCAGCAGAACGCGCCGGTGAAACGGGTGACGTCTCAGGCAAGCGTAGGTGAATGAGTAGCCACGCTTCGCGAGTTACCTTTGGTTTTGACTGTCGATTGGTCTAAAGCGCTGGTCTGCTATACAGCTGCAATATATGCTCTATCGGTGGACAATCCCAGCGGTTGCCGGGCGTCGCAGCTACACGCGTTGCGTGGTGCCTTTACCCGCAGCCAGCACAAAGCAAAAGGACCACACGTGGGCGATACCCCGGACCTAGGCAGTGCAAGGCAGACTGACAGGAGAAGGCATTAAGTCTTTAGCGCATGGGTTTTCTTATTTGCATCATTCTTTCCGCTTTCAAGCCAGGCGATGATTTCACTGGAATATCCGGAACCGCTCTTACCCACAGCCCGCACGATGCAAAAGGAGCAGACGGGCCCCACCCGCAGGCGACCCCTCAGGCCTGTGCAGCACCGGGCCCCACCCGCAGGCGACAATCACCGGGCATCAGGCCCCGCTCCAGTTACCCTCCGCCCTGAAGATTTAACGCTGATTCAGCCGGTAATAAGCTTCGTTCCAGCGCAGCGCATCCTTGAAGCCATGCAGGGTAGTCTCGTCATCAATGACCAACACCTCAATGCCGTGCATCTCGCCGTACTGACGCATATCCTCAACCGTCAGAGCCTGACTGAACACCGTATGATGTGCGCCGCCGCCCAGAATCCAGGCTTCAGATGCCGTTGCCAGTGAAGGCTGGGCACGCCACAGCGCACGGGCAACCGGCAGCTTAGGCAGCGCTTTTGGCTGCTCAATCGCATCCACGACATTCACCAGCAGACGGAAACGATCGCCCATATCAATCACGCTGGCGTTGACTGCGCGGCCCGCCGGGGTGGAAAAAATCAGCCTTGCGGGATCGGCTTTGCCGCCAATGCCCAGATATTGAACGTCGATCACCGGGCGCGTCTCCTTCGCGACAGATGGGCAAACCTCCAGCATATGCGAGCCCAGCACCAGCTCATTCCCCGGTGAAAAATGGTAGGTATAATCCTCCATAAAGGAAGTGCCACCGGGCAGTCCCGTCGACATCACCTTAAAGATATGCAGCAGCGCCGCCGTCTTCCAGTCGCCCTCACCGGCAAAGCCATACCCCTGCTGCATCAGCCGCTGCACCGCCAGTCCTGGCAGCTGCGTCATCCCGTGCAGCGTCTGAAAATTGGTGGTAAAGGCCATGCAGCCCTCGGCCTGCAGAAAACCTTTGATCCCCAGTTCAATACGCGCCGCATCAAAAACGTTCTGACGTTTCTCGCCATTCACTGCGGCGGCGGCAGTAAAGTCGTACAGATTTTCGTACTCATCCACCAGAGCGTTAACGTCGCCGTCGCTTACGCCATTGATCACCTCGACCAGATCGCCTACGCCCCAGCCGTTAACTGCGTAGCCGAACTGGATCTGCGCCGCAACCTTATCCCCCTCGGTTACTGCCACCTCGCGCATATTATCGCCAAACCGCGCCACCTTCAGCTGCTGGCTGGCCTGTTTAGCCGCGGCGGCACGCATCCATTTGCCAATCCGCTCACGGGCGGTCTTATCCTGCCAGTGTCCGGTGATCACGCTGTGCGGTAGGCGCATCCGCGCGCCAATAAAGCCAAACTCACGGCCACCGTGCGCCGTCTGATTCAGATTCATAAAGTCCATATCCATGCTGTCCCACGGGATCTCCGCGTTAAACTGGGTATGAAACTGTAACAACGGTTTATTCAGCACCGACAGGCCGCCAATCCACATTTTCGCCGGAGAAAAGGTATGCAGCCAGGTGATAATGCCAAGGCACTCTTCGGCATAATTGGCTTCACGGCAGAGCGCCAGCGCCTCATCCGGACTTTTTACCAGAGGCTTTAGCATAAGCTGGAAGGGTAACTGCCCGTCGCGGTTCAGGCCGTCAACCACCTGACGGGCATGATCCTCTACCTGACGAAGCGTTTCTGCGCCATACAAATGCTGCGTACCAATAACAAACCAGACCTTAAGCGCATTGAGTGAGGACATATCATTCTCCTTTAAAAGTAGACGGGCGTGAGGCGAACAGCGGTTCGGCGACGTCACACCACTGAAGATAACGCTGATACAGCTGCTGATAGCGAGCAAAGCGCGATTGATCGGGTTGCAGGGTGACGGCCACAGGGCTGGCCATCTTCTGCTGGGCCGTGGCGACGTCGGGATAAACGCCTGCGGCAACGGCGGCAAAAATCGCGGCACCCAATGCGCAGCATTCGTCAGAAGCCACAATATCCAGCGGACGATTCATTACATCGCAGCAGACCTGCATAATCGCTGGTGACTTACGGGCAATGCCCCCCAGCGTCAGAATGTTCTCCACCGGCATTCCCTGCTGTTCAAAGCACTCCATAATTGCGCGGGCGCCAAAGGCAGTTGAGGCGATAAATCCGCCAAACAGGGTGGGCGCATCGGTACCCAGATTAAGATCGGTAATAACACCTTTCAGCCGCTGATTCGCAAAGGGTGTACGGCGTCCATTAAACCAGTCCAGCACCACCGGCAAATGTTCGAGTTGCGGATCGTTGACCCAGGCCTGAGTCAGATCGTTGAGAAGATCTTTCTTAACCTGGCCGATCTCCTCCTTAAGTTGAGGGTGGCGGGCGGTTGCCTGCTCTAACGGCCAGCATAGGAGGCGGCTGAACCAGGCGTACATGTCGCCAAACGCCGACTGACCGGCCTCCAGCCCGATAGCACCCGGCATGACGCTGCCGTCAACCTGGCCGCAAATCCCGCTGATGGCGCTGTTTCCTACCCGCGCGGTATCGGCTATCAGAATGTCGCAGGTTGAGGTGCCAATCACTTTCACCAGCGTCCAGGGTCTGGCGCCCGCGCCTACTGCACCCATGTGGCAGTCAAATGCGCCCCCGGCAATCTGAATGCCCGCAGGCAGATTTAGCCGTGCAGCCCATTCTGTCGTAAGGGTGCCAACGGGCACGTCGGCGGTCCAGGTATCGGTAAAAAGGGGGAAGTCGAGCTGGGTGGTGAGCAGCGGATCGAGGGCATTTAAAAACTCCCGGTCCGGCAGCCCCTGCCAGTCGGGATGCCACAGCGATTTATGCCCGGCGGCGCAACGGCCACGGCGAATCGCATCCGGGGCCGTTGTGCCGCTAAGCAGGGCGGGAACCCAGTCGCAAAGCTCAATCCATGAAACCGCAGCCTCCCGCACGGCGGCATCTTCCCGGCTGACATGCATGATCTTGGCCCAAAACCACTCCGATGAATAAATTCCCCCGATGTAACGTGAATAGTCGTTGAATTTCCCGCTGTGGCAGAGGGTGTTGATCTCTTCGGCCTCTTTAATAGCCGTGTGATCTTTCCACAGTACAAACATGGCGTTGGGGTTATCGGCAAATTCAGGGCGCAGGGCAAGTACTCTGCCTTCCCGGTCAATAGGCGCGGGCGTTGAACCGGTCGAATCTACCCCAATCCCCACCACCTGCTCGCGCTGTTCAGGCGTGAGCAGGGTGACAACGTCACGTATGGCTTTTTCAAACGCATCGATATAATCCTGCGGATGGTGGCGAAACTGATTGATCCTGCTCTGGCTGTATTGCCCCTGCTGCCAGCGCGGATAGGTGACGACCTGCGTATGAAGCTCTTTGCCGCTGGCACAGTCAACCGCCAGGGCCCGAACTGAATCGCTGCCAAAATCCAGACCTAATGTAATTGCACCTAACTGCATTCTCTTCTCCAGGCAGTTTGAGTGAACGGTGTGAATAGCCTAAGAACTCCCTGCCCTGGGCGTTAGACCAGGGACGCTGTAGATATGCACTTTTCTGTCATCTGGCTGCGGATTGTGATGCGGTTCAAAACTTTAAATGGGGTGATTTTGGCTGAATATATGGACTATCTGGTCGTAATTTCAGGGTGTGATTGCGCTCTCCCTTTCGGAATAAGGTTCCCGATAAAAATAGCGCCCATTAACAGACAGGCTGGCATCTGTCCCGAAAATGCCGGTGTTTTAAGCCTTTAAGCAAAATAATTTCATGTTGTTAACATTCAGATAACCCTGCAAAAAGCGGGAACCGAGCCGGAGAGCCTTATGCTTAAAATGACCCATGTACTTGCCGCTGTTGGACTTGCCGCCGTTATGTCACATTCGGCTATGGCCGAACCCATGAAGCTGGGTTTCCTGGTCAAGCAGCCTGAAGAACCCTGGTTCCAGACGGAATGGAAATTTGCCGATAAAGCCGGTAAGGAGAGGGGTTTTGAGGTAATTAAAATTGCCGTACCCGACGGTGAGAAAACCCTCAATGCCATTGACAGCCTGGCCGCCAGTGGGGCGAAGGGCTTCGTTATCTGTACGCCCGATCCCAAACTTGGATCAGCGATCATCGCCAAAGCCAAAAGCTACGATCTGAAGGTGATTGCCGTTGACGATCAGTTTGTTACCGCAAAAGGAAAGCCGATGGATAGCGTACCGCTGGTGATGATGGCGGCCACGAAGATCGGGGAGCGGCAGGGACAGGAACTGTATAAAGAGATGCAAAAGCGCGGATGGGACGTTAAAGAGACCGGTGTGATGGCGATTACGGCCGACGAGCTGGATACTGCCCGCCGCCGTACCTCCGGCTCAATGGATGCGCTCAGGGCGGCCGGCTTCCCGGCGGCGCAGATTTATAAAGTACCGACCAAATCTAACGATATTCCCGGCGCGTTCGATGCGGGGAACTCCCTGCTGGTTCAGCATCCTGCCGTTAAGCACTGGCTGATACTGGGCATGAACGACAATACCGTTCTCGGCGGGGTGCGCGCGACGGAAGGCCAGGGCTTTAAGGCACCCGACGTCATTGGCATCGGCATTAACGGCGTTGATGCCGTCAGCGAGCTGTCAAAAGGCCATGCGACCGGCTTTTATGGCTCCCTGCTGCCCAGCCCGGACGTACACGGCTATAAAAGCATTCAGATGCTCTATAACTGGGTGAGTCAAGGCGCCGAGCCGCCTAAGTTCACCGAAGTGACCGATGTCGTGCTGATCACCCGCGACAACTTCACCACCGAACTGGCCAAAAAAGGGCTGAAATAGCCGCGAAGCATGTCGGTAGCGGGAGCGTTATCAGCCGTTCCCGCGGGTGTGGAAAGCAACGTTTGCAGGAGTTAACAATGAATACGCAACCCGCCTGGCTCAGCTTTCATGCCATCGGTAAAACCTTTCCCGGCGTTAAGGCGCTGCAGGAGATCAGCTTCGACTGCGCCGCCGGTCAGATACATGCGCTGATGGGTGAAAATGGCGCAGGGAAATCCACGCTGCTTAAAATCCTCAGCGGCAGCTATCAGCCGACCAGCGGAGAGATCCGGCTACAGGGCAAGCCCGTCAGCTTTACGCACACCACGGCGGCGCTCGACGCTGGCGTGGCCATCATCTATCAGGAACTGCATCTGATACCGGAAATGTCGGTAGCAGAAAATATCTATCTCGGCCAGCTCCCCCAGCGCGCCGGGCTGGTGAACCGCAAACTGCTGCGCTACGAAGCAGAGCTGCAACTCAAAAATCTGGGGATGGATATCGATCCCGATATGCCGCTGAAGTCGCTCTCTCTGGGTCAGTGGCAGATGGTGGAAATTGCCAAGGCGCTGGCGCGCAATGCTAAAGTCATCGCCTTTGATGAACCGACCAGTTCTCTCTCTTCCCGGGAAATCGAAAATCTGTTCCGCGTCATCCGCAAGCTCAGGGATTTGGGGCGGGTGGTGCTGTATGTCTCTCACCGCATGGAGGAGATTTTTGCGCTAAGTGATGCCATCACCGTGTTTAAGGACGGGCGCGTGGTGCGTACCTTCAGTGACGTCGCGAACACCACGCATGACCAGCTGGTCGAGGCGATGGTAGGTCGCGAAATCGGCGATATCTATGGCTACCGGCCACGTAAAATGGGTGAGATCCGCCTGCAACTTAATAACGTACAGGCCAAAGGGGTAAGGAAGCCGATTTCACTCAGCGTCAGGGCCGGGGAGATCGTTGGCCTGTTCGGTCTGGTCGGAGCCGGACGCAGTGAACTGATGAAGGGGCTATTTGGGGCAACCCGACTGATCGGGGGGGAGCTGTGGCTTGACGGCGAGCGGCTAACAATCCGCGAACCGGCGCATGCTATCCGTGCCGGCATCCTGCTCTGCCCGGAAGATCGTAAGGCAGACGGCATTATTGCTGTTCACTCCGTGCGCGACAATATCAACATCAGCGCACGCCGCAACAACATCAAAGCGGGCTGCCTGATTGACCGTCAGTGGGAAAATCACAATGCGGCCGTCCATATCCGTTCCCTGAACATTAAAACGCCCTCAGCCGATCAGCCGATCATGAACCTGTCCGGAGGCAATCAGCAGAAGGCCATTCTCGGGCGGTGGCTGTCGGAAGAGATGAAGGTGATCCTGCTCGACGAGCCGACGCGAGGCATCGACGTGGGTGCAAAGCATGAAATTTACAGCCTGATCTACGCGCTGGCGGAGAAGGGCATTACGGTGCTGTTTGCCTCCAGCGACCTGCCTGAGGTGATGGGGCTGGCAGATCGTATCGTCGTCATGCGCGAAGGCGAAATAGCCGGTGAACTGAGCCATGACCACGCTACTGAAGCGCTGACGCTCGGCATGGCCATGCCAAAAACAACTCAACAAGCCGCAGTCGTGGCCTGACTGGAAGGAGCAATTTGATGACCACAACAACCTCTCCCGCCGCTGCGCCAAAGCGGCCACAGCGTGCCAGGCTGGGCCATATCTGGGATAATTTCGGCATGCTGGTGGTGTTTGCCGTGTTATTTATCGGCTGCACAATATTTATTCCAAACTTCGGCACGCTAATCAATATGAAAGGGCTGGGGCTGGCCATGTCCATGTCCGGTATGGTGGCCTGTGGCATGCTGTTCTGCCTGGCGTCAGGTGATTTCGACCTCTCCGTTGCCTCGGTAATTGCCTGTGCAGGCGTCACGACGGCGGTAGTGATTAATCTGAGCGAGAGTTTGTGGTTAGGCATCGCCGCCGGTTTGTTACTCGGTATGCTTTGCGGACTGGTCAACGGCTTTGTGATTGCCAGACTGAAAATAAATGCGCTGATCACCACGCTCGCGACGATGCAGATCGTACGAGGGCTGGCCTATATCTTCTCGGATGGCAAAGCCGTGGGGATCGAGGATGAACGCTTTTTCGCGCTGGGCTACACCAACTGGCTGGGCGTACCCGCACCGGTCTGGCTGACCGTGGCAACCCTGATTATTTTTGGCTTCCTGCTAAATAAAACCACCTTTGGCCGCAATACGCTGGCCATCGGCGGCAATGAAGAGGCCGCACGACTCGCCGGCGTGCCGGTCGTCCGGACGCGTATTATTATATTTATCCTTTCCGGGCTGGTTTCTGCCGCCGCAGGTATTATCCTGGCATCACGTATGACCAGCGGTCAGCCCATGACCTCGCTGGGTTATGAGCTGATTGTGATTTCGGCCTGCGTACTGGGCGGCGTCTCGCTGAAGGGCGGGATTGGCAAAATATCCTACGTTGTGGCAGGCGTGCTGATACTTGGCACGGTTGAGAACGCCATGAATCTTCTTAATATCTCACCTTTTTCTCAGTATGTTGTGCGGGGGCTGATCCTGCTGGCAGCGGTGATTTTTGACCGCTACAAACAGAAAAGTAAAGTGGCTTGAGAACGGAGGCGCGCATGTATCATCGCTTAGCACCGGTAGCGCAGTTGAATCCGCTGCTCCCAGGCTATCAGTTTAACGCCTGGCTGGTGGCAGGGCTGACGCCGGTCAACGCCGGCGACTCGCTGGATTTTTTTATCGACAGGCCCGGTGGTATGAAGGGCTACATTATTAACCTTACCGTCCGGGGGCGTGGACAGGTATTCAGCGGCGAACGGGCATTCGACTGTGAACCCGGGGATTTACTGCTGTTTAAGCCGCAAACCCAGCACTATTACGGGCGGTCACCGGAGAGCGACTGCTGGCACCACCGCTGGGTCTACTTTCGTCCGCGCGCCTACTGGAATGACTGGCTGGACTGGCAGGATGAGAAGCAGGGCGTGGGGCGACTCAGGCTGGATGAAACGCTGCGGACTGAGTTCGAGGAGCTGTTTGCCAGTATCGAACAGACCCATACGTCGGGGCAACGCTATGCGGAAGAGCTGGCCATGAATCTGCTTGAGCGACTGCTGCTGCGCGCGATTGAAGAGGATCCCCGCAGTCATCAACAGGTACGCGATCCGCGGGTTATTGAGGCCTGCCAGTTCGTTACCCGTAACCTGGCTGGCGAGCTAAAAATTGAGGAAGTGGCGAATCACGTCTGCCTTTCCCCTTCGCGACTGGCGCACCTGTTCCGCGATCAGATGGGCGTCAACCTGCTGCGCTGGCGGGAAGATCAGCGTGTGATCCGCGCCAGAATGCTGCTGCAAACGACGCAGGAGCCCATTGCGACGATTGGCCGGCTGGTGGGCTATGACGATCAGCTCTATTTTTCCCGCGTGTTCCGTAAGCGGGTCGGCGTCAGCCCCAGTAATTTCCGCCGGCGCTCTCTGGAAGCGAGCGATGACCTGGTGGCCCAGGAGACATGGTAACGGCGCAGGCTGACGCTTAAAACTTCATCAGCATTTCAGGTAAATCCCGCTTGTTCTTACCCCGTTGATCGACTTAAATCAACGGGGTATGAATAACGAGGAACCCTCAATGAACGATAAAATTCGCGTAGGGCTGGTCGGCTATGGTTTTGCCAGTAAGACTTTCCATGCCCCGCTAATCGCCGGGACACCCGGAATGGAACTGGCCGCTGTTTCCAGCAGCGATGCTGACAAAGTTCACGCCGACTGGCCATCAATAACGGCGGTTGACACGCCCCAGGCGCTATTCGACGATCCCTCTTTGCAGCTCATTGTTATCCCCACCCCCAATGAAACCCATTTCCCGCTGGCCAAAGCCGCGCTGAATGCGGGTAAGCATGTGGTGGTTGATAAACCTTTCACCGTGACGTTGTCACAGGCGCATGAGCTTGATGCGCTGGCAAAAGCGAAAGGTTTACTGCTTTCAGTATTTCACAACCGCCGCTGGGACAGTGATTTCCTGACGTTGAAAACGCTGCTGGCGGAGGGTGCGCTGGGCGAGGTGCGTTATTTCGAATCGCATTTTGACCGGTTCCGTCCGGAGGTACGCAACCGCTGGCGTGAGCAAAAGGGTGCGGGCAGCGGTATTTGGTACGATCTGGGACCGCACCTTATCGATCAGGCGTTACAGCTCTTTGGTTCGCCGGTGGCGATTAACGTTGATATGGCGGAACTGCGGCCTGGCGCGCAGACGACTGATTATTTCCATGCGGTACTGACCTACCCACAGCGGCGCGTGGTGCTGCATGCCAGCATGCTGGTCGCTGCGGAATCCGCACGTTATCAGGTGCACGGGACGGGCGGGAGTTTTGTGAAGTTTGGCCTCGATCCTCAGGAGGAGAACCTTAAAAAAGGTGTACGTCTGCCGGTAGAGGGCTGGGGTGAGGACAGTCGTGATGGCGTGTTGACGCGGGTCGAGGGCGACAGGCTGGTGGAGACGCCGCTGCCGACCCTGCCGGGGAATTATCCGGCGTACTATGCGGGGGTCCGTGATGCGATTAAGGGTGAGGGGGCGAATCCGGTGACGGCGGAGGAAGCCATTCAGGTTATGGAGCTGATCGAGCGGGGTTTGCAGTCCGCCGAGAAGCGTCAGACGATGTCGCTTAAGTAGGCCCATTCGGGCGGTGTGGGCATCCCGCCGCAGGCACGTCCGTGTGGGCTCGCGCATCCCTGCGCTCGACGGTCCGCTAAGCCAACGGTCCCCGCCTGGCCTCGGGCGACGTAGTCGCTGTTAAAAATCTCTCCATGTCCAGCCTGGCATCTGGGATGTTTGCTGTCATTGCGGTGATACGGTGCAAAACCCTGCGGGGGCCGTTGTCACGCGGACACGCCGCAGGCACATCCGTGTGGGCTCGGCTCGCGCATCCCTGCGCTCGACGGTCCGCTAAGTCAACGGTCCCCGCCTGGCCTCGGGCTACGTCGTCGCTGTTAAAAACCTCTTCATGTCCGGCCCCGGCTTACAAAATTTTCGACAGATAAGGCTGTCATGATCGGATCAGGTTTTGACCTTTGCCACTGCCAGAGAACCCGCAGACCACGCCGCAGCCAGAAAGCGGTGTTGCGGAGCAGATAAGCCGGGTCTCTGCCGCAGGGATGCGGCAGTGAAGCCCCCAGGGATGGGTTTACGGCGTCCCGGCGTTCTGACCCGCAACATAGCCGTGTCGCCGGAGCGGGTTTTGACCTTCCTGCAAACAACATAGCTGTGTCACTGGGCGGGTTTTGACCTGGCTGGCATCTGTAACGTTTATTATCGTTGCGATAATAAGGTGCAAAGCCCTGTGGGGATCGTTGTCACGCGGACACGCCGCAGGCACATCCGTGTGGGCTCGGCTCGCGCATCCCTGCGCTCGACGGTCCGCTAAGTCAACGGTCCCCGCCTGGCCTCGGGCTACGTCGTCGCTGTTAAAAACCTCTTCATGTCCGGCCCCGGCTTACGAAATTTTCGACAGATAAGGCTGTCATGATCGGATCAGGTTTTGACCTTTGCCACTGCCAGAGAACCCGCAGACCACGCCGCAGCCAGAAAGCGGTGTTGCGGAGCAGATAAGCCGGGTCTCTGCCGCAGGGATGCGGCAGTGAAGCCCCCAGGGATGGGTTTACGGCGTCCCGGCGTTCTGACCCGCAACATAGCCCTGTCGCCGGGCCGGTTTTGACCTTCCTGCAAACAACATAGCCCCGTCACCGGAGCGGGTGTTGACCTACAACCCGCGCACGGATGGCCGCTTTCTCCGCTTCGCTCAGAAAAGCAATCTTCAGGCCGTTCTCCTGCGCGGTGCGGATCTGAGCGCGACTCAAACCGGCCGCTGGCGCAGCAACCTCGTACTCGTAGGCCAGCTCAATACCCTGCACGGCGGGATCGTCCGTATTAATGGTTGCCAAAATACCATGATCGAGAAACGCGGCCAGCGGATGGTGGGCCAGGGTGGAAACGGTACTGGTCTGAATATTCGAGGTCAGACAGGACTCAATGCCAATCTGATGCGCCGCCAGAAAATCCATCAGTGCGGGATCTTCTACCGCTTTAACACCGTGCCCAATGCGCTCCGCGCCCAGCTCGCGAATGGCCTGCCAGATACTCTCGGGTCCGGCCGCTTCGCCTGCATGAACGGTAATGCGCAGACCGGCGTCGCGTGCGCGGTTAAAGTGGCTCAAAAACTGGCTGCCGGGGAAGCCCAGCTCATCACCCGCCAGGTCAAGTGCGGTAATGCCATCGCGACAGGCCAGCAAACCGTCCAGCTCGCTCAGACACGCCTCCTCGCCGAAAGTACGGCTCATAATGCCAATCAGTCGCACCTGAATATCATGCCGCTGACAGCCGCTGCGGACACCGTCAATAACCGCTTCCACCACGCCTGCAATCGGCAGATTATGGGTCATCGCCATATAGCCCGGTGAAAAACGCAGCTCGGCATAGTGGATACCCGCCTTCGCCGCATCTTCAACGTTCTCCTGCGCCACGCGACGGCAGGCCTCCAGCGAACCCAGAACTTTCACGCCCCAGTCCAGCTTTTGTAAAAAGCTCACCAAATCCGGCTCGGTCTGCGTTACCTGCACGTGTGGACGCAGCGTCTCCAGGGTAGAGGCGGGGAGGGTAAGGTTAAACTCGCGGCCTAGATCCAGAATAGTTTGTGCACGAATATTGCCATCAAGGTGGCGGTGAATATCAGTAAGGGGGAGCTGGGAATCGATCATCTGGGTGCACTCAGTTAAGTCATATAAAGTGCATAACAGTATAAAAACAATTTGCGCAACTTCGCCAGTGAATTGCGCAAACTGCTCCACGGATGATGGTTATTTGTGCGGCGCGGCTCTGCAGCGCGTGATCCCCGCGATTAACCGGTCGAGGCCGTCATCCAGCTTACGCCGTGGACAGCCTGCATTCAGGCGTAAAAATCCCGTTCCTTCGACGCCATAGGTTGAGCCTGGCATCATCGCCACCTGTTGATGATCGATCAACTCCTGCTGAAGCTGCCGCTCGTCCAGCCCCAACGGATTGAGATCGATCCACGCAAGATAGGTTGCCTGAGGCGGTGTCCAGTTAAGCGCGGGAAACGCCTGGTTAAGCCGAGCCGCAATATGACGAAGATTGGCAGCCAGATAGCACCGTAGCGCATCCAGCCACGGACCGCCCTCACGGTAGGCCGCAATATGCGCGGCTACCGCCAGCACAGCTGGGGAGGAAAGTCCGTCGGCGTTTTTTAAGGCCTGAAACCAGGCCGCGCGGTCCTGCTTATCACTGATAAGACCCCAGGCCCCGGTTAGCGCCGGGATGTTAAAGCTTTTTGAAGCCGAGGTGAACAGTGCCCAGTGCTCGCCTGCCACCACGCTCCAGGGTAGGTGTACCGCCTCGCCCATCACCATATCCATATGGATCTCATCGCTTATCACGCGCACGCTGTGGCGCTGGCACAGGGCCGACATCTGCTCCAGCTCGGTGCGCGACCAGACTTTTCCGGTCGGATTGTGCGGACTGCACAACAGCAGGATCCGGCACTGCGGCTGCGCCAGCAGCGCTTCCAGCGCCGCCATATCACAGTGCCACTCTGCGCCCTGTTTTTGCAGCGGCATGGCCATCACCCGGCGTTGATTGCCCGCGATAGTTTTGTAAAACGCATCGTAGGCTGGCGTATGGATCACCACGCCTTCACCCGGCAATGACCAGCTGCGGATCATCTGAGCAATCATATAAATAACCGACGGACCATAGACAATCTGCTCGCGGTCAATGCTTAGGCCGAAGCGTTGCTGATACCAGTGCTCAATCGCGGAAAGAAAGTCGTTGTGCTGCCAGCGGCTATAGCCCAGCACGCCGTGCGCCACGCGCTGTTGCAGCGCGGCAATAATGCATGGCGCGGTGGGGAAATCCATATCCGAAATCGTGAAGGGCAGCAGATCGTCGCGACCAAAACGATCTGCCACAAAGTCCCACTGGGTGCACCAGCTGCCATGTCGGTCCGTGACCCGATCAAAATCAAACATAACGTCCCCGGTTAAATACGGCGGTAAGGCCACCGGTTGCAATTCAGGCTGATGCGGACTGCATCATACTGGCCATTTCATCCTTCACCGACTGAACCTGCGGGCCAATCACCACCTGCAAACTATGCTGATTCAGATGTACCACACCGATCACCCGATTAGCCTTTAGCGCGGCGTCATCGACCTGGCTCATATCCTTAACCGACAGACGCAGGCGGGTCAGGCAGTTGTCCAGCGAGGTTATATTCTCCCTGCCGCCCAGCGCCGACAGAATGGCTGGCGTGTCATAGCCGGATTTCCCCACCGTCGCAGCGGACGGGCCTTTATCGGTTCGCGGCGCCTCCCTGTCGCGTCCGGGCGTTTTAATATCAAAGCGACGGATGGCAAAGCGGAAAATCAGGTAGTAGGCCGCGAACCAGATCGCTGACACCACCGGCACAAGATACCATTTCGTTTGCAGGCCGTGCAGGATGCCAAACACCACGAAATCAATCACGTTGCCGTCGGTATTGCCGATGGTCACGCCCAGCACGGCCATCAGCGTAAAGCCCAGGCCGGTAAGCAGCGCATGGATCACATACAGGAAGGGGGCAACGAACAGAAACAGAAACTCAAGTGGTTCCGTGGTGCCGCCCACCACGCAGGCGACCACGCCGGAAATGAGCAGCCCCTTAATTTTATGGCGATTTTCCGGACGGGCGCAGTGATACATCGCCAGCGCTGCGCCGGGCAGACCGCCAAGGAAAGCGGGCATTTTACCCTGAGAAAGGAAGCGGGTTGCGCTCTCCGCAAAACCACCGCTGGTGGGGCAGGAAAGCTGCGCCTGAAATATGGTCAGGGCACCGCTGACGCTATGACCGCAGACCTCCAGCGTGCCGCCCGCGTCGGTAAAGCGGATTATCGCCACCAGAATATGCTGCAGTCCGAACGGCAGCAGCAGGCGCTCACCGGTCCCGAAGATCATGGGTCCAAAGTCCCCGGCACCGTTGATCACCCAGCCCAGACCGGCGATGGCGGCGGCAAAGCCTGGCCAAATCAGCGGGATCAGTAATCCTACCAGCCCCATCACCAGAGTAGTGATAATGGGCACAAAGCGGGTGCCGCCGAAGAATGCCAGGGCGTCAGGCAGGCGGATGGTATGAAAACGTTCATGCAGCCAGTAAACAATGATCCCGGCAAAGACCGCGCCGAGGATCCCGGTATCTATCGACTGGATGCCGATAATATTTTGAATGTTGTTGGCCTTTAACACCGCCGCGTCGGTGGTGGGCAGTATACCCCTGGCATGCAGCCAGAAATTAACGGCCAGATTCATTACCGCAAAGCCGACAAAGCCGGAAAATGCGGCCACGCCTTTATTCTCGCGCGCCATACCTAATGGAATTGCGATGGCGAACATCACCGGCAGATAGCTAAAGGCGAAAGAACCGGTGCTGCTCATCCACATAAAGATCAGCTGTAAAACCCGGTTGCCCAGAAAGGGCAGCAGCGTAATAACGTCGTGGCTGCTCAGGGAACTGCCGATGCCCATCATAATGCCGCAAAACGAGAGCAGCGCGACCGGCAGCATAAAGGTCTTACCAAGGCTTTGGAAAAACTCCCACAGGGTTATTTTTTGTTTACTGGCCGACATAGTGACTCCTGGCTGGAAAATATTCAGCGGCTGCTGAAAATGGCATGATAAAACGTTTTACCAACGTTGAATGCGGCAGTTATCACAGTATTTACCCATTCAAACGTTTTCTTCCCCGCCGGCAGGGTGTAACGTTTCACCTGGTGCGCCGGAGAGGGCGCGAGGGAATAACCGATCAAAACCAGCCAGCTATGTCACAAAAGAAAATAACCATTAATGATGTCGCCGATGAGGCTGGCGTCTCCGTCACCACGGTTTCGCTGGTACTTTCCGGCAAGGGGCGCATTTCAGCGGCCACTGCGGAACGCGTTAGCCAGGCGGTGAGGATGCTGGGGTTTATTCCTAATCGTTCAGCATCCATGCTGCGTGGTGGAACCAGCGGCGTGATTGGCGTGATCGTCCGGGATATCAGCCACCCTTTTTACGCGGAAATGATCGCCGGTCTGAGCGAGGTGCTGGAACAGCAGGGCAAGGTGCTGTTTCTGACGCAAAGCGGGCAGCGGGGAGAACATATCGATCGCTGTTTTGATACGCTGGTGGCGCAGGGGGCAGAGGGAATTGTACTGGGCGGCGGGGCAGAGAATGCCTCGCACCTGGTGATTAAAGCCCGCGAGCTGGAGATGGCAATGATTTGTGCTTCGAGGGCCAGCAGCCTGGATGAGCTGGACGCTATCCGACCCGATAACTTTCATGCGGCCCAAATGGCTACCGAATATCTGATCAGGCGAGGACACCACTGTATAGCCTGGATCGGCGGGGCGGGCTCCTCTCTGACGCGGGCGGAACGCATTGGCGGCTACTGCGCCTCGCTGTTGCAGTACGGGCTGCCATTTCGCAACGAGTGGATTATCGAGTCTGCGCCTGAGCAGCGGGATATGGCGACGCTGACGGAACGGCTGATGCATCAGCATCCTACGCTGACCGCGATTCTTTGCCACAATGCAACGGTGGCGCTGGGTTGCTACTTCGGTTTACAGCGCAGCGGCAGGACGCCGGGCAACGGGGCGGTGGACAGTTATTACGGCCAGCAGGTGGCGCTGGTGGGATTTGGCGATGTGCCCGCGGCTGAGATGACCGATCCGCCACTGACGTTCGTCACCAGTTCAGCGCGTGAAATAGGCCGGAGTGCGGCGCGGAAGCTAGTGCAAAGAATGGCCGATCCCGGCGGCCCGATACAAAATACCATCGTGCCGCCGGTATTGATTGAGCGCGGTTCAGCCTGAAACGCGCCCCTGATGCCTGACTACTGTTGCGGCACTTCCTGAGGTGCGACGGCGCCCCCAGCGCCCAGCATATAGCGGGCCAGGAACTGGTCGAGCGGCGTCTTGACGCCGTTCAGGGTAACCTGTCCGGTAGCATACTGCAGGCTGGTGACAATGTTATTGTCCTGCTGCGTGGTCAGCTTAAACATTTGCCCCATCGCCGCCAGCCCTTTGACCTGCTGATCGGCAAGCTTCGCTGCGTCATCCTGTTTATACCCTTCAGCCATGGCAACATGCGTCATCATTTCCGTGGCCATATCCATCGAAATAGAGAGCTTACCGTCCAGGGTTTTCAGCACGTTATCTACGGCCTGACCAATATCCTGCGGCTGGCTGCCGGTAGCCGGGTCTTTAAAGTGAACTGCAAGATTAAAGCTGCTCTCACCTTTGTCGTTTTTCCAGCTCAGCGGCGCGATATTGATGACCGGGTCACCTTTCAACAGCAGCGGCAGATTTTCACTGAGGATTTGGCTCATACGCTGCTGATAAACCGGAGGATTATTGCTGGCCGCCGGGTCGTTAAGCAGTGCCTGGACCTGCTTGTTGTAGTTCTCCGAGAAGGCTTTCATGGCGTTAGCATCAAACTGCGAAAGGTTAACCACCAGTTTGCCCTGACCAAAGTTCTGGTTTTGCAGCTTCAGGGCATTCAGAGAGTAATCAATGTTGCCGGAAATCAGGCTCTTTTCAGAATTGAAAGAGGATTTACCGTTCAGGCCTTCCGCGATAAAGGCTTCCTGACCGTTAACCGCGGCCGAGAGCTTTTGCAGATGAATGCTCTGGTCGCCAATGCGCATCCCTTCCGGGCTGAGGTGGCTGTCAGCATCTACTTTCAGGCCGTTTGCGGTAAAGAGGACCGGCATATTCAGCTGATTTTTCGTGGTTAATACCACGCTGTCCAGCTGACCGTTTACGCTGACTTTATCGCCTTTGTCATCTGCACTGACCCTGAAGTCGCCGCCGTTTGACGCGAAGCGCTCACTGGTCTGCGCATTGTTGTAGTCCAGCGGCAGCAGATGAATGGCCGAGACGGTCGCACCACCGTAGCCAACTCGGGTATCAGCCTGAACGATCGACTGCCCTTTGGTCATCTCAAACAGTTTTTTAACGGCGTCGGTATTTTCCAGCTGGGTATGGACGGAGGCCATGCTGGGAATAAGGTTAAATTTTTTCAGCTGAGCCAGCGGGAAGGGGCCGTGGTCGATCTTTTCATCAAAAACGATGCTCTGACCGGGTTTGATAATCGAGTTGTCTTCGGTCTGCGAACTGGATTGCAGTACCAGGCGCGTTTTGCTGCTGAACACGCCGCGCTGGAAATCCTGGTAGCTTAATTGCAGACGGCTCTCAGGAGAGAGCGTATTGAGCTGAGTGTTGGCATTTTGCACCAGCCGATCCATGTTTTTTTCCAGCTGCTTGCCGGTAAACCAGGCAGCGCCTGTCCAGATTACGCCGAGCGCAACTACCACGCCGACCGCTATCTTTGTCTTTTTCATCTGTAACTTCGTCCTTTCAGGTTACTGGCGCCGGCAAATCCGTTCAGCTGGCAAATGCCCGGCGAATAAAAAACGCCGCATGGGCGTTTTTTGCTTAATATCTGGATAACTATAGCAATTGCAGCGGTTAACGTCAGCCGCATTTGCCTCATTCGTTATAAACGCGTGCAACTACGCCGCTGCCCGCCAGACTGACGGGCGATTCGCCCGCCGGGATAAAGCAGGACTCGCCAGGCAGCAGCGAAAGCTGCTGTTGACCCGCCTGCACCCTTGCCTGCCCCTCAACACATAACAGGATCGCGGCGCTCTGTTGACTGACAGTAAGCGCAGAGGCATCAAGCTGATGCAGGGAGAAGGCAAAGTCCTCAACCGGTACCGGGAAATAGCGCGTGTGTCCGTCCGTCACCGGCTGCGTAAGCAGGCTGGCATAAGGTTTTGCTTCAAAGCGCAGGTTACTCGTCAGCTCCGGAATATCAATATACTTAGGCGTCAGGCCCGCCCTCAACACGTTATCTGAGTTAGCCATCACCTCAAGCGCCACGCCCTGAAGGTAGGCATGAGGGGTTTCAGCAAACAGAAACATCGCCTGGCCCGGCTGGAGTTCAATAACGTTTAGCAGCAGCGGGGAAAACAGACCGCTATCCTCCGGGTATTCAGCCGCAATAAGGTGAATGGTGTCCCAGGGCTCGCCGTGCTGGCCCTGACCTGCGGCTCGCAGTACGTCCAGCGCCAGGCGCTTCTCCTCGCCGCTCATCGACAGCAGGGCGGTAAACAGCGCCGACAGCCCGTTCATCGCCGGTGAGAGCAGGAAGTGGGCGATTGCGGGGTGCGCCCCGGAAACCGGTTGCAGCAGTGAGACAATCTCATGCAGTTCGCGAAAGCCGTTAATCGCCTTGAAGGGCGTCAGGGCGAAGACGAGTTCTGGCTTATGATTAGCATCCTTGTAGTTACGCTCGGCCGCTGCGAGATCGATACCGGCGGCGTTCTCCCTGGCGAAGCCGGCTTCTGCGGCGGCTTTGCTGGGATGTACCTGGATGGAGAGGGGCCTGTCGGCACAGAGCACTTTGAACAGAAAGGGCAGCTCGCCAAACTGTTTTGCTACCTTGTGGCCCAGAAGCCGCTCTTTATCGGCCTCGATGACCGTCCGCAGGGAGCAGGACTGGCCGTTACTCTCAATATGGGAGGGGCTTTTAGGATGGGCACCCATCCAGAGTTCAGCCATCGGTTCGCCCTGAGGATTGGCGATGCCGTAGAGCTCGGTTAACGCCGTGGGGCTGCCCCAGGCATAGTTTTGTACCGAGTTAATTAATTTATTCATCAATACTCATCCCTAATCTGGTTATCTCTGGGCGTATTAAAGCAGAAAACAGCTGAAATAAAACAAGGTTAAAGGCAAGAAACAGAATTTTGCTTTCAGCATCCGGTACGTACCGGGCAGCGATAAGGGGGCGCTGGTTTTCGGCACGCTTTACTCCCTGGCAGGTGCCGTTATTGCCCTGACGCTTTTCGCGGCGCTGGACGGGGTGATGTTAGTTCTGCCACAGGGAAATGACGGCAGCGGCAGATAATGTTAATTTATTGTATGTAACTTTGCCGCTCCGGTTGTTACCTGGAAGGCAAAGTAAAGTCGATAAATGACAGAGTGCTAAGGAGACAGTGATGGCCGCCACACGCATTGAAAAAGATTCAATGGGATCGATAGAGGTTCCGGCAGATAAACTCTGGGGTGCGCAGACGCAGCGCTCACTGGAACACTTCCGTATTTCAACCGAAAAAATGCCTGTTGAGCTGGTACATGCGCTGGCGCTGACCAAGCGCGCGGCCGCGCAGGTGAATAACGATTTGGGGCTGCTGCCCGCTGAGCGCGCCAATGCCATTATCAGCGCGGCTGATGAAGTGCTGGCAGGGAAACACAGCGAAGAATTCCCGCTGGCCATCTGGCAAACGGGTTCCGGTACCCAGACCAATATGAATATGAACGAAGTGCTGGCGAATCGTGCAAGTGAGCTGTTGAACGGTGAGCGGGGTATGTCCCGTCTGGTACACCCAAATGATGATGTCAACAAGAGCCAGAGCTCAAATGACGTCTTTCCCACCGCGATGCACGTTGCGGCAGTAGTGGCCGTGCGGGAAAAACTTATCCCTCAGCTTAAAACGCTCCAGGCGACGCTTGATAGTAAGGCCAAAGCCTTTAGCGACATCGTGAAAATAGGGCGTACGCACCTCCAGGACGCCACGCCCCTTACCCTGGGTCAGGAAATATCCGGCTGGGTCGCCATGCTGACTCACAACCTCAGGCATATCGAACAGAGCCTGCCTCACGTGGCGGAGCTGGCGCTGGGTGGTACAGCGGTAGGCACCGGACTGAATACCCATCCTGAATATGCCGTGCGGGTCGCGAAAGAGCTGGCAGAGCAGACCGGTTTACCCTTTGTGACTTCGCCAAACAAGTTTGAGGCGCTGGCGACCTGTGACGCTCTGGTGCACGCACACGGTTCGCTGAAAGGGCTGGCGGCCTCGCTGATGAAAATTGCTAACGATGTGCGCTGGTTATCCTCCGGGCCTCGCTGCGGTATCGGTGAGATAGCGATCCCTGAAAATGAGCCAGGCAGCTCGATTATGCCCGGTAAAGTTAACCCAACCCAGTGTGAGTCCATGACGATGCTCTGCTGTCAGGTGCTGGGCAATGACGTTGCCGTCAACATCGGCGGCGCGTCCGGTAACTTCGAGCTGAATGTATATCGCCCGATGATTATTCATAACTTCCTGCAATCGGCACGCCTGCTCGCTGATGGGATGGACAGCTTTAATCATCACTGTGCGGCTGGAATCGAACCTAACCACGATCGCATCAGCCAGCTGTTAAACGAATCGCTGATGCTGGTCACCGCGCTGAATACGCATATCGGTTACGATAAGGCAGCGGAAATCGCGAAAAAGGCGCATAAAGAGGGTTTAACCCTCAAGGCGTCGGCCCTGAAGCTGGGCTATCTGAGCGAAGAGCAGTTTGATGAGTGGGTCCGTCCCGAAGAGATGGTCGGCAGCATGAAGGCCTGATTATCCGCGAGTGGGCCATGCGGTTTTTGGCTCTCAAAACGCCTGATGCAGGCATCAGGCGTTTTATAGCAGCAAAGCCGAGCGGTCATGGCCCGCACGCGCTATTTATCCGCTACAGTTAACCTACCTGTTACCTTTAAGCTGCCTGAAACCATGACTTTTTCTTCGCCACTCTGGCTACGCGGCCGTCTTAGGCTTTTAATTTCCATTGCCGCCGGACTGATCTGTTTTTTTAATCTTCCTGCCCATCTGGGCATTTTACAGCGTCTGCTCATCGGCTGGAACGTGCTGGCCTGGCTGTATCTCTCCTTTCTGTGGTTTCGCATGCTGCGTACCGAGGCGAAGGATATTCCACATATTGCTAAAACGCAGGATGAGGGGGCGTCGCTAGTGCTTAGCATGGTCACGATCACCTGTCTGGTCAGCATAATGGCCATTCTGATGGAGCTGGCGTCGCTTAAGCATCTTGACGGTACAGCGCGTGTGCTACATCTGCTGCTGACTGCGGCAACGCTTATTGTCTCCTGGGCATTATTGCCGACCTCGTTCGCCATTCATTATGCCCATCACCATTATCTGCACCGCAGTGACAATGTGACACCCATGCTATTTCCCGAAAAGCCGGCAGAGCCAGGCTATTGGGATTTCCTCTATTTCTCATTTACCATTGCCGTGGCGTCACAAACAGCCGATGTTGGGACGGGCACAACTGACATGCGACAAATAGCCCTCCTGCAGTCGGTAATATCATTTGTGTTTAATCTTGCGATTCTGGGATTATCGATCAACGTTGGCGCAGGCCTGTTAAGTTAATAAACGCGAGCGTTACGCCGTGATTAAGCAGGGCAGGTTCCGGAAGACCGGCTTATGTCTGATTTTATCGCCGGGCTTTACCTCTCCTGGCAGCCCACCCGCGGGTAGCCAGGAGTCCTTATTTATCCTGATCTGAGACGGTCAGAAAGAGTGATTTTTGTTCAATCTAATCTGTCGCTATAAAGATGCAGGCGGGATATGACCGGGAACAGCGGTTTAGCCTGTGGCTTAAATCGGTGCGTAACGCTACTGACATCATAATTGAGTAGTTCACCTATTTTAGGCACGCTGGCACTATCCGGGCAGAGCACCAGCAGCGGAGAGGGGCAGGCAAGCTGAGTTTGTTTTTGCTGCTGCTTATTCCATACTCTGGCAATTGGCTGGACCTTAACGGGGCGTTTAATCTTCAGCACCGCTGAAGTCGGCAGGGAATTAATTGTTGCCATTTCCTGCTCAATTTTTTCAGCCCACTGCTCCCTGCTCCACGGCGCCTGGCTTCTGCCAGACGTGAGGCTCTTTTTTAGCTTCGCCAGAATCTCATCGCGGCTTACCTTTTTTATAATATGTTTATTCGCCCAACCAAACCGAACGGAGTCGGGTGCGTGGAGCAGGGTGATAGTGCGGTAAGCATTTAGCGTAATTAGCCCCCGTAAATGCGTATGGACAAATTCGAAACGTTCTTCGCTGGCTACGCCGGATTCGACGGTAATAATTTGCTCAAGTCGCTGCTTAAGTTTATTAACGGCTGACACGTTTTCAGTGATTAATGATGTTATTCCCTCAGAGGCCTCCAGACATATTACGCCCGGCAACCGGACGGCTGCTTTTGTGCTGGTGGTTTCAGACTGATGCTGCATAAACAGCCGGCAATAATGCGCCAGGGTGCGAGTAAGTGCAGGCTGAGCCAGGTGCTGCTGCACGGCGATCTCGCTCAGCGGCTCGTGCTCTTCACCCTTTTTGATCAGGGGAAGCTCAAACACGCGGCCAGCCAGCAGGCGCTGCGTGGACAGCAGGGCTGCAAGTTTTGAGAGCGCCGCCTCCAGCTCCCCGGCACAGCGGTGAAGATTATCTACGGCATCATAATACTGACTCATCTGAACTACCTTCGTTACAACATGCAAATAACCCGTCAGGAATGGGAATATTATCAACAGGGCTGGCGTAAGGAAAGATGGAAAATAATACAGGGAGGAATCGGGTAGCGCAGGCGGGGCAGAGGGAAAAACTCACCGCGCCAGCCGGGCCAGCGCGGTGGAAGAAGATTAAATCAGGAAATCTTCCAGTTTTTTACCCTGGTCAAGCGCCTGCTTAATAATTGCTGGCGTACGGCCCTGACCGGTCCATGATTTAGTTTCGCCGTTCTCATCCTTGTACTGGTATTTAGCTGGGCGAGGTGCACGCTTGGAACGAGATTTACCAGAAGTATTTTCAGCTGACGTCAGTTCACTTAAATCGATACCGTCGTCTAACAGCATCTGGCGATATTTTGCCAGCTTCTCTTCTTTTTCTTTGATTTCAGAAGCAATAGCGGCTTCTGCATCGCGACGTTCGTTAACAACCGCTTCAAGCTTTTCCAGCATCTCTTCCAGTTCAGATAATGAAACTTCACGAGCCTGTGCACGAAGGGTTCGAATGTTATTTAGTACTTTCAGGGTTTCGCTCATAAAGGGATCCGTAGTGTTAGAGTGGTTTAAATTTAATCAGTGTACGTTTCGAAAACCAGTGTACAGATAAATTTAGCAGTTAAAAACACCTAAATATAAAAATAGCCGTTTTATTTTCTTTATTTGGCATTTTTTTGCCCCTTTACTGCCGACCCCAATGCGTAATTACTCAGCAGGGATTAAGAACATTCCTGGTATTGTGCGGCCAGGGAGGAGGGTAATACAGCTAAGCGGACGGAGGCGCTTATCATTATACCTGACCAGGCTGAATTATAGATTAACTCTGACGCGCAATAAATGCGGGTAATGCAGTCGCACTTTGTTACCGGTCCGACTGCGTCCCGTTTCACGCAGAGAGAGTGATCCGTTCTTCTCTGCCATCGGGTTAAGGCGTTCATATGCCCGAGACATTGCTGCACTGCCGGGCAGCATCACTCCATTATTGGTCACGGCTAATAAAACGTGCCTCAGCGGATGAATAAGGCCTCTTAATGCTGAATGTTAATAACCCTCGCCGTAAAAATAAGTCATTACTTTTAACTGTCACCATTAGTTACAACATACTTTTTGAAGAAGGAGACAATCTGTCGCTGTAATAAAGTGCCCACTTAAGCTCGCCTGTGGCGGTAAAGACCTTTCAGGCATTACATAAAAAAAGGGCCAGACCTGAAGTCTGACCCTGGTGATTGATTACTGACAGTTATGCCTCGGGGAAGGGCATCGTATTACCGGGTGCTTCACGGTGAATATGCAGGAAGGTCAGATGACGCTCGTACTGATCGAGAATGTCATTAATCACCTGCTCTTTGGTGTAGTCCATCAGATCGTTACCCTGCGTTCCTTCCAGCAGGAAGGTCTCAAGCCGGAAATAGTCTGACTTACCGCTGCGGGCGCGGTAGGTAAAGGCCGGTACTGAATAACGTTGCGGCCAGATCTGGTACAGGAAGCTCTGCTCCTCACCGAGATTGACCAGCATCTCAAGATGGTTCAGACGCTCGTCTTCCAGAGGCGGTAACTCACTCACCTGTACCTGGGCACCGCGGCGCTCCAGCTCAACCGCCACCTCTTCCATAGCTGGCCGACAGACGGTATCCAGCATCTTTTTGGTATGCGTACTGCCCGGATAGTTCATCACGCGTGAAATACGCTGCTTCCAGTTAAGGCGATCTTCGCGTGACACCGGTACCGGGGGCGTACTGACCGCGCTGCTGGCCCGACGATGATCCTCAACCTTCAGAGACTTATACAACCCGGCCATCACAAAGAAGATCACAAAGCTAAAGGGCAGACCCATAATCACCGTGGTCTTCTGCAGGGCGCTCACGCCATTGACCATCAGCATGCTCAGCGTCAGCAGCCCAATTGCGACTGACCAGAAGATACGTATCCAGTTGGGGGCATCATTATTGATATCGCTCAGCTGCGACGTAAAGTTCCCCAGTACCAGCGAACCTGAATCCGCCGAGGTAACATAGAACAGCAGGCCGGTGATGGTGGCGACCGATGCACTAAAGGTAAAGGCCGGATACTGAGCCAGCAGGCTGTAAAAACCGCGTTCAGGATGCGCCAGCGTTTCCTGGGCCAGGGCCAGGTTACCGTGAATTATTTCATTCAGCGCGCTGTTACCAAAGACTGACAGCCACAGCAGAGTGAAGATAAACGGGATGGTAAGCGTACCTACCACAAACTGACGAATGGTTCTTCCGCGTGAAATACGGGCGAGGAAAAGACCGACAAACGGCGACCAGGCAACCCACCAGGCCCAGAAGAACAGCGTCCAGTTGTTCATCCATTCGGTTGGACGGTCGAAGGCGAAGCTATTCAGCGTCATGCTCATAAAGCGGCTAATGTAGTCGCCCACGTTCAGCACCAGTGCATTCAGCAGGAAGCTGGTATCACCCATGAACAGCACAAACAGAATCAGCCCCAGCGCCAGCAGTACGTTTATCTCAGACAGGATACGTATACCCTTGTTCACGCCGGAGGTTACCGAGATGGTCGCCATAATCACCGATAGCGCAATCAGTCCGGCCTGTGCCGTTAAGCCTTCAGGGATGTCAAACAGCACTTTCAGTCCATAGTTAAGCTGGACCACGCCAATACCCAGCGTCGTGGCGATACCAAATATGGTGCCCACCACGGCGGCAATATCAACTGAGTGACCGATCGGCCCGTTAATGCGTTTACCAAAGATAGGGTAAAGCGCAGATCGAATGGTCAGCGGCAGCCCATAACGGTAGCTAAAGTAGCCCAGCGCAATACCCATCAGAGCGTACATCGCCCAGCCGGTCAGGCCGTAGTGAAACAGCGTCCAGACCATCGCCTGTCGCGCCGCTTCCATAGTCTGCCCCTGACCTTCCGGCGGCATCATATATTGCGTGACGGGTTCGGCGACGGAGAAAAACATCAGGTCAATGCCGATGCCTGCGGCGAACAGCATGGCGGCCCAGCTCATCAGGCTAAATTCTGGCTTTGACTGTTCCGGACCCAGTTTGATGGAACCGAATCGCGAGGCGGCAATCACCACCACAAATACGATATATACCGTAGCGGCCAGCAGGTAATACCAGCCAAAAGTGGCAGAAACCCATGCCAGAGTTTTATTAATCCAGCGGTCGGCAAAATCGGTAAAAAGAATGGTGGTCACTGAAAAAAGCAGGATCAGGACTGCGGAAGTATAAAAAACCACCGGATTAATGCGGTCCTGCTGTGGTTTTTTAGGTAATTCTGTCGTCGGCATATCGTCTCCGAAAATTGCACAAGGAGGATCCCGATCTTCTCAAAGCGTCCCTTAGCGCATACTGGGAAAAAGGCCGTATATCCGCTAATTACACTGGGGAAGGTATCAGGTGTAATTTTCTTGATGATAATGAGTGAGTTAATTCATATTTCTGCTGTCCCCCGGCACGCAAAGTCACGTAAATAATCCACTATCATAGTTTTTATTGATTGAGCATTCAATTAAAAATAATTTCACTAAGATTTGTCGCTAAATACCAACATGAGCGGTGGGGTTTTATTTGCGAACACAACAGTATAGAAGACAAATAGAAGGCCAGTGAAATTTAAAGGGAGAAGGGTAATTATTATCCGGGCGAAGGGGCTATTTTATTCGTGTGCGACGGGCATCGGCAAAATAATGCCGCCAAGACGTTTCCGTATGGCGGCGGGCAGGAATAGGACGGTAATTTATAACTGGCGGTGCCATACGGGCTGCTGAGGCCAGAGATCAAAATGATGCGAAAAAATCAGGCGCCCGCCAGTACCGACTTCTCCGAGAGCTGTACCCCCAGCGGCGTAAGGCTGGTGCTACCGGTGGAGACAACCCCCGCATCCTGCTGAACGAGGGGGGGACTTTCCGCTAACTGAGCCGCTACGCCGCTAAAGGAGGCGAAGCCCAGCACGAAGGCTACTGCTGTCATAATCTTTTTCATCATCAAGCCTCAAAATTTTGCGTTATTGACGCAGGCTACCGCACAACGATTACTGATAAATAACGGCTGTGGCGTGCATACGGTTGTTGCCGGTAGTTGAGGTGATGCGAAATGCCGATGCACCCGCGGCGTCTGCTTTATCCGACAGCCGTGACTCCAGCGTAGAAAGGTTACTGCCCGAGGCGGATACAACGCCAATGGCCTGCTGCGCGCCAGGCTGTGAGTCCACGATGTTAGCGGCAAAGCTGCCGAAAGAAATCGATGCCAGTAGCAGGGCGGCCAGGGTCAGTGTGCGATTTTTCATGGTCTGTTCTCATGTACGTTAAAAGGTGAAGGATGTTGAACGTCATTAGTTAACGATCAATAACTAAATGCTAAGCCGGGTGGACGCTTTCGTCAATGCTATTTTATTATCGCTCGTTAATAAATTGGGTAAGCGTTTGATTGATCAATTGTTAAAGTCATATTATTTTTATTAATCGCGTGCAGATTACAGCCAGAGAGAGATCCAGTCTGCTTCAGAACGCAGCACTCGACAGCGAAGGAGAATGTTTTTATAATGATCGGTAATTTATTTTGTGCTGTCGCAAATGCTGAGAGAGGGGCTATGACTGAACGGGAAACCAGCGCACCTAAAAGTCGGGGAAGACCGAAAACCTTCGATCGCCAGGCAGCACTGGATAAAGCGCTGGATCTGTTCTGGCGTCACGGGTATGAAGCCACCTCTTTGTCTGACCTGGTGGAAGCAACAGGCGCAAAGGCGCCTACGCTCTATGCGGAATTCACCAATAAAGAGGGATTGTTCCGCGCGGTGGTCGACCGCTATATTGAAATCTACGGCGTACAGCGTCAGGACGCGCTGTCCTGCAAGGAAAGCAGCGTCGCACAGGGAATAGAGCGCTACTTCCGCTCCACGGCCGCCTGCTTTACCGACGGTAAAAATCCGGCGGGCTGTTTTTTTATTTGCACCTCGACGGCGCTTTCCGCTGACTCCACGGCCGTAGCGGATATGCTGCGATCGCGGCATAAAAATCTGGAAAACCAGCTGAAAGCCTTTCTGCTCGCCCGCCAGGCCAGCGGTGAACTGGACGCGCAGACGGACATTGTTGCACTGACCAGCTTTTTGGCTTGCATACTCCAGGGCATGTCGGTTCAGGCGCGGGAAGGGGCAACACGTCACCAGCTGGATAGTATTATTGCTACGCTTATGCTGCAATGGCCTGTACTGAGCCGAACAGGCTGCGAAAAAGCCATTGTCGAAAACTAAATAAGGAGTTCTGATGACAACTGAATACGCAATCATCGCCGGAGGTTGCTTCTGGTGCACCGAGGCCGTTTTTAAACAGATCAACGGCGTTGTCTCAGTCGAAAGCGGCTATATCGGCGGGCACGTGGCGAATCCGACCTATCAAAGGGTGTGCAACGGTGATACCGGTCATGCCGAGGCGATCCGCCTTGGCTTTGACCCGGAAAAAATCAGCTATGGTGATTTGCTGGATATCAGCTTTGCCACGCACGATCCAACCCAGCTTAATCGTCAGGGTAACGATATCGGCACGCAGTATCGTTCGGCTATTTTCCCATTGAATGAAGCCCAGGCTGTCGACGCGAAAGCCGCGATTGCGAGGGCGCAGCTGGACCACAGTGACCCGATTGTCACCACAATTGAAGCGGCGACGGAGTGGTATCCGGCTGAGGATTATCACCAAAACTACTGGGCAGGCGAAGGTCAGGAGAATCGCTACTGCATGGCGGTTATCCCACCTAAACTACAGAAGCTGAAAAAGCGCTTCGCTGACCGCACCCTGTCATGATCAGCATCAGGGCAGCAGGCAACTCCCTGCTGCCCGCTTTTACCTCTAAATAGCCTTGCTTCTTAAGCGCATTCCCACGGCAAGCGCCACGGCCAGTAGCAGAATGATAAACGCTGCAATGCCATTCCAGCCGAAGTGATGCCAGAAAACCCCTCCCAGCGTACCTGCCAGACTCGAACCCAGATAGTAGCTAAAAAGATAAAGCGAAGATGCCTGGCCTTTAGCCCGCCTTGCCCGGGGGCCAATCCAGCCGCTGGCCACCGAATGGGCAGCAAAAAAGCCTGCGGCAAATATCATCATACCAAGGCAAATCAGCCATAGGTTGCTGAACAGGGTGATCGCCGCACCTGATAACATCATTGAGGTTGAAAAAAGCAGTACGCTGCCGCGACCGTATTTGGCCGTCATCGCGCCCGCCCTGGGCGAGCTCCAGGTGCCGGTCAGATAGACCACCGACAGCAGACCGACAATGGCCTGACTGAGAGAATAGGGCGGTGCCAGCAGACGGTAGCCAATATAGTTAAACAGCGTGACAAACGCCCCCATCAGCAGGAACCCCTCAGCGAAAAGCAGCGGTAAGCCGCTGTCGCGCCAGTGCAGGCGAAAGTTAATAAACAAACTGCGCGGCCTGAGGGAGATGGGACGAAAATGGCGCGAAGGCGGTAAAATTTTCCAGAACATCAGCGCCGATCCGAGCGCGAAACAGCCAATTACCGTCAGTGCGACCCGCCATGAGCTGAAATCGGTGATCACCCCACTCAGCAGGCGCCCACTCATTCCGCCAATCGAGTTACCGCTTATGTACAGACCCATTGAAAACGCGACGACGCTGGGGTGGATCTCTTCACTCAGGTAGGTCATTCCCACTGCGGCGACACCGCTTAGCGCCAGGCCGGTCAGCGCCCGCATAATCAGAATGCCGTGCCAGCTGCTCATAGTAGCCGAAATCAGGGTGAAGATCGCCGCCAGCATCAGGGCGGTGACCATCACGGACTTACGACCAATGGCATCAGAGAGAGGGCCGGTAACCAGCAATCCAAGTGCCAGCATGCCGGTGGAAATGGAGAGCGAAATACTGCTGGCGGCGGGAGAAATGGCAAACTCCTGCGAAAGCACCGGCAGTATCGGCTGTACGCAGTAGAGCAGAGCGAACGTGGCCAGGCCGGCGGTAAAAAGCGCCAGCGTAACGCGCATAAACTGTGGTGTGCCGCGTTTGATATAAAGATTAACGCCGCGGCTCGCAGCCGGTGCAGCCTCCACACCCGCATTTATTTTTTCGCCGTGAAGGAGGTAAGCGGTTTTGCCAGCCGCCTCGGGGGCCACGGATGCGTCGTTATCGGACCGGGTATTAACCGCAGCAGGGCAATCGCTGTTGCCCGGATCGGCGGTGTGAGATAAGTGATTCACTGCTATTCCCTGATTTTTGTATGAAGGTTCACGGCTTTCACTTTATTGAGCTATTAATATGATGTCTAATATATTAATAATCTTGAAAGATACTTAAAAAATATGAATATTGAGCTGCGTCATCTGCGCTATTTTATTGCCGTCGCTGAAGAGCTGCATTTTGGTCGTGCCGCGCAGCGGCTAAATATCTCTCAACCGCCCCTGAGCCAGCAGATCCAGATTCTGGAACAGCAAATGGGCGCACGTCTGTTTGCGCGCACTAACCGCAGCGTCCAGCTGACGGCGGCGGGCGCTCAGTTTCTGACAGATGCCCGCCAGATTATGGAGAGTGTTGCTCAGGCGGCTGATAAAGCCCAGCGGCTGCACAGTGGGCATGAAGGGGTACTGCGGATTGGTTTTACCTCTTCAGCGCCTTTTGTTACCGCAGTGTCCGAGGCGCTATTCGCCTTTCGTCAGCGCTTCCCGCAGGTGCATATTCAGATGCAGGAGATCAATACACGTCAGCAGCTCGAACCGCTGCTGAAAGGACGTCTTGACCTGGGCGTGATGCGTAACACGCCGCTGCCAGACAGGCTGCAGCATCAGCTTATGCTGCGCGAACCCCTGTGTGCGGTAGTGCATCGCGCCCACCGCCTGGCGAACCAACCGCGTATTTCTATAACCCAGCTGGCAAAGGAACCCTTTGTTTTCTTCGACCCTCAGGTCGGCACCGCGTTGTATTCCGAAATTCTGCAGCTGCTGGCGCAGTATGGCATCGTGCCTGACATTGCCCAGGAAGTAGGAGAAGCCATGACTATTCTCGGCCTGGTGGCGACCGGTTTGGGTGTGTCGCTTCTCCCTGCCTCTTTTCGACGCGTACAGCTGGAGGATATCTGTTGGATCCCCCTGAGTGAACAGGATGCCTGGACCGAAATGTGGCTGGTATGGTCGGCAAAATGCGAGCTGAGCGCGCCGATTAAGCAGATGAAAGCGCTGCTTTTGCAGCATAAAAACTGATATTTGGGCTGCCAGTCACGCCCTTTATGTGCAGCCAGTCACAATTCCAGCCAAATATTTGACGACAACATTTAAGTGTTTCACCATGGCCTCAGGTTTATTTTGAGGCGCGAAAATAAGTGTGAGCGGGAGCATGATATTGGAGGGTCAGCCTGGTCATATTGATCGGATTAAACAGATTAACGCCGGGGCGGTGTACCGCCTTATTGACCTTTATGGCCCTATTTCACGTATTGACCTTTCCCGCGAGGCACGCCTTGCGCCTGCCAGTATCACGAAAATCGTACGCGAAATGCTCGAAGCCCATCTGGTACAGGAAACCGAGTTTGAAGAGGCAGGAAGTCGGGGGCGACCAGCCATTGGCCTGATCCTCGATACTGTTGCCTGGCATCATCTCGCCGTTCGGATTGGCAAGGGGGAGATGACGCTGGCCCTGCGCGATCTTAGCAGCAGGCTGGTGGTCGAAGAGCAGCGCCCACTGCCCGCCGAGGCCGATGAACCGCTGCTTAGTCGAATTATTGCCGAAACAGATGCCTTTTTTATCCGCCATCAGCACCGGCTCGAAAGACTGACCGCCATCGCAATCACCCTGCCGGGAATTCTGGATGTGAAGCGGGGCATTGTGCATCGCATGCCTTTTTATTCGATCAACGACATGCCGCTGGGACCGGCCTTAGAGCAACGTACCGGCCTGCCGGTTTATATTCATCACGATATCTGCGCCTGGACGCTGGCGGAGGCGCTGTTTGGTGCGTCTCGCCATACAAATGACGTGATCCAGGTGGTTATCGATCATAACGTCGGGGCGGGGGTGATCACCGGTGGGCAGATGCTGCACGGCGGCAGCGGCACGCTGATAGAGATAGGGCATACGCAGGTCGACCCCTATGGACAACTGTGCTATTGCGGCAACCATGGCTGTCTGGAAACGGTGGCCAGCACCACGGCTATGCTGGAACTGGCGGCCCAGCGTATGCGCACCACTCCGCACTCCGTGTTGCATCAGCGGCCGCTGACCCTCGATTCCCTCTGCGATGCGGCACTGACGGGCGATGCGCTTGCCCGGGACGTGATTATTGATGTAGGTCACAGCGTCGGGCGCATTGTGGCCATCATGGTTAATCTGTTCCATCCGCAAAAAATCCTGATTGGCTCACCGCTTAATCGCGCCATGGATATTCTCCATCCGGCAATCGCAGACTGCATCCGACGACAGTCTTTGCCCGATTACAGCCACAGCATTAGCGTGGAACCCACGCATTTTCATAATACGGGTACGATGCCCGGCGCAGCGCTGGTCAAGGATGCTCTCTATAACGGTACGCTTCTGGTAAAGCTGTTGCAGGGCTAATGTTTCGCTTCCTGCAGAAGACGGCATCCAGCCTGTCGATAATGCGTAATGACAAAATATTGCGCTAGCGCAAGCCTTTCTGATTGTCCCTGCCTTACTATGCCCGCACGAAATGTTAATAATTATTTGTCATTTGGTCGATGAGGCCCAGCGGAGCTGAACATGTTGAAGCGTTTGTTTGTTACAGGTACGGATACAGAAGTCGGTAAAACAGTGGTCAGCCGTGCTCTCCTGCAAAAACTGGCAGAAGGAGATAAACGTGCCGTTGGATACAAGCCCGTGGCGAAGGGAAGCCAGCAAACGGCAGAGGGCATACGTAATAAGGATGCGCTGATCCTCCAGGCCTCCTCATCCGTGCAGCTGCCGTATGCGTACATTAACCCTATTACGCTGCTGGATGACGAAATCAGTACCAGCCGCGACGCATCAATTGATTATCCCGGGCTGAGTCAGGGGCTGTCGCTGCTGGCCGGGCAGGTGGATCACGTTGTGGTAGAGGGCACCGGCGGCTGGCTAAGCCTGATGAACGATCTGCGACCGCTTTCTGCCTGGGCGGTAACGGAGAAGCTGCCGGTCATTATGGTGGTGGGGATCAAGCTGGGCTGCATCAGTCACGCACTGCTGACGGCGCAGGCGATCGCTAACGACGGACTGCCGCTGCTGGGTTGGGTGGCAAACCGCATTAACCCGGGCCTGGCGCATTATGCGGAGATTATTGCGGTGCTGGAGGAGAAAATCCCAGCGCCGCTACTTGGGGAGCTTCCTTATCTCCCCCGTGCGGAGGGAAGAGATTTGGCGAAATATATTGATTTAAGCCTGCTGCGGTGACACGGCTATGATGTTTGCAGGAAGGTCAAAACCGGCTCCGGTGACGGGGCTATGTTGCGGATCAGAACGCCGGAGCGCCGTAAATCCTTCCCTGGAGGCTTCACTGCCGCATCCCTGCGGCAGAGACCCGGCTAATCTGCTCCGCAACACCGCCTTCTGGCTGTGGCGTGGCCTGTTAATATTCTGGCGCAGACCGGGGTCAGAATCTGATTCAGTGGCATGCCTTTGATATGGGCCTGAAGGTCAAAACCACTCCCGACAGGGGTGATGTTATCTGTCGACAGCTATTATGTAGTCCGGGACTGGACGTGAAAGGTTTTTAGCAGCGACAACGTAGCCTGAGGACAGGTGGGGACCGCTGGGGTAGGTGATTCTTCCCTGGGCCAGCATCCCTGCTGGCACCACAGAACGTACGCCGGGGCAGCACCCGGCGCGGTTACGCCTGGTTCAACGCGCGGCGTGTGCGACCGGAACTGAGATAGTCGGCGATGTAGTCCTGGGAAATCTCACCGCTATAGCGTCCCTCTTCATCAACGATCGGCATCCATACCAGGTTATGCTCATAAAGCTTGGAAAGCACCACGCGCAGATTCTCCTCGGCGCGGCCGGTAACGGTGAATTTATTCAGCTTTTCAATGCACTCGCCGGTAGCACCGCGTGCTTCTCGACGCTTAACAAAGCCCAGCGGCTTGCCGTCATCATCAACAACGGTAATTGAACGCAGATCGTTATCATCCATCATGCCAAAGGCCTCTGCCAGCGGCGTGGTTTTCTTCGCCGTGATCGTTGGCTGCTGATCGGTAACGTCTCCCGCCTGCACCAGCAGCAGCCGTTTGAGAGTGCGGTCCTGACCGACAAAGGAGCCGACAAATTCATTCGCTGGCTTTGCCAGCAGCTCGTCGGGGCTGGCGCACTGCACAATTTTGCCCTGACCAAACACCGCAATGCGATCGCCCAGCTTTAGCGCTTCATCGATATCATGGCTGACCAGCATCACGGTCTTGCGAAGCTGACGCTGCATATCCAAAAACTCGTTCTGAATAGACTCACGGTTAATCGGGTCGACGGCACCGAAAGGCTCATCCATCAGCAACACCGGTGGATCGGCCGCCAGCGCACGGATCACCCCGATACGCTGCTGCTGCCCGCCTGATAGTTCACGCGGGTAACGCTGCAGGAAGGTTTTCGGATCCAGTGCGACCATACTCATTAGCTCGCAGGCGCGTTCACGGCAGCGCTTCTTATCCCAGCCCAGCATACGCGGCACTACGGTAATATTGTCTTCGATGGTCATATTAGGGAACAGACCAATCTGCTGAATAACGTAGCCAATATTGCGGCGCAGCGTGACGGTATCCAGACCGCTGGTATCCTCTCCGTTAATTAAAATTTTTCCGCTGGTGGAGGAAATCAGGCGGTTAATCATCTTCAGCGTAGTGCTTTTGCCACAGCCGGATGGGCCGAGCAGAACGCACATCTCACCTTCCGGCACGTTGAGGCTGACATTATCCACCGCGTTAAAGGTGGTGCCTTTCTGGGTAAAGGTTTTGGTCAAATTTTCCAGTTTTATCATTATCGTATCCCTCTGGGAGTCAGGGCCAGCTGCAGACGGTGCAGCAGCCAGTCGAGAATAATGGCCAGCAGGCAGATCATCAGCGCACCGGTAATCAGCATACGGAGATCGCTGCCGCTGATGCCGTTAAGCAGCAGCAGGCCCAGCCCACCCGCGCCGATCACCGCAGCAATCGCCATAACGCCAACGTTCATCACTACCGCAGTGCGGATGCCGCCGAAAATCACCGGCAGGGCCATTGGGATTTCCACCCAACGCAGACGCTGCCAGAAGGTCATGCCGATGCCGATGCCCGCCTCGCGCAGGCCGCCGGGCAGGTTTTCCAGCGCGGTATGGGTATTGCGAACAATCGGCAGCAGCGAATAGAGAAAAACTGCCGTGATGGCAGGTACGACGCCGATGCCCTGACCAATCATGGAGAACAGCGGGATCATCAGGCCAAACAGGGCAATCGAGGGAATGGTCAGCACCAGGGTAGCAATGCCCAGCACCGGCGTGGCCAGCCATTTGTAGCGCACAATCAGTACGCCCAGCGGCACGCCAATGATGATAGCCAACCCTACCGCCAGCACCACCAGCCACAAATGCTGTAGCGTTAGTCCGGCAATATATGACCAGTTATCAATAATATAATGAATCGTGTCCATTCGGGCTCCTTAGATCAGGCCTTTAGATTTCAGGAAATCATTAGCCACCTGTTGGGGAGACTGGTGATCGATATCTACACGCTTATTCATTTCAGTGATCGTCTCGTCGGTAATTTGCGCCGACAGGGTATTCAGCGCGTCGGCCAGACCCGGATGAGCGGCCAGCGCCTGTCGCGTAACGACCGGGGTAATGGCATAGCCTGGGAAGAAGCCCCTGTCATCCTTGAGGATCTTAAGATCGAATGCCTTTACGCGCCCGTCGGTGGTATACACCAGGCCTACATTGACAAAGCCGTCGCGGATAGCGTTATAAATCAGGCCCGGGTCCATCTGGCGGATTTGTGGGCGATCCAGCGGCATCGAATAGGCTTTTTGCAAGGGTTTCAGACCGTCTGAGCGGCCGGCAAACTCAAGATCCAGCCCCAGCAGCCAGTTGTTATCGGGGTCGTGCTGACGGACATCTTCAATTTTTGCTGCCAGCTGTGACATGGTATCAATATGATCGCGATCGGCACGCTTGCGATCCATGGCGAAGGCGTAAGTATCATTCATCGGAGAAGGATTAAGCCAGATCAGATCCAGTTTCGCATCCAGCCGCCTGACCGTTTCCCACGCCTCATGCGCCGACATCGGTTGAGTAATGTGATTGAAGATAATCAGCGAGGTGCCGGTATATTCCCACATCATATCAATCTGTTTATTGATCATCGCATTACGACTGATTGCAGTCGCGATATTGGTTTTAGGTTCGACCTGAAACCCTTTTTTACGCAGGTAGAGAGTGGTGAGTGCGGAAAGAATATGCATCTCGGTAAAGCTCTTGGTCGCCATGACAATAGGCTTTGCAGCCCAGCAGGAGACGGAGGCGGTCAATGCCAGCGTTGCGCTCATTGCCAGCGCGGTGTTGCGGACCCAGCGGGTCAAACAGGCCTTAGCCATTTGGTTTTCCTTTTATTCTTAAACCGCGGCGTGCGGACTCAGCAGGCGGCCTAACCCGGCCAGAAGCATATCGAGGATCAGCGCAAACAGTGCCGTTGCGGCCGCGCCGAGGATAAGCGACGGGAAGTCATTAAGGTAAATGCCGGGGAAAATCAGCTCGCCGTAGCTGCTGGCACCGATTAAAAACGCCAGCGGGGCTGTGCCGACGTTGATTGCCGTCGCCACGCGGATGCCCGAAAGCATGACCGGTAGCGCGTTTGGCAGCTCAACCTGGTAGAGCCGCTGCCATTTAGTCATGCCGATGCCCTTTGCCGCTTCGGTCAGCGCCGGAGGAACGGAGGTCAGGCCGGAATAAGTGTTGCGTACTATAGGCAGCAGGGAGGCGAGAAACAGCGCCACTACCGCTGGCCGATCGCCAATCCCCACCACAATCATTGCCAGCGCCAGAACGGCCAGAGGCGGCAGGGTATTGCCCACGTTAAAAATCTGCATCACATATTCTGCCCAGCCACGGGCAAAAGGGCGGCTGAGTAAGATGCCGCTGGGAATGCCGATCAGCAATGCTAACAGCATCGACCAGAAAACCAGCAGCATATGCTGTTGGCCAAGATAAATCAGGTCGACCCGTCTTGAACGAATTGTATCCAGACCCAGCCCGTAAACCAGCAGGCCAACAATTACGGCAATAAAGAGCACGGCAAGTAAGGCACGCCGGGCCAGCGTTGCGTTTTGCATAAATTCCACTCTCCCTGATTATAATTAGTGGGTTACCGCGGTGGTAAAACCGCCACCGAGCGCCCATAGCGCGTTAAACCTATAGCAGCATGTGCACAAATGGCAAATTTTATGCATAAAATCAGAAGGTTGGTTTTTAAGCATATTCAGCGTTATTCCTTACAGGCTAGTGTGTTAGCGTCAATAAAAAATTTTCATCGACTAAAGGTTACAGTGTCACATGGTGCCTTAAGCACAATTAACACCATGCGCGACCCAATTCAGGCCAGACTAAAAGAAAATAAGGAAGGGTCTATGACAGAATTTGCGAAACATCCGGTGCCACACCGCCACTGGATCCTGATCGCCGCGATGCTTGCAATGTTTATGGCGGCTATTGAAGTTACCATTGTGGCAACAGCCATGCCGACCATCGTGTCGGAGCTGGGAGGATTCTCGCAGTTCAGCTGGGTATTCTCGATTTACCTCCTCACTCAGGCCGTCAGCGTCCCTCTTTATGGCAGGCTGGCTGACCTGTGGGGGCGGAAGCGCGTATTTTTTATCGGCACCGGCCTGTTTCTCTGCGGCTCGATACTCTGTGGCTTCGCGCCACAGATGGGCTGGCTGATACTTTTTCGTGCCGTTCAGGGGCTGGGTGCGGGCGCCATTATGCCGCTAACCGCAACAATTATTGCTGATGTGTATGAACCTGAAGAGCGTGCCTCCATACAGGGCTGGCTCTCCAGCGTTTGGGGCGTAGCCGCGATTGTCGGCCCGCTGACCGGCGCGTGGATTGTTCAGCACGTTAACTGGGCGCTGATTTTCTGGGTAAATGTACCGATAGGCGTCGTTTCAATGCTGATGCTGGCACGCTGGTTTCCCGAATCGCACAGCGAAGGGGGTCAAAAGCTTAATCTGGTCGGCAGCGCCTGGCTGATGCTCACGGTGACGGCGCTGCTTGCCGGGCTTTTACAGGCAGAAAACCTGGGCTACTGGGTCAGCGTGCTCTTTATTGTCGCCTTAATGGCCGCCTGGGCGCTGGTGCGTCACGAGCGACGCTCGGCGGAACCGCTTTTTCCGCTGGCGGTCTGGCAGAATCCGACCATCATGGCGGGTAATGCGGGAAACCTGATCATTGGTGCGGCGATGATGGGCATCAGCGCCTTCCTTCCTACCTGGATTCAGGGTGTTAACGGAGGAACTGCGCTTCAGGCGGGCAGTGCGCTGGCAATGATGTCAATTGGCTGGCCGCTCTCCAGTACGCTGAGTGGATGGCTGATGCTCCGCACCTCCTACCGCTTTACCGCACAACTGGGATCGCTCCTGCTGATTGGGGGAACGGCTCTTCTGCTGACGCTGAACAGCAGCAGCTCGATTATCTGCGCGGGATCGGCGGCGTTTGTGATTGGAACAGGGATGGGAATGTGCAGCACGACCTTCCTGATTGCGGTGCAGAATAGCGCTGAATTTCATATTCGCGGTATCTGCACCGCATCAATAATGTTCAGCCGCATGCTGGGGTCGGCGCTGGGTACTGCGGTGATGGGAGCCGTACTGAATTACAACCTGATGGTAAGACTGCCTGCACACAGCGATCCGGTACAACAGATTATGTCTTACTCACAGCGTAAGGGGCTGAGTCAGGGGAGTCTGAATCAGATGATCGCGGAAATTTCAGCTTCACTGCACTGGGTTTTTGCCGTATCGGTGCTGATTGCTTTTTTCAGTCTGCTGGTCGCCCGAAAAATACCGGGGCGGAAACCTCAAGAGGCGCGGTAATAAAAGGGCCGCTCAGGGCGGCCCAGTTATCTTATGAGGAAGGTGCGTCCTGCGACGTCCCGGTGCTGGCAGGTTCAGCGGTATCGCTCTCGGTGCCATTACGCTTATAGACAATTTTTTGGCTGTCGTTTTCGCAGTGGCCTACCACCTGACCACCCGCCTGGTCCGCCTGATCGTTAGGCACGATCTCCAGGCTGAATCCGGAAGCAGGAACACCGTTACTGATAATCTTTTGATTAATATCTGCTTTTACCGTTTCACATGATGCCTGGGCTGCCAGTGGGGCAGCAACCACCAGAGCGGTTAATATCCACCTAAAACCTTTCATCTTCTCATCCTTATGTTATGAAACAGTAATGACTATAGCAGCTGTTGCCGTTCAGGGCGTAACCGGACGACCTGTACGGCGGTCAAGGCAGCGCAGCGTACTGTTTTCCCAGTAGGCATTTACGTTAAGGCTTTCATTACAGGCGTCGCGGGTATCAAAGGCGCGGTCAGTTTTATCGAACTCTTTTTCGACGCGCGTATCAACTTTATTACGCAACCGACGCGTGTTGTCCCACTGCTCCTTCTCCTGGCGTGCCTGCTCATTGCTAAGTGCGTTATTGCCATCCTGAATGATCAGGCGGTTAGTGTCTGCCTGCGCGGCGTGCTGAACGCTGAACAGACTACCTGATAGCACCAGGGGCAGAGCCAATTTGCCCAGTTGTATATGCCAGCGTATGATTTTCGTTTTCATCTCAGATTCCTTTTAGTAAAACACGTAGCCGGAAGAGGGGCGGTGAGTAACGCTTTACAGAGTATATCATCCGCATACAAGCGCTCACCAGCGGGTACGCCTGTCATTTAGTGTTCAGAGAGATTCAGCATGCTGTTTAAGACTACGATTTTGTTTTTCATTACTGCGCTGGCAGAGATTACCGGCTGTTTTCTGCCGTGGCTGTGGCTGCGTAAAGGCGGTTCTGCCTGGCTGCTACTGCCTGCCGCGCTGAGTCTTGCGCTGTTCGTCTGGCTGCTAACGCTGCACCCCGCCGCCAGCGGGCGGGTTTATGCCGCCTACGGCGGCGTTTACGTCGTGACAGCACTGCTGTGGCTCCGTTTTGTCGACGGTGTGAAATTAAGTCTCTATGACTGGCTGGGCGCGACCGTGGCGTTTTGCGGCATGATGATTATCGTCGCGGGATGGGGAAGGGCTTAGTGTTGCGGTGACGGGGTGGAAAGCCCTGCGGGGACCCTTGTCACGCGGACACGCCGCAGGCACGTCCGTGTGGGCTCGGCTCGCGCATCCCTGCGCTCGACGGTCCGCTCAGCCAACGGTCCCCGCCTGGCCTCGGGCTACGTAGTCGCTGCTAAAAACCTCTTCATGTCCGGCCCCGGCTTACAACACTTTCGACAGATAATGCTGTCATGATCGGATCAGGTTCTGTCTCTTATACACATCT
>NZ_JBLREF010000036.1:0-22839 GCF_047918655.1 Erwinia sp. PPS120 | reverse complement strand
CTGCATGCCTGGCGTATGCTCATCGTATACTGCGTCGTCAGATAGCTGGCGAGCTCACACTTTATCGCTGGTTTTAAAGCTTTTTTTCGATGACGTCTTTCAGCGCCCGGCATTCAAGACTCAGATCGGCAAACATCTGTTTGAGACGACGATTTTCATCTTCCAGAACTTTGATCTTTTTACTATCAGATGCTTCCATCCCCCCGTACTTCGCTTTCCAGTTGTAACAGGAGGCTTCGGAAATCCCGGCCTCACGACAGACCTCTTTCACGGTACGTCCAGCTTCGACAGACTTCAGGACAGCAATAATGTGGTGTTTGGTGAATCGTGCTTTACGCATAGCGATCTCCTTCATTAGCAGAGTAAGTATGCCGGAAGATCTCTAAATGTGAATGGGCCGTTTTAGCGGGATACTTACAAACGGGCGAAACGCAGTTCACTGGAACGGATAAACACATGAAGAGATAGCATGATTGCCAACTGAGTGAACTCCCGTCCCTGCCTGTAGTCGTCAATGCGTTTCAGCAGTTAGGGGCAGGGCAGGATAGTGACGTTTGATGGGCGGAACGGTGACGCCTTTCAGGTCAGCAGTCGGGTTGTGTTCAATCAACCCCTGATGTAAGGCGTGCCGCATAATGCTGCTTATGTATTGTCGGGGACGAGAAGCTATTTCCAGCAAACCTTTATTCTCAATGCCTTTCAGCAGATTGATGAAGTGCTGAACTTTCAGTTCTGTTACCGGCAGACGACCAATTATCGGGAAAATGTGGTTGTTCATGCGGCCAGGCACGCGATTGGCGTGATCTTCCGACCAGGTTTTATTGCTTTTATGCCAGTTAAGAGCTACGGCTTTGAAGGCTTTTTCCGGTGACCGGGCTGCCTTTTCAGTGAGACGCTGTTGTGCCGGGTTTATCTTCTGTGCAGGTAGCTTACGGATGTCGTCACGCTGTTGCCGGGCGTCGGCCAGAGAGACATCAGGATAAGCACCTAAACCGAGGCGAGATTCTTTACCGTTAATACGGTACTTGAGATACCAGTGACGTGAGCCGCCCGGTTTGACAAGAAGATACAGACCGTGAGAATCGGAGACTTTAAAGGCTTTATCAGAAGGTTTGAGAGTGCGGATTTTCGCATCGGTAAGGGACATATGGGGGTCACTCCATTATCGAACTAACCTGACCCCAGATTTGACCACCAATTTTTCCCGATGCGGAGGATTAAATCAAAATACACCGGGAAGAATTTTCACGCTAACCTCTTGAATCAATATAAGATAAAGATTCGTAAGGAGGCATGAAAACAGGAAATTGGCTCCTCTGACTGGACTCGAACCAGTGACATACGGATTAACAGTCCGCCGTTCTACCGACTGAACTACAGAGGAATTGTTTCAACGGGGCGCATATTAACGATGGCCCAGGGGAATGTCAAAGCCCGATTTCATCTTTGTGGTGCGTTTGCTGGCAAAATCAACGATCTGCTCTCTTTCTCATCCGTTAGCCCCTTCCTGCCTTCAGGATAGCGGGCAATCTCTTGCGCCAGATCTCAATTTAAATTAATTACCGCGCCGATGTTAGAGGTATGTCAAAATTTTGTCGTTTGATTATTTTAAAACGCGCGTTCCAGTGTTTTGATGGCGAAAATTTCAAATATTCAATTTGTGAAATAAATAAACTTATCTTGCTATTAATACCGCGGGTTCACTCGTCAGGTATCCACAGATTTGGTTTAACCTTCTAATTCAACAGAAGATGAGGTGTGAATGGTTTAAAGAAAACGTGCTGTTTTTCCAGATAGTTTTGGCTGTGGAATTAACTAATGCCGTTGGTGAAGTTGTGTGAATGTAAAAGATATTTTTCATTCGACGTCCGACCCGCCTGCGCATACTAACGATAAAAGGGCTGAGTTATGAACGTGAAAAAAACGATTTTAGCGTCGCTGTTAGTGTGTATGTTACCGGTCGCGGGCTTTGCCAAAGACCTGCAGATTGGGGTCTCGATGGCGTTATTTGATGACAACTTCCTGACCATCGTGCGCACCGAGATGCAGAAAGAGTTGCAGAAGGATAACGTTAAGACGCAAATCGAAGATGCCAAAGGCGATGTTTCCCAGCAGCTCCAGCAGGTGCAGAACTTTATCGGCCAGGGTGTAGACGCCATCATCGTTAATCCGGTCGACACCAATGCCGTTAAGCCGATTATGGACCAGGCCAGCAAAGCGGGCGTTCCGCTGATTTTCGTTAACCGCCGTCCCTCCGCAGCGCTAACCGGAAAGATGGCCTATGTCGGCTCTGACTCCGAGCTTGCAGGCCGTCTGCAAATGGAGGCACTGGCTAAGGATATGAATTTCAAAGGCAACGTCGCCATTCTGATGGGTGACCTGGCGAATGAATCCACCCGTGAACGCACCAAAGGCGTTAAAGCCGTGATAGCGAAGTATCCCGGCCTGAAGGTGGTGCAGGCGCAGACGGCGAAATTTATGCGCAACGATGCGGTGGATGTGGTCAGCAACTGGCTAACCGCCGGAGACGATATCCAGGCTATCGCCTCTAACAACGATGAAATGGCGATTGGCGCGCTTCAGGCGCTCGGTAAAAACGCTAACCATATCCTTATCGCCGGCGTTGACGGCACTCCCGATGCGCTACAGATGATCAAAAATGGAAAAATGGTGGCGACCGTCTTCCAGGATGCCAAAGGTCAGGGCGAGGGCGCGGTAAAAACGGCTATCAGCCTCGCAAACGGCGAGCAGGTGCAGAAGGTGGTCGACATTCCCTACCAGCTGATCACCAAAGACAATATGGCCAAATTTATCAGCCTCAATCAGAAATAACCCTGCTGTCCGGAGGCGAAAAATGTCCGCATATGCGCTTGAGGCCGAAGGCATCAGCAAGTTTTTCCCCGGCGTGAGGGCGTTAGATAATGTCTCTCTGCGCGTTAAACCGGGCAGCGTCCATGCACTGATGGGCGAAAATGGCGCGGGGAAATCCACCTTAATGAAATGCCTGATCGGGATATATCGTCCCGATAACGGGGTTATCCGCGTCAAAGGGGAGCCGGTGCAGTTCAACGATACGCTCGACGCGCTGCGTTCGGGTATTTCGATGATCCATCAGGAGCTAAACCTGGTGCCGCATATGACGGTGGCAGAAAACATCTGGCTGGGCCGTGAACCGATGAAGTATGGCTTCGTCAATCATCGCCAGCTCAATAAGCTGACCCGCGATCTGTTGAGCAAGCTGAATATCCGCCTGACGCCGGAAAAGATGGTGGGTGATTTGAGTATTGCCTCACAGCAGATGGTGGAGATTGCCAGGGCCGTTTCATGGAATGCCGACGTGGTGATTATGGACGAACCTACTTCGGCCTTAACCGAAACGGAGGTGTCGCACCTGTTCACCATCATTCGCAACCTTCGGGCACAGGGTAAGGCCATCATCTATATCAGCCATAAAATGGATGAGATTTTTTCTATTACCGATGAGGTCAGCGTCTTTCGCGATGGCGCCTGGGTGGGCAGCGATACGACCGCCAGCTACAGCCGCCAGTCGCTGATTACGCAGATGGTAGGAAGAGAACTTACCCAGCTCTTTCCAAAATTCAATAACGACATCGGTCAGGATGTGCTGACGGTGCGCAATCTGCAACGTAAAGGCGTGTTTCAGGAGGTAAGCTTTAGCGTCCGACGCGGTGAGATCCTCGGCGTTGCCGGGCTGGTGGGGGCAGGGCGCAGCGAGGTGATGGAGAGTCTGTTCGGCATGACGCACATTGACGGCGGCGAAATTCTGATTGATGGCGTACCCGTCACCATTGACTCCCCCTCAACCGCGATTGACAAAGGCCTGGCGTTTCTGACTGAAGATCGCAAAAAATCCGGGCTGTTTTTGGTGCTGTCGGTCATGGAGAACATGAGCATCGTTAATATGCCGGAGTACAGCAGTCGGGGAGGCTTTGTCAGCCATATGCAGATGGCGAAGGACTGTATGGAGCAGATTCGGCGTCTGAATATCAAAACGCCGACGATGGATCAGATCATCAATAACCTCAGCGGAGGCAACCAGCAGAAGGTGCTGATTGCGCGCTGGCTGCTGGCCCAGCCAAAGGTACTGATCCTTGACGAGCCTACGCGCGGCATTGACGTGGGGGCCAAGGCGGAAATTTACCGGCTGATCAGCGAACTGGCCAATCGCGGCGTGGCGATTGTGATGGTGTCCTCGGAGCTACCTGAAATTCTGGGTATGAGTGACCGGGTGATGGTGATGCACGCCGGCCGGATCACCGGCATCCTCAGTAAAGAAGACGCCGATCAGGAAACCATTCTGTCGCTGGCATCCGAATAAGGGTTCAAATTATGAGTGACGTAAAAATGACAACTCCCCGGCTTACTCTGCCCGCGCTGCTCGCTAAGTACACCTCCCGGCTGCCGAAGGATACGGGCATCTTTATCGTGATGGTGGGGATTGCGCTGATCTTTGAGGGATTCGGCTGGTACGTGCGCGATCAGTCGTTCCTTCTGAATCCAAACCGCCTGGTGCTGATAATTTTACAGGTAGCGATTATCGGGATTATTGCTGTGGGGGTCACGCAGGTGATCATCACTACCGGGATTGATCTCTCTTCCGGTTCGGTGATTGCGCTGACGGCGGTGGTGGCGGCCAGTCTGGCACAAACCTCCGACAGCCTGTCGCCGGTGTATCCTTCGCTGGTGAATTTACCTGCCGTGGTGCCCATCGTTGCGGGGGTGGCGGTCGGGCTGCTTTGCGGGGCGGTGAACGGTTTTTTGATCACCAAAACCGGCATTCCCCCCTTTATCGCCACCCTGGGGATGATGGTGTCCGCGCGCGGTCTGGCGCAGTATTACACCCAGGGGAATCCAATCAGCTTTCTGTCCGATGGTTTTACTTCGATCGGGCAGGGCGGCATGCCGGTGATTATTTTTCTGGTGGTGGCGTTTGTTTTCCATATTGCGCTGAAGTACACGCGCTACGGAAAATATGTGTATGCGATTGGCGGCAATATGATTTCGGCAAAGGTGTCGGGGATTAACGTTAATAAGTATCTGGTGATCGTTTATACCTTCGCGGGTGGGCTGTCCGGGCTGGCGGGGGTAGTATTGGCGGCCCGCGTGAGTAGCGGTCAGTCGAGCATGGGGGTTTCCTACGAGCTGGATGCCATTGCCGCCGCGGTGATCGGCGGCAGCAGTCTGATGGGCGGGGTGGGGCGCATTACCGGGACGCTGATAGGTGCGGTGATATTGGGGCTGATTAAGAGCGGCTTTACCTTTGTTGGCGTCGATGCCTATGTGCAGGACATTATCAAAGGGATCATTATTGTGAGTGCCGTTTCGATTGATATGTACCGTAATCGTAAGAAGCGCTGAGGGGGATGCCTGGTGCGGTAAAGGCTGGTGATGTCGCCAGGGGTTGGTGCGCGGTGCGGCAGGGGCTAGTGATGTCACCAACGGACGGCACCCGGCTAGCTAAAAGGTCTGGTGCCGTCGCCAACGGGTGGTGCCCGGTGTCTGGCGGTCCTCACGCCGCGCTTCGCACGGTTCCTTCGCTCCGCTCGTCGACTTTCCGGACCGGGCATGACGTGACATCCCTGTCCCGGCATGTCCTTGTGCCAGCCTCCCTGCTGGCCCATCCGGGTCTTCCTCTCTCCACTCAGCGCTGCGGATTGTCTGTCACCGGTCACCACCCGTCGGCTTACTGCATTGTGCTGGCTGCGGGTAAGGGCGGTGTAGGAGATCCCCGGAAACTCTTCGCCAGATATGAATGTGTACAGGAAATAAGCAATGACTAAAATAGTTAGGATATGAAGAAAATCAGAAGACTGAGAGTGCACAGTTTATTGTGACTGTTTTTTTCGTGGTGCAGATAAATGACCTGAATAGCGGCACCAAAAATTAAATCGAAAAGTGAGCTGAATCCTGCGCGAGAACAAATCTTAACGGAAACAGGCTCGGAAACCTGCTGACAGATAACGGTTTTACCGGAGCAGCTCAGCAGTCCGCGGACAGATAAATGGTTTTACTCAAAGCGGCCCGGCGCCCGCAGGGATTATTCACCCCCACAGCAGATATCGCAGCCCATACAACCCACCAGAAAATAAAGGGCAGCCAACCGATAACGGCCACAATGCCCCCATTCCGTGACGCAAGCCACATTGGAAACGGTTACATGCACACTGAAACAGCATTTCCCGCACCATTGCAGTGCGTCTGTACGCACCGCTGCTACTGGCACTCTATGAATAAAATTGATTAACCCTAAAGGGGTAATCAGATTCTCTTATTTAACCGCCCCTTAGCTGACGCCCTTCACAGGGGACAAAGACTAAGAACATTCTGGCATGACGCTTGCAACACCCCCTTGCACCAGAGTGAAAACTTATATTTCTCGCCAGTGACTCTGGCATTCGGGGATCCGTGACGGAGGCAACATGAACTTAAGACGACTCAAATACTTCGTAAAAATCGTCGATATCGGCAGCCTGACCCAGGCGGCTGAAGTCCTGCACATTGCGCAGCCCGCGCTCAGTCAGCAGGTCGCCACGCTGGAGGGCGAACTGGACCAGCAGCTGCTCATCCGCACCAAGCGCGGCGTGACGCCCACGGAAGCCGGGAAAATCCTTTACTCCCACGCCTGCACCATCCTGCGCCAGTGCGAACAGGCTCAGGCGGCGGTGATCAATGCCGGGCAGATGCTCACCGGGCAGGTCTCGATTGGCCTGGCACCGGGAACGGCAGCCTCATCGCTGACCATGCCTCTGCTACAAAGCGTGCGCGAGCAATTCCCCGAGGTGCTGGTCTATCTGCATGAAAACAGCGGGGCTTCACTAAACGAAAAAGTGATGAATGGCCAGCTTGACATGGCGGTACTCTACGACCGTGCGCCAACGGCCGGGATAACCAGCATGCCGCTGATGAAAGAAGAACTCTATCTGGTGGGGGCGACAGCCTGTCCGGGTCAAAATATCGATCTTGCCGATGTGGCCATGATGAATCTGTTCCTGCCGCGAGACTACAGCGCTATTCGTAAGCGCGTAGATGAAGCCTTCACCCTGCGCCGCCTTAGCGCACGGATAATCGGCGAAATCGAATCCATTGCCACGCTTAGCTCTGCCGTCTCCAGTGGAATGGGGGGCACCGTACTGCCGGAGTCCGCCGCACGCGCGCTGGTCAGCTCAACCAATGCGTGGATGTCGCGCATCACCAGCCCAACCCTCAATCTGGCGCTGTCGCTGAACGTCTCTGCCCGTCGTCCTCTCTCGCCATCGGCCCAGGCGGTGAAAAATATTCTGCTATCGCTGCTTAATAAACCGATGATTGAAGAACGCGAACTGATGCTGGTGAGCTAATTTCCCGTTCAGACGCGCGGCTCGGCGCCTGACGTCAGTGATACGTCCGCACGAGGACTACTTCTCAACCAGCGCAAGGGAAAATCCGTCCCACCCCTTAGCGCCGACCGTCTGCACCGCCGTGGCCGTCAGACGGTCGTCCTGCGCCTGCAGCTGTAAAAAGTGACGTAGCCCCTGCAAATGTTCATCGTTTGCGGCCGGGTCGGCAATTCTGCCGCTGCGCACCACGTTGTCACCGATAATCACCGTCCCCTTACGCGACAGCTTTATCGCCCACTCAAGATAGTGCGGATTGTTCTTTTTATCGGCATCAATAAAAATCAGATCGAAAGGCGCGATCGCGGCAAGTGCAGGCAGACTATCCAGCGCGGCACCGATGCGAATCTCCACCCGATCCGCCAGCCCGGCCCGGAGGATATTTTGTCTGGCGATCTCTGCATGGCGCGGCTCGTACTCGAGCGTCACCACCAGGCCGTCGGCGGGCAGGGCGCGCGCCAGCCACAGGGTGCTGTAGCCACCTAGCGTACCAATTTCCAGAATCCGCCTGGCGCCGATCATCCGGGCAAAAATATGCAGCATCTTCCCCAGGTTTGGCGGCACATCAATGGCGGGTAACCCCGCCGCTTTATTGTTTTCCAGCGCGGCCAGCAGCGCCTCATCCTGTTCAACCAGAGTATCTACAAAAAAGTTATCTACATCGGTCCAGCTAATCTGGCTCATCGCTACGTCCTCTTTGCGGGCAGGTGAAGAAAAGTCTGCCGGAGCATACCAGTCGCCGATTAAGGTGACCGCGAGACGCTGCACAAAAGCATATTTTCCCGCCACGAAACCCTTTTTAGCCCTGCCGGATAAACAGGTCGGAGGGAAGTGTAAAAAACCGCAAGGCCCGGGTTGATTACCCTATTTGATGTTTCGAGCTTGACGCTGTTCTATTGTCCGACTACGCAATTACATAAAGCTTCCTTCTGACTTAATGGAAATTTAAGCGGGAATATAAAAGCAGTCACCTCTGGACCTGAATAAAATAAACACGCCTGACGAGCGTACGCTGCATAAATCTCTTAGGTCCAGGAGAGAATATGATCTATCCAGTGGAATAAAAAGAAGTTATTGGCAGCGCTAAGTCAGATGCGTAACGGGGGACGAGGTTTTTAACTCCCTGTTCGCCTCGTTAACTCGCCAGGAGAGATCCCATTCAGGCCAGTAATAATAAGGTTTTTTTTAGGATTAAATTTTTCTCCTTGCTCGCAAATGTAAAGGAATTGTCAGTTTTTCTTCATTTTTCTTCTTGAAGTTTTCCTGTCCCGGTGCATAATGTGCGCATAAAAGCACGTGATACACATTTGTTTACATTTTTTCACAGCCGGGAAGTGTCATGCAGGGAAACAAAATCAGCCGCCTGTCTGCACGGGGTGTCGCCATCCTGATTGCAGCGATCTCCAGCGCCGTCAGCGCCGCGCCGGGCGACGAACAGATTCAGCATCAGCAGGAACAGCAAAAAGCGCGTAATGAGGCCCTGATGCCGCAGGCGCCAGACGTGCGCTTGTCTGAACCGGTACCTGCTCCCTCGCATCTGGCCTTTCCCGACGAAAAGCCCTGCTTCGTTATTCATCAGGTCACCCTTGAAGGGCGGGACGCGCTGCCGCACTGGGTTCCCTTACCACGGCTGGCAAACCAGGCGGTTGGCCACTGTCTGGGCGTTCAGGGCATTAACCTGCTGATGAGTACGCTGCAAAACCGGCTGATTAACCACGGCTGGGTCACCACGCGGGTGCTCGCCCCCCAGCAGGATCTGCGTCAGGGCGAACTGAAGCTGCTGATCGTGCCTGGCAGGGTGCGCAGGGTGATGCTCACGCCTGACTCCTCCTCCCGGGTCAGCCTCTACCCGACCATGCCAGCACATGCGGGCGCACTGCTGGATCTGCGTGATATCGAACAGGGGCTGGAGAATATGCAGCGCCTGCCCGGCGTTCAGGCGCGGATGGCGCTACGTCCGGGCGATAAACCGGGCGAAAGCGACATTGTCATTGAGCGTACCCAGCCGCGTTTCTGGCGCGTCGGCGCGTGGCTGGATGATTCCGGTACCGAAAGCACCGGCCGCTATCAGAGCGGGGTGATGCTGGCGCTGGATAACCCCACTTCGTTAAGCGACCTGTTCTATCTCACCGCCAGCCGCGACCTGGGATTTGCGGGCCGCAAAAGCAGCAAAAGCGTTGCCGGGCACTACTCGGTGCCGATTGGCTACTGGCAGCTGGGGCTTACCGCCAACGACTACGATTATCACCAGACGGTGGCCGGATACAGCCGGGATTTCCTCTATGCCGGGAAAAGCCGCTCGCTGGACGTTCAGGCCAGCCGGGTGCTGCACCGCAATGCCACCTCTAAAACTACCGCCACTTATGATGTGCTGGTGAAAGAGTCGCGCAACTTTGTGAACGATACGGAGATAACCAGCCAGCAGCGCCGCACCAGCGCCTGGCGGCTGGGGCTGGCGCACCGGCACTATATCGGTCCGGCCACCCTGGATGCGGGCGTGAGCTATCAGCGGGGCACGCGCTGGTTTGGCGCACTTCCGGCGTGGGAAGAGTCTTATCAGGACGCCACCTATGCAACATCGCTGTCGAAAATCCTCAGCTGGAATGCGGCACTGACCGCTCCCTTTGCCCTCGGTAAACAGAATTTCAGCTTCAGCACCCAGTATCGCCGCCAGATGAGTAACACCCCGCTGACGCCGCAGGATGAGTTTGCTATTGGCAACCGCTGGACGGTGCGCGGTTTTGACGGCGAACGCACCCTCAGCGCCAGCCGGGGCTGGACGGTGCAAAACACGCTGGCCTGGCGCACGCCGATCCCCGCGCAGGAGCTCTACCTGGGGGCTGACTATGGCGAAGTGGGAGGCAACAGCACCACGCAGGGCGGCCTGCGTGGAAACCACCTCGCGGGGGCCGTGACCGGCCTGCGCGGCAGCATCGTGCCTGCCAGCGTCAGCTACGACCTCTTTGCCGGGATCCCCCTCTCTAAGCCCGATGGGTTCAAAACCGATCCGGTTACCTTTGGCTTTAGCCTGAACTGGAATTACTGACCAACCCCGCATCCCGACCTGTTTTGCTAACGATGGACCGAGCGCATTATGAACAAACTTTGCTATCGCATTATTTTTAATAAAGTTCGCGGCATGCTAATGGTGGTGCCCGATATTGCCCGCAGCGGCTACAGCCGCGTTGCCCGTCGCCGCCAGCGCGCTGCGCGGTCAGAGGTGCGGGTGCGAATCAGCCCGGTTTGCTATGCGCTGTGGCTGGCGGCTGGCATGGTCAGCCTGCCTGCGCAGGCGGACATTGTCGCGGACGGCTCCGCACCCGGCAGTCGTCAGCCAACGGTAATGTCAACGGCCAACGGACTGCCGCAGATCAATATCCAGACGCCCGATGCTAACGGCGTCTCACGCAACCAGTACAGCCAGCTTGATGTGGATGCGCGGGGGGCGATCCTCAACAACAGCCATCAAAATACCCAGACCCAGCTGGGGGGGATGGTGGCGGCTAACCCCTGGCTTGCTAAGCATGAAGCCAGCGTTATTCTCAACGAGGTTAACAGCCGCAATCCCAGCCAGCTGAACGGCTTTATCGAGGTGGCCGGCAACCGCGCGGAGGTGATTATCGCCAACCCCTCCGGCATCACCTGCAACGGCTGCGGCTTTATTAACGCCAGCCGCAATACTCTCACGACCGGCCAGGCCATTATGGAAAACGGCCAGCTGAAGGGGTTTGATGTCACCGGTGGCCGGATCAATATCGAAGGCAAAGGCCTGAACGGCAGCGATGCCGATTACACCCAGATTATCGCCCGGTCGGTAACGGTTAACGCCAGGCTGCATGCCAGCGAGCTGAAGGTGGTTACCGGGCGCAACAAAGTCGCTACCGACGGCAGCGTCACTGCCGTCAATCCCGGTGATGACGCCACGCGTCCCGCTTTTGCGCTGGACGTGGCGGCCCTGGGCGGGATGTACGCCAATAAAATCACTCTGACCGGCACCGAAAAAGGCGTGGGCGTGCGCAATGCGGGTGAGCTGGGCGCGGGGGCGGGCGAACTGCGCCTGACCGTGGATGGCCAGCTGGAAAACAGCGGCACGATCCAGAGCCAGGATGCCCTGCAAATTGCCAGCCAGGGCGATCAGAATAACAGCGGAAAACTGCTCTCTAAGCAGAACCTGACGCTCTCCGCCGGCGGCACCCTGAGCAACAGCGGCGTCGTCAGCGCCGGGGGTAACGCCACCCTGACCGGCAACCGCATCGACAGCTCCGCCGCCGGAACGCTGGCGGCGGGCGTGGACGACAGCGGCACGCTGACCCAGCCCGGCGAGCTGGTGCTGACCAGCCAGGGCGAGCTTAAAGCGCAGGGCAAAAATCTGGCGCGCGATCGTATCGCAGCCAGCGGAAGCCGGGTCGATCTGGCCGGAAGCCAGACCTCGGCGGAGCGGGTCGCGCTGACCTCCACGCAGGGCGATATCACTACTGCAGGCGCAACGGTCACCGGCACGGCGCTTAGCGCGCAGGCGGCCACACAGCTTACTAACGAGGGCGGACAGATCTCGGCGGGTCGCCTGAATATCGCGGCGAAAAGCATCAGTAACAACGGCGGCCTGCTGCGCCAGCAAAATGGCGAGGCGCTAACCCTTACTACCGGTACGCTGAGCAATAATCAGGGAACGATTGTCAACCAGGGCGACACCTACCTGCAGGCTGACAGCATCGAAAACAGCAGCGGGCTGATTGCCGGAAACGGCCACGACCTCAGCCTGAATACCCAGCGGCTGGATAACCAGCAGGGTACCGTCCAGCTGGCTGGAGACGGCGCGCTGACGCTCAATGCAGACCAGCTTAACGGCAGCCAGGGAACCCTGATGTCGGCCGGCGGGCTGAGCCTGACCGGTAAGCAGCTCGATCTCTCCGGGGGGCGTACCCAGGCGCAGGCGCTGAGCCTGACGGCGGACAGCCTCAATCACCAGCAGGGGCTGCTTTCGCAGCGGGGGACGGGCGAAATGGCGCTCTCCGTCTCCGGCGGGGTGAACAACCAGGATGGCCGTATGGAAAGCGGCGGCAATCTGCGACTGACCGCCGGCAGCCTGGATAACCAGCGCGGTACGCTGCTGGCGGCGGGCGCAGGCGACCTGCTGCTGAACAGTGATAATGCCCTGAACAACAGCCAGGGATCGCTGCTGGCGGGACAAAACCTGCGTCTCTCCGCCGCCCGACTGGAAAACCAGCAGGGACTTATCTCGGCCACTGGCGGTGACGCCCGTCTGGATACCCGACAGGTCATTGACAACGGCCAGGGCCGGATTGAGGCCGCGGCCCAACTCACCGCCCACAGTCAGGGGCTGGATAACAGCGCCGGTACTCTGCTGGGCAGGCAGATCGCCGTCGACACCCAGGATGGCCCCTTCTCCAACGCCAGCGGAAATCTGGTGGCCCAGCAAGACCTTACCCTCTCTGGCGGCGCGGTAGATAACCGCGCGGGCCGCATTCAGTCCGGTAAAGATCTACAGATAGATACCCACGGTCAGTTGCTCAGCAACACCGGGAGCGGCAAGGCTGGGATCCTCAGCGGCGGCAGGCTGACGATCGACGCAGGCGATATGGATAACCACAGCGGGATCCTTGCCGCCGCAGATGCCGTCCAGCTCAACAGCGGCGCACTCAATAACGCCGGTGGCACGCTGGTTTCGGATCGCGGGCTGACGCTCACCACCAATGACGTCGATAACCAGCGCGGCCTGCTGCAGTCAGGCGAGGCGCTGACGCTCGACACCCGGGGTGGCTCTCTCACTAACAGCGATGGCACGATGGTTGCTGGTGGCGCGCTATCGCTCCTTACCGGAGCGGTGGATAACCAGCGCGGCCTGCTCCAGGCGGGTGACAGGCTGTCGCTCGACACCCAGGGTGCCGCGCTGCGTAACAGCGACAGCGGTGAAAACGGCGGTATTGTCTCGCGGGGCGATATTCAGCTGGCGACCGGGGAAATCGCCGGCGGGCAGGGCGCAATCCTCGGGCAGAACGTTGCTATTGATACCCATCAGCAGGCTTTCGATCAGCAAAACGGCCTGCTGAGCGCGCGCGGTACGCTGCGGCTGGACAGCGGCGCGCTGAATAATCGCGCCGGGCGCATTCAGTCGGGCGAGAGTCTGCACCTGGACACCCATGGCAACGCCCTGAACAACCAGCAGAGCGGCACCAAAGGTGGCGTGGTGAGCGGCGGTGAACTCACTCTCAACGCTGGCGACCTGGATAACAGCAGCGGCCTGCTGGCGGCTGCGGGCGATATGCAGCTCAGCGGCGGCACGTTGACCAACACCGACGGCGTCCTGTCATCGGATAAGGCGCTGAACCTGGCGACCGGTGCGGTAAATAATCAACGCGGCCTGCTCCAGGCGGGCAGTGCGCTGTCGCTGGATACCCAGGGCGCGCGGCTCAGTAATACCGACAGCGGCGACACAGCAGGCATTATCGCCGGCGGTGACCTGCAGCTCTCCACCGGGCAGATTGACGGCGGCAAGGGCGCGATTATTGGGCAGAACGTGACTATTGATACGCATCAGCAGGCCTTTGACCATCAGCAGGGGCTGCTCGGCGCACGGGGTACATTGCAGCTGGACAGCGGCGCGCTGAACAACCGTGCCGGACGGATCCAGTCCGCTGAGGATCTGCAGCTCGACACCCACGGCAACAGCCTGATCAACCGGGAGAGCGGCGTGACGGGGGGCGTGACGGGGGGCGGGGCGCTGACGCTGCGTACCGGCGACATAGATAATCAGGACGGCGTACTGACCGCCAGAGGCGACACGCAAATCACTGGCGGTAAGCTGGACAACCGCGGCGGCACGCTGGCCAGCGGCAGTGGACAGCTCGGCCTTACGGCAGGCGAGGTGCAGAATCAGGGCGGCCTGCTCCAGGCGGCAGGGGATATGACGCTGGATACCCAGGGGGGCGCGCTGATCAACACCGACAGCGGCGATCGTCGCGGTATTGTCGCGATGAAAAACCTCACCCTGCGCAGCGCCGGGCTGAATAACCAGAGCGGATTTATCGCTGCTCAGGGCGCGGCGACGCTGACGGCGGATGCACTCAACAACGCCCGGGGGCAGGTGGCAGGCAACGCAGGCCTGACGCTCAATGGCAAAGCGATCAATAACAGCGACGGCAGGCTGCAATCGGCAGGCGATATTATTATCGACACCGCCGGGCAGACGCTGACCAATCAGCGCGGCACCATTGCCGGTTCGGTCAATACACGCATCAACAGCGGTCTGCTGGACAACCAGCAGGGACATATTCAGGGTGGCCAGGACCTGATGCTGAACACCGGGCAAAATGCGTTCCTCAACCAGGGGGGCAGCCTGATTTCGGCGGGCACCCTGACGCTTACCGCAGACCAGCTAAACAATCAGTCCGGTCAGCTACAGAGCGTCGGCAATGGCTGGATCACCCTTGCCAGGCAGCTTGATAATACCGGCGGGCTGATACGCGGCGGCCAGGGGCTGGATATCACCACGCCGCAGCTGATCAACCGGGAAACCCGGCAGGATGGCAAAGGCATTGAGGCGACAAACCTGACCCTGCAAGCCGACACGCTGGACAATACTCACGGCGCGCTGCGGGCAAGCAGCAGGCTGGCGCTCACCGTGCGGCAGGCGCTGCAAAACGTCAGCGGGCTTATCTCATCGACGGATCTCCTGCAGGTACAGGATGCCGCCCAGGGCCAGACGCTGGCGATAAACAACCTCCAGGGCGTAATGATCAGCGGCAGGGAGGGGCAAATCAACGCCGCCTCGCTGAGCGGCGACGGGCAGGTGCTGTCGCAGGGTGACCTTGGCATCATGCTGGCGAAGGACTTCCACAACCTTGCGGAGGTCAAAGCTAACGGGTCGCTGCGGCTGACCACGCCGGGTACTGTCACCAACGACGGCATTATCACCGGGCAGCAGGCACTCTGGCTGACCGCGCAGAACGTCAATAATCAGGCCACGGGCGAAATCAGCGCGCAGAGCACCCATATTACCGCGGGCGATACCCTTAACAATACCGGCCTGATTGACGGCGGGCTGACGCATCTGGTCGCCGGGGTACTTAACAATACCGGCACCGGACGCATCTACGGCGACCATATCGCCATTGCGGCGGCGGTGCTGAATAACCTGAGCGAGAATGGCAAAGCGGCGGTGATTGCCGCTCGCGACCAGCTCGACATCGCCGCTGACACGGTCAATAACCGCGATCACGCCCTGATCTACAGCGCCGGGGAGATGCGCTTTGGCGGCCAGCTGGACGAAAACGACCAGGCCACAGGGCAGGGCCGTCAGCTTAATAACCACGGGGCGACCATCGAGGCCGGCGGCAATGCGACCATCGCGATGGCGGAGGTGAACAACACCAACCGCCAGCTTACTACCGAGACGGTGATGACGGAAAACGCCCAGCACCATGAGGCGGTTCTGAAGGGTAAGACCACCCGCTACGACTGGGATAAGGTCAACACCAGCCATAAAAACAAATATGGCGTGCATAGCGCCACCATGCCGGACGGCACCAGCGGCAGCGAATTCTACGAATACAACTACAAGCGCGTGGTCAACGAAACCCAGATCAAAGAGAGCGATCCGGGCAAAATCCTCTCCGGCGGCAACATGACCTTTACCGCCAACCGGCTGGCAAACCAGGACAGCCAGATTGTGGCGGGCGCGACGCTGGGCGGTCAGATCGGCGAACTGGATAACCAGGCGACCAAAGGCGTGCGGGTTACCACCGATGACGGCAAGGTCGTACGCTGGTATTCAAAGAAAAAGAAAAAGAAATTCGGAGGCACCAAGACCTCGCAGGGCAAAAGCAGCAGCAACTATCGCCCGGCGGCGGTCACCGAGACCATCGATCTGAAAACCCTTGCCTGGCAGGCTAATGCGGCCCCGCAGGGGAGCGGCTATCAGACCGGCAGTCGACAGCAGCAGACGGTCACGACCCAGGCCAGCGCGGTCGGCGCGGCGGGTGGGCAGCAGGCAAACCAGGCGGTGACGCTGGCGTCCCATGACGTAGCGGACGCGGCGCTTTCCGGCGACGCGCTGCGCTACAGCGGCACCATCACCCTGGAAAATCTGGGCAGCATCAAGGATCATCCGCTGGTTCTGCCGCCCGGGCAGCAGTTCTCACTGACGCTTCCCGCCACGGTGGTCAACGGGCAGAACATCACGCCGGTGATCCGCGCGGTTTCGCCGGACACCCGACTGCCCGACAACAGCCTGTTCGCCCTGCAGCCCGCCAGCGACAGCCGCTATCTGGTAGAGACCGATCCGCGCTTCACCAACCAGAAGCAGTGGTTAAGCAGCGACTATATGCAGACGGCCCTGCCGTCTTCCAGCGGCCAGACGCTTAAACGGCTGGGCGATGGCTACTACGAACAGCGCGTGGTGCGCGATCAGATTATTCAGATGACCGGTAATCGCTATATCAGCGGCTACAACAATGATGAAGAGCAGTACCGTGCGCTGATGAATAACGGCGTGGCCTTTGGACAGCAGTATCAGCTGGAACTGGGCGTGGCGTTGACGCCTGCCCAGATGGCGCTGCTGACCAGCGACATTGTCTGGCTGGTTAACCAGACGTTGACGCTGCCGGACGGCACGCAGCAGACGGTGCTGGTGCCGCAGGTTTATGCGAAGGTTAAAGAGGGCGATCTGACCGGTGACGGCGCGCTGATGGGCGGCAATAACGTGGCGCTCAGCGCACAGAACGACATTACTAACAGCGGCACCATTCAGGGGCGCGAGGTGACGCAGCTGACGGCGCAGACGCTGACCAACAGCGGCTATATCAACGGCAACCAGGTCGCGCTGACCGCCCGTCACGACATCAACAACCTCGGCGGCCAGATTACCGGTGGTGATAGCGTATCGCTGCTGGCCGGGCGCGATATCACCAGCCAGGCGACGCTGCGCAGCGACGGTACCGATCGCTGGGTGGATCGTGCCGCCGGGATCTATGTGCAGAACCCGGACGGTGCGCTGACGCTCAGTGCGGTGAACAATATCACGCTGAGCGGGAGCGACATCGGTAATGCCGGGAAAAACGGTATTACGCAGCTACAGGCGGGGAACGATCTGACCCTGGGCACCGTTGCCACCCGGCACAGTGAAAATGATAGCTGGGGACGCGACAACTATCGCCACCTCTCTCAGCAGACCGACGTCGGCACCCGTATAACGACCGCAGGCGACCTGCAGCTTAGCGCCGGGCGGGATATCCGCGCCAGCGCGGCGGACGTGGCCGCGGGTGGCGCGCTCATCGCCAGCGCCGGGCGCGATATTGCGCTTAGCACTGGCAGCAGCAGTAGCGATCTGACTGAACACAGTAAGCAGAGCAGCAAAGGGTTTATGTCGGGCAGCAGCGTGGAAACCCACGATGAGGCGCACGACCAGCAGGCGCTCAGCACCACGCTGAGCGGCGACAGCGTGCAGCTACAGGCCGGACGTGATATCGCCATTAGCGGCAGTAACGTCGCGGGTACGCAGGACGTTAACCTCTCGGCGGGTCGCGATCTTACCGTCACCACCGCCGCTGAGGCGCATGATGAAACGCATCTCGTCGATGAGAGAAAAACCGGCCTGATGGGCACCGGCGGCATCGGCCTCACTTACGGCCAGGCGCAGCAGAAGACGACCACCGATACCACCGGCTCGCTCAGTAAAGGCAGCACGGTGGGCAGCAGTGACGGCAGCGTGACCCTGACCGCCAAAAACCAGGTGCAGCTGCACGGCAGCGATGTTATCGCCGGGAAAGATCTGACGATCACCGGCAGCGATGTCTCGATCACTGCGGCGGAAAACAGCCACACCGCGCTGACTAAAACCGAACAGAAGCAGAGCGGCTTTACACTGGCGCTCTCCGGCGCGGCCGGTTCGGCAGTCAACACGGCGGTGCAAACCGCGCATCAGGCCCAGGATACCGACGACAGCCGCCTGCAGGCCCTGCAGGCGACCAAAGCGGCCCTGAGTGGCGTTCAGGCGGCACAGGCCGTGGCGCTGGATGCCGCAAAAGGCGCGGGCGACAATAAAAATAATGACACCGTGGGGATCAGTCTTACCTATGGCAGTCAGTCCTCGCGCAGCGAAACCCTGACGCAGAGCACCCAGGCGCAGGGCAGCACCCTGAACGCCGGGAATAATCTGCAAATCACCGCGACCGGCCAGGCCGCGGGCAGTCAGGGGGATATCGCGGTCACCGGCAGCCAGCTGAAAGCCGGGCAGAATCTGGGCCTGGATGCGAAGCGCGATATCACCCTGCTGTCAGCCCAGAACACCGAACATACCGACGGGAAAAATGAAAGCCACGGCAGCAGCGCGGGCGTCGGGCTGGGTATAGGCTCCGGCGGCGCCAGCGTCAGCGTCTCAGTCAGCATCAACCAGGGGCGGGGCAGTGAGAAGGGCAACGGCCTGACCCACACCAACACCACGCTGGATGCGGGGCAGGCCGTTACGCTCAACAGCGGCCGCGACACCACGCTGAAAGGGGCGCAGGTCAGCGGCGAGAAAGTGACGGCGGACGTCGGGCGCAACCTGACGCTGCAGAGCGAGCAGGACAGCGACCGCTATGACAGCAAACAGCAGAGCGTCAGCGCCGGTGGGCAGGTGGGCATCGGGCTGGGCTCAATGGGCGCGGGCCTGAACGGCTCGGCCAACGTCAACCTGAGCCGTGACAAACTGCACAGCAACTACGACAGTGTGACGGATCAGACCGGTCTGTTTGCCGGTCAGGGCGGCTTCGACGTGACGGTGGGCAACCATACGCAGCTGGACGGGGCGGTTATTGGGTCGACGGCTGCGGCAGATAAAAATAAACTTGATACCGGCACGCTGGGCTGGAGCGATATCGAAAACAGGGCGGACTTTAAAGCCGAACACCAGAGCGTGGGTATTAGCACCGGCGGCGGCGTTGCCGGGATGCTGGCGGGAAATATGGCGAGTGCGCTGCTGACCGGCGCAAACAACAGCGGCCACGATTCCAGCACCACAAAAGCTGCGGTTTCGGACGGCACGGTAGCGATCCGCGATCGGCAGAACCAGCAGCAGGACGTGGCAAACCTCAGCCGTGATGCGGAGAATGCCAATCCGGGCCTGAAGCAAATCTTCGATAAAGAGAAAGAGCAGAAGCGGCTACAGCAGGCACAGCTGATAGGGGAGATAGGGAGTCAGGTCGGGGATATCGCGCGGACGCAGGGTGAGATAGCCGGTGAGAAAGCGAAGAAAGATCCGTCTGCCCTCCAGTCTGCGAGAGAAAAGCTGGCCAGCGAGGGTAAGCTGCATCCCAGCGCCGATGAAACAGCCAAACAGGCTTATACAACGGCAATGGCTCAATTCGGCACGGGAAGCAGCCTGCAACAGGGTATTCAGGCCGCCACGGCGGCGGTGCAGGGCCTGGCGGGCGGTAACCTGAATGCGGCGCTAGCGGGCGCAGCAGCACCTTATCTGGCAGAAGTTATCCATAAAGAAACGATGACAAAGGGCCCTGACGGCAAGGACGTAATAAACGTCGAGGCGAATCTGATCGCGCACGCGGTACTGGGCGCGGTGGTGGCACAGGCGCAGGGTAACTCAGCGCTGGCGGGCGCGGCAGGTGCAGCGGCGGGAGAATATATTGCTCAGCAGCTTTACCCGGGCGTCCCACATGATAAACTAACCGAAGAAGAGAAGCAGAAGATAAGCGCACTGGGCACGCTGGCCGCAGCACTGGCTGGCGGCGTAGCCGGAGACAGCACATCGGCCGCGGTGGCTGGCGGGCAGGCAGGGAAGAATGCGGTTGAGAATAATTATCTGAGCACCACACAGAAGGCTCAGAAGGATAAGGAAATCGCCGCCTGTCAGACCGTGGCCTGTAAAGCACAGACGCAGGCGAAATGGACGGCCATCGACCTGGGTCAGGATGGCAGTTTTGCGGCAGGCATGGTGGCCGGGGTTCCGGCAGGACTGTATGATGCAGTGGACAGCATCGTGAAAACGGCCAGCAGCCCGGTTGAAACATATGAAGCGCTGAAAGCCCTGTTTAACAGCGGTGACGTGCTGGGTAACGTGTCAGAGGCGGTGAAGCAGGACTATATTAATCGCATTGACCGGATGGAGTCGGAGTACCAGAAAGCCGGAGCCAGCGGGTCGTTTAACGCCGGTGTTGAGGGCGGTAAGCTGGTTACCGATATCGCCAGTCTGGTCGCCGGGGGTGCCGGAATAGCCAAAGGCGGCGCGCTACTGACAGAGAAAGTGGTTGCGAAAGTTGCGGGTAAGGCTGAATCAGCGGTTGTGAGTGCAGGAAAAGCAACCAGCGGAGCTGAAAATGCAGCACTCTATCCGAAGCTGAAAGACGATCTGGTACAACAGAATCTGAACAATATAGCGAAGCAGGATCCGAGGCTGGATGCGGTTGTTAAAGGTGATAATGGAAAACTGAATTATGGCGTTGGTTCTGGCACTAAAACAGAAGCTGATCGATTAGGTAAAATCTGGGTTGGTGATGGGGCAATACCTACAACTGATGGAAAAGGGTTGGTTAGTGCTGATGGTTTAAGGGTATATCGTTACCCTGATGCAAAACCGAATGCTCCAATAAATTTAAACCCAACGGGTACGCAAGCCAACTTTGAAACATACAAAATAAATCCAGCCACCGGAGAGCGGGTGCGCGTTGGTAATGGCCATATGAGTATTAATAAATGAAAGCAGAATTAAAAACATTGGGAAATGATTTGTGCGATCTGGATGTATATTTTCCAGAAGAAATTGATAATTTTGTTATGTCATTAACTCTGACAATAGGCCCTACGAATGAAGCAGGAAGCAATTATTTTTATATAAGAGTCTGTACCCCCGAATGGCTCTGCAAGCACCACTGGTTGCCGGAACTGATGCGCCACACGCTTCTGGTACGCAAATATGATCTGGATGAAATAACCAAAACCATCACCGATTATATCGATCAATGCGAAGGCAGCGACTGGATGGAAATAGCGCAAAAGCTCTCCCGCGTCTTTGCCTGGGAATATGAAGACTACCAGTCTTAAATGTGCATGATCCCGGCCAAACAGAGCCGGGATCTTTTTATCTACCGATCACTCGTCCGCCAGCCGGATAATCAGCTGCCCCACCTCCGGGATCACCTCTATCTTCTGTCCGGTACTGAACCCAAAATCTGCCATCCAGTGGCCCTTCAGCGTGATCGACGGCGATGGCTGAAACTTCCTCGAATCGCGGATATAACCGACGGTATAACGCCGGGCTTTGGTTGAAACCTGTTCTGCCTTATGATGTTGCGCAGCCATAATTAACTACCTCGCATAGTTGGTTGTGGTCAGCGGGCTGTCGGTGTTCCACCACCTTCAGCCCGCGCTAAAAAACCTTCTTCAGTCGTCCGTTCCTGCCTGCTGTACCGCCTGAGCAATCACGGCGTCCAGCATCTCCGATACCATCTTCTGGCGGGCCTTCGGCAGATGACTGATAACCGCAATCTGCTGTTCCAGCCGTGAGGCCGGGCCGCGCTTGCGTGGCGCGCTCTCCGCCTCTTCTCCCAGTAAACCTTCCAGGGAAACCGAAAGTAACTTCGCCACAGCAGGAAGTGCGGATATCTGTATCCGCCGTCTGCCAGCTTCCCAGGACTGCACCGCCTGTTGCGAAACATCAAGCGCCTGCGCCATCTGTGCCTGTGTCATGCCGGAAGCCTTACGGAGACCTGTCATACGCTTACCCAGCGCGGCCATAAATATCTGTTCTTCTGTGGAAACGGGAGCGGCCATTGTCTTTTTTACCGGTGTTGTTCGTGACTGAATGACCATAATCTACCCCCTGTTTTACATCTTACTGTTGTTTATACTACCCACTGTGGTATTGTGGTGTCGAGTTATTTTTACCGAAACCCTATTGACAGGTTTTTGCAGGAGCAGCGGAATGAAAGGCAGAATGACCCCGGAAGAGCTGGAGCAGCTGAAACGCGATGTGTCACTGGCTGAGGTGGCGCAGTCGCAGGGCCGCAAGCTGTCTAAGCAGGGTAAAGACCTCGTGACGCTGTGCCCGTTCCACCGCGAGAAAACCCCGTCCTGCGTGATCAGTCCGGCCAAAAACCTGTATCACTGCTTCGGCTGCAATGCTGCCGGTTCGGTGCTGGACTGGCTGCTGCATACTGAACGGCTGACCTTCCCACAGGGCCTGTTACGGCTGCGGGAGCTGGCCGGAACCACGTATGTACGGCCCGCGTCACCATCCCCTTCTCCAGCCGCCGCCGTTCCCGCCCCTTCTTCGTCGCCTGCCCGTCAGACCCTCACCGACCTGGATGATGACGGCCAGGCGCTGCTTAACCAGGTGGTGAACTTCTATCACCAGAACCTGCTGAACAGCCCGGATGCACTGGCCTGGCTGGAGAAACGCGGCCTGAATCATCCCTGTCTCTTATACACATCT
>NZ_JBLREF010000035.1:0-2303 GCF_047918655.1 Erwinia sp. PPS120 | reverse complement strand
CCCCCCCCTCCAAAAAAAAAAACCCCACCCTAGATATGAGAACCAGTCTCGTGGGCTCGGAGATGTGTATAAGAGACAGCGTTTGAGATTATCGGTAAGCGTCCAGCGAGAACCGTATTGACGTAAGAGGGTTATTCCACTGGCAGAGCGATACGCCACGGCAGCAGTTCGCTGACCCGGTTTACCGGCCAGTCAGCTATCACGTCAAGAACATGTCGAAGATAGCGCTCCGGATCCATACCGTTCAGTTTGCACGTCCCGATAAGACTGTACACCAGCGCACCGCGCTCTCCACCATGATCTGAGCCGAAGAACAGCCAGTTTTTTCTCCCCACACTCACCAGCCGCAGGGCGTTTTCAGCGATGTTATTATCCGCTTCCACCCAGCCGTCTTCTGCATACCTGCTCAGGGCCGGCCACTGGTTCAGCGCATACGCGAACGCCTTCGACAGCTCTGAGTGCCCCGAGAGGGTTTTCTGTTTCTCACGCAGCCATCCTTCCAGTGACGTCAACACCGGTAGCGCTTTTTCCTGTCGTGCTGCCCGCCTTTCCGCTGCGTTTTTGCCCCTGATGTCCGCCTCGATGGCATACAGTTTTCCGATGCGTTTCAGGGCTTCTTCCGTCAGGACTGATGGCGTGCGGACGTGCACATCGTGGATTTTTCTCCGGGCATGCGCCCAGCAGGCGGCTTCCTTTATATGCCCTTCCCGGTAGAGCTCGTTGAACCCGGCGCAGGCGTCACCCTGCAGTACACCGCTGAAGCCGGCAGGATGGCTCTGCGGGTGTAGGCCTTTTCTGTCCGGGCTGTAAGCGAACCACGCCGCCGGGGGTAACACTGAGCCTGCATTGCGGTCGTCACGCACATACGTCCATAACCGCCCGGTCTTCGTCTTTTTGTTGCCCGGCAGCAGCACCGGCACCGGCGTGTCATCGGCGTGCAGCTTGCCGTCCGTCAGCACGTAGCGCTGCAGGGCCTCTTCCAGCGGCGACAGCAGCCGGCAGCACGCGTCCACCCAGCCCGACAGCACAGAACGGCTCAGCTCCACACCCTGCCGCGCATAGATTTCTGACTGACGATATNNTAACCCGGAAGGCGCTGCGCATCAGCTCCAGCTGTTCGGCCGTATCTTCCCCCAGGTACGACAGCGTGCCGCCGCAGTCCGGGCAGCAGGACGCAGCCGGCAACAGCCGCCTCTCGTCACGGGGAAGGGATTCAGGGAAGGGTTTACGGGTCCGGGTCTGGCGAAGTGGCCGCTGGACCGCCGCATCATCCACCCGGCCTGTCAGCGCATCGCTTTCCATCTGAAGCCGGTTCAGGTCTGCTTCCATCTGTGCGATACGGCGGGCCACTTTTTCTGAACGGCGGCCGAAGTGCATCCGGCGCAGCTTATCCAGTTGCGCCTGCAGGTGGTCGATTTCGCGTTCCCGGTTGCTCAGCTTTTCCTGCAGGGCATGGATCAGCGCCTCCTGTTCGGCAAGAAGACGTCTGAGTTCATTAATATCGTCAGGCGGCGGGCTGTTCATACCGGGTATATTACCAGGCCGATCCACCCGCGACCAGGATAAATTGGCTTACAGCATAGTCAGGGACGTCAGCAGGCGTTTTGGCTGTCGCCAGTCGATGCCCTCCATCAGCATCGCCAGCTGTGCCGGCGTGAGGAACACCTTTCCNNTCCCCGGAAGATGAAGACGTGTCCGGACATAGGGTCGTCTTTCAACGCCGTCTGTACCTTTGCGGCCAGCCCGTTGAAGCCGTTGCGCATATCGGTGATACCGGCAACCAGCCAGATTTTTGTGCCGGAAGGCAGCCCGATCACGGAGCGCTTCCTTTCATAATTTCCCGCAGTACGAGGCGCATCAACTCCGCAGAAGGGTTATGCAACGTGATGTCACCCTGACGCAGTCGGGCGTGACAGACGATATCCTGCGAACCGGCGGATGTGACAGCGGGCGGAAAATCCGACACTGTCGTTGTCAGCTGAACAGGTAAAAGTGCGGGAGATGAGGTTTTACGGTACTTGCGTCGGGGCCGGGATACCTGACCTTCGCGCTGCCAGAGGCGCACCCATTTGAAGAGCAAATTATCGTTAACATCGTACTGACGGGCAAGCGCAGCAACGCTGTTACCTTCGTTGCTGGCCTTAACGGCCATCCTGACCAGTTTCAGCTTCAGTTCAGGGGAATACTGCTTACGGGAACGTCGTTGTTGGGTACTCACGAAGGTGTCCACCTGCAAAAATAAGTGGACACCTGAATTACAGAACCTGATGAAATAAACCAGACGGTGCTGACTGGACGCTTAC
>NZ_JBLREF010000034.1:144058-260162 GCF_047918655.1 Erwinia sp. PPS120 | reverse complement strand
TCCCCGAATCCCCGAATCCCCGGCTCCCCAATCCCCAATCTCCGAATCCCCGAATCCTGTGGTCTCTGGAGATAAGCGCCTTAGCTCATTAAGCTCACCTGGGCGGCGACAATGCGCCATCCGCAGGGGAGTTTGACCCAGGTCTGCTGCTGACGGCCCACCCGGTCGCTGCTGTCACGGGTAAATTCCGTGCTGCATACCGCGAAGTCTTCGCCAAAGGTGGTAATAACCGTATTGCGCAGCTGGCGCTCCAGCCCGGCTGCGGGGCGCGAGGCGCGGAAGGCCCGGATCGCATCTATGCCATACAGATTTTCTCCGGCACCCAGCCGCACGGTGCGGGCGTCATGCCAGAACAGCTCGTCGAGCACCACCGTATTGTTGCTGATTAGCGCCTCTTCATAGCGGTAAAAGGCGGCGGTGACCTCCGCCAGAATTACCGGGCGGTCGATATATTCGCTCTTCATAGCGTGGCTCCCATAGTTGCTGGCAGTGCGGTGGTGATGCCCATCTGCTCCAGCGCCCAGGCGGCGCGCAGGCAGGCGTCTTCTTTAAAGGGGGCGGCAATAAGCTGTACGCCAATCGGCAGGCCTTCCGGCGTGCGCAGCGGCACCGTGGTCACCGGCAGCCCAAGAAAGGAGATGGGCTGGGTGAGCATGCCCATACTGGCGCGAATGGGCAGGTCGGTATCGTTAATGCGCAGGGTTTCCTGACCAATCAGCGTGGCGCTGTCCGGCGTGGCCGGGGCGATAAGCACGTCAAACTGCTCAAACAGCGGCAGCGTCTGCTGTTGAAAGCGGCGGCGGAAGCGCTGTGCCTGCACGTACCAGGCGGCGGGGATCATCGCCCCGGCCAGCAGCCGCTCGCGCGAAAGGGGCTCGAAGCGTTCCGGCTGGCTGCGCAGCGCGGGCAGGTAGAGATTACCCCCTTCGGAGGCGGTGATCAGAAAGGCTGCATTACGTGCCAGTTCAGCGTCCGGCAGGGTGACGTTATCCTGCGCGTTAAGCCCCCGGGCGACCGAGGCGACGGCGGCGCGCGCGTTTTCGCTGCACCAGGTGTGAAAGTAGCCATCCAGTACCCCTACGCGCAGTCCATCAGCGCCGCGTTCCAGTTGCTTAAAGACCGGTTGCAGGGCTTTTTTGGCCTGAAATCCGTCCTGAGGATCGCGCCCCTGGAGGGCATCATATACCCAGGCCAGATCCCCCGTGGTGCGGGCAAAGAGGCCAATATGGTCGAGGCTGGCGACAAATGGCTGGCTGCCGCTGCGGGAGAGGCGGCCAAAGGTTGGCTTCAGGCCGAAAATGCCGCACAGCGAGGCGGGCACGCGGATTGAGCCGTTGGTATCGCTGCCCAGTGAGAAGTTAACCAGCCCGGCGGCGACTGCCGCTGCCGATCCGCCGGAGGAGCCACCGGCAATACGCCGCAGATCGTGCGGATTTTTTGTGGCGCCGTAGTGGCTGTTCTCGGTGGTGAAACCATAGGCGTAGGCGTCCATATTCAGCATGCCGGAGAGCAGCGCACCCGCGTCAGCCAGCCTGCGTACCGCCCAGGCATCCTCTGTGGCCACCGGGCGATCGCTAAACAGGCTGGCTCCCGCCAGGGTGGTCTGCCCGGCCACGTCAAACAGGTTTTTTACCGCATAGGGTATCGCTGCGAGCGGGGGGAGGGGCAGGCCGGATTTTCGCCGGGCGTCAAGCCTGTCGGCCTCGTCAAGCATGCGATCGCGGGTGATATGCGTCCAGGCGTTAAGGGTCGGATTGTACCGCTCAATATCAGCCAGCGTCTGCCGGGCAATATCGCGGGCGCTCAGTTCGCCACGGGTGAGCGCCGCCCGCACGGCGGCAATGGATAAGGTCATGCTCATGCTTTATACACCCCCGCCACGTCCAGATGCTCGTCAAGGGATAAGGCCATCAGCGGCTGCGCCATGCTGGCTATGCGCGTAAACTGCACCCGCAGCGCATCGCGGCGTGCATCGTCCAGCGTCACGCCCAGCACCTGCTCCATCTGTTCCAGCCACACTGCCCAGTCAGGCTCGTTACTCATGATGTTCTCCTGTTAAAAACCGGCTGCGCTGCCGTCGCTGCGGGGATCGCAGGCTCCTTCCAGCATGCCGTTGGTATGCCGGACGATGGCACCGGCATGGCCGACGGCCTCGCTGAAGTCAGGGAGCTTTTCGAGCTCATGACCCAGCGCCCGCAGGGAATCGAAGGTTGCCTGGCAAAAGCGGCCCTCCAGCTTCAGGGAGTCCGACGCCTGGCCCCAGGTGCGTCCCAGCAGCCAGCGCGGGGCGCTAACGGCCTGCTGGAGCGGCATGCCCTGTAATACATGGCGGGTGAAAATAGCCGCCTGCGTCTGCGGCTGGCCGTCACCGCCCATTGATCCGTATACCAGCGTGCGGCCATCATTCAGGCGCGCGGCTGCGGGGTTAAGCGTATGAAAAGGCTGCTTGCCCGGGGCCAGCGCCAGCAGATGCTGTGGATCCAGGCTGAACGCCGCCCCGCGGTTCTGCCAGGTAATGCCGGTACCGGGTAGCACCACGCCGCTGCCAAATTCGTGATAGATGCTCTGAATAAAGGAGACGGCCAGGCCGCTGCTGTCCATTACCCCCATCCACACCGTATCCCCCGGACCTTTACCTTCTCCCCAGGGCGCCGCGCGGCGATCGTCAATGCTGCCTGCCAGCCCGTCCAGGGCGTCGCCGTCCAGCAGCGCCTGCATCTCTTCCTGCATATGCAGCGGATCGGTGATGTAGCGGTCACGCAGGCCAAACGCCAGCTTGGTGGCCTCGACAATGCGGTGAACGGTCTGCGCCTCATTCGCAGCGGGCATATCCAGCCGATCGGTGATGCCCAAAATGGCCAGCGAAACCAGTCCCTGGGTGGGGGGTGCCATATTGAAAATGTCGCCGGACTGATGGCGGAGACGCAGCGGGGCGCGACGCTTCGCCCGATGGTTATTCAGGTCTTCCAGGGTGATCGGCATGCCCAGGCGGGACATCTCTCCCGCCATATGGTTTGCCAGCGGGCCGCGATAGAAGCTTTCCAGCCCCTGTTCGGTCAGTATGCTGAGGGTGTTTGCCAGCGCTGGTTGGGTAAAGCGGCTGCCCGCTTCAGGCACCTCGCCATCGGGCAGAAAGGTGGCGGCGAAACCGGGCTGATCGGCCAGCTCATGATATTTAGACCGGGTGGCATCGGCCTGAGAACCTGTTACCGGAATGCCGTCTGCGGCATAGCGAATAGCATCGGCCAGCAGGCGGGAGAGGGGCAGGGCTGCGCCACCCATCCCGGCAGAGACGTTTAGCGCTTCGGCCCAGCCGCTGACGGTGCCGGCCACGGTCAGCGCCGCCCTGGGTCCGCGGTGCGGGATAGCCTGCGCCGGTTCATAAAAGGCCAGGCTGGCGAGGGATCCGGCCGCGCCGCTGGCGTCAATGGCAATTGGGCCGCCTTCAGGCGGCACGATCAGCCAGAAGCCATCGCCCCCCAGTCCGTTCATATGCGGATAGACCACCGCAATGGTGGCCGCAGCCGCGACCATCGCTTCAATGGCGTTGCCGCCATCGCGCAATACGGCCAGCGCACTTTCGCTGGCGAGGTGGTGAGGGGCGACGGCCATGCCGAGCGGGGCGATATGACTCTGGATCATTTCAGTCTCTTTTTATCGGGTACATAAGTGAGGTAAAGCAAGAGCTGTTCCAGGTTGCCGCCGGCAATGTTTCGCTGCCGACAAATTTTTCTCCTCAGGGGCGATAATATTTGGTTATGCTGGGAAAAATGAAACGAAAGTTACAAGGTAAGCGATGAAACAGCTTGATGAACGCCTGAAAAGTCACTATCCCCAGCTCTCCCCGCAGGAGCAGCGGGTCGCGGATTTCGTTTTCGATCATTTCGACGATCTGATCGGCTATAACAGCGCAGAGCTGGCGCGGCTCAGCGGCGTCTCAAAGGCGACCGTCAGCCGCCTGTTTAAGCGGCTGGGCTACGAGAAATACAAGGACATGCGTGACGAGCTGCGTACTCTGCGCCAGAGCGGTATGCCCCTGACCGACAACCGCGATGCGGTTCAGGGCAACACGCTGCTCTCCCGGCACTACAAGCAGGAAATGGCCAATCTGACGCAGTGGGTTAGCGCGATTGACTCCGTGGAGTTTGGCGAAGTGGTGCAGCAGCTCGCCCGCTGTAAACGCATATTTATCATTGGGATGCGCAACGCGTATCCGGTCGCACTGCACTTTCGTCAGCAGCTCCAGCAGGCCAGAGGCGGTGTGATGGTACTGCCGCAGCCGGGCCAGACGCTGGCAGAGGAGCTGGTGGAGATGACGCCGGATGATACGGTGGTGGTGCTGGCGTTTCGCCGACGTCCGCGCATTATCAAACCCCTGCTGCTTGCGTTACAGGGCCGCGATATTCCCACGCTGGTCATCTGCGAGCCGCAGGCACAGGCGGTTATCGCGCTGGCCCGCTGGCAGCTGTGCACCCCGCTGGACAGCGTCTCCGCCTTTGACAGCTATGCTTCGGCAAACAGCCTGATCAACCTGCTTGCCAATGCGCTGCTGCATGAATCACTCAGCGAAGGACGGCAGCGGATCCATCATATTGCCGATCTCTACGGGCAGCTTGACGAGCTGGAACGGCGCTAGTGGGGCACTGTTTTGGTGCTCTGCCCCTTTATGGGGCGATTTCCCGCATCACTCTTTATCTCCCTGAGCTGTGACGAGTGCGCTGAATAAATGCCTCTCACGGCTGTAACCCGGTCATAACCTCTTAAATTTCGAATAAATCGCGCTTTTCTGCTACTTACGCTCCGCGCTCTTCTGGCGGAGCAGTAGCGAAAAGTAATTATCTGTCGCCCCCGATGATGGCACATTAGTTGCAAATAAATTCTTTAAGAATCTTTCGTTTCATGTTTTATTAACCGGGGTAGATAAGAATGAAGAGAGCATTTTTGGCAGTGTTGGGCGCAGCTTTGATGTTGACTCAGGTCACCCAGGCAAGGGCGGATCGGCTACAGGATATTGAAAAGAGAGGCGTTATACGCATTGCCGTGCCGCAGGACTTCCCGCCGTTCGGCTCGGTAGGGACTGACCTTCAGCCGCAGGGTTACGACATTGATATGGCCACGTACCTGGCGAAGCAGATGAAACTTAAGTTGCAGCTGGTGCCGGTCTCCAGTGCCAACCGCGTGCCTTACCTGCAAACCGATAAGGTCGATCTGGTGATCTCCAGCCTGGGGAAAAATCCGGAGCGGGAAAAGGTTATCGCGTTTAGCCGCGCCTATGCGCCATTTTTCCTCGGCGTGTTTGGTCCAAAAGAGGATGACCTTAAGAGCGCGGCCGGGCTGGCCGGTAAATCCATCGGCGTGACGCGCGGGGCGGTTGAGGACATGGTGCTGAGCGATATCGCGCCGAAGAACGCGCAGCTGAAGCGGTATGAGGACAATAACACCACGCTCTCTGCTTACCTGTCGGGCCAGGTGCAGTACGTGGCGACCGGCAACCTGGTGGTCGCCGCCATCACGCGACAAAACCCCGGTAAGGCACCGGTCACCAAATTTATGCTGAAGGACTCGCCGTGCTTTATCGGTATGCGTAAGGACGAACCCGCCCTGAAGGCGAAGGTGGATGCGCTTATCGCCCAGGCGCTGGCGGACAAAACGCTCAACGGCCTGTCGCAGCAGTGGCTGAAAGCACCGCTTCCGGCCGATTTCGGCGCCTGAAGGAGCGATGATGGGACAACTTAATTTCCCTGCGCTGTGGCCCTACTGGCCGGAACTGCTGGCCGGACTCTGGGTGACTATCCAGCTGACGGTGCTGGCGACCATTGGCGGGGTGGGGCTGGGGATCCTGGGCGCCGCACTGCGCAGCGGCAGGCCTACGCTGTTCAGCCGCCTGTGGGGCGGCTACGTGGAACTGATCCGCAATACGCCGTTTGTGGTCCAGCTGTTCTTTATTGTATTTGGCCTGCCGAATCTGGGGCTGAAAATGACCGCGGGCGAGGCGGCGCTGCTGGCGATGCTGATTAACCTCGGGGCCTACAGCACGGAAATTATTCGCGCCGGGATCCAGGTCACCCCGCAGGGGCAGTGGGAAGCCGGGCGCGTGCTGGGGCTAAGCCGCAGCCAGACGTTTCTTCGGGTGGTGCTGCCGCCCGCGCTACAGCGCATTTATCCGGCGCTGGTCAGCCAGTGCATTATCGTGATGCTGGGGTCGTCGGTGGTATCGCAGGTTTCGTATGAGGAACTGACCTTTGCCGCCAGCCTGATCCAGTCGCGGACCTTTTTAAGTTTTGAGGTCTATCTGGTGACCACGCTGATTTATCTTGCGCTGTCGGTGGCGATGCGGCAGCTGCTGCTGGCCGCCGGGCGTAAATGGCTGAGAGGAGCGCAGAGATGACCACTTTTACCGACTGGGACATTGTTCGCAATCTGCTGCTGGCCGCACGCTGGACCCTGCTGCTGTCGCTGACCGCTTTTTTCGGCGGCACGGTGGTGGCGCTGCCGCTGGTACTGGTTCGCCTCAGTCGCCGACGCTGGCCGACGCGGCTGGTGCGCTGTTACAGCGAACTTTTTCAGGGGACGCCGCTGCTGATGCAGCTGTTTCTGGCCTTTTTCGGCGTGGCGCTGTTTGGCATTGACGTCTCGCCCTGGACCGCCGCCTCGCTGGCGCTGACGCTCTATACCAGCGCCTTTCTGGTGGATATCTGGCACGGGAGCATCAGCGCGCTGCCGAAAGGGCAGTGGGAAGCCTCACGCTGCCTGGGACTGAATACCGGGCAGACGCTCTGGCGGGTGGTGCTGCCGCAGGCGCTGCGCATCGGCATTGCCCCCACCGTGGGCTTTGCCGTACAGGTGGTGAAAGGCACCGCGCTGGCGTCGATTATCGGCTTTGTCGAACTGACCAAAGCCGGCACCATCCTGAATAACGTGACCTATCAACCTTTTAAAGTGTTCGGGCTGGTGGCGCTGGGCTACTTCCTGATGTGTTATCCGCTGTCCCGCTACAGCAAGTCACTGGAGAAGAAATTCAATGCCGCTCATCACCATTAATCAGGTACAGAAATACTACGGTGATAACCACGTCCTTAAGGGTGTGGATCTCGACGTCGATATGGGCGAAGTGATCTCGATTATTGGCCGCAGCGGCTCCGGTAAAAGCACCCTGCTGCGCTGTATGAATGGCCTTGAAGCCTATCAGGAGGGCAGCATCAAGCTGGGCGGTATGACCATCACCCACCGCGACTCGCAGGCGCGCGAGATCAGCCGATCGGTCGGCATGGTTTTCCAGAACTTCAATCTGTTCCCGCACATGACCGCGCTGGAAAACGTCATGCTGGCGCCGCGCCGCGTGCTGAAAAAGAGCGAAGCCGCGTGTCGCACGCTGGCGGCGCAGATGCTGGAAAAGGTCGGGCTCGGCGACCGGATGAACTACTACCCGGCAAACCTCTCTGGCGGACAGCAGCAGCGCGTGGCGATTGCGCGTGCGCTGGCGATGTCGCCAAAGGTGCTGCTGTGCGACGAAATCACCTCTGCGCTCGATCCCGAGCTGGTCGGCGAGGTGTTAAAGGTGCTTGAGCAGCTGGCCCGCGAGGGCATGACCCTGATTCTGGTCACTCACGAAATGAACTTCGCCCGGGAAGTGGGCGATCGCGTGGTGTTTATGCATCAGGGCCGCGTCTGGGAGCAGGGAGAAAGCAGGACGGTATTTGCCAACCCGCAGACCCAGGAACTGAAACAGTTTATCTCGTCCGTGCGCGGCCTCGGCCAGGCGCAGGGCGACTGACAAAGGAGAGAACAGATGGAATTAAGCCACTACCCGCAGATTAACCCGCCCCCGCGCCTGCTGATGGGCCCCGGCCCGATCAATGCCGACCCCCGCGTGCTGCGCGCGATGTCCAGCCAGCTGCTCGGCCAGTATGACCCGGCGATGACCCATTACATGAACGAGGTGATGGCGCTGTATCGCGGCGTGTTTCGCACCGAAAACCGCTGGACGCTGCTGATTGACGGTACTTCCCGCGCCGGGATCGAGGCGATTTTACTGTCGGCGATCCGCCCCGGCGACAAAGTGCTGGTGCCGGTATTCGGTCGTTTTGGTCATCTGCTGTGTGAAATTGCCCGCCGCTGCCGCGCGGAGGTGCACACCATCGAGGTGCCCTGGGGCGAGGTCTTTACGCCGGACAGGATCGAGGACGCGATCAAAGCCGTGCGCCCACGCCTGCTGCTGACCGTGCAGGGCGATACCTCCACGACGATGCTGCAGCCGCTGAACGAGCTGGGCGCCATCTGTAAAAAGTATGGCGTGCTGTTTTACACCGATGCCACCGCCTCGCTGGCCGGTAACGTGCTTGAAACCGATGCCTGGGGGCTGGACGCGGTCTCCGCCGGTATGCAGAAGTGCCTGGGCGGTCCGTCCGGCACCTCGCCCATCACCCTCAGTCCGCAAATGGAGGCGGCGATCCGCCGGCGTAAATGCGTGGAGCAGGGGATCCGCACAGCCGATCACCAGCAGGGTGAAGAGGAGATGATCTGGTCGAACTATTTCGATCTCGGCATGATCATGGACTACTGGGGACCGGAGCGGCTGAATCACCATACCGAGGCCACCAGCGCGCTGTTTGGCGCCCGCGAATGCGCCCGGCTGATTCTGGAAGAGGGGCTGGAAAAGGGAATTGCCCGCCACCAGCTGCACGGCGACGCCCTGCTGAAAGGCATTCAGGGTATGGGACTGGAGGTCTTTGGCGATCTGCAGCATAAGATGAGCAACGTGCTGGGGGTGGTGATCCCAAAGGGGATCAACGGCGACCAGGTAAGACATCTGATGCTGGAGGATTTCGGCATTGAAATCGGCACCTCTTTTGGCCCGCTGCACGGCAGGGTATGGCGTATTGGCACCATGGGCTACAACGCCCGCAAAGCGTGCGTGATGACCACCCTGAGCGCGCTGGAGTCGGTGCTGACGCATCTTGGCTACCAGACAACCCAGGGCGCGGCCATGCAGTTGGCATGGGATCGCTATGCGCAGGAGAATGGCTGATGAGTGATGGCCAGATGAGCGAAGCCAGCGCCACGCTGGCCGCTGCACGGGTGATGGCGCGCTGTGACGCACTGGCTGAAATCAGTGAAACGGCAGGCGCCCTGACCCGCGTCTATCTGTCGCCCGAGCATCTGCGCGCCAATGCGCAGGTGGGAGCATGGATGGCAGCGGCGGGCATGCGGGTCTGGCAGGACAGCGTCGGCAATATTTGTGGTCGCTATGAGGGGCAGACGGCAGGCGCACCCGCGCTGCTGCTGGGGTCGCATCTTGATACCGTGCGTAACGCCGGTCGCTACGACGGCATGCTGGGTGTCCTGACGGCAATAGAAGTTGTGCAGGCGCTGCATCAGCAAAACCAGCGTCTGCCGCTGGCGATTGAGGTGACAGGCTTTGGTGATGAGGAAGGCACGCGGTTTGGCATTACGCTGCTGGGGAGCCGGGGGCTGACCGGCCGCTGGCCGGAGAGCTGGGTTAACCATCCTGATGCTAACGGGGTCACGGTGGCGCAGGCGATGGCTCAGGTCGGCCTGGACGGGGCCGCGGTGCAGAACGCCGCGCGCAGGGCAGAGGATATCGCTGCCTATCTCGAACTGCATATTGAACAGGGGCCATGCCTGGAGCAGGCGGGTCTGGCGCTGGGCGTGGTTACCGCCATCAACGGCGCACGTCGGCTGAACTGCCGGTTCACCGGCGAGGCGGGCCATGCCGGAACGGTGCCGATGACGCACCGTAAGGATGCGCTGGCCGCCGCCGCCGGGTGGATGGTGTTTATTGAACAGGCCACGCAAAAACGCCATCCGCAGCTGGTTGCCACCGTCGGCACGCTACAGTGCCAGCCGGGCGCGGTAAACGTTATCCCCGGTGAGGTTCAGCTGACGCTGGACGTGCGCGGGCCGGACGATCGGGTGCTGGCTGAACTGCTGGCGGAATTACTGCACGAGGGAGAAGCGATTGCCCTGCGCCGGGGGCTGACCTTCAGCGCCGATGAGTATTATCACATCCCGGCGACGGGCTGCGATGAGAAACTCCAGGCGGCGCTGAGCCTCGCTGTGGACCAGGTACAGGGATGCAGCCTGTCGCTGCCCAGCGGCGCGGGCCATGATGCCATCGCCATCGCCGAGCGCTGGCCGGTGGGAATGCTGTTCGTGCGTAACGATCGGGGGATCAGCCACCATCCGGCGGAATCGGTGATGGAAAGCGATGTGGCGCTGGCGATCCAGGCGTATCAGCTGGCCGTATGCCATGTGGCGCGATCGTTAAGTGAATAATCGGATGGGCGCGTTTAGAGGAACTTATGACCCTGGAACATTTTAATCAGGCGACGGCTGACGAGGCTAAAAAGCAGATTGCACACTGCGTGGCGCTGGAGGCGTGGGCCGCCGCGCTGGTCGTGGCCCGTCCCTTTGCCTCGCTGGACGATTTACTCAGGGCCGGAAGCGAGCTGGCCCGTGACTGGGACGAGCAGGCGCTATCCCTTGCGCTCTCTGCGCATCCGCGCATAGGCGAAAAAGCCCCGGGGAGTAGCAAAGAGGCGCGGTTGTCCAGAGGTGAGCAGCAGCAGGTCAGCAGCGAGGATAGCGAACTCCGGCAGGCGCTGCGCGCAGGGAACATGGCCTACGAGCAGCGTTTCGCCCAGGTATTTTTAATCCGCGCCCGGGGACGCAGCGGCGAAGAGATCCTGACCGAGCTGCATCGCCGCCTGCTTAATACGCCGCAGCAGGAACGCCAGGAAGCGCTCGATCAGCTGCGGGAAATCACCCTGCTGCGCCTGAAGGAGACGTTTAATGAGCACGATTAGCACGCATGTATTAGACACCGCGCTGGGCACACCGGCGGCGGGCGTCGCGATTGCGCTGGAACAGCATGAACAGCGTGGCTGGCGGCCAGTCGCTCAGGGCTGTACGGACAGTGACGGGCGGCTTAAGGCTTTAACCCCGAACCCGCTGCCGCCGGGGCGCTATCGCCTGACGGCAGAGATTGGCGACTACTTCGCAGCCAGCGGGCGCGATGCCCTTTACGTCAGCGCACAGATTGATTTTGTCCTGCCTGAATCGGGCAGTCACTACCATCTGCCATTTCTGATCTCCCCCTGGTCATGGTCCACCTACCGGGGCAGTTAAACCGGCCGTGAACTCACCTTATCCGCCCCGGCTTGCGCATCCCTGCCAATTCCCTCAAAGAATGATGGGTGATGCTCAGCTATTACAGATGCAATGACTGGAATGACTGGAATATTACTGAAAATAAAAGAGCGGAATTTTTTATAATTCAGACTTGCCTCTCATTTTATGAAATAAATGCTCATTTACTCATCAGTACCGAAGGCATATACTCTCCGAAAGGGATGAATAAAAATTATCACGGAGCGATAATGTATTACGGTAATGAAATTATAGGCTTTTTACAGTCCAATAAAATCCTCGCACTGAAGCTCGACCACGCCTTTACAGGCGTCGGCAAGGTGGTATCAAAGAAGGTGGATACAATAAGCGCAGGTGCAAAACGTGCGCTGTATTACACATCCTGCTTTACTGACGAATATCAGGACGTCTGCCAGCAGCAAAAGATCGAAGATATTCGATTTGCTAAAGGGGTATATTATCTTCTGCGACATGAAGATGTTGTATATGAAATGCTTAAGATTTACTTTGAAGAACTCTTCCGATACAGGACCTCAGAACAACTTGAGCATATCAAAAAAATGCTTATGGCAGTGAATGTCCATATAGCCGCCAGCTCACTCACCAACGCCGGATTCGCCTTAGCGGCAGCATCGTCCGTCGCCGTTGGTTTGAACCTAAATCTCGAAATCAGCGCACTCTTAGGCAACTGGGCTTCGAGGGGGATCGCGGCTGTTGGCATATATGGCATCATTCAGAAAGCAGCAGAAAGCGCACATCGCCTTCAATTTACTTACCCTGCATTCTACGCTGCGCTCTATGCTCGAGAGTTGGAAATGATGTACTTCCTGACAGAGCCATTGTTTGAAAGAGCGGGTGCGCTTAAAGCAAGGTGGGCGTCGGATGATGACATTAAAGATATCATTATCAACATGATTAGATAGCCATGATGAATCTTATCCGAAGGTTTTTTAGACGATTGTTCAGGTCATTGTTTTCGATGTACGGTCCCGCAGTGCTAACACTGATTTTTGCCGTCGTTCTGGTGCATTTTTTCCCTGATGGCCCAATATGGCCGGTACCCATATTTCTCCTTTTCATGCTATTTATTTTTGGCCGCTACGTGAGATGGTAACCTACTGAACGTTAGCGCCCTTCAAAATTTATTTATAAGGAAATAACATGTCTGCTCCCGCACATTTGTGGCTTGAAGATGAAAATGGCTCTCCTGTTGTTGGCAGTTGTTTAATTCCACAACGCTTAGGCTCGATCGAATTAAAATCTTTTTCGCATGGTGTAACCATTCCTGTAGAGTCGGGCTGGGGAAAACTTACGGGCACGCGCGTTCATCGGCCTGTCGTAATAGTGAAAGAGTTCGATCAGACAACGCCACTCCTTTATCGCGCTGTATGTGAAGGTCGCAAACTGAAAAAAGCCCTGGTCAGGATGTACCGAATTTTTGAATCAGGCATTGAGTCTGAATATTTCAATATCATCATGGAAAACGTCAAAATTACCACGGTTTCGCCTTATCTTGCCCCTAACGGCATAAGTAGCACCCACCTTGAAACGCTTGAAGTGCGTTATGAGGCGATCACCTGGACGTTTACGGAAGGAAATATTATCTACCGCGACGCATGGAACGATCGCGTCTGTGCCTGACGACGGCGGGCATCGGTAGAGGCCATCCTTTAAAGAAGAGGGTACTGAAAAAATCACCGTTCGGAAATTTCAGCGGTTCCGGCATAACACTCTCTGTCGTGTGCTGGCCACGTCACAGCACAATCGCAACCAGCACCGCCAACAGCAGGGCAATATAAACGCGGGCGTGCAGGGCATCCGGTACGGCCGGAATAACGCGGCGGGTAAACAGAATGCCCAGCCAGCCTGCCAGCGTCAGCAGCGCCAGGATTTTCAGATTGATAAAGCCGAGGTAGCCGGGGGCCTTGACCGCCTGTAGCCCGCTTACGATATAGACAGCCGCGCCGCAAACGGCAACGGGCAGGGAGAGCGGATTCGCCGCGCTTACGCAGTCACGCATTGTGTAGCCATGTCGCCTGAGCAGCGGTACGGTCATCACGCTGCCGCCCACGCCAAGCAGTGCCGCCACCAGGCCGATCGCCACCCCGCCGACGCCAGAGGTTAAGGCCGAAAGCCTGCGCCGGGCGGGGCGGTGTAGAAAACCTTTGCGCATCAGGCAGTCTGCCAGGGTAACCAGCATATAAATCATAAACAGCAGCCGGATGGTCCGATCGGCAATCTCTCCGGCAAGCAGCGATCCCATTACAGCCCCTATTGCGATGTACCCTGCCAGCGGAAACAGCATGGCGGCTGACAGCCTGCCCGCCCGCCAGTTCTGCCTGCTTGCCCAGCCGGCGTTAAATATCATCACCGCCGTGGAGGTCGCGACGGCAATATGCATGGCGCTGTCGGACAGGTCGGGCTGGCGCACCAGCATCTGATAGATAAAAGGCACCACCACAAAGCCGCCGCCAAAGCCAAAAAGCACCGTGGTGATGCCGGTGGCAAAACCCGCGAGTAAAATCGTTATTAACTCCGCCATTCATTTATTCCATCAGATGCGTTAAGCGACGATCCTAACGTGGGAACCTGGCGCTTCCCATTTCTGCGGCGCTCATTTACCCTTGCGAATCGGTCAGGCTGGGTGGTGACGGTGTAGATGCGTAACGTGCATATTGATGATTATGATGCGCTCGCCCGCGAAGTGGTGGCGGTGGGTAACGACTATCCGGAGGGGTATCGGCTTCCCACGCACCGCCACCGGCGGGCGCAGCTTTTATATGGCGCTACCGGGCTGATGGAAGTCACCACGGATATGGGGCGCTGGACCGTGCCGCCGCAGCACGCGGTATGGATCCCGCCGCAGATGGCGCACAGCGTGAAGTTTACCGGCGTTTCAACGCGCAGCCTCTATATCGAACCCGCCAGCGCCAGCAGGCTGAACGTCGGGGAGGCGTGCAAAATTATCAGCGTGTCGCCGCTGCTGAGGCAGCTACTGATTGAGGCGGTAATGCTGGATCCGCTCTACGACTCACCGCGCGATCGCCTGCTGATCTCGCTGCTGCTGGAAGAGCTGGCACTGATGCCCTGCCGCCAGTTTGATATCCCCCTGCCACGTGAGGAAAAGCTGTTGAAGCGGTGTCAGGCCTTTCTGGCCGCGCCGGATATCCACGATGCGGCGGATGACTGGGCCGCCATGCTGTTTATGAGCCAGAGCACCTTCCGGCGCTACTTCCTTAAGCAGACGGGGATGTCGTTTATGGCCTGGCGGCAGCGGGCCTGTGTGGTTGTCGCGCTCAGCAGGCTGGTGGAGGGAACGCCGGTATCCGGGGTGGCGCTGGCGCTGGGCTACGACAGCGGATCGTCGTTTTCCACCATGTTCCGCCGGGTTACCGGCCAGCCGCCTTCGTTTTACCTGTCTGGCGGTCAGCTGGCGCGTACAGAACACCCGCTCAGAGGGTAAAGGTATCCGCATCGCGCCACGCCGGGAAGCGCTCGCGATAGTCGCTCAGCGTTTCCAGAGACAGTTCAGCATTTAACACGGCGGGCTGATGCGGCTCGCCCGCCGCCAGGATCTCACCCTGCGGGCTGATAATTCGGCTGTCGCCGCTGTAGTGATGGTGGTTGCCGTCGCTGCCCACGCGGTTGCACCCGGCGATGTACGCCTGATTCTCAATGGCGCGGGCCAGCAGCAGCGCCTGCCAGTGGGCGGCCCGCGCTTCGGGCCAGTTAGCCACGTAAAGCGCCAGATCGTAATCATTGCGACTGCGTGAGAACACCGGGAAACGCAGGTCATAGCAGACCTGCGGCAGGATCCGCCAGCCGCGCCACTCGATTATCTCCCGACGGTCGCCCGCCAGGTAATGGTGATGCTCATCGGCCATGCGGAACAGATGTCGCTTATCATAGCGATGCACCTTACCGCCCGGCTCCACCAGCAGAAAACGGTTAACCGCGCCTTTTGCGGTCTGAATGGCAGCACTGCCCCCGACCAGCGCCCCGGTGGCCTTCGCTTTCTCATGCAGCCAGTCTGTCACCCGCGCTTCCGGCAGGGAGCTTTTCGCCGCCTCCATGGCAAACCCGGTGGTAAACATCTCCGGCAGCACAATCAGATCGCGCCCCTTCAGGTCGGCCAGCAGCGTATCGAAAAAGCGCAGGTTGGCTTCGCCATCCATCCAGACCAGCGGCTGCTGGAGAACGGTCAGATTTAAAGTTGACACAGGCGCTCCGCGGCAGCATCCAGCGTGGCTTCCTGTTTGGCAAAGCACAGGCGGATCAGTTTATAAGGGAAAGGTCCGGCGCAGAATACCGACAGCGGAATAGCCGCCACGCCCACCTCTTTCGTGAGCCAGTGACAGAACGCCACATCATCCAGATCGGAAACCGCGCTGTAGTCGGCCAGCAGGAAGTAGGTTCCCTCGCAGGGCAGTACTTTAAGGCGGCTTTTTTCCAGCGCCTGAATAAAGCGGTCGCGTCGGGCACGATAAAATTGGGGCAGTTCGCGATAGTGTTCCGGCTCGGCATTCAGCATGTCGGCCAGCGCCAGCTGGGCCGGCGTATTTACCGCAAAGGTCAGATACTGATGTACCTTGCGCACCTCAGCCGACAGCGCGGGCGGCGCTATGCAGTAGCCCACCTTCCAGCCGGTCATATGGTAGGTTTTCCCGAACGAAGAGACGGCAATAGCGCGCTCGCGCAGCGGAGCATGGGCCAGCACGCTGGCGTGGCCCGCCTCCGCGAAGCAGATATGCTCATACACTTCATCGCTTAACACGTAAATTTCCTGCCCGCGAATGGCCTGCCACAGGGATTCAAAATCGCTTTTCTGCCAGACGGTGGCAGAGGGATTGTGCGGCGTATTCAGAATAACCAGTCGGGTACGCGGCGAGAGCAGGGCGGCAAACGCCGACCAGTCGACGTGAAACCCCGGCGGCTGGAGAGTCACGCGCCGCATGATGCCCCCCGCGAGGGTGACGGCAGGCGCATAGCTGTCATAGCTGGGATCGAAGCAGATAACCTCATCACCCGGCCGCACCAGGGCGGTAATGGCGGCGAAGAGCGCCTCGGTAGCACCGGCGGTGACCGTGATTTCGCTGTTACTGTCGGGCTGGTGGCCGTAAAGCGCCGCTGTTTTCGCGGCAATGGCCTCGCGCAGCGGCTGCACGCCGGTCATGGGCGCATACTGATTTGCGCCCGCGCTGACGTGGTGGGCCAGACGCGCTTTCAGGTAGTCCGGCCCGTCGAAATCGGGAAAGCCCTGAGAAAGGTTAATGGCGTTGTGCTGCTGCGCCAGCGCGCTCATCTGCGAGAAAATAGTGGTGCCCAGAGCGGGAAGTTTGCTCTGCGGTGTCAGTGACGTCTGGCTCATTATCGGTAACCCTTGCGAAACGCTTATCCCGGACTGGCACCCTGTGACTGTTGCGGCAGAGTGAAATCCGTTGGGAATTAATGATGTGTTGGAGGTGTCTTGCTGCCACTATAGCCTCGATGTTAATATTTGGCAATCGAGACGCTTAGACGTCTAAACGCTAACGTTATGCTCGCCGATGCGGCAGAGAAAAGGAAACCTATGACCCTCACTCCGCAGTTAGATCAGCTGGTTACCGCCTGCCACTGGATCGGTACCAGGGGCTGGGCACCGGCCACCGGCGGCAATATGTCAATACGCCAGGATGCTGAGTATTGCCTGCTCAGCGCGTCCGGCAAAGACAAAGGCGCGCTGACACGCGACGACTTTATGCAGGTTGAAATCGCCGGTAACCGCGTTCCCTCTGGCCGAAAGCCCTCGGCAGAGACCGGGCTGCACACGCTGATTTACCGGTTGTTTCCCGACGCGGGCGCGGTGCTGCATACCCACACCGTCAATTCGACCGTCCTCTCGCGTATTGCGAAGGGGGCCACAGTAGAACTGCAGGGCTATGAAATGCAGAAAACGCTGGCCGGACAGACCTCGCATCTTGACCAGGTGTCGATTGCACTGTTCGATAACGATCAGGATATTGATGCCCTGGCGCGCCGTATTGATCAGTATGCTGAGCATCAGCCTCTGAGCTATGGCTTTCTGCTGCGGGGGCACGGGCTGACGTGCTGGGGACGGGACGTCAGTGAGGCAAGGCGCCATCTGGAAGGGCTGGAGTTTCTCTTCCAGTGCGAACTACAACGTCGGCTACTGGAGGCCAAATGATCCGCGCAATTGTTACCGATATTGAAGGAACCACCAGCGATATTCGCTTTGTTCATGATGTGCTTTTCCCCTACGCGCGGGAAAACCTCGCGGCCTTTATTGCCGCCTTTCAGCATCGTGATGAGGTGGCCCGGGCGCTGAACGATCTGCGCGATGAGATAGCCCAGCCGCACGCCACCACGGAAGATTTGATTACCGTGCTGTTCGAATTTATGGACGAGGATCGTAAGTCCACCGCGCTGAAGGCGCTCCAGGGCATGGTCTGGCGCGATGGCTATGTTAACGGCAGCTTTACGGGGCATCTCTATGCGGATGTCCTGCCCGTGCTGGAAAAATGGCGGCAGCAGGCGATTGATCTCTATGTATATTCCTCAGGCTCCGTCGCTGCGCAAAAATTGTTATTTGGCTACAGCGACGAGGGTGATATTACTGGACTGTTCAGCGGCTACTTTGACACCCATGTGGGAGCCAAGCGCGACACGCTCTCCTACCGCAATATCGCCAATGAGACCGGCTTACAGCCGCACGAACACCTGTTTTTATCCGATATTCATCAGGAGCTGGATGCCGCGCAAGACGCGGGCTGGCAGACCTTACAGCTGGTGCGTGACGGGGCAGATACACAGCGTCGGCACCGTCAGGTAAACCGTTTTGATCAGATTAACCTGGAGTCGTTTTCACTATGAGTGCACTGACCCTGTTTACCGACAGCGAAGCCACTAAGCCGGTGTGGCACAGCACTGATGCTGACGAAATCCGCCAGCAGCTAAATGCAAAAGGCGTGCGCTTTGAGCGCTGGGAAGCGGATCGCGATCTGGGTGAAAACCCCGATGCAGACACGGTGATTAACGCTTATCAGCATGCGATTAACCGGCTGGTGGCGGAGAAAGGCTACCAGAGCTGGGACGTTATCAGCATGCGCGCAGACAACCCCCAGAAGGAGGTGCTGCGCACGAAGTTCCTGTCTGAGCATACGCACGATGAAGATGAGGTGCGTTTCTTTGTGGAGGGCGCGGGTCTGTTCTGCCTGCATCTGGATGGCCATATTTATCAGATCCTCTGCGAGAAGAACGATCTGATTTCCGTTCCGGCAGGCACGCCGCACTGGTTTGATATGGGCTCATCACCCCACTTTACCGCTATCCGTATTTTCGATAATCAGGAAGGCTGGATTGCCAACTTTACCGGCGACGCGATAGCGGATGCTTATCCGCGTCTGCCGTAGAAAGCGCCTGCGGCAACCTGCGCCGGGGTGACCACGCCGGTATCCAGCACCCAGCCGCTAATCAGTGCGGCGGGCGTGACGTCAAAGGCGGGGTTATAAACCCGGGCGTTTTCCGGGGCCCACTGCACGTCACCAAAGCTGCCCGCCACGCCGGTGACTTCACTGGTGGCGCGCTGCTCAATAGGAATGGCGTTACCTTCAGGGCAGCTGCTGTCGAGCGTCGTGTGCGGGGCGGCAACGTAAAAGGGAATGCGGTGATAGTGAGCCAGCACCGCAAGGCTGTAGGTGCCAATTTTATTGGCGACGTCGCCGTTGGCCGCAATGCGGTCGGCACCGACCCAAATGGCGTCAACCTGCCGCTGCGCCATCAGGCTGGCGGCCATGCTGTCGCAAATCAGCTGGTAGGGCACGCCCAGTTCGCCCAGCTCCCAGGCCGTCAGGCGTCCACCCTGAAGTAGCGGGCGGGTTTCGTCTACCCAGACGTTTTCAACGTTGCCCTGCTGCCAGCCGCGCGCAATGACCCCCAGCGCGGTGCCCACACCGGCAGTCGCCAGCCCGCCGGTATTGCAGTGGGTCAGCAGGCGGCTGCCCGGTTCGATCAGCGCGGCGCCTGCGGCCGCAATACGGTCGCACAGCGCCTTATCCTCTTCAACCAGGCGCAGAGCTTCCCTGCTGAGCGCGACGGCCAGGTTGTCCGGTGCCTGAGCCAGTACCTGCTTCATGCGGTCGAGATTATTCATCAGATTGACTGCGGTGGGTCGGGCGGCCCGCAGGACCTCCAGCGCCGCCGCCAGTTCGGTTTTTGGCAACCCGTTCTCCGCCAGCAGCGCCAGCAGCAGGCTGGCAGAAAGGCCAATGAGCGGCGCACCACGCACCCGCAGGGCTTTGATATGACCCACCAGCGAGGCCACATCAGGCGTCGGGCACCAGTTTTTTTGTTGCGGGAGCGCCTGCTGGTCGAGGATCCAAAGCTGATTGTCACGAACTTGTAAGCTGGTTGTGCTCAGTGTCTGCATGAGAAGTAAAATCCTGGTTGCGTCGTCAGGCGATATTGTGCCAACATGCTTGACGGATGTATAGACGTCTGCACGGCTTGTTTGCAACAAATTAACGTCATACGGATGTTTCTGTCAGGCAGCGGGCAGGCAGCAATGGGCTAATGAGGGTGAGTTGATGTCGCAATATCGTACTTTCACTGCAGCTGATGCCGTGGAATATGCCCGCCAGTATGGCGGTGTTGAAAATCCGGAAAGTCTGGTTGAGTCGCAGGAGATCGGTGACGGTAACCTTAATCTGGTATTTAAGATATTCGACCGCGACGGCAACAGCCGGGTCATTGTCAAACAGGCGCTACCCTATGTGCGCTGCGTGGGTGAATCCTGGCCGCTGACGCTTGATCGCGCGCGCATTGAAGCCGAGGTACTGCAGATCCACGGTCAGTATTGCCCGGAATATACGGTGAAGATCCTGCATCACGATCCCGAGCTGGCGGTCATGGTGATGGAAGATCTCTCCCATCTGGCGATCTGGCGCGGCGAGCAGGTTAAAGGCCGGGACTATCCGCAGGCATCCGCGCAGCTTGGTGAATATCTGGCGCAGGCGCTGTTTCATACCTCTGATTTTTACCAGCATCCGTATCAGAAAAAAGCGGAGGTGATCCGTTTTACCAATCCCGAGCTGTGCGACATTACCGAAGAGCTGTTTTTCAACGAGCCGTACGAAGTGCATGAGCGTAACGGCTATCCGCGCGCCCTGGAGCCGCTGGCCGCCTCCCTGCGGGACGACGACGAGCTTCGCCTCAGGGTAGCTGCGCTGAAGCACCGCTTTTTCTCTCATGCTGAAGCACTGCTGCATGGGGATGTTCACAGCGGTTCAATCTTCGTGGGTGACAATACGCTGAAGCTGATTGATGCAGAGTTTGGCTACTACGGCCCGATCGGTTTCGATGTGGGCAGCGCGCTTGGCAACCTGCTGATTAACTACTGCGCGCTCCCGGGACTGATGGCCCCCCGCGAGGCGGCCGACGCCCGAGAGAAACGGCTGAGCGACGTGCGCGTGACCTGGCAAAGCTTTGCGGACCGCTTCCTGACGCTGACCGCGGAGAAGTCGCGCGATCGGGCGCTGGCCTGGCCGGGCTACGGCGCGGCTTTTCTGCGTAAGGTGTGGTGCGATACCCTGGGCTACTGCGGTACCGAGCTAATCCGCCGTACGGTAGGGATGTCGCAGGTGGCCGATATCAAAACGATTGAAGATGAGGTGATGAAGGTAGAGTGCGTACGTCAGGCGATCGCGCTGGGCAGAACGCTGATCCTCGCCGCTGAGCATGTGGACAATATCGACGCGCTGATCGCCCGAGTGCGGCAGAACGGTTGAGATACCGATGACTGGCGTGTTGCAGAAGGGTTAAGAGAGGGATTGCCCGCGTGCGGCATAAGGGGTGAGATACCGATGACTCGCGTGCGGCAGAATGATTAACGCTGTACAACTTCCTTTAGTCGTTGTCCTCCCCCTTCGACCGCTTATTTACCACCGAAGGGGGAGGGCGGTTGACCTGATGACGTCAGGCTACTGCCGTTTTTCTTGCATCGTCAGTTTTCTTTAGCGATTCTCTCTGCTCATGCTCATGCTCATGCTCATGCTCATGCTCATGCTCATGCTCATGCTCATGCTCCTGCTCCTCAGACGCAGACTGAGTCCCGGATGCCCTGTTAAGCGGCTGGGTCGCCAGCGCATCGGCTTCAAACTCATCAACGTTAATCGCGCGCAGGCGGCTGGCTTCGGCGCGGGTCAGGATGGCGGCTTCCTCTTCATTCAGCCACTGCTGCTCCAGCCCCTGCTTTGCCAGCGCGTCCAGCCGGGTAAAGGGCAGGTTTTTTTTCTGCTCTTTGCACAGACGGTCGTGAATGATTTCGGCTGCCATAATGTCCAGCAGGGCCTCTTCCAGCTGTCCGGCCGGGTTATGATCTGACGGAGCCAGATACTGGCCGCGACCAATGCGGCTGCGGGTCGCGGACGGGACCTGAAGAATGCGCGCCAGCTGGTGATCAAGCCGGTCTGATGGCGACAGGCAGCGACGGCCCAGCGGGAATATCGTCAGGCGCAGCAGGGCCGCGACGGCGCGGTTAGGGAAATTTCGCAGCAGCGCATCCGTGGCGTTTTCCGCCTGTTTTAACGCATCCTGAACGCCCCAGTGCAGCAGTGGCAAATCGGCTTTATTGCGGCCTTCATCTTCAAAGCGCTTGAGCGCCGCAGAGGCGAGATAAAGCTGACTGAGCACGTCGCCGAGACGGGCAGAGATACGTTCACGCCGCTTCAGGCTGCCGCCCATGACCGACATCGCGACATCGGCAAGCAGCGCCATATTGGCACTCACGCGGTTAAGGTGCTGATAGTAGCGGCGGGTAGCATCGCGCGTTGGCGCGCGGCTGGTGCGCCCGCCGGTGATACCCAGCCACAGGCTGCGCACGGCGCAGCTGCCGACGTGACCGATATGGCTGAACAGCGCGCGGTCAAAAGTATCAAGGTCGTGATTCTGTGCCGCGGTCATTTCGGTCAGCACATATGGATGACAGCGAATCGCCCCCTGGCCAAAGATAATCATGCTGCGGGTGAGGATATTTGCCCCTTCCACGGTGATAGCTACCGGTGCGCCCTGGTAGGCACGGGCAATAAAGTTGCCCTTACCGAGCATAATTCCTTTGCCGCCGGCGATATCCATCGCATCAATAATTGCCCGCTGCCCGCGATGGGTGCAGTGGTATTTAACAATGGCGGAGAGCACCGCCGGTTTTTCACCCAGCACAATGCCATAGGTGATCAGCGAAGCGGCGGCATCCATCATCCAGGCGTTACCGGCGATACGCGCCAGCGGCTCCTCAATGCCTTCCATTTTGCCTATCGGCAGGCGGAACTGGCGGCGAATATGGGCGTAGGCGCCAATGGCCAGCGCAATACTTTTCAGGCTGCCCGTTGAGTTAGAGGGCAGGGTGATACCGCGTCCCACCGAAAGACACTCGACCAGCATGCGCCAGCCCTGTCCGGCCATCTTCGGCCCGCCGATAATGGTATCAACAGGAACAAAAATATCCTTGCCGCGCGTCGGGCCGTTCTGGAAAGGCACGTTGAGCGGGAAGTGACGTTTACCGATCTCCACGCCCGGCGTATGGGTAGGGATCAGCGCGCAGGTAATACCCAGCGACTCGGTGTCGCCCAGCAGGTGGTCGGGATCGTAAAGCTTAAACGCCAGCCCCAGCACCGTGGCAATCGGCGCAAGGGTAATGTAGCGCTTATTCCAGCTGAGGCGCATACCCAATACCTGCTGTCCCTGCCAGTCACCCATGCAGACAATGCCGGTGTCGGGAATGGCGCCGGCATCGGAGCCTGCTTCCGGGCTGGTCAGGGCAAAACAGGGGATTTCTTCTCCGCGCGCCAGGCGCGGCAGATAGTGATTCTTCTGTGCGTCGGTACCGTAATGCTGGAGCAGTTCACCGGGGCCAAGTGAGTTCGGCACGCCCACGGTGATCGCCAGAATGCCTGAGACGCCGGCCAGCTTCTGCAGCACCAACGCCTGGGCATAGGCGGAAAATTGCAGGCCGCCGTACTCTTTCTTAATGATCATCGCGAAGAAGCGATGTTCTTTCAGAAAGGCCCACAGCTCAGGCGGTAAATCGGCCATTTCATGGGTGATTGCGAAGTCATTTGCCATACGGCAGGCTTCCTCTACCGGGCCTGCCAGAAAAGCCTGTTCATCGGCGGTGAGGCGCGGCTGCGGGTAGTCATGCAGCTTCTGCCAGTCTGGTTTGCCGCGAAACAGCTCGCCTTCCCACCAGGTGGTGCCCGCCTCAATCGCCTCCTTTTCAGTACGCGACATTGGCGGCATCACCTGTTGAAAGGTGCGCAGCATCGGCTTTGAGAACATCGCCCGCCTGACGGGCAGCAGGGTTAACGGCAGCAGAATGACCGCAAGCGGAATAAGCAGCCACGGGGTCCAGACGCCGCCAGCAGCCCAGGCAATACACCATACCAGCAGGGCGAGACTGCTTAACGGCAGGCTGACGCGATGATAAAACAGAGCGGCAATCAGGACGATCGTCGCAAGGCAGCTAAGAGCCAGCATAGAATTTCTCCAGAAGTAAGAGGTCTGACCTGTTAAGTGTATGTGTAGATGAGATGGTTTTTATTAGCAATCTGATTACATAATAATTACAACCTGGCTCACACTCCGCGTGCATCCCTGGCGAAAGAGCTGGCCGGATTGGAAGGAAGCTGTTCCCCCCACCTGCAAGTTGATAAACTGGCGGCGACCTCACTTAAAAGGATCTCTCTATGTATCAGGACATCATTCGTGCAGAACTCAATGAAGCCGCCGAAACGCTCACCCATTTCCTGAGCGATGACGCTAATATCCATGCCATTCAGCGCGCAGCCGTGCTGCTGGCAGATGCATTTAAAGCGGGAGGCAAAGTCCTTTCCTGTGGCAACGGCGGATCGCACTGCGACGCGATGCACTTTGCCGAGGAGCTGACCGGTCGTTACCGGGAGAACCGTCCGGGCTATCCGGCCATTGCTATCTCGGACGTCAGCCATCTCTCCTGCGTCAGCAATGACTTCGGCTACGATTATGTCTTCTCACGCTACGTTGAGGCGGTGGGCCGCACGGGAGACGTGCTGTTTGGCATCTCTACCTCGGGGAATTCGGCCAATGTCCTGAAGGCGATTGACGCCGCGCGGGCGCAGGGCATGAAGGTGATCATCCTGACCGGCAAAGATGGCGGCAAAATGGATGGCCTGGCTGACGTAGAGATCCGCGTGCCGCACTTCGGCTATGCCGATCGCATTCAGGAGATCCACATCAAGGTTATTCATATCCTGATCCTGCTGATTGAAAAAGAGATGGCGAAGTAACCCTTTCCCGGCCCTGGTTGCAGGGCCTTACTGCGAGGTAGTCGCTATGTGTGAACTGCTCGGGATGAGCGCCAACGTTCCTACGGACATCTGTTTCAGCTTTACCGGTCTTGTCCAGCGCGGTGGGGGAACCGGTCCGCACAAGGATGGCTGGGGGATTACCTTTTATGAAGGGAAAGGCTGTCGCACATTCAAGGATCCGCAGCCCAGCTTTAATTCGCCTGTTGCGCGGCTGGTGCAGGAGTATCCGATTAAATCGCATTCCGTGGTGGCACATATCCGTCAGGCGAATCGGGGTGAGGTGGCGCTGGAAAATACGCATCCCTTTACCCGTGAGCTGTGGGGCCGCAACTGGACCTATGCGCATAATGGGCAGTTGAAGGGCTACCGGACGCTGGACACCGGCCCATTTCGGGCGGTGGGCGAAACCGACAGCGAGCAGGCATTTTGCTGGCTGCTGCACAAGCTGACTACGCGCTATCCGCGTACGCCGGGCAACTGGCCGGCGGTATTTCGTTACATTGCCGAACTGGCGACGGAGCTGCGGAAAAAGGGCGTATTTAATATGCTGCTGTCGGACGGCCGCTATCTGATGGCGTTTTGTTCGACGAATCTGTTCTGGATAACCCGCCGGGCGCCGTTCGGCAGGGCGACACTGCTGGATCAGGACGTTGAGATTGATTTTCAGAAGCAGACCACGCCAAATGACGTGGTCACGGTGATCGCTACCCAGCCCCTGACGGGCAATGAAACCTGGCACAAAATCGCGCCAGGTGACTGGGCGCTATTTTGCCTGGGTGAGCGCCAGCGTTGAACCGGTAGCCGGGGCACTCAGCAGTGACCCCGGGCTATTCAGCACGTAGTGGCCGTCGCTGACGCTAACCGAAGGCGGCTGGTGGGTCTGCACAAACTGCGCGTATCCCGGTTGCAGCTGCTGCCAGAAGCTGTAATACACCGAGTTGCGGTGCCGCTGCATATTGCTTTCGGTCATGCGGAACGGATAAATGCTCAATTCAATACGCGGCTGACCGTTGCGCAGCGCGGCTTCCACAAAGCGATAGATATCCTGAATATTGGTATCAGTCATCGCATAACAGCCGATAGATACGCAGCTGCCATGGATCATCAGGTATTTACCTTCATAACCCTGCTGACGATCGTAGGCGTTGGGGAAACCGACGTTAATGGCCCGATAAAAGCGGCTGTCCGGTTTTAACTGGGAAAGGCCGACGCTGTAAAACCCTTCCGGACTTTTAAAATCTCCCTGACGCCGCTTAGGACCCAGCCCGCCAGAGAAATTACAAATTCGATAGCTGTCTATTAAACGATAATCATTGCCAATTTTGCCATACAGCTCAAGCGTGCGTTCTTCTTTAAATATCTGAATATACACAGGCGTGCCAATTAGCTGTTTCTTTAATTCTTTGCTTACCGGTGCCAGCGGCAGTACCGGAGTGGTGGGTACGCTGGCAAAAACTACGGCTGGCAGAAAAAACATCGCAAAAAGGAGTGCGATTTTGCCCATTCTGGTTCCCTTGAAAAAGGAGGGGTGGATGCGGCGTCCGGGACGCGTTTACTGGCAATATCAGTTAATAGCCGCTATTGCTGCGTCACATTAGCATTGTCTATTTTTTTATCAAGAGAGCAGAGTATAAAATACTGAATAAAAGTGTGGCTCAGCCCTTTACCGCTGTGCTTTGGCTCAACCAGTTATATTGTCATTCGCTTATTTCGCTGTATACTTATCCAGTACAGTTGGAGGGGGATATGCGGAAGATCATTCACGTCGATATGGACTGCTTTTATGCCGCAGTAGAGATGCGCGACGATCCCAGCCTGCGCAATATCCCGATTGCCATCGGCGGCAGTCATCTTAAGCGGGGGGTGATCAGTACCGCTAACTATCCGGCGCGCAAGTTTGGCGTGCACAGCGCCATGTCCACCGCGATGGCGCTTAAGCTCTGCCCGCACCTTAAGGTGGTGCCTGGCCGTTTCGATGCCTACAAAGAAGCCAGCGCTCATATTCGTGAAATATTCTTGCGCTATACCTCGCTGATTGAGCCGCTCTCTCTGGATGAAGCCTATCTTGACGTCACCGACAGCCTGCACTGCCACGGGTCGGCCACGCTGATGGCGCGCGAAATTCGCCAGACCATCAGTCGGGAGTTGAATCTGACCGCCTCGGCAGGGGTCGCGCCGGTGAAATTTGTCGCCAAAATTGCCTCCGACCTGAATAAACCCGACGGGCAGTTCGTGATTACCCCCGATGAAATGCCGCAGTTTCTGCTGACGCTGCCGCTGGCTAAGATCCCCGGCGTCGGCAAGGTGACGGCTAAAAAGCTGGAAGAAATGGGGCTGATGACCTGCGGCGACGTGCAGAAAACCGATCTCGCCGCGCTGCTCAGGCGCTTTGGCAAGTTTGGTCGGGTGCTGTGGGAGCGCTGTAACGGCATTGATGAGCGGGAAGTAGTTACCGATCGTCTGCGCAAATCCCTTGGCGTTGAGCGTACCCTGTCGGAGGACATTCACAGCTGGGAAGAGTGCCTGAAGATTATCGACTTCCTTTATGAGGAGCTGGAGCGTCGACTCATCAAAATCAAGCCGGACCGGCTGATCGCCCGTCAGGGAGTAAAGCTCAAATTCAACGATTTTCAGCAGACCACGCAGGAGCACGTCTGGCCCGAGCTGAATAAAGACGACATGATTGCGGTGGCGAAGAAGGCCTGGGAGGAGCGGCGGGGTGGCCGCGGCGTCAGGCTGGTTGGCCTGCACGTGACGCTGCTCAATCCCCAGATTGAACGTCAGCTGCTGTTGGGTTTATAGCGGGTAAGAGCGGATAGTAACGGGGGCAGGCGCATGGCCCGCAGGGAAGCGGCAGGCGGAGTTCATTCCGCCTGCCGGTCAGTCTTACTTCGTCGGGATCGCCTTAAGCAGCGCCGTCAACAGCTGCCAGTAGAGACCCACGCTGGCGATATGGACCTGCTCATCCGGCGAATGCGGCCCGGTGATCGTTGGTCCGATGGAAACCATATCCATATCCGGATAAGGCTTCTTAAACAGACCGCACTCCAGACCCGCATGGATCACCTGAATGTTCGGCGTTCTGCCAAACAGCTTTTTGTAGGTTTCCCCCACCAGCGCCATCACCGGCGAAGTCGCGTCCGGCTGCCAGCCAGGATAGCTGCCTTTCGCACGCGCCGTTGCGCCGGCCAGTTCGGCCAGCGCGGTCAGGGTTTCCACCACGTACTCTTTACCGCTGTCGATCAGTGAACGGATCAGGCTGTTGATTACCGCTTCGTTTTCGCGGATCGCCACCACACCGACGTTCAGCGAGGTTTCGACTACGCCTTTCACTACGTCAGAGTTGCGGATAACGCCGTTTGGCGTACTGTTCAGCAGGGCAATAAAGGCGTCGCGGCTGGCTGCGGTCAGCGCCGGGCCACTGGCCGCCACGTTCTCCACCACCAGATTTACGTTCTTCTCTTTCAGCGCCAGCTCGCTTTTTAGCGTCTCCAGATAGTGCAGCGCCTGGCTTTTCAGCGCGTCCAGCTTGTCTGCCGGGACGGCGAGCGTCGCCGTGGCCTCTCGCGGGATCGCGTTACGCAGCGTACCGCCGGTAAAGTCGACCAGGCGCAGATCCAGTGCTTTAGCCTGGGTGAACAGAAAGCGGGCCAGCAGCTTGTTAGCATTACCCAGGCCGACGTGAATATCACAGCCGGAGTGACCGCCCTTCAGGCCCTTAAGGGAGAGCTGAATATGCGCGAAGCCTTCGGGTACCGCTTCACGGTCGATCGGCAGCGTCGCGGTAAAATCAATGCCGCCCGCGCAGCCCATATAGATTTCACCCTCTTCTTCCGAATCGGTGTTGATCAGGATATCTGCCTGCAGCCAGTTGGGCTGAAGGCCAAACGCACCCGCCATGCCGGTCTCTTCGGTCATGGTCAGCAGCACTTCCAGCGGGCCGTGCTCAACGTTTTTATCCGCCAGCACCGCCAGCGCAGAGGACAGGCCAATACCGTTATCCGCGCCCAGGGTGGTGCCGCGCGCTTTAACCCATTCGCCGTCGATCCACGGCTGGATGGGATCTTTCGTGAAGTCGTGAACCGTGTCGTTGTTTTTCTGCGGCACCATATCCAGGTGCGCCTGCAGCGCCACCGGCTTCAGATTTTCCAGCCCGGCGGTGGCAGGTTTGCGGATCAAAATGTTGCCCACTTCATCGCGTTCGGCCCAGAAACCCTGTTCTTTCGCCCAGCCCAGAATATACTGCGCCAGCGCTTCTTCATGGTAAGAGGGGTGTGGAATAGAGCAGACTTTGGCAAAGATATCCCACAGCGGCTGTGGTGACAGTTGAGATAATTCAGACACGATAACTCTCCTGTGCCAGCACCATCGTTCAGCATGAGCCGTGGATGGCGAGCAAGATTAGCGGTTAAACAGCTCGCGTCAGCGGATCTGACGCTGTTGGCAAAGAATATCATCGTTTCAACGGGGATGCTTACTTCGCAACAGCAAAAAAGCGGGCTGGAGGCCGATCGGTGCTGGTTTTTAGCGCCTCAGATCTCTATAATTCCGCGCAACCTCACCCATAGTACATTTTTAAGCCAACACCATTGGTCGGGACACCTTTATGAGCGAAAAATACATCGTCACCTGGGACATGCTGCAGATCCATGCCCGTAAACTGGCTCAGCGCCTGCTTCCCGTTGAGCAGTGGACAGGCATTATTGCGGTCAGCCGCGGCGGACTGGTTCCCGCTTCCCTGCTGGCCCGTGAGCTGGGTATTCGCCATGTGGATACCGTGTGCATCTCCAGCTACGATCACGACAATCAGCGTGAAATGAAAATCCTTAAGCGCGCTGAAGGCGACGGTGAAGGCTTTATCGTTATTGACGATCTGGTTGATACCGGCGGTACCGCGCAGGCGATCCGCGAGATGTATCCGAAAGCCCACTTTGTGACCATTTTCGCCAAGCCTGCCGGTCGTCCGCTGGTTGATGACTATGTGGTTGATATTCCGCAGAACACCTGGATTGAACAGCCGTGGGATATGGGCGTGGTCTATATTCCGCCTATTGTTAAAGGCTGATTGATCCCGATCAACGCAACGCCCGGTTCTGCCGGGCGTTGCTGTTTTTACGGTTAGCGCAGCCGCAGGGCCTGGGGTAGACTGATGCCATGCCCTGTGCGCCGGAGGACCGCCACGCTATGTCACCGAAAAATCTGAGCGAAGAGCTGTTCAAACCGCGCTTCAAACACCCTGAAACCTCATCCTTAGTACGTCGCCAACATCGGCATAAGCCGCTGCCGGTTCATTCGGCACTGGAGGGGGAGAGCCACGCTGGCTGGTACCGGATGATTAACCGCGTACTCTGGACATGGCGCGGCCTGCCGCCGCTTGAGATCGGCGAGGTGCTTGCCAGAATCGCCAACAGCCGCGCGGAGCACACCGACGAAAGCCTGCTGGATACGGTGATCGGCTATCGCAGCGGCAACTGGATATACGAGTGGTCTTCACAGGCGGCGCAGTGGCAGCAACGGGCCAGCGCCGCCAACAGCGATGAAGAGGCGGGGCGCTGCTGGCTGCATGCTGCCAATTTGCTCGGCGTGGCGGGCTACCCGCATCTGAAAGGTGATGAGCTGGCCGACCAGGCGCAGCTGATGGCTAACCGCGCCTACGAAGAGGCCACAAAGCGTCTGTCGGGCGAGCTGAAGGCGCTGACGTTTGCTATCCCTGGCGGCAGTCCGATTGAAGGCTTTTTGCACATGCCTGCGGGCGTCAGTGCGCCTTATCCTACGGTGCTGCTGTGCGGCACGCTGGATGCGCTGCAAACCGACAGCTATCGCCTGTTTCATGACTACCTCGCCCCGCGCGGGATCGCCATGCTAACCATTGATATGCCTTCAGTGGGGTTTTCGTCGAAGTGGACGCTCACCCAGGACACCAGCTTTCTGCATCAGCAGGTGCTGCATCAGCTGGAAAATGTACCCTGGATCGATCACACCCGCGTGGCGGCCTTCGGCTTCCGCTTTGGCGCTAACGTGGCGGTGCGGCTGGCCTATCTTGAGTCACAGCGTCTGCGCGCGGTCGCCTGCGTCGGCCCGGTGGTGCATCATCTGCTCAGTGACAGCGCGCTCCAGGACCCGATGCCGGAGATGATGATGGACGTGCTCGCCAGCCGACTGGGCATGATGAATGCGGCAGACTCAGCCCTGCGCGCCGAGCTGGGCCGATACTCCCTGAAAACCCAGGGGCTGCTGGGCAGACGCACCACCACGCCTCTGCTTTCCGCCTTCTGGCCGAACGACCTCTTCAGCCCGGAGGAGGAGTCGAAGCTGATTGTGCAATCCTCCAGCGACGGCAGGCTGCTGCCGGTATCGCTGACGCCGGCGATGCATAACTTCGATAAGGCATTACGTGATATTGTTGCGTGGATAGCAAAGCGGTTGCTGCGATGATTTGCTATAGTTCAGCACTTTCCTGCTCCTGAGCGGGATGATAACAGGCTCAATGATGGAGGTTTTACAATGACGTTACCAAGTGGGCATCCTAAGAGCCGCTTAATGAAGCGCTTTGGTTCTCTGGGACCCTATATCCGTGAAGCTAAGTGCGAAGGCGATCGCTTTTTCTTTGACTGCCTGGCCGTTTGCGTCAATGTGAAACCGGCACCGGAGCTGCGTGAGTTCTGGGGCTGGTGGATGGAGCTGAATGCTGAAAGCGATCACTTCACCTACGAATACTACTTTGGTCTGTTCGACAAAGAAGGAAACTGGAAGCCGAGCGCCATTAAGGGTAAGGAAAATAACGAGCGACTGGAAGAGACGCTGCGTAATTTCCACGTGCGCTTAAAAGCGCTGCTGGAAGAGCTGGAGCTGGGCCTGAAGCCCGCTGCCGACTTTGCGGACGAACCGGTAAAGCTGACCGCCTGACGGCAGGACGCTGGCATGTATCACCGATCAGCAGTATTTGCTGCTGACCGGTGCAGCACGTTGACGTTCGCCGGACATGTACAACCCTTGCCCTCCCTGCTGCTGTTTTTTCCCTTTTTCCCGCTCCCCTGTTGGCTTCCAGCACCACACCTGATAAAACGTCTTCTTGCAGACCTCTCACGTAACGGCAGGAAATAATGAGCAGCAGCCAGACCCTGGTAGTGAAACTGGGGACCAGCGTATTAACCGGCGGATCGCGTCGGCTGAACCGGGCACATATCGTCGAACTGGTGCGTCAGTGTGCGCAGCAGCACGCGGCGGGCCACCGCATTGTGATTGTGACCTCCGGGGCGATGGCCGCCGGACGTGAGCATCTTGGCTACCCGGAACTGCCGCCGACCATCGCCTCAAAGCAGCTGCTGGCTGCGGTGGGGCAGAGCAGGTTGATTCAGCTATGGGAGCAGCTGTTCTCTATTTACGGCATCCACATTGGGCAGATGCTGCTGACCCGCGCCGACCTTGAAGATCGCGAACGCTTTCTGAATGCGCGGGATACGCTGCGGGCGCTGCTGGATAACCACATCGTGCCGGTGATCAATGAAAACGACGCGGTTGCCACGGCGGAAATCAAAGTGGGCGATAACGACAACCTCTCAGCGCTGGCGGCGATTCTGGCCGGTGCGGATAAGCTGCTGCTGCTGACCGATCAGCAGGGGCTGTTTACCGCCGATCCGCGTAACAACCCGTCAGCGGAGCTGATCCGCGACGTGCACGGCGTTGACGATGCGCTGCGCGCGCTGGCGGGTGACAGCGTCTCCGGTCTGGGCACCGGCGGTATGACCACCAAGCTTCAGGCAGCGGATATCGCCTGCCGGGCGGGCATTGATACGATTATCGCCGCCGGTAGCCGTGCAGGCGTTATTGGTGACGTTATCGCCAGCAACCCGGTCGGTACCCGCTTTCACGCGCTGGAAACGCCGCTTGAGAACCGCAAGCGCTGGATCTTCGGCGCGCCGCCAGCGGGCGAACTCACCGTCGATGACGGTGCGCTCTCGGCGATCCTCGAGCGGGGCAGCTCGCTGCTGCCAAAGGGCATTCGCGATATCGGCGGCAACTTCTCACGAGGCGAAGTGATCCGTATCCGCAGTCTCCAGGGACGCGATGTGGCGCACGGCGTCAGCCGCTACAATAGCGATGCGATGCGCATGATTGCCGGGCATCACTCCCAGCGAATCAGCGAGATTTTAGGTTATGAATATGGTCCGGTTGCCGTTCACCGCGACGATATGATCGTCAGCTAAGGAGCAGGGCATGCTGGAAGAAATGGGTAAAGCCGCGAAAGCGGCATCTTACGTGCTGTCGGTGCTCTCCACCGCAGAGAAAAACCGGGTTCTGATGACCATCGCCGACCGCCTGGAAGCGCAGAGCGCTGAAATCCTCACGGCCAACGAGCGCGATCTGGCCGATGCGCGCCAGAACGGACTGAGCGAAGCGCTGCTGGATCGCCTGATGCTCAACCCGGCGCGGCTGAAAGCCATCGCTGACGATGTGCGCCAGGTCTGCCGCCTGGCCGATCCGGTCGGCGTGGTGTTAGACGGCGGTCTGCTGGACAGCGGCCTGCGTATTGAGCGTCGCCGTGTGCCGCTGGGCGTGGTGGCGGTTATTTATGAGGCGCGCCCCAATGTGACTATCGACGTCGCTGCGCTCTGCCTGAAGACCGGCAACGCCTCTATCCTGCGCGGGGGTAAGGAAACCTGGCGCACTAACGGCGCAACGGTTCGCGTTATTCAGGACGCGCTGCGTCAGCATGGTTTACCGGCCGGGGCCGTCCAGGCGATTGAAAGCCCCGATCGCGAATGGGTGAATCAGCTGCTGAAGCTGGATCGCTATGTGGATATGCTGATCCCTCGCGGCGGCGCGAATCTACATAAGCTGTGCCGCGAACAGTCGACCATCCCGGTGATCACCGGCGGCATTGGCGTCTGCCACATTTTTGTCGACAGCGATATCGAGCAGCAGGCGGCGCTGAAGGTGATTATCAACGCCAAAAAACAGCGTCCCAGCGCCTGTAATTCACTGGAGACGCTGCTGGTCCATGCGGACGTGGCAGAAAGCTTCCTGCCCGTGCTGAGCCACAGCATGGCGGAGGCTGGCATCAGGCTTCATGCCGATCCGCGCTCGCTGCCGCTGCTGCAAAACGGCCCGGCCGACGTTACCCCAGTCACCGACGCCCAGCTCCGCGACGAATGGCTGTCGCTGGATCTGAACGTGGTGCTGGTGGACTCTCTGGATCAGGGTATCGCGCACATTCGCGAATACGGCACCCAGCATTCGGATGCGATCCTCACCCGCAGCCTGCATAACTCAAACCGCTTTGTGAATGAGGTCGACTCCTCGGCGGTGTACGTTAACGCCAGCACGCGCTTCACCGATGGCGGCCAGTTTGGCCTGGGCGCAGAGGTGGCGGTCAGCACGCAGAAGCTGCATGCGCGCGGCCCGATGGGTCTGGAGGCGCTCACGACCTATAAATGGATAGGTTTTGGCAGCGATACCGTGCGCGGTTAACGCTTTAGCATCATAACCGCCGGCGTCAGGTGCGCAGGAGAGTTAAGTATGGTGACGTTTTCACAGCTTTTTCCCTTCGCCGCCATCGCCCTCGGGCTGGTGCTGACGCCGGGGCCAAATATGATCTACCTGATTTCCCGCTCGCTGTGCCAGGGCCGCCGCGCGGGTTATATCTCGCTAAGCGGCGTGGCGCTGGGCTTTATATTTTATATGCTCTGTGCCGCAATGGGCATCACCGCGCTGATTATGGCGGTGCCGCTGGCGTACGACGCGCTGCGCATTGTGGGGGCGCTTTACCTGTTATATATGGCCTGGCAGGCGATATTCGGCGGCAGATCGCCCTTTCAGCTGCGCAACCTGCCGCCCGACAGCGATCCTAAGCTCTTTACCATGGGCCTGCTGACCAACCTGTTAAACCCCAAAACCGCCGTCATCTACCTCAGCCTGCTGCCGCAGTTTATCCGTCCCGAACAGGGGCAGGTGCTGATGCAGTCGCTTATACTCGGCTTCACCCAGATTGTGACCAGCATTATTGTCAACAGTATGATTATCTTCGCCGCCGGCACTATCGCCTCATTCCTCGCCCAGCGCCCCGGCTGGCAGAAGCTCCAGCGCGGGATAATGGGTACGGTGCTGGCAGGCCTGGCGGTAAGAATGGTTATGGAGGGAAGGAAGTAAGGTAGTGAGTGGGGGAAGGAAGTAAGGTAGTGAGTGGGGGAAGTAAGTTGGGGGAGGCAAGTTGGGGGCAGAGAAAGAGCAGCAGGGTAGGGAGGGAGGAGAATCACCCGAGGTTTGCCTTGCTGCCAGATGAAAAAAGCGGCGACTGATTTGCGCCCCCCTTGACTCCCCGGGCATTTTTTCTTAACGTAACGCCCCGTAGTACACCTCCCCAAAGCCGATATAGCTCAGTTGGTAGAGCAGCGCATTCGTAATGCGAAGGTCCCAGGTTCGACTCCTGGTATCGGCACCAGTAAAATCAAGTGGTTAGGCATCATTAGTTCCTTCCCTGATTTCAAAGTGGGACAGATTTGGGACACAGGCGCTAAAAATGGCGTCGATTTGCTTCGCATGCTCGGTCAGGTGATTTGGTGCCAGGTGTGCATACCTTCGAACCATCTCGATTGACTCCCAGCCACCCATCTCCTGCAATACCGATATTGGAACTCCCGCCTGGACCAGCCAGCTAGCCCAGGTATGCCGTAAATCATGAAAGCGGAAATCCTCTATTCCTGCCCGCTTAAGTGAAGCCCTCCACGCCGTGTTTGCGTCGTAGCGCATTTTTCTGACAATATCCGTTTTTGTACCATCTGGCCGGGTGCTTCTTTCCGTATAAACGAACACCCATTTGCCGTGCCTGCCGATCTGCTTTTTCAGTACCTGACATGCGGTATCATTCAGGGCTACGCCAATAGCCTGGTTTGATTTGCTCTGCTCCGGGTGTATCCATGCCACCCGGCGCTGCATGTCGATTTGTTGTCACTCCAGATTGATGATGTTTGATCGCCTTAGTCCGGTTGCGAGCGCGAATCGCACCACTGACTTTAGTGGCTCCGGGCATTCATCTATCAGCCTCTGCGCTTCATGTGGTTCCAGCCACCGAATGCGCTTATTCTTCGGCTGAGGGACAGTGACGATAGGTGCCTTCTCCAGCATCTTCCAGCTCCGTTCAGCTGTACGCAGTAGCGCCTTAATAAAGGCCAGGTGTGTTGCCTTGGTTGCAGTCGCTGCTGGCTTAGCCTTAAATGGCTCCACCTCCCTCCCTCTCTTTTTTGCTGCCTCGGCCATCAGGCGGTAATTCTCCTCATGCCTCCTGTTCGTCATCTTCTGGATGGCGGCATAAATCCTCAACTCCGTAATATCTTTTAACTGCATCCCCGAAAAATGTTGAAGCCAGAATCCAATCCGGCTCTTGTCATCATCCAGCGATTTCTTATGCGCTTTCTCTTCAAGCCAACGAACGCATGCATCCTCGAAAGTCATGTTCGGCGTTTCACCGAGATAGCTCACTCGCCAGGCCTCAGCCTTCAGCTTGTCGTGGAGTTCAGTTGCCTTCCTTTTGTCCGTTGTTCCAAGAGATCGCTTAAAGCGTTTACCGTCCGGCTGTATGAAGCTGGCGTACCAGGTATCATTCCTGCGGAATAGCGACATGTTTTCTCCTCATGTGCATCACCCGCGCTCACGGCGACAGTGTGCAACGGATTGTTCAGTGCGGCAATACATGCCTGGCGGGTAACGAGATAGGGTGATTTTGATTTGCTCGGGTCTTTGCGTGTGGCCGTAAGTCTCCCGGTCCTGATCCAGTTGCTGGCAGTTGGCCGGGAGATGCCGAGGAACGCGCAGGCCTCATCAAGCGTGAGTGAGTACGCTGACATAGTGACCTCAGTGTTAATTCAGGCGATTAACGCCAGATGATATTTTCAAATGCTATGTGATCGGCGAACGCATATATTTATCTATGCAATTGTACGAGGGGTTGGTAATTCAGGTTGATGTGGAATGATTGATGTTTATCTCTATGTAACACCTGTCACCAATTACATCCGTGATGTACAGGCCTATCCTGCCTGAAAAGTGCTTATAATAGGTCCACCCTGTTTTCTTGAAAGATCTCAATCTAGCCATACTATAAAGAAAATTCTTATCGCAGTAAATGTGCGCCATACCGTTACTGTGGTACTCAACATCTATTTTATTTAGAGCCTTCTTCGCACTAACATATCCATAATGGAGAATCTCAGATCTTTTGATTACTTCGCAAACCCTGTCCCTTTCCAATTTCTCCAGATATCCATTCTGGAGTTCTCGCGTCAGAATTGAACTCATAAAATATCCTTGTTACCTCTGATTAAATGCTGGGGTGGGGTTACTTAATTTCGAATTTCAATGCAGATAGCTTTTTCATTTGCTTATCCAGAGATTGCAGTTTCTTGATACGCATTTCTTCAGCCCGGCTAATGGCATCTTCCAGGGTAATATGCCAGTCATTACCGTGATGGTGCTGACGGTAATGCTCTTCAATAAACATATCAGGGAAGTACTCAGAAAGGCGGCCTTGAGCTTCGTAGATGCCTTTGGTTAATGCATATTTTGTAATGTATGCCTTTGTCACTTGATCATCTCCTTATCCACCACGCGCACGTAATACGTCAGCCATCTCTTGGCCGAGAACGTACCGGGCGGCAGTGCGATTATTTTCTTAGTGTATTTGTCTAGCAGAAGGGTAGTTATACGGTCGTGCTCAGAGCGGGGCTTGCCTTTTGTCGCCTGGACTATCTCAGCTCTGCATTGCCTCGCCACCGACCTTAGCGCGTTCTCTTGTGCTGGCAGCATTCGCTCTCTCCGTGCAGTCGGCCCATACCTGCCTTGCCTGCTGTATGCGGGTTATACTCCAGCCATTGCGGCGGGTAACCGGTATTCCAGCCTCTTTGTAAATCACCTCGTCGAGGTATCGTTCAAATGATTCATTCATCGGTGAGCCTTATTCCGGGGATTTTACCGGCTGCTATGGCGTCGTAGATAATCTGAGGGTCTTCGCAATCTCCGATATTCAACTGCTTCATATGCGCAATTGCGACTTCTTCCCTCTTCCGCTCCGCTTCGCTGCGGATTGGGCGGAAAAGCCATTTATCACCATCTAATGCTGAAGATATTCCGTTATCCCAAAAGCCAAACACCGACCCTGATTCAACGGCTACAACTTTAAACTTAGCCCAGTTAATTTGACCTGGTTGAGCGGATTCACACTCCACCCCAACTGGCGGAAACCCTTCGCCAGACCATACAGGCTGCTGAGATGCGGCAAGTGCTGCTTCATATTGCTCGCGGGTGACAATCGCTGTACTAAAGTCATCAGCCATCTTATCAGCGTGAAAACTGCAGCCAGGTATATTGATTTCCAGCCAGCTATCTGGTGAATTGGAACCCCATACTCCAGCCTTATTTTTCCCAAACTTGAGTAATTTGCCTGTGTAGTGAAATTTCACTTCATTATCTTTATCCTGCACTGCACTAACATCACATTTCGACTCAGGCCAGCCACCACGCTTAGGTAATTCTTTAACTAATAGCTCTAATAGTGTCATGCTAATTTCCTCTGACTTCCTGCCCAAATAAATACCTCATGGTCCTTTCTGCAATCACTGTTACAATAATGGCCCTTATCGATGGGTTCCTCGCACCAGTGGCACTCGCCGGTATACGTCATTGTCGGACGCTGCCTGTTAGCCAGGGCGTTATCAATCATCTGCTGCTGACGGGCTGCGGCTTCATCTATCTGGTCTGCGTACATATTTGATACTCCGAATTATGGGCCAAAAAAAAGCCGCATCAGCGACTCAATCTTTCCACACAGCCACAATGAAAAGGGCTATGGATGCGATGTTTAGGATTATCATTTATCCCTCATCGGCTTGTTATTCATCTGCAATACTCCCGCCAGCGGCTTTAATTTCCTTTTCAACTAATACGCGATATGCACCCTGAGCACGTACCGCATCGGGAGAGCGCCATTTCTCAACATCAGGCATATTCACAACGAACTCTTTCGGCGGCAACACGGCGGGCTGTGGGGCGGTGTAGAGCGGAACTGCGATATAATCATCACTGGCAGAGCAGAGGCTCTTAGGTTTTAACCATGAGCCAAACTTGCCCGTTTCCCTGTGCTGTACACCATATCCTACAGGCTCACCCGCTGCCGCATCTCGCCGTGCTAATTCGGCCTCAAGCTGTGTGATTTTATTCTCTGACAGGCCGTTAATGTATCTGACTGTATCCATGTCATGACCAACAAGCGTTACGCTTTCCTCCAATTCAGCGACGCGCTTCTCTGCTGCTTCCAGCGCGTTAACCTGCTGCTGTAGTGCGTCAACGTGGTCAAGCAGCGCTATCTGCGCATCTGAGGGCATATCGAAAGTGGTGCAAGCCCGCATTTTTTTAAGTAGGTCTGGCGTAATTTTCATATTGCGTCCTTAGTCCTGTTAGTTAACGGTAGCCGCCAGCGTTAACGACCTGGTTACCGCCGTGAAGCAGCAGAATACCGTAATGTCGCAGGTAGCAGAGCAGCGGGCAGTTACAGCACAGCAGAACCGGAAACTACAGAATGAAATTAAACAATACCTCGCGGCTGACAAGTGCGCTGCTTCTCCTGTTCCCGTTGACGCTGCTGACCGGCTGCGCGACGCAGCAAAAGCCGCAGGTGGAGTACAGGACAATAAAGCAACCAGTGGTAAGCCTACCAGCGGAACTAATTAGTCCCATTGACGTTCCATCGGTGCCTAATGCGATGACTTTCGGCAACAGTGTGGCGCTCAATGCTGAGCTATTCGGCCTGCTGGGTCAGTGCAACATTGATCGCGCGGGCATTAGGCAGATAGAGGCACCACGACAATGAAACAACTTATTACGTGGCTGAAAAGCCTGTTCATCCATCCCAAAGAGACAAACACAATGACCGATCAAGTCGTAGAAGTACCAGCAGTTACTACCCCGGCAGCAGAGGTTAAGGCTGGCGTTCAGGACTTTGAAGCAGCCCTGACATTCGTAGAGAGTGGCGTAACTCAACTGGGCGAAGCGGCCAAAGACGAGTTAAAAGCGCTGGCGAAGAAATACCTGTAAGCAGAAGTCCATATCACAAGGGCCTCGCCATCGTGCGGGGCTTTTTTATATGCATTTCACCGCGCCATGCCCGGCGTATCAAATCACACAGAGCCTTTCAGGAATCAGCTTCGGAGATAACCGTTATAAGCGGCGGCTTCTCTGTGGGCGGTTATCTGGGCAACGAGGCTTATTCACTAAAAGGTAATCGCTATGAAAAATCTTTCAGTAGCCACTGAATTCGACTTTCGCCAACTTGTAGCAGCTGCTGATGGTGAGCCGGTAACGGACACTTTCCAGATCGCCAAGGCATTTGGTAAGCGACACGCCGATGTGCTGCGCGCCGTGGAAAACAGTCATTGCTCTGCTGAATTCAAGACAGCGCATTTTTGCGTTTCCGAGAAAATCAATGAGTTAGGTATTTTCGACAAAAAGCAGAAGTTCTACCGAATGGATTTCAGCGGTTTTGTTATGGTTGTAATGGGCTTTAGCGGGCCAGCAGCTGCGCGCGTAAAAGAGGCATATATCAATGCCTTCAACTGGATGACCGCAGAGATGCGCAAATACAGTGAGAGCTATGAAGCGGAGCGCAATGCTGTAATGCTTGAATACATGAAAGAAAAGGATGTCGCCAGCATGTCCGGTCGGCTGCTTAACCGATGGGGAAGAGTGAAGAAGCCATTGCTGCTGGCGAGAATAGAGAAGATAGAGAGGCAAGGGCAGATCACTCTGCCTGGCCTCAGGAAGTGACCATCACAAGGCGCATTTGCTAGTGCGCCTGTTGATGATTATTTATAAACTATATTCTCTGAGCTTGTTTTTTATCGCAACCAGTCTTTCTTTCCCATCTTCGTCGAGTGAATCGCTGAGAGAGCCAGTATCTTTTGAATCCACAGTATCTGATATAGCCTCCTTTAATTCTTTCCCATGAACAGACTTGAGAAAATTTAATAACGTGTGGATGATTATATTTTGCGCCATTAATTCAGAACGCAAGTCTAAAATCTCATCCTGTAGCTCATGTTTATTTTTAAAATCATCGGACATCATAACCTCCCAAGGGTAAGAAAATGGCACTCACCGACAAACAAGACATGTTCTGTCGCGAGTACCTCATTGATTTGAACGCCACGCAAGCGGCATATTAGGTTTTTTTATTTGAGCCGTTCAGCAGGTTACCCACCAATTTATGGCGGAATCGGACAGAGTTGCTTTTGCTACAGAGGTAACCATGCCGTTGGCAGCAGCTGCGTCGGCGTCTAAAATAGTAGCAGCATTAATCAATGCTCCCCAGTCAATGTCATTGCGCTGTGTCTCGCTATTGAGAACATCAACGAAGCGTACGAAGTCATTATCGAGGCATTTGGACCACTCAACCATCCTAGCGTGATCTGCTGCCTGAGTGGTGAATTCCCAATGCAATGGATGAAGAAGAAACCGAGATCCTGCATTAGCGCGACGCTCAGAGCCTGCCATGAAAATGATGTTAGCAACAGATTCAACGTTGCTTATGTTGTGGGTTATTACAGGTACTGGCAGGGATTTCAAAAAGTGATAGGCAGTAAAGCCAGATATGAGATCGCCACCTCCACTGGATAAATGAATTTGTAATGATGTTGCCTGATTGCGAAGCGCCTCTAGGCAAACGCCTTGGAAATGACTGACCGTACTAGCTGTAACAGGGCATAGAAAATGAACAGTATGCAGCATGCTTTCACCATTAAGAATATTCCGAGTGGTTAACATAAATCGACTAACGACAATTTGTAATCCTGATATTTGAACAGCAAATCGAGTCTGTGGTTTTTTCTGGAGAAAATATGACAAGCCAAGATAGCAATCTGAGTCGGCCATACCCTCCAGCTGAATTCGTAGAAGAGTTCGCTCCCTACATCAAACTGATTCCCGCTACTGACATTCATGAGTGGGTAACAGGCCAAATCCTCGATGGTAACGGCAGTCTGCACAATCCCGATCATTCGCACCTGATTGATGCTGACATTGCATTCATGTGGGCTGCATCGGCCTTCAGCAAGAAAGGCCGTACCGTACTCGGCCAGGCTGAAGAGGTAATGATGCGTGCAGGAGGATGGCAAAAGGCCAGAATGGAACAGCAGCTGTATGAGTGGTTCGGTCAAATACCGGATTACATCATCACGCTGGCTGCTGACTTCTGCTCTCAATGCAGCGATATGGAGTTTTGCGCACTCGTAGAGCATGAGCTTTACCACATAGCTCAGGACACTGATGAGTTCGGCGCACCTAAGTTCACCCGCGACGGACAACCTAAGCTCTGCATGCGAGGCCACGATGTAGAAGAGTTCGTTGGTGTGGTTCGCCGATATGGTGCCAGCGCTGACGTACAGGAAATTATCGACGCTGCCAGCCAACCGGCTGAGGTGGCGAAAATCAACATAGCCAGAGCGTGCGGTACGTGCCTCATGAAGCTGGCATAACGCTTTATTCAGATTGTCATGGAGGTAGCCTGTGGCAGCATTATCGACAGAGGTTAAAGCCTTCATCGTGCAGTCTCTGGCGTGCTTTGAGCCGCCAACAAAAGTCATTGAGCTTGTAAAGGCTGAGTTCAACGTTCAGGTATCACGTCAGCAGGTATCCCAATACAGCCCCGGTAATGCCATGGCGGCGAAATTGAGCCAGAAATGGATAGACCTGTTCGAAAGCACGCGCTCACGTTTCCAGACTGAAATATCTGACATCCCTATCGCCAACAAAGCTTAACAGGTGTAACACCTCATCTGTTACCCGCTGTAACCCCTGTTGTTACACAGAGACATTTCCTGAAAGTCCATTTAAAACAGCGATGTAACCCGTGTTACCCCTGTTACACCCCATTGCCAACAGAGACGCGGGCAACACGCCCTTCAGAGCCTTTTTCCTGGCGGGCCACCGGGTTTGTTTGCTGAGCCATGAGCAGACGGGGAAGGCAGGCGTTGTCCGCTGGGCCACGGCAGAATACAAACATCCTTTACAGAGAGAGAATTATCATGAGCGAGAATAAAAGCCCCGCCGTCATCCGCTTCAGGGAAGCCAAAGCCGAACACACGGCGCAGATGATGAAAATCAACGACATCACCGCCGCCATTACCCGCAGCAAAAAAGAGCGTGAGGCGGCCATCGAGAACGGGAAGGAGGCCGAAACGAACTGGCGCACCCGTTTTCGCGACCTGCGCGGGGCGATGACGCTGGAGCTGCGCGCCCAGCACAGCGAGCGCATCGCCAGCCGCGAGCTGGCTGAGGAGTTTACCGGTCTGATTGAGGAGCTGGAGTTCGAGCACGAGGGGGAGGTGATAAAGGCCGTGCACACCGGCCATGCTTACGTCAACGCGCACAACGCGGCCTTCACGCAGTACGTGGAGGGCCAGTGGGAGGCCGCCATGCGCAACCTCAGCCCGACGCTGGTACGTGCCGTCCGCCTCAAGCTGCTGTCACTCGAACTCAACGACAGCGGACGCCATACCGACCCGCAGCATGAAGAGCCGGAAGCGATACTCGCCCGCGAGGTCGGTAAGCTGCTGACTGGCAAAGCAGAGAGTGCGCGACTGGATATGGACGCCGAGCCGGTGCTGTCGGAAATTGGTATCTACCGGCCCGCGCTGACCGGCGTGGATATGCGCCTGTATAAAAGTCCGTGCTCCATGCACCTGCTGCTACAGGGGCGTAAAGAGAAGCTTGAAAGAAAACGGCAGAAGGAAAACCAGGCATGATGCACTGCCCGTACTGCAAAAGCCCGGCGCACGCCAAATCAAGCCGCTACATGTCCGAACAGGTTAAGGAACGTTATCATCAGTGCACCAATCACGATTGTTCCTGCGCGTTCAAAACCAGCGAGAGCATTACGAAGGTAATCACCGCACCGCCGCGGCCCGAAACCTGCGAGGCTCCGCCCCCACCGCTGCCTCAGCGCCAGTCCCAGACGCTGGGCCGCTACGGAAGTGCTTTCCGCCACTGACCCAAAACCTCACTCACTCCCTGCCATCCGGCGGGGATTTTTTTTACGCAAAGCTAAAGATTTTCTACACGGTGACGAGTATAAAGAGTGATGCATGCAAGAGCTGCATGGTTTTGCATGCAAAAAATGCGGGTCAGAAGCACTAACGGGGCCAGTGCTGACGCGGCCCGAGCCTGTGCATGCAGCTGCATGAAAAGCGGTGCATAAAGCGGGCAGGCGTGGCGGGGATAGCATTGCGCGCAGGGATTAAAAATGCGCATATTCATGAAAAGCCTTTTGGCTACCATTTGAGAGTAATCTTGGTGCTAAAAAGTTTTTTAGGATTTTATTTAAGAGATACAGGTGGATTAGAATGATCGATTACAATAAGAAAATAAAAATATTAATAGAGCATTTATCATCGAGAGCATCAGCCAGGGTTGCGCAAAAAGTAATCAAAAGATCAGGGCTTAGAACTGGGCGCACGTTAGAAGATACTATTGCTTACGTTGAATGTATTAAACCTGATCGTGCAGAAGTTACATATAAAAAGTTGCTTTCTTCTGTAGAAGATTTTCATCTTTTTGGGGCTAAAGCTTTACGCATTTTAAAAATTAAAGAAAGTGAAGTAGAGAATGTAAAAGATTTTTTTGAATCATTTGTTCCTAATGAAGATATTTCTTCATATAAATTTTATCCAAAGCCCTTAAAAGAAAGCACATTAAAAAAAGAGTCGCTCCATGAGCCATGTTTTATTAAGAAATACATTTCTCCTTTAGGTACTCTATATGTGTTTAGTTCAAGAAATATTATAACTTTGCGAGATGTTTTTGAAGGTAGTGATATTGATGATTTTGGATTGAAAAACAATGAATATGATAAAATTATTGCGATAAAAGAAAAAGATATTCAGTTTTTTAACTCAATCTTTGTTCACGCTGATTATGAAAAAATAGAGTTGCGTGTTGACCTTGCGTCAGTAATGGGAATTACTGTACTCAAAGATGTGTTGGATATATTTGAGCGTAAATTGGATTCATTATATTTTGATAAGTATAAGGTTCCACTTCCTGTTGGAAAAGTAGATTTGTTCCCTATTATAGAAAAGTTATATCAAACAAAGGATGATGGTTATGTTTCAGAGCTTACATTCAAATGCCCTACTGGAGCAAACAGGACGGAAACGTTAAGTAGTTACAGGAAAGATTTAAATGTTAAAGATCTTAGGCTTGAAGAGTATCATGTTGCAGGCACTAAAAAAATAGACAATGTTTTTATTCCATATAAAATATGTGTTTATTGGGATTCTGAAAATACTCAAGGTGCTGTTTCAGGCGAACCTGAATTAATGCTTTCAGGATCATTGATAATGTCTAAATCTAACGCTATAATACTTGACTATGCGATAGTGAACAATACTCTCGCTGAGAAAGAATTTAATTACGTTATAGCGGCGATACACGAATATGTATGATGAGACTTATAATAAAATCAGGCGTATTTATGACGGTCTGCATGAATGCCCTGATAAAGAAAAAAAATCTTGCAATCAAGAAGATAGCTTGAATATGCAGGTGCTTGCATATCTGTTGCTAGTAAAAACGGTATCAGTAGTGGATTGTTCCTTTGTGGAAATTGGAATAAAATCACTGATAAAAAAGGCTGGTGATAATAAGCATGCGTTTATTAACTCAAATAGATCAAAATATAATGTTTACGAAATAGAAAAAAACTTAAGTTATTTTTCCATGCCCAAAAAAGGCTTGTTAAATTTAAAATTCATTTATTTTGATTCTAGGTTTAGCAAAGAATATATATTTGACCCAAGGGTGATGATCCGGTACCTAAGTGATAATATCCTCATCCACCCTATTACGGAAGAGAGAATATCTAATTTTAGGGATTATGTATATCCGGTTTATTTTCCTACCCAGAAACTGGAAGAGCTTAGAGTAGATTTTTTTGATGAAAGGGAGTGTGAGGTTCATGAGTGCTCAGAAAGTTACAATAGAAATGATAGAAAAGAACGCGCCAGAGCTCTTAGAATATTACGCTAATAAATGCCCCGCTTCACATGAATCTTTCTATTCAAGCTTATATAAAGCTTTGAATTCAATTTCAAAAAAAGCTTACAGACTACGTAACTATAAAATACATCATTCTGAGGAAGAGCTAGCTAGTTTTTTCTCAGGTGAACTTGAAAGAATGCTCTTTAATTCTGAAAGAGAAGGCGACCGTACTGGGCATGTAGATATAATTGTTAGAACTAATATTGATGACGAAGATATCGAATGGTATGGAGAATGCAAAATACTTGCATTAGATGGAAGTAACTGGGACATACATCAAGGATACTTACAGCTTACCACACGTTATTCTTTTGCAGAGTATGGTGAGCACGGGATAATTGTTTTCAATAAGAAAGATAAAGCAAAGTTCAGAGTGTCTGAGTGGTGGGATTATTTAAAAGATAAAGAGTCACTTAAAAGTAAAAAAAATTGTGAAATATCGGAACTTGCCTTTTTTACGGAATGCGAAGATGAGTGCACTGGCATAAATATTAATATAAGGCATTTGTTTATACCATTATTTTATGCACCCAAAGACAAAAGTGCAGTAAAATCAAAGCAAAACAAAGTTTCAAAAGATCAAAATCAGGATTGTTAATTATTTTAGAACGGGTTATTTTATATATATTGGAGGGGGATTTTTACCGATTCTTATAGAAAAATTTTATGACTTAAGAATAAGGTTGTTTGAATTGGGGCATCAAAGGGGGCACCTGCGGGGGTGTTATTTTTTTTGTTATTAAAATCAATCAATTACTCGTTATATGCACTCCTGGTATCGGCACCATATTTTTATCATTATGCCTCATGCCTCCCCTTAAAATGCTATCATTCTCACCAGCCGACTCAGGCAGTAACTGACACAGACCATAACCCCCGGGGATGAATGATGAACAATGACGTACCGCTAAAATTTTATGACATCGTGGATGAGTATTCGACGGAATCCGCAAAGCCAGTAAGCGACCCGGAGCGTGACCCTCTGGCGCGTTATTTCCAGCGGCTGGTCACCCGCTTAATGAATAACGAAGAGATCAGCGAGAGTACACAAACTGAGCTGGCCAGGGAGGCGGGCATCGACGCGCTTCGTATTGATGATATCGCGACGTTTCTGAATCAGTGGGGCAATGAGTAGCTCTTTTAAGACAGCTTATTTTTCAAGCCGTTACCCCGCATTCTCAACGCTTTAGATCATTCCCTATATGAATCGAACGTATAAATATTTTCATGATTTAAAAGAGTATTTTTATAGGTAGTCATAATTGTTCCAACATTAATATCAACGGTTGAATTATAGTTTTTTGTGTCATGTGGCTGCATAAAAAACAGTAAGTTAATGATTAAAAAATAACCGTCAGTATACTACCAGACAATAGCCACTCACAGTGGAGTGTGGAGATTAAAACTGCTCAGTTGAAGAAACCAATGCCATGATGGTCACTTCGAATAAACTTTTCACGGGCTATCCGTTCTTAATCAGATAAGAGCAACTTGGTTACACCATACCAACAGATAAGCTTTTTCAACCACCCCATTTATTACTCACGACGACCAGGATATTTGCTCAGATGTGCATTGTATCAATGCAACGTAGCCTGTTTTCTTGGGACGAAGAGGATGAGCATGTGATTAATAAAGAAAGTTAAGATCGTCTTCTTGCTGAGATTATGCCAGATCAGTTTTCCCAAACAGTGATGTTTGAGATTTATCTGGTAAGTGGAACTGGTGAAACGATAGCAGAAGCACTAAAAGCAGTATTACCTCCTTGCCGACCCTGTAAATAATTCTGTGTAACTGCTAACGTATTAGAGGTGATCGCTCAGGCGGTCACCGAACTCGATAATAAAGCGACTCATCGCCAGCCGCCAGTTTCGGATCGGCATATTCCATTTTTTTTTGAAGCATCGCGGATCGCCAGATAAATGACTTTCCGCACCGGGTCATCCGTCGGGAACACCTTGCGTTTCTTTATTGCCTGACGGATCACGCTGTTCAGCGATTCGATGGCGTTCGTAGTGTAAATAGCTTTACGGATATCCGGTGGATAATTGTAAAACGTATTGAGATTTTCCCAGTGTGCATACCCGCTTTTACTGATTTGCGGGTATTTATCGTCCCAGCCCCCTGCGAACTGCTCAAGAGCCATTAACGCCGCCTCTTCTGTTGGAGCCTGATAACACCGCTTTCAGCCCGCCAGTGACGGCTTTGTAGTCCTTCCACGACACGTATTTCAGGCTGTTGCGCACCATGTGAATAATGCACAGCTGGATATGCGTCTGGGGATAAACACTGTTTATCGCATCCGGGAAGCCCTTCAGACCGTCCAGGCAGGCAATCAGGATATCCTGAAGGCCCCGGTTTTTAAGCTCTGTCAGCACGCTGAGCCAGAACTTTGCGCCTTGGTTTTGCCAGCCACATGCCAAGGAGCTCTTTATGGCCTTCGGTATTAATGCCCGGTGCGAGGAAGACGGCTTTATCAATCACGCTCCCGCCGTGCTTTCCGCTACCCCGGGCGCACTGGCGGATAAATGCGCCGTGCGCGATATCATATTCTTGCAGGACATAAACGCCGCAGGATAAAGATGATGACAGAGACTGATATTGGTCTGACCCACGTTGCCTTTGAGGTGAGAGATATCGCGAAGAGTATCGATTTTTATCAGCGCTATGCCGGAATGAAGGTCGTTCATCCGATGAAGCCTGATAGCACCATAACGACCTACGCCAGCCCCGTTCCTTTCCAGGCGCGGCCGGGTAGAAATATCAATTAACAAACTTAATGAGTTATCACGGCCTCAGCGCTTGCGATTTTACCGGTAACACTCTAACTTTTCAGAATGTTCTTTAACCCTGTAAACGTTGAGGTGCTCGCCATGAAGTTAGCAAATGTGTTTGTATTATTTGAAAAAATCGCATTGTTATTGTTTGTTGTCCTGCTGGGTTATCTGATAATAACAGGCGTTTTTTCTGCAGCAGGCGTCGATCATAGCTGGCCTTACCCACATCGATAGCTAAGAGATCCACCAGGGAATACGCAATATAATTAATAAAAAAACGATAAAAACCTTTTCGCACTTGCACTTACCGTTAAACCTTCCGTTCAGCACACGTCAGCTTTGCTCCCCATAAGCGGTAGCCTCTTTAGCGCAACTTCCCCAATTTGCGGTTTTCACTGACCTTCGCGGTTAGCATTCCCCCCTTCGCCGTCAGGTCACGCGGTTAATTCAGCATATGGCTCAGCCTGGCTCAGAATGAAAGCGTTAATTCAGTAAAACTCAGTCGTCGGGCGTTTTATCTATTAAGCTTACTGCCATCGAACCCGAGAAGAGCGAATAAGATGCAGCTGTTGTACAACGCATTAATCGTGCTGTTTACCATCATCGTGATGGAAGTGGTGGCGGCGCTGGCCCATAAGTACATTATGCATAGCTGGGGGTGGGGCTGGCATCATTCTCATCACCGGCCACATAAGGGCGGACTGGAGTTAAATGACCTTTATGCGGTGGTCTTTGCGCTACTTGCCATTGTACTGATTTATCTGGGCAGTACCGGCATCTGGCCGCTACAGTGGATTGGTGCAGGCATGACCGCCTACGGCGCGCTCTATTTTATCGTTCACGACGGGCTGGTGCACCAGCGCTGGCCGTTTCGCTATATTCCCCGGCGCGGCTACCTTAAGCGCCTCTATATGGCGCATCGTCTGCATCACGCCGTCCGGGGGCGCGAGGGCTGCGTCTCCTTTGGTTTCCTGTATGCGCCGCCGCTGTCGAAGCTGCAAAAAACGCTGCGCCAGCGGCACGGCAGGCCGATCAGCGAGGACGCTGCCAGAGCGGATCCGGGCGTGGGCTCGTCTTCGCAAAACGGGAAGTAAGCGCCAGCCCAGCCCCTGACAGCAGCAGCCCCAGCTTCTCGCCTTTGCTGGTGCCCTGACGCCGATCCCAGGCCTGTTCTCCGGCGTTGCTGACCCTGACGCCGATCTCCCGGTAGACGCCGCGGGCGGTAGCAATCGCCCAGGCGGAGCGAAGGGGCAATCCGGCCAGGCCCGCCCGGGCCGACTGATAGTAAGGCTCGGCGGCGTCGACCAGCCGCTTTGCTACTCTTGCCAGCGCGGCGCGATTGACCGGTTCGGCATAGTTCGCCAGGCTCATCCCCTCTTCAGCCAGCCAGCGGGTGGGCAGGTAGCAGCGTCCATTTTGCGCATCTTCCACAATATCACGCGCAATATTGGTGAGCTGAAAGGCCAGTCCAAGATCGCAGGCGCGATCCAGCACGGCGGGATCGCGAACGCCCATCACCTGCGCCATCATCAGCCCGACGACCCCGGCTACGTGATAGCAGTAGCGCAGGGTGTCATCAAGGGTGTAATAAGCCTCGCCCCGCACGTCCATGGCGTAACCTTCGAGGTGATCGAAAGCCAGCCGTTCTGGAATGGCGCTGGCCAGGGCGACCTCCTGAAAGGCGGCAAAGGCGGGCTCCGACACAGGGGCACCGCTAAGCGCCTGATGGGTGAGGACTTTAAGCCTTTCCAGCCGCTGCTCCGGGCTGCCGTCAGCGGTTACGTAGCCCGCGCCAGCGGCCGGGCTGTCAGATAGCGGGCGGCTAAGCGCAGAGTGCGGACTGTATGCCGCCGCATCGCGGCTAAAACCCAGCTCCTGGCCATCTATAACGTCGTCGCAGTGACGGCACCAGGCATAGAGCATCAGCGCGCTGCGACGCGTATCCGCGTCAAACAGCTTTGAGGCGGAGGCAAAGCTCTTTGAGCCAACCGCCATGGTCCGGGTAGCGTGATTAAGTAAAGGCTGATTCAACGGGTTAAATCCTCCAGCATCAGACCCGCGGTGGCCCTGGCGGAACCGATTACGCCCGGTACGCCTGCGCCAGGGTGCGTGCCTGCACCGACCAGGTAGAGGTTAGTAATGTGACTGTCGCGGTTGTGCGGACGGAACCAGGCGCTCTGCGTCAGAATGGGTTCTACCGAGAAGGCGGAACCAAGATGTGCGCCGAGCTGGTCGCGAAAATCGAAGGGGGTAAACATCCGGTGGGTGACCAGCTGCTGGCGCAGGCCCGGCATATAGCGCTCCTCCAGATAGGCGAAGATGCGATCGCGCAGGCGCGGCCCTTCCACGTCCCAGTCGAGATCGGCAGTACCCAGGTGCGGCACGGGGGCCAGCACGTAGTAGCTGCCGCAGCCCGGCGGGGCCAGCGACGGGTCGGTGACGCAGGGGGCATGCAGATAGAGCGAAAAGTCGTCGGCCAGGCTGTTGCGGGTAAAAATATCGCTGATCAGCTCTTCGTAGCGCGGGCCGAAGCACACCGTATGGTGCGCCAGCTGGCTATGATGATGGTTCAGCCCGAAGTAGAGCACGAACAGAGAGTTGCTCATGCGCTTACGCTTAAGAGAGGTCGCGCGCGCCGCACCTCGTGGGTGGTGGCCGAGCAGCTTTTCATAGGTATGCACCACATCCGCATTTGAGGCGACGGCGGGCGTATCAATACGGCGACCATCGGTCAGGTGAACCGCAGAAATCTTATTGCCCTGGGTTTCCAGCCGATCAACCTCAGCGTTCAGCTCCATTTTGCCGCCAAGATCCTCAAACAGTTTCACCATGCCCTGCACCAATGCCCCGGTTCCGCCCCGGGGGAACCACACGCCCCATTCCCGCTCCAGCGCGTGGATCAGGGTATAAATGGAGGAGGTGGTAAAGGGGTTCCCGCCGACCAGCAGCGAGTGAAAAGAGAAGGCCTGACGCAGATGCTCATCCTCTATAAATGAGGAAACCATGCTGTAGACGCTGCGCCAGGCCTGCAGGCGGGCCAGCTGAGGCCCGGCACGGAGCATATCGCGGAAAGAGAGAAAGGGGACGGTGCCCAGTTTCAGGTAGCCCTCTTTAAACACCGCGCGCGAATAGTCGAGAAAACGCTGGTAGCCCGCCACATCACGGGGATTGAAGCGGGCGATCTGCGCCTCCAGCGCGGGCTGATCGTTATCGTAGTCCAGCACAGGGCCCGTTTCCCAGCAGAGGCGATAAAAGGGCTTAACCGGCAGTAGCTCGACGTAATCCGCCATACGTTTACCGGTCAGAGCAAACAGCTCCTCGATGGCGGTGGGGTCGGTGATCACCGTTGGGCCGGCGTCAAAGGTAAAACCCTGATCCTGATAGACGTAAGCGCGCCCGCCGGGCTTGTCTCGTCCTTCAAGCAGCAGCGTGGGAATGCCTGCCGACTGAAGCCGGATGGCTAATGCCAGCCCGCCGAAGCCGGCTCCTACAACAATTGTTCTTTTCATTTGGGGGCTCGCAGCCTTGGGTGATGTTTAAGGATGGCGCGCAGGGCTTCACCCACCGGAACCGGCGACTTACCCGACAGGATCCGTACCCGGTCAATGCGGGTAGGGTGACCGGCATAGAAGCGGGCAATCAGCCCGTCGCTAAGGCCGTAAAAGCGTTGCATGACGCGCCAGCGCCTGGCCGGAGGACCGGCCAGAAAAAGCATACGGTTTAGCAGGCGGAAAAAGCGCTGATGCCGCCACTGGCGTAGCGCGAAATCCTGAATGAGCCGGAACAGCTGGGCGCTATCCGGCGAAGGCTGGCTGGCGATCAGATCGGCCAGCTGAACAGCCAGCGGCAGTGAGTAGCCGGTGGTCGGGTGAAAAAGCCCGGCGCGCAGGCCGCTGCACGGCAGTCCGTCGCGCTGTCGCCAGAATGCCCCAGGCTGACCCGCCAGCGTAATGGGCAGAATGCCCTGCTCCTCGCGCACCAGCTTCTGTAACAGCCAGCCTTTTTCAGCGGCATAGTCCACAATACGCTGCCGTGCCCGTTCGGCGTCCAGCGCCGCGCTGTCAATGTAGTGCGTATCCTCAATCAGCAGCGTATCTGGCGTCAGCGGCAGGGTGTAGACAAAGCGATAGCCCGCCAGCTGATCTACCGTGGCATCCATCAGGATGGGGCGGGTCAGGCCATGCGGCCGCGCCAGCCGCCACTGCTGGCCCAGGAAGGCCTGACTGCCGACCGTCAGCGCCGGGCCGGGCTGATAGCCACGGCCATCAATCACCGCTTTTGCCCGCAGGATCTGCCCGTCAGCGAGCTGGACGCTGTTCGCGGAGAGTGGGATGGCCGGACACGCCGTCAGCAGATTGTCGCCCAGGGCCTGTTCGACAACGCCGGCAAAGCGATCGGCGGTCACCGTCATATAGCCGCCGGGCAGGGTGCGCGTCAGCTGCGGAAACTGCACGTCATAGCCGTCCCAGCGGTGGGCCACCAGCGGGGCGATCCACGCCTGCTGTTCAGGCGTCAGGTCGCTTTGATGAAAGGACCAGGTGTGATTACCGCCGCACCGCGCGCTTTCCTCCAGCATTAACACGCGGAGCGCGGGCTGACGCTGCGCTAAGCGCAGGGCGATAAGGCCATTGGCCAGGCCGCCGCCCAGCAGGATCACATCCGTTTTTCTCACGGTGCCACCTTATCCGCTGTGGGGAAAGCGGGGCTTAATGCCTGCTCGACGATGAGTGCGGCGGCGGATGCGCCACCCGCGCTGCTGAGCTGAGCCTGCATAGCTGACAGGTTCTCGCGGTAGCGATTATCGCTTAGCAGCGTATTGAGATGGCGAGCCAGCGTGCTGGTGGTGCTGAAACGTGAAGCGCGTCGGCCAATGCCGCGCCAGGCAACGCGGGCGGCAACCCCTGGCTGATCGAAGGCGATCGGGATGGCGAGGATCGGCGTGGCATTTTTCACCGCGTCGACCACGGTATTCAGGCCGCCGTGCGTTACCACCGCCTGCGCCTGACGCAGGACGGCATCCTGATCGGCAAAGTCTGTGACCCAGCCGGCACCGGCGCGGCGTAATTTTTCCGCCTGGCGCGAATTCAGGCCGCCGCAGTGGGCGATCAGCAGCTGGGCGTCCAGGCGGCGGCAGGCGCGGGCAATGGTGTTAAACAGGCGGAACCGATGCCCCTGCAGGGTGCCGAGCGAGGCAAAAATAAAAGGGCGCGATGGATTCAGGGGCCAGGGCGACGTGTCCGTTTTGCCGGGTGATCGCAGCGGCCCCACGGCATGAAATCCCGCGGGCAGCGCGCGGCGGGGGAAATCCAGCGCGGGCAGGGTCTGGCTGATTTGCGCCAGCGGCGACAGGCAGTCGTGCAGTCCCTGACGGGTCGGCAGGCCAAAGGCGCGTGCATGGCGGTTGATGATCCTGGTATGGCCGCGCATCATCCAGTCATAGAGCTGCTGGCTGGTATGATAGAGTTTTTGCGCCCGGTGGTCTGTGCCCCAGGCAAACGGCATAACCGGCAGCGGCAGGCCCGCCTCGCGGTTAACCGGCAGGGCGCAGGCAACCGAGACAAAGGGGAGCCCCAGCGCGTCGGCGACCAGCCCGCCCGCAGGCTCCATCTGGTCGACGATCAGGCCGTCCACTGCCAGTCTGTTCAGGATGGCAGGCAGGGCGCCGCAGAGCCGATCGGTGGCGTGTGCCATATCATCAATCACGCCGAAGAGGGAGAGACTACGCGGGTTAACGGTCAGCCTGAAGGCGCGGGCGGGAGTGCCTGCTGGCAGGTTCTCCACCGGCTCGAAGGCGATGTTGACATCGCTGAGCAGGCTTCGCGCTTCGGGCGGCTGAATAAAGGTGATGCGATGTCCCCGCGCCATCAGCGCCTGCGCCAGCGCCTGGAGCGCGCGAACGTGGCTGAAAAGCGGCGGCGCGACCACGGCATAGTGGCTCATGCCCCACGTCCTGTGTCGTGCATCGGCGCGTGGCGCAGCTCGCGCAGGTTAGCACTGCCGGTGCAGAAACAGGCGGTTTGCAGCTGCGCAATCAGCGTCTGGAAAAAAGCCGTGACGGCCTGCTCTGACGCGGTGGCGCTGGGGAGTATCGCGGCGGCAAGGCCGACAATATCCGCGCCCAGGGCTATGGCTTTGGCAATATCAATGCCGTCAACAATTCCGCCAGAGGCGATCAGGGGCAGGTCGGGCAGGGCGGCGCGTATTCCCCGCAGCGCCTCGCTGGTGGGGATGCCCCAGTCGGCGAAAGCCATGGCCACGGCACGCTGCTGTGTGCTGGCAGCGCGCTCGCCCTCCACCGCCGCCCAGCTGGTGCCGCCCGCGCCAGCCACGTCCAGCAGGGCCACGCCCGCCTCTGCCAGGCGACGGGCCACGTCAGGTGAGAGTCCGGCCCCAACCTCTTTGACCACCACCGGCACCGCCAGCTGGTCAACCAGCCCGGCAATCGCTGACAGTACGCCCCGCCAGTCGCGGTCCCCGCCGTTTTGCAGCGCTTCCTGGAGCGGGTTGAGGTGCACGATCAGGGCGTCGGCCTCGATCATCTCTACGGCACGACGCGCATAGTCCAGTCCGGTCGGGCCGACAATCTGCGCCGCGCCGAGGTTGGCCATTAATGGGATGTCCGGCGCAATAGTGCGTAAATTCTTGTTCAGGCCAAAGTTGACGTCGCTCTCCAGCGCCACGCGCTGTGAGCCGACGCCCATCGCCAGTCCCAGCGCCTGCGCCGTGGCCGCCAGATGAAGATTAATCTCCTGGGCGCGACGTGCTCCCCCGGTCATTGACCCGATCATAATCGGCGCTTTCATTGGCCGGCCAAACAGGGAGGTACTGAGGTCGATACGATCAAAGTCAATCTCGGGCAGGGCGCAGTGCTCAAAACGCCAGCGCTCAAATCCGGTACGGATCCTGCTGACAGCGCGCGCCGGGTTAAGCACGATATCAAGGTGGTCGTTTTTACGCTGAATCAGATCCGCGTCCTTCATGGGTACTCCGGTGAATCCATTATTCGGTCATTAGCAGGCATCACTACGGCGGGCAGTTTTGACCAACCGCAGGCGTCAATACCCGCGCAGGCACCCGTTTAAACAGACGTTAACGCAACGTAGCCAGCTGCTGGTTGAACCAGCGGTGCATAAAGTGCCGGGTCGCCAGCCCCTGATGACAGACGAAGGCAAAGTGCCGATCGGCACTTTGCAGGTGATTTTGCAGGCGGCGGTGCACCTCTTCTGCTCCCAGCAGAGCCACCAGCGTCGATTTGCCCGCATCCTGATTAAGGTCCTTGCCGGAGCCGCTATGGCTGTCGGCCAGATCGTCAAGGAGCTGGAACGCCTGCCCCAGATCCTGTGCGAAGCCGCGCAGCTTCTGGCGCACGACAGGGGGCGCATCGGCGGCCAGCGCCGCCATCTGGATGGTGGCGTCAAACAGCATGCTGGTTTTCAAATCATTTGTGGTGGCGATAGCTTCACTGCTGCGGCATGCACCGCCTTCCTTAAGATCCTGAAACTGACCCTGTACCAGACCCTGTAAACCGACGGCGGCAGAAAGCTCCGCCACCGCCTGCGCGCGACAGTTTCCTGATAACCCCTCTGCGGCCGCGACGGTGCCAAAGGCGCTGCTTAGCAGGGCGACGGCAGCCAGCACCGCCACGTCCTCGCCAAACTGGCGATGAATGGTGGCCCGGCCACGGCGCAGCAGGGCGTTATCCATGCAGGGAATATCATCAATGATCAGCGAGGCGGCATGGATCATCTCCACGGCGCAGGCTAAATCAATCAGGCCGGGGTGGCTTTTATCACACCCCAAATCACAGGCGGCCAGCAGCAGCAGCAGGGGACGCATGCGCTTTCCGGGCGTCAGCGTGCCTTCGCGCATAGCGGCCCTTACGCGGTCCCGCTCGCCACCGGCAGGCAGCAGCGAGTCGAGTCGCCGCTCCAGGGCTTCACGCAGCGCCAGCAATTCGGTATCCATATCGGGGGATTTTTCTGCTAACACTGTCATGGTCACTCTTAATCGAATCAGTAAATTAATGGGCCGGAAAATGAACGGACGCTACAGGAATAAATGCACGGTCCTTGTTGATAAGGCTAGAGTATTATTAAGAAATTGCGCTGATAAACGATGAAAAAAAGCTTAACTGATGCAGGATGGGGGCCGTATGGAGCAATCCGCGCCTGCGTTTCAGCGACTTATTGCAGCAGTTGGTGCAGCAGCGACAAAACCTGATTGATCTCTGCAGGCGTCAGCGCGCCCTCTTTGGCAAAGCGAATGAGGCCAGCGCTATCGACCACCACCACGGCTGCGCTGCCGGGGGTCAGTTGCCAGGCGCGCTTAACCGCGCCGCGATTGTCGATAATAAACTGTGTCGAGGGCGACTCGCGTTTGGCGGACCGCAGGCTGGCGCGCACAAATACGGCGCTACCGGGGATGGCATCGTCAGCGTTAACAATAATTGATGTCTGAAAGCGCGTCGACGACAGATGCGCCGCGGCGAGTGCCGCACTCAGCGGCGCATTTTCGTCTCTTGCGGAGAGGCGTCCGGCCAGATGCATCACTACGCGCACCCTGCCGGTTAACCCGCTATTGCTCCAGGGCCGATAGCCCGTTTCACCCGGGCTTGCGATGACTTCCCCTGCATCATGTACGCTTACAGGGGGAAGACGCTGGCCAACCGTAAACAGGTTCGCCAGCGCGGAGAAGGGCAGAAACAGGGCAAGGGCGACAACCAGTAGACGAGCCGACATGCCTCTCTCCATTAAGCCGCCCTGCGCAGGGAAGGCGGGCTTATGCCTGCTTAGGCTGTCCGTTTGAGGCCATGATGCCACCGTCTACCGGCAGATTGACCCCGGTAATGTAACGGGCGTCATCGCTGGCGATAAAGGCAATCGCGTTAGCGATATCTTCCGGCTCACCCGCGCGGTTTAGCGGGATACGCTCATAGAATTTATTCAGCAGCTGCGGGTCATCCTTCATCCCTTCCGTCAGATCGGTCATGGTCAGACCGGGACAGACGGCATTGACGCGTACGCCGTCTGCGCCGTAATCCATTGCCAGCGAACGGGTAAAGTTGGTCACCGCGCCTTTCGCTGCGTTATAGACGCTCATACCCCAGTCGCCGCCCAGGCCGGAAACGGAGGAGATATTCACCACGTTGCCTTTGGTTTTCAGCAGCGCGGGCATAAAGTAGTGGACGCAGTGGAATACACCGTTCAAATCCACGCCCATCAGCTTTTTCCAGTCTTCAAGCGCGATTTCATGAATGCGCCCCTGAACGATAATGCCGGCGTTATTCACCAGCACGTCCACCCGGCCATACTTATCCTGCACCTTGCGCGCAAGCGCCTGGACCTGGCCCGCGTCGGCGACGTCACAGGGGGCCACCAGATGATCGCCCTGGGTCAGCGTGGTCAGCGTTTTTTCCAGCTTTTCAGCGGTACGGCCTACCAGTACCACCGATGCGCCTTCGCGGGCGAAGCGCTGCGCCGCGGCTTCGCCAATACCTGAACCTGCCCCGGTGATGACGACTACTTTTTGCTGAAAACGTGCCATTTTGAACTCCTGTTCATCATTATTACCGAATTAAATCATGGGTGTAAGCCTGGCAGGCTTAGCGCGAAGTGCAAGTGAAGGCAGGGTGCGGGCGAGCTAATTAATTGTAATTGCTCAGGGTTTTTTGCATAAATCATTCCGTGCCGCAGGTAAGGCGCGCCCTGGACGGGCTAACCGTTAGGGGCGGTCACGCCGCCCACCACCGACAGGTTAACGCTGGTGATATAGCGCGCATCACCGCAGGCGTTAAAGGCCGCGGCGCAGGCGATATAAGTAATGGCACAGGCGTTACAGGCAGCGGCGCAGGCGATATCCTCGATTTCCCTGGCGCGATTTAAAGGGATACGCTGGTGGCGCTTTTCCAACAGCCGTGGCGCGTTCCTGATCCGTTCGGTCAGGGCCGTCATGGTCAGACCGGCGCCGATAGCCTTAACGCGCACGCCGTCTGCGCCGAAAAAAAGTGCGGAGTTTGCTCCTCATCATGGTGATAAATCCTTGTTACATTAAAGGCAAAACGGCAGATTGTGCATCTGTCGGATGACTCACTGCGCCGATAGGGCTATGTTAGTTCCCGGCTCAGCGAGTGGTGAGGATGCAAAATGGAAAGACTGGATTGCGACAGGATGTTTATTAGCGTGATGGAGACGGGAAGTTTTACCGCCGCCGCGCAGCGTTTAGGCACCAGCCACGGCCAGGCGTCCAAATTAATTTCACGTCTGGAAAGGGAGCTGGGCGTGCAGCTTTTTCGGCGCAGCACCCGGGCGCTGACCGCGACCGATGTCGGAAGAGCCTACTATGAAAAGGTCAGGATCCTGCTGGCTGAGTACGACGCCCTGAATGAATCCGTGCGCACCACCTCAGACTCCCCCGCTGGCAGGGTGCGGGTTTCCGCGCCGGTGACCTTTGGAACCACCCAGCTTACCCAGCCGCTAATCGACTTTGCCCGGCGCTTCCCGGGTATTGAGCTGGACGTCAGCTTTGCCGACCGGGCTGTCAACGTGGTAGACGAAGGATTTGACCTGGCGCTGCGCATCGGCAAGCTCAACGACAGCGCGCTGATGGCCAGAAAGCTGTGTGATATCCGCATTATCGCCGTGGCCTCGCCGGACTATCTGATAAAGCGGGGGACGCCTTCCCACTGGGGTGAACTCTCACAGCATGACTGTATTATTGACACCAACTTCCGCGATCCTTTCCGCTGGCCGTTTTTACAGGGTGAACAGATGGTTCAGGAACCGGTCAACGCCCGCCTGAAGTTTTCTAACGCCGAAGTGTGTTTACAGGCGGCATGCGCAGGGCTGGGCATTGCCCGTCTGCCCGCCTTTGTCGCGGGGGAAGTCCTGCGCAATAAAACCCTTGTGCCGGTACTGGAATCCTATGAAATCCCGCCGCTGGGCCTTTTTGCCCTCTATCCTCCCGCAAAATATCTGGCGCATCGTTCCCGCGCCCTGATTGATTTTCTGGTCGAGGCGTTCGCAGGTGAGCCGGAGTGGGAGAAGGGCTGGTAACTATTTCCAGTTTGGAACAAAACATCCCCTTTTTGAGGGGATAATCATCTCAGTGGAAATAAGGTACTTTTCTCATATCAACTCACTGGGAGGAAAGACCATGAATGATAACCGTACTGCCCCCTGGGCTGCTTTGATCCTGCGCCTTGCGCTGGGTATCCTGTTTCTTGCTCACTTCGGCCTGAAGTTTTTCGTTTTCACTCCCGCAGGTACCGAGAAGTTCTTTGTCTCACTCGGACTGCCGGGTGCTCTGGCCTGGCTGACGATGGCCGTGGAGCTGGCAGGCGCTATCGCGCTGATTTTAGGGATTTATAGCCGCATCGCTGCCGTGGTGCTTATCCCCATCCTGCTTGGCGCCATTTTCACCGTTCACGGTCCGGCGGGCTTCTTCTTTACTAACCCTAACGGCGGCTGGGAATTCCCTGCATTCTGGATCGTTGGCCTGATTGCGCTTGCCCTGATCGGCGACGGAAAATATGCCCTCAAGCCCACCACTGTCAGAGGATAAGGAGCAGACCCATGCTGGTAAATGGACAATGGAGCGCCGACTGGCATCCCGTTCAGGCGAAAGATGAGAAGGGCGGCTTTGTCCGCCAGACGTCAAGCTTTCGCAGCTGGATAACCCCTGACGGCGCGCCAGGGGTGACCGGCAAGGGTGGCTTTCAGGCCGAGGCGGGGCGGTATCATCTCTATGTGGCGCTAATCTGCCCATGGGCCTCACGCACCCTGATCGCCCGCAGCCTGAAAGGGCTTAGCGATGTGGTCAGCGTGTCGGTGGTAGAGCCCTGGCTGCTGGATCAGGGCTGGCACTTTGGTGACTATCCTGGCGCCGACCGCGATACGCTGAATCAGGCCGAATGGATGCATCAGATATACACCCGCGCGGATGCGCATTATACGGGCCGGGCCACCGTGCCGGTGCTGTGGGATAAAAAGACCCAGACCATCGTGAGCAATGAGTCCGCGGATATTGTGCGAATGTTTAACAGCGGCTTTGGTGAGCTGGCCAGTGCGGAGTTTGACCTCTTCCCAGCCGACCTCCAGCAGGAGATTGAGTCACTGAACGCGGAGATTTATCCGCTGCTGAACAACGGAGTGTACCGGGCGGGTTTTGCCACCACCCAGGTTAGCTACCAGGAAGCCTGTCGCGATGTGTTCAGCATGCTGGATAAGCTGGAGCAGCGTTTAAGCGACGGACGCCGCTTTCTGACCGGCGAGCGATTCACCGAGGCGGATATTCGCCTGTTCGTGACGCTGATCCGCTTTGATGCGGCTTATCATGGCCTGTTCAAATGTAATATCCGTCAGCTCAGGGAGTACGCCTGCCTGCACGGCTATACCCGAAGCGTGCTGGCGGTGGCGGGCGTACGCGAGACGGTCAGTATCGATCACATTAAACAGGGCTACTACTCCATCAGGGCGCTGAACCCCACCGGCATTGTGCCAGTCGGGCCTGACCTGAGTGACTATGGGCTGCAGGAGAGTCTGTAACCGTGAAAAAACTCCTTATTTTACTGCATGGCGTGGTCGCCTTCTCCGGGCGCCTGGCGTCTCCCGGGCCTTACCATCCCGCTGTCAGCGCGGCCGCGCTGCTGATCCACGGCAAGGCTGATCCGGTGACCCCGTGGGAAGAGAGCGAGCGGGCTGCCACCTCGCTGGCCGAGGCGGGGGTGGCGGTCAGTACCCCGTTTGAGCCGGGCGTGTCACATACGCTGAGCACTAATGGCGTACAACGTGCGGCGGCGTTTATTGCGCAGCGATTCAATCAGGACTGAGTATCAATGCAGGTGGGATTACTCTGCAAGCTTGCCTGCGTTGCCAGATTACGTCTATTGTTAACGGCTCAGAGTAGTTTTCCCGGAATACGCGCGACAGGGAGCCGTCATGAAGAAAGTGCTGGGTGCTTTTTTACCCTTATATACCACCACGCTGCTAATGCTGCTGGGCTCTGGCCTGCTGACCACCTATGTCTCGCTGCGGCTGGCTCATCAGCAGGTGAGTGGCGCGGTGATTGGGGCGATTATTGCCGCGAACTATATTGGCCTGGTCATCGGCGGCAAGGTTGGACATAATCTGATTGCCCGCGTCGGGCATATACGCGCCTACGTATCCTGCGCCGGGATCATTACCGCCTCGGTTCTGGGGCACGGGCTCACCGATTTTCTGCCGATGTGGATCTTTCTGCGGCTGATTATCGGCCTGTGCATGATGTGCCAGTATATGGTGCTGGAGAGCTGGCTTAACGATCAGGCTGAGCCGGGGCAGCGCGGCATGATATTTGGCTTCTATATGGTGGCAACTTACCTGGGACTTTCCGCAGGACAGATAATCCTGATGACGCAGATCGGTTCCGGCAGCAGCAGCCTGCTGATTGTCGCCCTCTGCTTCGCGCTGTGCCTTGTGCCTATCGCCCTCACCACCCGCACCAATGTACAGCCCATGTCGCCTGCGCCGATGGAGCTTGGCTATTTTTTCAAAGCCATTCCGAAAATTCTCTTTATGACGCTGGTCATTGGAATGGCGGTCGGGGCTTTCTATGGGATGGCGCCGGTTTACACCAGTCTGCTGGGATTCAGTACGCAGCAATCCGGCCTGTTTATGGGCATCACCATTTTTGCCGGGCTGGTTTCGCAGTTTCCCCTTAGCTGGCTTTCAGATCGCGTAGACCGTCACCGCCTGCTGTTTTTCACCGGTCTGCTTTATGCTCTGGCCGCGCTACCGCTGACGCTGCCGGCTCATTTCCACTACATGACCGTAGTCTGCGCCGCATTTATCGCCAGCATGATGCAGTTTTCGCTCTATCCGCTGGTGGTGGCGATGGCGAATGACAGCATTGTGCCCGAACGCCGGGTCTCGCTCACCGCCTGTCTGCTGATGGCCTTTGGCGTGGGGGCCTGTATTGGGCCGCTGGCAATTGGGGCCATTATGCAGCCGCTGGGCGGCAATATGCTCTACCTCTTTTTCTGCCTGTGTGGCGTGGTGATTGCAGGAATGAGCTGGTATCGCAGCACCACGCATCAGGAGAGCAGCGAGCCACCCGTCCCGCACGTACCGATGCCGGACACCATGGCCAGTTCGCCACTGGCAGCCGCACTTAATCCGACCAATACTGAAGAAGAGATTCAGGCGGTAATGATCAATACCGACGAAAACAGTGCTGAAACCGCCCATGCGGAAGATAATGAACAGCAGGCGCCCTGAGGGCGTTTTGCCCACGTCGACCTTTCTTAAAACTAAAGTAAATCTGAATTCACACGCAGGTTAATCGCTTCCCATCCCGTCGGACGCTGTGCGTATGCGCAGCGCCACGCCTCATATTATCTCAAAGAAACAGAAGGGAATTCTTAATTAGCCCCTGCTGTCCCTAGGGATAGTCTGAAAGTTGATCGATATTTTTGATTGTTTATACTGTGCTGACATTAAAAACAGGTAAGGAATCTGTATGAAGTGTCGTTTATCCCGCAGAGGGAAAACCTGGCTGGTCATCATTGCCTGTTGCTTTATTTTTTGGGGGATAGTGGCCTGGGGAGTGTGGTCATGAATGAAGCTGAAGAGATTGTGAATGAAAATGGCCCCCTGAATAACGGGTCGGCCGCAGAAAGCACGCAAACCCCCGGCGGGGATAACCAGGGTAAGCCTTTAAATAATAAAAAAATACTGGAAGGCTGGGAATTAAGCGCCGCGCAAAGTGCTTTTATCGAATCACTCCTGCCGGATGATGACAGCGACTGCTGATCCTCTGCCAGAGACGGCGCTGTGCCCCTGAAACCGGCAGCGATCCTCCCTTGTCTCATCTGTGCTTGTTTTGCTCCCTTTTTTTCCTGAAACGCCCGCTTAGCGCCGTCCGCGTTAACTTTTTATCACCTGCCGCCGGGTAAAGAGACGGGTAAACACGATGGCAACCAGCGCGAAAATTCCACCCAGCGCGGTGGCTTCCAGTCGGTGGGTGGCTACGCCAGACTGAGAAAGACCCAGGCTGGAAATCATAAACACCACCATCAACGTGACGAAAAAAGTAAAAACGAAATATGACTTTGAAATAAGCGAGTAGGAGAAGGTAAACGCGATATAGCCGGCGGTAATAAAGCCGCAGACCAGAAACAGCGGATTATGCCAGGTTGAAATCAGCGAAGCGGCCAGGATGCTGCCCATCAGCGTCCCCAGCACTCTGGCCTGAACCCGCGACAGCGTGTCCCGATAGTTGTTACGCAGGCAGAGCAGCAGGGTCATCCCGGCCCAGTAACCGTTTTTCAGGTGCAGCAGCTGGACCGTGCTTAGCGCCAGCCCCATAGAAAGCAGCGCCCAGAAAACAGACCAGCGCAGGTGGATTTTGCGCTTATAGAGCTGCCGGGTGGTGTTAAAAAAGGTGAGCCACGCGCGGGGGTTAATCTCTTTCAAATTAAAGGGGTAGCGACGGAATACACCATACAGGAAAAGCATTTGTATGATACCGCCGCAGCCGGTGAGTGCCGCGCGATCCAGCGCATGTTCCGGAGTACCCGCATAGTAACCCGACACCAGATAGGCTATTGACCACTGCAGTACCATCCACCAGGCGCTGCTGTCGACGTCAGCCAGCGCCACATAAATTCCCGCGTAGAGCATAGCACCCGCAATATAGATCGGCAGCACGTTGCCGGTCAGGCAGCCAAGCCAGGAGGAGAAGGCCAGTCCCAGCGTGGTGGTCAGCAGTAGCGAAAAGGAAGAGTCGCCCCAGGTTTTATTTGCGCCAAAGGCCAGGGTCAGCGCGCCACCGGCAATCACGCTGGCCACCGGCACGCGATCAAAGGTGAAACCGGCCAGATAGATAGCGATGATGGCGGGCAGGCAGCACAGACCCAGCAGCATGTCGTGTTGCAGTTCTTCAGAAAGGCGCATCGGTTTACAGCTTCTCCTGTCATTTGCAAAGATTAATGATAGCTTTCAATAATATATTGTAGTTAACAGGGTAGCTTATTCTTGCATTGCACGTCGGCGATGATTAGGCTGAAACCACTTTCCTGCTGCGTCTGGCGCGCAATTTTCTTTCTGAGGGCATTATGATCAAATCACTGGTCGCCGTGGTCGTTGGCGGTTCTGCCGGCTGCATCATTCGCTGGCTGCTGGCGGTTCGTCTGAATGCGCTGTTCCCCAATCTGCCGCCCGGCACGCTGGTCGTAAACCTGGTCGGGGGGGTTATTATCGGCGGCGCAATGGCCTGGTTTATGCGCAATCCTCACCTCGATCCGGCCTGGAAGCTGTTGATTACCACCGGGCTCTGCGGTGGCATGACCACCTTTTCGACCTTCTCACTGGAGATTGTGGCGCTGTTGCAGGCGGGTAACTATGCCTGGGCGATGATCTCGGTGCTGACCCATGTGCTGGGATCGCTACTGATGACCTTTGCCGGATTCTGGCTGGTCTCGCTGTTTCTCTGATTCACTCGTTCTACAGCGCCGACGCGCGCATCACTGCGCCCGGCGGAGCATGATGTGAATCTTACCCGGTATGCAAAGCGCTTTTTTTAGTGCGGAGTGCCGCCCTTCATCAGATCGATAGCGCTGGCGCTGGCCGCATCGAAGAGTGACAGGCTCTCTATTTGATCAACCATGATGACTTTACGAAAGGCCATCGCCGACTTAGGTTCTGAATCCAGCGTAATGCCGTGATCGGCGTACCATTTGCTGTAGTTATGTTCAATGCGCAGATCCAGCGCCGTGCCCTCGCGGTAGCCGCTTAGCATTGGGATCATCACAATATTGCAGACGGATGCATTCTCAAAAGAGGCAGTATGGACCATTCCGATATAGATACGGCGAGATTTCAGCGTGATCCACGCCAGCTCTCCCTCCTCCATACACTGAAACAGCAGCCCCTCAACGCCATTGGAGCGGGACAGCTTTTTATAAAGTTTTTTTCGTCCGCTGCTGTCGAGCCGCGCGCTGCCTGACCAGCTTGAACGATAAATGCAAAAAATGACGGCAAAGGTCAGCATGATAACGACCGGGGCCTGGATACCGAGGAAACTCCAGGTCATAAATTCGACCTGCCAGTGGTGATGCAGGCCATCACCCAGCTGAGGAATGGCATTCATAATGCCCGAAGCGGCCAGAAGAATGAGCCAGACGATGCCGGTGGCAATGACGCCCTGGAGAACGAAAATACAGCCGTACAGGGCGACCAGGAAATAGACGTCCCAGCCAAACGAGCGTTTGATTTTGAATCGGGTTGAGAGGTCGCGGCTGGTGTACCAGTACCCGCACACCATCAGCACCATAAATATTGCCGTACCCATCTTATGCCCTCTTCAACGCATTGACGTGACGGGCAAAATCATCTTTGACTTCTTTGCTACACAGATTAACCGCAGCGGTGCCGTCTTCGTCGATCAGGATGCGTTCGCCGTCTTCAATTGACTCTTCGATATCGCGCTGACTCATTACCTGGAGTAACAGTTCCGGACTGGAAAAAAGAGCGCGTAAAAATTTGAACATGGCTTTCTCCATCAATAAGATAGGATAATTCTGGCACTTAAATAGCGACTTCGCCATGAGACGAGTATGAAAGGGGGGATTGTAGGGTGCGCGTCCCTGCGCACGGGCGATTAGCTGCCGCTCTGTGGGGCCGGATCGTCCTGTAAATGCTTTTTAAAGTGCTTCTCAATCTGCTCCAGCGTCTTACCCTGGGTTTCGGGGGCGAAGAAGATAGCGAATATTCCTCCCGCCACCCCTATCGCCGCAAAGGCAAAGAAGGTGAAGGTCAACCCGACGTGCTCCAGCAGGATTGGGAACATAAAGGCAATCGAGAAGTTTGTCATCTGCATGGCAAACACCGAGATACCGTTAGCCATGCCGCGGATGCGCATCGGGAACATTTCGGACAGCAGCAGCCAGGTGACCGGCGACAGCGCAGCCTGCTGAAAGCACAGGAATACCAGCATACCCGCCAGCACCATATAGCTGCGCACCGTATCCGGATGGCCGTTGACCGTCTCCGGCATCAGCCAGGTGATAAGCCCAATGGCCAACACCGTACAGGTGCAGCCGATTTGCCCGGTCAGCAGCAGCGGACGACGGCCAAAGCGGCTCAGTAGCATAATCCCGACAAAGGTCATGATGACGGAAATCACCCCGTTGGCAATGGTTGCCAGCAGCGAGGCATTCGTGCCAAGCCCGGTTGACTGCAACATGGTAGGCGCATAGAACATAATGGTATTCACGCCGGAAAGCTGTTGCAGCATGGCAATACCGATACCCAGGGCAACCAGTCGTTTCATCCATACTGAAATGGTTTTCTGACGACGGGCGTGTTTTTCACTCTTCGATGACATCGATTTGCGAATTTCACCCAGCTCTCTTTCCACCATGCGTGATTTGCGGGTGCGCTCAAGCACGTCGCGCGCTTCACTGTAGCGGCCATGCATGGCGTACCAGCGCGGCGTATCGGGCAGAAACAGCATGCCGACCCACAGAATAACCGCCGGAATACAGGCCACCCCCAACATCCAGCGCCAGGTCGTTTCGCCACCCCAGACTTCATTGATGGCTGCGTTACTGGTATAGGCGATCAGCTGACCGGAGACGATCATCAGTTCCTGCAGGGTAACAAACTGCCAGCGGCGATTTGCCGGGACGATTTCGGCGATATAAATGGGAACGATTGCGGCTGCGCCGCCTACCGCCAGTCCAAGAATAAAGCGGAAGGTGATCATCATTACCACGTTCGGCGCCAGGGCGCAGCCCAGCGTCCCCAGGATAAAAATGAGCGCCATGGCGAGAATGATTTTTTTACGACCAAAGCGGTCTGCAACCCGTCCGGCGGCAATGGCGCCAATCGCCGATCCAAGAATCAGGAAGCTGGTGACCATACCGGTGGTCAGTGAGGTCAGATGCAGATCGTGCTTCATAAACAGCAGCGCACCGGCAATAACACCGGTGTCATAGCCAAATAGCAAACCACCCAGAGTGGCAATAAAGGCAATTACTTTTACCAGCGGTTCCGTCGACTGCGGCGTTTTGGGCGCCTCGCCGGTGGTTCCGCCGTATGATTTGTCTGTCACTTGCGACTCCCCGAATAATGCTATTTTTGTGATTTTCATGTGACAAAGATCACATGCACCCTAAATTTACTCTACGATGACAAATTTGGTAGGAAAAGTACGAAATATAATTTTTTTATTCGTCAGCAGACAGGGGCGGGGGAGGGGAATGACTGCCGGAGCGGACGCCGGCAGGAGGAACTAATGCTGAAAGTTATGAGCTGATTTGGCTGCGGTAAGCGGCCAGCCAGCGACAGAATGATGCGCCACCCGGTGAGGCCCACCAGCGCGCGAGCGCGGTAGCGGCGTGCTTTCCGGAGACCGTGAATGCCGGTCGGTGTCACAGTGCTCATGGTACTCATTCAGCCAGCGCAGATATTCTTCCCTGACCTGCGAGATATTTTCGCCAGCCTGCGTGGTACGAATATAGAGCTGCGCGCTGGTGCGCGATTTGTCCTGTATGTAAATTTCGTACTTTTTATCCCATGCTGGTGTTTCTGGTCGTTCTCGTACAATAACGTCGTTAAAGCGCAGATGCTGCCAGCGCATGAGTCGTTGATAAAAATGTGTTTTATCCATGACGGATTAACCTCTCCGTTTTTCTATTCATTATTTGGGCGTTTTACAAGATACAGCGCCCTGGGCCTCTCAGGGCGGCATAACGTATTGAAACGTTAATCAAGTAGAGGAAGTGAGCCGACACCCTGCCCGAAGGGGGCCGGCTGATTAAATTTAGACGAAATCTCCCGCTCCGCCAGCGAGAGGATCTTTTTCAGAAAATTTCCCGGTAAGGATTACCAGTAAAATCATATAAATGTTTGATATGAATATACTTATTTTGTTTCTTCGCAGATCGGGAAGGCGCTTATTTTTGTCAGTTTATATTTACTCGAAGCGCTGCGAGATGGTAATTTCTTACCAAAATAATTTGGGGACGTAACATGAAGCAGTTAGTGATCGATATTTTATTAAAAATGGCCAATATCGAAGTGGGTGCCAAAGAACTGACGGCACAGGTTGAGGCCCAGTCTTTATTGCTGGCGGCACTGGTGCTTACTGCGGGTAAAGAGGGGAGCTCCTCCATTTCTGAAAACATTCACAATGCTATCGCCACCGCTTCTTCTGCCGGCGAGCAGGTGATGCAGTCGGATGTCGATCTGCTGTTAACGCATGTTAACCGCCTGCTGGCCGTTACCAGCTGGGTTGATGAAGTGGCGAAGAGCAGCGAAAAAGAGTAGGACTCGTGCCTGACGCCATGCCTCAGCTATCGGGATTTTAAGCATGACATTTCTGCACAGAGTGAAAAACACCCGCCATTGCCCCCTTTAACGTGCCAGTCAGCCATTGAAATAGCGCGTCTGGCTGAAGATGGCTGGGACAGTCGCAGCCCGCAAAAAGTCTCCCAGGCCTGGACGGCGGATAAAAGGTGGTAGGATCATGCGAAGTTTGATACCAGCCGGAGGAGGCCGAAGCTTGCCTTAGCCGCAAGCAGGCGTTTTTGCCATGGCTGACACCACACCTGAAAGCGGGTGCGTTAATGCTGCCGGGGGGCTTCGGACGTCTGGCGATCCCGATAGACTTCCCCACACAGCAGCACTGCATTGGGTCGACGCTGATGTATGCGATCGGCCATCTGCTCACAGGCTTTTTTGTCAGGGAAAATATGCTCGGAAACGGGCAGGGCGTCACAGGCATCATGCCCGCAGGCGCTCACAAGTAAAACAAAGCCAATCAACATAGCTCACTCTTTTAAAGATAGACATCCAGCGTTGAGTATAGCTGACGCGAGCCACACTGAGGCGTTGCGTTGCGTGGCGGCGAGGTGAGACGGTTAACGGCCGTCGCGCTGTCCGGCAGACCCGGTATCAGGGCGCCTTCGCTGAAGAGGCAGCCAGCAGAATACCGCTGCGGGTAGTGACGTCCTCAAAGCCGGATTACAGGTAAACACGTCACCGAGGATAGCGATTTGCAAGTCGCCCGCGATGCTCATCCGGTCAGGAAATTACCCGCTGCCTGCTGGCGGGAAAAGTCCCCCTTGCCTGCAGGCGGGCGGAATTAATGTGCCATGGTCGCGGTGGTGGTGGTCGCCGTGCCGGTATTAGAACCTTCGCCGCCGCCGCCCATCGTGGCCAGCGCCACGCCGAGCAGTGCAGCCACGGCGCCAACGCCCATAGCGTTTGAGTTACCCTGCGCCATAGTCGTGGCCTCGCTACCTGCGGCTACCCCGGCTTCAGGTGCAGCAAATACGCTGCTGCTGCCGGTAAGGGTCAGAAACAGGACAAGGGCGGTTATTTTTTTCATTTTTATTTATCCTCAGACAGTAGTGGGGTGATCGCGGCTGAAGCATAAATTCAAATGCAGGGGTTTGATACAGGCGGAAAAATCGCTTTTTACCGCTTAGCTGATGGAGGGACGAAGTAAACAGATCCGGTTAATAGCTGGAGTTTTCAGGCTGTCATTACCTTAATGGCGCGCCGCTTTAATGCTGATGAAGCCAGCCGCTTCGTTAGCCCGGTTTATTTATCGGATTATCCCCAGAAAAGGGACTGAAAATAGCCTCAGCGACCACATCTTCGGCTGGCTGGAAAAAAGATCCAGAGCAATGAAGAGTTTCGCTGCTATTTTAGGAATAAAACCGGTCACTTTTTTAGTGGAAATTGACAGGGGTTTTACTTAACTCAAATCGCGGTGGCGGAAAATGCGCTGTATGGTGATATGTAAGCGCGTTACAGGATGTGAACTTTCACCGCCGCACTGACATACTTAATGCGACTAATCCGAGTTTCCTGCTTTATTCCCTGACTTTTAAGAACTCATTAAGCTTACTGTGGCCTACTGGACGAACTTATTTCATTCTGGGAGTTAGTATGCTGTTGTCTGCATTTTCCTATATCAAAGATAAGACCGGTTATTTGCAGGAGTTTCTCACCGATCCGCGCAAAACAGGCACCATTGCGCCCTCATCCGGCTTCCTGTGCAGAACCATGTCCGATGCCGTTGAGTGGGGGAGCTGTCAGCGCATTGCCGAACTGGGGGCGGGTGATGGCGTTCTGACCCGACACCTGCTCTCCCGGATGCGGCCCGATGCCGAGCTGCTGGCGTTTGAAACGAACACCCGCTTTATTCCCAGGCTTCAGGATATTGACGATCCGCGGCTGACCATCACCACGGCATCGGCAGAGACGCTGAGCCACGAGTACGATGCTATCTTTTCCGGCCTGCCGCTGCTCTCTTTGCCCCAGGCGGTACGGGACACCATTCTGGCGCGTGCGGCCGCTTTGCTCAGTCCCCACGGCGTGTTCGTTCAGTTCCAGTACACCTCTCTCTCTGAACCGCTGATATCGGACCATTTTGCCTGGCACCGTACGCGCGTACTGTGCAATTTGCCGCCCGCGTGGGTCTATCGCTGTTATTCGCGGGACGCGGGTAGCTGATTCGGCCTGACCGGGGGGTTAATATGAGATGGCAATCTCCGTATTCTCTGCCAGGCTTAAATTTCAACCATGACAGGAGGAGAAGATGAGTAATGCAATCGATATACCCGATTCAAGTGATGAGGAAGTCTGTAACATCATTGGCAAAGCGGTAGTGGATCTGAGCATTACCGGCCAGCCCGTCAACAAAGCTACGCTGGCATTGAAGCTGCTGGCGATGGCGGATCAGGATAATGACGAAGAGAGAATTTTGCTTTACTGGATTGCGCGTAAAGCACTCAATCAGCCCCACAGATTTGCTTCGGCTCTTTACTGACGGTGGCGATGCCCGGCCCGGATTGCCGGACGAGCGGCCGCTTATGCCAGCGGCCGTTTTTGTTATTGCTCAGATGATCCTGCGCAACCAGGGAATAAAATGCAGCAGCCAGCAAATCGCGGCAGAAATTATATAACATACCAGTGCGACTGCCGGGATCGTCAGCGCTGAATAGTAACCCTCAAAATTAATATCCAGCAGGCGCAGTAATATTTCCAGCACCATCAGGTGAACAAAAAATATCCCCAGGCTCAGACGCGATAGCGTTTTGATCAGCAGAATGCTTCGTCGGCCATAGTTTATTGGCGCATTCAGCAGCATAAAGAAGCAGGCCAGCGAAACGACGACAAGGGTCGGCGCAGAATAAAACAGGAAAACTTCATTCGGTTTAAACGTACTGATTGATAGCGAGTAGGTCATGACCGCCGTCAGTATGGCAGAGAGAATAAAGATAATCGCTGAAATGATTACCCTGGGGTTGATGTTAAAACGTCGTACAACGCCGCCGATAATATAAAAACCCGAAAGGTACACCACCATGTCAATATTGCTTGGCGTGGGAATGGCATGCCCTTCCAGTAAATTGGCTTTTACGTTATCAAACAGCATATAAACCGAGGCCAACACAAACCACACGGTGAGCGTATAATTCACTCGCGGCTGGCTGCCATTTTGAATAAAAGTATTTAGCAGCGGGGTAACCAGGTAGAGCAGGATCAGGGTATAGATAAACCACAGATGGGGATACGCAGGCGTACTGAGCAGTTCCAGCAGGCTAACCGGTGTGGTATCGCCCTTGAAGGAATGGCTGTAAAAAATGTAAATTACCGACCAGGCAACCAGCGGAATAACCAGGTTAAGCACGCGTGTTTTAAGCGTACTAAGCAGGGATTCATTTTTGTTCAGGGAAATATAGCCAGCAATGAGCAAAAAAAGAGGAAATGCAATACGCCCCAGGGCTTCATACATGACGGACACGGACCAGGCTAAATGGAAATAGCTAAAAGGTATCGCTGCGGTATGCAACAAAATAACCAGAAAGGTAGCTACCAAAGACAGCAGCTTAATATTCATTATTTTCAACGCCTAACTCCCCGTTAAGAAGCCTCATCCGGCCAAAAGCCAGACGATCGCCAATACGCTAAAGGTATCACACTCCGTCGCGCTGACGAATCTCGGGGCATAAAAATAACCCTGGCTTCTCAGCCGGGCTGGGAAGCGCGTTCAACGGTGAGGGTGGCCGGGCAGACTTCATTGGCCTGAACCACGCGATACTCCGCTTTTCCCTGATGGATATACATGCAGGCGCGACCCGCTTCTCCGCCATCCTGCTCCTGCGAGAGTCTCAGGGTAACCCGTTCAGCCCCGGCGGCGTTAACCAGTGGAATGAAGACGAGGGCAGACACCATCATAATTTTCATCACAGCGACACGGCATAATTTATTCATAGTAAACATGACCAAAAGGTGAAAATGAAACGCCAGCAGCAGGCAATTCCGATTGGAATATTGGATCGCTTAGTTTGTATACCGCCATTGCTGAAGCTAACAGGGTGCAAACATTGCTGAAATATCGGATGAAGCCGACATTCCTGCCACCAGAGTTTTCTTATTTATTGTGGATCTGTTCAGGGATTACGATCGCGGACTGATTTATTGCGATGCCTGAAACCTTCTGCGATTTTACGCGACATTTCTGAGAGGTGACCTGAGGAATTCAACATCCGCGGCAAAGAATTCAACTTCTGCGGTAAAAAAGTGCCTCGGGAAGTGGGAAACCCAGCAGCACTTCCCGAGGCCGTGCAAATGCATAATTCGTTACCTGATGAAAAGTAGTCGTTTTTTTGCTGTCACACAAGTTTTTTGTTATTACCCAATTAAGTGCGGTTTTTGTGGTCGACAAGTAGGGATTATCAGGCTATTTCTCCTTGACCTTCCCCCTGCTGGAAGGTAGAGGATAACTGCTACCATTTTGCTCACAGTCGAAGGAAAGAGTTGATGAAGATTATAACAACTGCGGTTATGTCCACGTTTCTGCTGTCCGCCGCTGCCATGGCGGATGACGGGATGTCTATGCCAGCCCACCAGACCCAGGGGACGGCTGCTGCTCAGCAAAGTTATCAGAGCGGTATGGACAAAATGCATCACAACATGCAGGAGGGGATGACGTCGCAGAATCCGGACGTGGCTTTCGCTCAGGGTATGACTGCCCATCATCAGGGCGCCATTGATATGGCGAAGACCGAGCTGAAATACGGTAAAGATCCTGAAATGCGCAGGCTGGCCGAGGCGATTATCAAGGCGCAGCAGCCAGAAATTGACCAGATGCAGGTGTGGCTGAAAAAACAGCAAAAATAGTCCGTCATGCGTCGTTGATGGCAGATAGTAAGGCGTCCGGGGAGAAATCAAAGGAGTGCAGCCACGAGGAAGGAAAAAACTCACCGGCTGAGGCGAAAGTTGTTAAAATTAACTTCTCTGTCAAACTCATGGAATACATTATGTCATCGGAAATTGCACATCCCTCTACCAGCCCAAAGCAGGCTGCGCTCCAGCTGGTTATTGAACTGGTCCGTGCGGGCAAACTCAGCCCATTACAGGGCGATGCCTCTAATATGATCTCTATTTATGAGCAGTTCAAAGCCCACTTTGAAGCGGATAAGCAGAAGAAAAGTTCGGAATCTGCCATCTCATAAGCGTCGGGCGGCATTTCGCCGCCCGTGCTGAGCGCCTGTCGTCAATTTTTACTCACCCGATCGTAATAGAGCATGCTGGTGCCGATCCCCTGCTGCGCCCCCTGAATATTACTGCGCAGCCCAACCAGCTTTTGTCCCTGGAGCGTGACGACGTAGGGAGAGTTTTGCTGGATTTCCGTCTGCAACTGCTGATAGAGCGCGTTGCGGGTTTTTACATTGCTCTCAGCCGCCGCGGCACGCGTCTGCTCACTGAGCTTTGGAATGGTCCATCCCAGCCGCCATGCCAGGGTTTTCGGGCCATTTGGCACGTTGTAAGCAAAGGTGCTGGCGTTGGTATTGGGGTCAACATAGTCCGCCCCCCAATAAATAAAGATCGACTGAAAGTCGCGCCCGCGCATTTTTGCCCACAGCTCGGCTTCCGCCACCGGCTGGATATCAATATGGATATCGGCTTTGGCAAAGCTGGCCTGGAGAGCCTGTGCGACATCGGTGTAGGGCGGCTGGTTTACGATGGTCAGTGAGAAGCGCGTGCCGGGCCTGATCCCACCCTGCTGTAAAATTGTTTTTGCTTTATTCAGATCGTAGTGGAAAGGCTGACGGGTAAGGGCACCATCGAACCCGTCGGGCAAAAATGTCTGATGCACCTGAAACTGGCCCTTCAGCAGATCCTTTGAAATCCCATCGTAATCAACCAGCCAGCGGGCGGCCTGCCACAGCGCCGGGTTCCCCAGCGCGGTTTGCTGTTTGTTCTGCGTGTTGAAGCCCAGATAATAAATCAGACTGGACGGAAAGCTGGCGACCTTCACCCCGGAGACGTTTTTTAGCGCATCAAACTGATCGGCCCCCAGCTCATAGGCGACATCGGCATCCCCCTGCTGCAACAGCAGGCGGCGGGAGCCGGGATCGGATACCCCTTTCAGGATAACCCGCTTCAGCTTCGGCAGCGGCACCGCGTGCGGGTTCTCCTCCAGCACCAGCGCCTGCTGCGGGACAAAGTTGCGAATGGCGTAGGCCGCACTGCCCGCCGAGTGGTTGCGCAGCCAGCCGTTGCCAAAATCGCCGTTGCTGGCATGCTGCTGCGCCAGCCTGCTGTCCACCACCGAGGCCACTGGCGCGCTGAGCAGCCGCAGCGCCAGATCGCGGCCAATCGCCGAAGTCCAGCGGATCTCTACCTGATGGTCACCCTGTGCGATCAGCTGGCCGTCGATATTTTCCGGCGTCCAGCCAAATTCGCCGAGAATAAACGCCGGCGTCTTATTGAGTTTCACGCCCCGGCTCAGCGAATACACCACGTCCTGTGCGGTAACCGGATTTCCGCTGGCAAACCTGGCGTCCGGGCGAAGGGTGAAGAGCAGACTGCGATCGGTTGCGCCCGGCTGCCAGGCGCTGGCCAGCGCGGGATCCAGCCTGCGTTGATCGGTGCGATCGGTAGCGACCAGCCCCTGATACACGTTAATCAGGCTGCTGGTACTGACCGTTTCAAAACTTTCAGCGGGGTCGAAGCTGATAATGCCGTCGAGCGGAATGGCGACCACCAGCGTATCGGCTGGCGTAGCGGCATGGGCCAGCTGGGCTAAGCCCAGCGTGACCGCCGCAGTAAGCGTAAGGATTTTTCGCATCGTGGTGTCCTGGAAGAGTAGCGTTATCAGGACTATAGGGGCAAACGCAGCGGGGGGAAATGCTGATTCCGGCAAGGGTTAGCTGATTAACAGATTATGCCTTTCCCTCAGGACACAATGTATCCCCGATCCATATGCACCGCGCGATCGCACATATGATCGATAACCTGCGGATCGTGACTGACCAGCACCATGGTCAGCTTATCCTCCTGCTTCAGACGGTTCAACAGGTTGAGGATCTCAGCCTGCACGGACATATCCAGCGCGGAGGTGGGCTCGTCCAGCAGCAGGATCTTCGGCTCCAGCAGCAGCGCCCGCACGATAGCCACGCGCTGGCGCTGGCCGCCCGACAGCTGGTGCGGATAGCGGTCGGCCAGCGCCGGATCCAGCCCCGCGTGGCGGAAACCAGCGTCGATGCGCGGGTTGATATCCTTTTTCTTCAGCAGCTTTAGCGGCTCCGCCAGGGTGCGCCGCAGCCTGTGGCGTGGATGCAGTGAGGCATAGGGATCCTGAAAGACCATCTGCACGTCCTGACGAAGCTGGCCGGTAAACGCGCTCCCCGGCCTGGCCTGATGACCTGCAAGCGTCATCTTTCCCTGCCAGTGAGGATTCAGCCCGGCCAGCGCCCAGAGCAGCGAGGACTTGCCGCAGCCCGACGGACCGACCAGACCAAAACAGGACCCGGCCGCAACCGTCAGCGAGACGTCGTGAACGACGGTGCGGGTTTCATAGCCCAGCCGGTGGGAGACGCTCAGGTCGTTCAGCTCAATGATGTTCACGGTGTGCCTCCAGTGCCGCGCGGTCTAGCACCGGCAGCGGTTGTCCTTTGGTTGCCAGGCTGGGGCGGCATGACCAGAGCGTGCGGGTATAGGGATGGGTCGCGCGCGGCAGATCGGCCGCGGGTAGCCGGTCGAGAATTTCACCCTGATACATCACCATCACCCGTTCGCAGTGTTCGGCAACCTGCTGGAGATCGTGACTGATCAGCAACAGCCCCATATTTCGCTGTTCCACCATCCGGCGGATCAGCGCCAGCACCTGGTCACGCATTGCGTGATCCAGCGCCGAGGTCGGTTCATCCGCGATCAGCAGCTGGGGATCGGCTATCAGCGCAATGGCCAGCATTACCCGCTGACCCATTCCGCCTGACAGCTGGTGGGGATAGCGGCTCATCAGCTGGCGCGGCTGAGGCAGGCCGACCGCGTCGAGCATCTCGCAGACCTTCTCTTTTATCTCCGCCCGGCTGAGGCTCGCGTGGAGCTTTAGCGGCTCCGCTACCTGCCAGCCGATGGTGCGCATTGGATTAAGCGCATATTTCGGGTCCTGCATCACCATAGCCAGCTGGCCACCACGCAGCGGTGCCCACTGGCCTTCGCTTAGCGCCAGGGCATCTTCACCCACCACGTTCAGCGTCTGCGCATTTAGCCGCAGCGAGGGGGAAAGCAGCCCCATCAGGCTGCGCGCGGTTAACGATTTCCCGGAGCCGGATTCGCCCACCAGCGCCACGCGCTCGCGACCCAGCGTGAAGCTGATATTGTTGACCAGCGTGGCACCGCTGGCGCTGGCGATACGCAGGCGGTCCGCCACGATCAGAGGAGAATTTTCAGTTGGCATGTCGGGTATCCAGTCGGTCACGCAGGCCGTCGCCCGTCAGGTTAAAGGCGAGGCTGGCGAAAAGAATCGCGCCGCCGGGGGCGGCAGCCACCCACCACTGATCGAAAATCACTTTACTGCCCTCGGCCACCATCGAGCCCCATTCGGCGGTCGGCGGCTGTACGCCCATTCCCAAAAAGCCCAGCCCGGCGGCGGAGAGAATGATACCGCCCAGGCTGAGCGCGGCGCGAACCACCGCACCGGGCATACAGAGCGGCAGAATATGGCCAAACATCAGGCGCAGGCCGTTGATGCCCTGCATACGGGCCGCGGCCAGATAGTCACTGCGGCGCAGCGCCAGAGTTTCCGCGCGCGCCTGCCGGGCAAACGGAGGCCAGCTGGTTAGCGCCAGTGCCAGGGCGCCATTCATCAGTCCCGGACCCAGCATCGCCACCAGCGCCAGTGCGATAACCAGATTCGGCAGCGACAGGAAAATATCGGTAATGCGCATCAGCACCCGTTCGGTCCAGCCGCCTAAATAACCCGCACAAATGCCAATCAGCATGCCGACCGGAATGGTAAGCACCAGGATCAGCGCGACCAGTAGTAGCGTCGGACGGGCGCCGTAAATCACTCTGGAGAGCAGATCGCGGCCAAAGCCGTCGGTACCCAGCCAGTGAGCAGAAGAGGGCGGTAGCAGGCGGGCAGTCATCAGCTGCGCGTTGGGGTCAAAGGGGGCCAGTAGCGGAGCCAGCAGCGCGGCCAGCACCAGCACCGCGACCAGCGTACCGCCGATGGCCAGTGAGGTGACGCGGGGGCGTTGGCGTCCACGAGGCGGGACGCTTTCAAGTTCAGTCAGGTTCTGCGTCATCGGGTTCTCGGATCGGTAAGATAAGTCAGCGCGTCGGCCAGGGCATTCAGCGTGATAAAGCAGCCGCCAATTAGCAGCGTTGAACCCAGAATAGCGGGCGTATCAGAGGCGAATAGCGCGTTGGTCATATAGCGCCCCACGCCCGGCCAGGCAAAGACCGTTTCCGTCAGGACCGAACCCTCCAGCAGGGTGGCATAGGAGAGCGCCAGCACCGTGATTAGCGTACCGCGGACGTTGGGGAAAACGTGCAGTAGCAGAATATGCCCCCGGCTGGCGCCTTTAGCGCGCGCGAGGGTGACGTACTCTTTACTGCTCTCTTCCAGCAGCGCCGCGCGCAGTAGTCGGGTTATGCCCGCCATTGCCAGCAGCGCCAGCACCACCACCGGCAGCCAGAGATGGGCGATGGCATTGCGGAACATCTCCGTGTCGCCTGAAAGCCAGCTATCAATCAGTACCAGGCCCGTTTTGGGTTCCAGCGTATAAATCCAGACGTCATCCAGCTGACCCGGCCCGGCTGACCAGTGCAGTACCGCATAGAACAGCAGCAGCCCGAGCAGGCCAAGCCAGAATACCGGCACCGAGTAACCCAGCAGTGAAACCAGACGCGCCAGGTTATCCAGCAGGCTGCCTGGCTTCCACGCCGCCAGCAGCGCCAGCATAATACCCAGTGTCGCACCGAGGATCATCGCACAGGTTGCCAGTTCAAGGGTGGCGGGAAAGGTGCGCAGCAGATCCCCTGCGACCGGCTGGCTGGTGAGGCGGGAAATGCCTAAATCGCCGTGTACCAGATGCGTCAGGTAGTGCCAGAACTGTATCAGCACCGGCTGGTCCAGCCCCAGATCGCGACGCACCTGGGCATAGGTCGATTCGCTGGCGTGGTCGCCCGCAATTTGCAGCACCGGGTCGACCGGCGACAGGTGCGACAGCATAAAGGTAAAGGCCAGCAGGCCAAGCAGCGTCACCGCCAGCGAGGCGATGCCGGTCAGCAGACGTCCGCCCCGCAGCCAGAATACCCGGGCGGATCTGCGGGTCACCGCAGCGTCTGCCATTATTTACTGACCTGGCCGTAGTAGACCATATCCGGGTTGATACCCTGTACGTAGCCTTTCAGATTGTCACGCACGGCAATCAGATTACGCGCCTGTAAGCCAATCACATAGGGTGAACTCTTTTGTACTTCGCGCTGCATAGTCTGATAAAGCGCGATGCGTTTGGTCTTGTCGCTTTCTGCGGTGGCGGCCAGCGTCTGCTTGTTCAGCTCGGGAATATGCCAGTTGGAACGCCAGGCCAGCGTAGTGCTGCCGTTTTCCGGGTTATAGGCAAAGGCCGATGCATTGGTATTGGGATCGAAATAATCGGCTCCCCAGGCATTTAGCGTGGCGTCATAGTGATGCGCCTTAACCGTAGTGGCGACTTCGCTGCTGATCCCCGGGATCAGCTCGACCTTCACGCCGCCTCTGGCGAAGCTTGCCTGGAGCGCCTGCGCGATATCAAGGTAGGGCGGCTGATTGCTGACGATCAGCTTAAAGCTGACATTTTTCAGCCCGGCCTTGCTCAGAATAGCTTTGGCTTTGTCCGGGTCATAGGTATAGGGATTGTCATTCAGCGCACCGAGGAATCCTTCCGGCAGAAATGCCTGATGCACCTGGAACTGACCTTTCAGCAGCTGATCAGCAATGCCGTGATAGTCGAAGAGATAGCGCGAGGCTTCCCACAGGGCCGGGTTTTTCAGCACCGGACTGGCTTCGGTATTGAACTGCATGTAGTAAAGCGAGGCCATGGGGATAGCCAGCGGCTTCACGCCGGGTTTATTCTTCAGCGCGGCCATCTGATCGGCGCCCAGGTTACGGGCTATATCCGCATCGCCCTGCTCAAGCAGCAGGCGGCGGGCTGCCGGTTCAGGCACGTTTTTAATCAGGACGTTTTTCAGCTTTGGCGCGCCGCCCGGTGAGCTGGCGTTAGCGGAGAGCAGCAGCACTTCGTGCGGGATATATTTGCGGATCTGGAACGGGCCGCTGCCCGCCGAGTGCATGGCCAGCCACTTATTGCCGAAATCGCCTTTCTGCGCGTTGGCCAGGGCGGTTTTTTCATCAATAACGGAGGCGACCGGCGCGGCCAGCAGGCTCAGCACATAGGTGGGGCTGACGTCTGCCGTCCAGTTAACCTGTACGTGCTGGTCATCCACTTTTTTCAGCTGCGCGTCGATGTTGTCTTTGTTCCAGCCAAGCTGGGTAAGAATAAAGGAGGGATCAAGGTTCAGCTTTACCACGCGGCCAAGTGAGAAGATCACATCTTCCGGGCGAACCGGATTGCCCGAGGCGAATTTAGCCCCTTTGCGTAGGGTAAACGTCAGGCTACGGTTGTCACTGCCGGGCTGCCAGACGCTGGCCAGCGTAGGCGTCAGCTCGGTCGGGTTCTCAGGATTTGACTGGATCAGACGCTGATAAAGGTTAGTAAAAGCCTGCACCGACGTGAGCTCAAACCCCTCTGCCGGGTCAAAACTGCTGGCGTCATCAATAGACTGGGCAATAACCAGCGTATCCGGGGGCGTGGCGGCAGAGGCGTTAAATGACGCGGCCAGCGCCACGGCAAGAATTGATGGAACCGCAATCTTCATAGCGTGTTGTCCTTATAATGTTTTGCGCGAGTGTAGATGACCCTTGTGCCAGATAAATAGTAGATTATTCGCTATAGATATGTGTTTTGGTTATAAGAAAATCATACTGGTTATAAAAGCTTATCCTTTGGCAGGCGATTAGCGGGTAGCAGCGATCCACAGCCAGGGAGAGACGCCGATCAGATTGTTCAGCATATGAAGCAGGATGGGCAGCTTAAGTCCATTTGAAGCCAGACGTGCGTAGCAGAGCAGCAGTGAAAGCGCGGTCAGGGCAATAAGCGTCTGGAGATGGGTGTATTGCATATGGCAAGCGGCGAAGATTAAAGAGACGATCAGGGCGTCTGCTAAGGGTAACTGATTTCTCCTTTCGCTGCGCGCCAACCCATCGCGTTTTCGTATACGTGAACCGGGTTGGGCTTAATTAGCGAACCCTGACCGCGACCAGCGTCATGACTGCGGCAAATAAGACCAGAACGATGACTTCCATCAGCCTCTCCTTATCTAAGATTTATCTTAAATAACAGGCATCCAGGCCTGAACTCACTAAGCCAATTGTGCCCTCTGCCTGAGGTCAGCTGGGGGCGGGGGCAAAATCAAAAGCGGTTCTCAACTGCGGCGAAAATCTGCTAATCTGCCGCTTAATCGCCACAGTTAATTGCAAAACAGGAGTTAATAAATGAACCGCTATGGAAAAATCGCGATGGGTATCATGCTGGCAGGGCTGGCGGGTTGCCAGTCGTCTGGAAAATCGGGCGCAAAGGATACCCAGGTTGATCCGGAGATGGACCGCTGCGGCGCGTCTGAGTATCAGCAGTTCGTGGGTAAACCCCTCTCGTCGGTCGACTCGCTCAGGTTTGAGCATCCCGTGCGGGCCATCCCCTATAACTCTGCGGTAACGATGGACTTTAACCTGAACCGACTTAACTTTATGGGCGACGCCCAGGGCAACATCACTCGCGCCTACTGCGGCTAACCCCCAGGCCGGCAGATGGCCGGCCTGGGCCTGTCATTGTGATTTTTTTGCCCACCACAGGCGCAGGCGAATGCCCCATTCGCTGGTCCAGCCCGTCGTGGAAGAGACTATTTTTCCCTTCGAAAGAATAAGGATGGCGGGCAGGGTGCCGATCTCCCAGTCTGCCGTTAGCGTGCCGTCGGGATCGTTCACCACCGGCAGCGCCAGGTTTCTACTCTGCAACTGACGAATAACGTGAATATCATCCCCCGATTGCCGTACCAGGATAACGACATTTCTCCCCTTATCGCCAAGCGCCATCACGGCAGGGAGGGTAAACGGACAGGCACCGCATCCCGTACCCCAAATGAACAGCAGCAGGGGTTGTTTTTCGCTCAGCGTCGCCAGCGTAACGCTCCTGCCGTCGATGGTGTGCATCAACACCCCGGCAAAACCCACCGGGGGATGCGGTGCGCGCTGTATTGCCAACAGATAAAGGCCAATGACCACGATTATCATCAGCGGCAGCAGCCAAACTGGCCTGTAGGGTTCACCCTGAAACATACTGACCTCGCAGGAAGCAGTAGCAGGATTGAGGTGGGGCAGCACAAAAGAGGAGAGATGGCTTTTTCATATTCATTTCCCTTGAATGTTATCCTTAGGTCCGACAGAGCTGCCTGCGCTGATTTTGGAAAGTCAAGAGTATGATAACCCTGTAATTTCCTTTAGTAACTATTGCGACTGTAAATTTGGGTAAGGTCGCCATACGGCTATGGGGGGAATAAGTGAATTAAGAAGACCTGGCGGGCGGTGGCCTGGGACGATAATTAACAGCGACGCGATGGGCGCTATGTCGTGATTACCGGTTTTCATCCAGCATGCGATAAAGCAAATTGCGATATCCCTGCTGTAACGCCTCATCCGCTTCGCTTTCAAGCCTGACGATCACGCTGCTGATGAGTGCTTTTCGGGTGGCTGGCCTGCCGCTGCGGAGCAGTTCGGTCATTATCACCGCCAGCAGTTCACTTTCAGCCGGTGCATGAAAGGCCGGACTATTAAAGTAATCGGTGATGGCGCGTCCTGCACCCGCTGATTGGCGGCCCATAGCCTGCTCCGGATAAACGGCACCGAACCACCGGCGTTGCACCGGTAAGTTCGGGTAATCATTCCTACGCGCGTTCCGCTTAGCTCACGACGCAGGCCCCCTCCCTATGATCGGTTATCATAAAGGATATTAATATTTTGGATGGGGCTGGCAGGAAGTCCAGCAACAATCAGAAATATTTTCTTTTCGCTTCAGTAGCCCGCTTAACTGGCGGGATAGGTTTTGATCACTTCCAGCATACCGTTAATAATAAACTGTACGCCCATGCACACCAGCAGGAAGCCCATGAGTCTGGATATGGCTTCGATGCCACCTTTACCGACCAGGCGCATAATCGCACCTGAGCTTCGCAGGGAAATCCACAAAATCAGACTCACCATAAAGAAGGTCAGGACGGGGGCAACGGCCAGCACCCAGGGGGTAAATTCACTGTTGTGATGAACGGTAGAGGCTGCACTGATGATCATTGCAATGGTGCCTGGCCCGGCGGTGCTGGGCATGGCCAGTGGCACGAAGGCGATATTGACCGTCTTACTTTCGCTCAGCTCATCCAGCTTGTGTTCCGCCTCAACCGAGTGGCCCGCCTGCTGTTGTGGAAACAGCATACGAAAGCCAATAAAGGCGACTATCAGACCACCTGCGATGCGTAATCCCGGAATAGAAATACCAAAGGTATCCATCACGGCATTACCCGCATAAAAGGCGACGGTCATAATGATAAACACGTAAATGGATGCCTGCAGCGACTGTCGGTTCCGTTCGCTAAAATTCATATCCCCCGCCAGCCCCAGGAACAGGGCCACGGTGGTTAAAGGGTTGGCGAGCGGCAGAATAACGACTAATCCGAGGCCCACGGCCTTCATCAGTTCAGACATGCTTTCTTTCCTTGAGATATCAGACAGAAGAGTGACGCCATTATGATGCCCTGGCATCCTTTTCCTGCGTAGTGTTAAAGGGAAATTATCCTGATAAATGGTCCGGCAGTAAGGTTAAAAAATGCGAAATTTAGTGATGATAAAGTTAATGACCTGTGTGTTTAGGGATAATGGAATCGAGGGTGAAAAATTGATAAAAATAAAATCAATAAATTTCAACAAGATACCTATGAGGCCGTTTTTTTTATCACTGAATGCTTGTGCTGACTTCGTCATTATGAGTAAATGCACCGTCGGTTTTGAAACAGACAACGTATGCGAGCAAATTTATTAAAGCAGTTATCAGTTAAAGCGCTATCTCAGATATCTCTTCTTCCTGACTTCCTTCTTAAGTGCCTCATAAGTCCGCCCTGTTGACAAACCCCGTGCCCTTGCGGCTTATTAATTTTTGAAGGAAAGACAAATGTCTAACAAAATGACTGGTTTAGTAAAATGGTTCAACGCTGAGAAAGGTTTCGGCTTTATCTCTCCAACCGACGGCAGCAAAGATGTATTCGTACACTTCTCTGCAATTCAGAACGGCGGCTTCAAGACGCTGGAAGAAGGCCAGAAAGTTGAGTTCTCTATCGAAAACGGCCAGAAAGGTCCAGCTGCAGCTAACGTAACTGCGCTGTAAGTTTTCAGAGACGCCCACTTGCAGTGAGCAATAAGGGTTTCCCTCGATTGCTAATGCTGAAAGTGAAAAAACCCGCCCTATGGCGGGTTTTTTGCGTTTATCATTCAGCCTAAACGCGGTTTAATGGGGGTTCTTACGCTGTTGCCATAAGGTTATGTATACCCGCCAATGGAATCCTGGAAAGTTAACCTCATCTCTGTCTGGTTTGGCTGTCTGTTTACCGGGCTGGCTATCAGTCAGATCATTCCTTTTCTCCCCCTTTACGTTGAACAGCTTGGCGTAACCGATCCCAGGGCGCTTACCCTGTGGTCCGGCCTGATTTTCAGTATCACTTTCCTGATTTCCGCGGTCGTTTCGCCGATGTGGGGCAGCCTGGCTGACAGAAAAGGGCGGAAGCTGATGCTGCTGCGCGCCTCCCTGGGAATGGGCCTGGTGATTTTTTTGCAGGCGTTTGTCACCAACGTCTGGCAGCTGTTTTTGCTGCGGGCATTGATGGGGCTGACCTCCGGCTATATTCCTAACGCGCTGGCGCTGGTGGCAACCCAGGTGCCACGCGACCGTAGCGGATGGGCGCTGAGTATGGTGTCAACGGCGCAAATCTGCGGGGTGATTATGGGGCCGCTAATGGGCGGCTTTCTGGCCGACTGGGTGGGGCTGCGCGCGGTCTTTTTTGTCACCTCGGCTCTGCTGCTCACCAGCTTCCTCATTACCCTCTTTCTGATAAAAGAGGGTGGCGTGAAACGCACCAGCCGTGAGGATAAGCTCAGCGGGGGCGGGGTATTTCGTACGCTGTCCCACCCCGGGCTGATTATCAGCCTTTTTTTTACCACAATGGTTATTCAGCTCTGCAATGGCTCTGTAAGTCCCATCCTGACGCTTTTTGTACGTCAGCTCGCGCCTGACGCGCACAATATTGCGTTTATTAGCGGATTGGTGGCGGCTATTCCGGGCGTATCTGCGCTGCTCTCGGCTCCCCGGCTGGGTAAGCTTGGCGACAGAATCGGTGCCGAACGCATTCTTTTTGCTGCTCTGGCGCTGACCGTCATACTGTTTATAGGGATGTCATGGGTAAATGGTGTCGTTCAGCTGGGCATACTGCGTTTTCTGATGGGCTTTGCCGAAGGGGCGATGATGCCCGCGGTGCAGACCCTGCTGCTACGTCACTCCAGCGACAGGGTGACAGGGCGCATCTTCGGGTATAACCAGTCGTTTATGTACCTCGGCAACGTAGTGGGGCCGCTCATTGGCGCTGGCGTTTCCGCCGTGGGTGGATTTCGCTGGGTTTTTGCGGCCACCGCAGCCGTGGTACTGGCTAATACGCTACAGCTGGTCTGGCACTGGCGCAGAGTAGCGCGCGGTCAGGCAGGGCATTAAGCGACGTTCCTGTTTGCTGACAACGGGCGTTTTGCGCGAACAGGCAGGTTTATCGCGGCTTTATGACAGTAAAGCGTTAAGCGTCGTTACCCTGGGTAAATATGGCCCTTAACCGGACGATTCCGCATTGTGGGGAGTGACGTGGCCGCTTACTATCACCGCCAACGCTACCATGAGGTGATAATAATGAGTCGTTTAATTAAAGCAGTAAGTGTGATTGCACTGGTTACCGCTCTGAGCGGTTGCCTGTTCCCACCTCCGGGCGGCGGCGGCGGCCCACGCGGTGGCTTTGATATGGGCGCTGGCCGCTAAGCCCCACTCAACCAGAGGCATAGCGCCTCTGGTTTACCGTCCCCCATCAGTACCTGGTTCCCCTCCCTTTCCCCCTTCGTTAACATCCGTTTAATCGCACCGATATCGCCAGGTTATTGATTAGATTATCGTATATGGCATAAAAATTCCTGTTGTGGCTTATTCTCTTTTGCCAACGGTGGTGGTAACGTTCCGCCTTTAACCGCTGAGACATTCACATGAAAATCCTTATTTCAGAACTTTTGGTCAGACTGGCGGAAAAAGAAGAAGAGTCCAAAGAGTTGGTAGCACAGGTAGAAGCACTGGAAATTGTGGTCACTGCCCTGCTGCGTAAACTGGATGGCGATCATCTTCGGCAAATCACCGACAGCGTCAGTACAGCGATGAAACTCGCGTCAGATGAACATGCCACCCCTGGCACCGATGCCTCTCTGCTGGAAAATTACATTCAGCGGCTGCTGTTCCACCCTCGTCACTGACTTTCCCCTGTCGTCCGGGAGCCATCCTGCCCCTGGGCTCCCGGTCTGAGTGTTACTCACAGACAGTTTTGCGATCGCCACAGCGTATTAATGCGTGAATTTTTTGCTTACGCAGAAATCCCTGCCAGAATTAACATGAAAATTATTCGTTAAGAGGTAGCAAATGATAAAGACAACCTGCCTTGCCGCAGCACTGGGACTCTCCCTTTTAGCGGGTGGATACGCGAACGCGGCAGAAAAAACCGTGCAGCAGCAAAAAATGACCGTTTGTAACCAACAGGCGGGTGAAAAATCGCTGAAGGGGGATGCCCGTAAAACCTTTATGAGCCAGTGTCTGAAAAAAGACAGTGCCGCAGGTAAAATCACGCCGCAGCAGGCGAAAATGACAACCTGTAATGCTCAGGCCAGTGAGAAATCACTTAAGGGAGCCGAGCGTAAAACCTTTATGAGTAGCTGCCTGAAAAAGCGCTAACAGCAATGGGCCCGACGAGGCCCATTGATCGCCCACGCTTAACATTCATATTTTCTTAAACTTTTAAACCCTCCGAAATACAGCTGCTTAGCCAGTAATTTACGCTTTGATCCTGCCCGGTTCATTAAAAATATCCTCGTCAATGCCAGGCTTAACCTGCATGTCATAAAATTACAGCGCAAAAAATGTCGCGCGAAAATAATAAGGAGCATTGTCGTGAGCTATCAAAATGCAATCGTTTTACAGGATCTTCCCGAACTGGAGCCGGTGAGGGTACCGATCGGTAATACCGACATACTTCTGATCCGCGAAGGTGAGGCCGTTAAGGCCTTTCAGGCAAAATGCCCGCACTCAGGCGCGCCGCTGGAGCAGGGGGCAATTTATGATGGCAGACTGGTTTGCCCCTGGCATAAAGCTAACTTCAGCCTGAAGGACGGCAGCCTCTGTGAACCCCTGGCGTTAAGCGATTTACAGCGTTACCCGGTCAAAATTGAAAACGGTATGGTGCAGATCGATCCCGAGCCTCTGCCACCGCTTTACTCCTTCTCTGCCTCAACGGGACAGGACGCGCCGGTTTACGTGGTGTTGGGCACGGGGGCCGCGGGGAGCGCCGCCGCCTGGACGCTCCGCAGGGAGGGCTTTACAGGCACGCTGGTGATCGTCGACCGCGAGCCGGAAGCGCCCTATGACCGCACCGTACTGACTAAGTTTGTCCCCTCCGGCAATATGGCTATAGATGAGGTTCCGTCCCCGCTGGATGAGGACTTCTTCGCCTTCGCTGAGCAAAAAAAGGGCGATGTTGAGCAGCTCGACAGCCGCCAGCAGATCCTGCGCTTTGCGGACGGCAGCCAGCTCCGCTATGACAAACTGCTGATTGCCAGCGGGGGCATTCCCCAGCGCCCGGATCTTGAAGGCAAAGCGCTCGCCGGCGTGCATGTGTTGCGCAGTATTGAGCAGGCGGACAGGCTGCTGCAGGACGTGGATAGCACAAAAAAACTGGCGATCGTCGGCAATAGCTTTATTGGCATGGAACTGGCCTCTGCACTGCGTAGCCAGCAGGTGGATGTCCAGGTCATCGCCCGCGATCCGCTGCCGTTCAGGAAGCCCTTTGGTGAACAGCTGGCAGCCTGGTTCCGCAGATTACATGAAAGCAAGGGCGTCCGGTTTATTGACGGCGACGTCGCGGGCCTGGAGGGCGATAACGGCAAAGTCAGCGCCGTGACGTTAAAGAACGGTCAGCGCATCGTGGCCGACGTGGTGCTACTGGCAACGGGCGTCGCGCCGGGCACGCAGTTTATTCACGATATTCCTCTGCGTGACGACGGCAGCCTGACTGCCAACGAAACGCTGGAAGTCGCGCCAAACGTCTGGGCTGCGGGGGATATTGTCAGCTATCCCGTTCCACAGGGATATCAGCGTATCGAACACTGGCGCGTGGCTCAACAGCAGGGCAGGACGGCGGCTAAGAATATGCTGCATAAGGGTGAAACCTTTGAGCGGGTGCCCTTTTTCTGGACCGCACAGTTTGGGACGCGCTACGAATACCTGGGGCACGCCAGCGAGTGGGATAGCTATCAGCTGGTAGGATCGTTAGAGGATAAGTTTATTGCGCTCTATGGTCAGGAGGGCAGGCTGGTGGCCGCCGCGTCCTGCGGAATGTATACCTTTACGGCTGAATTGCTCAAAAGAATGGAGAAGCCGATGAACCTTCAGGAAACCGCAGCGCTGGCAGAAAAAGCGCTAAGCGAATAAATACGGCTGGTCTGGCCGGTGCCGTTCTGGTGAAAATCTGTGACATTTCGCAGACTTTGCGCCATGCGCAATGCAGATACCGCGTGGCTCTCTCCCTGGAGCCTGGACGTGCGCATCCTTGCGCACGACGGTCTGCTAGCTGGCATGGCGCACCGATAGCACTATCCGGAACAGCTATTTAGCCGGCAGATATCTGTTCATTTACTCATGCTGTCCGATTTCGCCATGCAGCTCTGCATTGCCTCAATCACTGCCGTGCGAAAGCCTTTCTCCTCCAGCACTCTGACCGCTTCAATGGTCGTGCCGCCTGGCGAGCAGACCATATCTTTCAGTTCGGCAGGATGCTTACCGGTTTCCAGTACCATCTGTGCGGATCCCTTCACCGCCTGCGCCGCAAACTCATACGCCTGCGCGCGCGGCATGCCGCCCAACACGGCTGCGTCTGCCATCGCCTCAATAAACATAAAGACATAGGCTGGCGCAGAGCCGCTCACGCCCACGACGGCGTGGATCATATATTCCGGCACCAGCGCGGCTTTACCAAAGCCGCGGAAAATAGCCACGATGTCGTCCGCTTCCTCTTTCGTCACCAGTACGTTGGGCGTCACGGAGGTCATCCCCTCATTGACCAGCGCAGGCGTATTTGGCATTACGCGGATCAGTTTACGGTCGTGACCCAGCACGCCAGCCAGCGCATCCAGCGTAATACCCGCAGCAATGGACACGACGACGGTATCCTTGTTCAGGCTGCCCGCCACGTCATTCAGCACGTTAAGAATGACGTTAGGTTTGACGGCGCCAAAAAGGATATCGACCTGTTTTGCTACCTGCTCCGCGCTGTCGGCGGGGGTGATGCCATATTTCTGCTGCATGGCCTGATTCGTTGCGGGCTTATGGTCGAAAACCCAAATATCCTCAGCCTTAATCTGACCAGACGAGACCAGCCCGCCGATAATGGCCTGCGACATATTGCCACAGCCGATAAAGCCGATTTTCTTATCCATCATTCTGCTCCCTATTGATCTGGTTTTTACGCTGTAAACAGCTTACTGCATTCATTACCTTAATTCAGCGTGGATCGCGAGTCAGTAAAAAGAGGGCGTCATGGCAGCAGATTACATTTGCCATTTCAGAAAAGAACGGCAAGATCGTGTTTAACGATGTTGTCTTTATGTAGAAGGAAAGGGCGATGCCAATCTGGGTAGATGCCGATGCGTGTCCAAAAGTGATCAAAGAGGTGCTTTACCGTGCCGCCGAACGCGAGCAGATGATGGTGACGCTGGTTGCTAATCAGTCGCTAAGCGTGCCGCCGTCGCGCTTTCTGCGCACGCTGCGGGTTGCGGCAGGGTTTGACGTGGCGGATAACGAAATCGTACGGCGCGCTGAGACGGGCGATTTGGTGGTAACGGCGGATATTCCGCTGGCCGCGGAGGTGATGGAAAAGGGCGCCGTGGCGCTGAATCCTCGCGGGGAGCGCTACAGTGAGGCCACCATTCGCGAGCGGCTGACCATGCGTGATTTTATGGATACTCTGCGCGCCAGTGGCGTACAAACGGGTGGTCCAGCGGTGCTAAACCAGCGCGACCGGCAGCAGTTTGCGAATGAACTGGATAAATGGCTGCGTTCGCAAAAAAATAGTGGCTGAGAGAAAGCGTAGCGGGTGGCATACCGCCACCCGCTGGCAGGATCAGAGGAAGCTGTCGTCGTCTCCGAAGTCATCATCGTCATAGCCGTCATTGCCGAAGCCGGCAAAGTCACTGCTACCGTTATCCTGCTGTAGCCCGGCGTCCTGATTCAGAAACTGTCCGTCGTTACCGTTAAAGGTATCAAGGTTATTATCGAAGCTCTCCTGCGGCATGGCAGGCTCATTGATAATATTCACAATCTCTTCCGGCTGTGATTTATGGAACATGCTGGTCAGCATATCCGCCATCACCACGCCACCGGCCACGCCAACCGCGGTTTGTAGCGCGCCGCCCAGAAATCCGCGCGAGGCAGAGGGAGCCGCTGCCGGCTGAGGCGCGTATGCAGGCGGTTGCGGCTGAGAAGGCGCACTGTTCCACGCAGACTGCTGAGGTGCCTGCTGCGTCGGTTGTGGCTGACGCTGGCCGCCGCCGAACAGGCCGGAAAGGAATCCGCCGCTGCTCTGCTGAGGCTGTTGCTGCGCCAGCTTCGCTTCCAGTTCGCTGACGCGATTGTTCAGTTGTTTCATGGCCGCTTCCTGAATCAGGATAGCCTGAGCCATATAGTAAGGTGCACCCGGCTGCGATTGCAGCTGCTGCTGAATCAGCTTTTCAGCTGACGCATCTCGCGGGCCCGACTGAGTCTCAGCCTGCTTTAAACGGCCAAACAGACTTTCTATTAACTTTTGTTCTTCGATCTGCACAGGTAATCCTCCGTAACGGGCGATAACGCTATTTTGAGCCACCCGGAAGGAAAGTAAATGCCCTTCGGGTAAGGAAATGTTGCCAGCAGAGTGGCTTAAAAGAGTGTTTATGTATAGTAATCTTTACATACATTAACCTTATGTAAAATATCGGCTTTTAAGCATTATGCTGCGCATACGGTGTAAGGAAAACGTTACTACTGGTGGTGCAGGAATTTTATCGGTATCATGCGGTGCAAAGTTAATCATTATCGGCCTGATGTTGCGGTGCGTGCCGCAAACGGGTGAGGAAGTGCCAGCTATGTCGTTACCCCTATATCTGATTGGCGCACGCGGATGCGGAAAAACCACCGTCGGTCAGGCATTAGCCTCAGCGCTGGGCTACACCTTTCGTGATACCGACAGTCATCTTCAGCTCATCACACAGCGTACCGTTGCGGAGATCGTGGCGGAAGAGGGATGGAGTGGCTTTCGACAGCGTGAAACCCAGGCTCTTAAAGATGTGACCGCACCCTTTACGGTGATCGCGACCGGCGGCGGCATGGTACTGGCGGCGGAAAATCGTCGTTATATGCGCGAAAAGGGAAGCGTGCTGTATCTTAACGCCGATGCTGGCGTGCTTGCCGCTCGCCTTGAGGCCTATCCAGAAAAGGACCAGCGCCCGACGCTTACGGGTCGCCCTATTGCTGATGAAATGATCGAGGTGCTGGCGGCCCGCGATGGTCTTTACCATGATGCGGCCCATGGGGTGATTAACGCAATGCAAACGCCTGAGAGCGTCGTGGAAGCGATTATTCATTCCCTCTCACTGGCGCGTGCGGTTTGATTATTCCCGGAAAATGTCAATAATTGTCTATACTTAATTCAGACCTGATGGGGTCCGGCTTCACCGGCCGGCAAAATCTTATTGATAAAGGAAGGGGAGTTATATGCCAACAAGACCACCGTATCCTCGTGTCGCGACAATTATTCCTGTAGAGAAAGGGGTTTCCGGCAGCACGGTAACCTGGTATGAGCTGCGTGCTGATCACCCTAAGGCCGGAACGCTTATCAGTGAACATGAATCAGAGCAGGAAGCGCAGGATGCTAAGGCGCGCTATGAAGATAAAGAGAAAGAGTGACGTCACAGGCAGGGACGCCGTAAAGCGCTTTTTTTAATTCTGTCAGCTGTGCATGTTTAAATTCGGAATTCGCCCCCGGCATTTAGCTTATCTGGCGGTTAAGTCCTACTTAAGTCGCTTAATGTGCAGAGTTAACGAGAATAACTGGATCTAAATTGGGGGGAAGGCGACGTTTCTGACTTATCCTGCTGGCAAATCTGGGCTGTTTCATCGGATACTCACTTGACCCGGCAGCGGCATCCCCTTATTTTTCGGCTAAGTTACACTCGCGTTGATCGCCGGCTGCGCGAACGCGTGTTAATAAAAAATTCTACTGGACAGAGCATTGATTGATTATTTGACCCAGCCCCTTTCATCACCAGAGACCTTGTCCCCGACCGGGCAGGAGACGCTCACTGCACCGATGACGTCCCCCGACGATGAACACTTCCAGCAGTCAGCGGTAAATCAGGCAGCCCCCACTGGCACGACTGCGACCACAAAACGACTGGTCGCCCTGACCCTTGGCACGGCTTCGGGCAGCGATTTGAAACCGCTGCTGACCGAGCTGATGACTGAAGAGCAGATTGTTCACGTCGGCCTGCTGGATAATCTCACTGCTGCGGAAATTGAAAGCCTGTATGCTCCCATTAACGGTGAGAGCGTCGTTATGGCGCGACTGGAAGAGGGCAGCCACCTGATATTGTCCGCCGCACGCGTTGAGGCTGAACTGCAAAAGCGCATTGACGAGCTTGAGCAGCAGGGATATGAAACGCTGCTGTTGCTCTGTAGTGGGGAGTATAAGAACCTTGTTACCCGCAGTGCCGTCCTGCTGGAGCCTTACAGCCTGTTGCCCCCCCTGGTCGAAGCAATTACTGCCGGACATCAGGTGGGTATTGTCGTGGCGCGGGAAGAATTTCTTGCGGAGCAGGCACGCAAATGGCGCAGCCTGAGCCAGCGGCCTCACTTTGCCGTCGCCAGCCCGTGGGCGCTGAACGACGAGGAGCTGATTGATGCGGCGCTGTTGCTTCAGGAGAAAGGGGCAGACGTGGTGGTACTGGACTGCCTGGGGTATCATCAGCGGCATCGTGATTTTTTACAAAAACTGCTTGGGATCCCGGTAGTGCTGTCAAATATGCTTATTGCGAAACTGGCAGCGGACCTGCTGGATTAAGCCGGGAAGCCCGGCTTTTTTGCTCCGCCATAATACCTTTGTCTTTCAATACAATGTAAGGATAGTGATATGCTCAACGTCAGTGAGTACTTCGACGGAAAGGTGAAATCGATTGGTTTTGACAGCGCCAGTACGGGCCGTGCCAGCGTAGGGGTGATGGCAGAGGGAGAGTATGCTTTCGGCACCGGCCAGCCGGAAGAGATGACCGTGGTGAGCGGGTCGCTAAAGGTTTTGCTGCCGGGTGAAACCGAATGGAAGCTGTTCGAGCCGGGCCAGGTCTTTAACGTTCCGGGCCATAGCGAGTTTCACGTGCAGGTGGCTGAACCCTCTTCTTACCTGTGTCGCTATCTGAAAGATTAAGCTTGCCAGGGGCGATACCACCGCCCCTGTTCCCCTCGTGAATTAACGCTGAGCTTCCCCGCCTAACGCCTCGACGGTATTCACAATCAGCGCCGCCAGTTCGCTGGTCATCAGGATAAAATCTGCATCGAAGCGCGCCGCGACATCTTCACGGTCAATATCATCATTCTGCTCGCGCAGCGTATCTGAAAACTTCAGACGCTTCAGCGATCCGTCGTCAGAGAGCAGCAGCTGAACGCGCTCCTGCCAGTCGAGCGCCAGTTTGGTCACCAGCTTACCGGCTTCAATATGGTTAGCGATCTCATCGCAGACCAGGTCCTGTTTCTTACAGCGGATAACGCCGCCATCTTCCAGCAGGGCTTTGAGTTCGGCTTCATCCATCAGGGCGAATCCGGCTGGCGTGTCACCTGAGCGCACCCATTCAGTCAGGGTCAGTTCAATGGGGTTTTCCATCGTCAGCGGGACAACTGGTAGCGAACCCAGACATTTACGCAGCAGCGCCAGCGTGTCTTCGGCTTTTTTTGCGCTGGCGCAGTCAACCATGATCAGATTGTTGACAGTGTCGATCCAGACAAAGGTCTGGCTGAAGCGGCTAAAGGCGCGAGGCAGCAGGCTGTGCAGCACTTCGTCCTTCAGCGAGTCCTTTTCGGTTTTTTTCAGTTTCCGCTGCTGCTCGGCTTCGAGCTTGCCAATTTTGGCTTCCAGCGCCTGTTTAATCACTGGCGAAGGCAGAATTTTTTCTTCTTTACGGGCACAGATCAGGATTTGACCTTTATTAACGTGGGTCAGCGCATCGCCTCGCGGCCCCATTGGCGATACCCAGCCGGTTTTCGCCATATCCTGACTGCCGCAGGGAGTGAAGGTGAAGGCCTCAAGCTGTTTTTCCATCTCGTCAACCGCCAGCGGGATCTCACGATTCAGACGATATACCATTAAATTTTTAAACCACAGCATTATGCTTTCCCTCTCCATGCGCGCATCAGGCGCGCGGTTTCAACGACAGCGCGCATGATAGCGAATCGGCGGCAGCGTTTCATTGCCTTTAGGTTGATGCCACTCTAAGGTTAAGGGACGGGCGCAAAAAAATGAGGAATAACAATGCGTATTGGAATAGATTTAGGTGGAACGAAAATTGAGGTGATTGCGCTTTCCGACCGGGGAGAGACGCTGTTTCGCCACCGGGTGGACACCCCGAGAAATGACTATACCAAAACGCTGGAGGCGATTATCGGCCTGGTGAATCTGGCTGAGGAGAAGACCGGGCAGCGTGGCAGCGTGGGGCTGGGTATACCCGGCACCCTTTCTCCCTTTACTCATCGGGTTAAGAATGCCAACTCTACGTGGCTTAACGGCCAGCCGCTGGATAAGGATCTGCACAGGATGCTGGCCCGTGAGGTACGCATTGCCAATGATGCTAACTGCCTGGCGGTATCCGAGGCGGTGGACGGTGCAGCGAAGGGCCAGCAGACCGTCTTCGCCGTTATTATTGGTACGGGCTGCGGGGCCGGTGTGGCGCTCAATGCGCAGGCACATGCCGGCCGTAACGGCAATGCCGGAGAGTGGGGGCATAATCCGCTGCCCTGGATGGATGAAGATGAGCAGCGCTATCGTGATGAAGTCCCGTGCTACTGCGGCAAATCCGGCTGTATCGAAACCTATATTTCCGGTACCGGTTTTGGCACCGACTATCATCGTCTGAGCGGCATTAAACGTAAGGGCGCGGATATCATCAGCCTGCTGGCGCAGCAGGATCCGCTGGCCGAGCTGGCGATTAGCCGCTATGAACTGCGGCTGGCTAAATCGCTGGCGCAGGTGGTAAATATTCTCGACCCGGATGCGATCGTAATGGGGGGCGGGATGAGCAACGTCGATCGTCTCTATCAGACCCTGCCGCAGCTTATTAAAAAGTGGGTGTTTGGCGGCGAATGCGAAACGCCCATTCTCAAAGCCCGGCACGGAGACTCCAGCGGCGTTCGTGGCGCGGCCTGGCTCTGGCCTCTTTAGCGTTATCACTGCGCGTAAGGCGATTACGCGCATCATTAAGTCGGTATCGGGGTTACTCACCAAACAGCATGGCATCGCGCGGGGCGCGGGCACGCTGTTTTTTGGTCATCAGGAAGTAGAGATATCCAACCGCCATAAAAGCGACAAACAGCCCTCCTATAACCGGGTTAAACCACAGCATCGCGACCAGACAAACCAGCGCCAGCACCAGTGCAATTCCCGGTACAATCGGATATCCCGGTGCGCGAAAGCTACGCTCCAGCTCGGGAGCGGTTCGGCGCAGGCGAAACAGGCTCAGCATGCTCATCACATACATAACAATTGCGCCGAACACCGCCATGGTGATCATCGCCGCCGTCAGCGTCATGCCCTGCAAATTGATCCAGCCGTCGCTGAAGATGGCGACGATGCCGATCAGTCCGCCCGCGATAATGGCACGATGCGGCGTCTGGAAGCGCGACAGCTTCGCAAGGCCAGCGGGAAGATAGCCCGCGCGCGCCAGGGCGAAAAACTGACGGGAGTAGCCCAGAATAATGCCGTGGAAGCTGGCAATCAGCCCAAACAGGCCAATCCACACCAGCATATGCATCCAGCCCGAATGCTCACCCACCACCATCTTCATCGCCTGCGGCAGGGGATCGTTAATATCTGACAGCCTGCGCCAGTCGCCCGCACCGCCCGCCATCAGCATGACGCCTACGGCCAGTACCACCAGCGTCAGTATACCGCCGATATAAGCGCGAGGGATGGTCCGCTTCGGATCTCTGGCCTCTTCGGCGGCCATCGCTGCGCCTTCAATCGCCAGGAAAAACCAGATCGCAAACGGGATAGCGGCAAAAATTCCGGACACGGCGGCCACTCCTGGATGATCGCTGCCCGCCCAGCCGTGTGCGACAAAATTCGCCATGCTGAAACCGGGGGCCACCACGCCCATAAAGACCAGCAGCTCCATTACCGCCAGCACGGTCACCACCAGTTCAAACATCGCTGCCAGCTTGACGCCCAGAATATTCAGCAGCATAAACAGAATATAGGCGCCCACGGCGGCATATTTGGGATTGAGGTGCGGGTACTGCACGTTAAGGTAAGCCCCAATCGCCATGGCAATGGCCGGGGGCGCGAAGACAAATTCCACCAGCGTCGCCATGCCTGCAATCAGTCCGCCGGTTTCACCAAAGGCGCGGCGGCTGTAGGCAAAAGGGCCGCCAGCATGAGGAATAGCCGTGGAAAGCTCGGTAAAACTGAATATAAAGCAGGTATAGAGGGTAGCGACCATCAGGGTGGTGACCAGAAAGCCCAGCGTACCCGCGACGCCCCAGCCGTAGCTCCAGCCAAAATACTCGCCGGAGATAACCAGACCTACCGCAATACCCCACAGATGTATGGTGCCCAGGGTGGGCTTTAACGTGCTTGTCATACTGATATCCCCGTCAGAAGCGTGTCTGTCGATAATGCCGTCGGGTGCACTGAATAAACTTGACGCTGCCGTGATCAATTTTGTGCTCTGCGGTCAACTCCCTGCCGTCTGAAACGCCGGATGCACGCTAAAGTCAAAAGAGTGTCGTCCGTCGTCAAGCCAGTCCGATTCCAGGTTGCCATGCTGATATCACCACATCGGATAACCCATACCCATAGGGGAGCCACATTATGACAGCAAGGCAATCTGAACATCTCGATAACAGCGCACTGATGGCGCTGGCCCGACAGGCGATAAGCCACTATCCCTTTGCGCGGGAGGGAAAGCTCAGCCTGCTGTGCCGCTCCGAAAATGCCACTTTTCTGCTGGAGGTCGCCGGCGTGCGCTACGCCCTGCGTCTGCATCGCGGCGACTATCATCAGCACGGCGATATTGAGAGCGAGCTAAACTGGCTGGATGCCCTGCGCGAAACCGGGATTGTTGTGCCGCAGGCCGTGCCGGATGAAACAGGGCAGCGCGTGCAGTCGCTGCCGCTGGCAAACGGAGGCGAACGGTATGCGGTGTTATTTCACTGGATCGACGGCGAGATGCCCGGAACCGATGTCGATCCACGTGCCTTCCAGCAGCTTGGGCAGATTACGGCCCGGCTGCATCAGCACAGCAGGTGCTGGCAAAAGCCAGCCGGCTTCCAGCGCATTATCTGGGATCATCACACGATGGTCAGCCCACAAAGCCACTGGGGTGACTGGAAAGACGCGCCCGGCCTGCGCGGGGCCGATCATCAAACGGTGCAGCAGGCCATTACGCAGGCAGGAAGCGCGCTGGAACGTTTCGGTAAAGCGGGATCGCGCTACGGACTGATCCACGCCGATCTGCGCCTGACCAACCTGCTGCTCTGTAAGGGTGAAACGCGGGTGATCGATTTTGACGACTGCGGCTTTGGCTGGTATCTCCACGATCTGGCGGCGGCGATCAGCTTTGTTGAGCATCACCCCCGTGCGCCGCAGTGGGTGGATCACTGGATAACGGGCTATGAGCGTGCAGGACACATCAACGATGAGGAGATGGCGCTGGTGCCGACGCTGCTGATCCAGCGACGGATCCAACTGCTGGCCTGGGTGGGATCCCACGCGGATACCGGGATGGCCCGCAGTCTGGGACCGCAGTGGGCGGATCACAGCGTGCGCCTGTGCCGACGCTATCTGGAAACCGATGCGCTGCCCGTTGGCGCGTAAGGGCGGGCCCAGGCCCGCGTGGGCAGAGGCTGCCAGCGGGGGAGAGTGCTGCTGATGACTGCCTGCGTTGCTAATGCACTGCGGGCGAGCAGACGCCGCGCCAGGGCAGTGCCGCGGCCGCCGGAAGGCGGCGTAACTGGCTGTTTTTCTAAACTTTGCGGATTGGTACGATAATTGCTGCATCCTCAGCCTGTTCCCAACGCTGAGGCGATGATGATGGAAAGTGGCCTTATTAAACAGCCCGCCGTGATGAAAGCGCTGAACGCCAGCGAGGTATGCAACCGGGGCGTGCTGGCCGCCGCAGCCAGCGGCCTGAGCGAATTTATCAGCGAGAAGGGTGGCGACGCCGACCGTATCTTTGGCATGAGCGGCATTGACCCTGAACAGCTGGCCAGCCCGACGCTCAGCCTGGGGTTAATTAACTACTGCCGGGTGATGGAGGAGGCCGCGCGCGCTTCGGGATTTGATAACTTTGGTCTGCACTATGGCAAACAGTTTAAGCCACAGTCGCTGGGACTGATTGGCTACGTGGGGCTTTGCTCCGCAAACCTGGAGCAGGCGCTGCATAATGTGGTGAACGCCTTTCCTTATCATCAGCATAATACCCTGACCCGACTGGTGGATAAGGGCGACTGCTGGCGTCTGGACTATCAGGTACGCCACGGTGCAATACTCTGCCGCCGTCAGGATGCCGAGCTGACGCTGGGCATGTTCCTGAATCTGATCCGCCACGTGGCCGGTAAGCACTGGGCACCGCGTGAAGTTCATTTTGAGCATCCCCGCCCGGGGCAGTGGCATGAACACTGCAAAGTGTTTGATGCACCCGTCTGGTTTGATCAACCCTATAACTCGCTGCTGATCGCCAAACCAGATCTCACCCGGGCGATGCCGGACAGCGATCCGATGCTGCTGACCGTGATGCAGGATGCGATTCGTCGTCTGAACCGTGCCACACCGCAGCAGAGCCTTGCCGATCGCGCCCGTAATCAGGTTCATCTGCTGCTGCTGAAGGGCGAACCGGTACTGGAGGAGGTGGCGGAGAAGCTGGGCATGTCAAGCTGGTCGCTACAGCGGCGGCTGCGAGAAGAGGGCTTAACCTTTAGCACGCTGGTGGACAAAGTGCGGTGTGAAATGGCGACGCATTATCTTCAGCAGCGGCAGCTACCGATTTCTGAAATGGCGCTGCTGCTGGGATACTCGGAAGTCAGCGCTTTCTCACGTGCCTTTCGTCGCTGGTTTGGCATCAGCCCCCGCCAGTGGCGTCAGGATGAGCTGGCCAGCTAAATTGTCTCAGGCGGTGCAATCCGCGTACAGAGCAACGTGGAGCGGTATTCCGCACCGCTTCGCGAGACAGGCCTCAGGAAGCCGCAGGCCTGCCCGGAGCGCGCGCGATAACCATGCGCAGCCAGCACGGCTATCCTGTTCATCAGCGCGGCGCAACAGTGACAATGGTATGACCTGACAGGGTGGGCGGTGGCGGTGGCAGGTTGTCATTGCTGCTGACCAGGCTCCAGGCCTTCAGGCAAAGCGCCTCGTCGCCAGCGGTACTGAGCACGCTATAACGATGATTTTTGCCATACGCTACTTCCAGCGTGCACTGACGGCCTTTATAGCGGGCGGCTTCGGGAAATTCAGACTGGATCCCTTCACGCATAACGTAACTGTACACGCACGCATCCTGCGTAACGCTGCTGCGGATTGCACAAATTTTCTTTCCCTGAGCCTGCCAGTCTGTCAGCGAAGATCGCTCTTTTGGCGCTGACTGACATCCCGCCAGCAGTAGCAACATGCCCGCTGTTCCCATCGCGATAAGTGCGAACCGGTTCCCGTTTGATGCCATTTCTCACCCTGATAGAAAATTTCGAAGTTATCCGCCAGTTTACCGCGTTAGCGAGAGGCTGACAGAGTAATCCGCTGCGGTTGGGAGATTTACAGATTATTCGCGGATTGCAGCGGCAGGACGCACGATGAACAGGATGCAGGATCGCCCATCATGATGGCGATCCTGGTAAGCAAGGATCGCGCGCGTGGCGATCCTTTTGCGGGCAAATAATGTCAGTTAAAGGTGCGTTTTGAACCAGTCGAGCTGGACCTGAATAACGCTGTCAAAATGTGCGCCGCTGTAGACGTCATAATGGTGGGCGTTTTCTTCACAATAAAATTGCTTATCGGTCGCTTTTATCGCGTTATACAGGGCCTGCCCCTGAGCGGCAGGGTTAACGTTATCCTTGCCGGCCACCACGACCAGCGTTGGGCAGGTGACGCGCGCGGCGTTTTCAGCGGGTTTATACTGGAGCGTTTCCCGGACGGTGAGAAAGGGGATCTTGATATCCATCGCCGGATAGCGCGTCTTATTTTCCTCGAAAAATGCCTTTGATTCCTCATCGCTTAGCACGCGCGTGATGTTAACGAACATCTCTTTACCCGACGCGCGCTTTTTGTCTGCCATTTTCGTTAGCGTGGCGATAAAACCTTCTTTCTCCTCCGCCGACATGTGCCGGGTAACGATATCCTCGCCGTCGGCAAAAGCCAGCTGGCTGACAATACAGCGGATATCGGCGTTGTCCGCCGCCGCGCCAAATACGTGGCAGCCGCCAAAGGAGGTGCCCCACAGACCGATACGCTGATTATTAAAGAAAGGGTGCTGTTTCACCCAGTCGATAACCGTAAGAATATCTTCGATCTGCATGGCGGGCTCAAGACGCCCACGCTCGCCTGCACTGTCCCCAAAGCCCCGGTAGTCAAAGGTGATAGTGCAAAATCCTGCCCGGGTAAAAGCTTCAGCAAAGGGCGGCAACAGAATTTCCTGAATGCCGCAAAAGCCGTGGCACAGGATAATGACTGGCAGATTACCCAGCGTAGAGAGGGGTTTTCTGAGCGTCAGGGCAATGCCGTTGTCGAGCTGATGACTGATGGTTTCCATGGTTTACTTCTCCTTAAGTGAACGCTTTCCGACCCGCCGCCGCAATATTAATGCGCGGGAGTTTCCAACTTACTGTAGCCCAGTCCGTTCATTTTACGTACTTTTATCTGAACGGGAATACGTTCTTTCATCGCCTCGACGTGGCTTATCACGCCAATGGTTTTGCCGCTGGCATTGAGCGCATCCAGCGCATCCAGCGCCGTGTCCAGGGTTTGCGCATCCAGGGTGCCAAAGCCTTCGTCGAGAAACAGCGACTCAATGCGCGTTTTGTGGCTGACCAGGTCGGAGAGCGCAAGCGCCAGGGCCAGGCTAACCAGAAAGCTCTCCCCCCCGGACAGGGTGCGGGTGTCGCGCAGGGCGTCGGCCTGCCAGGTATCCACCACCTGTAGCTCCAGCGCTTCACCTGCCTTGCGCTGCAGCATATAGCGTCCGTGCAGACGAATAAGCTGATTATTTGCCAGCCATACCAGGTGATCCAAGGTCAGCCCCTGGGCGAAGCGGCGGAATTTGTCGCCGCCGCTGGAGCCAATAAGGTCATTCAGGCAGCCCCAGTCTTCAACCTGGCGTTCGCTGACGGCAATCTCGCTAAGCATGGCCTGCTGCTGCTGCCGGCGGGCCGCGTCGCTGTTAAGCTGCTGACGCGCTTCGCCCTGGCGCTGGGCATTTTCCCGCAGCGCCCGCGCCGTATCGTCGACCGCGACCTGCAGGCTGCTGGCATCCTCTGGAAACGCCTCCGGCCGGGTCTCAAGCCACTGCGCCAGGTTTTTCTCCGCCTGTTGCAGCAGAGTGGCGGTCTGTTGTCGCCGTGCCTGATGCTCTTTATGCTGGTTCTGCAGCTGCTGGATATGCTCTTCCTCCAGCAGGGCGGCAGTAAACTCAGCTTCGTTGCTAAAAGGGCTGGCCGCCAGCGCCGTATTAAAGGCCTGCTCCCGCTGTGCCAGCCGGTCGGCCAGCGTAGATAACTGCTCAGTCAGTGAATTATGCTGGCCGGTCAGGGTATTTAACTGGTTTTGCTGCTGCTGCCACTGCTGTTGCAGAACCTGACAGGCTTCCGCTCGCAGCGTTGACGTACGTCTGAGCTGCTGCTGCACCTCCGCCGTCTGCTGCTCGCCGAAGGCACGGTGACGCCGCTGTTTGACTTCAGTCAGCTCGGCGGTTTTCGCCTGAAGGCGCTTCTCCAGCCCCTCCAGACTGGCCTGCCTGTCAGCAATGGCTTCGGCCAGCGCCTGCTGCTGGGTAGCCAGCGCGGCCAGCTCAGGGCCAAGGTGAGTTAGCGCCTGCTCCGTCTGCTGCCACTGCTGCCACTCCTCTTCACGGCGTGTTAACCAGCGCTGATGCTCACCGTATTCTGGCAGCGTCAGCCCACATTTATCGAGCGAGGCGGCCAGCGTGGCGCGCTGATGGTCAAGCTGCTGCTGCGCCTGCGTCAGACGCTGCTCGCGCTCATTCAGCATCTGGGTCGCAGTAAGCTGCTGCTGTTCGGTAAGCTGTCGCTGCTGCTGGAGAGCGTTAAGCTTGTTCTGCTGCTGAATCAGCGCATCCTTATGCTCCTGCAGCATTCGGGCGGCCTGCTGAAGCTGGGTGAGCTGCGCCTGAAGGGTGGTTTCCTGCTGCTCCTCCTCGTTCAGCCACGCCGCAACCGACGGCTGCTGTTCCGGTGCCAGCGACAGCGACAGCGCGTTAGCGGTGGTCTGCCACTGGCTGAGCAGGCGGGCGGCATCGGCATCTGCCTCCTGCCGTTCCTGTTTCATCCGTTCGAGCTGCTGCGTCAGGTTTTTGACTTCCACGCCTTTCGCCGTTCCCTGATCATGCAATAGCTGCACGTCAGCGGTGAGCTGCGCGAGGCGCTGCTGCGTCTCTGAGGGCTGCAGGGCCTGATAATCGGCAATGGCGGGGTGCTCACAGGCTCCGCACAGCGGACAGGGCTGCCCGGCAGTCAGCTGTGCGCGGTGCTGTTCCAGGCTGACGATACGTTGTTCAAGCCTGTAGCGCGTATCCAGATCCTGCTGGTGTTGATGCTTCTCTTTCCAGTCGCGGCGTAAGGCCTGTAGCTGTTGTTCTGCCTGCTCCAGCTGCTGCCGCAGGGCCTGCTGCCTCTCTTCCGTTCGCTGGCGACGCGCGGCGAGCTGCTGCCACTGCTGCACCAGCAGCGCCAGGGTTTGCCGAAGTGGGCGCTGCTGATGGAGCCTGGTCAGTTTGGCCTGGAGCGCGGTTTCGGAAACCTGCTGCTGGAGCGTGACGTAGTGTTGTTCAGCCTCGCTGACTTTGCGCTGGGCAAGTTCACTCTGCTGTTGCAGCGGGCGAAGTGTGAGGTCCAGCCGATCGAGCTGCTGCTGCAGGGCGGTAACGGTAAGCTGCTGTTCAGTCCGGCTCTGGTGCAGCGCAGTAAGCGCCTGCTCACTTTGGTGCTGCTGCTCAAACTGCATCCGCCAGGGTTGCAGGGACTCCCCCCAGTCGGCCAGTCGTGCATGGCCCGTCCGCCACTGCTGAAACTGTGCCTGCTGAGCCAGCTTATCCTGCTGCGCCTGCTGATTGGTTTGCAGGGCTGCGCGACGCTGCGTCAGCAAGTGTTGGTACTCACTGACCTCTTTTGTCAGAGCTTCCAGCTCCTGAGCCAGCGTGGCTAACCGGTTATCCAGCGGCACGACCTTATCCGTAATCAGCATCTCCTGCTGCTGACGCTGCATTTCGTGCTGTCGCTGAGCTTCTTCGGCTTTTTGCAGCGCCTGAGTGCTGCTTTCCAGCTGTTCGCGCGCCTGCTGCTGCCGGGTGGACAGCGCCTGCAACTGCTGTTGCAGGTTGTCAGCATCCAGCCTGAGCTGGTTACGCTGCTGCCAGAGGGGCCGTAGCTTTTCCGCTGGCTCCGCGAGTGTGAGTTTACCCAGCTCGGCCTGGGCCGCCTGCCAGCGATCTTCAGAGCGCTGGTGCTCAGCACGGGCGGCGGTAACGGCATCCGTTAGCGCCATCTGCTGACGGTGCCAGTGAAGCAGATGTTGCTGCTGGTGCGAAAGTGAAGTAAGCGCCTGCTCCTCTGCCTCAAGCTGCTGTAGCTGCCCGGTTAACTGCGTAACTTCATCCTCCGTCAGCAGGGAGAGGCCGCTGGCTCTGGCGAGAAGGGTATCAAGCGCGGCGCGGGCACGCTTGTGATGTTCAAAGACGCTGACCGAAACCCGTCCGTAAATCTCCGTGCCGGTCAGTTCTTCCAGCAGCTCCGCGCGTTTGTTGGCAGGGGCGTTGAGGAAGGCGGCAAACTCCCCCTGCGACAGCATCATTGAGCGGGTAAAACGTTCGAAGTCCAGCCCGGTGAGGGCGGTGAGCATCTCCAGCTTATCCTTCACCTTATCGGCAACGATGGTGTTATCGTCGCAGCGGGCCAGCTCGACGCGAGGCACCTGGAGGTTACCCTCCGCTGAGCCGCGCGCGCGGGTCTGGCTCCAGAATGCTCGCCATGCCACGCCTTTAACTTCAAACTCCACTTCGGCGAGGCACTCCGCCGTATCGCGGGTCATCAGGTCGTTTTGCGCGTTCGACAGCTTACCCAGCCGGGGCGTTTCGTGATACAGCGCCAGGCAGATGGCATCCAGCAGGGTGGTTTTGCCTGCACCGGTCGGGCCAGTGATGGCAAATAACCCGTTGCTGGCGAACGGCTCGGCAGTGAAATCGATTTTCCACTCGCCCTTTAGCGAATTCAGATTTTTAAAGCGCAGCGTCAGGATTTTCATAGTGATCCCCGGTGACTTATTTTAGCCAGCGTTAGCGTATTCATGATGGTTCCTGGTGACGGAGTTCAGCCTGCCTCCGAGTTTTCATGAAGGCTCTTCATTTTCCATTTCTGCCAGCGTCTGGCTAAACAGCTGGCTGGCACGGGCCAGCTGCCCGGGATCCCGGCCTGCCTCGGATGCCAGTCGGCGGGCGAACACCTCCTGCACGCTCAGTTCGCTGAGGGTTTCGTTATCCTGACGGGCGAGGGTCTGCTCGCGCTGCTCGCGGCTGCGGCGAAGCAGCACGACGTCAACCGGCAACTGTTCGGTCAGCGTCTGGATACGGCGCTGCAGATCATTCAGCCAGTCCTGGGTCACAATCTCAATATCCAGCCACACCTTTTTGCCATCCTCGCGAGCTTCAATTGCCGCCAGCTGTTGCTCAATCTCTTCCAGCGTGCCTTTGATCATCTGCATGGGTTGAAACAGGGGGATAGTCAGCGGTTCGACGCGGCTCAGTTTCCCCCCGGCGAAATCGACGATAAAGACGCTTTTTTCCTTACCCAGCTCATCAAAACTGAGAGGGATAGGTGAGCCGCTATAGCGAATGTGTTCGGTGTTGGCGATGCGTTGCGCACGGTGGATATGGCCCAGGGCGATATAGTCAGCGGGAGGGAAAGCCTGCGCCGGAAATGCATCCAGCGATCCGATATAGATGTCGCGTACCGCGTCGCTTTTGGTCACGCCGACGGTCGTCAGGTGTCCGGTAGCGATTATCGGCAGCGAGAGGCCAAGGGCGTCGCGCTGTGCCTGCGCCGCCAGCCAGCACTGCTGGTAATGGTGAGTGATGGCCTCCAGCAGGGAGTGCTGTTTTTCATGGCCCGACTGCCCGGCCTGGCTGAGTGTGATATCACGCGGGCGTAAAAAAGGGATGGCGCAGAGCAGGGCACCGGGCTGCCCGTCGTGGGTTTTCAGCAGCAGAACCTGTTCGGCGGGGGTGTCGCTGGCCGCAGCGATAACGGTGGTGTTCAGGCAGGCGAGCAGTTCGCGGGACTCATTCAGGGTGGCTACGGAGTCGTGGTTTCCGCCCACCACCACCAGCTGGCAACCCGCCTGCTGTAGCTTTACGACAAAGCGGTTATAGAGTTCACGCGCATAGCTCGGCGGCGATCCGGTGTCGAAGATGTCGCCAGCGACAATAATAGCATCAGCCTGCTGTTCAACGGCCTGTACCAGCAGCCAGTCGAGGAAGGCCTGATGCTCAGGCGCGCGGCTTTTCGTATAGAAAAACTGTCCAAGATGCCAGTCGGAGGTATGAATAATGCGCATGAAAATCCTTTGGTCAGCAAACCCGATGCGCCGATTATAAACGTCGTGCGGCAAAACCCCAGCCTGAAAGGGATAACCTGACTGATTAAGCGCTAATTTATCGCGCCAGGGGTGCAATGCATTGTGTTATGTGCCCGGTGTAGCAAAGGCTCAGTGCTGTCGCTTACGAGTGGTGCCCGGTGCCTGGCGGTCCTCGCGCCGTGCTTTGCACGGTTCCTTCGCTTCGCTCGTCGACCTTGCGGACCGGGCATGACGTGACATCCCTGTCCCGGCATGCCCTTGTGCCAGCCTCCCTGCTGGCCCATCCGGGTCTTCCTCTCTCCACTCAGCGCTGCGGATTGCCTGTCACCGGGCACCACCCGTCGGCTTACTGCATTGTGCTGGCTGCGGGTAAGGGCGGTGTAGGAGATCCCCGGAAACTCTTCGCCAGATATGAATGTGTACAGGAAATAAGCAATGACCAAAATAGTTAGGATATGAAGAAAATCAGAAGACTGAGAGTGCACAGTTTATTGTGACTGTTTTTTTCGTGGTGCAGATAAATGACCTGAATAGCGGCACCAAAAACTAAATCGAAAAGTGAGCCGAATCCTGCGCGAGAGCAAACCTTAACGGAAACAGGCTCGGAAATCTGCGGACAGATAAACGGTTTTACCGGAGCAGCTCTGCATCCCGCGGACAGATAAACGTTTTTACTCAAAGCGGCCCAGACGGAAGGCCAGGCGAGGGCAGCAGGGATGCTGCACTCAGGGAGCGGCGGGCGGGGATGCCCGCTCGCGACCGGGCCGTCCGGCCTGAAGCCGGAGCCAAAGGCACCATGCGAAGCGTGTAGCTGCGACTCCCGACACCCGCTGGGATTACCCACCGGCAGCGCAGACATTCGTCCCATGCAGCATAATTGCGCCAGGGGCTGGGGCTTTATTCATAAATATGTCATAAAAGTGACGCATAATAGCGCCGCAAGTCTCAGTGTAATCCCGTTACCACAGCAGGAGTAATAATGGCTAAGCGCATTCTGGTGGTTGAAGATGAAACCCCCATTCGTGAAATGCTCTGTTTCGTTCTGGAACAAAACGATTATCATCCGATCGAAGCAGAAGACTATGACAGCGCCATCAACCTGCTCATTGAACCCTGGCCTGACCTGATACTGCTGGACTGGATGCTACCCGGTGGATCGGGAATTCAGCTTATCCGGCACTTAAAGCGTGAAGCCATGACCCGGCATATACCGGTCATGATGCTCACGGCGCGCGGCGAAGAGGAGGATCGCGTTCGCGGCCTTGAGGTGGGGGCCGATGACTACATCACCAAGCCATTCTCACCGAAAGAACTTATCGCCCGCATCAAAGCGGTCATGCGCCGCATTTCACCGATGGCGGTGGAAGAAGCGATCGAAATCCAGGGGCTGAAACTGGATCCCTCCTCTCACCGGGTTATGTCCGATACCCAGCCTGTTGAGATGGGACCGACGGAATATAAGCTGTTGCACTTCTTTATGACCCATCCCGAGCGGGTTTACAGCCGTGAACAGTTGCTTAATCACGTATGGGGCACTAACGTTTACGTCGAAGATCGTACCGTTGATGTGCATATTCGCCGACTGCGCAAAGCGCTCGAACTTACCGGACACGATCGCATGGTGCAAACGGTGCGCGGCACAGGTTACCGTTTTTCCTCACGCTACTGATCTCGCAACGGAGTATCCACCGTGCTGGAACGCCTCTCCTGGAAGAGATTACTGCTTGAACTGCTGCTGGCGTGCCTGCCCGCGCTGGCTATCAGCCTGCTGATCGGCTATCTGCCGTGGCTGCTGCTGCTCTCCGTGCTGGCCCTGCTGGGCTGGCATTTTGCCAACATCCTGCGTCTGTCGCACTGGCTGTGGATCGACCGCAGCATGACGCCGCCAGGCGGGCGCGGCAGCTGGGAACCCCTTTTTTACGGTATTTATCAGATGCAGGCGCGAAACCGCCGTCGACGTCGCGAACTCGGTCATCTGATAAAACGCTTTCGCAGCGGCGCTGAATCCCTGCCTGATGCGCTGGTGCTGACCACCGAAGAGGGCAGCATCTTCTGGTGCAACGGCCTCGCCCAGCAGATGCTCGGTCTGCGCTGGCCCGAAGATAACGGACAAAATATCCTCAACCTGCTGCGCTATCCCGAGTTCACCCGCTATCTGCGCCAGCGCGAATTTACCCGTCCGCTGATGCTGGTGTTAAATAGCCAGCGCCATCTTGAATTTCGCGTTATGTCCTATAGCGAAGGGCAGTGGCTTCTGGTAGCAAGGGACGTCACGCAGATGCATCAGCTGGAAGGCGCGCGGCGCAACTTTTTTGCCAACGTCAGTCACGAGCTGCGTACGCCGTTAACGGTGCTGGGGGGCTATCTTGAGATGATGGAAACGTCAGAGATGGAAGGCGTACGGCGGCAGAAAGCATTACAGACTATGCAGGACCAAGCCCGCCGTATGGATGGGCTTGTGAAGCAGCTGCTGACGCTGGCCCGTATTGAAGCCGCACCCATGCGGGGAAGGGACGAGCAGGTTGATATACCCGCAATGCTGCGGCGGCTGGAGGACGAAGCCGCCACGCTCAGTCAGGGACATCACCTGTTGCAGTTCTCCACCGATCCTCATCTGTGGGTTTACGGTAATGAAGAGCAGCTGCACAGCGCATTTTCTAATCTGGTTTACAATGCGATAAACCATACGCCGGACGGCACGCAGATTGACATTGCATGGCTGAACACGCCGAAAGGGGCTGAGTTCAGGGTGAGGGATAACGGCCCCGGCATTGCGGCAGAGCATATTTCGCGCCTGACGGAGCGCTTCTATCGCGTGGATAAAGCCCGATCGCGGCAAACCGGCGGCAGCGGTCTGGGCCTGGCTATTGTAAAACATGCCCTGAGTCATCATCACAGTCGTCTGGAAATACGCAGCCAGCCGGGAGACGAGACCTGTTTCAGTTTTGTTCTGCCGCCGGAGTTGATTGTCAGCGTTGAATCATCACAGAATGCGCTTCTTCACTGATGCGGATAACAATAATGAAAAAGCTGATTATTGCCGGGCTGCTGCTGTTTAGCCTGCTGGCCCGGGCAAACGAAGCAATGCTGGCGGGGAATTTGAGCAGCGCAGGCTCGGATACGCTGGGTAATCTGATGGCGCTGTGGGGAGAGAGTTTTAATCGTCAGTATCCCGGCGTGAACGTGCAGATTCAGGCTGCCGGCTCCTCCACTGCGCCAACCGCGCTGGCTGCCGGGGCGGCTCAGCTGGGAGCAATGAGTCGTCCAATGCAACAGGGAGAGCGTCAGCTGTTTGAAACCCGCTACGGCTATCCGCCCCTCGCCGTGCCGGTTGCCATGGATGCGCTGGTGGTGATGGTGAATCAGGATAATCCGCTGGCGGGGCTAAATACCCGCCAGCTCGATGCGATTTTTTCCGTTACCCGCCGCTGTGGCGATACCGCCATCATCCGTCAGTGGGGTGACCTCGGACTGACCCAGCCCGGCTGGCGAACGCGGGCGCTTCAGCGTTTTGGCCGCAACTCCGCCTCGGGCACCTGGGGTTTTTTTAAGCAGCAGGCGCTCTGCCACGGTGATTTTCGCAATGATATCGGCGAGTATCCCGGGGCGGCGGCGGTCGCCCAGGCCGTTGCCGCCACGCTGAACGGTATCGGCTATGCCAGTATGGGCAGCCATATCAGCGGGGTTAAAACGCTGCCCATCGCGCGCACAGGGAATGACTGGATCCCGCCTGACGCAGAGAATATTCGCAGTGGCCGCTACCCCTGGGCCAGACCGCTCTATATCTACGTCAACAGGGCGCCAAACCAGCCGCTGGCACCGCTGACTGCCGCCTTTCTGCGGCATATCCTTTCACCGCAGGGACAGACGCAGGTGAATCGGGCAGGTTATCTGGCGCTTTCTGACGCACAGCGTCTGGACGCGCTAAGGCTGGCCGGGCTGGAAACGAAGTAACCCCGGCTTCAGGCAATGGCCCCGGTTGTAAGACACCCGCCTTACCCGACCCTTCTCAACATGAATTTTTTTCAGCTGTGATGAATTTTACTCGTTTGCGCCTGAAACTTTCTCATGACATTCTTGCGTCTGGACATATAGACATCCAGAAGTCTAAAAATAACCCGTTGTAACTATTTCACCGGTAAATTATGCGCCGTGCGCGCAGGCCAGGAGTAACCTAACATGCAAAGAGATTCCGCTCAGTACCGTGCCGAAGTGGTCGGCAGTTTTCTGCGTCCCGCCGCAATTAAAAAAGCACGTGAGCAGTTCCAGAACGGTGAAATCAGCGCCGAAGAGCTGCGTCATACTGAGGATAAGGCCATCCGTGACGTCGTGGAATATCAACGTGCCTGCGGCCTTAAGGTGGTGACTGACGGCGAATTCCGCCGTGCCTGGTGGCACTTCGATTTCTTTGACGGCCTGGAGGGCGTGGAGCTTTATGAAGCAGAGCAGGGTATCCAGTTTAACGGCGTGCAGACCAAAGCACACAGCGTACGCGTCACGGGCAAGCTGGGCTTTGGTCAGCATCCTATGCTGGAAGATTTCCGCTATCTGAACAGCATCAGCGGTGACGCCATGGCGAAAATGACCATTCCCAGCCCTAGCGTGCTGCACTTCCGCGGCGGCCGTAAGGCGATAGACGCCACCGTCTATCCCGATCTGAATACCTATTTTGACGATCTGGCGCAAACCTATCGCGATGCGATTCAGGCTTTCTATAACGCGGGCTGCCGCTACCTGCAGCTGGACGATACCGTCTGGGCGTATCTCTGCTCCGAAGACCAAAAGGCACAAATCCGCGAGCGCGGCGAAGACCCTGAAGAGCTGGCGCACATCTATGCGCAGGTGCTCAATAAGGCTCTCGAAGGCAAGCCCGAGGATCTCACCATCGGTCTGCATGTCTGCCGGGGTAACTTCCGATCGACCTGGATTTCGGAGGGCGGCTACGAGCCCGTAGCTGAAATTCTGTTTGGCAGCGTAAATATTGATGCATTCTTCCTGGAATACGATAACGAGCGCGCCGGTGGCTTTGAGCCGCTGCGCTTTATCAAACCGGGCAGACAGCAGGTAGTGCTGGGGCTGATCACCACCAAAACGGGTGAGCTGGAAGATCCGCAGACGGTGAAAAAACGCATTGCGGAAGCCGCGCAGTTCGTCAGCCCCGACCAGATTTGCCTCAGCCCGCAGTGCGGCTTCGCTTCGACGGAAGAGGGTAACAGCCTGAGCGAAGCACAACAGTGGGAAAAGCTGCGGCTGGTGGTCGATATCGCTAAAGAGGTCTGGTAAACGCCGCAAAGGGTCACAAAGGCGCGCCAGGGTGCGCCTTTTGTGCCTTTATGAGGTCGGTAAAGCAGGAAAACCCCCTGAGCTGCCTGCAAATCATACAAATCATGTAAGGCAACCAGCCGATAAACTGAACAGATTCACTGGATAAGCTTTTTTTTACGCTATATCACTCTGCATTCCCGATCCCGTATTGCCTTTCTCCGCTATAAACGGTTTACTTAGCGCCGTTTTTACATTATCCCCCGTTAGAAAATCAAAATCAGCGTACATTCGCTGCCAGAGCGACGTTGGGTCAATATATTTCCCTGTATCGGTTTGATAAGGCGGTGTTTTCAGCGCACACGGGGCGATATTTCTGACATCACGATTCCACTTAACACCAGTACAGGCAGCTTCGCTGATTATGACAAATCGATTATCTTCTAAAGACATCCTCGCGCTGGGCTTTATGACCTTTGCCCTGTTTGTGGGGGCAGGTAATATTATTTTTCCACCTATGGTGGGTATTCAGTCGGGCGCACACGTCTGGATCGCAGCAATAGGCTTTCTGATTACCGCCGTTGGCCTGCCGGTGATTACGGTCATTGCGCTGGCGCGCGTGGGCGGCGGCATCGACGCACTTAGCACGCCGATTGGCAAAGCCGCCGGTTTGGTACTGGCGACCGTGTGCTACCTGGCCGTCGGCCCGCTGTTTGCTACGCCGCGCACCGCGACGGTCTCTTTCGAGGTGGGTATTGCTCCTCTGACCGGTGACGGCTCATTACCGCTTTTGATCTACAGCCTGATCTATTTTGCGCTGGTTATCGGTATCTCTCTCTATCCCGGTAAGCTGCTCGATACCGTCGGTCATTTTCTCGCGCCGCTGAAAATTGTGGCGCTGGCCATTCTGGGGATTGCCGCGCTGATCTGGCCTGCCGGGGGGGTGGCACCGGCCACGGATGCCTATCAACAGGCGGCCTTTTCTACCGGCTTCGTCAATGGCTATCTGACCATGGATACCCTTGGCGCGCTGGTGTTTGGCATTGTGATTGTCAATGCCGCACGTTCTCGCGGCGTCAGTGAAGCTAAGCTCCTGACGCGCTATACCGTCCTGGCGGGGCTGATCGCGGGTGTGGGCCTGACGCTGGTCTATCTGACGCTGTTCAAGCTCGGCTCCAACAGCGCGGGTCTGGTTGAACAAAGCGCCAACGGTGCCGCTATCCTTCACGCTTACGTGCAGCAGACCTTTGGCGGCATGGGAAGCACTTTTCTGGCAGCGCTGATCTTTGTAGCCTGTATGGTAACGGCAGTAGGGCTGACCTGCGCCTGCGCGGAGTTCTTTGAGCAGTATCTGCCGCTGACCTACCGTCAGCTGGTATTTATTCTCGGCCTGTTCTCCATGCTGGTATCTAACCTCGGTCTGAGCCATCTGATTCGCATCTCTGTCCCCGTGCTAACCGGTATCTACCCGCCCTGCATCGTGCTGATCCTGCTGAGCTTTACCCTGCGCTGGTGGAACAAAAGTAGCCGCATTATCGCACCAACAATGCTTATCAGCCTGGTGTTCGGCATTATTGATGCCATCAAAGCCGGTGAGCTGACGTCCATACTGCCCGCGTTTGCCCAGCATCTTCCGCTGGCAGAGCAGGGGCTGGCGTGGCTGCCGCCTTCACTGGCGATGCTGGTCGTGGCCGCTATCTATGACCGTGTTCGCGGTGGTCAACCCGCTAACGTGCCGCAACAGTAATCGATCATCCGTCTTCCCCGTCGTTAATGCGTCGGGGAGGCAAACGTAGCAGGATCAGAAACAGAGAAATGACAAAAAATACGCTCAAGAAGGGACTGAGTACCCGACACATTCGCTTTATGGCGCTGGGATCGGCAATTGGTACCGGGCTTTTTTACGGCTCGGCTGATGCCATGAAAATGGCCGGCCCGAGCGTTATCCTCGCCTATATTATCGGCGGGGCTATTGCCTACATTATTATGCGCGCGCTGGGTGAAATGTCGGTGAATAACCCCCAGGCCAGCTCGTTTTCACGTTATGCGCAGGACTATCTGGGTCCGCTGGCGGGCTATATCACTGGCTGGACCTACTGCTTTGAAATCCTGATTGTCGCGATTGCCGACGTGACCGCTTTCGGCATCTATATGGGCGTGTGGTTTCCGGACGTCCCACACTGGATCTGGGTGTTGAGCGTGGTGCTGATTATCGGCGCGATCAATATGGCGACCGTGAAGGTATTTGGTGAAGTGGAGTTCTGGCTGTCGCTGTTTAAGGTCGCCACCATTATCATCATGATCGTGGCCGGGACAGGCATTATCTTCTGGGGCATTGGTAACGGCGGTCAGGCCACCGGCATCCATAATCTATGGACCAACGGCGGCTTTTTTGCACACGGCGTGATCGGCATGGTGCTGTCGTTGCAGATTGTGATGTTCGCCTATGGCGGGATAGAAATTATTGGTATCACCGCCGGTGAAGCGAAAGATCCTGAAGCCTCAATTCCCCGTGCGATCAATACCGTTCCGCTGCGTATTCTGGTGTTTTACGTGGGTACGCTGTTCGTGATTATGTCGATCTTCCCCTGGAATCAGGTTGGTACCAACGGCAGCCCCTTTGTGCTGACTTTCCAGCATATGGGGATTGCCGCCGCTGCGGCTATTTTAAATTTTGTGGTTATCACCGCTTCGCTGTCGGCTATCAACAGTGACGTCTTTGGCGTCGGCCGCATGCTGCACGGTATGGCTGAACAGGGGCATGCGCCAAAAATGTTCGCCACGGTTTCACGTCGCGGCATCCCCTGGGTAACGGTGCTGGTGATGATGATAGCGATGCTGGTCGCGGTTTATCTTAACTATCTTATGCCGGGCAAAGTGTTCCTGGTGATCGCTTCACTGGCGACCTTTGCCACCGTCTGGGTATGGATAATGATCCTCTTCGCTCAAATTGGCTTCCGCCGGACGCTGAGCAAAGAGCAGGCGCGGGCGCTGAAGTTCGCCATGCCTGGCGGTACGTTCACTGCGATGGTGGGCGTACTGTCGCTGGCCTTTATTATCGGCCTGATTGGCTACTTTCCGGATACGCGTGTGTCGCTGTATGTTGGGGTAGGCTGGATTGCGCTGCTGCTGGTGAGCTGGCTGTTTGTGAAGAAGAAAGTAAGCGCTCAGTAACCTCTGTTATGCAGTCCGGCAACGTTTCGTCTGGCTGCGCTGAACCTTATATTAAAAAGGGCCGGATTATGTCCGACCCTTTTTAACAGATTGCTCGATCTTCCCTGTTCGTCCGACCAGCGCGCCGTTCAGGTAACTTTTCTCCTGCGTTCGTCTCCATAAAACACAAACCAAATATCTTTGCCCCTTGCCCGATATTTTACTCAGAACGCATTATTCCTGAGACGGAAAGAGCCCGTGATACGATCCCATATCTCCACCAGTTCGGCATCGCTGTAAGTCAGCAAACTATCACCGCTCGCAGGCATGATCTCGTTACTCAACGTCAGGTCAAGATTGGGATGTCTGAAATCCGCCGTTTTCTCATTGGCGATAGCAGTAAACATTAACTGTTTTGACGGATTATCGGATGATTTTTGTGGCGGGGCAGTGATAAGCCATTCGCTGGTATCAAAACCGGCAATCTGCGTTTGCCCCTTCCGCAGCGTCCGTCCGTCAACACTGCGAATATAAGACTGAATTTCACCGCTTCGCTCCAACATGGTGGTGCTTTCTTTTAAGGTATTATTGCTCCAGACAGCAAAAGAAAAGACCGGATTATGCGGATAGACAAAGGTAATATCTTCCTTCGGCTTCCCGTTCCCGTCGCGAATAAACCCTTGCGAAATACAGGTACCCGGCTGCGTCGGGATTTCATCGTCTTTTCGCCCGCTCAGACGGGACATTAAATCCTGTAGCTCCGCCAGTTTCTGCAGCTTGGTGTTAAGATCGCCAGCATTGACGCCAGCATTGATGAACTCGTCCTTATCTTTTTGATACCTGGGGTCTGTTAAATCGGTAATCTCCTGAGTGAGGATAAATGCCACCCCGTCAATATACAGGTGCCCTTCCAGAACACGCCCAAACCCCGCTGCACTCTCATTTTTATTACGATCAAAGATCACCGCCTTCTCACTCAGCCGGTACACCTGCTTAAGAAAAGGTCGATCTATCGGGTCAACCGTATGGCTGTTTTTCAGCACCTCCTCCCGCAGCCGGATACGCTGCACAAACGCCGGCCGGTAGAGCCGCCTGCTGCTGATACTGACCTCATTAATCTGGGCGCGGTCCGTCAGGGTATTTTCAAACGAGGCGGGAACCTCAAACACGTAGCGCCCCACGCACTGGACTTTGGTGGTGGTAAACAGGGTATCGACCATACGTTTTTCCTTGTCCGTTAACGCCGGCGGCGTATGCACAAACGTCACATAGTTATAAATATAAAATCCGGCCGCCAGCAGTATCATCGCCAGCGGGATAAGCAGGGGAAGCGGGATTTTTTTCATGGGGCCGGCACCTGCTGCACGATTTTCACCACCGAGCGGACCGTGAACATCAGCGCGTCGGACAGGTCGCTGTAAACCGAGCGGGAGCGGTCCACGGGGTCTACGGCATAGGCACCCTCATGGTC
>NZ_JBLREF010000034.1:0-144007 GCF_047918655.1 Erwinia sp. PPS120 | reverse complement strand
TACCGGTACGTCGGCGACGACGGCTCCGGATAGCCCATCACCGGCACGGGCCGCAGAACCGGGCGTTCTTTCCACGTCAGGAACGCATCCGACGAATTGTCCGCGCTCGCGCCGTAAAACAGCCAGGTCTGCGGATGGTATTTACCGTTCAACTCTTCTGTGAATTTTTTAACATCTACTTTTATCTGATCCTGATAATCCTCCCACTCTTTTTCCGTATCCCCCAACAGTAAATCCTGCTCACACAGCCGCCACCAGTCCGCCTTGTTCAGATAAATTTCCTTATACGGATCGGCCACCGGCAGGGACTTGTTGGGGCTACTGCCCTCAATTCTCAGCCAGCCCGGACCATAAGCCCTGCCCGGCAGCAGCTGGAGCGGACCGGGGGACTGGGCCAGCACCGGCATCAGCTTTTCTGCGCTGTCCCCGATAATCATCCCCGTCACGCCGCGCTCGCCGGTTTTCATCCGCCGGTACGCCGCCGGCGACCCCACATCCGGCATCACGCCGTGCACTATCCCCAGAATATTTTCCCGACCGTTCATGTTTTCGGAGTAGTGACGGGCAACCAGCCCCCCCATCGAGTGGGTGACCAGTATCACCCTGTTCACCGCCAGACGGCCGTGATACTCACCCAGCACCCTGCGGATATAGGTTCCCAGCAGCGTCGCCGAGTCGGCATTAGATTGCAGCCAGTTGTAACCAAAAACGTGCAGCGGGTATAAAAACCGGTGGCCGTGCGCCGTTTCTTCTTCGGTCAGCACCTGTTCCGGCAGCTCGTCGCCTATCCTGACGCCGGTAAAACGCTGCCGCGCGGTTTGCAGCTGCGCCTCCCTGAAGTAATTATCCAGCAGGATATCGTCGTCGCTGAGCAGGTACTGCAGCCGGTCGAGCGCCTCCCCGTAGCTCTTGTAAAACGCGCTCCCCCATCCACGCGCCCGCCGCGAGGGGTATTTTTTACCGTCCGCCCCGTCGTTTAAAATCTCCCCGCCGTCGTCAACCGTCGTGGTCTTCGGATCAAGCAGAAACTTCCTTTTCTCCGGACCGGCAAGCGGCCATTTTATCAGCGAAGAAGCGCTGAACTGCCAGACTTTACTCTTCCCGTTTTTCAGGTTTGTTCCCATCACCCCCGGAATAAAAATCACCGGGATCACTTTGTCGGCCGGCTTGAGGCAGACCGCCACGTGATGTTTTTCTATCGGGTGGGGAATGACCTCGTAATGAAACCGCCCGTTGTCATCCCAGATGGGACGATGGTAAGAACGGTTTTCGCTTTTGTCGTCCATGCGTGGAGTTCCTGATATTTTCCGTCTGAAGCGGCATCATCTCATACCCCACCCGGGCAGGATTTAACTCAAATCACAAAAGACGTTTTACTGCCACTGTATTATAGATAAACCCCTGTCTCTGTAGTGTCCATACTTGTAATGATTCCAGTGGGTTCGGAGATTAGCCTTATCCATTATCAACATATCAGGATTTTGGGTAGCTCACCGGGACTATCACCGCCGGATCGATATTCTTTTTTATGCGCGTGAGCGCTGCATCGTATGGGCAGAGCGTACCCACCGCAGTAGTTTTACAGCCGGGGAACTGCCACTCGGTGATAAGCAGCGGATTGCTCTGGCTGAGCGGCGTGAGCTGGCGCAGCTGATCGAGGCTCTGGGCCTGAAAGGTCACCCGGATATAACGCTGCTGGTGACTATCGCGCCAGCGTTCAAAGACCAGACTGCCGCCGGGCGGAATATTGCCAGGCGGATACTCACCCTGCTGCCAGCTGAAATCAAGCAGCGTACGCAGATACGCCAGATTAATATCGCTTGCCACATACAGCAGCCAGCGAACGTCCGGTGGTGCATCGGGCTGCGGATGATTATCCAGCGCAGCGGCTATCTGTCCCATCAGTATCGAGCCGCCGCGACGGGCTGCATAAGACAGATCGTTACTGTAGTCGTATTTGGCGCTTAATAGTGGCAGGAGCCTGGCGACGCCGGCGGTGGTGCTTACCTGACCAAAAGCCACCTGCGCGGCAGGCAGATTTTCACTCCACGCCAGCCGAAGGGTTTCCGCCATGGCGCCCAGGCTGTCCAGGCCGGTAATACCTATGCGGCCGTTTGACCAGACGTGGAGCGACCAGGGGCGATCGAAATCTGGGCAGGTGCTTCCCGGATGACATAAGGCGCGTTTCAGGGCTGCGATCTGTGGCTCAAGGCGCTGCTGCGCGCGGCTAACGTCGCCTCCGATGGCCTTAAGGGCTTCCTGCTTCGCTATTTGCTTTTCTGCCGGGCTGGCATTGCCTTCGGGATACTGAAACAGAGGGTCCCTGCCGGACAGCGCATGGACGGGCACACCGCAGCCGGGGAAGGCTGCCGATGACAGCGCAGCGGCGGTAGCCTGCGTACGCTGTAGGGTACTGGCGCGGATATAAACCTCATCGTCAGACGGGCAGTCCGCCTTTAGCAGGCCAAGCTGGCGATAGCGCTGGCTTTCAAACTGGCCCTTAAGCCAGGCCCCGGTATAACCGTGCCCGGTTAACTCTCCGTCGGCTGTCTGCCATACGGGCCATGAACGCTGGGTAACGGTTTCAATCTGCTTGCGGTTACCTGGGGTAGGGGGGCGCACGCCGTGGCGGCTGACCTCAACCACTTTTTCCAGCTGGTATTGTGTGCTCTCCGCACAGGCATTAAGCGTAAACAGGGCGGGCAGAACAGCGCTGATAAGCGCTGACAGAACGGGCATTTTCACCAACATCGGATCCCTGTGCGTTGTCATCATTGGGGAAAGAGCAGACTGGCTCCAGTTTGCGAAACAATAGCCTGATCGCTGCACGAATGAAACCTTAAGACACCCAGGTGTAAGGCCTTAACACGTTGGAATTACGTGAGATGAGCGGAGCTAAGCCATTCAGCACTGGATCAGCGGAGGTTAAGGGAAAGATGATGCTGGCTAAGGTGGCAATTAAGGAGGGGGGGTTATGCTGGTGACGGGGGGCGCTGAGGAGCAGTAGTATCAGCATGCTTAAAAAAAGGCCCGCCGAAGCGGGCCAGTGCAAAACGCGGGAATTACAGGTTATTTGCGTTTGCAGACAGGTATTTAGCAACGCCGTCTGGTGACGCGCCCATACCTTCTTTACCTTTTTCCCACTGAGCCGGGCACACTTCACCGTGCTCTTCGTGGAACTGCAGCGCATCAACCATACGCAGCATTTCGTCAACGTTACGGCCCAGCGGCAGATCGTTAACAACCTGGTGGCGAACCACACCGGCTTTATCGATCAGGAATGAACCACGCAGCGCAACGCCCGCGTCCGGATGTTCAATACCAAACGCTTTCTGCACTTCGCGTTTGATATCAGCAACCATCGCGTATTTCACTTCGCCGATGCCGCCTTTATCAATTGGGGTTTTACGCCACGCGTTATGCACGAACTCGGAGTCAAAAGAGACGCCCACAACTTCCACGCCGCGCTTCTGGAACTCTTCGTAACGCTTGTCGAAGGCAATCAGTTCAGAAGGGCACACGAAAGTGAAGTCCATTGGCCAAAAGAACACCACGGTGGCTTTGCCGGCGGTATGTTTTTTAAAGTTGAAATTTTCAACGATTTCACCGTTGCCCAGCACGGCAGCTGCAGTAAAATCAGGGGCTTGACGAGTTACCAGGACCATATGTACTCCTGTAAAAAGTGAGTGAATTTACGTTAATTAGACGCAGTATAAAGGTGGCTTCCGCGCGTGAACCAGCGCAACAGGCCGATTAATGAGATAGGCTAAAGCTATCAAAAGGTGTTATTCCTTCAGGCAGTCCACCACAGTAGTCTATTTCTGCGAAAGGGCAATGCCTTTTCATTGTTCAGAGGGCTTTTTGCAGGGCAAGTTCCATCATTCGCGGATATAACTGCCAAAAAAAGTGGCTAAAGGTTTGATAGTTATCAGTGAAATCATAATAGGATGGCGCCAGCGCTGCCAGCCTGGGCCTGCTGCTGGCCATGCCGTTCAGCACTCTTTCAAGCCAGGCTGGATCGGCATATTTCTCCATCCAGCGCTCGCGCCACAGATAGCGATTAAGCTGCTGAAAGCGTTCTGGCGTCCCGGGCAGCTGAGGCGTAATTTCATCCTCAGCAAGGGTTAGAAATTCGCTAAGGCTTCTGTCGGGATGCAGCCTGTCCCAGTGAAGGGATAAGAAGTGATCCCAGATAACATCAAGCGTAATGGGTGACACCCGGCGCGTTTCATCGCGAAAAAACGCTTTTGCCGCACGAACCTCAGGTAAAGCGTCGGTCATGGCATCAATACGGCGGTGCAGCAATATGCCCTCAGCAACGGCATCCGGCCAGTCGTTACGCGGATTACCGCGAACATAGTCAGCCATAAGATTACCCAGCAGGGAGCTGTCAGCCAGCGTGGCGAGGTGGAGGTGGGCGAGATAGTTCATCCCGACAGTATACCGCCTTCGCCCCTGACGCTGTAGCGGCGTTTGCGGCGTTCGCTCACCCGAATCACTTACCTGAGTCAGCTCATCGGGATTCGCTTTCTTAAGTAAGCGCGTCGGGATCCACTCCCTGTTTAGAAATGGTCGATTTTCAGCTAGACTGTGCGCCCTGATTTCCCTGACAGTGAATGACCATGCGCGTTGCCGATTTTTCCTTTGAGTTGCCCGAGTCCCTGATTGCCCACTATCCGCAGGCCCAGCGTAGCGGATGTCGTTTGTTAACCCTTAACGGGGCTGACGGCGCGCTGACGCACGGGGTCTTCACCGATTTGCTGGATATGCTCAACCCCGGCGACCTGCTGGTGTTCAACAATACGCGGGTGATCCCCGCGCGCGTATTTGGCCGCAAGGCCAGCGGCGGCAAAATTGAAGTGCTGGTCGAGCGTATGCTCGACGACCATCGCGTACTGGCGCACGTTCGCTCCTCTAAGGCACCTAAGCCGGGTGCTGAACTTTTGCTGGGTGATGACGAAAGCGTGAAGGCTACGATGGTCGCGCGGCACGATACGCTTTTTGAGCTGCGTTTTGACGATGAGCGAGCGGTTCTGGATATCCTGAATGCCGTGGGGCATATGCCGCTGCCGCCCTATATTGATCGCCCGGATGAAGACGCGGACCGCGAGCTTTATCAGACCGTGTACAGTGAGCGTCCTGGCGCGGTAGCCGCGCCGACCGCCGGGTTGCATTTCGACCAGCCGCTGCTGGATGCGCTGCGCGAAAAAGGTATCGAAACCGCTTTTGTTACCCTGCACGTCGGCGCGGGTACCTTCCAGCCAGTGCGTGTAGAGAGCATTGAAGACCACATCATGCATGCCGAATATGCCGAGGTGCCACAGGAGGTGGTGGACGCGGTACTGGCCTGCAAGGCGCGCGGCAACCGCGTGGTCGCGGTAGGCACAACCTCCGTTCGTTCTCTGGAGAGTGCGGCGAAAGCGGCCCAGGGCCAGCTGATTGCACCCTTTTTCGATGACACAAAAATCTTTATCTACCCCGGCTACCATTACCAGGTGATTGATGCGCTGGTCACTAACTTCCATCTGCCTGAATCTACGCTGATTATGCTGGTCTCCGCCTTTGCCGGTTACCGCCATACCCTGCATGCCTATCAGCAGGCAGTCGCGGAGCAGTACCGTTTCTTCAGCTACGGCGACGCCATGTTTATTACCCAAAATCCGCAGGCCGCAGACGAACAGGTGGGCGGTTAACGCGCGAATTATCGGGGACGGCAGGGGTAAAAGAACCTGCCAGCCCCTCCTGCCGTCCCGTCCCGTGCGGCGTGGTTCACCAGAATCAGGCGCTAACTTGTATCGCAGCTGACAAGGTTGGTAGAATGCGCTCCTTTTTACTGATCATCAGACTGTATATCTGGTGGAGGCAATGTGAAGTTTGAATTAGATACTACCGATGGGCGCGCGCGCCGCGGCCGTCTGGTTTTCGATCGCGGCGTGGTTGAAACCCCCGCGTTTATGCCTGTGGGCACCTACGGCACGGTAAAAGGCATGACGCCGGAAGAAGTGCAGGATACCGGTGCGCAGATTATTCTCGGCAATACCTTCCATTTATGGCTGCGTCCTGGTCAGGAGATCATGAAGCTGCACGGCGATCTTCACGATTTTATGCAGTGGAAAGGCCCCATTCTTACCGACTCCGGCGGTTTTCAGGTGTTCAGCCTGGGCGACATCCGCAAAATTACCGAAGCAGGCGTGCATTTCCGTAACCCGATTAATGGCGATGCGATTTTCCTCGACCCGGAGAAATCAATGGAGATCCAGTTTGATCTCGGCTCCGACGTGGTGATGATTTTTGACGAATGTACCCCTTACCCTGCCGACTGGGATTACGCCAAACGCTCAATGGAGATGTCGCTGCGCTGGGCCCAGCGTAGCCGCGACCGCTTTGATTCTCTGGGTAATAAAAATGCGCTCTTTGGCATTATTCAGGGCGGGGTTTACGAAGATTTACGAGATGTCTCCGTAAAAGGGCTGGTGGAGATAGGCTTTGATGGTTACGCTGTGGGCGGCCTGGCGGTAGGTGAGCCAAAAGAGGATATGCACCGCATTCTGGAGCATGTCTGCCCGCAGATCCCCGAGGACAAACCCCGCTATCTGATGGGCGTAGGCAAGCCGGAAGATCTGGTTGAGGGCGTTCGACGTGGTGTCGATATGTTTGACTGCGTGATGCCGACCCGCAATGCCCGTAACGGGCATCTGTTTGTGACCAGCGGCGTGGTAAAAATCCGCAATGCGAAGTACAAAGATGACGTCTCTCCACTCGATGCAGAGTGTGATTGCTATACCTGTCGTCACTACAGCCGCGCCTATCTTCATCATCTCGATCGCTGCAACGAAATTCTGGGCGCGCGTCTGAATACGATCCATAACCTCCGCTACTATCAGCGCCTGATGGCGGGTTTGCGGCAGGCTATCGAAGAGGGTAAATTAGAGCGCTTCGTTACCGAATTCTATGAAATGACGGGTAAAGCGGTTCCACCGTTGAACGTCTGATAATTAAACTAAGAGGGAAATTAAATGAGTTTGTTCATATCTGACGCAGTGGCTGCCGCGGGCGCGCCGTCTCAGTCAAGTCCTTATTCACTGGTTATTATGCTGGTGGTGTTTGGCCTGATCTTCTTTTTCATGATCCTGCGTCCGCAGCAGAAACGTGCGAAGGAACATAAAAAGCTGATGGATTCTATCTCTAAAGGCGACGAAGTGCTGACCACCGGTGGCCTGGTAGGCCGCGTGACCAAAGTGGCTGATACGGGCTACGTGGCCATCGCGCTGAACGAGACTACGGAAGTTGTGGTTAAACGTGATTTCGTAGCTGCCGTCCTGCCGAAAGGTACGATGAAAGCGCTTTAATTTTTTTGTTTTCCCTAAGGGAACTGCCGTGTTAAACCGTTATCCTTTGTGGAAGTACATCATGCTGGTCGTCGTGCTTATCGTCGGCCTGCTGTATGCGCTTCCTAACCTTTATGGTGAGGATCCGGCTGTTCAGGTCACTGGTGCGCGCGGAAGCGCCGCCAGTGAGCAAACGCTGGTCCAGATCCAGAATGTACTAAAACAAGACAATATTCAGAGCAAATCCATCGCGCTGGAAAATGGCGCTATCCTGGCGCGTTTTGCCAACGGTGATGCCCAGCTGCGCGCGCGTGATGCGATGATCAAGGTACTGGGCGAAGACTATGTCGTTGCGCTCAACCTGGCGCCGGCGACGCCTGAATGGTTATCCCTGCTGGCTGCTGAGCCGATGAAGCTCGGTCTGGATCTGCGCGGCGGCGTGCACTTCCTGATGGAAGTTGATATGGATACCGCCCTGGGCAAGCTCCAGGAGCAAAATATTGATAACCTCCGCAGCGACCTTCGCGATAAAAACATTCCCTACACCAACGTGCGCAAAACGGACAACTACGGTCTGGAAATTCGCTTCCGCGATGCTGCGGCACGTGATGATGCCGTCAGCTATCTCTCTGGCCGTCATCGCGATCTGGTGATCAACAGCAGCGGCAGCAATGCGCTGCGCGCGGTGATGACCGACGACCGTCTGCGTGAGGCTCGCGAATACGCCGTACAGCAAAACATCACTATCCTGCGTAACCGCGTTAACCAGCTAGGCGTGGCCGAACCGCTGGTGCAGCGTCAGGGCTCCGATCGTATTGTGGTCGAGCTGCCGGGTATTCAGGATACGGCGCGGGCGAAAGAGATTCTGGGCGCGACAGCGACGCTGGAATTCCGCCTGGTGAACACCTCTGTTGACCCTACCGCCGCCGCGAATGGCCGCGTACCGGGTGATTCTGAAGTCAAAAAAACCCGTGAAGGCGAGCCGGTAACGCTCTACAAACGCGTGATCCTGACCGGCGATCATATTACCGATTCCACGTCCAGCCAGGATGAGTACAACCAGGCGCAGGTGAACATTTCACTGGATAGCGCGGGCGGTAACATCATGTCCAACTTCACCAAGGACAATATCGGTAAGCCGATGGCAACGCTGTTTGTTGAGTATAAAGACAGCGGTAAGAAAGATGCCAATGGCCGGGCGATTCTGGCGAAGCAGGAAGAGGTCATTAACGTGGCAAATATCCAGTCCCGACTGGGTAACAGCTTCCGTATTACCGGTATCAGTAATCCTAACGAAGCCCGTCAGCTCTCGCTGCTGCTGCGTGCGGGTGCGCTGATTGCGCCTATTCAGATTGTTGAAGAGCGGACTATCGGTCCGACTATGGGGCAACAGAACATTACTCAGGGTCTGGAAGCCTGCCTGTGGGGCCTGATCGCTTCTATCGTCTTTATGGTGGTTTACTACCGTAAATTCGGGGTGATTGCTACCACTGCGCTGGTCGCTAACCTGGTGCTGATCGTGGGGATTATGTCCCTGCTGCCGGGCGCTACCCTTACGATGCCGGGCATTGCCGGGATCGTACTGACGCTGGCGGTTGCGGTGGATGCAAACGTACTGATCAATGAGCGTATTAAGGAAGAGCTGAAGAATGGCCGCTCCGTTCAGCAGGCGATTCATGAAGGCTACAGCGGTGCGTTCTCCAGTATTATCGACGCCAACGTAACGACGCTGATCACCGCGATTATCCTGTATGCGGTTGGTACGGGTTCGATTAAAGGCTTTGCTATCACCACGGCAATTGGTGTGGTGACGTCTATGTTTACCGCCATTGTCGGTACCCGCGCCATCGTCAACCTGTTGTACGGCGGCAAACGCATCAACAAGCTGTCTATCTGAGGAGTGCGTTGTGGCACAGGACTATAGCGTTGAACAACTGAACTATGGCCGTAAAGTCTATGACTTTATGCGCTGGGATAAACTGGCCTTTACCCTTTCCGGCCTGCTGCTGATCGCCTCTTTTGCAATAATGGGCGTGAAAGGGTTTAACTGGGGTCTGGATTTCACCGGTGGTACGGTGATTGAAATTACCCTTGAGAAACCAGCCGATCTCGACAGCCTGCGCGGTGCGCTTGAGAAATCTGGCTTTGTGGACCCACAGATCCAGAACTTCGGCAGCAGCCGTGACGTTCTGGTTCGTCTCTCGCCTCATGAGGGCAACGCGGGCCAGGAGCTGGGTAATAAGGTGGTGACCACCATTAATCAGGCCAGCCAGCAGCAGGCTACCGTGAAGCGTATTGAATTCGTTGGTCCCAGCGTGGGCAGCGATCTGGCGCAGACCGGCGGAATGGCGCTGCTGGTGGCGCTGATTGCCATCCTTATTTACGTCGGGTTTCGCTTCGAATGGCGACTGGCGTTAGGAGCCGTACTGGCGCTGGCGCACGACGTGATCATTACCATGGGCGTTCTGTCTCTGTTCCATATTGAGATAGATTTGACCATTATCGCGTCGCTGATGTCGGTTATTGGCTACTCGCTGAACGACAGTATCGTGGTATCGGATCGTATTCGTGAAAACTTCCGCAAAATTCGTCGCGGTACGCCTTACGAAATCTTCAACGTCTCGCTAACGCAGACGCTGAGCCGTACCATCATGACCTCTGCGACCACGCTGATGGTGGTGCTGATGCTGTTTATCTTTGGCGGTGCGCTGCTGGAAGGCTTCTCATTGACCATGCTGATTGGCGTCTCTATCGGGACTATCTCTTCAATCTACGTTGCGTCGGCCCTGGCGCTGAAGCTGGGAATGAAGCGTGAGCATATGCTGCAGCAGAAGGTGGAGAAAGAGGGTGCCGATCAGCCTTCAATCATGCCGTAAGCGGGAGACGTGCCGTTCTCAATTCTGAGCGGCAGTTGAAAAAATCAACCTCCGCTAAGGTGAGGTTGACTGACCGTAAAAAGCGCCGCTAATGCGGCGCTTTTTATTTGGCTGATGTGGAAGGCTACCTGGAATTATTTGGCGGGTGTTGCCGGCTGTTCGGACGGAGCCAGCTGGATATCATGAATACGTACGTAGCCTAACTGCTCGGGTGGCACATTTTTCAGGCTTAGCGAAACGGCTGCATCACGTCCTGGCAACAGCGCGTCCGTCAGGTGCAGGGTCTGACTCTGACTACTGGCCTCCAGGGGTTTACCCGTTGCGCTATCTGCTTCACCCCATTCAACCTGCGCGCTTAACGCCGGAAGCGGCTTGTCTGACACCGCATGGATATGCAACATCACCCGCGTGCCGTCGGCATCGCTTTGCAGCGAGCCGAGCGACAGTCGCAAATCGCCCGCCTGACTCTGCAACACCACCGCCGTGTGGGTGGCTGGCAGTAGCCAGGCTCCCTGGGCGGCACCGCCGTTGAGGCTATTTTGCTGCTCCAACAGCGAGGCCTGCGCGGTAAGCTGCTGCATCTGATTGTTCAGCTTACCCACCTCATGGTGCAAAATGTTCAACTGTGGCTGCTGTGTGGGGTTGACACAGCCGGCTAACAGCAGGGCTGCTGTCACCAGCAGAGGGGCTTTTACTCTGTCCTTTACCATTCTGTTCCGGGCTCCTTGCAGCCAGCTTACTCAGGGATACGCAGCGTCTGTCCAGGATAAATCTTGTCCGGATGTGAGAGCATCGGCTTATTGGCTTCAAAGATTTTGTTGTACTTGTTCGCGTCGCCGTAAACCTGTTTAGAGATGGCGCTCAGGGTATCCCCTGACTTAACGGTATAAAATTTTGCCTCTGTGGCAGGTTCGGCCACTTTTACGTTGTCATCAACCGCAGTAATGCCCGCTACGTTACCTGCCGCAACGAGGATTTTCTCTTTGAGTTCCTGAGAAATAGCGTCGCCGCTGATGCTGGCTTTACCGTCATTCACCTTGACGTCGACCTTATCACTGCCCGGCAGGCCCAGCTTATTGATATAGTCGTGCAGCTTTTTACTTTGATCCTCACCGGTGCCCGAAACGGAATCCCACAGTTTTTCACCCGCTTCTTTTACAAAGTTAAACAGTCCCATATATCCTCCGGTTATTTGTTGCTCACTGAATGATTTATTTCACATCTGGGAATAATTATAGCGGGAAAAACGGCGGCTGCTTTCAGGGGAGCTCTGAAAGAGGCCTGAAGGCTAAGGGATAATCAGGGTCAAAAGGCAGGTACGTTATTTTGTTCACTTTGACTTCGCGCTACACTGTGACTCTCATTCCAGACTATCAGGAAGCATCATGCACTGCCCGTTCTGTTCTGCTGTGGATACCAAAGTGATCGACTCCCGCCTGGTGGGGGAGGGAACCTCAGTGCGTCGACGTCGTCAATGCCTGGTGTGTCATGAGCGGTTTACCACTTTTGAGGTAGCCGAGCTGGTAATGCCGCGGGTGGTGAAAAGCAATGATATCCGCGAGCCGTTTAATGAAGATAAGCTCAGCAGCGGTATCATGAAAGCGCTGGAGAAACGCCCGGTCAATTCCGACGACGTGGAAAACGCCGTTAGCCATATTAAGAGCCAGCTGCGTTCGACCGGTGAGCGCGAGGTGCCCAGTAAAATGATCGGTAACCTGGTCATGGACGAACTGAAGAAGCTGGATAAAGTGGCCTACATTCGCTTTGCCTCGGTTTATCGCAGCTTTGAGGACATCCGTGAATTTGGCGAAGAGATTGCCCGCCTACAGGACTAACTAATGTGCGATGAGATCTATATGGCGCGTGCCCTGGAGCTGGCCCGCCGGGGATGTTTCACCACGACGCCCAATCCTAACGTTGGCTGCGTTATCGTGCACACCGGGCAGGTGGTAGGAGAAGGTTATCACTACCGTGCGGGTGAGCCGCACGCCGAAGTTCACGCGTTACGCATGGCGGGTGAAAAAGCGCGCGGGGCGACGGCTTACGTCACCCTTGAACCCTGCAGTCATCACGGACGAACGCCGCCCTGCTGCGATACGCTGATTGCCGCAGGTGTCAGCCGCGTGGTAGTGGCGATGCAGGACCCTAACCCGGAAGTGGCGGGGCGCGGACTTTACAGGCTTAAGCAGGCAGGCATTGCGGTCAGTCACGGGCTGATGATGCAGGAAGCGGAAGCGCTAAACCGCGGATTTCTGAAACGGATGCGTACCGGCTTCCCGTGGGTGCAGCTTAAAATGGGCGCGTCAGTGGATGGCAGGACGGCGATGGCGAATGGTGAAAGCCAGTGGATTACTTCCCCGGAAGCCCGCCGTGATGTGCAGCGGCTGCGCGCGCAGAGCTCCGCTATTCTCAGCAGCAGTGCGACTGTGCTGGCGGATAACCCCTCGCTGAATGTACGCTGGGACGAACTGTCCGGCGACAGTCAGGCGCTGTTCCCGGAAACGGACCTGCGGCAGCCGATACGCGTGATCGTCGACAGCCAGAATCGCGTCACGCCCGCACACCGCCTGATCGGCCAGCCCGGCGCCACCTGGCTGGTGCGTGAGCAGGCTGATACGCGAAGCTGGCCCGCAAACGTAGAGCAATTTACCCTGCCGCTGCATCGTAACCAGACGGATTTAGTGTCGTTGATGCTGCTGTTGGGCCGTCGTCAAATCAACAGCGTCTGGGTGGAAGCGGGTGCGGGCCTTGCCGGCGCGCTGCTTGGCGCGGGCGTGGTCGATGAACTTATTATTTATCTTGCGCCCAGGCTGCTGGGCGATGCCGCCCGCGGTCTGTGCCATTTACCCGGCATCGCACATCTTGCTGAAGCGCCAGCGTTCTCATTCAGCGATATTCGTCAGGTCGGGCCTGATTTACGTCTTACGCTCACTCCGACTGCATCTTAATCAGCATTATTGATGATGTGACCCGGCGTCTGCGCGAAAGCGGAAGCAGACTGGTAAAGAGTGTGATAGAATCCGCCCCCCTGCGGGGCCTCAACAGAACCCTTAAAGGAAGATTATGAACGTAATTGAAGCTGCTGTTGCTACTCCTGACGCGCGCGTGGCGATTGTTATCGCGCGTTTCAACAACTTTATCAACGACAGCCTGCTAAGCGGTGCCCTCGATGCGCTGAAGCGCATTGGCCAGGTCAAAGATGAAAACATCACCGTGGTCTGGGTGCCAGGCGCCTATGAAATGCCAATGACCGCGCGCGCGCTGGCGAATGCCGGCAAGCATGATGCCGTGGTCGCCCTGGGAACGGTTATTCGCGGTGGCACTGCCCACTTTGAATACGTTGCGGGTGAAGCCAGTTCTGGCCTGGCCAGTGTGGCAATGAACAGTGATATTCCGGTTGCTTTCGGCGTGCTGACGACTGAAAACATTGAGCAGGCCATTGAACGCGCCGGAACAAAAGCGGGTAACAAAGGGGCGGAAGCTGCCCTGACCGCACTTGAAATGATTAACGTATTGAAAGCCATCAAAGCCTGATTTTAAGGGGAATTTCGTGAAACCTGCTGCTCGTCGCCGCGCCCGTGAATGTGCTGTCCAGGCGCTTTACTCCTGGCAGTTGTCTAAGAACGACATCTCTGATGTCGAATACCAGTTTCTGGCGGAGCAAGACGTCAAGGACGTCGATATCAGCTATTTCCGCGAGCTGCTGAGCGGGGTTGCGACCAACAGCGCGTATCTCGATGGCCTGATGAAGCCCTGGCTGTCTCGTCAGCTTGAAGAGCTGGGTCAGGTTGAAAAAGCGATTTTGCGGATCTCATTATATGAGCTGAGCAAACGCGCCGACGTTCCCTACAAGGTGGCCATCAACGAGGGGATCGAGCTGGCGAAAATATTTGGCGCCGAAGACAGCCACAAATTTGTCAACGGCGTGCTGGACAAAGCCGCTCCCACTATCCGCCCCAATAAGAAGTAATCCTCCCAGGCCGGTTTACCGGCCTTCTTCTTTTTTAACCCCGGAACGCAGCGTATGGCATGTGGCGAATTCGAACTTATCACCGCTTATTTTGATCGTGTGACCAGCTCCCGTCGCGATGTGGAAAAAGGCATTGGCGACGACTGCGCATTACTGACCCTCCCCGAAAAGCAAACCCTGGCTATCAGCACCGATACGCTGGTGGAAGGCGTGCATTTTCTTCGTGATATCCATCCTGCCGATCTGGGCTATAAGGCCCTGGCGGTTAATCTGAGCGATCTGGCTGCCATGGGGGCTGACCCTGCCTGGCTGACGCTGGCGCTGACGCTGCCGGAAGTCAATGAACCCTGGCTTAAATCTTTCAGCGATAGCCTGTTTGAGCTGCTGGACTACTACAATATGCAGCTCATCGGCGGCGATACCACGCGCGGGCCGCTGAGCCTGACGCTGGGCATTCACGGCCTGGTGCCGCAGGGCAGGGCGCTGAAACGGTCGGGTGCGCGCCCCGGCGACTGGATTTTTGTCACCGGTACGCTGGGCGACAGCGCCGCGGGTCTGGCGCTGCTCCAGCACCGGGTGAAGATTGGCGACCCGGTCGCCCATGAGGCGCTGATCAAGCGTCATCTGCGCCCAATGCCGCGTATCCTGCAGGGGCAGGCGCTGCGTAATCTTGCCAGCGCGGCCATCGATCTCTCTGACGGCCTGATCTCTGACCTGCAGCACATTCTGAAAGCCAGCGGCTGCGGCGCCCGGCTCAATCTGGATGCGCTACCGCTGTCGGAGGTGATGAAGCAGAATATTGACCCTGAGCAGGCACTGTGCTGGGCGCTGGGCGGTGGAGAGGATTATGAACTCTGCTTTACCGTGCCTGAAATTAATCGCGGTGCGCTGGATGTCGCCCTCAGTCATTATGGCGTTCCCATAACCTGCATCGGACAGATTGCGCCGGTTTCCGAAGGGCTGGTCCTGCTGCAAAACGACAGACTGGTGGAGAGTCACTGGAAAGGATTTGACCATTTTGATCGCAGATAACTATGCGGCTAAAGGCCGTTTGAAAATGAGTAATCCCTGGCATCTGCTGGCGACGGGTTTTGGCAGTGGGCTTAGCCCCTGGGTACCCGGCACGGTTGGCTCAGTTGCCGCGCTGCCCTTCTGGTATCTGATGAGCTTTTTACCGCCGGATATCTACTCGCTGGTGGTGATGTTCGGTATCTGTATTGGCGTTTATCTCTGCCACCGTACGGCAAAAGATATGGGCGTGCACGATCACGGCAGCATCGTCTGGGATGAGTTTATTGGTATGTGGATAACGCTGATGGCCATTCCGGTGAACAGCTGGCAGTGGGTGCTGGCAGGATTCATTATCTTCCGCATTCTGGATATGTGGAAGCCCTGGCCGATACGCTGGTTTGACCGCAACGTGCAGGGCGGGATGGGCATTATGGTGGATGATATTGTCGCCGGGATTATTTCGGCGGGGATCCTGTACTATGCCGGGCATTATCTGGCGCTGTAGCCGTTAAGGTGAGCCGCCATACAAACCCGATCACACGACCGATCCGCTGTCTGACCCCAGACCGCGTAAGAATAAAAATGCCTGCCGTTAGCTAACGGCAGGCATTTTTATCTAATAAGCGGCAGGCTTATTCGTCCACATTTTCAGCCCGGCCCTGGGGTTATTCAAAGCCTACCAGGTTATGCGGCTGATACGCACTCTCCAGCTCTGCGATATCGGAAGGCGTTAGCTCAACGTCAACGGCCTGAACCAGATCGCTTAACTGTTCAGCCCGCGATGCGCCAATAATGGGCGCGGTAACGGCGGGCTTAGCCAGCATCCATGCCAGCGCGATCTGCGCACGGCTAACGCCTTTATCTTCGGCAAGCGCGGCGACGCGCTGTGCAATCGCGCCGTCGTTCTCTTCGGTTTTATCATACAGGGTACTGCCATATTCATCCGATACCGAACGCGCGGTGGTTTCGCCCCAGGGGCGGGTCAGGCGACCTCGTGCCAGTGGGCTCCACGGCAGGACAGCAATACCTTCTGCCTGACAGAGCGGATGCATTTCGCGTTCTTCCTCACGCTGAATCAGATTGTACTGGTCCTGCATGCTGACAAAGCGCGTCCAGCCGTGAAGGTCAGCCGTGTACAGCGCTTTGGCAAACTGCCATGCATACATGGATGACGCGCCGATATAGCGAGCCTTACCCGACTTCACGACGTCGTGCAGCGCTTCCAGCGTCTCTTCCAGCGGCGTATCGTAGTCCCAGCGGTGGATTTGCAGCAGGTCAACGTGATCCATGCCAAGGCGGCCCAGGCTGTCATCAATGGATTGCAGGATATTTTTGCGTGACAGGCCGCCAGAGAGGTTGCTCATCGGGAAGTAGACCTTAGTGGCGACCACGATGTCGTCACGGCGGGCGTACTCTTTCAGCGCGCGGCCCACTATCTCCTCACTGCTGCCGTCGGAATAGCTGTTCGCGGTATCGAAAAAGTTGATCCCCGCGTCCAGCGCCTGCCTGATCAGCGGCCTGCTGCTCTCTTCTGGCAGCGTCCAGGCGTGGCGGCCACGATCAGGCTCACCATAGGTCATGCAGCCCAGGCAGAGGCGGGAAACGGTTAAGTCGGTGTTGCCTAATTGAATAGTCTTCATGCGTGCTCCTGCATAGCGGAAAGGGCGGATAGCCGTTTATTCCGATAAGCATAGCAGTTCAGATGCTCCCCGGATGGGGAGCATCGTGCGGTTTACTGTGCCAGCCAGCGGCTGATTTGCTGCTCAATGCCCTCGGCATCCAGCTGATAATCATGACGGATCTCGTCCTGGGTTCCCTGGGGAATAAACTCATCGGGAAGACCCAGCGTCAGAACCGGCACCAGCAGTCGGCGTGCCATCAGGGTTTCGATCACCCCGCTGCCCGCCCCTCCCTTGATGGCGCCCTCTTCAAGGGTAATCAGCGCCTCATGGCTGGCGGCCAGCTCAGCAATAAGCGACTCATCCAGCGGCTTAACAAAGCGCATATCTACCAGCGTGGCATTCAGCTTATCGGCGACCGCCGCCGCCTCGGGCAACAGCGTGCCAAAATTAAGGATCGCCAGCTTTTCCCCTTCACGCTTCACAATGCCTTTACCCAGCGGCAGCGAGGCGAGCGGCTTAAGCTCGGCACCGGTGCCGGTTCCTCGCGGATAACGCACCGCGCTCGGCCCGTGGGAGTAGTGATAGCCGGTATAAAGCATCTGCCGACATTCGTTCTCATCGCTGGGCGTCATGATCACCATGTTGGGGATGCAGCGCATAAAGGCGATATCGAATGCGCCCTGATGAGTCTGCCCGTCCGCGCCGACAATGCCGCCACGGTCAATCGCGAATAGCACGGGCAGCTTCTGGATCGCCACGTCATGGATCAGCTGGTCATAGGCACGCTGCAGGAAAGTAGAGTAAATAGCGACAACCGGCTTATAGCCGCCGATAGCCAGGCCTGCAGCAAAGGTGACGGCGTGCTGTTCGGCGATAGCCACGTCGAAATACTGGGCAGGATAGTCGCGCGAGAAGCTTACCATGCCGGATCCTTCGCGCATGGCGGGCGTTACGGCCATAAGCTTAGCGTCATCGGCTGCCGTCTCGCTCAGCCACTGACCGAAAACTTTAGAGTAGGACGGCAAACCCTCTGCAACTTTTGGCAGCAGGCCGCTGGCAGGATCGAATTTCGGCACCGCATGCCAGGAGATCGGATCCTTTTCTGCCGGGGCGTAGCCTTTCCCCTTTTTGGTCATGATATGCAGAAACTGCGGGCCTTTCAGGCCGCGCATGTTTTTAAGCGTTTGTACCAGCGTCAGCACGTCATGCCCGTCAACCGGCCCAATATAGTTGAAACCCAGCTCCTCGAACAGGGTGCCGGGCACCACCATACCTTTCAGATGTTCCTCGGTACGCTTCACCAGCTCTTTGATGGGCGGCAGGCCATCCAGCACTTTCTTGCCGCCTTCACGCAGGCGCGAATAGGTCTTGCCGGAAAGGATTTGGGCCAGGCGGTTGTTGAGCGCACCCACGTTCTCCGAAATGGACATCTCATTGTCGTTAAGGACCACCAGCAGGTCGGATTTAATGTCCCCGGCGTGGTTCATCGCCTCAAACGCCATGCCTGCGGTAATCGCTCCATCGCCGATAATACAGGCGGTACGACGGCCTTTGCCTTCCTTCTCAGCGGCAACGGCCATCCCCAGCCCGGCGCTGATCGATGTGGACGAGTGACCCACGTTAAGCACGTCATACTCACTTTCGTCACGCCACGGGAAGGGGTGCAGGCCATTTTTCTGGCGGATAGTTCCGATGCGATCGCGGCGTCCGGTCAGAATTTTGTGCGGATAGGCCTGATGACCGACGTCCCAGACGAGGTGATCGAAAGGGGTGTTATAGACGTAATGCAATGCAACGGTTAATTCCACCACGCCCAGCCCGGAGGCAAAATGACCGCTGGAACGACTGACGCTGCTGAGTAAGTACTGACGCAGCTCGTCACAGAGTTTTGGCAGGCTCTCTTTAGGCAGAGAACGTAATTCTTGTACCGAGCTGGCCAGCGCCAGCGTCGGGTATTTTGCAGTATCAAAACTCATCAGAGACTCATTGTAGAGGTTATTTGTCGCGTTCAATTATGTAACTTGCCAGCGCCTTGAGTGAGGTGGTATTACAGGATTGCGCGGCCAGGACCTCCAGTGCGCTAAGAGATTCCTGATAGAGATCCTGCGCTTTCTGCCGCGCCCCGTCCAGTCCCATCAGCGCAGGGTAGGTACTTTTGCCCAGGTCCTGATCGGCCCCCTGACGTTTCCCAATGATGGCCGTATCACCGACTACATCCAGAATATCGTCCTGCACCTGGAATGCCAGGCCAATGGCGCTGGCGTAGCGGTCAAGCGCTGGCAGCACCTGGCGGCCGCGCTCACCGGCCGCCAGTGCGCCGAGACGTACGGCTGAGCGGATAAGTGCGCCCGTCTTATGGCGGTGTATTTGCTCCAGCGCCGCGAGATCTGTTTGCTGACCTTCAGCCGCTAAATCCAGCGCCTGGCCGCCGCACATACCGGCTACGCCGCTGGCGTGGGCAAGTTCTGAAATCATGGCAATCCTGTTCGCGTCTGAGACGCCCGGCATTGGCGTATCGGCAAGTATAGTAAAGGCCAGCGTTTGCAGGGCATCGCCCGCTAAAATAGCGGTGTCTTCACCAAATTTAATATGGCAGGTTGGCTGCCCACGGCGCAGGCTGTCGTCATCCATAGCGGGTAAGTCGTCGTGGATAAGCGAATAGGCGTGAATGCACTCAATCGCCGCGGCAGGCGCGTCCAGCGCCTCACCGCTGGCCAGCAGCATTTCACCCGTTGCATACACCAGGAAAGGACGTATGCGCTTGCCGCCTAATAATGCACCATATTCCATGGCATTCACCAGAGGAGAACTCTGAAAGGGCAGCGGCGAAATAAAGCGCTGTAGCGCCTGATTAACGCGTGCGTGGTGCGCCGTCAGAAGAGCAGCGAAATCCATCAGTCATTTTCCGGTGTGAAAGGCGTTAATTCGGCGTCTTTATCATCACTGAGCAGGATCTGCACGCGCTGTTCGGCCTGTTGCAGTGTTTGCTGCCCCGCGCGCGCCAGCTGGACGCCGCGCTCGAATTCGGTCAGCGCCTCTTCCAGTGGAAGCTCACCGCTTTCAAGGCGTGAGACAATGTGTTCAAGCTGCGTAAGCGAGGTTTCAAAGCTGGCTGGCTGTTCGGCTTTTTTTGGCATAATGGCTTTCGCCCCGGTCGTTTTGTTGACGTGGAAGTCGCTCATGTTAGCCGACTGGAAATGATTAGCAAAATAATGATCCTGTTAACGGATGAAGAAGCGGTCGGTCAACGGATGTGGTAGACTGCCGTCCTGGATGTAAAGGGCGCAAGCTGCTTTGCAATACGATGATTTTATCAGCTAAGTGCGTACGCTTTCTGCACTTAATTGCCCAACGAACCCATGCCGCCATGAAGTTTATCATTAAGCTGTTCCCCGAAATTACCATCAAAAGTCAGTCTGTTCGCCTGCGATTTATTAAAATTTTGACCACGAACATCCGTAACGTGCTGAAACAGAGCGATGAGACGCTTGCCGTCGTTCGCCACTGGGACCATATCGAGGTTCGCTCAAAGGATGAGAGCAGGCGCGCCGTCATTATTGATGAGCTGACCCGTATCCCCGGTATCCATCACGTGTTGTCGGTTGAAGATCGCCCCTGGACTGATATGCACCATATTTTCGAGCAAACCCTCGAGCTGAACCGTGAGCGCGTGGAGGGTAAGACCTTTGCCGTACGCGTTAAGCGTCGTGGTAAGCATGATTTCAGCTCCCAGGACGTTGAGCGCTACGTGGGGGGAGGTTTGAATCAGCACGTTGCTTCCGCGCAGGTGAAGCTTAACCATCCGCAGGTAACGGTCAATCTGGAGATCGAAGACGATCGTCTGATGCTGATTACCGCCCGGCATGAAGGCATCGGTGGCTTCCCGATTGGTACGCAGGAAGATGTGCTGTCGCTGATCTCCGGAGGATTCGATTCCGGCGTGTCCAGCTATATGCTGATGCGTCGCGGATGCCGGGTGCATTACTGCTTCTTTAATCTTGGCGGCGCGGCGCATGAAATCGGTGTCCGTCAGGTGGCGCACTATTTGTGGAACCGCTATGGTCGCTCGCATAAGGTGCGCTTTGTCGCCATCAACTTTGAGCCAGTAGTCGGAGAAATTCTGGAAAAAGTTGAGGATGGGCAGATGGGCGTGGTGCTTAAGCGCATGATGGTTCGTGCGGCCTCTAAGATAGCGGAGCGCTATGACGTTCAGGCGCTGGTCACGGGTGAAGCGCTGGGCCAGGTGTCCAGTCAAACCCTGACTAATCTGCGGCTGATTGATAATGCTTCAGACACGCTGATCCTGCGTCCGCTGATTTCCCATGATAAGGAACACATAATCAATCTGGCCCGCGAAATTGGTACCGAGGATTTTGCCCGGACCATGCCGGAGTATTGTGGCGTCATCTCCAAAAGCCCGACGGTAAAGGCGGTTAAAGCAAAAATTGAAGCCGAAGAACAAAATTTTGACTTCACACTTCTCGACAGGGTGGTGGCTGAAGCAACCAACGTTGATATCAGGCAAATTGCGGAAGAGACCCAGCAGGAAGTGGTAGATGTTGAAACCGTGATCTCATTTAGCAACAACGATGTGGTGCTGGATATCCGGTCTCCCGACGAGCAGGACAGCCATCCCCTTATGCTGGACGGCGCGGAGGTTAAATGCCTGCCGTTTTATAAACTCAGCACGCAGTTTGGCGATCTCGACCAGAGCAAAACCTGGCTACTTTACTGCGACCGCGGCGTGATGAGCCGCCTGCAGGCGCTCTATCTGCATGAGCAAGGGTTTACCAATGTGAAGGTTTACAGACCTTAGCCCCAAAGTGAGGACGACTGCATCACGCAGCCGTCCTGCGTTCGCTTCCTGCTTGTCCCTTTGAGGCAGTACAAAACAGTTCAGGGCCAGCGATCGTGCGGGTACCCTCAATGGCCACGAACCCCTCCTGAGCCGGAAACCAGACTGCTCCTCAATGGCTATACGACATTGTTCTCGCCGTATTAAGGCGTCTGTTCTACTATTTTGTCCCAGATTCTTTCACAGGCTGCGCCTCGTATAGCTGACTGGTCAGCATAGTTTGCCAACGCTCTATTGCGCTCGACAGATTCTTCGAGCAGCTGGGCAAGCAAAAGGGAGGAGCGGGCTTCTGTCTGGCATTTTCCGGCAGCGGGGGCATTCTGGCGGGCGTGACCGGCGATAAGCTGCTGACGTAGTTTACTGATGGTGTGCTGCAACTGCTCAACAGAAGACTTAGCATTAGCGGTCTCAGCATGCGCCTGTTCAAGCTGTTTGCTGGCATTTTCGTTTACCTGTCCGATGATAGTTTGACGGGCAAATTCTTTACTGCGCTCTGCCCCCTCTTGTTGTGCCCTGGCCCGCAACTCTGCCAGATCTCTCTCGTGCCATTTACCCGTCCACTCCCTCTCTGAGGCATGAAAACCTGAGTAATAAATTCCCGCGCCAACGCCAAGGAATAATAAAATAACAGCTACAGGTTTCCAGTAATTAATGGCCAGGCTGATTGCTTTCATTATTGCCATTTTAAATCCTCTGACTTAGCAATGCCGTTATTCACTATTGCCGGAAGCGTGCGTCACTCCAGTGATGAAGCTTTGCTGGCATGAAGGCACTTTTATTATAACGATTTGTTGTCGGGGTGAGGTTGTCTGGAGTAATTATTTTTTAATGTAAAAAACACATTGTGTAATTTTTGAAAATAATGCGTGTTTTTTATTAGGGCATTGACTAAAGAATAATAATCACTGGCCTTTTATTATGTCTTTTTTTTGGCTGTGCTATGGCCCTGGTTTTTACAGGCTGGTATGCGGTCAACTGTCATCATGCTCGCATAAGCTCACATACATTTAATGCTCTGATTTTAAGTGATTACTTCACCATTCACTGGAACTGGTAATAACTTTCCGCCACATAATGCGATTAAGAAGTGAACATGTTTTTTTAAAAATTGATTTTTAAAAAATAGAAATTGATTGGTAAAAAAGCTGAAAGTTACTTAATTTTTCCTTATTTTTAACTGAAGAAGTAAATGATTTTTTCTCTGAATTTATGATGGGTTTTTATTTAATCTGTAAATACCAAAGAATAAAAATTATCAGTGCCATGGCTAACGAATTTTTTTTTTTGCATTTGATCTTATTATCTTTACCTTTTTGGACACGTGAAGAATGTTTTAGTTTAGAATAAATGGCTCTAACGAACAGGATTTTATCTGAATGGCATTTCTCCCTGAATAAAAGGACAGGCACATGTTTATAAGTAAATCTATGCAGGTTTTTATTACATTATACAGGCAGAAAAATCTTAAGCAGGCGGCCGACCAGCTCTGCCTGACCGTGCCGCCCGTCTCGCGAATGTTAAAAAACACCGAGGAGTGGCTTGGGGTTAAGTTATTTATCATCGAACGTAATAAAGCCATCCCTACGCCTGCGGCAGAAGCGCTTTATAAAAAACTGATGCCACACTATTCGCTGCTTAATGAGATACTGAATGATAACAAAAATCATCAGTTTACCATTTCATCATCACTGACACATTCCTCCTTCTTCAGTTATGTCATGCAGCCCTTTATAAAAAAACTGTCCACTATGCCCAGGGTGAAATTTTCCAGTCGTATCTATCAGGAGGATGATGTTTATGTTTCTTTCTGCCAGATGCAGAGTTCAGAGGATTTTTTACTGCATCACTTCATTCTTCCCTGCGTCGTCTGCTGTACGCCTTCCGTACGGGAAGGGTGGAAGCAGCTGGATTTAGTCGTGGATCATAGTTTGCTGGATACCGACGAGTTTCAGAACGTCGTTCTTGTTCTGCGCAATGAGGGTTTTGAAGGTAAAATAAAACAGATTGATAATGCGGATCTTCAGCTCCTGCAGTTCAAAAAGGGTGAGTGCATTATGCTGAATGTAAATGCCACGAATCCTGATGCAGAAACCATCCTGCCGTTTAACTTTTCACTCTCGCTTTATATTTATATTAATCAGGCCAGAAAAATGCCCAGCTCTGAACTTATGCTGGATTACGTATCCCATGAGATCGTGGGGCTTTAAGGCATATCAATAGCCATTTCTTAATGAAACCACCGAGTGATAAAAATGAAAAGAGAAGATTAAGCACCGCGAAGAGGGTTGTTACTCTTGCGTTTTATCAATCGCAGCTCAGCGGTTGATGTCATCTGGGGTGATTCAGGTTAGCAGTGCCTCAGGGTGAGGCTGTTATTTTTAAGACGATGATTACGCCTTTTTCACCCTGTCTGTTTCCCGGCCAGCTAATCCTGGCCTTACTCTGACAGCTTGACCTCGCCTGAAAGCTTAGGCTTCCGAGTCGCGGTAGTCGTAAATGCCAGCGGCCAGCACCAGTTGTCCAGCCACCTCCTGTGCCTTATCCTTACCGACCAGCAGGTCAATAAGTTTCAGCGCAAAATCTATCGTGGTACCCGGCCCCTGGCTGGTCAGTAAATTCACTCGCGGGTCCCAGACAACGCGTTTATCCACCCATTTCTCCTCAGGGATAGTCGCCTTCCGACCCGGCGAGCCGGTCATATTACCCACCGGAAACAGATTGTGGGGAATAAGTACGGTGCCAGGCGCCGCGCAAATGGCGGCGACAATGCGCCCGGAAAGATGAAACTGACGAACGGTCTCGATAAGCAGGGGACTGTCGCGAAACGCTTCAGCGCCGCGCAAGCCGCCCGGCAGAACGACAGCGGCAAAATCGTTGTCAGCAACCGCTATTAAAGGGGCATCGGCCAGTAGCCGCACCCCGCGGGAGCAGACAATTTCTTTGCTCCCCTCGTCCGTGACGCTGGCGGTGGTGACGCTAATACCGCCGCGTACCAGTAAATCAATGGTGGTAACAGCTTCAGTTTCCTCACTGCCAGGTGCCAGGCAGACCAGTACCGATACGTTCGCGGTCATAATTTTGCTCCTTTCGTTTTACTACTTCATAAAGTCGGCTGTTTTGTGGCGTAGACAGGCCCTGTGCGCGGGCGCGACGGATAATGTAACCGGTAATGTATTCAATCTCAGTACGACGTTCGGCCCGGATATCCTGTAGCATGGAACAGGTATTTGCCGCCGTGCTGTGAATCACATCCATCACTACGGCGAGCAGCGATGCTTTCGAGGTGTGCTGGCCTTCACGCTCCATGACCATGGCTATTTCATCGCAGAGGACGGTAATTTCGTCGCCATAGTTTGCCAGCTCACCGTTGGTACAGTCGTACAGCACCGCCAGCGGGTTGATCACGCAGTTGATCGCCAGCTTTTGCCAGGCGGCAGAGGCCACGTTATTGTGCCAGGCCACGTCGGGCAGGGCATGATGTAGCATCTCGGCAAGGCCGCTAAACTCTGCCGTTTCGGGAGACGTGGGGCCAATATGCGTCACCCCAGACGCCACGTGAATCACCCTGCTGCCGTCGCGTTTGGCTGCATGAGTCGTTACTCCCCGCAGGATCGGTTGTTGTAGCGCACTGAGCTCTTCCAGCGTGCCCATGCCATTGTGCAGCAGCAGGATTGGGCACGATCCCCGTAGCGCAGGCTGTAAATTTTTAACCGCTTCTGAAACCTGCCAGGCTTTAAGTGTAACCAGCAGCAGACTGCTTTCTGACAGAAACGCGGCGTCATTAGCAAGGTAGCGTTTACCGATCGTCTGCCCTGCAAGCGTAACAACGTCAACAGAACAGTAAGACTGCGGTACGCGTAGCCATCCCTGCACCTCATGTCCCTGCTGGTCGAGGGCGGCAAGCCAAATCTGCCCTAACGCGCCGCACCCCAATACGGTTATTTTCATTAATCCTCCCCGCCTGCGGATGGTATTCAGTGATGCTGGGTTGTGGTAGTCAGTCAGCTAAGCCAAAAATTCCCACCAGGCACACTGCGTGTAACTCCCCCGTGTATAGCTTTCGACAGCGGTGGTTTTTTTACCGTGGCGAAGTGGGTATTATGCACGTCACTTTAGATTCAGGAGAATACATCATGCCATCTTTCGATATCGTTTCAGAAATTGACATGCAGGAAGTCCGAAATGCCGTTGAGAATGCTAACCGTGAGATCTCAACGCGCTTTGATTTCCGTAATGTCACGGCCAGCTACGAGCTTAACGAGAAAAACGAGTCCATTAAGGTGCTGAGCGAATCTGACTTTCAGGTTAAACAGCTGGTGGATATTCTGCGCGAGAAATTATTAAAGCGCGGTATTGAAGGGGCCGCGCTGGAGGTGCCGGAAGAAATTGAGCACAGCGGCAAAAGCTGGACCGTAGAGGCCAAAATGAAGCAGGGCATCCCGACAGACGTGGCGAAGAAGATTGTTAAGCTGATTAAAGACAGCAAGATAAAGGTGCAGTCGCAGATTCAGGGAGAAGAAGTGCGGGTAAACGGCAAATCTCGCGACGATCTGCAAAGCGCTATGGCGCTGGTTCGTGGCGGTAGTTTAGGCCAGCCCTTCCAGTTTAAAAATTTCCGCGACTAATCCTTCGTGGGCTCGTATGCGGAGAATCGCTCCGCATACGCTATTTCTTTTACATCAGCAATCCCTTCAGGCAGAGGCGACCAGGGCTTCAAGCTCCACGCGGCTGGTCACTTTGCTGTCAATTTTTACGTAGGCGCTTTTCTCTTCCGGAACAATAAACACCGCCGCGACGCCGGGCTGGGCCTTTAAGCGCCTTTCCAGCTTTGCGCTGTCCTGATGATGATCGCCCAGCATAATGCGCAGGCTACTGACATAAGGTGGCTCTTTCATCGTACAGCTGACTAACAGCCAGACTGCGGCCACCATCGCGCCGACAAGAAATACCGTCTGGGCATCAAAATGGCCAAACAGCCAGCCACCCAGGCTACCACCGATGGCTACGCCGATAAACTGGCTGGTTGAATACAGCCCCATCGCCGTGCCTTTATAGCCAGGAGGGGACTCTTTGCTGACCAGCGAGGGGAGGATAGCTTCCATCAGATTGAATCCGATAAAGAACAGCTGTACGCCTACCACCAGCGTCCAGAAGTGCGCGCCTGCGCCCCACAGCACAATTTCGGCAATCAGCATCAGCGCGACACAGCAGATAAACACCCGCTTCATACGGCGCTTTACTTCGGCATAAATAATAAAAGGGATCACGCTACAAAAGGCGATGAGCATCGTCACCAGATAGACTTTCCAGTGCTGTTCAGCCGGAAATCCTGCCGCTTCAAACTCGCCCGGCAGCGCGACAAAGCTCGACATCAGTAGAATATGCAGACATAAAATACCAAAGTTAAGCTTGAGCAGCCGACTATTGGATAACACATCACGAAAGCTCCCCTTAACCATCCCCGACTCACGGTTGAGAATATGCACCGGGGTGGAAGGGACCACCAGCAGGGTGATGATAATGCCGCCGGTGGCAAGCAGGGCGATCATCCAGAACAGCGCATGCAGGCCCAGCTCGTGCGTGATAATCGGTCCCAGCACCATGGCAATGGCGAAGGTAACACCGAAGCTGATGCCAATAAATGCCATCGCTTTGGTTCGGTTCTGCTCACGGGTGAGGTCGGAAAGTAGCGCCATAACAGCTGCTGCGATAGCCCCGGAACCCTGTAGCGCGCGCCCTAAAATAACGCCCCAAATGGAGGTGGTGCAGGCGGCAATCACGCTACCGAGGACAAATATTAGTAATCCACCGACGATTAACGGTTTGCGGCCGATGCGATCGGACAGCAGTCCGAAGGGGATTTGAAAAATGGCCTGAGCCAGACCGTAGATACCGATAGCGAGTCCAATCAGTGCCTCGCTTGCTCCCTGGAGTGCCATCCCGTACGTGGTCAGAACGGGTAACACCATAAACATTCCCAGCATTCGCAGGGAAAATACCGTGCCTAAACCCCATGTCGCACGCAGCTCGACTGGCGTCATTTTATTATCGTTCATTACTACCTCAGTTTATCTGGTCGACATATTTTAGGCGGCAGGGCAGGGCGGGTAAAACGATACTTCATGCGAAGTCGTAACAAAAAGAAAGGGCGCGCGATACCCTGGGTAGTCAGCGCTGTAGCAGATACAGCGCCAGTTACTTCAGGTATCGTCACGCCCCTGACGATCGGAGTAGTGTTACCAGACGTAAGTCAGCAGATCCTTTGAAGCCGGCGTCATGAAGTCGACTGACATCATCACGCTGAGTGCCGTTATTGCGACGATGGAGAAGACAAACAGCTTGCGAGCCCAGACGCGATCGTTCTGCGTCTTGTAGCCTGAAAGCGCCATCCCCAACCACCACACGCTGACGGCAGCAGCCACAATCAGATATTTGTAGCCGGCATAACCCACCAGCGTCAGCATTAGCGTAGCAACCATAAAGGCGATGATGTACACCGTAATATGATTTTTCGCTACTGAAATGCCTTTTACCACCGGCAAAACCGGGATATTCGCTGCCTGGTAATCTTTAAAGCGGAAGATGGCAATCGCATAGGAGTGCGGCATCTGCCACAGGCTAAAGATAGCCAGAAGGATCAGCGCACCTGCATCAAAATGGCTGGTTACCGCGCAGTAGCCAATGACCGGCGGCGCGGCGCCAGAGAGACTGCCAATTAAGGTGCCATAGACGGATTTGCGCTTCATATACAGGCTGTAAACGCCGACATAAACCACAAAGCCCATCACCGCCAGCCACATGGCCAGCGGGTTTGCTCCGAAATATAGCAACGCGAATCCAGCAATACCCAGAACGGTTGCATAAACCAGAGAGACTGTCGGAGAAATGAGGCCTTTCACCAGCACTCGATTTCTGGTTCTCTCCATTTTTACGTCGATGTCACGGTCGATAAAGTTGTTGTAAACACAACCCGATGCGACCACCAGCGAGACGCCGACTAAGGTGGAGAGAAACAGGGCATAGTCGATGCTGCCTTTAGAGGCCAGCAGGAATCCCCCGATCACAGAAATTAAATTTCCGAAAATAATTCCTGGTTTCGTTACTTGCAGGTATTGCTTAATCATCACAGGCAGCTCTTTAGTGGACCATCATGTTGTAATTGAGGTTCCACATAATCCATATAGAGCCCACTACAACAATTAGAATAATGACGGCGGAAAAGATAATCGCCACCAGATTCCAACGTTGATCGGTAGAGGTACTGAGGTGCAGGAAGTAATAGAGATGCACCAGCACCTGAATGACTGCGGTGACAATCACAACGGCGAGAATAGTGGTTTTAGCCGCGCCGCCGTGCATCACCATCCAAAAAGGAATGGCAGTCAGGATGATCGACAGAACAAAGCCGATCATGTAGGTCTTCACGCTACCGTGGGAGGTACCATGATCGGTTAATGTCTTGCTCATTACATGGCCCCCAGCAGATAAACGATGGTGAATACACAAATCCAGACCACGTCAAGGAAGTGCCAGAACATGCTCAGGCACATCACACGGGTATGGTTAGTGGATGTCAGGCCCTTAGTGGCAACCTGATACATCAGCACCAGCATCCAGATCAAACCAGACGTCACGTGCAGACCGTGCGTCCCTACCAGCGTAAAGAATGCTGACAGGAAGCCACTGCGCTGCGGACCGAAGCCTTCGGTGATCAGATGATGGAACTCATAGATTTCCATTGAGATAAAGCCCGCACCCAGCAGAAAAGTCAGCGCCAGCCAACCTAAAACGGTGGCTTTGGTGCCTTTTTCCATGCTGATAACGGCAAACCCGTAGGTAATGGAGCTGAACAGCAGCAGTGCTGTTTCGCCCAGTACGAAGGGTAACTCAAAGATATCTTTCCCTGCCGGGCCACCAGCCGTGCTGTTGACCATAACTGCATAGGTCGCAAACAGCGTTGCGAAGATAATGCAGTCACTCATCAGGTAGATCCAGAAGCCAAAGAGTTTATTGGCTCCTGCATCGTGATGCCCATGCTCCGCATGGGCGTCGTGGTGTTTAGTCAGAGTTTCAGTCGACATTTTTCAGACCTGCTTTGCTAATTTCGTCAAAGTGCTGATTCTCGATTTTTTCGATCTCGGCAACGGGAACGTAGTAATCCACGTCTTCGTCAAAGCTTTTGATGATCCAGGTTAAGATCATACCGAGGAACGATAAACCTACCAGCCACCAGATGTGCCAGATAGCGGAGAAACCAAACACCAGGCTGAATGCACCGATTACCACGCCAGCGCCGCTGTTTTTCGGCATGTGGATTTCAGTGTAGTGAGCAGGCTGTTTATACGCTTCACCTTTTTCCTTCATTTCCCAGAACGCATCACGCTCATGGATAACAGGCACTTCGGCAAAGTTATAGAACGGTGGTGGTGAGGACGTTGACCATTCCAGCGTACGCGCGCCCCATGGATCGCCAGTCAGGTCACGGTTCTGTTCACGGTCACGAACCGATACCCAGAACTGAGTTACCTGGCAGATCACGCCACAGGCAATCAGGGCAGCACCGAAGGCAGCAACGACCAGCAGCGGATGGAAGCGTGGGTCGATGTCCTGAGACAGACGACGCGTCATACCCATGAAGCCCAGTGCGTACAGCGGCATAAAGGCAACGAAGAAACCGATGATCCAGAACCAGAATGCGCGGATACCCCATTTTTCGTTCAGGGTAAAGCCGAAGGCTTTCGGGAACCAGTAGGTCACACCTGCGAAGCAACCAAATACCACACCACCGATAATCACGTTATGGAAGTGAGCAATCAGGAACAGGCTGTTGTGCAGTACGAAGTCTGCGCCCGGCACCGCCAGCAGAACACCGGTCATACCGCCTACGGAGAAGGTGACCAGGAAGCCAACGGTCCACAACATAGCAGAGTGCATCTGAATGCGGCCCTGATACATGGTGAATAGCCAGTTAAAGATTTTAACACCGGTTGGAATGGCGATAATCATCGTCATAATACCGAAGAAGGCGTTAACGTTCGCACCGGCACCCATGGTGAAGAAGTGGTGCAGCCACACGACAAAAGAGAGAACGGTGATAACAATCGTCGCCCAAACCAGTGAGGTGTAACCAAACAGACGCTTTTTAGAGAAGGTTGCAACCACTTCGGAGAACACACCGAAGACCGGCAGAACCAGGATGTACACTTCCGGATGGCCCCAAACCCAAATCAGGTTGACGTACATCATCATGTTGCCGCCCATTTCATTAGTAAAGAAATGGAAGCCCAGGTAGCGATCCAGCGTCAGCAGCGCCAGCGTCACGGTAAGAACCGGGAAGGAGACGATGATCAGAACGTTAGTACAAAGCGACGCCCAGGTGAAAACCGGCATCTTGAACATGGTCATGCCAGGGGCACGCATTTTCAGGATAGTAACGAAGAAGTTAATCCCGGTTAATGTCGTACCAATCCCCGACAGCTGCAGACTCCATATCCAGTAGTCAACGCCGACCCCCGGACTGTATTCTGCGCCAGAGAGCGGCGGATAAGCCAGCCAGCCGGTCTGAGCAAATTCGCCCACACCCAGTGACAGGTTAACCAGCACCACGCCCACAGCCGTAAACCAGAAGCTCAGGTTGTTCAGGAAAGGGAAGGCCACGTCGCGTGCACCAATCTGAAGCGGAACAGCAATGTTCATCAGACCAATAACAAACGGCATCGCTACGAAGAAGATCATGATCACGCCGTGGGCGGTGAAGATCTGGTCGTAGTGATGAGGTGGCAGGAATCCGGCTTCACCTGCCGAGGCCAGCACCTGCTGGCTACGCATCATCACCGCATCGGCAAAGCCGCGCAGCAGCATAACGAATGCCACGATGATGTACATGATACCGAGTTTTTTATGGTCAACAGAGGTTAACCATTCGGACCACAGGTATTGCCACTTACCGAAGTAAGTGATTGCACCTGCAACGGCCAGACCACCAAGAATGATGGCGGCCACCGTAATCACGATAATCGGCTCGTGATACGGTACTGCATCAAGGGTTAATTTTCCCAACATCGTATTATTCCTCGGCTCCCGCGTGTGAGGCTTCGCTCATGTCCATACCTTCGTGTTCAGGCATGTCCATTTTCCCGTGGTTCATCTTGAATTTGCCAATAACCTGCTTGAACAATTCAGGATTCGCCGTCGAGAAGAACTCAACCGGATGATTTTCGCTTGGCGCAGCCAGTTTGTCGAAATCGTCCATCGTCATCAGGGTGTTTGGCGACTGTTTGGCTTTCGCTACCCACTGGTCAAATGTTGCATTGTCAGGGGTGGCGATCGCTTTGAACTTCATACCAGAGAAGCCGCGACCACTGAAGTTAGAGGAGATACCGTCAAACGTGCCGGGTTCATTCGCAATCAGATGTAATTTAGTCTGCATGCCCGCCATAGCGTAAATCTGGCTACCGAGGGTAGGAATGAAGAAGGAGTTCATAACGGAGTTAGATGTAATCTTAAAGCTCACAGGGGTGTTTGCCGGGAAGGCAATCTGGTTAACTGTTGCAATACCCTGTTCCGGGTAAATAAACAGCCATTTCCAGTCCAATGCAACCACATCGATCTCCACAGGCTTCACGTCAGAAACCAGCGGCTTACTTGGGTCCAGCGCATGGGTGGATTTCCATGTCAGCACGCCAAGGAAGACGATAATCAAAATGGGAATAGTCCAGACCACGGCTTCCACTTTGTTAGAGTGTGACCAGTTAGGGCTGTATTTTGCATTGGTATTGGATGCCCGATATTTCCAGGCGAACACCACGGCCATTAAGACTGCAGGGATAACGACGATCATCATCAAGCCGAAAGCTGTCAGAATCAGCGAACGCTGGTCCATTGCAATCTGTCCTTTGGGATTTAACAATGCACTATCACAGCCACTTAACAATAAAGTGCCTGCAAACAGTGACAAAATCCCCAAACTTTTATTGTATTTCCTGAGTCTCATTTAACGACCTCAATGACAAGGGCTCTATTGTCGTTTAAGTGTGGCGGCATTTTACGGGAAGGTTTCAGTACTGTAAACCAGCAACATGTTGTGTCAGCGCCGTGTTGACACCATTTGCAAAGACTGTCACATATGTTGCCAAGGGTGACAAAATATTAAGGATAGCAGGGGTTTGCCGCTAATATAACAAAAATAGGTGGAAAATTTGTAAGGAGAAAGCCCATTGCTATAAATGGCGAGTTTATGTCTCAAGTATTTAACATTTCGGTATCATTTTGTTGATATTGTCCGGGCAATAATAATTACGCACCGTTTTTTAATATCGGACAATAAAGGCGCTTATCGATGAGAATATTTTATGAAACTTATTAAAGCGTGCGCAAATCGTTGCAGCCGGGGGGATAAAAAAAGGAGGCTTCTGGCGAAGCCTACAGGATATAACGGCATCACAAATTTCGGCAATTTTAACATTTTTCACCGCAAATCGCAGCGGTGATTTTTTGGCCAGTTTTTAGCACTGTGGATAGCTTTTACGCATAGCGATAAAGTCCAGCAGACTTCCGACAACGATGCCCAGCAGCGCGAAAGCCAGCCCGGTGTTAAACAGCGCACTGATAAGCGTCCCCGCATCAGCGAGGCCCGTCGATCTTAACGCCAGCAGCAGCAGCCAGACGGCCAGCATCGCTGATCCAACTATCAAACCTCTTAGCGCCCAGCGGTAACCGTCTCTGAACCGTACGCGAGGCAAAAACGTCTGACCGTTCTGCGCATGCTCCAGCGTTTTACGGCAGCCCGCCAGCAGCAGCAGCCCTGGCAAGCCGGCAACGACCGAAAAAGCGTAAAAGGCAGGCCATCCCCAGGCTTCAACAAACCAACCCGCAACCGGGCCGACGTACACCCGACCCACGGCAGACAGTGCGGAAAGCAGGGCAAACTGGGTAGCCGAAAAAGATTTATTGCACAGCGTCATCAGCAGCGCCACAAATGCAGCAGTGCCCATTCCCCCGCAGATGTTCTCAACAAAGACGGCGGCGGCCATGCTATAGAGGTGTTTATCGGTTACCGACAGCGCCCAGTAGGCGAGATTGGAAACGGCCTGAAGGATACCAAACAGCATCAGAGCACGGAAAAGGCTCAGACGCTGCATCAGAATGCCGCCATAGAGTGCGCCAATAATGGTGGCGAGCAAACCGAGCGTTTTATTGACCAGCCCAACGTCGCCTGCGTCGAACCCAACGCCGCGAATAAGGAAAATAGTGGTCAGGCTGGCGGCAAAGGCATCGCCAAGCTTATAAAGCACGATCAGCGAGAGGATAAGCCAGGCGTTGTTCCGGTTAAAAAAGTCGCGCAGCGGGGCCACTACCGCTTCCTCAAGCGTATGCGGCCTGGCAATGATATCCGTTGGCTCTTTTGCTAACAGCGTGGCGATAACGCCCGGGATCATCATCGCCGCCATCAGCCACCAGATTGCCTGCCATCCCAGAAATCTGTCTGCCAGCCATAGGGCCAGCCCGCCCGAAACCAACATTGCCAGCCGGTAACCCAGCACGCTAATGGCCGCGCCGCTGCCGCGCTCCGCGGGAGGCAGCACGTCCGTTTTCCACGCATCAAATACGATATCCTGGGACGCGGAGCAAAAAGCCACCACCACCGCCAGGGCGGCAAGCAGGGTGAGGTCGCGCGACGGCTGCATAAATCCCATTAGCGCAATGCCCAGGATCAACAGCAGCTGCGTGAGCAGCAGCCAGCCGCGACGGCGGCCTAAAAAAGAGGGGGTATAGCGGTCCATCAGCGGGGACCAGAGGAATTTAAAAACGTAAGCCTGTCCCACCAGCGAAAAGAAACCGATGGTTTTGATATCGACGTTCTCAACGGCCATCCAGGCCTGAAGCGTACCGGAGGTGAGCGCCAGCGGCAGGCCGGATGAAAAGCCCAGTAGCAGAAGAAGCGCCGCGTTACGCTGAGTGAAAATTTGCAGATATTGGCTGGACATACGAACCTTAAAACGACGCCCGCCGGTAACCGACGGGCTGAGGCAAATTAATGAGCGTTCTGCTTGATAAACTCGTGGATGCTGGTGTCCTGAGCCATATCGCTAATAACATCGCTTAGCGTTGCATTGACCGCTTTTGTAATTTTGTCATTGGTGGCGTTGAATGCGCCTTCAACGCTGTAGGTCTGGCGATAATTTTTCACCTGTTTGCTGCCATTTTTCGCGGTGGCGATAATAGAGATATCCGCTTTAGTGGTAATGCTGTAGCGCACGCTACCCTGCGTGACATCGGCATAAAGGTTGTTAACAACAATTTGCAGGTCAACCGCACCGTTTGGACCAATCATATAGCCGCGGGCGCCCATCTGTTTTTCCAGCACTTCCTGCAGCAGGAATCGCAGGTCGCGGGACGGTGTCAGCGTGACCAGCTGGCCATCGCGGTTAACCTTTGCCAGCGCCTGATCGGTCCGCTGGTCTGCACCATTTATGCTGAGGGTGATGCCGGTCAGGCTGGGATCCTGCTGCGGCAGTTGAATTTTTGGAGAAACGTCAAGCGTCGTACTGGTCGTCGCACAGCCAGCCAGAATCAGCACGGCCATGAGAGGTAAAATTAATTTTTTTAACATGCTTATTATCTCGTTAACGTGGGGGGTGTAGTGCCGACAAAAGTGCGCTCATCATAACATCGCCTGTGGCAAGAGGAAGTGCTGATAGCGCGTAAATTCATCGTGTTGCAGTTTTGTCGTCCTGACAGTCACTCTTATTTTTCCGCTTACCGATTATGACCTTTTTAGTTGCCCGCGGTTGCAGTCCCCCAGCAGAAAATGCAAAGTAGCCCCGGCAGGCGCCGTGATAATTTATTTCCCCTTATCGGCATGGAAAAAAACCAGCTAATATTTAAACAGATGGGGCGAACAGGCGGTCGAGGAGCGTGGTTATGATCCGTGAACAGATAGAAGCAAAATTAAGAGCGGCGTTTACACCCGTACATCTGGACGTTCATGACGAAAGCTATCGTCATAACGTGCCTGCCGGTGCAGAAAGCCACTTTAAAGTTGTGATCGTCAGCGACAGCTTTGTCAGTCAGCGCTTCCTGGCGCGTCATCGTGCCATCTACAGCGAGCTGGCTGATGAGCTGGCGGGTAGCGTTCATGCCCTGGCGCTACACACCTACACGATTAAAGAGTGGGAAGGGTTACAGGATGCCGTTCCGTCCTCCCCCAATTGTCGGGGGGCGGGTACGCTGGCCTGATTGTAACCTGTTTTATTTGAGCGGCCTGCGGGCCGCTTTATTGTTTATGGCGTAAAACAGTGAACCGGACGACGCTTTTGGCTAATTACTGGCAAAAAGGGCATAAGTTAAGGGGTTGGCAACGCGGTGTAGCCTCGACTCGCTTTAATGTTGCCGCTATAATGCTGCGTCTATTTTTCCTGAATGTCTTCGGGACGCTTCTGGCGAAAGGGAATGCGGTTCTGCCATCAGAGGCCGTCCCGGTTCTTAGAGCTCTCCTCGTTTCTTGCGGAGCGGGGTAGGCTGAAGTTGACCGAGCACGTGATTTTTTGAGGTAACAAGATGCAAGTTTCAGTAGAAACAACTCAGGGCCTGGGCCGTCGCGTAACGATTACCGTAGATAAAGATGTGATCGAGAATGCGGTAAAAAGCGAACTGCTGAGCGTCGCTAAAAAAGTACGCATTGACGGTTTCCGCAAAGGGAAAGTGCCAATGACTGTGGTTGCACAGCGTTACGGTGCTTCCGTTCGCCAGGACGTTCTGGGCGATCTGATGCAGCGTAACTTTGTTGACGCCATCATCAAAGAGAAGATCAATCCGGCCGGCGCACCTGACTACGTGCCGGGCGAGTATAAAATGGGCGAAGACTTCACGTTCACCGTAGAGTTTGAAGTCTATCCGGAAGTTGAGCTGAAAGGACTGGACGCAATCGAAGTTGAAAAACCGGTTGTTGAAGTCACTGACGCAGACGTTGATACCATGCTGGATACCCTGCGCAAGCAGCAGGCAACATGGAAAGAGACTGACCGCGCTGCTGAAGCTAACGACCGCGCCACGATCGACTTTAGCGGCTCCGTTGACGGTGAAGAGTTTGAAGGCGGCAAAGCCTCTGACTTCGTTCTGGCCATGGGTCAGGGCCGGATGATCCCAGGCTTTGAAGAGGGCGTTGTAGGCCACAAAGCGGGTGAAACCTTCACTATCGACGTAAACTTCCCGGAAGATTACCACGCTGAAACCCTGAAAGGGAAAGCCGCGAAGTTTGAAATCGTGTTGAAGAAAGTGGAAGAGAGCGAACTGCCAGAATTCACTGAAGAATTCATCAAACGCTTTGGCGTGGAAGATGGCAGCGTAGACGGCCTGCGTGCTGAAGTGCGTAAAAACATGGAGCGTGAGCTGAAAGGCGCAGTGCGTAACCGTGTGAAAAATCAGGCTATTGATGGCCTGGTGAGCGCTAACGACATCGATGTACCGGCTGCACTGGTCGACGGTGAAATTGATGTGCTTAAGCGTCAGGCTGCACAGCGTTTTGGCGGTGATGAGAAGCAAGCGCTTGAACTGCCTCGCGAACTGTTTGAAGAGCAGGCAAAACGTCGCGTTGTCGTCGGACTGCTGCTGGGTGAAGTCATCCGTACTCATGAGCTGAAAGCAGACGAAGACCGCGTTAAAGCCCTGATTGAAGAGATGGCTTCTGCCTACGAAGATCCCTCCGAAGTCGTTGAGTTCTACAGCAAAAACAACGAGCTGATGAACAACATGCGTAACGTTGCACTGGAAGAGCAGGCGGTGGAAGCCGTGCTGGAAAAAGCCAAAGTGACCGAGAAAGCCACTAACTTCCAGGAACTGATGAACCAGACCCAACCGGCCTGATTGATCTGATTCTGCAGAGTTATCAAAGCCCGCGGTCACTGTGACCGCGGGCTTTTTGCTTTTTTATCCCCCGGGCCGATGTGCCTTAATGGGTTTATTCAGCCGTTGAAGCGGTAAATTATCGACTAAGCTATTTTTCCAGGTTAGCAGTTGATAAAAACGTTGTTATGCTTGAATCAGCGGGGCATGATCCCCAAATAGAAAGTTATAGCAATATTTGCGCGTGGCAGGGTGAGTCCCGAAGGATAGCGGGAGAAGGGTTGGAGACGTAGTGTTCCGAACCACTCTCAAGTAGAATTGGTACAAAGTATTGCCAAATGAAATTTATCAGGAGACGGTAATGTCCTACAGTGGCGAACGTGAACAAACGGCACCTCATATGGCTTTGGTGCCGATGGTGGTCGAACAAACCTCTCGCGGAGAGCGTTCTTACGACATTTTTTCTCGTCTGCTCAAGGAACGTATTATCTTCCTGACGGGGCAGGTTGAGGACCATATGGCGAACCTGATCGTCGCACAAATGCTTTTCCTGGAGGCTGAAAATCCGGAAAAAGACATTCATCTTTATATCAACTCTCCAGGTGGCGTGATTACCGCAGGGATGTCCATTTACGACACAATGAAATTCATCAAGCCTGACGTCAGTACTATCTGTATGGGGCAGGCATGCTCGATGGGGGCTTTCCTGCTTACCGCGGGTGCGAAAGGCAAACGTTACTGTCTGCCTAATTCACGGGTAATGATCCACCAGCCTCTGGGCGGTTACCAGGGACAGGCGTCGGACATTGAGATACACGCGCGTGAAATTCTTAAGGTGAAGCAGCGTATGAATGAGCTGATGGCCGAACATACGGGTAAAACTCTTGAAGAAATAGAGAGAGACACCGAGCGCGATCGTTTCCTCTCCGCGAGTGAAGCTGTAGAGTATGGCCTTGTTGATTCCATCCTGACGCATCGTACTTAAGCTCAGCGCCCGCGTCGTCTATAGTTAGAGAAGGGTATGAGTGATATATCAGGGCGCCGCCGGGCGGCGCCTTTACCGCAACAGAGTGCGGGCGAAGATAATAGAAGAGGTAACTGATGACAGATAAGCGCAAAGACGGTTCAGGAAAGCTGCTGTACTGCTCTTTCTGTGGCAAAAGCCAGCATGAAGTGCGTAAGCTGATTGCCGGCCCGTCAGTGTATGTCTGCGATGAGTGTGTCGATTTATGCAACGACATCATCCGCGAAGAGATTAAAGAAGTATCACCGCATCGCGAGCGCAGCGCGCTCCCCACACCACATGAAATTCGCCATCACCTTGACGATTACGTTATCGGTCAGGAACGGGCGAAAAAAGTGTTGGCCGTCGCGGTCTACAACCACTATAAGCGCCTGCGAAATGGCGACACCAGCAACGGTGTCGAGCTGGGCAAAAGTAACATCCTTTTGATTGGTCCAACGGGTAGCGGTAAAACGCTGCTGGCGGAAACGCTTGCTCGTCTGCTGGACGTTCCCTTCACTATGGCGGATGCCACCACGCTAACCGAAGCGGGTTATGTGGGTGAAGACGTTGAGAACATCATTCAGAAGCTACTGCAAAAATGTGACTACGACGTGCAGAAAGCGCAGCGCGGGATCGTTTACATCGATGAAATTGATAAAATTTCCCGCAAATCGGATAACCCTTCCATCACGCGCGATGTGTCGGGTGAAGGCGTGCAGCAGGCGCTGCTTAAGCTGATTGAAGGCACCGTTGCGGCCGTCCCGCCTCAGGGGGGACGTAAGCATCCTCAGCAGGAATTCTTGCAGGTTGATACCTCTAAAATCCTGTTTATCTGCGGCGGTGCATTTGCCGGCCTGGATAAGGTCATTTCCCAGCGTGTTGAAACCGGGTCAGGTATTGGTTTTGGCGCAACGGTGAAAGGCAAGGCGCAGAAGGCGACCGAAGGGGAGCTGCTGGCGCAGGTTGAACCCGAAGATTTGATCAAATTTGGTCTGATCCCGGAGTTCATCGGTCGTCTGCCCGTGGTGGCAACGCTGAATGAGCTGAGTGAAGAGGCGCTGATTCAGATCCTGCGTGAACCGAAAAACGCGCTGACTAAACAGTATCAGGCGTTGTTCAATCTGGAAGGCGTAGAGCTGGAATTCCGGGATGAAGCGCTGACGGCCATCGCCAAAAAAGCGATGTCGCGCAAAACGGGCGCACGTGGTCTGCGTTCCATTGTTGAGGGCGCGTTACTCAACACGATGTACGACCTGCCTTCACTGGATGATGTGGAAAAAGTCGTGGTGGATGATTCGGTAATTGAAAATCAAACTGACCCGATGCTCATCTATGTTAAACCCGAAGCTCAGCAGGCTTCCGGTGAATAAATAACCGCATCTTTCCAGCGAGTTACTTCAAAAAAGGGGGAATTATTCCCCCTTTTGCTTTTCTCTTGCACATATCATTGAATGTCCCGTATTCATCCCCATATACTCAACTACCTGTGGGTAAAACTGCACTTTAATGGTCTGTTGCGGTTCCCATCACCCTGGCGGAAATTAAACTAAGAGAGAGCTCTATGAATCCTGAGCGTTCTGAACGCATTGAAATCCCTGTGTTGCCGTTGCGTGACGTAGTGGTTTATCCGCACATGGTAATTCCGTTGTTTGTTGGTCGTGAGAAATCGATCCGCTGCCTTGAAGCCGCTATGGATCATGATAAAAAAATCATGCTGGTCGCTCAGAAAGAAGCTTCAACGGATGAACCTGACATTAACGATCTCTTCTCAGTAGGGACCGTCGCCTCTATTCTGCAAATGCTGAAGCTGCCTGACGGCACCGTTAAAGTGCTGGTTGAAGGGCTGCAGCGTGCGCACATTACGACGCTGGGCGATAACGGCGATCATTTTACGGCCCAGGCTGAATATCTTGCTTCACCCGAGATTGATGAGCGTGAACAGGAAGTGCTGGTGCGTACAGCGATCAGCCAGTTTGAAGGCTATATCAAGCTGAATAAGAAAATCCCACCGGAAGTTCTGACCTCGTTAAACAGCATTGAAGATGCTGCGCGCCTGGCAGACACGGTGGCAGCGCATATGCCACTTAAGCTTGCGGATAAGCAGTCCGTGCTGGAAATGTCCGACGTGAATGAACGTCTGGAATATCTGATGGCGATGATGGAGTCGGAAATCGACCTGCTGCAGGTTGAAAAACGGATTCGTAATCGCGTCAAAAAACAGATGGAGAAGAGCCAGCGCGAGTACTATCTGAACGAGCAGATGAAGGCTATTCAGAAAGAACTGGGCGAAATGGATGATGCGCCAGATGAAAATGAAGCGCTGAAGCGTAAAATCGACGCGGCTAAAATGCCGAAAGAAGCGCGCGAAAAAACCGAAGCCGAGCTGCAAAAACTGAAAATGATGTCCCCGATGTCGGCTGAGGCGACCGTGGTACGCGGCTATATCGACTGGATGGTCCAGGTTCCGTGGAACGCCCGTAGTAAGGTGAAAAAAGACCTGCTTAAAGCTCAGGAAACCCTGGATACCGACCACTTCGGTCTGGAGCGCGTCAAAGATCGCATTCTTGAGTATTTGGCGGTACAGAGCCGCGTCAGCAAAATCAAAGGCCCGATTCTGTGCCTGGTTGGACCGCCAGGGGTGGGTAAAACCTCACTGGGCCAGTCCATTGCTAAAGCCACCGGACGCAAATACGTGCGTATGGCGCTGGGCGGCGTGCGCGATGAGGCAGAAATCCGCGGTCATCGCCGGACCTATATTGGTTCCATGCCCGGTAAGCTGATTCAAAAAATGGCCAAGGTTGGGGTGAAAAACCCGCTGTTCCTGCTGGATGAGATCGACAAAATGTCTTCAGACATGCGTGGCGATCCTGCATCTGCCCTGCTGGAAGTGCTCGATCCGGAACAGAACATTGCCTTTAACGATCACTATCTCGAAGTGGACTACGATCTGTCAGATGTGATGTTCGTGGCCACGTCCAACTCGATGAATATCCCGGCACCGCTGCTGGATCGTATGGAAGTGATTCGTCTTTCCGGCTATACCGAAGACGAAAAGCTCAATATCGCTAAACAGCATTTGCTGTCAAAGCAAATTGAGCGTAACGCGCTGAAAAGCAGCGAAATCACCGTTGATGATAGCGCAATTGTCAGCATTATCCGCTACTACACTCGCGAAGCTGGCGTGCGTAGCCTTGAGCGTGAACTGTCTAAACTGTGCCGCAAGGCGGTGAAGACGCTGCTGATGGACAAAGCCGTCAGGCATATCGAAATCAACGCGGATAACCTGAAGGATTTCCTTGGGGTGCAGCGCTTCGATTACGGCCGCGCCGACAGTGAAAATCGCGTCGGTCAGGTGACCGGTCTGGCATGGACGGAAGTGGGCGGCGATCTGTTGACCATCGAAACGGCCTGCGTGCCCGGTAAAGGTAAGCTGAGCTACACCGGTTCGCTGGGCGAGGTGATGCAGGAGTCGATTCAGGCTGCGCTGACCGTGGTGCGCGCGCGTGCCGAAAAGCTGGGTATCAACGGGGACTTCTACGAAAAACGTGATATTCACGTTCACGTACCCGAAGGTGCCACGCCGAAGGATGGTCCAAGCGCGGGTATCGCGATGTGTACCGCACTGGTGTCCTGCCTGACGGGTAATCCGGTTCGGGCGGACGTTGCGATGACAGGGGAAATTACCCTACGCGGTCAGGTTCTGCCGATAGGCGGTCTGAAGGAAAAACTGCTGGCTGCTCATCGCGGTGGTATTAAAACGGTCCTGATCCCTGACGAAAATAAGCGCGATCTGGAAGAGATCCCTGATAACGTTATCGCCGATCTCGACATTCATCCGGTTAAGCGTATTGAAGAAGTCTTAACGCTGGCGCTTGTCAATGCACCCTACGGCATGCAGGTAGCCACGGCTAAATGATGATTTAGGACAAAAACAGGACGAAACGAGGGCTGGCAGGCAAATTGGGCTTGCCAGCTTTTTTTTGTGCCGTTAATTTAGGTAGCTGTCTGACTCGGGCTGGCAAAATCCACTGGATGACTGCGCCAGAGACAGGTTAACGCTATCTTGATAACTAACGCGCGTTTGTTGTCGGCGGGAAGCCCAAACGCGATGTAAATAATAATAGAGGGGATGATAGAGTGAATAAGTCACAGTTGATCGACAAAATCGCTGCTGGTGCTGATATTTCTAAAGCTGCAGCAGGACGTGTATTAGATGCATTTATGGAATCTGTATCAGAATCTCTGAAGTCTGGCGATGAAGTGGCGCTGGTTGGTTTTGGTACCTTCTCCGTGCGCGATCGCGCAGAGCGCACCGGCCGTAATCCGCAGACCGGTAAAGAGATTACTATTCCAGCGGGTAAAGTACCCGGCTTCCGTGCCGGTAAAGCGCTGAAAGACGCCGTTAACTAACTGCGGTATGCACCACCAGGGCATTTTCTTTGGTGGAGTGAGGATTGTCATAGCGTTCTCATGTACCATACTGGGCACATCACCATTCTGATGTGCCTTTTTTATGTCTCAATGGCCAACGCGTAGCGCGTTAGTCAACAAGGCGTGAAGGAGCAGGGCTTAATCACGCAGTGGCGCGGAACGTCCCCGGGAATGTGGGTCGTAGCGCTAAGGGTTTACATTCACACTACAGCGGAGTGTTGTCACACCATGATGGACAATTTACGTGCGGCATCGAACCATGTCGTGCTCAAAATTATACTGGGTTTGATCATCCTTTCTTTCGTCCTGACCGGGGTGGGCAACTACCTGATCGGCGGTAACGGTGATTTTGCTGCAAAGGTCAACGGCGACGAGATCAGCCGGGCGCAGCTTGAAAGGGCATTTTCCAGCGAGCGTTCACGTCAGCAGCAAATGCTGGGCGAACAGTTCTCAACGCTGGCCAGCAATCCAGGCTATATGCAGCAGATTCGACAGCAGGCGCTTTCCCAGCTGATTGATGAAAAGCTGCTGGATCAGTATGCGAAAACGTTGAAGCTGGCTATCAGCGACGATCAAATTAAGCAGGCTATTTTTTCTCAGCCCGCTTTCCAGACTGACGGTAAATTTGATAATGCCAAATATCTCGGTCTTATCAATAATATGGGCTTCTCTGCCGATCAGTATGCAGAAGCACTGCGCAAACAGCTGACCACACAGCAGCTGATTACCTCCGTGACCGGCACAGACTTTATGTTGAATGGCGAAACGGATGCGCTGGCTGCGCTGGTGGCTCAACAGCGCCAGGTTCGCGAGGCGACAATCAACGTGAGTGCGCTTGTAGCGAAACAGACCGTCACTGACGAAGACATTAAAAACTATTACGAACAAAACAAAAATAGCTTTATGTCGCCGGAGCGGTATCGCGTGAGCTACATCAAGCTGGATGCGGCCTCGCTGCACGAAAACGTCAGCGAGAACGAAATTAAGAGCTGGTACGATCAGCATCAGTCTGACTACACCCAGCCTGAGCGCACCCGCTACAGCATTATCCAGACCAAAACCGACGCGGAAGCGCAGGCGCTGCTGGCAGAGCTTAAAAAAGGCGGTGATTTTGCCGAACTGGCAAAAGCGAAATCCAGCGATCCTATTTCGGCCCGTCACGGCGGGGATATGGGCTGGCTTGAGCCGGACACCACGCCAGATGAGCTGAAAAGCGCGGGTCTGAAAGAGAAAGGCCAGCTTTCTGGCGTCATTAAATCCTCCGTCGGTTTCATTATCGCTCGTCTGGACGATATCCAGCCGCAGCAAATTAAGCCATTCTCTGCCGTTCACGACGATATCGCAGCGAAGGTGAAGCAGGAAAAAGCCATCGATGCTTACTACAAGTTACAGCAGAAAGTAAGCGATGCCGCCAGCAACGATAACGAATCCCTGGCGGGTGCCGAAGAGGTTGCGGGCGTCAAAGCTGTCGAAACCGGGTGGTTCAGCCATGATAACGTGCCCGCTGAGCTTAACTTCAAACCCGTTCAGCAGGCCATTTTTAATGGCGGTCTGGTAGGGGACAACGGTGCGCCGGGAAGCAATTCTGACATCATCACCGTTGATGGCGATCGTGCTTTTGTCCTGCGCGTCAGTGAGCATAAGGCTGAAGCGGTAAAACCTTTGAGTGAAGTGACCGCACAGATTACCGATACGCTGAAAACCGGGAAGGCGCAGCAGGAAGCGAAGGCGCTGGCTGACAAACTGCTGGCCGCGCTTAAAGCAGGTCAGGGTGAGCAGGAGATGAAAGCAGCTAACCTGAGCTTCGGTCAACCGCAAACGTTGAGCCGTAATGGTCAGGATGCTATCACGCAGGCGGTCTTTGCCATGACGCCACCCGCGAAGGATAAACCTTCATGGGGCGTTAGCGAAGATGGTCAGGGCAATGTCGTCCTTATTGCGCTCGACAGCGTGAAAACGGGCACCATGCCGGATGTGCAGAAGCAGGCCATGGTTCAGGGCGTCACGCAGAACAATGCGCAAATCGCGTTTGAGGCACTGCTGAGTAACCTGCGCAAAGAAGGTAAAATTAAGTACGGTGCAGCGGCACAGGCTCAGTAAGCCTCGCAGTTTTTCTGCAATGTACTGAAACAGAAAAGGCCGCGTTCGCGGTCTTTTCCATTTCTGCTATCCGTCATTTGTTCCGGTCGCGCCTCTGGCTTAGGGTAGACGTGTTGTCAAATACACGGAGGAATACAGCATGAAACACCTTTCACTGTCTGCACTATTTTTTGCTTTAGCCTTTAGCCCGCTGGCTCTTTCTGTGGCACAGGCAGAAACCGCGACCAGCACAAGCGCTGAGCCGGGCCTGGCGATGGAATCAGGCCGACCGGCCACGGACGGGCAAATCAGTATTAATCAGGCTACTGCGGAAGAGTTTGCCGCGGCGCTTAACGGAGTTGGGCTGAAAAAGGCAGAGGCCATTGTCAGCTATCGCGATCGCTACGGGGCCTTTACGCAAATCGAACAGCTTAGGGAGGTTCCCGGTATGGGTAACGCCCTGGTGGAGCGGAATCTGTCGCGGCTTAAATTGTGATCGGCTTCGCGGGATCCACCGCTTTAACGTCAGGTGTTCTGACTGCCTGCTAATCTTGAAGAGGTCATACCAGTGGGTATGGCCCTCTTAATGGCTGAGTGATTATGCACACAACAATAAAAGTACGCGGTTACCACCTCGATATTTATCAACACGTCAACAACGCTCGCTATCTGGAATTTCTGGAGGAAGCGCGCTGGCAATGGCTGGAGACTCTGGAATCGTTTCACTGGCTTAACGATAACCATCTGGCTTTTGTGGTAGTGAACATCAACATAAACTATCGCCGGTCTGCCGTTATGGGGGACGTGCTAAGAATAGAGAGTCAGCTTGTTCAGCTGGGTGGAAAGAGTGGAGTCATCGGTCAGACGGTGACGCTGGCACCTAACGGCGAGGTCGTTGCCGACGCCATGCTGACCTTCGTATGCATCGATCTGCGCACGCAAAAGGCGCAGCCGATGGAGGGAGATTTAAAGCGCAGGCTGGAAGCGATGCTTGCCGCCCGGAGCGACACGGAATAGAGGCTCTCATCCCGGGCCGACCAGGAACAGATGCTCTCAGCGCAGGCCAGTTTTACGCTTCATCTCCTGCATAACGGCGTCTTTTTGCTCAAGGTATTCCTGCAAACCACGGGCCCTGAGGTTGCAGGCAGCGCACTCCGTGCAACCTGTGCCTTTAATACCGTTATAACAGGTCAGGGTTTCGCTGCGTATCAAAGGCAAGCGCTGCCAGTAGTCGGCGAGCGCCCAGGTTTCAGCCTTGTTGAGCCACATCAGCGGCGTTTCAAAGCGAACGTTGCGAGCCATGCCGAGTGTGACAGCGTGATTGAGGGCCTTAACAAATTCATCCCGACAGTCGGGGTAGCCAGAAAAGTCCGTTTCACACACCCCGGTGATCACGGCTTCCGCTTCTACCTGATAAGCATAAATTGCTGCCAGAGTTAAAAAAAGGATGTTGCGGCCCGGAACGAAGGTGCTGGGGAGACCGGTGGCCTCCGGGTTCCAGGCGGGAACGGGTATGCTGTCACGCGTCAGGCTGCTGATTGCCAGCTCGTTAAGCAGCGTAACGTCCAGTACCTTATGTGCCCGTGCGCCGAGTGATTGAGAGAGCGCTGCCGCCACCTCAATTTCTTCCCGGTGGCGCTGACCGTAATCAAAGGTGACACAGTGCACTTCGTCATACTGTTTTAATGCCTGTACCAGACAGGTGGTTGAATCCTGACCACCACTAAAGACCACAACTGCACGTTTCATCTTTTTTACCTTTTTCATCTATTGCGGTCTATGGTAATCCCTGCTGGGGCAGAAGGGTAGCCTCAGCGGCAGGTCATCTGGCGAAGCGGCGCAGGCCGGACAAAAAGAGCTACGTCTTTTGCCCGTTTTTAACGGATTCAGCGTCGCGCGCCGTTTCTTCCGCTGCGGGCGAACGTTTAAAAAGCGTCAGCAGTATCCCACTCAGAAAAGGCAGCATTAGCCACAGCGACTGCGGAGAAATGGGGTTGCCCTTTATTGCGGCTTCCAGCGCGATGGCAATCAGTGGGAACACAAGGAAGACCAGTGATGCCTGGAAGGCTCTTGCCAGCTTTTGCAGCAAAAAATAGCACAGGATTCCGGCTACGCCCGCCACTACGCCAAGGTAGACGATGGCCATTAATGCACCCGGTGTAAAGTCCGCCACGCTGGGTTTTTCAACCAGCCATCCCGTGGCGGTAAGCAGCATTCCGGCCATCAGGCAGGGCAGGGCGTTATAGGTAATAACGGATACCTGATGGCAGCGCTTTTTACACTGCACGTACATAATCGCATGCAGACAGACCGCAGCGATCAGTGCCAGCACGCCTGTAAACAGGCTACCGTCATGCTGGTGTGATTCCAGCCATATTATAGCGGCCAGCGCGATCAGACTGATCGTTAACCCACAGACCTGTTGCAGTGAGGTTCTCTCTTTGAGAAAGATAATGGAAGCGGCCAGTACCGCCGCAGGCATGGTTGAAAAAATGATGGCGGCAAGGCTGGAAGAGGTATAGCGCTCCCCAAAGATCATCAGGGTAAAGGGGATCGCAAAGTAGAAAATCGTGACGGCAGCCTGAAACAGCCGACTGCCGCGAGGAAACAGTAGCGGTGCCTTCATGAACCTGCACAGCAACAGTAAAAAAGGGGCTGCGGAAAGAAAACGTAACCCGGTAGCGAAAAGCGGGGGCACTGATCCGACGGCGATCTTCATAGCCATCCACGTTGTCCCCCACGTTAATGAAACGATCATAAACAGCAGGACGATAATTAATTTCCTGTAAGTGCGCGTTTGCATAGACAACTCCTCAGTAACCGTTGGCACAGGTTAGCGGAATTTTCTGAGCAATTTTTGCTATACTGATGGCGTCAATTTGGGGATATGGAGAAAAAATGCCTGATTCAGCGCTGGATAAGAAGGATTTTATACTCCTTTCACTGCTCCAGCAGGATTGTACCCTCTCTCTGCAGGCGCTGGCGGATGCCGTACATCTGACCACGACACCCTGCTGGAAGCGCTTGAAACGTCTGGAAGATGAAGGCTATATTCGCGGGCGGGTGGCGCTGCTTGATGCGGATAAACTGGCGCTGTCATTAACGGCCTTTATGCTGATTAAAACGCAGCAGCATAGCAGCAGCTGGTATCAGCAATTTGTTGAGGTCGTGAAGGCGATGCCGGAAGTGATGGGCTGCTACCGTATGGCGGGTGAATATGACTATCTGCTGCGGGTCCAGGTCGCCGATATGAAAACCTATGACGCGTTTTATAAACGTTTGGTGAACGGTGTTCCAGGTTTACTTGATGTGACTTCGAGCTTTGCCATGGAAGAGATAAAATACACCACGGCACTGCCACTGAGCTGATGGTTGCGTAGTGATGTTAAGGCTCCCCCCCTATCCAGGACGGTTTTTGTGCGATTGTTTAAGCAACTAAGCTGGTATTTTATTCGTGAATGGCGGCGCTATTTGGGCGCGGTGTTCCTGCTAATCATCATTGCTCTGCTGCAACTGTTGCCGCCTAAAATTGTTGGCATCATTGTTGATGGTGCCACAGCGCAGCGGATGCATGCTTCTGGCGTTGTCATGTGGGTTGGCGTGATGCTGCTGACCGCCGTCGTGGTGTATCTTCTCCGCTATGTCTGGCGCGTACTGCTGTTTGGCGCGTCCTATCAGCTTGCGGTTGAGCTGCGGCAGGATTTTTACCGCCAGCTCAGCCGTCAACCACCAGAATTCTATCTGCGACACCGCACCGGCGATCTGATTGCCCGTGCCACTAACGACGTTGACCGGGTGGTTTTCGCGGCGGGCGAAGGCGTGCTGACGCTGGTTGATTCGCTGGTAATGGGCATGGCGGTGCTGATTGTCATGAGTACCCAGATTAGCTGGCAGCTTACGCTGCTGGCGCTGCTGCCCATGCCAGTGATGGCGGTAGTGATTAAGCGTTATGGGGACCAGCTGCATCAGCGGTTCAAGGCGGCGCAGGCGGCATTCTCTTCCCTTAACGATCAGACGCAGCAGAGCCTGACCAGTATTCGTATGATTAAGGCGTTCGGACTGGAAGATAATCAGTCCGGGCAGTTTGCCGCGGCCGCCCGCGATACCGGGCAAAAAAATCTGCGCGTCGCCCGTGTGGATGCCCGCTTTGATCCCACCATCTATATTGCCATTGGCATGTCGAATCTGTTGACGTTCGTCGGGGGCAGCTGGCTTGTCTGGCACGGACAGCTGACGCTGGGGCAGCTGACCAGCTTTGTGATGTATCTTGGCCTGATGATTTGGCCAATGCTCGCCCTGGCGTGGATGTTCAATATCGTCGAGCGTGGAAGCGCAGCGTGGAGCCGAATACGCTCCCTGCTGGCGGAGATGCCGGGCGTTGAGGATGGTACGAAAGTTCCCCCGACGGATCGTGGTCAGTTGCAGATCTCCGTGCGGGAGTTTAGCTACCCCGGCGCAAATCGTCCCTCTCTTAAACATATTAACGTCAGCCTGAGACCGGGCCAGATGCTGGGGCTGTGTGGCCCCACCGGCGCCGGAAAAAGCACGTTACTCAGTATTATTCAGCGACATTTCGATATTGCGCAGGGGGATATTCGCTTTCATGGCATTCCACTGACGCAGCTACGCCTGGATAGCTGGCGCAGCAGACTGGCCGTAGTCAGCCAGACGCCGTTTCTCTTCTCTGATTCGGTCGCCAACAATATCGCGCTCGGCAGGCCCGGCGCCAGTCAGCACGACATTGAGCAGGCGGCGAAGCTGGCCTGGGTTCATGATGATATTCTTCGCCTGCCCCAGGGCTATTCCACGGAGGTCGGTGAGCGTGGCGTTATGCTTTCCGGTGGTCAGAAGCAGCGTATATCAATTGCCCGTGCGCTGCTGCTGAATGCTGAAATCCTGATTCTGGACGATGCGCTTAGCGCAGTGGATGGCCGCACCGAACATCAGATATTGCAAAACCTGCGGCGCTGGGGTGAGGGGAGAACCATTATCATTGCCGCCCATCGCCTGTCTGCACTCAGCGAGGCAAATGAAATACTGGTCATGCAGAAGGGGACGGTTGCCCAGCGTGGACAGCATGAGTCGCTGGCAGCGATGCCGGGATGGTATCAGGAGATGTACCGCTATCAGCAGCTTGAAGCGGCGCTTGACGAAGACGAAATCGGGAAGGAAACAGGCAATGAATAATCTTGCACAGCTCTGGCCGACTCTGAAGCGTCTTTTGGCTTATGGTTCACCGTGGCGAAAATCACTGGGGCTGGCGGTGCTTCTGTTATGGATAGCCGCAGGGGCCGAAGTTATTGGACCCATACTGGTGAGCTATTTTATTGATAATCTGCTGGCAAAGCGCAACATGCCACTGGGGATTGTCACCGGCCTGGCGGTCAGCTTCCTGTTATTACAGGCACTCGCTGCCGCGCTGCATTACTGGCAGGCGCTGCTATTCAATCAGGCGGCGGTAGGCGTTGTGCAGCAGCTGCGTACTGACGTAATGGATGCCGCCCTGCGTCAGCCGTTAACTGCTTTTGATACGCAGCCTGTTGGGCAGATTATTTCCCGGGTCACAAACGATACCGAAGTGGTGAGGGATCTCTATGTCACGGTGGTTGCCACCGTCCTGCGCAGCGCGGCATTAATCGGAGCTATGCTGGTGGCGATGTTCAGTCTGGACTGGCGAATGGCGCTGGTGGCCGTCATCATCTTTCCAGCGGTGCTGACGGTGATGCTTGTCTATCAACGCTACAGTACGCCAATTGTACGGCGGGTGCGAAGCTACCTGGCCGATATCAATAACGGCTTCAACGAAGTGATCGGCGGCATGAGCGTTATCCAGCAGTTCCGTCAACAGGCCCGCTTTGGTGAGAGGATGGGGGAAGCCAGCCGATCGCACTACCTTGCCCGTATGGAAACGCTGAGGCTGGACGGTTTTCTGCTGCGTCCGCTGCTAAGCCTCTTTTCCGCGATAATTCTTTGCGGCCTGATGATGCTGTTTGGCTTTTCATCGGTAGGTTCCGTTCAGGTCGGTGTGCTTTATGCCTTTATCAATTATCTCGGACGGCTTAACGAACCGCTGATAGAGCTGACGACCCAGCAGTCGATGCTGCAACAGGCCATTGTGGCTGGCGAACGCATTTTTGAACTGATGGATGCGCCCCGCCAGCATTATGGCGCAGATGCAAGACCGCTGATAGCGGGCAGTATTGAGATTACCGATCTGACATTTGCTTACAATAGCCATCGGCCCGTGCTTAGCGACATCAATATCACGGTTCCTTCCCGGCGTTTTATTGCCCTGGTGGGGCATACCGGCAGCGGCAAAAGCACGCTGGTTAACCTGATGATGGGGTATTACCCGCTGAAGCAGGGAGAGATTCGCCTTGATGGGCGACCGCTGGATTCCTTAAGCCACAGTGCACTGCGGCTGGGCGTGGCAATGGTTCAACAGGACCCGGTAGTGCTGGCTGATACTTTTTTTGCCAACGTTACGCTGGGGCGTGAGATTAGCGAAGAGCAGGTCTGGCAGGCGCTGGAAACGGTACAGCTTGCTGAACTCGCCCATAGCCTTTCAGATGGCATTTATACCCGCCTTGGCGAGCAGGGTAATAATTTATCGGTTGGACAGAAACAGCTGCTGGCCATGGCGCGCGTTCTGGTGGCCTCTCCGCAGATTCTCATCCTCGATGAAGCCACGGCTAATATCGACTCAGGCACGGAGCAGGCGGTTCAGAAAGCGCTGGAGATCGTGCGACAGCAAACCACGCTGGTGGTCATTGCCCATCGGTTATCCACCATCACCGAGGCGGACGAAATCCTGGTGTTACACCGTGGTCGCATTGTGGAACAGGGTACTCACCGACAGCTCCAGGAGAAGAAAGGGCGCTACTGGCAAATGTACCAGCTACAGCAGGTAGGGCAGGACCTTGATGCCGGTAATGTCCTGACCAGTTGAATAATAGTGCTGAGTGGTAAGTGCTAAGTGGCAAGTGGTAAGTGGTAAGTGGTAAGTGCTAAATTCTGACAGCGAAGCACTTCACCGCTTCGCTGCACTCTTTTCTGGCGTCGGATTCCGCAAATCCTCCCCGGCTGCACTCACCTGAAGCGTCACGCACCTTAACGGTGCGTTTTTTTTGCCCGCTACAGGCAGGTATAAAAATCCCGTTATTCCGATAAGCAGACAATCTCCATCTCAACCTGATTCAGCGTCTGAAAACACCACTTTCAGATTTATGGCACAGGCTTTGCTTTAATTAGCCGGTGTCGGGCGAATCAGCCATTTTCAATACCTGGAGGGGATCGTATGAAGCTGGTTACCGTGGTAATCAAACCGTTTAAACTGGAAGATGTGCGAGAAGCACTCTCCTCTATTGGTATTCAGGGGCTTACCGTAACCGAAGTAAAAGGGTTTGGTCGCCAGAAGGGTCATGCAGAACTCTATCGCGGTGCTGAATACAGCGTAAATTTCCTGCCAAAAGTAAAAATCGATATTGCGATTGCAGACGATCAGCTTGACGAAGTGGTTGATGTCATTGGTAAAGCCGCCTACACCGGCAAAATTGGTGACGGCAAAATTTTTGTTGCTGAGCTGGAGCGTGTGATTCGAATCCGTACCGGTGAAACAGACGAAGCGGCACTGTAACCCCGGGGCTAAGAATTGTGATGGGATGGGATAAAATGAATAAAAAAATTGCTACATTGGGCCTCGCAGGCCTGGCAATGTTACCGTCGCTGGCGATGGCAGCAGCGCCACCGGTCGCAGATAAAGCTGACAACGCCTTTATGATGATTTGCACCGCGCTGGTGCTTTTTATGACCTTACCCGGCATTGCGCTGTTTTACGGTGGTTTGATCCGCGCCAAAAATGTGCTCTCCATGCTGACACAGGTTTCTGTCACCTTCGCCATGGTCTGCGTACTGTGGATGATTTATGGCTACTCGCTCGCGTTTAGTGACGGTAACGCTTTTTTCGGCGGCTTCAGCATGGCGATGCTGAAAAATATTCAGCTGACGTCGCTGGTGGGTACTTTCTATCAGTATATCCACGTCTCTTTCCAGGCCTCGTTCGCCTGTATTACCGTAGGACTCATAGTCGGTTCAATTGCAGAACGTATCCGCTTCTCGGCCGTACTGATTTTTGTCGCTATCTGGCTGACCTTATCTTATTTACCTATCGCCCATATGGTCTGGTCCGGTGGTCTGCTGGCGCAGGATGGCGCACTGGACTTTGCGGGAGGTACCGTAGTGCATATTAACGCCGCAGTGGCGGGGCTGGTCGGTGCATACCTGGTGGGCAAACGCGCGGGTTTTGGGAAAGAGGCGTTCAAACCGCATAATCTGCCCATGGTTTTCACCGGTACGGCAATCCTTTATGTGGGCTGGTTCGGCTTTAATGCGGGCTCGGCCAGCGCGGCAAACGAGATTGCAGGTCTGGCATTCCTGAACACCGTGATGGCGACAGCGGGTGCGATGCTTAGCTGGACGTTCGGTGAGTGGGCTCTTCGCGGCAAACCTTCTTTACTGGGTGTCTGTTCCGGTGCCATTGGTGGTCTGGTCGCGATTACGCCTGCCTGTGGTTACGTCGGCGTCGGCGGTGCTCTGATTATTGGTATCGCGGGCGGTCTGGCAGGTCTTTGGGGCGTAACGATCCTGAAGAAATGGCTGCGCGTCGATGATCCCTGTGATGTGTTCGGCGTCCATGGCGTTTGCGGGATTCTGGGCTGTATCCTGACCGGCGTATTTGCCTCCTCCTCACTGGGTGGGGTGGGTTACGCCCAGGGCGTGACCATGGGGCATCAGATTGGCGTACAGCTATTCAGCGTTGGCGTGACCATCGTCTGGACCGGCGTAGTCGCCTTTATCGCCTTCAAAGTTGCGGATATGACGGTTGGGCTGCGCGTACCTGAAGATCAGGAGCGTGAGGGGCTGGACGTTAACAGCCATGGTGAAAACGCCTACAACCAGTAAGCGTAAAGCGCGAGAAAACAACGGCTAATGGCTCCCAAAAGTGGGAGCCATTTTTTTTTGGTAATAAATCAGACTCACTCCTGGCGAAGTCGCATGACCCCTTCCTGAACGGTCGAGGCTACCAGCGAGCCGTCAAGGTTATAAAACTCTCCGCGAACAAAGCCCCGAGCTCCGGATGCCGAGGTACTTTCAACGCTGTACAACAGCCACTGATTTAAATCGAACGGGCGGTGAAACCACATGGAATGGTCGATGGTGGCAACCTGCATGCCCGGCTCAAGAAAACCTTTCCCATGGGGCTGAAGAGCAACCGGCAAAAAGTTGAAGTCGGACGCGTACCCTAACAGATACTGATGGATGCGCTTCTCTTCCGGTACGCTGCCGTTGGCTTTTATCCAGACGTAGCGCTGGGGGGCCTCTACATGACCCTTAAGAGGGTTATGAAAGCTGACCGGACGGAATTCAAAGGGTTTTTCCGCCAGAAACTTCGCTCTCACCTTTTCGGGAATATAAGGTGCGAGCTGGACTGCAATTTCACTCTCACTGACTAAATTTTCCGGGCCCGGAACATCAGGCATAGTCTTCTGGTGCTCAAATCCGGTTTCAGGCGCCTGGAAAGAGGCGGTCATAAAAAATATAGGCTGGCCGTTTTGCACGGCGCTGACGCGGCGGGCGCTAAAACTCTGCCCATCACGCAGCGTTTCGACCTCATAGACGATGGCTTTCTGGCTGTCGCCCGGTCTGAGAAAATAGCTGTGGAAGGAGTGGATAACGCGTTCGACGGGAACCGTCTGCTTGGCGGCACAGAGAGCCTGACCCACAACCTGTCCGCCAAATACCTGACGAAGCCCCAAATCTTCGCTCTGTCCCCGAAACAGTCCTTCTTCGAGCTTTTCGAGATTAAGCAGATTTAATAAATTTTGTAATGCCTGGCTCATTGTGGCCTCTTTGTGGTGTTTTTTTCGTTTTTCATCCGGCGTCATCAGCGCAGCACGCAGGTTAACAATCAACATAAAAAGCGGTTAAACGGCGGTAACAGGAAAAAATCAGTAACTTGTGCCAGAATAAACTCAACGGGTTAGTGTTCCACTATTCCCCGTGACTCACCGAGATCACGCTATTAACATTGATCATAAGGAGAATAAGTCAATGAAAGTTTTACCAATATTAACGGGCGCCGCACTGGCTGTCGCATTATCCGGATGCGCTCAAAAAGGTCACGATGTACCTACTGCGACGCTGGCATCACAGGTAGCAGGTCAGCAGGCTACGCTTCGCCAGCCCAACGTCAGCGGCAGCATCTACATCCGCCAACGCATTGCATTGCCGCCGGATGCCGTTTTAACGGTAACGCTCTCGGATGCGACAGTAGCGGATGCTCCTTCAAAGGTTATTTCTCAGCGCGTCGTTCGCACGGATGGAAAACAGGCTCCGTTCAAATTCATCCTGCCTTTCAACCCGTCTGATATTAAGCCTGACGCACGTATCCTGTTAAGCGCCGCCATTACCGTTGATGGCAAAATGGTGTTTATTACTGATAGCGTCAAGCAGGCGGTTAACACCGGTGGTCACAAACAGGATCTGGTCCTGGTTCCGGTTCCGTCGATGGCTCTGCCAACACAGAGCGGTGCCGCAACAACGTTGCCGTCGACCTCACCAACCCAGGTCAGCCCTTCTGCTTCCGTTCCCGCGCCTACCTCGCTGTAACGCTTTCCCGCCTCTTCCGGGGCGGGTTATTCTGTCCAGCGATAACGCCGCAGCGAAACTTTCCCTTCCTGACTAACTTCTATTCCGTCTCGTAGCAGTGCTTCACGCTGGCGGGCAAGATCATCACCGGTAAGTGAAATCGCGCCCGTGCTATTAATAACGCGAAACCAGGGCAGGGTGCTGCCTTCCGGCAGGCGTTTAAGTACGCCGCCCACCTGACGCGCAGCGCGCGGAGAACCGGCCATGCGGGCGATATCACCATAGGTTGCGACTTTACCCGTCGGGATTGCAGCAACAATCTGCCAAATGCGTTGTTGGAATGAATCGTGGTCATGCATATTTTTGCCCTCTCAGCGGGACTGTAATAAAAACTGGGCAAAAAATGAAGGGATCGAACAAGAAAACAACGGTCACCGCGGGATAGGTTGCAATTGGGGAGGGGTTCATTGATAATGCCCTCGCTCCATAACATGGAGCTTGTCAATGGGGGCCCGGTTGGTTCTCCCGCAATGCTAACTTGTGAACTCGGTCAGATCCGGAAGGAAGCAGCCGCAGCAGGTGACGCGTGTGCCGGGATGTAGCTGGCAGGGCCCCCACCCAATTCCCCCTCCAGCCTTACTTAAACTGCTTACTTATAATCGTATAATTTTGATTTAACGAACGAATTTCCATACTGCGACCGGGACTTTATCGTAGAGTTTATTCATTGTCAGTTCGGCAAGGCGATGATCGGCAGCGGAATAAAATACGGCCAGCTCATTTTCGGATAATTCGTATTTATTCTTTTCTATTACACGCTCCAGGGTGTCGATTGACCGACAGCGCCTGAGGCGCATCAAATAATCAGTTTTGGTCAGAAGTTTGTCTGTCATTGTTAAACCATCGAAAAAAGAAAGGGTTGCTAAAATGAATGGCTTGCCTGTGAGATGACCTGAGCACATTCCTCTATGAAAATATTAAACAAGCGCTTTGATGTTTTTTGCCAGCGCTGTAAATCCTGGACGTTGATGCCATAATTACTAAAGAGCATGAACGTATCATCCAGGTATTCATCTATCTGACTAATGAGTTCATCATCTTCAATATGTTTAATTTTGTAATTCATGGTAAATCCGGCAATATGCTCGATCAGATCGTTAAGCTGCAAATTGATTGCCGAAGTAGGATCATTAATCCATCCATGATGGCTATCACCTAATGTAGCCATGCTTTCATCATACAAGTTTTCACACAAGAATTTAAGCTGAGCGATATCATGCCTTTTTGGTGAGTATTCGTCCATCTTTTTCCCCTCCATAGCTAGTGAAAGATGCCGCATGTACGGGCTTTTCAACGATTGGTGTGCCAGGAAGTGATAAGGGTTATCTCGTTATTAACCCTCGTTGAAATATAACGTGGATAATAGGTATCTTTAATGCCAGCCGTGTAAATCACAATTCATCTGCGGCAGTTGCTGGCTCAGTATCAATAAAATCAAAAATGAGTGCATCGCCTGTGTGTTGAAAATTGACCGTTTCGCTTAGGGTTTCCTCAGCATCAATATCGAGGCAGGCGTTGAACAGGGTCCAACGGAAACTATAGGCCATTTTATAACGTGATTCACCTAAATATTCTATAGAAATAATTTTGATACTCTCGGGAACATATTGGGCATTTTGTGAATACCAAATCAGTGATCCTGTAAGTTCATCCGCTATTTTGGGAATAATCCGCTGAATAATCTCAGCCAGAGCCGCCGTGTTACCCACAGTTTTATCTAAATTACATGAGATGGATTTGCGCACTTTTCCCCCATGAGTTAATTAATGCTTATAGAGATAATTAGTCGTAAGAGGCGATTAATCAAGCCCCTAAACAGTGCTGTTAAGTATCTTGATGATTTGGTTATTATTTATCTTAGTAGATAAAACCATTTACTGCGATAGATAAAAGTCGGAAGTTGAGTTTTTTTTATATAAGCGCCTAAGGCGTTGTCCTGTTTTGGAAATAATTAGATACACTTTGCTGCTATCTTCTAAAATAAAAACTCCGGTACATTGTTATGTTATAACATATCAATAGGCATGATAATGAGCAAACACTTTACCGCGCCACAACACGCGTCGTTGTTTTGCCGCCCGGCCTGGCAGCGCCTTCTATTTGCCGCGGGGCCGGGATTAGCGCTGCTGCTGCTTACCTGGTGGGCGTTGGCCTGATGATTACTTTCAATCAGCTCACCGTAGGCTATCAGGGCAGGGCCGTCACTCCGGCACTGGACGGCACTTTGTTGACAGGCTCAATGACCGCACTGGTAGGGGCTAACGGATCCGGAAAATCAACCTTGTTGAAAACCCTGGCCGGTTTATTGCGCCCTGTCAGTGGGGCTCTCATTCTGCCTCGATCATCCGTTAATATCGCCTGGCTCCCGCAGCAGTCTGAAATTGACCGTACCTTTCCCCTAAGCCTGTTCGATATGGTGGCGATGGGGTGCTGGAAAAAAAGCGGCTGGTTTGGCGGCATTGATAAGGCCATGCGGCGAAGCGTTATGTCGGCGCTGGATAAGGTCGACATGCTCGACTTTGCTTCTGCCCGGCCAGGAACGCTCTCGGGTGGGCAGCTGCAACGCGTGCTTTTTGCGCGTTTATTAGTGCAGGAGGCCAGCCTTCTGCTGCTGGACGAACCCTTTGCCGGTGTGGATAGCCAGACCACCCAACTGCTACTCACCCTGCTCAAAGAGCGCCATGATGTGGGTTGTACGCTGGTTGTCGTTCTCCACGATATGGCAACGGTCGAGAACTATTTCCCGCAGCGTTTACGCCTGCAGGCGCATCGTGCCGAGTGGTCCGTTTCCGATAGCGTGCTGTCCCGGCAGCATTCACTGCGTTCTTTGGGGGCGTAATGATCCTGTCCGTAATGCATCCCTTTATTGAATTTGGTTTTATGCGTCGTGCGCTGGTGGCCTGCATCGCGCTCTCGCTCAGTGCGACGCCGCTGGGTATATTTCTTCTGTTACGCCGGATGAGCCTGGTTGGCGACGCTCTTTCCCACGCTGTGTTACCCGGTGCAGCAGCGGGCTATCTGATTTCCGGGTTGTCTCTGGTCGCAATGGGAACCGGCGGGGTCATTGCCGGTTTATCCGTTGCGCTGCTGTCAGGGGCGGTAAGCCGCTGCACGCCGCTGCGCGAAGATGCCAGCTTTGCCGGATTTTACCTTGGTTCGCTGGCGCTGGGCGTCACCCTCGTTTCGCTGCGCGGATCCAGCGTGGATCTGCTGCATGTCCTCTTTGGCTCCCTGCTGGCCGTAGATAATCCCTCCATTATATTGGTGAGCGGTATCGCCGCCGGGTCATTGCTGATACTCGCAGTAATTTACCGCCCGCTGGTCATTGACGCCTTTGATCCCACTTTTTTGCGTGCTCAGAACCGCTGGACCGCTCCGCTGGTACACGGCATTTTTCTGATACTGGTCGTTATCAATCTGGTCGCGGGATTTCAGGTGCTGGGCACGCTGATGTGCGTGGGGCTAATGATGCTGCCTGCCGCCGCCGCCCGTTTCTGGAGCATAAGGCTACCGGGCACCCTTGCTGCTGCGATGGTTTTGGCCGTTGTGGCAAGTTTTAGCGGCCTGATGGGGTCATTTTACCTCTCTCTGCCAGCCGGGCCGGCGGTTGTGCTCAGCGCTGCCGTGTTGTTTTTTATCTCAATTCTTTTCGGACCCTGCGGCGGCCTCTTCCGTTCGCGCGGTCGTTTTTCTGGTGGTAAGGAGAAAGCATGAAAGAGTTACCCGTCGCGCTGGCGCTGGCATCATTACTGGCCGCGCCCGTGGCTATGGCGAAAACCGTCAACACGGTGGCCAGTTTTTCGGTACTGGCTGATATCGTTAAGCAGGTTGGAGGCTCTCACGTCAACGTTAAAAGTCTGGTGGGACCAGATGGTGATCCGCATAGTTTTGAACCCACGCCCCAGGACAGCCTGGCGCTGGCGAAAGCCGATGTTGTGTTCGTCAGCGGCCTGGGCCTGGAAGGGTGGATGGAGCGCCTTATTAAGGCATCAGGCTATAAAGGCGAGGTGATAGTCAGCTCTGCGGGGATCGCAACGCGTTCAATGGAGGAGGACGGGAAAGCGATAACCGATCCCCATGCATGGAACAGCATGATGAATGGTATGATTTATGCCACTAACGTCATGAATGCGCTGATTAAGGCCGACCCTGATGATGCAGATTATTTCCGTCAGCAGGGCTCGGCCTATATTGCGCAGCTTAAGAAGCTGGATCGCTGGGCGCAATCCAGTTTTGCGGCCATTCCGCTGGAAAAACGCAAGGTCCTTACCAGTCACGATGCCTTTGGTTATTTCGGCCAGCGCTATGGTGTGATCTTTATGTCATCTGTCGGTTTCTCCACCGAGTCCGAAGCCAGCGCATCTGATGTCGCCGCACTCATTACCCAGCTTAAAAGCGAGCATATCCATACGTATTTTATCGAAAACCAAACGGATCCTCGCCTGGTGAAGCAGATCGCTGCCTCCTCGAATGCCCAGCCTGGCGGGGAACTCTACCCGGAAGCGCTAACCCGCAAAGAGGGAGCTGCAGCAAGCTATACCGCGGCATTTACGCATAATGTTAAGGCTATGGTCGCCAGCATGAAATAACGAAGAGAAGGGCGCTGAGCGGAGCAAGCGTCAGCGTAAAAAAAAAGGGCCATCAATTAATGGCCCTTTTTTGAAGCAAAATTTAGCGTTTCTTTTTTCTTCCCTGTACTGCTTTAAAGCGAGGATTACTTTTACAGATCACGTAAATCCGTCCCTTACGACGTACCACGCGGCAATCCTTGTGGCGTTTTTTAGCTGAAGCCAGTGAACTCAGAACCTGCATGATGCAACCTTACCTGGTTTTAGAGAAGAAACGGCCAAAACGCTCATTAAACCGATGCGCGCTGCCCTCTTTGGCAAAATCTTTCTGCTTGCCGGTATAGTGCGGATGAGAAGCTGAAGAGGTGTCCAGCGGGACAAAAGGCCAGGTTTTGCCATCAAGCTCAACGGTACGGTCAGTTTTAATTGTTGAGCCGACCATAAACCAGGCATCGGCGCTGGTGTCATGGAACGCGACAGTACGATAGGCCGGATGAATGTTCGATTTCATAGTGCGCACCTTAAGTGTTATGTTATAACATAGCATTAATTATGCCCGCGCTTTATCGTAATTGCAAGAGCAGCCGGAAGAGCAAACGAACGGGAGAAGGGACGTCAGCACTCAGAGCGCTGTAACAAAGAGGATACGGCGAGGACGCCCCAGGGGAGAAATTCGGCGGGGGATGACGAGGGGAAGATAGCAGGAGAAAGTGGCAGGCAGTAGAAGTAGTGGGGAAGTCATTGCAAAAAAAAAAGAGGCCGCGAGCGGCCTCTTATATATTTCGTTCAGGAAGGATTAGTGCTGATGCTGGTCGTCTGGATGACCGTGCTCAAGCTCTTCTTTGTTTTTACCGAAACGGCGGCGGACCACCACAAAGAATACCGGAACAAAGAATATCGCGAGAATAGTTGCGGTCACCATTCCGCCCATCACGCCAGTCCCTACCGCATTCTGCGCACCGGAGCCTGCACCGGTACTGATAGCCAGCGGCAGTACGCCGAGAATAAAGGCCAGAGAGGTCATCAGAATCGGACGAAGACGCATACGTACCGCCTCAAGCGTTGATTCCACCAGCCCTTTGCCCTCTTTTTCCATCAGGTCCTTAGCAAACTCAACGATCAGTATGGCGTTCTTCGCTGACAGACCAATGGTTGTCAAGAGTCCGACCACGAAGTAAACGTCGTTACTGAGTCCGCGCAGCGCGGTGAAAAGCAGCGCCCCGATAACACCTAACGGCACCACCAGCATCACGGAGAACGGAATAGACCAGCTCTCATACAGCGCTGCCAGACAGAGGAATACCACAATCAGCGAGATAGCGTAGAGTGCGGGTGCCTGGTTACCAGATAGGCGTTCCTGATAGGACATACCGGTCCAGTCAAAGCCAATGCCCTGCGGCAGCTTCGAGGCCAGCTGTTCCATCAGGTTCATCGCTTCACCTGAACTTTTACCTTCTGCTGCCTGGCCGAGGATCTCCATTGACGGCAGCCCGTTATAACGTTCCAGACGCGGTGAACCATACTGCCATTTTGCGCTGGCGAAGGCTGAGAACGGCACCATCTGGCCGTTAGAGCCGCGGACGTACCACTTATTGATATCATCCGGAAGCATACGTGAATCGGCCTGGCCCATCACATACACTTTCTTCACGCGGCCACGGTCAATAAAGTCATTGACGTAGGAACCGCCCCAGGAGGCACCGATGGTGGTGTTGATATCAGAAATAGAGACGCCAAGGGCTTCGGCTTTCTCCTGATCGATCATCAGCTTGTACTGGGGTGTATCTTCCAGACCGTTTGGACGAACGCCCACCAGCGTATCCGGATGCTGGGCAACCATGCCTAACAGCTCATTACGGGCCTTGGTCAGTGCATCGTGTCCAAGGTTAGCCTGATCGATAAGCTCAAAGTCAAAGCCTGTTGCGTTACCCAGTTCGATAATCGCCGGCAGGTTGAACGGAATGACCATGGCATCTTTGATAGCGCCGAAGGCCTGCATCGCACGGCCCGCGATACCATCAACTTTGTTTGCCGCACCGCTACGATCGTCCCAGGGTTTGAGACTGACGAAGGCAATACCGGTATTCTGTCCGCGACCGGCAAAGCCGAAGCCGTTAACGGTAAAGACCGAATTAACGTTAGCCTTCTCTTTGGTCAGGAAGTAGTCGGTCACCTGATCGAGCACTTTTTGCGTACGTTCCTGGGTTGCGCCAGCAGGTAGCTGTGCCTGCGCCAGCAGCAGACCCTGATCCTCTTCCGGCAGGAAGGAGGTCGGTAGTTTCACGAAGATCACCGCCATCAGAGCCACAATCGCCAGATAAATCAGCAGATAGCGGCCCGTGCTGCGAATGATATGGCCCACGCTGTTGGTATAGTGATCGGTGCTCTTTTCAAACATGCGGTTAAACCAACCAAAGAAGCCGGTCGTGATACCGTGATCGCCCTTTTTGATCGGTTTAAGCATGGTGGCGCAGAGTGCTGGCGTCAGTACCAGTGCAACAATAACTGACAGCACCATTGCCGATACGATGGTGATAGAGAACTGACGATAGATAACGCCGGTAGAACCGCCAAAGAACGCCATCGGAATAAATACCGCCGACAGAACCATGGCGATACCCACCAGCGCGCCCTGGATCTGCTCCATCGACTTACGGGTCGCCTCCTTCGGCGGCAGACCCTCTTCGGCCATAACGCGTTCGACGTTCTCTACCACCACGATGGCATCATCGACCAGCAGGCCTATCGCCAGCACCATCCCAAACATCGTTAGCGTGTTTATGGAATAGCCAAAAGCATTGATGATAGCGAAGGTTCCCAGCAGAACGACCGGCACCGCGATCGTCGGGATCAGCGTTGCGCGGAAATTTTGCAGGAACAGATACATAACGATAAACACCAGCACAATCGCCTCAATCAGGGTTTTCACCACTTCATTGATGGAAATTTTAACAAACGGCGTTGTATCGTAAGGGTAAACCACCTTCATCCCAGCCGGGAAGAAAGGCTCCAGTTTGCCCAGCTCTGCTTTTACCGCGGCGGCGGTATCCAGCGCGTTAGCGCCAGTCGCCAGCTTGATACCGATACCGGAAGCCGGTTTACCGTTATAGCGTGCGATGATCTCGTAGTTTTCACCCCCCAGCTCAATTTTCGCCACGTCCCTGAGCAGAACGCGCGATCCATCCGTATTTACCTTCAGCAGAATTTTGCCGAATTCATCGGTTGAGGTCAGACGCGTTTGCGCGATGATTGAGGCGTTAAGCTGCTGGCCCGGAACCGGTGGTGAACCGCCTAACTGGCCGGCTGCCACCTGGGCGTTTTGCGCGGTAATGGCGCTAATCACGTCCACCGGCGTCAGCTGATAGTTGTTCAGCTTGTGCGGATCCATCCAGATACGCATTGCATACTGCGCACCGAATATCTGGGTGTCACCCACGCCCAGCGTACGACTGATGGGGTCTTTGATGTTGGAGGCAACGTAGTCCGAAATATCGTTCTGCGTCATACTGCCGTCCTGGCTCACGAAGCCGGCAACCATCAGGAAGCTGCTGGAGGATTTTTGAACCTGAATCCCCTGCTGCTGTACTTCCTGCGGGAGCAGAGGCGTGGCCAGCTGCAGTTTGTTCTGCACCTGAACCTGTGCGATATCGGGATCGGTACCTGACTGGAAAGTCAGCGTAAGCTGCAACGTACCGGATGAATCGCTGTTTGATGACATATACATCAGGCCATCAATGCCGTTCATATTTTGTTCAATTACCTGGGTAACTGAGTCCTGTAGCGTTTTAGCATCCGCACCCGGATAAGTCGCTCGAATCTGAACTGACGGCGGCGCAACATTGGGATATTGCTCAATCGGCAGTTTTAGAATCGACAGCACACCCGCCAACATAATAATGATGGCGATGACCCACGCAAAAATGGGGCGATCGATAAAGAACTTAGCCATGTATCAGCGGCTCCTGTTTAAGACTTAGGTTGTTCAGACTTCGCCTTCTCGGCATCATCTGTACTGACTTCCTGAGGCGTAACCTGAGCGCCAGGTTTCGCACGCTGAACGCCAGTCGTAATGACTTTATCGCCAGGTTTCAGTCCGGCAGTCACCAGCCACTTATCACCGATCGCCTGATCGGCTGTGATCGTACGGGATTCGACTTTATTATCTGCCCCGACGACCAGTGCAGAGGCTTCACCAGTCGGCGTACGGGTTACGGCCTGCTGCGGCACTAACAGTGCATCAGGATTGGTGCCTTCTTCCAGACGCGCGCGAACGAACATACCCGGCAGTAGGGTCTCATCAGGATTCGGGAAAACCGCGCGCAGCGTAATGGAACCGGTGCTTTCATCCACGGTAACCTCAGAAAATTCTAATGTTCCGCTCTGTGGATACTCTTTACCATCCTGCGTTAACAGTTTGACTTTAGCCTTACCGTCTACCTGCTTCAATGTGCCCGATCTCAGCTCATTACGCAGGCGCATAAAGTCTTCACTGGACTGGGTGACATCGACATAGATGGGATCGAGCTGCTGCACCGTTGCCAGCGCGGTCGTTTGTCCACTCTGCACCAGCGCACCTTCCGTTACGGAAGATTTACCAATGCGCCCGCTGATAGGAGAGGTAACACGCGTATACGCCAGGTTAATCCGCGCGGTTTCGACATTCGCCTGTGCCGCCTGAACGGCTGCCGATGTTTGACCCTGGGTGGCCATGGCCTGATCGTAATCCTGCTGGCTGATGTATTTGGTGCCAAGCAAAGGCTTATAGCGTTTCACCGTCACTGCGGCAATATTCGCATTGGCCTGAGCCTGAGCCAGATCGCCTTTCGCACTATCCCATGCGGCTTTATAAGGCGCAGGATCAATCTGGTAGAGAGATTCTCCCGCCTTGATATCCGTACCTTCAGCAAAGTTGCGCTTCAAAATGATGCCTGAAACCTGTGGGCGAACTTCAGCAACACGGAACGACGAGGTACGACCGGGAAGGTCGGTAGTAATGGTGAGCGGGGAACTTTTCAGCGTCACCACACCGACTTCAGGTGGTTTTTGTTGTCCAGTCTGCTGCTCTTTATTATCACATCCTGTTAGCACTAAGCTGCCTGAAAGCATCAGAACGGCCGCCAGAGGCGTTAACCCTCTGTTTTTGTTCATAAATAAACCTCGAGTGTCCGATATCGATTGTTCAATGGATCACAAACCCATAAACCCATTGCTGCGTTTAAATTATGGTCGTGCTATGGTACATACATTCGCAAATGTATGTAAGTCCACCTTTTTGTAAAAAACTCCCTATGGCACGAAAAACCAAACAGCAGGCGTTAGAAACGCGAAATCACATCCTTGATGCAGCTATAGAAAGATTTTCCGAGCATGGTGTGGCGAAAACGTCACTGGCTGATATTGCGAATACAGCGGGGGTGACGCGTGGTGCAATTTACTGGCATTTCAAAAACAAAAGCGATTTGCTGAATGAGATTTGGGCTCAGTCCGAATCAGGCCTGAAAGACTTAGAACATGAGTATCAGTTAAAATACCCTTCTGATCCACTATCCGTTATGAAAGCGATGCTAACGTATGTCCTTGAAGCCACAGCCCGGGACAGGCGTAGACGTTCGCTTATGGAAATAATTTTCCACAAGTGCGAATTTGTCGGCGAAATGGCGACTTTGCAATTTATGCAACAGACGCTGTTTCTGGAATGCTACGATAAAATCGAAGACGTCCTGCGGGAGTGTATGACCGCGGGGCAGCTGCCGGAGAATCTGGATACCCGCCGCACCGCGATTGTGCTGCGCGGGTATATGACGGGGATCATGGAGAACTGGCTGTTTATGCCTGACAGCTTTGATATGGCGGCCGATGCGCCACAGCTGATCGACGTCCTGATTGATATGATGCAGCACGGCCAGACGCTTCGTGTGGCGCAGATGCAACCCGTTTAGTCCCCTGGGGCCAGCTTTTTTTCAAAATCCTGCTGGACAATAGCCAGCGCGGCCAGCACCGTCTGCGGCGCAATATTGTTCTCTTCCAGCAGCATAATTAAATCCACGGCCAGTCTGACCTCTTCGGGAGCGGTTTCCAGCGACATCGTTATCTCCTTAATCTCTCTTCGCGTTATATACGCAGCTTTCTCACTACCTGCAGCATGACAAGTGCGCCAGCCAGCGCCGCAAGCAGACCCTCAGGCGAGAGCTCCGCCAGCGTCGCATCGTTTAAGAAAGCGCTAATATAGCCGCCAATCAGCGCGCCAACGATGGCAAGCACCAGGGTGGGGACCAGGCCTCCGGGGCGGCCATGCAAAATGACGCGTGAGGCAAGGCCGGTCAGCAGTCCGATAATACACCAGCAGAGAAACCCCATTATTACCCTCCAGTCAGGCATTTAACACAGTATATACGACACAGACGAACCGGTAGCCGCTTAGCGTTCCCGATACTCAATCGCCCGCTCGATCCGCTTCAGTGCCTGCAGGCAGCGCTGCAATCTGCCTTCCAGCGCGGCGATCTCGCGCTGCAGGATCTGCTGCTGGGCCAGGGTTTCACGCGTTGCAAGCTGGCTTTCGCGATCCGCTACCATGGCGCGCAGGCGGCGCTCATAGTCCTGGTGCTCCGCCAGCTTTTCATAAAGGTTTACGCTGACGGGTTCCTTTTGCGCTTCCCCCTTGCGCAGGCGCTGGGTAGCCAGCTCACGCTGGAGCGCGCCCATTTGCAGTACAATCCGCTCGGCCATCCAGGCAACGCTGTCGGTGCGCTGGTCATCAACGCTCTGCCTGAGGTGGGCGAGGTTCTGTTGGACTTCCAGCAGATAATCACCCAGCCGGGTGGTGTGGCAATAGAAAAGCTGATGGTCAAAACGGGCGCCTGGGGTGCGTTTATTCGCATGGGGTGCCACGGCCCGGGCCAGAAGGTCGAGTTTTTCTTCCAGCTGTTGCAGCAGAAGGGCACTTTTCATCTTGATTCTCTCCGGTGAGCGCATCGTTATGATACCCTCATTTAAAGGGCTTCCTGCTTCAGCCTCCTATTCTACCGAACATTGTCGTCCAGGGCTGGTACTTCGCAGGATGGCATCGCTTTCTCCCTGCTGCGACGCGCAGCGGCGGTTGAGTCCGCGCAACAAATGCCGTGATTTTTCTTACCATGGTTGCATTTGTCCGGGAGTTTGCATAGATTTGGTCGTTTTCGTGCGCGGCTTCCCCCTGACGTTAACGTTTTGCTCTGCGAAGGTCTTCGCAAGAGCAGCCGAAGCTGCGCGAGTCAGATTTGTATTTACCAGGCATAACACTATGACCGCGACTGCGCAGCAGCTTGAATTTCTTAAAAACAGTATCAAAAGCATCCCGGATTACCCTAAGCCGGGCATCCTGTTTCGTGACGTAACCAGCCTGCTGGAAGATCCTAAAGCGTTCGCACTCAGTATTGAACTGTTCGTTGAACGCTATCGTGAAGCGGGTATTACCAAAGTCGTGGGTACGGAAGCCCGGGGTTTCCTGTTCGGCGCGCCGGTGGCCTTAGGGCTGGGCGTTGGCTTTGTTCCGGTGCGTAAACCCGGCAAGCTGCCACGGAAAACCTTTTCAGAAACCTACGAGCTGGAATACGGCAGCGATCGGCTGGAACTGCACTGCGATGCGATTCAGCCCGGCGATACCGTGCTGGTGGTGGACGATCTGCTGGCAACCGGCGGCACCATTGAGGCGACGGTTAAGCTGATCCGCCGTGCGGGCGGCACGGTTAATCAGGCCGCATTTGTGATCAACCTGTTTGACCTGAGCGGTGAAGAGCGCCTGAAAGCGCAGGGCATCGAATCTTTTAGCCTCGTGACGTTCCCGGGACACTGATCCCTTCTGCGTTCAGCCTCGCCGTCAGGGTGGGGCTGTGATAGCATTACCCTCCGGTCCATCCAACACATTCTGCGAATTAATGAGCTATCAGGTACTGGCCCGCAAGTGGCGTCCACAAGCGTTTACTGATGTTGTCGGTCAGGAGCATGTCCTGACAGCGCTGGCGAATGGCCTGTCGCTCGGCCGCATCCACCACGCTTATCTTTTTTCCGGCACCCGCGGGGTCGGAAAGACCACCATCGCCCGTTTGCTCGCCAAGGGGCTTAACTGCGAAACCGGCATCACTGCCACGCCTTGTGGGCAGTGCGATAACTGCCGTGAAATCGAGCAGGGCCGCTTTGTCGATCTGATCGAAATTGATGCCGCCTCGCGTACCAAAGTCGAGGATACGCGCGATCTGCTGGACAACGTGCAGTACGCACCGGCGCGCGGTCGTTTCAAAGTCTATCTGATTGACGAAGTCCACATGCTCTCCCGGCACAGCTTTAACGCGCTGTTGAAGACGCTGGAAGAGCCGCCGGGCCACGTGAAATTTTTGCTGGCGACCACCGATCCGCAAAAGCTGCCGGTGACCATTCTCTCCCGCTGCCTTCAGTTCCATCTGAAAGCGCTGGATGTGGAGCAGATCCGTGGGCAGTTAGCGCATGTGCTGCATGAGGAGCAGATTGACGCGGAAGCGCGTTCGCTCCAGCTTATTGCCCGCGCGGCTGACGGCAGCATGCGTGATGCCCTGAGTCTGACCGACCAGGCCATCGCTATGGGCCAGGGACAGGTGACGACCGCCACCGTCAGCGCCATGTTGGGTACGCTGGACGATGAGCAGCCGCTGGCGCTGATTGAAGCCCTGGTGGATGCGCAGGGTGAGCAGATGATGTCGCTGCTCAACCAGGCGGCATCGCGTGGCGTGGAGTGGGAAGCGCTACTGGTGGAAATGCTGACGCTGCTGCATCGCATTGCGATGATTCAGCTTCTGCCCTCGGCGCTGGGCGACGATTTTGCCGCTGTCGAACAGCGTTTGAGAGAGCTGGCACGCGTTATCCCCCCGGCGGAGGTTCAGCTTTATTACCAGACGCTGCTGGTTGGGCGCAAAGAGCTGCCGCTGGCGCCGGATCGTCGGATGGGCGTTGAGATGGCGCTGCTCAGAGCGCTGGCATTCCACCCCCGGGAGGTCATTGCCGAGCCGGTCGCGCGCCCGGTAATGACGCCACAGGCCCAGCCTGCGGCTGTCCAGCCCGATCCGGTACGGGCGCCTGGTGGTATTGCACCACCGCATACGGTGCAGCCGGGTAAAGCCGCCAGCGGGTCGCCAACGCCGCAGCAAAATGAGGCGCAGGACGCGGCATCCGCGCCGGGTAGCCCACCCGCGCCGATGCAGCAGGATGCCCCTTCCGCCTCGCTGCCTGAAAGCACCAGTCAGCTGCTACAGGCGCGCACTCAGCTGATGCGTCAGCAGGGAGTGACCAAACTAAAAAAGAGTGAGCCGGCGGCGCAACGTGCGCGGCCGGCAGCTTCAGCGCTGGAGCGACTGGCTTCCGTTACCGAGCGGAGTCAGAAGCGGTCAGCCGCCGCAGCGCCGTCCGCCCCGGTAAAAAAAGAGGCCTATCGCTGGAAGACGCAAAAACCTGACGAGGCCAAACCCGTCCCGGTCGCCACGCCAAAAGCGCTGCGTACGGCGCTGGAGCATGAGAAAACGCCCGAACTGATGGCCAGGCTGACGGCTGAATCGCTGCTGCGCGATGCGTGGGCGGCAGAGGTGGCGACCCTGACCCTGCCGAAGCTGGTGCAGCAGCTGGCGCTGAATGCCTGGAAAGAGGTCAGCGAAAGCGGCATCTGCCTGCATCTGCGGTCCAGCCAGCGCCATCTGAATTCGCCCTCAGCGCAGCAGGTGCTGAGTGAGGCGTTAAGTCAGGCTGCCGGTCAGCCGGTTGAACTTACACTCGTAGAAGACGATAATCCTGCGGTGTTAACGCCGCTGGAATGGCGTCAGGCGATTTATGAAGAGAAGCTGGCGCAGGCGCGTCAGTCGATAAGCACGGATAATCATATTCAGACCCTGCGTCAGTTTTTTGACGCCGACGTGGATGAAGAGAGTATTCGCCCCCTTTGAAACGCTGCATCACTGCTCTGGCATGATTGCGGCCCGATCCGAGAGAGAAAACTATGTTTGGAAAAGCCGGACTGGGTAACCTGATGAAACAGGCCCAGCAAATGCAGGATAAAATGGCTCATGTGCAGGAAGAGATTGCTGCCATGGAAGTAACCGGTGAGTCGGGTGCTGGCCTGGTGAAAGTCACCATCAACGGGGCGCATAACTGTCGTCGCGTTGAGGTTGATCCAAGCCTGCTGGAAGATGACAAAGATATGCTGGAAGATCTGGTCGCGGCCGCCTTTAACGATGCGGCACGCCGCGTTGCCGAAGCGCAGAAGGAAAAAATGGCGGCCGTTTCCAGTGGTATGCAGCTGCCACCTGGCTTCAAGATGCCGTTCTGATGCAGACCAGCCCGCTCCTCGAAAGCCTGATGGAGTCGCTGCGCTGCCTGCCGGGCGTTGGGCCAAAGTCGGCCCAACGCATGGCGTTTCAGCTGCTACAGCGGGACCGTAGCGGCGGCATGCGCCTGGCCCAGGCCCTGACACGCGCCATGTCCGAGATTGGGCACTGCGCGGACTGCCGGACCTTTACCGAGCAGGATGTGTGTACCATCTGTGCAAACACCCGCCGTCAGCAAAATGGCCTGATCTGTGTGGTTGAAAGCCCGGCCGACATTCACGCCATTGAGCAAACCGGGCAGTTCGCCGGACGCTACTTTGTGCTGATGGGCCATCTTTCTCCGCTGGACGGCATTGGCCCGAACGATATCGGGCTGGATCGGCTGGAACAGCGGCTGGAAAAAGAGACGATACAGGAAGTCATTCTGGCCACCAATCCGACGGTAGAAGGTGAGGCGACCGCTAACTATATCGCCGAACTGTGCGGACAGTATGGCGTTGACGCCAGCCGTATCGCCCACGGTGTGCCGGTGGGTGGCGAACTGGAAATGGTGGATGGCACCACGCTGTCACACTCCCTTGCCGGACGCCATAAGATTAGATTCTGACCATTCAACGGCACGATCGTTTGTGCCGTCTTGAAATCCCCAGCATTGCCCCCACCTTACTTCTCAACATAGATCAACCTGAATCAGTTGAGGTAGACATGACCATGAAAGGACAAGAGACGCGTGGCTTCCAGTCAGAGGTAAAACAGCTTCTGCACCTGATGATCCATTCCCTCTATTCAAATAAAGAAATTTTCCTGCGGGAGCTGATTTCCAACGCCTCTGACGCCGCCGACAAGCTGCGCTTTCGGGCGCTGTCCGTGCCGGATCTCTATGAAGGCGACGGTGAACTTCGCGTACGGGTTTCTGTTGATAAGGAAAACCGGACGCTGACGCTAAGTGATAACGGCATCGGTATGAGCCGGGACGAAGTCATTGAGAACCTGGGGACGATTGCCAAATCCGGTACCAAATCCTTCCTCGAGTCGCTGGGATCCGATCAGGCAAAAGACAGCCAGCTAATCGGTCAGTTCGGCGTTGGGTTTTACTCGGCCTTTATCGTTGCCGATAAGGTGACGGTTCGCACGCGTGCCGCCGGCGCCAGCGCCGATCAGGGCGTATTCTGGGAATCCGCGGGTGAGGGCGAATATACCCTTGCGGATATCACCAAAGCGGATCGGGGTACGGAGATCACCCTGCATCTGCGCGAAGGTGAAGATGAGTTCCTGGATGCCTGGCGTGTACGCAGCATCATCAGCAAGTATTCCGATCATATTGCACTGCCCGTGGAGATCGAAACTCATAACGAGGAAGAGAACACCACCGCCTGGGAAAAGATCAACAAGGCGCAGGCGCTGTGGACGCGCAATAAGGCCGACATCAGCGACGAAGAGTACAAAGAGTTCTATAAGCACGTCTCGCATGACTTTGCCGACCCGCTGACCTGGAGCCATAACCGCGTTGAGGGCAAGCAGGAGTATACCAGCCTGCTGTATATCCCGACTCAGGCCCCGTGGGATATGTGGAATCGTGACCACAAGCATGGCCTGAAGCTGTACGTCCAGCGCGTATTTATCATGGACGACGCTGAGCAGTTTATGCCGAACTACCTGCGCTTTGTGCGCGGTCTGATAGATTCCAGCGATCTGCCGCTTAACGTCTCCCGTGAAATTTTGCAGGACAGCCGCATCACTCAGAACCTGCGGAATGCACTGAGCAAACGAGCGCTCCAGATGCTGGAAAAAGTCGCGAAGGATGATGAAGAGAAATACCAGCAGTTCTGGCAGCAGTTCGGACTGGCCCTGAAAGAGGGGCCGGCAGAGGATAACGCGAACGCGGAAACCATCGCTAAACTGCTGCGTTTCGCCTCCACCAGCAGCGAGGGCCCGGCGCAGACCGTGTCGCTGGAAGACTACGTTAGCCGCATGGTCGAAGGGCAGGAAAAAATTTACTACATCACCGCTGACAGCTACGCCGCAGCGAAAAGCAGCCCGCACCTTGAGCTGTTCCGTAAGAAAGGTATCGAAGTTCTGCTCCTCTCTGACCGTATTGATGAGTGGATGATGAGCTACCTGACTGAATTTGATGGTAAAGCGTTCCAGTCCGTCAGTAAGGCAGATGATGCGCTAAGCAAGCTGGCCGACGAAGAGAGCGAAGAGCAGAAAGAAGCCGAAAAGGCGCTGGAACCCTTCGTTGAACGCGTGAAGACGCTGCTGGGCGACCGCGTGAAGGAAGTGCGTCTGACGCATCGCCTGACCGATACGCCAGCCATTGTCACCACCGAAGCCAATGACATGAGTACCCAGATGGCGAAACTGTTTGCGGCGGCAGGGCAGGCGGTACCGGAAGTGAAGTATCTGTTTGAGCTGAACCCGGATCACGCCCTGGTTAAGCGTGCGGCCGATACCACGGATGAGGCCCGCTTTGGCGAATGGGTTGAGCTGCTGCTGGATCAGGCGATGTTTGCCGAGCGCGGTACGCTGGACGACCCGAACCAGTTTATCCGCCGTATGAACCAGCTGCTGCTGGCGTAAACCTTAGCGCTTCAGCATCCTGCTTACAGGCCCCGTCGGCATTCGCTGGCGGGGCCTTTGTTGTCTGTGAGCTGCCTTATCATCATCCTGCGCTGGCCGCTTCCTCCAGCAGCCAGCTACGAAAAAGTTTTATCTCCCGCTCCTCAATACGCGACGCCTTGACCATCATCCAGGTCGCCCGGTCGACTTCTGCGAACCCCAGTGGCGCTATCAGCGTGCCTTCCCGGATCTCTTTACGCACCAGAATCTGCGGCGTCATAATAATCCCCAGCCCGTTTCGCGCCGCCTGAATGGCCAGCGTCAAATTATCAAAATGCCTTCCCGCCCAGAAATCCCCCTTTGCGCCCGTTTTTTTAGCCCACTCTGCCCAGGCGTGCAGCTTGGTATCGGCGTGCAGCAGGGTAAGGGAGGAAAAGTCCGTTTCGTAGGTTAAATGCCGGGCGACCTCGGGCGCGCAAACCGGGCCAATGTAATCAACGGTAATCAGCGTCGCGGCGATGTCATCCTGCACCGGCTGTTCATGACTCAGGATCAGCACGTCAGACTGCTCGTTTCTGACGCGCTCAATATCGACATGCGTCTGAAAAGTCAGGGCTATATCGCTATGTATCGCCGAGAAACGGCTGATGCGTGGGATAAGCCACTGGGCCAGAAAGCTGGGAGCGCAGGAGACGGTCAGGCTGTTAATATTGCGGGCGCGAATTTTCTCACAGGTGGTCTCAATTTCGCGGAAGGTTTGCATACAGCAAACCTTTAGCCGTTCGCCATCTGAGGTGAGATGCACCCTCCCGTTAGCGCGATTAAACAGCGGTTTCCCCAGCCACTCCTCCAGCAGCTTAATCTGATGGCTTACCGCGCTGTGGGTCACGTTAAGCGACTGTGCAGCCTGGCTGAAGCTCTGATGCAGTGCAGCAGAATGAAAATAGCGTAAAGCGCGCAGGGAAGGGAGACCAGTCATAAGTTTACTCTGTTAGTAAAACTAACAGCTAGTGTCTGTTTATATCATTTTAATGTCCAGCGCGTTTTCCATAATCTGATTTCAGAGGCGAAACGGCACAGGCTCATCAGCGCTAAGCGCCCCTTCAGGGAAGACGCATTACAGAGCGGATCCTCCTTATTCAGTCAGCGATGACGACTATCAGCCATGTAAAGGACAGGAAAATGACCATTCAGCATACAGCAAAAACACAGCTCGTCATGTTTACCGGTGGCCGGGACAGCACGCTGGCAGCATGTTATCTAATGTTACAGGGCATCCCCGTTCACCTCTGGTCAGGCAACAGCGGCTGTTCGCTGCACCGCGGCATTTTGTCGCACCGCGTTGAAGAGCTGAAATCCCGCTTTGGCGAACTGGTTGTCGGTCATACCGTGGCAGATATCAGTGGTGCATTCCGCTCTATTGCCATCGAACACCTTGAGGCTGACATTCTGAAATACCGCAAAAATCTGGTTTTGCTGGGCGAGAAGCTGGCTATCCACGCGCATCTGGTCGATTTCTGCCGCCGCAATGACATTAGCACCATTAACGATGGCATTACCCATTACCAGATGGAGTTCCCCGAACAGCGTCCGGTCGCCAAAACCTTCCTGATGGAGATGATGGCGCAGTTTGACATCAACTATCAGTCACCCATCTATGAATTTGCGCAGTCGGCAGATGACGTTAAATATCGCCTGCTACAGCTGGGCATCTCAACCAAATCGCTGGAGGGTATCAGTATTTTTGCGGACAGCTTCTCAACGCCGGGCGATGAAACCATTCTTTCCTACCTGAAAGATAAAACGCCCCTGGCCCTGAATATCGTGCGCTTCCTGGCCGGAGAAACCCTGATGACACCCGTGGAGAAAACAGCCAGTGCCGCAGCCTGATCGTACATGTACCCCCGACGTAGCCGAGGGGCTACGTTCTTCCCGGGAGCCTGTTATGAACGTTATCGTCAAGTGCTCGGCGGTGATCATTCATCAGCGTTCACTGCTGCTGACGCGAAAACGCGGCACGCGGATCTTTATTTCGCCCGGCGGCAAACCCGAACGAGGGGAAGACCATCTGAGCTGCCTGAAACGGGAGCTACAGGAAGAACTGGGCGTGCAGGTCAAGGCCTTCCGGCCCTTTGGTCTTTTTCACGGCAGGGCGGAGTTTGAATCCATGGCAATTGAGAATCACGTGTATCACGTCGAAATCGTCGGTCAGCCCCGCGCGGGCGCAGAGATAGAGGAAATTGCCTGGGTTAACTATCGCCAGCCGCCCTGTGAAATCGCGGTAGGGTCCATCTTTCGCGACAACGTTATGCCACTGCTTTATCAGCAAGAGTTAATCAATTAATGGATGCTTCATCGTTATCTCCCGATCTACAAAAACGCCACGGCGATCAATTTTATAAGCGAGCGCTTATGCAGCGAGATGAATTACGGGATGAACTAACCCGCGTCTACCATCTGCAGGATTATGAGCTTTACTTCGTCCAGTCCGTGCGGGTTGGCCTGGTGATCCTGTCGCATCTTTTCTATAAGCAGGAGACGACGCTCTGTCTGGCTAAGCAGGCGCACTATCAGCCGGTCAGCGAGCTTTTCCAGCGTCCTGCATCGCTCTGTACCGGGCCGGGCAACGTGCCCATCATCACCCATGTCAGCCCCTATATCGGTGAGGTCAAACCGCTGAACGACTGTAAAGGTAAGGGGGTGGTGGATGCCTCACACAGTTTCGCAACGAATCTGCACGATGAACTGATTGCGTCGAGCTCTATCTTTGTCGCCCCCCTGCATAAGCATGCCTCACTGACCATCGGGCTGGCGGTTATCGCGCTGCGCCCTGAACACTTCAGTACCCTGCTGCGCAGTGAGCTACGGCTGTTTGAAGAAACGACGGCCTCAGCAAAACCCCTGGAAGAAGCATTGCATCACATCCGCAGCAGTGACTGGCAGCCCTATAACGTGGCAAAGGTAAATAGCATTACCCTGAAGGATGTCGCGGGCAGGCATTTCACCTCAATGAGCGATACCCGGTTGCCGTTCAGCTGTTTTGAGGTGCCACCCCTGAGTGAGGCGCTGCAAAAGCAGGCCAGGGCCGCAGGCGCGAGCTACTTTCCCCATGTTAACACGCTGCGTATCTCCGGCTGGGCCAGGGGGGACGGCAGAAAGTGGGTTGATGTGACCGGGCAGATAAAACAGAACCTGATTGCGTTATGGGAGCAGCAATGAAACAGACCAAACCGGTTAACGGCAGCCTGATTGGCATTCTGGGTGGCGTGATCCTGAGTTTTGACTCAGTGTTCATTCGGCTGATGGGCATCCATGACTCCTGGACGATTGTCATGCTGCGCGGCTTTTTTATGTGGGCAGTCTGTCTGCTGGTGTGGGCGCTGTGGCGGCAGAGTCGCCTCACGCTGGGTAAACCCTGGCTGACCCGGGAGAATGCGCTGCCAACGTTGTTTTTTGCCATTGCTTCCGCCTGTTTTGTGAACGGGCTGAATCGCGGGAACGTGGCGACGGTGCTGGTGATTATCTCCTCCACGCCGTTTATTTCCGCGCTGATTTCCCGCTTATTCTTCAAGGTTAAGTGCGATCGCAGCGTAATGGTTGCTGCCCTGATGGGGATTGTCGGGGTCGTCATCGTCATGTCAGGGCGTTCGGCAGGTGACTCCGCCGTGGCCAACCTCTATGCGCTGGGCACGGCGGTATCAATGGCGCTGGCGTTTATCTTTACCGCCCGGGTGGAGGGGGGAACTCTCGCGCTGCCGTCGCTGGGTGGGGTCATGGCATCGGTCGCGATCCTGCTCTGGTCAGGGGAAGATATGTTCACGACGCTCAGAGAGCTGAGCCTGACGCAGTATGGCTGGTCGCTGGCCGAAGGGATGCTGGTTATGCCGCTGGCGATGGGATTCATCACATTATCGACCCGCTACGTATCACCGGCCAATGCCGGGCTGTTTCTGCTACTTGAAACGGCACTGGCCCCGCTGTGGATGGCGATCTTTCTTGCTGAAATGCCAACCCCCCATGCGGTGACGGGCGGGGTGATTATCGTGGTTGCGGTCATCTCGCAAACGCTGTACGCACGGCGACAGGTCTCGCCTGCACGCTATGCAGACGCAGGTTAACCACCGCGTTCCTTGTGGAGAAAGAGCCATAATGGTATGGTTTCAGGCTGGACAAATTTAAAATTTAAGCGATTCGCAAGGGGATTTACGCAATGCGTATTATTCTGCTCGGTGCACCGGGTGCAGGTAAGGGAACTCAGGCTCAGTTTATTATGGAGAAATACGGTATTCCGCAGATCTCTACGGGCGACATGCTGCGTGCTGCCGTTAAAGCAGGGAGTGAACTGGGCAAACAAGCCAAAGCGATCATGGATGCCGGTAAGCTGGTGACCGATGAGCTGGTTATTGCGCTGGTCAAAGAGCGTATCGCTCAGGAAGACTGCCGCAATGGTTTTCTGCTGGACGGCTTCCCGCGTACCATTCCTCAGGCGGATGCGATGAAGGATGCCGGGATCGCGGTAGACTACGTGCTGGAATTCGCGGTGCCGGACGAACTGATCGTCGAACGCATCGTGGGCCGCCGGGTCCATGCGCCTTCTGGTCGTGTTTATCACGTTAACTTCAACCCGCCGAAGGTCGAAGGTAAAGATGATGTGACCGGCGAAGAGCTGACTACCCGTAAAGACGATCAGGAAGAGACCGTGCGTAAGCGTCTGGTTGAATACCATCAGCTTACTGCTCCGCTGATTGCTTATTACAGCAAAGAGGCCGCAGCGGGTAATACCTCTTATCACAAAATTGATGGCACCCGTAAGGTGGCTGAAGTGCGTGACGAGCTGGCTGACATCCTCGGCTAATCCCCTCAGGGCCAGGTCTTCCTGGCCCCTGTTACAGCAATTGGTTCTCCCCCCGCATTTTTCCGCTAGAATAAGCCTTGTTTTCTTCTCCACAGCTGCCCCGATAAGGAATAACAATGAGGCAAGAAAAACCCGGCGTGCTGCTGGTGAACCTGGGCACACCCGATGCGCCCACCACGCCCGCCGTTAAACGCTACCTGAAGCAGTTCCTCAGTGATAAACGCGTCGTGGACACCCCACGGTGGCTGTGGTGGCCGATTCTCAACGGCGCTATTTTGCCGATCAGATCGCCACGCGTCGCCAAACTCTACGCTTCAGTGTGGATGGATGAAGGCTCGCCGCTGCTGGTTTACAGCAAGCGACAGCGCGAGGCGCTGGCCGCGCGGGTGGATATGCCGGTAGAACTGGGTATGAGCTACGGCAGCCCGAGCCTGAAAACCGCGCTCGACAGCCTGATGGCGCAGGGCGTGACCCGGCTGATTGTGCTGCCGCTCTATCCGCAATTCTCCTGTTCAACGGTAGCCGCCGTGTGGGACGGTATCACTGAGGTTTTTGCCGGCTACCGCAGCCTGCCATCGGTACACTTTATCCGTGATTACGCCGAACATCCGGCCTATATTGCCGCGCTGAAGGCCTCCGTTGAGAAGTCCTTTGCCACCCACGGTCAGCCGGATCTGCTGGTGGCCTCTTTCCACGGTATCCCGCAACGCTTTGCCGATCAGGGCGACGACTATCCTCAGCGCTGTTACGCCACCTTTGAGGCGCTTAAGACCGCGCTGGGGCTGACCGATAAAAATGCGATGCTGACCTTTCAGTCGCGTTTTGGCCGGGAGCCGTGGCTGACGCCTTATACTGATGAAACCATGAAGTCACTGCCGGGCAAGGGCATTAAATCCGTGCAGGTGATGAGTCCGGGCTTTTCCTCCGACTGCCTGGAAACGCTGGAAGAGATCAGTGGGGAGAACTGCGAAATCTTTTTACACGCAGGCGGCAGCAGCTTTAACTATATTCCCGCGCTAAACGCTGACGCCCTCCATATTGATATGATGGTTGAACTGGTTAACGAACACCTGTAACCGATTTGAGTAACAGGGATGCGCGCGCTGTCGGGTATCCCTGTGTTATCCTTTCCCGCCTGACCCCTTTCTGAAGCCAGAACGATGAAATTTCCCGGCAAGCGTAAATCCAAACACTATTTTCCCGTCAGTGCCCGTGATCCTTTACTCCAGCAAACCCTGCCCGAAAGCGAGGTTGCCACCAGCTGGATCGTCGGCATAGATCAGACGCTGGTGGATATTGAAGCCAAAGTCGATGATGACTTTATCAGCCGTTTCGGGCTGAGTAGCGGGCACTCGCTGGTGATTGAGGATGGCGTAGCCGAAGCGCTTTATCGCGAACTGACAGAAGAAAACCTGATTACCCATCAGTTTGCCGGGGGAACCATTGGCAACACGCTGCACAATTACTCGGTGCTGGCAGACGACCGTTCGGTGCTGCTGGGCGTGATGTGCAGCAACGTGCAGATTGGTGGCTACGCCTATCGCTATTTGTGCAATACCTCCAGCCGTACCGACCTGAACTACCTACAGGGCGTGGAAGGCGCGATTGGGCGCTGCTTTACGCTGATTGGCGATCGCGGTGAGCGAACCTTTGCGATCAGCCCGGGCATGATGAACCAGCTAAAGCGGGAAAGTATACCCGAAGAGGTGATTGCCGGAGCATCCGCGCTGGTGCTGACCTCCTATCTGATCCGCTGTAAGCCGGGCGAGCCGATGCCGGATGCCACCATGCAGGCCATTGCCTTTGCGAAAAAGCATAATGTGCCGGTGGTGCTGACGCTGGGCACCAGGTACGTAATTGGTGATAATCCTGAGTTCTGGCGGACATTCCTGCGTGAGCATGTCTCCATCGTCGCAATGAATGAAGAGGAAGCCGAGGCGCTGACCGGCCTCAGCGATCCGCTTCAGGCGGCTAATATGGCGCTGGACTGGGTGGATCTGGTTCTCTGCACCGCCGGGCCGCACGGGCTGTATATGGCCGGCTTTACCGAAGACGAAGGGAAACGTAAAACGCAGCATCCTCTTCTGCCGGGGGCGATCCCGGAGTTTAACCAGTATGAGTTCAGCCGCGCGATGCGGCATCAGGACTGCCAGCAGCCCGCCAGAATATTTTCCCATATCGCCCCCTATATGGGCGGGCCGGAAAAAATCATGAACACCAACGGTGCGGGAGATGGCGCACTTGCGGCGCTGCTGCACGACATCAGCGCCAATAACTATCACCGTTCAAACGTCCCCAACTCCAGTAAGCACGGGCGGGAATATCTGACCTACTCCTCGCTGGCGCAGGTTTGCAAATATGCTAATCGTGTCAGCTATCAGGTACTGAATCAGCATTCACCGCGTCTGACGCGGGGTCTTCCTGAGCGGGAAGACAGTCTGGAAGAGTCCTACTGGGACAGGTAATACGTGGGCTGCCCCACCAGGGGGAGCCCAAATGGTTATACCGGGCAGGATGGAGGGATGGCGGGTGCGATCTGCATCAGATTGAGCATGCTGCTGGCGATTTCTCTTTCTCCCATCACCACCTCGTTCGCCCCGCGCTCGGTGATATAATCCACCTCATCGTCGTAGTGAGCGCGGGCGATAATCTCAATGCTGGGGTGTTTCTGCCGCGCCGCCGTAACAATTTCACCCGCCTCATAGCCATTGGGTATGGTTAGCAGTAGCCAGCGCGCGCAGCCCAGAGACGCCAGATCCATCGTTTCTGCGCGCGCGGCATTGCCTGATACCGCCAGAATGCCCTGCTCCCTGAGCGCTTCCACCCGGCTGCGGCTGTTCTCAACCACCACAATGGGGATGCCCTGTTCAATCAGTCGCCGACCCAGCAGGCTGCCAACCCGGCCAAAGCCTACCACGATGGCATGATGGCAGATATCCAGCGGCAGCTGCTCCTCTTCTGCCGCCGCTTCCTGCTGCGGCCTGGCGTCCGCTTTATCCAGGTAACGCTGCAGCAGGGCAAAAAGGATCGGGTTAAGCATGATCGAGAGGATCGCCCCGGCCAGCACCAGATTGCGGCCCGCTTCCGGCAGCAGGTTGAGTGAAATCCCCAGCCCGGCAAGGATAAAGGCGAACTCCCCGATCTGCGCCAGACTGACCGAGATCGTCAGGGCGGTGCGCAGCGAATGGCCAAACAACCGCACCAGCACCAGTGCAGCTACGGATTTACCCAGCACTATAATCGCCAGCACGCCCAGAACGGCGAGCGGCTCCTTCAGCAGAATCGTTGGGTCGAACAGCATACCGACGGAAACAAAGAACAGCACGGCAAAGGCGTCCCGCAGCGGCAGGGTATCGTGCGCTGCGCGATGGCTGAGCTCTGACTCATTAAGCACCATACCGGCGAAGAACGCCCCCAGCGCGAATGAGACGTCGAAAAATTCAACGGCGCCAAAGGCAATTCCCAGCGCCAGCGCCAGCACCGAAAGGGTGAAAAGCTCCCGCGAGCCGGTGGCTGCGCTGCGCGCCAGGATCCACGGCACCACGCGCCGGCCTACCACCATCATCAGCACCATAAAGGCCGCGACCTTGCCAACGGCGATCAGCAGATCAAGCAGCACCAGACTCAGGCTGGCGCTGCCTTTTTCAAACATTCCTGCGATAGCGGGCAGGAGTACCAGCGCCAGCACCATCACCAGGTCTTCAACAATCAGCCAGCCAATAGCAATTTGCCCGCGCTGACTGTCAATCATCTGTCTGTCTTCCAGCGCGCGCAGCAGCACCACCGTACTGGCCGTGGAGAGGCAGAGTCCAAAGACCAGTCCGGTTAGCCAGGGCCAGCCCATCACCGATGACAGCCCCATGCCGAGCAGCGTTGCAACGGCGATCTGCGCAACCGCGCCGGGAATGGCGATGGCTTTAACCGCCATCAGATCTTTCAGAGAGAAGTGCAGCCCGACGCCAAACATCAGCAGTATGACGCCCAGTTCAGCCAGTTCGGGGGCCAGATTTTGGTCCGCTACGTAGCCAGGCGTAAAGGGACCGGCGCACACGCCCGCCAGCAGATAGCCGACCAGCGGAGAGATTCTTAGCCGATTGGCCAGCATACCGAAAATGAAGGCCAGAACCAGGCCTCCCACAAGGGTGGTGATAAGCGGGGTGGTGTGGTGCATGCTCTCCTCCTTATGTATGCAAATGTATCCAGTTGTAATTAATGATTGTAAGGTATAATGACATTTTTATCCCGGTTTAATCGGTTTTCATTAGGGAAAAAATCGCTCACCGGCCAGAAAAATCGCATAAAGCGTTTTTTTACTCTTTTAATGGTTATCCAGCTGATTTCTCATTGGGATTTCGCCCGGGGTGGGCAATCATTCCTCCCTGTAAAGAGAAAGAGAGGGGAGTTAGCCACCCAAAATTCGCGTCATTAAGGTTTTGTGGGCCAGAGGCCGGTATGCATGGGGCGTGATGGACAATAATCAGCAAGGTCCAATTTCTTAAGCTGACCCTGTGGATGCATGAGTTGCGCTGAAAACGTCAAAATGATGTTCGCTGACGGCAAAAAAGCCTGTATTTTAGCCGATAGTGCGGCGCATTCAGCGCCCTCGCTGCTCAGGGGAATGTAATACAGCGGCACTATTTACAGGCAGGGCGCTGCACTGCCTTTAACGTTATTTAACAAGGAGAACTTACTGTGCCTTCAAGATTGATAACAACGCTGACGCCGTTAGCGCTAACGCTAACGATTCTTTGCGTATCGCTTCCGGCACAGGCCTGGGTGAAAGATCGCGTCTATAAGTTCACCGTCCTCCACACCAACGATCACCATGGACATTTCTGGCCCGACGAGCACGATCAGTACGGGCTGGCTGCGCAGAAAACCATGATGGATCAGATCCGCTACGATGTGCAGGCCCACGGCGGGCAGGTGCTGATCCTCTCCGGCGGCGACATCAACACCGGGGTGCCGGAATCCGATCTTCAGGATGCCGAGCCCGATTTCCGCGGCATGAACCTGATTGGCTATGATGCGATGGCGATAGGCAATCATGAATTCGATAACCCGCTCTCTGTCCTGCGCCAGCAGCAAAAGTGGGCAAAGTTCCCACTCCTTTCCGCCAATATCTATCAAAAAAGTACCGGAACACGCCTTTTCCAGCCCTATGCCCTGTTTAACCGCATGGGGCTGAAAATCGCCGTCATTGGGCTGACCACCGACGACACTGCCAAAATCGGTAACCCGGCGTATTTCACTGACATGGAATTTCGCCCACCCGCTACCGAGGCCAAAAATGTGGTTGAGACGCTGCGGAATAAAGAGAAGCCGGACGTGATTATTGCCGCCACCCATATGGGGCATTATGACAACGGGCAGCACGGTTCCAACGCGCCAGGCGATGTGGAAATGGCGAGGGCGCTTCCGGCAGGCTATCTGGACCTGATTGTGGGCGGTCACTCACAGAATCCGGTGTGTATGGCGAAGCCCAACGTCAGGCAGGTCGATTACGTGCCGGGTACCCCCTGTCAGCCCGATAAGCAAAACGGCACCTGGATTGTACAGGCGCACGAATGGGGAAAATACATTGGTCGCGCAGACTTTAGCTTTCTTAACGGCACGCTGACGCTCGAACACTATGAGCTGGTGCCGATTAACCTTAAGCACAAGGTCACCAATGCCGACGGCAGCATCAGCTGGATTAATTACACCCCGGAGATTGCAAAAAATCCTGCCATGATGAAGCTGCTTACCCCCTTCCAGAAAAAGGGCGAAGCGCAGCTGGGAGTAAAAATTGGCAGCGCAAACGGGCATTTCGAGGGGGATCGTAGCAAAGTTCGCTTTGTACAAACCAACCTTGCCAGGCTGATGCTGGCCTCGCAGATAGCCCGCACCGGCGCCGATTTTGCCGTGATGAGCGGCGGCGGCGTGCGTGACTCTATCGAGTCGGGCACCCTGACCTATAAGGATGTGCTAAAGGTACAGCCGTTTGGCAACACGCTGACCTGGGTAGATATGAAAGGGCGTGACGTTGAGAAATATCTGGCGGTGGTGGCGAATATCAAACCGGATTCGGGCGGCTACGCGCAGTTTGCCAACGTGAGCCTGGTCGCCGACGGCACGGGCGTGAGCCAGATTAAAATCAAAGGCCAGCCGCTGGAAGCCGATAAAACCTATCGTATGGCGACCCTGAGTTTTAACGCCTCGGGCGGGGATGGCTATCCGGCTATAGATAAACTTCCCGGCTACGTGAACAGCGGTTTTATCGACGCCGAGGTACTCAAGGAGTATATCCAGAGCCATTCACCGCTTGACGCCGCGGCGTATGAACCAAAAGGCGAGATTGTCCACAAAGCAGAAAATTCGCCCCCTGCACAGCCGGCAGATAAGCCGAAAAAGTGGCGACTGCCGACCTTTCTGACCGCGATGCTGGAGCAGGCCCGGGTTTAATAGCAGGCTCTGCGCCCGACCCAGCGCTTACGCAGCGTATCGTATAGCCAGTTGTAGAGCAGGGTATAGGGCAGATAAAACAGGAAAAAGGCGATTTCAATCATAAAGGCCTGCTTCAGGCTTGTCTCCAGCATAAAGGCGGCAACCGGCAGGCCAATGGCGATAAACCCGCCTTCAAAGCCCACGGCCTGCACGATGCGCAGCGGCAGGCCCCTTTTAACGCTGTCACGCGGGAACAGCCTGTCGAAAACGGCGTTATAAACCATGTTCCAGGCCATCGCCAGGGTCGAAAGCACAATTGCCAGCGCCCCCATCTGAAACAGGGGCTTGTCCAGTGCCCACGCTGCCACCGGGGCGACCAGCATCAGTGCCAGACCTTCATACCCTACAGCATGAAAAATACGTTCTTTCAACGTCCATTGACGCATAAGTTGCTCCTTATTTGATATGAGCGCTATTTTCCACTGTCCGTCTGGTAAGATGAAGTCAGTAACCATCGATAAAAGCGATACATTAATGCGTTATTCACCGGAATCATTGGAAGCTTTTGTGCAGACCGTGGAGAGCGGATCCTTTTCAGCCGCCGCGCGCGCGCTGCGCAAAAGCCAGTCAACCATTAGCACCGCCGTGGCCAATCTCGAGGTCGACTTAGGATTTGCGCTGTTCAGTCGCGAAGCCCGTTCGCCGGTTCTCACCGATAACGGCAAGCGGGCACTGGCGCAGGTTCGGGAAATTCTCTCTGCCAGCGCGCAGCTGGATGAGCTCGCCGTCAGGCTGGCAGGGGAGGTGGAGCCCTGCCTCAGTATGGCTATCTCTGATTTCTGGCAGGCGGACTATCATGAGTCACTGCTAAAGCGCTTTGCCGCTCGCTACCCTGATATCGAATTTGAATGCACGATCGCTGAAGATGACGATGTGATAGATCTGCTGCAAACGGGCAGGGCTCATATTGGCGTGATCCGCGTGCAGCCAGAATATCCGCCGGAGATCGCCACCTCCCGCCTGCAGGTGGAGGCGGAAATGGGCATCTTTCTGCATCAGGACAATCCGCTGGCACAACAGTCGTTGGTCAGTGAAGAGGAACTGAGGGGGATGCGTCAGCTCAGTCTGAATACCTGGATTGAGAAGGCGCATTATCAGCCTGGTAAAGTCTGGACCGCGCCATCTTACCTGCTGCTGCTGGAGATGGCCGAGCAGGGGTTTGGGTGGAGCATTTTGCCGCGCTGGATGGTAGCGCAGTTTGGGCATCATCTACTGCGAGAGCTACCGATTAAAGGCTGGCCACGAAAGATTTCGGTAGACGCCTGCTGGTCTCGTCGCACGCCGCCGGGACCAGCAGGACGCTGGATGCTCGACCAGCTCATGGCCCAGCAGGCGGGCTAAACCACTGCGCTTAGTACCGCGCCAGTTTAGGCTGTAGTTCGGTTACATCCGGCACAATGCAGATACAACGCGCCTCGCACCCGGCACCCGGCTACTCATCGCGTCGGGAAATATCGGCGAAGCGGGCGTCGAGCTGACCCGCCAGATCCTCCGGGGCAAGCTCAATATCTAATCCGCGCTTGCCGCCGGAAACAAAAATGGTGGCAAACTGCTGCGCAGGTGCGTCAATCACGGTAGGCAGGCGCTTCTTCTGGCCCAGCGGGCTGATGCCCCCTGGCAAATAGCCGGTGGTACGCTGGGCTATCCGGGGATCGGCCATCTCCACTTTTTTTGCGCCAAATGCCCTGGCGACCAGCTTTAAGTCCAGTTTTCCCGCCACTGGCGTAACCGCTACCGCCAGCGTTTTGTTATCCCCATTCAGCGCAACCAGCAGCGTTTTATAAACCTGGTTAGCATCAAGATTAAGTTTACGTACCGCTTCATCACCAAAGTGTGATTCATCCGCATCATGCTCATAAGCGTGCAGAAAAAAAGTGACCTTCTGTTTTTCGAGAAGTTTTATTGCAGGCGTCATTGAATCCCTCCTTAAGGCATGCCCGTCGCGGCTAATTAAAACATAATAACAGTGGCGAAAAACCAGGCTTTAAGCGACAATTCGCCCCTCACTGGCAACCTGATTGTCCGTGGATAACTAAAATCATAAAAACGTTCTTATTGACGGGCCGATAGCAATATTGGCCCTTTTTTTATCTCTGATTCAGTAAGTCGGGCAGGTTTCCCTCACCATAGAGATGCAGGGCACCCACCGCAACGACATACTTTCCGGCAGGCAGCGCTTTCAGCGCCTCATTCCAGCGCTGATTACGTTGCAACATCAGGACATCATTCAACGCGCTGTTAAAGGTACCCGGAAGCTGGGGCTGGCCGGTTCGCGGCGGTGATTCAAGCCACCAGCCGATCATTGTTTGCAGCAGGCGGGCGTTAGTCTGCCAGTGTATTAGCGTGTCCTGTAACAGCGACAGGCCATTATCGGGTAGCGCACGCAGCAGGGCCAGCTGGGTTTCCGGCCCTTCCAGCTCAATCACCCGCTTTTGCTGCTTTTTCGCCGCATTAAGCAGCTGGAAATCAATGCCGTAGTCGGCCCGCAGGCCAAGAAGCTGCGCCTGCTGGGCCTGCAGCATCAGGGCAATTTGCCAGGCTGGCAGCCTGTCCGCAGCCTCTGGGGCAATGGCGACTTCGTCACACAGGCGACAGAACTGAACGTATTCCACACCGGTCAGACGTTCTGACAGGGGAGAACAAGGCTCACTTTCCGTAAACGGGGAGGCACCGGCGGTAATATCCGCTTCCACGATTAATGCGTCCGCCTGCGCAAGCCGCGACTGTAATATGGCAGGCAGCGGCAGCATACCCTGCGTTCCCATGTGAATACTGCCCACCAGGTGCAGCTGTCTGTCACCCAGAGTGATGTCCTGTGCCGGATAGGCATAGCGGCGCGGCGACAGCACCTGCCAGAATGTGCTTATCAGGTGCAATAATTTTCCCATGCTCTCTGTCTCCTGCCCGTTATCTTTCTATGCTAACGGTTTAGCGTATCGGGCGACAGAGGAAAGGGGCACTTCCAGACTGCACCGAGGGAGATTATGCGGAGGGTAGCCGATAGCGGATCAGGCGATTCGCATTGCTGACGACGGTTATGGAAGAGAGCGCCATGGCTACGCTGGCGACCACCGGGCTGAGCAGGGTGCCGGTTAGCGGGTACAGAACACCCGCCGCGACAGGAATACCAATAGCGTTGTAAACAAAGGCCCCCAGCAGATTCTGCTGCATATTTCTCAGGGTGGCTTTAGCGATAGCCAGCGCATCCGCTACAGCATTCAAATCCTGACGCATCAGCGTGATGGCCGCTGTTTCAATCGCCACATCGCTGCCGCTGCCCATGGCAATGCCCACGTCAGCCTGTGCCAGTGCCGGTGCGTCATTAATACCATCGCCAATCATCGCCACCCGCTGCCCCAGTTGCTGCAGGCGCTGAATAGCCTCCGCTTTCCCCTCCGGCAGTACGCCCGCGATCGCCCGATCAATGCCCGCTTCACGAGCCACCGCCTGGGCGGTGATTTCATTATCGCCGGTTAGCATCATTAACTGATAACCCTTCTGACGCAGGCGTTTCATCACCGCGCTCGTCTCAGCGCGCAGCGGGTCGCGAATTGACAGCATCGCGGTGAGCCTGCCGTCTGCGGCCAGCAGGATCGGCGTAATGCCCTGGGCGGCCTGAGTGGCGATCAGATCGTTGGCAGCCGACATATCAATGCCCTGCTGCGCCATCAGCGCGCCATTGCCCAGCACCAGCGGTAAGCCGTCAAGACTGCCGCTTACGCCCAAACCGGTCAGCGTACGGAACTGGGTAATGTCGGGCAGACGCATATCACCCGCGCGATCGAGGACCGCCCTCGCCAGGGGATGCTGCGATCCCTGTTCCAGCGCTGCCGCCCAGCTTAACGCCTGCTTCTGCGAAGCGCCGTTAAACAGCTGAATATCGACCACGCGCGGCGCGCCTTCGGTCAGCGTACCGGTTTTATCAAATACCAGCGTCGTTAGCGTGCTGGCTCGCTGTAGCGCATCGGCGTCGCGTACCAATACGCCAGACTCAGCCGCCCGACCCACGCCCGCAATCACCGACATTGGTGTGGCCAGGCCCAGCGCGCAGGGGCAGGCGATAATCAGGACGGTGGTGGCAATCACCAGCGTATAAACCAGCTGCGGCGCCGGGCCAACCGCATACCACACCGCCGCGCTCAGCAGGGCGATAGCAACAACCACAGGCACAAAAATGGCGGAAATTTTATCAGCCATCTGGCCGATTTCCGGCTTGCTGCTTTGGGCCTGACGAACGCGATTAATGATGCGCGACAGGGTGGTATTTTTCCCGACCGCTTCGGCGGTGAAAAGCACGCTGCCATCCTGCACCACCGTACCGGCATGCACGGCATCACCGCTGGATTTCTGCTGCGGGATGGCTTCGCCGGTCAGCATTGCTTCATCCAGCCAGGCTTCGCCACGGGTAATGGTGCCGTCGACCGGAACCCGATCGCCGGTGGTCAGGCGCAGGGTCATTCCCGGCATAACATCACTTAGTTCAAGGGTTCGCTCGCCTTCAGCGGTGACCACGCGGGCGGTAGGGGGAGTTAGATCAAGCAGGCGTTCCAGCGCCTGGGAAGCACGCTGGCGGGCGCGCTGTTCCAGCATATGGCCGAGATTAATCAGACCGATAATGGTGGCGCTGGCTTCATAATAAAGGTGTCTGGCCTGCGGGGGGAAAACGTCGGGCCAGAGATTAACGCTAATGGAATAGAGCCAGGCGGCGCCCGTTCCGAGCGCGACCAGCGTATCCATAGTGGCAGTGCCATTTATCAGGCTTTTCGCCGCGCTGCGGTAGAAGTGGCCGCCTGCCACGATCATCACCAGTAGCGTCAGTATACCGACAGCCAGCCAGCCGCTGCGGTTGCTGGCGGTCAGCATCATATTATTGCCGATCATCCCCCAGATCATCAGCGGGATACCCAGCGTCATGGCGAGTATGGCCTGCCAGCGAAACCGTCGCGTCGCCTGCTCCGCTTTCTGCTGCTGCTTTTCACGTCGCTCGCCGTCATCTTCAATGATTTCCGCGGCGTAGCCCGCGTTTTTTACCGCCTCGATCAGCATCTGTGGCGGCACGGAGCCCATCACCAGTGCGCTGCGTTCCGCAAGATTAACGCGGGCCTGACTGACGCCCTGTACCTGCGTCAGCGCGTTCTGCACGCGACTGACGCAGCTGGCGCAGCTCATGCCGTCAATCAACAGGTGAAAGCTGTCGGTGTCCTGTGCCGGAAGCTTTGCAGGGGCCGCTGTCAGCGCTTCCGGCTGGGTCTCTGTTACTGTCAGCGGTTCAGGCTTTGGGCGCGTGCCGCCCTGATTAAGGCTGGCGTGATAGCCAGTCTGCTCAACGGTCGCAATCAGATCCTCAGCACTGGCGTTGCTGCTGATACGAGCCTCGGTAATCGAGACATCTGCCAGCTCGACATCTTCGCGCTTTTCGAGCGATTCTTTCACGCGCTTCACGCAGTGGCCACAGGTCAGGCCGTCCAGCGTTAGCAGAGTGGTTTGTGACATAGTAAAGCCTCCTGATAGTTCGGTTTGACCGGAAAACGAATTTCCAGTAGATAAGAAGGATAAACCTTCCATCAAGGGGAAGGTCAATACAATATTATGTTGATGCAAAAGGATTTTTATCAACGCTGTCCACAACGCGACCACACTTCGACTAAGGCCCGCATTTTGCGGGCTTTTCTTTGGGCAATAAAAAACCAGCCCGGAGGCTGGTTTCGGTGTTTCCGTGGTGTTAGTCGTGGCGTTCTCGCACTGCATTCACTAACTCAAAATAACAATTGTCGCAAAGTTCATTATCGGTATAGAACAGACGGTCAATGTAACTTCGTTTGATGCCGCATTCCTGGCAAAGCCTTAAAGCTAATATTTTCATCCTGATACCTTCATTCCCTGCTCATTCGATAACCCTACTCAGCTGATGGACTTCCGTCCAATTGCTTTAATAGATCAATCGCGCCTTATTGATCGGTGCCACCGATCGAATCAAACGGACGGAATCATGACGGAATCTATTCCGCCGACAACGGCCTGGCGAGTATTCAGCACGCAAGCGCGGGGATCCGAACGGGATCCGATGCGCAAAGTTTTGCAAAAATAAAATCGTCCGTTATTTCCTGCAATCCCTTGCGCCGCAAGGCTTCCCGAAGTTCCCCACTTTTGCTAGGGAACTGGCCGCGTTCCGATGCGATCCAGACGGAAAGTAAAGAGATCCAATCAAAAACAATCAGTTAAACAGATGGTTAGCCGCTGACCCTCCGGCATTTTTTGCAAAACCTCGCAAAACCTTGCGGCGTGTGCAAACGCAGCCACTGCGAAGAATCCCAGACGCCGCAGGGGCTGGCGGGGTGGTTTGCACAAAATTACTTTTGCAAAATTTTTTAGATCCAATTCGTGCAGGCGGGTGCGGTGTAGCGCCGTTTCCGTCTCAGAGGCGCTTTCGCGTACGTGATTCTGTCGCGGCTGTGGAGCGTGGTTTAACGAACGCAAAGAAGGCCGAACGGTGTCGGCCTTGGGTTATTGCGTTCAATGGTGGGCGTTACAGATCGTTTTAAGCGATGTGGGTTTTCGTCTGGTTTCCGTCAGGCGATAAGTGGGGCGTATTTGGTGCGTAAAGTATCGGTTTTACCGGCTATTGCGGTGAACTGGCTCGCCTGCTGGCTGGCCCCTGTGTCTGGGTGTGTATGGGTGGCGACCAGTTTCGCCAGCGCGTTGACAACGTCCAGCGTGTCGGTCAGAAGGGTTAACACGTTGATTTCGTCTGTGCCCAGTTTAACGGACGGCGCAATCAGCTGTTGTGCCTGGGCGACGCTGCGGCGTATCCCGGCGATTTTCTCAGTGAGCGTGCCGCCGACCGATATCGAGGCGTTGCCGGTGATGTTGTCTTCCAGGTTGTTGCCGATGTCGCGTTTAAAGTTTGAGGCAATTTTGACGTTCGCATCTTTCCCGCTCGTCATGGTCAGGCTGCCCGATGTCCCCACGCTGTAATCGCCTTCACTTATGTGCGTCACCGCTCCGGCCAGAAGTGTGAGCGTGCCCAGCACGGTGGTTTTATCCGTGGCCTGAACGGTGGTTTCCCTGGCTACCAGTTTGCGGGTTTCGTCGTCGGCATTTATCTCCCTGCTCATGGAGTTTTCGCGGATGGTCTGGTCTGTCTGGCGTTCCCAGTCACCGGCGACGGTCACGCGTTGCGATACCCCGTCACGTTGCTGTTGCAGCTGTTCGCCCGGTTTTACTGATGGCAGGTTCTGGCCCTGCGGCATACTTTGGCGCACAAACGGCTTATCCGGGCGGCCATCGGTGAAACCCACTTCCACCAGTGTGCCAGGTGGCGGAAATTGGAACATCCCGGATTCACTTCCGGCCATCGGTACCGGCAGCGGCACGGCAGGATAAACCGGCGTGTCGGCTGCGGGATTGCCGTCAGCATCAAGCAGCTGCAAATCGACCGCATAGCGCGGGCGGAATGGGTCGGCAATATTACCGCTGCTGACGTCCTCGCTCGGTGATTCGACGCGGGCAAATTTTGGCAGGTGAAGACCGGAAGCCAGTTCCGGGAAAGCGCCTTCAACCTGGCGTTGTATTGGCGTTTTCTGCAAGGGCTGGCCGGTAGTTTTGTTGCGCTGCTGCCAGGTGATCGCCATGTCGTCGTTTTCAAGCCGTACCAGGTTAAGGCGCTGGCCGTTTACCTCGGCCCCTGGCCGTAAGCTCTGAATCATGGGTAGGGTCATGGAATTCCCGCCCGCCGTGGCCTGGCTAAATTCGCTGGTGATATCGACGGGTTTACCGGCAAACATGCTGTCCTGTGCTGCGCCCACAAAGACGGCCCCGTCTGGCAACTGGTACCAGAGATAATCTGTGACGCTGAACGCTTTGCCCAGATTGGCAAAAAGCTGGTATCCGGTGCCGCTGTGGGTGAAATGGGGGATTGGCTTATCTGCATAGCTGGCCCCGGCTGGCGGCGCGACGGTCAGCCCGGATTGTTCACTTATCCAGTCAGTAATTTGCCGCAGTGTCGGATGCTGAAATGAGCACGGCCACAGTTTATCGAATATGCCGATAAGCTCCCGGACGAAAAGACGCTGGGCACCCTTCTGTGTGGGCTGAGACCGTTCGACATAACCGGTAAACCAGCGCAGAACTAAACCGTCATAGCCGATATCAAGGCGCACCATTTTGCCGGTGTAGTCCGTAAGGGTTTCGGCGGTGATAAATCCCCGACCGCACGCATTCAGTTCTAACACCAGATTGACGTCGACCAAATGCACTAAATCACTGGACAGATACAAACGTTTTATCGGTTTCATGGCCCAGTTATCCCAGCGCATCGTTAACAGGTTTTAAGACTTTCTGCTCGAACCAGCTCATTTTTTCCGGTGTTTCATCGGCGCTGGTTGCCCCACCTGCGGCGCCGGTTTGTTTCGTGCTGCCTGTTTTATTGGCGTTTCGCGCCTGGCGTTTCTCCGGGACGCTGCCTTTTTCTCGCAGGGTGAAACTGACTTGCCAGGCGAGCCGGTCTTCCTGGGGAACGGCGTCAATCTGGCCGGTGAACGTGCCTTCGCGAAAGTTGATAGCCGTCGCGGTTTCATGTGCGACCCGGTAGGTTTTTAGGGAACCGCTGGATTCTGTCGCCGAAGCAATTTGAAACAGGCGCTGTAACACGGCCTGGTCGTCAAAGGTAATCAGCCCGGAAACGCGCAACTCTTTAGCCTTGATGCCCTGTTCGGCATTGGCCGTGCTGGACGTCTGGCCGGACTGGTCTTTTTCCTGGAATTGCATTGAAGGCGAAACCAGCATGTTTTGCATCGAAATGCCTTCACCATTAAGAGCGAGTAACGCGGTCTGGCTCATGTAACATCTTCTCCAAATCGGCCAGGGAATCCCCGGTGAACATCATCGCGGCGGTATGCACGGCGGTGGTCTGCGGGATGTTTTTCAGTAATTCAGTGGCGCCGGTGACGTAATTCCCGCTATGCGTAAATGCCCACACTTTGGCGCTGGCCCCTTTCAGGTTGTCAAACGCCTGGCTCACGGATGCCAGCTGCGCGGCGCGGGCCTGGACAAATTCGGTGACCTGCTTTTGTAGTCCGGCTGTTCCGGTATTGACGGCGGTGGCCAGCTGCGCGGCGGCAACACGTTGGGCATTCACGGCGGCCCGATTGGTTGACACGGACAGCGGCGCAGCAGCGGGCAGGGCGTAGGCTACTTTGGCGGGCAGCTGCATTTTTACCGTGCTCAGTTCGGCGGCCGCCTTTGCCATCCGGCTTACCTGGGTAAAGGCCGGGGCCGGAAATACTGTGGCGAGGCTGTTCAATCCCTGGATAAATGCATCATGCGTATTTTCGGCAATCATCAGGACAATCACATCACCGCTAGCCCCGCTGGTTGCCAGCTTTTTGGCAAGATAGCCCAGCGCATTGTGCGGGCTAAGGTAACCGCCTGAGTCTGCCGATTGTCCCAGACCATAAACCCACGGGTGCGCCGGTGTCACGGCGCAGGACAATGGGGCTATATTGTCAGCAATCTGGATCTTCGACTCTTGCCACATTACTGGGGCACCTCCGGCCAGGTGATTTCCGGCGCTGTCGATAAGTCCAGGCGGTTCAGCGCGACGCGGTATTTTTTCCAGGCTGTCAGGTTTGCCCGCTCTTCCTCGGTTGCATCGTAAATATCAACGGCATCTTGCAAGGGGGCAATTTTCAGCGTGGCTTCGGCCTGCAAGTTATCGCGGGTAACTGTTGCCTGTTCAGCCAGTTCGTCGGCGGTGTAGGTACGCGCGATTATTTTCTTGCCGTCGAAAACCCAACGCTCGCGCAATGCATCGGTGTTGAACTCTTCGGGGATGGCGTCAACTTCCGCCACGCTTTGCCCGTTCGGCCAAAGGGTGGAAGCGTCGTAACTTGCCATGCGGATTATGCCGGTATCATCGAAAATGATTTTTAACGTATCAGCTGGGATTTTTTTAACCAGCGCGTACCAGTCGTTTCCTTTGGGGTCGCTGATAAATTTAACGCTGCGCGTCGTGGCTAATTCTGTTTCAATTTGCGTCAGGTTTTCGCGTGGCGAAAAAGGGCCGTAAATTTTAGCTTTCATGTGTAACTCACCGTATACCAAGTGTTATTAATTAATTTTTGTAGCTGACGGACGCGTATCCAATAATTTGAACTTCCTGAGTCTTTGAAGGAGGTCATTACCCCGCCGTTAATATGCTCATTGTTCGATCGCTCCTGGAATTCTGCCGACGTCCCGAAACGCATATCCTGGACAATGTTAGGCTGGGGATTATTAGGGCTATAAACGCGCTGACCTTTCTCGAATACCCCACCGGAGTCAGTGTTAATATTCCCTTGGGCTGATATATCGCCAGTCCCTGTAAAGTTGACGTATCCGCTTTGTACACTGTTATTTGAGTTAACCGTTCGAAAATGAAATCCGCCTACGCCCCCGCCACGGTTATTCACAAAATCAGATTCACCTCGTCCGCCCGTTTCATTCCAGCCGATGAAAGTTCCCTGAACTTCTTTTCCTGGGGCAGGGGGTTGGGTAGCGCTCAAATACGTTGCATTTACATAGCCGCCGACGTTTCCCCCTGACTGGGGATAGGCTCCTACCTGGCCGTAATTAGGCGGGTTTTTTGTCGTAAAAAAGGCGCCCTGGTCGGTGTTGTCAACGGTCGCGTATAACTTTCCGTCGATTGCCCAATCCAAATAAATACGATGCGTACTCTCGTGGTGAAGCCCGCCATTGGCCTGGACGGCGGCATAATTGCCGACTTTATCAAGCCCGATATTGGCACCCGTCATTGAGATATCTTTCGTGCCGTCGAACTCTACACCAGCAATTTTTCGCGCCGTTTCCAGCTTTTTGGCAGCAACGGCAGTGCCCCCGGAAGGCAGCGCCCCGACATCATCCGGGGCGAGATTAATATCCTCAGACAATGGCTTTTTGTTGACTGTCCGGCCCGTTGGGACGCCGCCTAACGTTTTGAGTGCTGTTGCTGGGTTTGCAATATCGGTGAGGTTTTTGTCTTTACGTAAAAAGGTTTGATCAGCCAAAGAGCCTTTTGGCCGTAAATCCGTAATGGCCCCCGCCGCGTCAATACTTGCCAGAGCAAACACATAATGCGCGACGCCGTCAGTGATGTGGTCTTCCAGCGTATCCGCGACCGTGAAAGTAATCGCCGTTTTGTAGGCGCTGGTCAACGTGCCCTGGTAACACACATCTGCCCAGACTTTTGTCGGTTTGGCTGATACGGAGACGTTTTGATTAGCGGCCAGAGCGGCACGCAGGCCGCCCACGTAGCCCAGACCTTTGGTCACAAAATATTGCGTCCCGGTCTTTGCCACCAATAAGCCCGTATCGAAGAACGCCCCGGCGCCGTAAATGTCCAGCGCGGCCAGTCGGACGGCTTCATCCATACCCGCCAGGCGGGCGGTAAAGTCAATCTGCCAGGTTTCCACGGGTGTCGTGATGGCGGTCGATGCCTGAGCGCCGCTGTATTCCATCAGCATTGAGCGCACCAGGACGTTGCCCTGTTGGCCGCTGGCGTTCTTCACTTTACGCTGTGTCGGCGCATGGATAATCATGGCAAGCGTGCCGCTGGCCTTGTTGGTAAGTCCTATCCAGTTGAAATCAAAATCTCCAACCTCGGCGCCCATCGTAACGGAATACACCACGGAATTAGCGTTCACGACGCCGGTTTTGCTTACCGTCTGGCGGTAAACAATTTTATCGGCAGCGGGCACGCCTTCCGTGTTGCTGATGGGTTTGCTGACATCGAGGTCAGGCACATAAGCGAAAATGAATTCGTCCAGGGTGACCGGCTGGTTGTCTGCGGCCTGTTGGGCTTTCCATTCGACAAAAGCTTGTGTAATAACGGTTTGTGACATGTTTCTCCCCTACAAATTTGCGCTATAGGTCGCGCTTGATTCTGTTGCGATATTGCCCAGGCTGGCCGGGTAGCAAATATATTCACCCTGATACCAGCCTATGTTGATATGCAGCGGCAGGGCGGTGATCACTTCGAACTGGTAGCGGCGGCAGGTGCGGCCATATTTGCGGATGATTTCAAGCAACAAATCGCTGTTGTCAGCGACCTGGCTGTCGGTCACCCGTACGACAATGACGTCCCAGTCCAGCCCGTCCTGGCGTTCCAGCAATTCGACATAACCAATACCCAGTCGGCTGAAAATGGCAATAAATCCTGCCACCTCGCCCGCCTGCTGGGCGTTGATAAAGGCGTAGTTCACCCGCTTGCGGTACAGTTCCAGCGGCTCACCGTCAAAGCGGGTGATGTCGCGCTCCCACGCAATCAGGTTTAACAACGGCTCGGCGCAGGTCAGCGGGTCAAACTGACGCAGCGGCCAGGTGATCCAGTCGTAAACCTTCGACCAGAAACACACGCTGGCCCGCAACAATTTGGCCGGTTCGCCGCTATCCATCCAGGACGGCAGTTTCAGGCTTTTGAGCCGGGTCGAAAAATCAGTCATTGCTAATCTCCACGGTCAGCGAGGCCAGGCGCGGGACGGATAAATCGCTGATGATGTCGGTCAGTGAAAAACTCAGCGAGTCGATAACGGTAAACGTCTTGTGCAGTTCCCGGCCCAGGTTGGAGAAGGAGAATCGCGCATAAGGCCAGGTCTTTTTGACGTCGTAATTGGCATTTTCCCGAAACGCGCAGCGGATCAGATTGGTGACGCCCGATTGCAGGTCGGCCAGTTCTTCCGCCGTCATGTTCTCTTTGCTCAGGACAAACACCGTGACGGCCAGCGTGTGCGAGGTTTCCGGCATGGCGAAGCACTGCAAATCATCACCGTGGCCGTGGTGGCCCTGGGTGTTAACGTAGTCGTTGACCGCGTCGATAAAAGGCTGTGACGTCTCGCCGCTGTCGAGCAGCAAATAGGCGTTTGCGGTACCGGGGCCGCGCGGGGCGTCGTGCAGGAAAAAAATGCGGTCGACACTCAGGCCCACCACACCGGCTATCATGCTGCGGTAGATGGCGTCGGTGTGGTAATTACCCACTAAATTGAACTGGTTGCGGGTACGATCGCGCAGCTCGTCGTCGGATTCTTCATCGGCGCCCGGCGTGGTGAGCCAATCGTCTTCATTAACCACGCTGGCAATCCCGGCCACGGCCACCGGCAAAATGCGGTAATATCCGGGTGCGAGGTTGTACCCGCTGCCGGTACCGGTGGCGGTCACGGCGACTAACCCACTTTCGTCACCTTCGGGTAACGTCATGTCCTGGCTGACGGCCAGCGCATACACCACGCCGTTAATGCGCTCAGTCTGGACAATCGTCCCGGCTGGAATGGTCACGGCGTTTGCCGGTGTGGTCTTGTAAAAGCGCAGGGTGCCCGCCGCCGAACTGGCCGGTTTGACTTCGATATTCACCGCCCAGGCTAACAGGCGCAGCATTTGGCCGGTCGCGGTTGCAACAAACATATTGGTTAACACGACGTTGACCAGGGCGTCTTTCAGCCACAGCACCGGCGTGCTGACAATCTTGTTAATCAGCCGCCAAAATGGCGACATGCGAGACGTATTAGTCACGTAATTTTCATCGGCGACCAGGGTTTTAAACGCCGCCCCGATTTCGTCTTCCGTGGTCGGCATCCCGCTATCACGTAACACCTGCTCAAAATCAACGGTAGGTTTCTCAGACATAATTCACCCCCTGGCCGACGTCGCCAAAATCATAGGTTTCAGCAGTCACGTAAAGGCGTGACAGGCTTTCTTCGGTGATCACAATAGTGCCCGGAATCAAACGGGTGTCACTTTCCACCAGTAGTGTCAGTTGGGTAAGCACATCGCCGCGCATTGTTGGGCTGCGTTCGCCAATCAGCTGCGCTGTGATACCGCTTTCCAGAATGCTGTGAATAATGTCCTGGCCGATGCTGACCCGGTCGTTACACAACTGCGGTTCGTTGCCGCTGTCGAGGGTGAAATCCCCGTCAGTTATCAGCAAATCAATGTAAATCGGTGTGTCGCTCATCCTGCGTTCATCTCTTGCCATTCGGCCAGCTGGCCGGGGGTGATGCCGTTCGGTGCGTTAATGTAGGTGTCTCCCCACGTTTTGCGGCTGTCGACCACGGTTTTGCTGTCGGATCTAACCTGGCTCATTAGCCCGTCGCGGGGTATCGCCGAACCGGTGCTGTTGCCGGTAAGCAGTGAGGCGCTGCTCAGCTCCGGGGCCGTCGTGCTGCCGAGGCCGGTCGCCGCCGTGGTTTTCAGGTCAATATCGACGCCGGGAATTTTGTTTAGCTTTTCAACTATCCAGTTATAGGTCGACGCAAAGGAATTTTTCAGCACGTCAAACAGCTTGCTGAACACGCCGCCGATAGCAGCGGAAAACCCTTCGAACGCGGCCACCGGTGAAAGACCGGAAAAGAACTGCACCACGGCATCCCAGCCCGCTGAAATGGACGCCCACACGTCGGAAAAGACTTGCCCGACCTGGTCGGCCATATCCATCACCCAGGCAAACGCGGCGGTTTCCATGATGGCGGTTTTGAGTTCATCCCAGTGGGTCACCACATACCATATACCCACGGCCAGCGCCGCCAGCGCGGCAATAATTAAGGTGATCGGACTGGTCAGAATCTGCATGGCAACACCTGCGAACATGGTCGCGACGCCATAAATGCGCATGGCAATGGCGCCCGCTTTCAGGACGCCATTCCAGGCAATCAAGGCAACGCGGCAGACGCCCGTCCAGACGGCCAGTAATTTGGACTGGATCCAAAGACCGGCCAGGCCGATGCGGGTCATAAGCAGGGGCGGGCGCAGCAAATTCAGCGTAAACGTGAGCATCTTCCAGGCGGTGACCAGTACTTTGGCGATGCCAGAAAGACCCATCATGGTGAAACCAAACACCCCCATCACGATATTGGCCCCGGCGCCGACCAGGCCGAAGGACAACACGGCCAAAGTGATGTAACCCAGCCAGCGGGCAATGTTGGGGAACATGTCCAGCCAGCGGGCGAATTTCGCCCCGATATTGGCCACCCGGTTAATCAACGGATTCAACACCGGCATCAGTGTGTTACCGATAGCGATGCGCATGTTTTTCCATATTTGTGTTAGCCGTTCCCACGGGTTAACCATTTTCTCGGCCATTTCCCTGGCTCGCTTCATGCCATCGTTGCGGCCCAGTTCGCTGATGCTGCGATTTAAAATATTCTGCTGGCCGTACAGTTTTTTAATGACGTCGGCGCCGCCGCCGAACGCGGCGTCTAAATCCTGCTGTGCCTTGACGTTACCTTCGATGCTCTGGCCGTATTTGTCTTGCAGCTTTTGCAAAATGTCGCCCATTGGCAGCATTTTGCCGGTGGCGTCGACAAAGCTCATGCCCAGCTTTTGGGCTGCGGCGGGCGCACTGCGCAGAAACTGTTCGTAAATGCCGCTGGATTCGGTGCCCAGCGTGCGCGACAAGCTGCCCAGCACGGCGAACTGTTCGTCCATGCTGACGCCAAAGTCGGCCCCGGCGTTTTTGGTGCCCTCTATCAGTTCCTGCATGGTCTGCATTTTGACGCCGAAATTTTGCACCATATAGGCAGTCTTGCCCGCCAGTTCTTCCGCGAACCGGACGTGGCCCAGGCTGGACAGTTCACTGTTAAACCGTGAAGCCATCGCGCCGATGTATTCCCCGGCTTCCTCCCCACTGGCTTTGACGCCTGCGGCCAGCATGTTGGCTGCAATAGTCACACGGGGTAAGTCCTGGTCAGCAAGCCCGGCCATTGCGCCTTTAATGGCGTAACTTGAACTGACCACGTCGACCGCACTTTTGCCGAAACGATTACCAAATTTAATGGCTTCGTTTGACAGCTTATCTAATGCCGCCTGTGTAACGCCTTTCGAACCGACTTCGGCAAGGGCTGCATTCATCTCATATGCAGGGCCTAAAACTCCCTTGATAGACTGAGCAACTCCCCACATTGCAGCGGCCCCGATACCGATTTTCCCGAAAGACGCCTGCGATTTTTCGGCGAAACCAGACAGCGACGACTGGGCCGTTTTTAGCGGTCGCGTCAGCTTGTCGATTAGGCTCAGGGTAAAATCTAAGTGGCTCATGTCAGGTTCCGTTCAGGGCTATCGCTATCCCCTCCGCCGTTTTATAGGCTTTGGTCTTCGCGAAATATTCATCAAGCCACAACGCGCGGGCGAGACTTTCTTCGGTGTCTTCTTCGTGGGGCAGGTAGTAGCGACGCAGCGTCAAGTACTGTTCCAGCGCATTGGCCCGGATGGCCGCTACCCGCGCCGTCAGTTTTTTATTTCAATCTCAACAACCGGCGAGTAAATCGAGTTCACCTTCTCAGCGATTTGCAGTTCGACACCCGGATACTCGTCAAGCAGCTGCGTGAGCGCGGCCTTATCGTCAGGCGACACAATGCGGCCCAGATAGGTGACCATTGGCGCCATTTTGTTGGTCGCGGTGACTTCGTTCATCAGGCCATTAAAGGCGGTTTTGTTCGGCTCGAAGGTCAGCGCGACACCGGCCACGGTCATGGAAATGGTTTTATTTTTTGGGTTGCTCATTGGTCTAAATCCTTACGTTGTCGGATGATGCCCACCAGGGCGTTATGTCTTACGGCGCAGTCGGTATACAGCTGAAAATACCGGATCAGCGCCGCATGAAAATCAGTGCCGGTTTTGCCCGCCAGTCGCGGCAGGTCGACCGGGCACAATGTCAGCTGGTTTTCCTGATAAGGTTCGCTCGCCCTGGTCAACGCTTTGGTTGAACACCCGAACAGACTCGTCAGTAGCGCAGACGTTGCTAAACACCGGCTTAATAATCTCCGTGCGGATTTCCCGCTCGGTATGAATTTCATTGGCTTTTAACTCCGCGAGTTTGGCTTCTAATACTTCGCCAGATTTCCGCGTCACTTCCGTGACTACCTGGCGGGTTTGCTCCGCTGACTGGTTAGCGGCCAGTTCGGTTTTTGCGTTGTGCCAGCCGTGAGCCGACCAGCCGAAACAAAACACGGCGGCCAAAATCAGCAAGTAACCCCACGCGGTACGCATCAGCGAACGCCGTTATGTTCAAGGCTGAAATGGTTGCCGTCCGGGTTGGACTTGAAGCGACCGCCCCAACTCCCGCCCAGGCTTTCCCAATATTCGCCGAGCGGTAAATAGGCTTCGCTTCGGGTCTGATACTGGCCGTCTATAAACAGATTGAAATCCACGGCCAGGCGTTGGGTGTGCAGGCTGTTGGCGATACCGGCGCCGCTTTTAGCGTTGAGTTTTGCCTGTTCCGGCGTGCGGAAGGCTTCGCCGTAAGTCAGGGCGTAGCCGTTCGCATCGGCCCAGGCAATCAGCTGGCCGGTCATGCGGGTGAACAGCTGCTGTTTTTGGCTCAGTGTCATGGGTTGTTTTCCCTCTTTTTTGCCAGCCGGTAATCAAGCCAGCGTTTAAAATATTCTTCGATGATCGCGCTGCCCAAAATGCCCAGGCCGCATGCGATACCAATCACCGCCAGTTCCGGCATGTTTTCGAATTGCAGCAGGGCGATACCGGCAATCGGCGCGACCGCCGACCCTAAAATTATCCGGCCCAGCAAGGTGCGCACCGTAATGCGCTCGTTGCTGACCATCAGTTGCCCCAGCCCGATGACCGCGCCAATCAGTAACAGCTTGGTCAGAAGTGAGGTTTCACCGTTTGGCATGGCCTTATCCTTTCAGGTCGCGTGTGTCGCGGGCTGACAGGTACGGCACGCCGTCAATCGCTACAAAGTCCGGGCTGGTAACCATGAATTTGATTTTTTTCGTGGTCTTACTGGCCTCAGAAGGTGCTATGTTCACCAGGTCGGACAGCGTCGGCACGCAGCCGAACACCTCGATTTTTTCTTCTTCGTCGCCCGCGTTGGCATAAAACAAAAAGTCTTTCGCCGCGATTGCCCGCCAGGAACCGGCAGCGCGGGCCACGGCGGTAAATTTTTTGAAATTCAGGGAATCGACTTCGATTTCCACATCCGCCGAGACTGACCCTTTGACATGGCCGTTGGGCACGCCGCGCGTCTGTACGGCGGCGCTGTTGTCGGTGATGGTCACCGTGGCGTTTTCGACGTGGATCATGACGCTGTCATAGTTCACATCGAACGACCCGCCGCTAATGCGTTCTGTCATGGGTTAGCTCTCCTGTGAGGTGTCGAGTTCGATACTGACCGCGATTTCTTTCGCGCTTTCGTAAGGTCGCACCACGATAAAAATTTGCACCTTGACGCTACTCGCCCAGGTAATGCTGATGTCCCCGTCCTGCGGCGGTTTCACTTCCCCAGGGAATTCAATCCCGTTGATTTGGGAAGTGATCGCCATTTCGCGCAGGGGCTTGCCGAAATACGTCACGTGGGCCGCAATACTGCCCGGCGTGCTATTTAGCGAACGGTCGGCGATTTTCGGGATGGCACGCAAACGCACACGGCGGGAGGCTTTATCGACGATGCGCACGTTTTCAATGGTCTGGTAGTCGCCGCCTTCGACGTCGAGCGTGCAACCGTCAGCCCAATAGATGCCGTCAAAATCGTGGTACCACATCGGAACGCTGAAACGGTTGGTGTTCAGCGCCTGCAACGTGGCTAAGTCCAGTTCCACACCGTCGCCGTCTTTGGGCAGGCTGTCGCTGCCGAGTGCCGTTACTGCTCCCGTTGCTACGCGGGCCGGGCTGTCGGCAACGGTCACTGAGCGGTTACACAGGCGACCGGCCAGAACGCCGGGTTCATTACCCCACAGGCGTGGTACAAGCTGGACGCCAGGGGACGCAATGCCCTGTTGCAGCACGGTCATGCGGGTTAAATAATCTGTCCAGGATTCATCTGCATCAGGGCCGCTGACGGCCAGCAGGAACCACACGAACCGGCCAAATTTGGCTTTTAGCGTGTTACGCATCTCCGTGGCCCGGTTGATGGTGGCCGCTGCCGTCGTATCAAAGGCCAGGACAACGCCTTCCACCGATGCGGCGTTCTGGCCCGCCATGACGGCGGCCATCCAGTCAACATCTGGCTTATATCCCTCCGCTTCCGTGTCGGGTTCAGTCATAACATGCACGTAGGCGAACCAGTTTTGCCCCGCATTATTGGCCGCTGCGGATACCAGCGATTTCAGAAGGCTATCGGCTGCACCCAGCGCTGTGTCCAGGTCGCTTCCGGTGTTTAACGCCTGGGTTTTCCCGAGGTTGGTTTTGCCATACCCGACAAACAGGACGACGCGTTCAACGTCGGTTGTTGTGCCGTTATAGCGGTTAATCTGACTGACATTTACGTTGGGCCAGTTCATGGCTACCCCCTGATATCCTGCGCGTTGACGTCCCAGCCGAAGCCTATCGCCTGCAATTGCCGCGCAAGTATTTTGTTAAATTCGTCGTTGCTCACGCCTAAAAATACGCGGCCCGGTATGTCGATTGTCCAGGTGCGTTTTGACGATGTGCCCCGTAGCTTTTTAATCAGTAATCCCGCCTGAGCCATGCTCATGGTCGCCACGATGTGCTTACTCGACGGCTTGACCCAGCGTTTGCCCAGGCGAGTTTTGAACCCCAACGCACGCAGCTTCTTAGCCTGTCGCGGGAGTGCGGGCCGGTTGGCCTGCGGCTTTCGCGGGGCGTTGCTGGCATTCATCTGAATGCGGGCGCCGTCCTGTTGCACGGCGCCGACCAGGCCCGCCGCAATTGGCTTCGCCCCGTTGCGGTAATTCCCGCCTTTGAGGTAAATCCGCACGCCCTGGATTTCCGGCATTTCCCGCACGGCCAGGAGTTTGGGCAGGCCGCGCAGCATCTTGCCTTTGCCGCGCTTTCGCGGTGACCACGGCGTCCCGTCCGGGTCTGCCTGGTTCCGCTGGTTGCGTTTGGCCGCCACGATGATGCCAAGTTTTGCGATTCGCCATAGCAGGCGCTGGCGTTTCTTCGGCGGCAGGTCTGCGGCGGCCAGCGCCGCACGCAGCTGTTTCAGCTGGCGTTGATTCAGTTCCCCCCGGATCACAATTCATTCTCTCGGTGGGTCACAAACTCAGCGTCGGTTGCTGTCCAGATTTCGGGGTTTACAACGTCCCAGCGCTGCCCTTTGAAAGGGATCACGCCCTTGTCTGTCGGGGCGATGATGATCGGGTCAGCCAGGGCGACGACGATTTCCAAAATGCACGCACCCTCATCATCAAATTCCGGGTCGACCGTGGGGTCGGCGAGTTTTAGCTCGTCGTGCAGTTCGTTGGCGGACTCTGCAATCCAGGCCAACACCAGGGCGTACACCACGCCGGGGGAATAACGCCGGTACGGGTAGTTATCCCAGGACAACCGGGCGTTGTAGCGCAACACGCCGACGCGACGCTGACCCAGTCCCAGCGCTTTGGCACTGCGGACAATTTCGCAATCATCCATCGAACTCTGAAACATCTGCATAGCATCGGGCGGCATATTGGCCGTAATGAAGTCCGTCAGTTCTTCTAACTGGCTCATATCAGATGCACCCCGACGCGCGGCAGTTGCAACATGTTGCGCATGACATAAGCCGCTTCGGCCAACAGGTTGGCGCGGGTGTCTGTGCTCTCTTGTCCGGGGTGTGATTCCCGGCGCCCGATGGCGGCAAATTCACCCAGTAAATCGGCCTTTGCCCTGGCATAGACGGCCTTTTTGTACTGGGCCGTCAGCTGATTTTCGTCGCCCATCTTTGCGCCGGGCACGTCTTTGGCCTGGGCATTTCCTTTGCCCGTCCAGTACGTGACCACGTCGCCTAACGTGCTGTTGACCTCGGCAATGGCCGCCAGTACGGCGACGCCTGCAATTTCGGGCGGCAGGTCGGCGGGGATGGTGCGCGACTTTTGAAACTCGGCGAGATTCAAATCCGGCCAGAACGCCACGCCGTTGGTGATGGCGTCGTCCTGATATCCCACCGGCCTGCCGCTGATACTGAAACTTGGGCTATTCATCGGATACACCTTGTTAAAAAGAGAAGCGGGCTAACGGTTTCCACGGCCAAAAAGCCTTACGGGCTTTATGCCTCCACCGCGCCCGCCCCGGCTTGCGGTAGTCTTTACTGCGCGATCAGGCTGTTAATACGGGCCTGGATTTTTACGCGCATGGTTTTTACACCGGCGTTACGGTTGAACTTCTCCGCCTGGGCAAGCAACGCGTCGGCCTGTTCCAGCGTGTCGACATCTTCCACTGCGGTGGCACGCGGTGCGCCGTTCTCGTCGCGCAGCATGTACAGACCGGCAAACTTGAACCATTTGGCGTTGATGTCTTCATGCAAACGCCATTTATCGCGGATGTTGTTAAACGTCCGGCTAAAGTACGGCTCAATGCTGTGGCCTGCGGCGGCCTCATTGATGGCCCATTCCATGACGGTATCGGCCACGAACGCCGGTAAAGTGGATTTGAAGTTCTCCGGCATGACCTGGCCTTCGGCGATTGCCGTATCTGCCCAGTCGAGCGCCTTTTCCATTTCCCCTGTGTCAAGCAACCAGATCACGCAGTACACCAGCGCCGGATTTGCATAACGCTTATCACCGGCGAGGTAGGCTTCCACGGTCGGCAACCAGCGCGGCAGCAGTTCGTCCCGCTTCATTTCGATGCGGTCTTCCGTGCGTGGCAGGCTGCGCAGCTGCGCGACATCGCTTTCCAGTTCCAGTTTTTGCAGGTGGAAACTGACCGGCGAGGCCGTGAGGGCTTCGCGGTTATCCAGCGCCTGAGTAGCCTTCACGCGTGCGCGGTGACGTTGACAAGGGGACATGGCCATAGCGCTACTCGCCTCCGCCGTTTGCTGGCGGTGTGACCGCTTCCGCCAGGTCGATTTTGTCGTAGGCCGCATACAGTTCATCGTGCTCTACGGCGTAGCCTTCCATGCGCAGATAACTGTTTTCGAACTGTTTGCGGTCATCGCTCCAGTCGGCTTTACGCTTGCGGGTACCGGCCTGCGTGTAAATGTGCAGGTTTTCCAGCGTGGTGATGATCAAACGGCCTTCCGGCATAAATGGCGGGCGGTAGACGTCTAGGCCAGCAATCTGGCGGTTCATCAGCTGCGCGGCGACTTTCTCTGTCGGGCGGTCAACCATGTTCATCATGGTGGTGGCGTCTTTACCGATAAGGTCACCGGAAATCAGTACGCACAGGCGTGGATCATTGCGGTACTGTTCCAAAATGCAGGCATGAAGCAGGTCAGTGACCGCCGCATCCAGTGACACGAAATCCGCACCGCTGCCGCCGAGCGTGACCGCGTCGGTAATAATCTGGGCCGGTGAACGGTCTTTGACGATTTTGTGCCAGCCGATGTTGACGTCTTCCCCGTTCGGATTGGCCTCCGGGTCGGTAGTTTCTGCAACGCTGGTACCGTTGCAGGCAACGCGCAGCATGTCGAGCGCAAAGGATTCATTACTGAACGCCTGGATACGCTGGAAGAACTCGTCTTCGCTGCCGGAGTTTGCCCAGTTGGTCAGGGTGTTGTAGTCCAGGTACGAACCGGAATCCGTTTCGTACAGCTTGTACTCGTTGCCTTCCACGCCCAACGGGCGAGAGAATCGGCCCCCTTTTTTACGTCCGGTATAAATCCCCGGTTTGCCGGTGCTGACGACCTGGCCGGTGGTCTGGTTCACGTCGGTGACGTTAATCAGGCGCAGGAAGTCGGACGCTTCGAGCAGCGCGTTGCGCAGGATGGTTTCTTTTGGCGGGGTGATCGCGAAAAACTTCGCGGTGTCACGCACGCCGTAAGATTTAGCCAGGGCCGTTGTGAACTTATGGAGCAGTCCTTCGGCCTGGGGTGATAGTTGCTGGTTTTGTTGCATGGTGTTTTCCTTAAAAAATGACGCGTTAACGCAATAAACGGGCGCCTTACACTAAATCGCGCGGCTTATCGCTACCGGCAGGGGCGCGGTTTGGGCGCTGCGTGCCGCCATTTTCCTGGACTGACAACTTGGTCATGACCTCTGACAGCTGCGTTGTCAGTTGGGTGATCGCGTCATTTTTGTTTTGCTTACCAGAGCGGCGGGCACTGAACTGGCGGCGCTCACGGCGTGACGTTCGCGCCGGTTTCGAACCGACGTTAAACGCCTTCATGGCTTTCACCAGGTTGGCTTTTGCGACGGTAAATTCTGCCGCTTTCACTTCGTCGTCTGGGTTATCGGCAACGTCGGCGGCAATTTCGGCGACCTGGTCGGCGGCTTCGGCGATATCCGTTGCGATATCCGCGACCGCGTCGGCTGCCTGGTCAGTGTTATCAACGTCCGGGTCGTCGCCAGTGCTGGCGTCGCTCATGTCGGTGAGCATTTGCATCATTTGCTGCAAGAGGGCTTTTAATTCATCCATCTTTTGTTCCTCGCCCTCGTTGGGCTTGTTGGTGTCGGTGTTGGGTTCTGGCGTTGGCGTAAACTCTTTACGGGTGGAAAATAATTTCCCCCAAAAAGAGGATTCTTTCTTTTGAGTCTTTAATTTCCCCAGGCTGAACGTTTCCAGGCTGCCGTGTTCAGCGTCCTTTTCTTCACCTGCTAATTTAAATTTGAGTTTCTCAGTGCCAAGGCTTGCCGGAATATCTGTCACGGCTAAACCCATTAAATATTCGCGACCGCTTCCGGCAAAGTCGCCCATGAATTCAGCAGAGGTAAATAACTTTTGCCCGTCTTCATTGGCGTAAATAAGAAAACGATTTGGAATAAGCTGGGCATAAAGTTTTACAACGCCGTCCACGGCTTCGGTTTTTAACGCATCGACTTCACCCAAGTTGCAGGTGAATTCCCGCTCTGCATATTCATACTGCGGATGGTGAGGCCAAATCAGCGCGGTGTAGGTATCGCGGCTGTAAGTTTCTGCCGCATCAATTAACCATTGCGCCTCAATGGTGCGACCGTCAACAGCCTGCCCCGACGTGGCGATACATAACCAATCAGTGCGGTAATTAGGTTGCGGCATAACTGACCTTAATAATGTAATGAGTTTATCAGACGGTATTCTGTGAAGGGCAGTATTACGAATTGAAGAATAACGCGCACCCGCTTTATTTCGGGTGCGTTCGGATATAAGGCGTTAGCCTACTATTGCCGATATTTAATGATAAATGGCTTTGTTATCTCCCGTCATAATGGCCGCATGGCTAAATACTCTGATGAAATAAAAGAAGCGGCCCGCGCCTTATATATTAAACGCTGGCAGCCGAAAGATATCGCGCAGGAATTAAACCTCCCGCCGCGCACGGTTTACCATTGGGCGGACGTCGGCCAGTGGGCATCACTGTTGCCGGTGGACTCGGTCGAACATGTGATCGCAAGGCGCATCGACCAGTTGACGCGCCGCGAGAAAAAAACGTCCCTGGAACTGGAAGAACTCCGCGACCTGGTCGCCCAGCACGTCAAGCTGATGGCCCAGCATAATAAACACGCTGAAAAGATGGCCGAGATTAAGGCTAAAAGCGTGGTGACCTATGACGGTGACGGCTTCGACGGCGCCGAACCTGGAGAAGGGCGAAAACGAAAATATAAGAAAAACGACGTATCCGGCATCACGGCGGAAATGCTCGACGAGTGGGCACGCGAACACCTGTTCGATTATCAGCTGCATTGTCGCGACCATAAGGATGAAGACTGGCGGTTTATCCTCAAAAGCCGACAGGTTGGCATGACCTACTATTTTGCATGGGAAGCCTTCGAAGATGCCGTCGTCAGCGGCGACAATCAGGTCTTTTTCTCCGCCTCCCGCGCCCAGTCGGAAATCTTTCGGGAATACATCGTCCAGATTGCACAGCAACATTTCGGCATCACGCTGACCGGGAAAAACATCCGACTCAGCAACGGCGCCGTGCTGCGTTTTTTGTCCACCAATGCCAGCACCGCCCAGGGCTTTAATGGTCACCTGTATGGCGATGAAGTGTTTTGGATCCCAAAATTCACTCGCCTGCATGAAGTGGCGTCAGCAATGGCGACGCACAACAAATTCCGCACGACCTATTTTTCCACACCCAGCGCGAAGACCCACCAGGCGTATACAGTGTGGACGGGGGAAGCGTGGAGCGAGGACGACCCGACACGTAAAGGTAAGGTCTTCCCCAAAGAGAAGGCCATGCGTGAAGCAGGTATCCGCTGCCCTGATGAAATCTGGCGGTACATCATCACGATGGAAGATGCCATCGAAAGCGGACTCGCCGCGCTGGTCGATATTGAGCGCCTTCGCAACAAATACAATCCGACCGCCTTCGCCATGCTTTACATGTGCCAGTTCGTTGACAGCAAAGACGCCGTTTTCAAACTGGCGTCTCTGGTGGCCTGCGAAGTAGACGCGGGCACCTGGGGCGATTACGACCCGACCGCCGCCCGGCCATTTGGTAACCGGGAAGTGTGGGCCGGTTTTGACCCGTCCCGGTCGGGGGATAATTCCACCTTTGTGATAGTGGCCCCGCCGATTTTCGATGGCGAGCGCTTCCGCGTTCTCGCTATCTACCAGTGGCAGGGGCTTAATTTTAGCTGGCAAGCAGAGCAGATAAAAGGGCTGATGCGCCGGTTCAATATTACCTATATCGGTATCGACACGACCGGCATCGGAAAGGGGGTTTTTGACCTGGTGACCAAGTTCGCACCCCGCGAAGCGACCGCGATTTTGTACAGCGTCGAGAGTAAAAACCGCCTGGTGATGAAGATGATTGATGTGGTGGAACGTAAGCGCATCGAATGGGCGAAGGATGCCCAGGACGAAACCAACAAAGAACGGGCAGAAATACCGGCCAGCTTTATGGCAATACGCCGGACTACAACGGCCAGCGGCAACGCGCTGACGTTCGTCGCCGAACGGTCGGACGCCACCGGCCACGCGGACGTTTTCTTTGCCATTTCCCACGCCGTGATTAATGAACCTATCGACTATGAATTTGACTGCCCGTCTACCTGGGCCTTTGGACAAGCAGCATGACAACAAAACAGCGTAAGCAGAAAAAACAACGTGTCGCAGCCGCTGCGAAACCTAAAACGTTCACGCCAGCAGCCGGAAAGGGCAGCGTTATCACCTTCGGGGAACCTGAACCGATACTGACGACCGGCACGGATTACCTGAATATTTGGTATGAAAACGGCTATGACCACTGGAGCCTCCCGATTGATCGCATGGCCCTGGCACAGCTGCCGAATCTGAACGGCCAGCACGGCGGCGTACTGTATGCGCGGCGCAATATGGTGGCCGGTGGCTACCTGGGCGGGGGGTTATCAGCGGATCAAATCGAGCAGATGGCGTTCGACTATCTGCTATTCGGCGACGTGGCCGTCCTGAAAATTCGCAACGTTTTCGGCGAAGTCATCGACCTGTTGCCGCTGCCGTCTCTGTATTTGCGTTGCCGGAAAACGGGCGAATTTGTGGTGTTGCAGGAAGGGCCATCACTGGTTTATGACGCGTGCGACGTGGTGTTTTTCAAAATGTATGACCCGCGTCAACAGGTTTACGGACTGCCGGATTATATCGGCGGCATCCATTCCGTGTTGCTAAACAGCGAGGCGACGATATTCCGGCGCCGGTATTACAACAACGGCGCTCATATGGGGTTCATTCTGTATGCCAATGACCCGAACATCACCGGCGAAGTGGAAGCGGAAATCAAAGCCAAAATTGAGCAGTCCAAAGGGTTGGGCAATTTCCGCAACATGTTTATCAATATACCGAAGGGCGACCCGGAAGGGGTCAAGCTGATACCGGTCGGCGAGGTTGCCGCGAAAGATGAATTTGCGAACATTAAGGGTATCACCGCCCAGGATATTTTAACCGCCCATCGGTTCCCTTCCGGGCTGGCCGGTATCATCCCGACCAACGGCGCGGTCATGGGGAACCCGGAAACGGCCCGCAGTACTTACCGGAAAGACGAGGTGATCCCGCTGCAACGCAAATTTATGAACGGTATCAACACCGACCCGGAAATCCCTCCACATCTACACCTGAATTTTGACGTTGAAATCCCGGTAATTAAGCCAGATAAGGGCGAAAAATGAGCGCAGATAAGCTAAAATCAGCCCAATTGTTGGCACTGGCGTGCGGGGTTGTAAACATGCGTATATTCAAAATTAATTGCCCGGAGTGTGGATCACCGGCAATCATTCGTAAATCAGACTGGAAAGATAAAAAGCTGGCGGATTTGTACTGTGCCTGTTCAGAAGTTGAGTGCGGCCATACGTTTGTTTTTAACGCGACGTTCTCGCACTCACTGAGTCCCAGTGGGTTGACGGGAAACAAGCTGGTTAAATTTCTGATTGATCAGCTTAAACCCGAGGAAAGGCAATTTGCTTTAAATCTTCTCAATACTCAGTAGTATGATGAAAGCCCCGATTTAACGGGGCTTGTATTTCTACTCGTTCGAAGTTATGGAAGACAGCTCTCACAATAAACTTTTAGCTCAACTACTTTTGTTTTTTCTTTAACAAACTTAGATTTATCATTGTTCCATTTACGTACAACATCAGCAGGGATTGCTGGGTTAGCATTTTGGATTCTTATTTCAATTTTATTTATTTTATCTTCAAGAGATAAAATTTTATCCGTAAGACTTACTATACTAGTTTCTGGTGATAGTTGGATTTTAAATTTTCTTATTGAATCAAATATCACTTGTATTTCTTGGCTGGTTTTTGAGTGGATTATATTATAATTGTTTTCACTGAAAGCATGGTGTTCTTGATTCTGCATCCCCCAACTTAAGAAGTTATTTTTAATTTGATTAATGTTTTCTAATCTATCTCCTAACGATTCAATAAGTACGGCGTACATTTTTTCTAAGCTGACTTTGATTAAGTTAGGCTTTACATAGTCTCTGTTAGTGAAGCTTGCTGTAAGGCTTAGTTCTGATTCAACACAATGTAAGGTTGCTAGTGACTCGAACCAAATTCGGCAATAAATAAGAGCTTGTCGTATATCATAGTGTTCTAAACTTTCTGCTATTTTTCCTTCAAACGAAATATCACGTTCTTCATAATGAATACCATGTGGATAGCACTCAAGTATAAAGCTAGAAAATTCACCATTCCCTAAGCTTTTTTCTCTATTACTATATAGTTCCCAAAAAAGTTTATCATGGGTTGTTATTATTTTTTGAGTTCTTTTAATATAAGGATCAGTTAAAAAGGTATTGATGATATTGGATCTGTGTTCGGTATCGATGGCATTAACCACATCATCAAAAACTATGAATTGAGATTGTTTCTTTTTAGCCAAGGCTAATAGTATAGCTAACCCTAGTGATTTTAGATGTCCTTCGGAAAGTCTGACAAAAGCATCAGTTTGTACGCCATTAATATCAAGTTGTAATCGATATGATTTCAAAGAATCAACATAAACAAATGCTATGCTGTCAAGTTTTTCGCTGTCATCATCATGTTTATTTATTTCGTTGTAGTAATGTACAATGGAGTTATTTATACCAACAATAATTTGTAGTTCTTTAGACCTTTTGAAAGCATAGGCCTTGGTGTAAAAGTCTTCATATTCGCGTTGGAGCTCCCTTAAAAAATTATTGTGTTCAACCTCTTTAAGATATAACTCCTTTTCTTTTTTTATAGAGTTTAGTAACCCATCAAAAGCCTCCTTTTTTTTCTTTTTATCATGAGTTTTAAAGCGATAAATTGCAAAATTATTCTCAATTGATGATATTACTCCTTTCGTAGACTCAATATTTATATTTAATTTTTGTAGTGCTGCTTCTATGTTTTTAATTGTTTCATTGTGCTGTTTGGATTTTTCGTTGTATTGGTCCAACATATCACATGAAAATAACATTTCATCTAATGAAGTTAATTGCTCAATAATTGCGCTGTCATTGCTTTTGTTTAAATTACTTGAAATTTCTGAAAGCCTATTGAAATCGCAATTAATAATTGTATTTGTAGGTGATATGAGAAACGCTCTTAATTTTACTAACACAATTTCTATTTTTTTATCTATATTACTTTTAGTATTGGTTAGATATTTCTGTAAATTTGTTATGTAAATAAATGAGTTCAATATCTCAATAGAGTTTTCTAATGGATCTTTATGTACTTCAGTCAGAGGAGTTCGACAAAGAGGACATGTTTTGTAATCTTGGTTTTCCAAAACCTTTTTCGATAAGTTAAATAAAGCAATATTGTTTTCATCGTAAACGGTTTCTTTAAGCTTTGTTTCTATTCTTTTCTTTTTCTCTATAAGATTGCAAAGTATAGAAATTACTTGGCGAGATTTCCCTATATCTATTTCGACTGAAGGTATTCCTTTTCTTAACTGCTCTTTTTTTTCATTCATTGTTGATAGATAATTTTTGACATGTGGGAGTTTTATTTTAACCACGTTGGAAAAATATCGTTCACTAAGATTTTTATAGTCACAACCTAAAGATTTTATAATTTCTAACTTGATGTTTTGTAATTCGATACTGTTTTCTGATGATTTTTTTCTAAATTGTTCAAGCTTGGATTCAAATACCTCCAATTGATTCTCATGAACAGTCTTTAGAAAATTAAGAGCATTGAAACTTTTAGGTGCAACAAGTGTTCCTAGAAAGTCATCAAAATTTTCAAGCCCTACAAGGGCAGCTAATACATCACGCTCACCAAATTTTGTATCATCAGAACCTAATAATGAAAATTCTTGGAGTCTATTGCGGTCAATAAAGTTAAATTTGTAATCTGGATTTGCTTGTATTGCTTGGTTGGTATGGTCTAATAAGGTGATAGAGTGTTTACCATCTCTCCTTATGTAGTTTTTTATTGAAGTTTTCCTTCTCCCCGCCTCTTTAATATCGCCAGTTGTTTGATATTCAAGCACCTCACATAAACTACTTTTTCCACCACCATTAGGTGCGAAGAAGATATTATTCAATTTATTAAATTGAATTTTAACTCCTAAATCCTCTTCGGTTAGACGACCAAATCCGCGAAAATCGCAAACCTGCAACGTGTTTATTTTTTTAAGTGAGTTTGTAGGGTTTAGCGGCTGGGGGCGGTGTGAGTCATAGAATTTTTGATATTTATCAATTCTACGTATAAACGAGGGTTTTGCTATGGCATTTTGATTTTCAATAGCATGCTTAAGGCGGCCGGTAATCCTGTTAGCAGTGCTATTTTTATCAATAATTAACCATGCCAATAGTTTCCATGAGTAATTATCTTTGCTGTAATTATTGAAAAGAAATTCAGAAATATGTTCGTCCATTTTCTACCTTAAACTTTTTTATAGGCATAACCATTTTGAATAAGTGGTAGTTACGATATACAAAATAGGCATCATTTTCTATAGAACTAGTAAGGTTTCTATGGAACTAGAAAACTAGCCGCACGAACCTTCTTCCAAAGGATTTCGACCCGCTGGACACGGAGAGATTGGAAGTTGGTTAATAAATCTACGGTTTTACTAGCCCAATAAATTCGGTTTCCGAATAATATGCTTCCACCCCGTAGAAGGGAAATTGCCTGTGTTTGGGTTATCGCAAGCTGTTGCAGTTCGCTTCCCGCTAAAATCCGACCGATAGCTGGCGCCATTGCCTGAATCCTAGCTTGTTTGTCAGCAGCACGCCTGCGGGTTTTTTCCACGGCTTCACGCCAGGCTACGTCCAAATCACTGCCTGGGATGTAAGGGGAGCCATTTTTTGGTCGTGCCGGGGGGGGCTCGTAGTCTCCGCAACAGCCTGCGCCGCGTGGCGTCGTCCATTGCCTCAAAATCGGTTATTTTTTCTTCAGACTCTTCTGTCATAGCCTCATCGAACGGCATCAAATCGGTTATTTTTTCGATGTCCGTAGAGTTATTGACAGAACTCCAAGGGACGGCGGGGCCGTCCGGTAAGGTCAAAATCTCCGAGGTTTCGCGTGCGTCTTCGGTCTGTGGCGTCTTGAGTTTGGCGACAATTGTCCATGTTTTAAGACGGGTGCAAACGCGGGAATCATCCCCCAGACGCGGCGAGAAGATGCCGAAAATCTTTTCTACGATTTCCCCGTAAGCGTTCGGCTTGTCGGCGTCGTGGTAAGCCAGGCGCACAACGTAACTTTCGCGGGGAATGAGTACGCCGCCCTGTTTCATGATGTAGGTGGCAAAACAACCGGCATCAGCCGCCGCCAAGACGGCATCCATCGCCGGATCCGATAAAAGGCGCTGACCGCGCTTGAATGTATGCGACTTGATAAGCTGCCCGACCAGCGCATTATTAAGTTTGCGCAGTTCCCGCCAGACCGTGACCGGCGGTGTGCCGATGGCCTGGTACTGGCGGATACGGTGGCGGGATGCCCAGGCCATGGCCAGCCTGGCAGTTTCTTTCAGCGGTTTGCCGGTTTCATGGTCTTTTTCTCCGTCCAGGGCGTAACCGTCGATATTCTTCGAAATGTATTTGGCTATGTACGCGGTCGCGCTGCCCTTCTTCGGGTCCAGGCGTTTGGCCGTAAAACGGGCGCTGGTGCGTTTACTCAGTTCGCTACGGTCTTCTTTGATGGCATAGCCGCGCATGATAGTCGTGATCGCGTTGCGTTCCTCCGGGCGCATAAACAGCAACAGATGCCAGTGCGGCGTTTCGTCGTGGTGTGGCTCGGCAACCCGAAACCCATAGACCCGCAGGCCTTCCCGGCCCAACTTCGAACCGATACGCGACCAGAGGCTGGTAAGGTATTTTTGCGCCTGCTTTACATCACTGTGGTTCCACTTCGGGTTAGCGTGGCCGCTGGCATTCGTGGCGTGATATTTCGACGGGCATGTAATGGTATAAAAAACGCCAACGTCGCCGCGCGACTGGGCCACAAACTCTATGCCTTTCATTCGGGCCATTAGTTCGTTACGACGGATCGCCGGGTTACTGATGCTGGCGTCTACCATAGACTCCAGGGAAACCCGGTTCCCTTCATCGTCTGCCAGTTCGTGAGATTTAAAGAATTCGCGATTTTTCCTGCGTTGTTCCAGCCAGTCGGCCAGGGCATCGCGACTGATGTAGGGCGTGGCTCGTTTGTGAACGTTGCCGATAGCGCGGAGTTGGTTTTCCCGCCAGTCGCAGCGAAGCCGCCACAACTGGCGCTCCCACCAGTCCGGGTTAATCATGCGGGCCATAGCTGATACAAAAACCGCACGGTCGAGCGGTTCAGGCGGCAATACTAACGGATTGAATAACGGGCTTATGACCTTCCAAAATGGTGGCCGAACGCGAAGCGCGTTAACCTCAACGGCCATATGACGATAAATAAATAACAATTCGGCGTCAGTCAGACCGGTGGCATTCCCGCCGCGTTCATCTGCGGCCGTCGTGAACATTTCATTCAGGCGTCCCGCAACTTCATTAGCCAGGGTTTTGACTCTGGATTTTGTAAATTCAGCCAGATGGAAATATGACGGGCGATAATAGGCGATGAATTCGGAGTCGTGGCCGGTGCCGACGCCGTGATATTTACGGACAGCGTCGAGGCGCAACAATGCGCTCTTAATGGTGCCCATCAAAAACGCATTGGTGTGCTTAGTCCCGCGATTATCGCGAAGCCAGTTTATTTTTTTCTCAAAGGGCGCGCGGATAAAATACGGCTGTTCATGGAACCGCGCTTCGATGCCTCCCGGGGTTTCTGACCACGACGCCTGGGCACGTTCAAAAGCGCTGCGTTCGGCAGCTGCGCGGGCTTGTAGCAGGTCACGCAATACCGTGCTGATCTCGTCAGATTCATGAGCGCCCTTTTTTTCCAGGCGGTTGAGGTGAGCAACAACGGCGGGATGCTGTTCCACCGGCGAGGCGGCAACAACCGGCGCAGGTGTTTTGTCGACGCCGATCGCTTTTAAAGGGGCATTCCACGGATAAACCCCAGCGAACGCGTCAGCGTTGCCGGGGTATGAAGGAGGTGGAGTGGGGGCCATGCGGCCCCTGGTGTTAGTTTTATTGTTAATAGTGTTTCCTCAGATTCGCTGATTTGTGGATGCAGAAAGCCCGACGTGTGAGCGCCTATATAAAAAATTCGGTTGGTTTAAATATCTAGAATTCGGTCAGACGCCGAAATGTAATTAGGTAGTGCGTGCCCCCATTTGGACAGGCTATTCATTGAGTCGATTATCTTTTCCCGCTGGTACTCGCTGAAATCTTCGAAAGGTTTTCCGATGTCAGACGGGGTAAATAGTTTGGGTGTGCGGCGGTTCGATAGCGTCAACACTACGAACTTGAAATCATCACTGGCCATATTGAACCGGCGCAACGCAATATTTTCATGACGTTTAAAAAGCTTGCGAGCCGTTATCTGGAATTCTTCAAACGGTAACGGCGCAATATACTGATTATTTGAAGTCTGCATAAATCACCCTGCGAATTAACTACGCGAAAATACCCATCAACCGGGCGAACCAGCGACGTTTATTTCGTGGGCGGGACATGAAGGGAAGACGGCGACCGTTAACGAATTGCACGTCTGTGGCTTTGGGCTGGAAGAAACGACCGTCCGGGGTTTCAATCCATCCGCGATGGTGAGCACGGTGTGTGACAATCTGGCCGTTCGTTAATAATCCGGCAAGTGCCGGACATTGGATCGGTTCCATGATTAAGCCTCGTCGAAAATAACGGTAAACGGTTCAGGGATTTTATGGGTTTTACTCCACAGTTCGGCGGCGGTACTTAATTTGATAGCCTCGGCACTGCCTGCATAAGCAGCCGCCCCGGCAATCTCTCGCAACTTTTCACAGGCCCAATAGATTTCACTTTCGGAGTGTGCCGGTGCTTTTGCGGTCGCAACTAACTGGCGACGTTCGTACATGCTCAGAACTTTGTTACCCGCTGCCAAAAATGGTGTCTTCATGCCGCTTTCTCCTTCTGGCTGTGAAGTTCGTCAATGTACGCAGTCGCCTGGGCCTGCGCGTCGAATAACCCGAAAGATTGCTCGTCGAATTTTACTTCGTAGCGAGCAATCTTGCTGATAAGCGTTTTAGGGCGGCGGGTAATTAAGAAGCCGCGATAAATTGAGGAATAGCGGCTGATTTCACGGATTGAATGACTCATACAGACGCCCGTCCATTTGCTGGCCGTGAACCTTTACCGGTCGAACGACGGTAAGTCGCTTTGTCGCGCATGAGGCGATCAATGTGATAACGCTCGTCTGCGGTGATGATGGCGCGGCAATGGCGCAAAGCGTCTAAATATTCCTGCATCATGATGAAGCGTTTAGGTCGTTTTGAACCTGGCATCCCTTCGCGATGAACGGGAATCTGATTTCTGTCCATCAGGTGTTGCACCGATTTGAGGGTGCGACCAGTCAGGTACGCAAATTCCTCAGCACAGACAAAAATCTGGCTCGCTAACTCGTCTGTCGACATATCCCGCAACTTATGAATTTGTTTCTCTGTCATACGGCATACTCGCAGCGCACGTCCCGTATCAACAGGGAATTGTCTTGCGTACTGTGTGTCAATTTCGCTGATGTTTTTCATTATGCTAAAATCCCTCAATTGGCCCCCATAGGGGCTAAGTGGGTACAGGATGTGCTTTGCCACTTCCTGAGTTGAGTACGCTTAATTATGTTGAGAACTATGAACTATGTCAAGAACGCAAGGTGAGAAGTTGGCTCTTATCCGTGACTCTGAGCGGATTACAAAGAGGCAATTAACTGATTTAACAGGAATTAACTACGGCACATATCATGGGTATGAGAGTGATAAATCTAAAATGACCTTAGAATCGGCTGTTAAGCTCTTTGGTCATCCAAGATTTAACAAATACCAGGACTGGTTTATGTATGATCGGACGGATCCGGCGAAGGGGCAGATTGCTCCGGCGCTTGCGCACTATATGCCAGACGAAACAACCTCAAGCCGCTAAGGGATGAGAACTGGTTAGATATTTATTACCTTTGGGCTGAAGAACTGAGGGTAAGAGTTGAGCAGTACATCGGAGGGTTATCTTATGTCAATTAAGAAACTCGAAGATGGTCGCTTTGAAGTAGATGTAAGACCGCGGGGACGCAATGGAAAGCGTATCCGTAAAAAGTTTGACCGCAAGGCTGATGCTCATGCCTATGAGCGAAGCATCATCGCTAAATACCAGAACAATGATTATCTCAATCGGCCAGCTGATAAACGTCGTTTGAGCGAATTCATTGAGACCTGGTGGATGCTATTAGGCCGTAACCTGCCATACGCTCGGCGTAGGTTAAGTACAGTGAACGGAATTTGCCGCGATATGGACGACCCAATGCTCTACCAAATAGACTCAAGGTGCTTAGTCGATTACAGGGCTGAACGTCTGGAAAATGGGATTAAAGCATCCACCATCAATCACGATCTTTTTGCTTTGAGCGGTATCTTTAAGGCAATGGGTGCAATTGATGAGTTCCACGGAGAAAACCTGATCGCGACACTTGCCCCACTGCGGGAAGTTCGTTCGGAAATGTCGTACCTTACGGAAAGCGAGATTGATATTTTTCTTAGTTCGATAAAGGGGGATTATTACCGGATAGCCGTACTTTGCCTGGCAACGGGTGCGCGATGGGGTGAGGCTTACGGTCTTAAAGCTGAGAATATCATTCACAATAACGTGATGTTCTCCCATACTAAAAATGGAGAAAAACGCGTTGTTCCCATATCCCAGGAAGTGGCCGACATTGTAAATACCTGTGAAACAGGCCGCTTATTTAAAGTGAGTTACAGCCGTTTCCGCAAGATGATGAAGGCGGCAAAACCTAATCTGCCAGATGGTCAGGCAGCCCATGCATTACGCCATACCTTCGCCACTCATTTTATGATGAAGGGCGGCAACATTATCACCCTGCAAAGAATACTAGGACATGCGGATGTGTCGCAGACTATGACCTACGCACACTTCTCCCCGGACTACTTAGCCGACGCGGTAAACTTTAATCCGCTTTCCAAAGTGTCCACATTGCGACCACAGTTAACAGGTCAAACGGGGGTAAATGGGGTATAAAGGGTAGATAATATACTAATTCCCCGTAGTCACTTAGGTGGCTGCGGGGTTAAGATTCCCCCCATCAAGGGGAAGGTCAAGGAGCACACCATGAATATCAGCGATGTGGCTAAGAAGACCGGATTAACCAGTAAAACGATCCGCTTTTATGAAGAGAAGGGACTGGTAACGCCCCCGCTGCGGAGTGGGAACGGCTATCGCAGCTATACCAGTAAGCACATTGAGGAACTGACGCTGCTGCGACAGGCGCGGCAGGTGGGATTTAACCTTGAGGAGTGCCGTGAAATGATCGGCCTGTTCAATAACCCTCAGCGGCACAGTGCGGATGTTAAAGCGCGTACCCTGGATAAAGTGGCGGAAATTGAATCACATATCCACGAGCTGAACCTGATGCGTACGCGTCTGCTGGCTCTGGCAGAGAGTTGCCCCGGCGATGATAGTGCCGAGTGCCCGATTATCAATAATTTTGCAGGCTGCTGCCACCCCTAAGCCGCATTTGCCAGAAATGAGCAGCCCCGGTAGCTGTAGCTGCACAGGCAGCCCCCCAGCATAATTCATGCCAGCAGCATTGTAGCATGATTCGTGCCTGCAGCATTGCAGCATGAGTTGCGCCAGCAGCATCATTAGTAACATTTGCAGCTACTGGCATGGGCAACATAGCATCCCGGCAGATCCGTTCAGCGTATCACTCTGGTGTCCGTCCCTCCGGCGTTGGCAGGGCGTCTGATAATGCGCAGGGTAATACCCTCTACGGAAACTACGGTAACCGGCGTCCCGGCAGGAAAGTCTTCTCCGGCCTGAACGCGCCAGCTACTGTCACCAATCCGCACGTGCCCAAAACCATCTGTCAGCGCTTCATCGAGCGTTAGCTGTCGGCCAATTAGCTGACTACCACGCTGGTTGAGGGTGGAAATAGGTTTTTTGCGGTCCTGATCTTTCAGCCAGTGGTTCCACCACAGCGCTGAAAGGATTGTTAGCAGGGCGAAACTGATCCCCTGCCACTCCCAGGGCAGCGGCACCAGCCATACCAGCAGGCTGACCAGTACAGCGGCCACGCCGCTCCACAGCAGGTAACCGCTGGCACCGAGCATTTCCGCCGCCAGCAGGACACCGCCCAGCGTCAGCCACAGCACCCAGGGTGTTGCCAGCAGATCGCTCATCATCAGATTTTCCGATCCTTCTTACTCTCACTGAGTAGCTCAGAAATACCGGCGATGGAGCCCATCAGGCTGGTGGCTTCCAGCGGCATCAGCACCATTTTGCTGTTGCTGGACGTGCCAATTTTTTGCAGCGCGTCAGTGTATTTTTGCGCAACAAAGTAGTTAATTGCCTGAATATCCCCCGCGGCGATAGCCTCCGACACCATTTTAGTCGCCTGCGCCTCGGCTTCTGCGCTTCTTTCACGCGCTTCCGCCTGAAGAAATGCCGACTGCCTTTCGCCTTCAGCCTTGAGAATTTGCGACTGCTTTTCCCCTTCGGCGCGCAGGATCGCTGCCTGTCGAACCCCCTCGGCCTCCAGAATGTCTGCGCGTTTGGTTCGCTCAGCTTTCATCTGGGCATTCATTGAGGCAATCAGTTCGGCAGGCGGGCGAACATCGCGGATCTCAATACGGGTTATTTTGATGCCCCAGGGGTTGGTGGCTTCGTCCACAATGCGTAACAGCCGGGTATTAATATTGTCACGCTGAGACAGCATTTCATCCAGCTCCATCGAACCCAGCACGGTACGCATATTGGTCATGGTCAGATTGATGATCGCCAGTTCCAGATTACTGACTTCATAAGCGGCGCGAGGAGAATCCACTACCTGAATAAAGCACACGGCATCAATGGTTACGCTGGCGTTATCCCGGGAGATAATTTCCTGCGAAGGAATATCGAGGACCTGCTCCATCATATTGATTTTACGGCCAACTCTGTCCATAAAGGGCACAATCAGGTTAAGGCCGGGCTGGAGCGTGTTGGTATAGCGGCCAAACCGCTCTACCGTCCACTGATAGCCCTGTGGAACGATTTTGATGCCTGACCAGACGACGATCAACGCCAGGATGATAATGACAGGAATAACAGTAAGCATAAATTAACCTCCGGATTGTTGCTGCCAGGGCCGAATCATTCGGCCCGCGCCCATCATTCTACAGCATGTCGGGCGGTTAGCTGCTTCTTAATAGTACAGAAGCAATCAGTAAAGCAGGGAGTAAAGCTGGCGGCGATATTTAGCTGCCAGCGCGTCGCCGGTGCCCAACGCCGCAAGGATGTCCTGCAATATTTTACGTACCTGGCCGTTAGCCGCGCCGAGATCTTTTTTCAGGTGACCAAACAGCAGCTCAAGCGCTTCTTCATTGCGTCCTACCTGATGCAGCTGTAAAGCCAGCTGCGTTGCCAGCTCAGCGTTGTCCGGCTGGGACGCAATCTGCTGCTGAAGTTGCTGAATTTCCGGCGTGTCGGCGGCCTGCTTAAGCAGTTCGATTTGCGCAATAAGCCCCTGATAGCGCGTATCTTTATCCTGAAGTGGCACGACTTTGAGCACCTCTTCCGCCTCTTCGCTGCGGTTAAGGGCAATTAGCGCCTCGGCCAGCAAAAAGCCCATTTCGCTGTTCTGATTACTCAGCTGCCAGGCTTCCTTAAGCAGGGGAAGGGCATCCAGCACCTTGCCTTCATCCATCAGGCGCATACCTTCCTGCGCTTTCAGCTCCTCTTCCTTTGGCAGCACCTTATGCAGCAGCGCGCGAATAGCCTCTTCCGGCTGTGGGCCCTGGAAGCCATCCACCGGCTGACCATTCTGGAAAAGATAAACGGTCGGGATGGAACGCAGGCCGAACTGCTGCGCGACGGCGGGTTGTGCATCGCAGTCCAGCTCCGCAAGGACAAACTGCCCGGCATATTCCTGCGCCAGGCGCTCCAGCACCGGGGTTAACTCCTGACAGTGCTGGCTTCGTGCAGACCAGAAGTAAAACAGCACGGGCACCTGCATCGACTGTTCAAGCGTCTGCTGGAGGTTAGTTTCGTCAATTGTAATGATGCTAGCTTGTGGTGACATGAGTTCGTCTCTTATCAGGGTTTCTCATTGTATTGGGGCGACCGCGTAAGCTTCAAGGCCTGATGACATCAGCAGGCTACTTACCACGCAAAATGCGATCCAGTATCCAGCCCGGAAGTAAGCGCCGTAATATCGTCATTGCGTGCGCGACCAGCGTCACGGGATAGCGCAGCCGCGGATGTTTGCTCTCCAAAGCATGGCGCAACCTGGGTAATATTGCCTCCGGCGGCAGGGTAAAGCGTGCGGCAATACCGGGATTTTTTACCGGCTTATCGCGCTCGGCCTGGCTAACGTTGTCGGTAAAGCGGGTACTGATTGGTCCGGGCTCAATCAGGCTCACGCGTATACCGCTGCCGTGCAGCTCCATGCGCAGCGCATCAGTCCATGCCTCCAGCGCGTACTTGCTGGCTGCATAAGCACCGCGTCCGGGTGTGGAAATCAGACCCAGTACCGAGCTGGTATTAATGATGCGCGCATCGCCGCTGGTGCGCAGCGCGGGCAGCAGAAGCGTAGTGAGCTGATGTGTACCAAACAGATTGGTGGCAAACTGCTGCTCCAGCTGCTGGCGAGAGATGGAAGCCAGCGGCCCGTATACGCCATAGCCGCCGTTATTGAAAAGCCCATCCAGGCGGTTATCGCACAGCGCGATAATTTCCCCGGCAGCCCGCTCCACGCTGATGCTGTCGTTGAGATCGAGCTGGATGCCGGTAAAACCCAGCGCGTTCATACGCTGTACATCTTCGGGTTTACGACAGGCAGCCAGAATCCGGTACCCACGGCGCAGCAGGTCGTTGGCAGCAATTAAGCCTATTCCACTGGAACAGCCGGTAATAACAATATTTTTTTGCATAGGGTTACCTGTGAGCGGTCATCACAACCGGTCATTTTTGCTTAATCAGCGGAGCCAGTTCGCTGGCCATCAGCCCGGTAATAAAGGGCTGAGCATCAGGGTTAGGATGAATACCATCCTGCTGCATCCATTCCGGCTTCAGGTAGACCTGCTCCATAAAAAAAGGTACCAGCGGAATGGCGTTCTCTTTCGCCAGCCGTGGGTAAATGGCACCGAAGGATTCGGTATAGCGTCGGCCATAGTTGGCAGGCAGGCGGATTTGCATCAGCAAAGGCTGAGCACCGGCCGCTTTGACCTGGCTGATAATCGCGCTAAGATCCTTCTCGATAGCCTGTGACGGGAAGCCGCGCAGTCCATCATTTCCACCCAGCTCGATCAATACCCACCGCGGCTGATGCTGTTTAAGCAGAGCTGGCAGGCGAGCCAGCCCCTGCGCCACGGTGTCGCCGCTTATGCTACCGTTAACGACAGCGGGCGAACTATGCCACTTATCATTAAGTTGCGCGGGCCATGCGGCGCTGGCGGACATGCGATAACCAGCGCTCAGGCTGTCACCGAGCACCAGCAGCCTATCTGCCGCCGCCGCGCGTAGCGATATCAAAGCCAGTAATAAAAGGACAGGGTAATGCCAGCGGAAAACATTCTTGAAGTTCATCGTCTTAGTAAGTCCGTCGGTCGGGGTGAGCATCAGCTCTCCATCCTTACCGGAGTTGAGCTGGTTGTCAAACCAGCTGAAACCCTCGCACTGATTGGCGAGTCAGGCTCCGGCAAGTCAACCCTGTTGGGTATTTTAGCCGGGCTTGATGATGGGACCGGGGGAGAGGTTAGGCTGCTGGGTTCGCCCCTTCATCAGATGGATGAGGAGCAGCGGGCCGCGCTACGGGCGAAGAGTATTGGTTTTGTTTTTCAGTCTTTTATGCTGGTTCCCACGCTCAACGCACTGGAGAACGTTCAGCTTCCGGCACTGCTGCGCGGCGATAGCGACAGGCAGAGTCGTGCTCAGGCGCAGGCGTTGCTAACCCAGCTTGGCCTTGCCGCGCGCATGACGCACCTGCCCGCACAGCTTTCAGGCGGTGAGCAGCAGCGCGTAGCGCTGGCCCGCGCGTTCAGCGGACGTCCCGCGCTGCTGTTTGCCGACGAACCTACCGGAAATCTCGATCGTAAAACCGGCGATCGCATTGCCGACCTGCTATTCGGGCTCAACCGCGACTATGCGACCACGCTGATTCTGGTCACGCATGATGAACAGCTGGCTGCCCGCTGCGATCGGCGGCTACGCGTGCGTGACGGTAAACTGTGGGAGGAGGCATGATCTGGCGCTGGTTTTGGCGAGAGTGGAAGTCCCCCTCGCTGCTGATTGTCTGGCTGGCGCTCACGCTGGCGGTGGCCTGCGTACTGGCACTCGGTTCACTCAGCGACAGGATGGAAAAAGGACTGACTCAGCAGAGTCGTGACTACATGGCAGGCGATCGCACGCTGCAAAGTGCCCGCGAGGTACCCCAGGCGTGGCTTGATAACGCGCAACAGCTGGGGCTGAGGGTGGGGCGGCAGCTCACCTTTATGACCATGACCTTTTCCGGCGATACGCCCCAGCTGGCTTCGGTAAAGGCCGTTGATGACAGCTACCCCCTGGCAGGACAGCTGGCGACCGAACCTGCGGCACTAAAACCCGCAGTGGGGACGGTGCTGGTGGCACCGCGCCTGCAGGCGCTGCTTAATCTGCCCGCAGGCAGTCAGCTGGATGTTGGTGATGCGACGCTGCGCGTCGCGGGCGTGGTCGTTCAGGAGCCGGATGCGGGTTTCAATCCGTTCCAGACTGCGCCACGGTTGTTAATGAACCTGGCCGACGTGGAGAAGACCGGCGCAATTCAGCCTGGCAGTCGGGTTACCTGGCGCTATAAGTTCGCCGGTACGCCCGCCCAGCTCAGCCGGTATGACAGCTTCATTGCTGCGCATCTCCAACCCGATCAGCGCTGGATAAGCGTGGAAAACTCAGAGGATGCCCTGAGTAAATCGATGCAGCGTGCGCAGCAGTTCCTGCTGCTGTCGGCGCTGTTAACGCTGATGCTGGCCATTGCGGCCGTCGCCGTTGCCATGAGCCACTACTGTCGCAGCCGCTACGATCTGGTGGCGGTCCTTAAGACGCTGGGAGCGGGTCGCACCGCCCTCAGAAAGCTGATTGTCGGTCAGTGGCTGGCGGTACTGCTGCTGGCGGCAACGGGCGGCAGCGTACTCGGACTGGCCTTTGAGCGCATTCTGCTGCTTCTGCTCGGGCCGGTGCTGCCGGCGCAGCTGCCGCCAGCGAGCGGCTGGCCGTGGCTCTGGGCGCTGGGATCGCTGTTTATTATTTCACTGCTGGTGGGGCTGCGCCCCTATCGTCTGCTGCTGGCTACGCAGCCGCTGCGGGTTCTCCGGCAGGATGCTGTCGCCAACGTCTGGCCCCTGAAGTTCTACCTGCCCGTCATGGGGCTGGCAGTGGTGGCACTGCTGGCCATACTGGTTGGCGGCAGCGGCCTGCTCTGGGCGCTGGTTGCGGGTATTGTGCTGCTTTCACTACTGCTGGGCGCAGTCGGCTGGGCCGGATTATGGGTTATGCGTCGACTGACCGGGCGGAGTCTGCCATTTCGTCTGGCGATAAACCGGCTGCTGCGCCAGCCGTGGACGACTCTCAGCCAGCTGGCGGCCTTCTCACTTTCATTTATGCTGCTGGCGCTGCTGCTGATTATGCGCGGAGATCTGCTGGATCGCTGGCAACAGCAGATGCCGCCCGGCAGCCCTGACTACTTTCTGCTGAACCTGACGCAGGATCAGGTACCGCAGGTCAGGGCATTCCTCGAACAGCATCAGGTCCAGCCACAGACCTTTTATCCGATCGCCCGGGTCAGGCTGACGGGGATCAACCACCAGCCTGCCGATCCGACGCGCGATAACGCCCTTAACCGCGAGCTTAACTTAACCTGGCAGACGCAGCTCCCCGATCACAACCCGCTGGTGGCGGGTAGCTGGCCACCAAAAACGGGAGAGGTGTCAATGGAGGAGGCGCTTGCCGGCCGGCTGGGGGTAGGGCTGGGTGACACGCTGACCTTCACCGGTGACACTCAGGATTTCTCGGCCAAAATTACCAGCCTGCGCAAGGTAGACTGGGAGAGCCTGAAACCTAACTTTTTCTTTATTTTCCCACCAGGCGCGCTGGATGCCCAGCCGCAAACCTGGCTAACCAGTTTTCGGCTTGAGGGCAACACGGCGATGCTGGCCCAGTTAAACCGCGCGTTTCCTGGTCTCAGCCTGCTGGATATCGGTACGCTATTGCGGCAGATTGGGCAGGTTCTTGCCCAGGTCAGCAGGGCGCTGGAAGTGATAGTTATTCTGGTGACCGCCTGTGGCATCCTGCTGCTGCTGGCGCAGATTCAGGTTGGAATGCGCCAGCGCAGACAGGAGCTGGTGGTCTGTCGTACGCTGGGAGCCGGTAAAAAGCTTCTGCGGCATACGCTGTGGTGTGAGTTTGCGCTTCTGGGTGCCGTATCAGGACTGGCCGCCGCATCCGGTGCCGAAGCGGCCCTGTGGGGCCTGCAACGCTACGTATTTGATTTCCCGTGGCAGCCTGACCTGCTGATTTGGCTTGTACTGCCGCTAGCGGGTGCGCTACTGCTGTCATTGTGCGGAGGATGGCTGGGCGTGCGGCTGTTGAAAGGGAAAGCGCTGTTTAGAGGGTTTAACGCGGCATAGTCATCAGGCTGGCTGGCGGGAGTACGTTCGGCAGCCAGCCTGATGACTAAATGGGGTAGTGGGGTCGGATGATATCTAATTCAACACCCAGCCTGATGGCGTGTTTGGCGTTGCAGGTAATTGTGCTGGTCGTGGACAACGAAGGTACAGCCACTGGTGATATTATGATGACATGCCATATCAAACAGGCGTGGTATCTGGACCCCTCGTTGCATAAGGCTTTTTTCATCCCAGAAAAAAGGGGTAAGCCTTTGCTGGGCACGACTCAGAACAGGATCGATATGGTGAAAGCTATTATCGATATAGATCTCAAACCATTCACGCCTGTTGGAGATAATCGAAAAATCGGCTGGATTATTCTTATTTCGGATCGCATATGCGTAGTTAATGTTTTTAAGCGTCTTCAGTTCCACTTCCAGGTAGTCCTGAATGACTGCATTAATAGCTTCCTTATTGAACAAGGGCTGAATCATATCCTTTCCTCGAAAAACCCTGTCTGGTTTTATAAATACAAAACGGGTACACCGTTTACCTGTCTTTGACGCAGGTTTAAATTAATTCAGCCTGACACAATCATGGAGTGGGTGGGTTTTATAAATTTATGAAAAAAGATCCCTGTATATTGGCAATTTAAAAATATCGAATCACTAAATTGGTTTAGCTATAAGATAAATTTTCTTTGGCAAAAAGGATAGCTCTACTTAAGTATAGTTGGTGGCGATTTTTTAGCCGCTGTCACTTGTGCGGTAAGATGCAGTCTGCGTATCCCTACGCAGGCTGCATCTGATCTCACTTAACCCTTTAACTTTTCAATCGCCCAGGCTATTCCACTGGCGTAATCTTCCGGCAGCAGCGGCACCAGGTTACGCATTGCCACCTGTAGCGATTTCACGCTGACATCGTTCAGATTGAGATGTCCAACCTTCCGGCCCGCGCGAACTTCTTTTTCGTACCAGTGGAGATGCACCAGCGGCAGATCTAACCACTGCACATTCACCCCGGTGCCGATCAGGTTGATCATTACTGACGGCGTGCTGACCACCGGCTTCGGCAGAGGGAGGTTCAGGATTGCGCGCAGATGCAGTTCGAACTGGCTGATGGAGGCGCCGTTTTGCGTCCAGTGCCCGCTGTTATGCACGCGCGGGGCCAGTTCGTTGATCAGCAGACCTTCCGGCACCACAAAGCACTCCATCGCCATCACGCCGACGTAGTTGAGCTTATGCATAATGGCCGACAGCATCGTTTCTGCCTGCTGCTGACGGGCCTTATCCGGCTCTGGTAGCGCCACGCTGGTGCGCAGAATACCGTCCTGATGAAGGTTATGCGTCAGCGGATAGAAAACCGTACTGCCATCAGGTGCCCGCGCACCGACCAGCGACACTTCGCCGGAAAAATTAATGCCCTTTTCCACAATGCATTCACCGTAGCCGTCAGCGGGCAGCGCATCGGTTTCGCCCTGGCGTAAACGCCACTGGCCCCGGCCATCGTAGCCGCCGGTGCGGCGCTTAACGATCGCCAGCTCGCCCAGAGTGGCAAAAATTTGCGGCCACTCGCTGGCATCGGCCAGCAGCTGCCAGGGCGCAGTGGCCAGGCCCAGCCGGTCGAGGAGCTGTTTTTGCGTCAGCCTATCCGCCAGCAGCGGAAAGATATCGCGGTTAACAAAAGCGGTATGGCTGGCCAGCTCGCGCGTTAGCGCCGTTTCCGGCCAGCGTTCGATCTCAGCAGTGATTACACTTTGCTGGATGGGCAGCGCCTCCGGCTCGGCGTCAAGGCCAACAGGATAGACGGCAATGCCCAGCGGCTCACCGGCCTGACGCAGCATGCGCCCCAGCTGTCCGTTACCCAGTACGCAGACGGGCTTCATGGGGTCACCTGTGGGTCTGGATTATTGAGCACCTCGTCGGTCTGGCTTTTGCGCCAGTCGGTGAGGCGTGCAGCCAGGCCTGCATCATGCAGCGCCAGGATCTGCGCAGCCAGCAGCGCTGCGTTTGCCGCGCCCGCCTTGCCAATGGCCAGCGTACCGACCGGGATACCGCGCGGCATCTGTACAATAGAGTAGAGGCTGTCGACGCCGCTCAGGGCTGCACTCTGTACCGGAACGCCGAGGACCGGCACCAGCGTCTTTGCAGCCAGCATACCCGGAAGATGGGCCGCACCGCCCGCACCGGCAATAATCACCTGAAAGCCGTTTTCCTGCGCCTGTTCGGCAAAGCTAAAGAGCTTGTCCGGCGTGCGGTGGGCCGAAACGACTTCACAGTGAAAGGGAACGGCCAGGCCGGTGAGAATTTCCGCAGCAAACTGCATGGTTGCCCAGTCACTTTTGGAACCCATAACAATAGCAATGCGGGCCGATGCGGCGTTGGAAGACATGCGGGTCTGACTCCTGTGATTGTACATACGTCATCGGAAGACCTGCACTTACTTGAGCGGGCCGCCGGATGGGAAGGGCTGAGAGAATAACATGACTGGAGGGCAAGGAAAACGGTTGCGTATGCCCTTCATCCGCAAAAAAAACGCATTCAACCGTCTAAAAGGGGAAAGCGATCAATGCCGTTTCATCGGGGCTGACGCGGATCATGGAGCCTTCGGTGTGCCAGGCGCCCAGCACCATGCGCTCGGCCGGCTGGCCGTTAACCTCGAGCTGATGAACGGCGGGTCGGTGGGTATGGCCATGTATCAGGTACTGCACCTGATGACGGGACATCGACTCGCTGACCGCAGCGGAATTGACGTCCATAATTGCGACATCTTTACTGCTGTTAGCCTGTTTACTGCCGGATCGCATACGCGCAGCAATGCGCTGACGCAGGGAGAGGGGGAGGGCAAGGAACAGCGTTTGCAGCCAGCGCTGATGTACCCGTCGGCGAAACTGCTGGTAGCCTGCATCGTCAGTGCAGAGCGTATCGCCATGCATAATCAGAATACGTTTACCGTACAGCTCCAGCACCGTCTCCTGGGGCAGAAGCGTCATGCCGCAGGCGGCGGCAAAGCGCTTCCCCAGCAGGAAATCACGGTTGCCATGAATAAAGTAGCTGGGAATACCACGCTGCTTTAACGCATTCAGGGCAAGGGCGATTTCTGCATGCAGCGGCTGCGGATCGTCGTCGCCGATCCAGGCTTCAAACAGATCGCCGAGAATATATAAGGCATCGGCGTGGAAAGCTTCACGTCGCAAAAAAGCAAGAAAACCGGCAGTAATTGCCGGTTCTTCAGTGCAGAGATGCAAATCTGCGATAAACAGCGTGCAGGACATTATTCGCTAACGATCACGTTCTGAATAATAACGTCTTCTTTTGGCACGTCCTGATGCATACCGCTACGGCCGGTGGCAACGGCTTTAATCTTCTCAACCACGTCCATACCTTCAACCACTTCTGCAAATACGCAGTAACCCCAGCCCTGCAGGCTTTCGTCGCGGAAGTTCAGGAAGTCGTTATCCGCCACGTTGATAAAAAACTGCGCGGTCGCGGAGTGAGGAGCCTGAGTCCGGGCCATGGCCAGCGTACCTTTGGTGTTTTTCAGACCGTTGCTGGCTTCGTTGCGGATCTCTTCTTTGGTATCTTTCTGCTTCATGCCCGGTTCGAAACCGCCGCCCTGAACCATAAAGCCGTTGATAACGCGGTGAAAAATGGTGTTGTTATAAAAACCTTCGCGGCAGTATTCCAGGAAGTTTTTAACGGTAGCGGGCGCTTTGTCATCAAAGGTTTTGATAACGATATCGCCATGATTAGTCTGGAAAGTAACCATATTATCATCCTGTCGAAATTGAAGTATTTATCGGTAAGCAAGTGCCGGTGCCCTCAGGGCATTCGCACGCTTTTGGCAGACCGCTTTTATATCACAAATTGTTATGTCGAGTCAGCCCTGCTGCATAACGGGACCGCGCCAGCGCCTTGCTTTGCGTGGCGGTTACGTTAACAATACGGCAGAATACCAAACTGGTTTATCCCGCACACGTTAAAAACGGAATGTCTCAATGCTAAAGATTTACAACACCCTGAGTCGTCAAAAAGAGGAATTTAAACCCATTCATGCTGGTGCTGTCGGCATGTACGTGTGCGGCATTACCGTTTATGACCTCTGTCACATTGGACACGGACGCACGTTTGTTGCCTTTGACGTGGTGGCACGCTACCTGCGCTATCTGGGTTACTCGCTAAAATACGTGCGTAACATCACCGATGTTGACGACAAGATAATCAAACGTGCCAACGAGAACGGCGAGTCGATAGAAGTGCTGACCAACCGGATGATTAGCGAGATGCATGCAGATTTTGCTGCTCTCAACATCCTGCCGCCGGATTGCGAGCCACGCGCCACGCGCCATATCGGCGAAATTATTGAAATTGTCGAAAAGCTGATCGCGCGCGATCACGCTTATGTTGCCAGCAACGGCGACGTGATGTTCTCGGTGGACAGCGATCGGAATTATGGCCAGCTCTCCCGTCAGGATCTGGATCAGCTCCAGGCCGGTGCCCGTGTGGACGTGGCGGAAGACGTCAAGCGCAATCCGATGGACTTTGTGCTGTGGAAGATGTCGAAAGCCAACGAGCCGGGCTGGGATTCTCCATGGGGCGAAGGCCGTCCGGGCTGGCATATTGAGTGTTCGGCGATGAACTGCAAGCAGCTGGGCGACCATTTTGATATCCACGGCGGCGGATCGGACCTGATGTTCCCGCACCACGAGAACGAGATCGCCCAGTCCAGCTGTGCGCACGACGGTCCCTATGTGAACTACTGGATGCACTCCGGCATGGTGATGGTAGACCGTGAGAAAATGTCGAAGTCGCTGGGTAACTTCTTCACTATGCGCGACGTGCTGACACATTATGATGCGGAAACGGTGCGTTACTTCCTGATGTCGGGCCACTATCGCAGCCAGCTGAACTATGGCGAAGATAACCTGAAACAGGCGCGATCGGCGCTGGAACGCCTCTATATTGCGCTACGTAATACGGATGCGTCGGCGTCACCCGCGGGGGGGGAAGCATTCGAGGCCCGCTTCCGCGAGGCGATGGATGATGACTTCAACACGCCGGAAGCCTACTCGGTGCTGTTCGATCTGGCGCGCGAAGTGAACCGCATGAAGGCTGAGAACGTTGCCGCCGTTGACGGTCTGGCCGCAACGCTACGCTCGCTTGCTGGCGTACTGGGCCTGCTGGCGCAGGATCCGGAGCTATTTTTGCAGAGCGGAGCACAGGACGCGAATGATAACTCGGCGGAAATTGATGCGCTGGTGCAGATGCGGATTAACGCCCGTAGAGAGAAAAACTGGGCGCAGGCGGATATTGCGCGCGACAAGCTGAACGAACTCGGTATTGTGCTGGAAGATGGCCCGCAGGGCACCAGCTGGCGTCGGAAGTAGTAAACAGCGTCAGGGCGCTCGCTCCTGACGCTTCTCCCGGTGCTCAGCCTGCGGGCGGGGCACCGGGAAGAGGTAATCTTATTCGGTCACCGTAATGCTGTTGCCGTCGAACTCCACCTTCTGGCCTGAGACGATTTTACAGCGCTTACGGGTTTCAACCTTGCCATTAACGGTGACATAGCCTTCGGCTATCAGCGATTTCGCTACCGCGCCGCTTTCTACCCAGCCTTCCAGCTTTAGCAGATCGCAGAGATCGACGTGCGGATGCTTACCTAAAGAGAACGTTGCCATTACTGTGCTGCTCCATCATTAAATTCTTCACATGCCTGAAGGGTATTCTGGATAAGCGTGGCGACCGTCATCGGGCCAACGCCGCCAGGAACCGGCGTAATATACGACGCGCGCGCGGAGGCGGTTTCAAAATCCACATCGCCGACGACCTTGCCACTCTCCAGGCGGTTAATGCCCACATCTATCACAATCGCACCGGGCTTAATCCAGTCGCCGGGGATAAAGCCAGGCTTGCCGACGGCAACGACCAGCAGATCCGCATGCCCGACGTGACGACGTAAATCTTTGGTAAAACGGTGGGTTACGGTCGTGGTGCAGCCCGCCAGCAGCAGCTCCATACTCATCGGACGGCCCACGATATTAGATGCACCAATCACCACCGCATTAAGCCCGAAAGTATCAATATTATAGCGCTCAAGCAGGGTAACGATGCCGCGAGGCGTACAGGGGCGAAGCTTAGGCGCACGCTGGCACAGGCGGCCAACGTTATAAGGATGGAAGCCATCCACGTCCTTGGTTGGCGAAATATGCTCCAGCACCTTAACGTTATCAATGCCTGCCGGCAGCGGCAGCTGCACCAGGATACCGTCGATTTCACCGTCGTTATTCAGCTGCTCAATCAGCTCCAGCAGCGCTGCTTCGCTGGTGGTCGCGGGCAGGTCGTAAGAGCGGGAGATAAAGCCCACCTCTTCGCAGGCGCGACGCTTGCTGCTTACGTAAATCTGCGAAGCCGGGTTCTCACCCACCAGAACCACGGCCAGCCCAGGCGCCCGTTTTCCAGCGGCCAGACGCTGCTGCACTTTCTCAGCAACCTCCTGGCGTACCTGCTGCGCAATCGTTTTACCGTCAATAATCTTTGCTACCATCAGAGAGGGGATCCATCTGTGTTGAGTTAAAACGGGGAATGGCGCCTATTTTGTCAGAAGCGGCGGCCGCTGTCAGGCACAGTTTTGCCGGCTACTGTGCAATAGTGCAGCAACAGCGCTCCGCATCAGGTAAAATCGTTGACTCAGCAGCCCCGCTCCGTATAATTCGACGCAGTTCACTATGCGCCCTTAGCTCAGTTGGATAGAGCACCGGCCTTCTAAGCCGTAGGTCACAGGTTCGAATCCTGTAGGGCGTACCATTTCGAAGTAAATAGACGTCAATCGGCGTCTTTTTTTATGCCTAAAATTCAGTAAGTTGGTTGATTTTAGTGCGTCGAGATTCTCTGCAAGTCTACCTACATCTACCAGCATCAAGTAGTATCTGTTGGTATATGTGATGGTACATCCCCGTTCAATAAAATCTTGTACCAACAGCCAGCAACGGAGGGCCTTAAATGGCATTAACCGATGTAAAGGTAAGAAGTGCAAAGCCTACCGATAAGCCTTACAAGCTTACCGATGGCGAAGGAATGCATTTAATGGTTCATCCCAATGGATCTAAATACTGGCGCTTACAGTACCGCTTTGACGGTAAACAAAAGATGCTGGCGTTAGGTATCTATCCAGAGATTTCGTTATCTGAAGCCAGACAACGCAGAGATGAAGCTAAACGGCAAGTCGCTAACGCTATTGATCCCAGTGAACAGAAAAAGGTTGACAAACAAGCTCGCAAAGCGACGGTAGAAAACACCTTCAAAGCTATCGCACTGGAGTGGCATGAGTACAAGCGCCCTAACTGGTCGAAGGGTTACGCTGAAGACATTATGGAAGCGTTTGAAAACGATATCTTCCCGGATATCGGTAAGCGCCCAATTGCAGAGATAAAGCCTCTGGAGATTCTCAGTTCACTTCGTAAACTCGAAAAACGTGGTGTTTTAGACAAACTGCGCAAAATCCGCCAGGCCTGTAATCAGGTATTTCGTTACGCCATTGTCACTGGTCGAGCTGAAACTAACCCAGCCTCAGAGCTGGCGAGTGCGTTAACCCCACCAAAATCTGTTCATTACCCTCACCTGTTAGCAGATGACTTTCCGGCTTTCTTACAAGCTCTTGCTGATTATTCCGGCAGCCCAATAACCCGGCTAGCGACAAAGATTCTGATGTTAACAGGCATTCGTACTATTGAACTGCGTATGGCTGAATGGAAAGAATTTGATTTCGAGAAACGTGTTTGGGAGGTCCCGGTAGAAAGGATGAAGATGCGTCGCCCGCATCTGGTGCCTTTATCGGATCAAGTTGTGTCGTCACTTCGTGAGATTCAAGTGGTGACAGGTCGTTATAATCTTGTTTTCCCTGGGCGTAACGACATCACTAAACCGATGAGTGAAGCGAGTATCAATCAGGTATTAAAAAGGATTGGTTATCACGGGAAGGCGACAGGACATGGTTTCCGGCACACGATGAGTACTATCCTTCATGAACAGGGCTATAACACAGCGTGGATCGAGTTACAGCTTGCTCATGTGGATAAGAACACCATTCGTGGCACGTACAACCATGCGCAGTACCTAGAGCAGCGTAGGGGGATGTTGCAGTGGTATGCGGAATATATTCACAGCCTTTCTGCAAGTAACTTAAAAAACGTCTCATGAAAAAAAGACATCTAGCTATGTTAACGGCTAGATGTCCAGTAGGTGATATTTAGAAATAATACCGCTTTTTTGAAAAGAAAAAATATTGAAAGGCCCTTGAAATGCTTATACATTAAGGTGCCAATTCTACTTATTTACTTAGTCGCATTTTAGATAAAACGTTTAGCATAAGTGCAAATTAATGTGAAAACTTTCGAGGGTGGCATGGATAGAAAAATCGCAGTAGCAAGATGTCATGAAATCCAATTGGCTATACGAGATAAAGAAGTTACTAAGTTTGAAAAAATACCTGAAATAGGAATGGCGGTGCAATTAGCTCTTCACATAAGAGGACTACCGATTATTGAATATGATCTTCTAAAAATGGTGGCGACTTCTCTTATAGGAATACCTCGGTTAGCTGTTGATAGAATCGTCAATCTTTTGGCAGAGATTGGATTTGTTAAAATTCACTCTGAAGGAAAAAGTATTAAAGCTGTACTACCTAATGTTCCTTATTTCGAAGATTTATATGACGGGATCGGTGAGTATTTTGAAAATCAGTCGAATCCTGATGAGTTCGAGAAACTGTCCCTTATAATAGTAGATTCATTGGCAGGATCACCTTTTAATATTGATTCTCTAGCAAATAAATTAGGTGCTGATAGAAAAGACTTTGATCAAAGTATTGAGATTGGAGAAAAAGGAAATTATATCTACTCCAGAAGATGTAGATCTAAAAAAATACTTCTGAATCCTACATATTTTTCCGAGAATGCAGATATATTTGCCGATCAAGTCGCAAAGTCAGGAGCTAGAACAGTACAAAAAACTCTACGTCTGCTAGAAAAAGCTCAAGGGTGGCCTCTATCACTAATCTTGAAAACTAAGGAAATATCCGGGTACTCTCTCTCCGACGATGAAACTAGCTTGATCAAAAGGTTGGCACAAGACGGTATGGTAAAACCACCATCTATCATCACCTCTTACTCTGGGGATAACTCATTTATATTTACTCCTACACCTAATTTTACAAACATTAGCCCGTTTAAAAGAGAGCAATATGAACGGGCCCTAGCAATTGTTTCTGCTATACGGCAGGGAGAACTATTACCAAATAAATACAGAATTAGAAGCCCTGGAGCTGTTTTATACAAATTGAAAACCGAGCTTAAGCTGGCACCAACCAGTGATTATGCTGAACAATATCAAAATCTTCAGCACTTACGTATAGCAAAACTGGTCACCCTTAATAATGGCTATCATCAACTCGATATTATTGATACACCGGAAAATAGAGAGTCCTTAAAAATTGCATATCAATTAGTTCAAGGAGATAAAATACCCGAACTAGTAGTTGATAATGATGTAATGAAAGCGATGGCAGGTGATCGTGAATATGTAGAGTCTTTAGTTAGTTCCAAATTAATGCGTGAAAAGGAAAATATATCGCTTTCTGAAGAAACACAGAATGAATTAACACAGTTGCTTTTGGAGAAGATTTAATGTTAAAAGACAGAGCCCAAAAAGCACTAGCTTTGAAATTTTGTATATCCAAACGCTGGTTACCACAACTCGAGGTAAATATAGAGTCAAGCAAGCGAATTGAAAAGCAAAATTTACTGCTTACTGATTTAGATGTTCTTGCTATTGCTTTATCTCCTGTCGGCGAACAGGTTAAATTTATTTTCGATTGTAAAAGTGGAAACAGAGAATCACCGATAGGACGTGTTTTTTGGTTAAAAGGAGTAATGGAAAAAACGCACTCATCCCACGGTTTTATCCTGATGAACTCGAAAATAAATATTGGGAAAGATCACAGATTAACTGCAGCAGATCTACATATTTCATTACTTAAAGAAAATGAATTTGAAAGTTTATCTATCGGTACCGGTGGGACGACGTCTATAAATATAGACTATTCAGTAGCGGCAGATATTTCAGCATGGGAAAAGTTGTCGGAACTTAACAAAAAATATCCTAACATGTCAGAATATCTTTTATTTTCTAGTTCATCTTTTTGGATGATAAATGAGCCAGGCGAACAGTGTAGGAAGGTTGTCGCTAAACTGAGAAGAATAAGATCAGAGTTAGATCCATCTAAGAATGAACATTTATGCATATTTGGTGATGCTCTTTCATTATTTTTGATGACAATTTCAAACATAGCAAATAAATTACTGCTAGTATTAATTTCACCAACTGAGAAAGATGATTTTTCCTCTCTTGTATTAGCATACCTATATGGAGGTTATGAGAACCTTAATGCAGCTATTAAAATTCGTAGCCTAGCAACTGGTCAAAATGAAGGTGATGCATTAAGTATTTTTCCAGAAACAAATAAATTTGAACATTTGATTAGAGAAATAATGCAAGCCCCACAGCAAGCTATGGCTGCTGCTTTATTAGCTCGAGAGTTATCTCTTTGCATGTTAACTAATTCTGAACAAACCAATTTTCAATTAGATATTGCAAATGAAAATCCATATGCAACAAAATTCATTTTACTTGCTTCTGAATATCTGCAACAAGCTATAAAACTGCCACCTGAATTTAATGAAATATTTTCAAAGATTTCTTTTGGAATAACCGCTGAAAATACCAAAAGGAAAAAATGAAATACTTCTGGGCGAAGACTAATGTCTTCGCCCAGAAAACCAAAGGGGGATGATAAATTAAAAAACTCAGATGCCAGTATTAAGTTGAGTGATATTTATTAAAATGTTTTATTTTTTGCTTCCAAATTGTATACCTAGGAGTTTATTTCCAGGCTTGTCTCCTCGCAGAGTGAGAACAATTTGTGATGCCAATTCTTTCATTTCTTGCTCAGACAGAGTTGCAGCCATAGCTTGGAAATTTTCTGTATTTAACGTTGCTATATACTGTTTACCACTTAGTTTTGCTGATTGATTGACGAAAGCAAACCACCTTGAACGTACTCCCGGGTCAATATCAGCAAATAGGCGATTGTCATGCCATAACATATTCATTGCATGATTTTCACCAAACATAAATACTAACCAATCAAAACATAGTATTCTAGCATCATTAATACCATCAGAGTCATCACCTTCTATTTGAATGCTTAAATCGTAGCGAATTTGATTATCACCAGTATTTACATCTAAAACTATGCCAGCTGGCACTCTCGGATACATTATTTCAGCAAGCTCTGCGAATATTTTATCGTATTCTGATAAAGGGTTCGTTGATGCATAATCAACGGCCAATCTGTCCTGCTCGACTTTTCGCTCTCTCAATTTTTGTGCTTTTTCTTGAAGGTTGACTGAGAAGTTTAAATAATCGTTCAGTCTTATTTTTTCTTCTTCAAATTCAGCAAGTTGCCTTGCAATGATTGCATATTCATCAAGTGCCCTTTTCCCATGTAGAGATTGTAAATTTGAATCGCGCAGCATCGAAGTTTCAGTAATATTGAATTGGAGTATTTCCAACTCAGATAACAGTCTGACTTTATCATTCTCTAATCGTTTCTTTCGGTTAAAAGAAAGTGAGTTATGAAAGTTCTCAACTGTCTCAAAATGTACCAAAGTTTCTGGTTTAAAAATATCCTGTAGACCGGAATATAACTCAAGAAGATCCTCTCTTGATATGTCAGGATGTGATAATAGAGTTTTCTCTATGTTATTTATTTTAAATTCAATTATATTTTTATTTTTTTCAAGTTCTCGAACCGTTTTCGTTAAGCTATTTGTTTCCTCTTCAATAGCTCTATATTTTTCATGGATTTGAAATGCATTTAGCTCACCTTGTAGCCTTGGAATCTCTCGCTCAAGCCATTCGTAACGAACTTTGGGTTGAGAGCCAGCTCTAAACATATCTTTTAAAACATCATCTTGCTGCCAATTTTTCAAAGATTGGCTTACTTTATCTAAATCTTGCTTGTTATTTCTTTTAGACAAAATTAGAGTGTGATCGATGCCTAATAGAAAAGTTGTGCGAAGCAATGCATCAAAATCTTGTTCTTTTTTAGTTCGAGCTGGATTTATGCAGTCATCTCTTGTGTATCGAGAAAATCTCTTGAATAACGATCTAAAGGAAAGGTATGGAATGTTATTATTTAGATTAAATATGCCACACTTGTCCAATAGATCTTTGTAAGCTTTTAATGATATAGGCTTATCATTTAATAAAATCTTTTTACCATTACCGGTTCTTGAAACTAAGTATTCAGTTCCATTGTGCGAGAAAAGTAATGAAAACCACCAGTCAGGAACAGCTGAAGTTAATTTTTTATCGGCATTGGCTCCTAAACAATGATGTACAAGACCGAGGACCAGTGTTTTACCAACGCCATTGCTGCTACCTTCTTTTTCTTTTGAGCTATCACCTATGATCAATGTTAATCCAGAATCATTGAAATATACTGGATGAAATGTTGGTTGATCACAAGTTAAACGAATCAGTTTCATTTAGCTTCCCTTCGGCTATTATTTATTATCGATTTGAGTCGTTAAAATTATTCGGCCTTCTTCATCAACAATTATCTGTTTGATGCAAAATAGAATATCGATAGAAAATATAAGTTGTGTAAATGATGGCTTTATTAATTCTGTGTTTTTTCTTTGTTCCACTTTTAACCAGAGTTCATCGATAGAGATGGGCTCGTCGATAATTGTACGTATGTATCCTGCAATTGCGACTAAAGAGTTACTAAACCTAATATGTTTATGTGGCAGAAGTATTGTTTGGGTGTTCATACGCATCACATGTCTCGAAATATTTGGCTAAAATCAGTTCAGCTGCGAACCTATAACTTGCAACAGCACTTGCATGAACTCCAGGTGGAAGTAGTTTATCAATCATCCATAAATACCTTAAGTCTGAGCAATCAGGGATATTTTCAGATACGGCTAATTTACTTTGCGCATAAGTTTCTTTTACTTCCTGGGCTATGCTTTGTTCCAAACCGTTATCGACAGAATGAAGGAACTCATTTATTAAATACAGCTGATAGCTAAAGGTTTCAAGCCGCAATTTTATAGGTTTTGTAATGCCATTAATTTTTATTTTCTCATCAAAGTCGGGAGCAGTTTCGCTTAAAAAAGCTAAACTCGACGACGATTTATACGCTAAGAAACTCAATACCTCACCAACTGCGCGACTATCAACAAAATCTAAGTCAACTTTTGGTATCAATCCTACAATATCTTGTTTGTCGCATTCTGATAATGACATGAATTCTTTCAGAAGCTCCATTCCTCCCATTGCTCCTGAATATTCAAGACATTTTTCCGCTGCAAGTTTTTTTAGTGAATGCCCCACAGGGGCAGGGATACCTTTGAAATAATCATTCATGACAAAGGTATATTTCGAGACCCTTCCCCACTTAGCAACTAACTTATCAAAATCGCCAATAGATTTATTAACAGCTTCTAGTTCTTTGATTTGATTTGAAGGTTTAGGACCGTAAACTTGAAAGTAATGAGCTTCGGTATCTATCCACCCATCATTTCCCCCATCTCCCCAATTCCCCCATGGAGACACGGCTTGAAATCCAGGGGTTGTATACTGCATTACCTTCGAGAAAAGAGCCTGGAAGGCGTCCCCCATGCTTTCATGAACTTTCAATCGAAAGAACTGTCGGTATAGGTATTCTTGATTTGTTGAACTCATATGCCCCTGCATCCATGATGAACACTTTTAATGATGATATCCTCTCTTTTTGTGATGTAAACTCGTTATTGAAAAAACTGAAGTTCTGTTCGATTTTTCTGCTGTTGTGCAATGGCTGTAAAGGGCATGGTGTACAGGTCGAACTTTACAAGCTAGCGCAACAGCCTATGAGCTTCGTTCAGAACGAAAAAGTGAAATCATTGCTCGAAGCATCAGGAGCTGAAGGGCTTCCGCTGCTGTTGCTGGATGGTGAAACGGTGATGGAGGGGTGATACCCAATAATATCATTGAGCAGCTTGCAGGAGCTTGTTCGACTGAAATTACGGCGTTCGATGAGTTCATTGGCTTATTAACATACACTTCTCTGCTAACTCGTTTTGATCATATCATTTTTGATACTGCACCGATGGGCCACACTATTCGCCTTCTTCAGGCTTCCCGGAGAATGGAGTAGCTTCATTGAAAGTAACCCGGAAGGCGCGTCCTGTCTTGGTCCAATGGCTAGGCTGGAAAAGCAGCGCGAGAAGTTTTCTTACGCGGTTTGGGCATTAAAACACAGGCCAGATATCCTAAACACTTTAGTGCGCTTCGGTCTGGCGAATTTTATTTCCAGCTAGCCCTGTCTTCCCAGACGCTACGCAGCATTCCTGTTGTAGGTACTCTTACACTAAACCAGTCATAACTGAACACTGCCTTCTGATCGTCATCAAGCGAATCATCACCTGTCAGCACGACTTCACTTCCCGGTACACGAGTACTTTTGTTCACAACAATGCAGTTGATGGGCGGTAAGCCATTTTCAAGGCACAAATTTCCCAGGATCCCCAATTGTCTCGAAAGAAACAATCCGGCGTTAGGCTCCTTACGTTTCATGCGGGAAGCGACTTCACTTACGTGATAGGTTGCACCCATCGTGGGCGAGGGTTACTGAGTTTGGAACTTTCGATATGGCTAACGAGAATTAGCCAGATTTGTTGAGCCTGAACATGAATCCTGTCGCCTTTCACAAAATGTTTTAGTTCATACAATTTATTCACAATACCTGCTCGTCCGTATTGAACATAATGTTCTTTATTGATCATTACGTGCAATATTGCACGCAGCGTTCTTTATTGCAACATGTCAAATCGGGTTCTGAAGACTATTTCTGACACGAAGCAGGCAGGCTTGAGGAACATGACGTCTGCTATGAGCGAAAAGCTGAAGCGGGTAACTGTTCTAACCTCTGATAACAGCATTACTTAAATCGCGCTGTGCTAATCAACATGGAGCAAGTTAGAAGAACTAACAATTTAATATTTCCTGTTATTGTGGTAACGTCGTTTTTCATATAACTTAGCTAATAAATGTCAATGGATTTGTTATAATTATGCAAGGTCTGACTATGGATGATATCTCATTATCTATTGCAAGAAACATGTTTCACCTCCAAGTTTATGAGTCTGACGGAGTTCGCTTTGAAGACTTGTTTTCAAAAATAATGTACTATAAATCGCAAGGTTTTCAGCAGGTTAAACCCTATGGGAATGTTGGAGATAGAAAGAATGATGGTTTTATTAAGGATGAGGGAGTTTATTATCAGGTGTATGCGCCAGAAGATGCATCTAACAATGTACTAGCTGCTGTAAATAAAATAAAAGATGATTTTCAAGGGTTAATGGAATACTGGCATGATATATGCCATATTAAAAAATACTACTTTGTCTTAAATGATAAATATAAGGGTTCCTTGCCGCAGTTGCACAAGGAGTTAATTAATTTGCAAAGTGATTTTAACTTGATTGATACTGGGGTTATTGTAGCGAAGGATCTTGAGCACGACCTTTTCAACTTACCAGATGATATGATTCGTTCAGTTGTCGGGCACCTACCGGATATTGATCATGAAGAATATATGTTTGTATCCGGATTTACTTGCTTTATCTCTGCTTGGATTAATTTTGAAAAAGTTGCAAGGTATAATGTTTGTTCGGTAGAAGAACCTAAACGCCCTCTTTTTGTAGGAAAAGTAGTCGATGTTTTAGTACAAAATAAAATAATTTCTGCGCAGGACGCAGATTTTATTAAACATATTACTCAAATTAGAAATCGTCTTGTACATGGTGTTTCGATGATAGTCCCTAAGAAAAGTGAAATCGATATATTAATTCTCATTACCGAAAAAGTAAAACTAGCTGGCGTATATCGTCTAAATAGCTGTTCCGAATAATAGATCACTTTGAGGGAACTCAGCCCGGATTGTGCGATCTGATCAATCGCCAAACATCACAAATC
>NZ_JBLREF010000033.1:0-33988 GCF_047918655.1 Erwinia sp. PPS120 | reverse complement strand
CTACCAACTGAGCTAATCACCCCCGCTGTGTGGAGTCGCATTATAGGGATCGCGGGAAATGAGTCAACGGTTTTTGAAACGAAAATCACTGTTCGTCTTAAATTTAAACAAGATGTTGGGCTTTTATGCAAAAACGGCCGTCTGGTGGGGGGAATTACCGCTAACCCTGGCCGTAAGCGGGGGAATGGCGTTGAGGATTCGCTTGCAGATGGTAGAATGTTGCCCACTCTCTTTTGGTCTTTATCAGACCTCCTCCGGCAATGGCCGAATCTGATAGCGTAATAAGGCAGCTGTTAATGAAAATCAAAACCCGCTTCGCTCCCAGCCCAACGGGCTACCTGCACGTTGGCGGCGCGCGCACCGCCCTATACTCGTGGCTGTTTGCCCGTCATCAGGGCGGTGAGTTCGTGCTGCGTATTGAAGATACCGATCTGGAACGTTCCACCCAACAGGCTATCGACGCCATTATGGACGGAATGAACTGGCTGGGTCTGGACTGGGATGAAGGCCCGTACTATCAGACCAAACGCTTTGACCGCTACAACACGGTTATTGACCAGATGCTGGAAGCAGGCACGGCCTATAAGTGCTACTGCTCCAGGGAGCGCCTTGAGACGCTGCGTGAAACGCAGATGGCCAATAATGAGAAGCCGCGCTATGACGGTCGCTGTCGTGGCAGCCATGAGCACCATGCTGATGATGAGCCGTGCGTGGTGCGTTTTCGCAACCCTCAGGAAGGCTCAGTTATTTTCGACGATCGTATCCGTGGGCCGATTGAATTCAGTAACCAGGAGCTGGACGACCTGATTATTCGTCGTACCGATGGTGCGCCGACCTACAATTTCTGCGTAGTCATCGACGACTGGGATATGGAAATTACCCACGTGATCCGCGGTGAGGATCACATCAATAATACGCCCCGTCAGATTAATATCCTGAAGGCAATCGGTGCTCAGGTACCGGTTTACGCGCACGTATCCATGATCCTCGGCGACGACGGCAAAAAGCTTTCCAAGCGTCACGGGGCGGTAGGGGTGATGCAGTATCGCGACGACGGCTATCTGCCGGAAGCATTGCTGAACTATCTTGTCCGTCTGGGCTGGTCACATGGCGATCAGGAAATTTTCAGTATCGAGGAGATGAAGCAACTGTTCGACCTGGAAGCGGTCAGCAAATCAGCCAGCGCGTTCAATACTGAAAAGTTACAGTGGCTGAATCATCACTACATCAATTCGCTGGCACCGGAATATGTGGCGACGCACCTGCAATGGCATATCGAGCAGGAGAATATTGATACGCGCACCGGTCCTGAACTGGCCCAGCTGGTGAAGCTGCTGGGTGAGCGCTGTAAGACACTGAAAGAGATGGCAGCATCCTGCCGCTACTTCTATGAGGACTTTGATGCCTTTGATCCTGACGCCGCGAAGAAACATTTGCGGCCAGTTGCACGTCAGCCACTGGAAGCTGTGCGTGACAAGCTTAGCGCGTTAACCGACTGGACGGCTGAAAATATCCATCAGGCTATTCAGGCTACCGCTGACGATCTTGAAGTTGGCATGGGTAAAGTGGGCATGCCTTTGCGCGTCGCGGTAACCGGCGCTGGTCAGTCTCCGGCCCTGGATGTGACGGTCCATGCTATCGGAAAGACGCGCTGCGTCGCCCGAATTAATCAGGCCCTCAGCTGGATTAAGGCGCGCGAAGCTCAGCAGTCAGTCTGATAAAATCGTGCAGCGAAAAGCCGTTTACCTGGCATCAGGTGAACGGCTTTTTTTTAGCCAGTGCCTGACGGCATTGATATTGGTAGCGTTTATGCACGTCTGCATCATGCAGCCCGGCAGGCTGTTTTCATCTGGCAGTGGTGTTACTGAATGCGGTGTGATGAAAGCAGGCACTGCCGGTTTGCAGGGGCCACAATCACGTGATCCCGTGTCAGCACCGGGAACAGCCGGACGAAGGGGCCGTTTCCGCCCGGCGAACTGCTTTTATTGATCGTTACCGCGAATACTTAGCCGATTCAATAATCCCTGTATGCCTTCGCGTAATAACAGTGAATAAAGCTGATCCTGTTCTTCGGCATTCATCTGCTGGAGTGACGTCATTAGCAGGGCAGGAAGGGAGTTATGGGTTACGCGATAGGTAGCGGTGGGCTCAGCGGCGTGACGCGTAGATTTGAGGAAGTTTTTAACCCGCTCATCAATAAATATCATCCGTGCTTTACCGCCCTGAACGCCGGGTTTAGGCGCGGTTGTCCATTGCTCTTTCTTAACCCATTTGTTGATGGTCTGACGACTGAAACCCGTTTCCTGCGCCAGTTCTTCTGGCGTTAACCATTCCTTTTTCATAGTGCAATCCCTTTTGCGAGTTATGTAACATGATCATATTACAGCAAAATGTTCCCAGAACAACTAACAGGAAGCTTTAAAAAGGGCAGAAAATTTGGCAGGCAGGACAGGAGAATAATAACCCCCGGTCCTGAAGACAGGGGGCATTAAGTTTAGCGGGGGGCAACGGCACTCAGCTGTGAACGGTAAGCCATAAAGTAGGCCAGGCCAACAAAGACGGCACCGCCGACGGTATTACCCAGAAAAACAGCTGTAAAATTAGGCAGGTAGGCCGCCCAGCTTAACTGACCGGCGAAAATAGCGGCCGGGACGATAAACATATTGGCGACGACGTGCTGGAAGCCGATGGCAACAAAGGCCATGACCGGGAACCACATACCAAAAATTTTACCTACCACGTCTTTACTGGCAAAGGCCAGCCATGTTGCCAGGCACACCAGCCAGTTACAGCCAATACCCGAGATAAAGGCGTGAGTGAAATCGGCATTCACTTTGGCCGTGGCGATGGCAACGGTCTTTTTCAGATAGTCACCTTCGGTCATGCCCAGGATGTGGCCAAAGAACCAGGCAACGGCCAGGCTGCCGACAAAGTTCGCCAGGGTGACCCAAAACCAGTTACGCAGCAGGCTTAAGCCGCTTATCTGGCGGGCAAACCATGCGATGGGCAGGGTCATCATATTACCGGTCAGAAGTTCCCCTCCGGCCAGAATAGTCAGAATGATCCCCACCGGGAACACGGCGGCGCCTAACAGCCCGCTGAATGAACCCCAGTCAGCAGGAAGGGAGTTGATAACGTGAATATCCAGCAGAAATCCAACGGCAATAAATGCACCGGCCATAAAACCGAGGATAATCAGCGTGGCGACGGAATACTGGCTTTTGGCAACGCCCGACTGAATGGCGAACGCCGCAATTTCTTTAGGTGAATAGGAGGACATAGTAGCTCTACGTTTCTGGTGTGATAATGAAAATGGCCAAAGGCATCGCGTCAGGAAAATGCGCCTGAACCTTGCTGTGTGCGGGCTGGCCGTCAAAAACGTTGCAGTTTTACACGCAGTCTTAACAAAAACAAGGCCGATTAGAGCTGTTTTTAACGCCTTGTTTACATGATTGCGGCGGACAAAAGAGGGGCGTAGTCATATTGTGGCTCGATTTGCTTCTGCGCGGCATATTATGCATCCCAACATGCAGGCCTGAGCGCGTTTATGCTGCCGGGTCTGAGAGAGAAGCTGCCAAAAAAAACGCATAATGGCGGCTTTTTCAGCGATTGACCGCAGAACGGTAATTTGCCGTTGACACCGCACACGCCGTTTCATATTATCCCCGCCGTCAAGACGACAAGGTTTTTCGGTATGGGGCTATAGCTCAGCTGGGAGAGCGCCTGCCTTGCACGCAGGAGGTCAGCGGTTCGATCCCGCTTAGCTCCACCAAATCTTCACCAGCAGATTTGGACTGAAAAGCAGTTTCTTTGTTGTGGGGGTATAGCTCAGCTGGGAGAGCGCTTGCATGGCATGCAAGAGGTCAGCGGTTCGATCCCGCTTATCTCCACCAATCATCTCTGGATATCAAATCCCCTCATTGCCAAAAAGCACATTTCTGCTCCCGCTATGATAGCTATCAGCCCTGTTGTATGGGGTCGCCAGATTCTCGACGCTCAACCCACTCATAATTCAACAGTAAGTGCGCGAAATCACGCCGGGTCATACCGCTTACGTTGTTGTATCTCATAAAAAGGCATTGTTTCTCAATATACTTTTCCTGACCGGTTTTTCTGGCCGCCCTCCGTATCCTGTCTTTATCGGTACTTCTTTAAACCTGGCCCTTCTGTTAATAAAGATTTATTGCGTTGACAAGATGGAACGATCGTTCTACTTTCACATCATGAACACAAAAAATTCAGATACGCGCAAAAAAATTCTCGGCACCGCCGGGAAACTGATTTATCAGCAAGGTATCCAGGCGACCAGCATAGACCTTTTGGTAAAAACCTCCGGCGTGTCCAGAAAAAGTATTTATCACTACTTCGTTAATAAAGATGAAATTGCCGCTGCGGTACTGGAGGCACGCGACCTGCAATGGATGGAATGGTTTTGCCGTGAGACCGAAAAAGTTACGCACCCGCGCGCGCGCATTCTGGAAATGTTTAATGTGCTCACCGGGTGGTTTAACTCGCCTGATTTTCATGGCTGTGCGTTTATCAACACGGCAGGTGAGATGGGCAACCCCGCCGATCCGCTCCGTCTGATAAGTAAGTCACACAAACAAAAGTTACTCAATTACGCGTTATTATTATGCGAACTGGCAGGGTGCGCACAACCGGCAATTCTGGCCCGACAGCTGCTTATTCTGATTGATGGGGCCATTACCGTGGCAAAAGTGATGGGCGATCCTGAGGCCGCAGAAAATGCCAAAACGATTGCCATTACGTTACTGGATAAGCCCGTTCCCGCGCCAGTCTGATGGCGGTTTATCAGCTGAGCTGTTTATCTTTAATTCCGAGGAGTTGCTATGTCCGATCGTCAGGCCACACGTCCACCGCTTCCCCCTTTTACACGCGAATCAGCCATTGAGAAAGTGCGTCTGGCCGAGGATGGCTGGAACAGCCGCGATCCGGAGAAAGTCTCGCTGGCTTACTCCGTTGATACGCGGTGGCGAAATCGCGCCGAATTCGTCGGGAGCCGCGATGAGTGTAAAGCCTTTCTTGAACGGAAATGGCGTAAAGAGCTGGACTACCGCCTGATAAAAGAGCTGTGGGCCTTCGCTGATAACCGTATTGCCGTTCGCTATGCCTATGAGTGGCATGACGATTCAGGAAACTGGTTTCGCTCCTATGGCAATGAAAACTGGGAATTTGGCGAAGATGGCCTGATGACCCGACGCTTTGCCTGCATTAATGATATGCCGATCAGCGCCTCAGACCGCAAATTTCACTGGCCGGCCGGGCGCCGCCCGGATGACCATCCCGGTCTGTCAGATTTAGATCTTTGATTCAGCCTGCCGTTTCCCAAACGAAACCTGATGAAATGGGTGTTGGGACAGGATAATTTTATCAGCTCATAATGTGAATATCTGTCCCAGCCCGTACTATTTTTTTGTGGTAATCCACGCCCATATTGCGACGAATACAGGAATAATCAGGCACTCCAAACCGACACCGCGATACAGCAGCGCTCCACCGATACAGCCTGCCGCAAAGCCCAGCAGGTTTTTTCCTGTCGGTTTCATTCTATTTTTAATAACGCTTCTTTTCCCGACGTCCTTTTGACTGAGCAAATCTGATATATCAACAGCAAACTGTGTAACGTTACCTGTCATCAGCGTGGTGGGTGGCATGCTTTTCATATGCAGGCGCGAGACCGTATTTTGTATCGCCATTGCCGAGACAGCCGTCATTCCCGTTAGAATGGCCGGGGGGCTATCGCCATCTTTAAATGGACCCAGCGATATGGCAAGCACACAGAATAGCGCTAACAACAACGTGTGGGCGGCTAACAGCGGGCGTAGCGGGTGAATGCTCTTTTGCTGTAGCGAAGAGGCGCTTATATGGCTCAGGCCTACCACCAGTGCAAAGAGTGGCAGGGCGATTATCTTACCAATGGCACCGGAAGTCCCATGAACAATACTGACGCCAGGGGTGACGAAGTTACCTGTTACATGCGCCGTAAAGAGTCCCTGCAGTGCAAGGAAACCGACGGTATCAATATACCCGCCGTTAAAGCTTAGCGCCGGAGCCAGTAGGCGGTGAAATGATTGCATGAATATTCCTGTATGGAGTTGGCTATATGCCCTGCCGGAGAGTGACAAAGCTCGCCATCAGTTCTGTTGGCTGTCATTATTGCAGAAGCAATAAGAGATAATTCTGCCAAACCGACAGAAGAGTTTGAGGTGAGGACAATGTCAGAGCAATTGCCGCTGCGCGGGGAATATGTGATTCATGAAAGGGGGGCGCGGATGGCCCGCCATCACCATCCCACCGTGCAACTGACCCTGGTTATTAAGGGGACGCTATCGGTTCAAACCGAAGAAGGATTGTGGCTGGTTCCCCCCGGGCGGGCAGTCTGGATAACCTGCGGCTTACCACACAGTATTTATTACAGTGAATCGTCTGAAATTATTAACTGCTTTATCCCGGCGGAACATGCTGAACGTGTGGAGGCCCAGTGCCGTACCTTTACCACCACGCCGCTGTTAAAAGCGCTCCTGGCGGAGGTGGTGAATTTTTCCCGACCGGAGCGGAATAACGGCGATGCCAGAATGATCCTGTCGTTGATTATTCACCAGCTCAATTTGGTGATAAAGCGCCTGGATTTATTTATCTCTTACGGACATGACCGTCGGTTAAGGATGGCAGTCGATCTCACGCGTCAGTCTCCGGGGCAAAACTATTCTCTTAAACAATTAGCCGACAGGGCAGGCTGTAGCGAAAGAACCCTTTCCCGGCTATTTATCAGGGAAACGGGAATGAATTATTTGAACTGGCGCAATCGCTACCGGGTCATTTGTGCAGTAGAACGGTTATCCCGCGGATTTAGCGTAACCCAGGTGGCGCTGGATCTCGGATACCAGGGAGGCAATAATTTCTCCACGATGTTTTCCCGGGTGATGGGCATGTCGCCCAGGCAATATATGGCATCGATACCAAGCTGACTGACCACGCCTGTCTCTGGTGTTCAGGGCCCGATGGGCCCTTATCCCGCGACGCTGTCTGATGAGCGCTTTACGCCCCGGCGACGTTTTCCGTCAGGACGTTAAAGCCGTGCGTGCCATCGCGGTCCAGCTGGGCAATCAGACCAAACTCCCAGTCGAGGTAAGCCTGCATCGCGTCGGGCGCGTTGTCGGTGCCCTCATAGGGACGGCGATAGCGATCGTCGCGCGGCTGTAGCAGCCTTGTCTCTCCCGCCTCCACGGGCAGGCCAGCCGCTTTCCAGGCCGCATTGCCGCCCTTTAGCACCACCACCGGGCTGCCGGTCAGTTCGGAAAGCTGCTGAACCGCAAAGCGCGCCAGCATGCTGCTGCCGCAGGTCACCACATAGCGTTGCGCAGCCGGTATCGCCGCCCGGCCTTTCTGCGTCAGCAGCGACCGCTGTAGCCAGGCGGCACCGGGTATATGGCCGTTAACGTAGTTAGCGCTGGTGGTGAAGTCCAGCAGCTGGGTGTCTCCCCGATCCAGCCACGCCGCCAGCGCGGCAGGCTCAACCTCTTCCTGCCGGGGCAGGGCAGGGATTACGGGAGCCCAGGCGCCGGTCTCGCTGAAATCTGCGGCACGGAGTCCATCTACTACCGCCACATCCCAGCCCATTTGCGCCAGCCACGAGGCGCTCATATTGGCCCGTACGCCATCATCATCAACCAGTATCACCTGTGCCCCTCTGACGCTGGCGTAGTGATCGGTTTCCTGAACCAGCTGGCCACCCGGCACGTGACGCGCGCCCGGCAGATGCCCCGCAGCGTACTCCTCTGAGTCACGCACGTCGAAAAGATAGCGCGTACGTGTTTCCTGCTGCTGCCACTCGCCGAGCTGCGCGCTCAATACCCGTTTAACGCCCACGCTATCGGCGACTTTCCGCGCGTCCTTTGCAGCCTGAATTTTTGCGTTCTCGCTCACCTGGCCAAAGCGGCGCGTCTGTCCATGATCCAGCTTTAATCCGGCCAGCGTCCAGCCGATAGTGCCGTTACGCAGCGCATAAACAGGATTATCGATCCCGGCATTGATCAGCGACTGTGTGCCGATAATGCTGCGGGTCCGCCCCGCACAGTTAACGATGATGGTGGTTTCCGCTGACGGAGCCAGGTCCCGAACGCGCAATACCAGCTCAGCACCCGGCACGCTGATGCCTCCGGGAATGCTCATCGTCTGATACTCATCAAAGCGACGGCTGTCCAGTACCACCACCGGGCTGCCGCTGTGCAGCAGGGCGTTGACCTCTTCCGCTGGCAGAGAGGGCGTGTGACGGCAACTTTCTACCAGCTCGCCGAAGGCCTTGCTGGGGGAATTGACGTCAATAAACAGCTCGCCGCCGTCCGCCTGCCAGCCCGCCAGGTTATTCTCCAGCAGCGCTACGTCAGAGTAGCCAAGCGTGGATAAGCGTGCGGCCGCTACGGCCGCCAGCCCTTCGCCGCCGTCGTAGAGCGTCACCGGCGTTGCCCGCCGGGGAACGCGGTTGAGGATTTCAATCTCCAGCTTTGAAAGGGGAATATTAACCGCAAACAGCGGATGACCGGTGGCGTAGTAAGCCTCTTCGCGCACGTCGATGAGCGCCATCTCCTGCTGCTGAAGGAGGGCGGAACGAATATCGCCTGCGCGACGAAAATGTTGCGATATATCAGTCATGTGAGAGGTCCCATATATTGGGTAAAAAAGCGTTGTTGTAGCCGGAAATAAAGGTTTTTTCACTGCCATCGGTCTGATAGACGGCCCGCTTTACGGCACCAATATTGCCGCCGTAAACGTGAATACTGATTGAAACGCCATCCTGCCCATTGCTGACGCGGTGGATATCCCCCGCTGCGGGCGAGACCGCCTCCACGCGGCCAGGTTCGAGGCGAACCGGTTTGCCATCGGGCGTCAGGCCATGAGCCTCACGTCGATACCCCTGAGAAATTTCACTGCCGCGCAGCATGCCAATCAGCCCCCAGACGTGGTGATCGTGTATCGGTGTGCGCTGATCAGGCCCCCAGACGAAGCTCACGACCGAAAAACGCTGTTGCGCATCGGCGTGCAGCAGATATTGCTGATAACGTTGAGGATCCGGCTGGGCGAATTCCGGCCCAAGCCAGTCATCATGGCGGATAAGTTCACCGAGGAGCTGACGACCCTGGTGCAGAATGGTTTCCTCGCTGGGATGGCTATCCAGCAGCGAGGCCAGGCTCCCGACAAAGTCGCGCAGCCGGTGATGTTGAAGAGGCATTATTTGATCCCCTGTTCAGAGGCAACCTGATTGGCGCCCGCGGAAAGGTCGTAGTCAAACGCCTGATGGACGTCGATACGTTTTGGCAGCACGCGGTAATTGAAGAAGAAATCAGCCGATTTTTGCAGGGTATCGGCCACCTGCGGAGTAAAGTTCAGCGGACGGATCTGCGCGCTGGCAATCCAGCGGGCGACGATCGCGGGGGGAAAGCCCAGTGATGTTGAGAGGGCATTGGCAAACGCCTGCGGATGCTGCGCGGCCCAAACCTGCGCTCTGGCAAGGCGGGTCATCAAATCAGCAATGGCTTTACGCTTAACCGGATCTTTTAGCGCTTCCTCCCGCGCCAGCGCGTAGGAGTAGCCGGAAAGTATCCCTTTACCGCCGCCTTCCTGCACCCTCACATCTTTATCCACTTCCTCCGCAGAGGAGACGTAGGGTTCCCAGGTGGCCCAGGCATCCACAGCATGGCTGGCGAGCGCTGCCCGTCCATCGACCGGCCCAAGAAAGCGTAGCGTCACGTCGGAGGGTTGCAGGCCCGCGCGCTCCAGCAGGCCCAGCACCAGATAATGGCCCCAGCCTCCACGGTTTACGGCAATCTGTTTACCCTTGAGATCCTTCAGGCTGTTAATACCGCTATCCGGTCGCGTGAGCAGCGCAATGCTGTCAGGGTTGTTTTGCCAGGCACCCACCGCCTTCACCGGCGCGCCTGCCGCAAACACGAACAGGAACGGCAGATCGCCGGTGAAGCCGATGTCCAGCGCACCGGCGTTTAACGCTTCCTGCACCGGCGCGCCGGAGTCAAACGAGGTCAGTTTCAGGTCGTAGGGCAGATCCTTAAGCTGGCCCGATTCACGCAGCGAGATAAACCGGTCGCCCTTAACGTCCCCCAGCTTAAGGGTTACTTTCTCCGCTGCGCCGGCACTCAGTGAAAGGGCAGCCGCCAGCCCGAAGAGAAGCAGTGAAAACCGCATCAGGCACTCCTTGCTACGCGACGTGCCGCGACTTTTTCTCGCGTAAGGGGGATAAGCTCTTTACCATACTCCCGCGCATCGTTGAGGGGGTCGAAGCCGCGGATCAGCACGCTTTCAATGCCCAGGTTGTAATAGTCCAGCAGGGCATCAGACACCTGGTCCGGCGTGCCGACCAGTGCGGTGGAGTTGTAGCCACCGCTCACCAGTTTGGCAATGCCGGTCCACAGAACCTTGTCCAGCCGCGCCCCTTCATTTGCCGCTGCCAGTAGCCGCTGCGCGCCTACGCTTTGCGGTTTCGGCAGGCCGAAATCATGCCCGGATGCGGTCAGCTTGTTGCGCGCCGTCTCCAGAATATGTTCCGCCTTCTCCCAGGCCTCCTTCTCCGTTGGAGCAATAATGGGACGGAAAGAGATATTGAAGCCGATTTCCCGACCCTGCTTAGCGGCGGCGGCGCGTACGGTGCGCACCGTTTCCGCCGCGCCCGCCAGCGGCTCGCCCCAGAGAGCGAACACATCGGCATGACGCGCGGCAACCGCAATTGCCTCGGGCGAGGAGCCGCCGAAATAGATCGGAAGGTGCGCCTGCACCGGCTTGATGGCGGAAAACGCCTGCTCAGTCTGGAAATACTCTCCCTGATGATCCCAGGGATGCTCCGCTTCCAGGCTCTGTCGCAGTACGCTGAGGAAGTCATCGGTGCGCGCGTAGCGCTGTGCTTTGGTGAGAAAATCGCCGTCGCGACGCTGCTCCTCGTCGCTGCCTCCGCTGATGATATGCACGGCCAGCCGCCCATCGGTTAGCTGGTCCAGCGTGGCCAGCTTGCGGGCGGCCAGCGTCGGAGAGACGAAGCCGGGCCGATGCGCCAGTAAAAATTTGATGCGCGATGTATTCGCGGCCGCATGTGCGGTGACCAAAAAGCCATCGGGCTGATCTGACCAGTATCCGACCAGTACGCGGTCAAAGTCTGCCTGCTCATGCGCCTGGGCGAAGTCTGCAATATAGTGCTTATTAAAAAGCGGGCCGCTGGGGGCAATGATTTCTGACGCCAGCCGGTGGCCGATCATACCAAGGAACTGAATGCCCATGATGTTTTCTCCTGGAGGAAGGCCGGCAAATTACCGACAGAGAGAAAACCCTAAGCTGAATTCTAATATGTGTGAAATTCATAATTGTACGTAGCTAATATAAAAACTAACTAATGTCCCCCGCGGCAGGGTCATATCCCTTCGCCAGCACAGCGGCAAATACCGTCACCGCCGCCTGCTGATTCGCCGGAAGCCCGGGGTGCACGAGCCAGAGTTGACTCAGGGGAGCGAAGTCGGCCAGCGGCACGCTGCGCACCCGATGCTGCGGTGAAGCGTGCTTCACCAATATCTCCGGCATAATACCCAGCCCGCGCCCCGCGGCGATCAGCGCCAGTTGTAACGCCACGCCCTGAACTTCGACATTCAGCGTCAGGGGGACGCCGCGATCCGCCAGCGCCCGTGCAAGGGTCGCGCGAAAGCCGCAGCCGTCAGGGTTGAGGATCCAGCCCTTTTTATAGCAGGCCGCCAGCGTGGCAGGCAGCGGCTCGCCGTCGTCGGCGGTGACCACCGCCAGCGGTACGGCCGCCAGTGCCGTCGCGTTGAGAGCGTCGTTGAAAATTTTATCAGCGGGGGCCAGCAGCAGTGCCGCATCCAGCGCGGCCTGATCGAGGGAGCCCAGCAGCTGAACGCCCCAGCCGCTGTTAAGCCGCAGCTGGAGGTGGGGATAGCGCGACTGCATCAGGGACAGCGCAGGCAGTAGCGCGGTATCCGGGAGGCTATGCGGCAGGCCGAAGCGCAGTACGCCACGGGGCGGTGCGTCCGTCGCCACCAGCTGATTCAGTTCATGCACCTGGCCGGCAATGCGCTGGCACTGCTGATAAACCTGCCAGCCCAGTGACGTAGGTTTCAGAGGTTTGGTCTGCCTGTCGAGCAGCTGAACGCCAAGTGATTCTTCAAAATTTTGTACGCGGCGGGTCACCGCGGGCTGGGTCAGCCCCAGTTTTTCAGCCGTCTGCTGGGTCGACTGTAGCTGAACAAGGGTGATAAATGCATGCAGATCGTCGAGCTTCATTTTCCATTTTCCACCGGCAAAGAGGCTCAGCATAAGCAGCGCGCGGGCAAACAGATATGTTAATTTTGCATATTGAATGCACACAAAATGCATTTAGAGAATAAAAAAGCCGGTGGTAGTCTCAGTTTTTTTACTCATATTGAGACAGCAGATGAAAGCATTCACACGGAGTACCCTCGGCCTGATTACGGCACTGCTCTCCACGTCGACGCTGGCGGCCGGTACGCTGGCCGTCGGCGATCAGCGCGGCAACGCCCGCGCCATCCTTGAGGCCGCCGGAGAGCTAAAACATACCCCCTATATCCTGGAGTGGCATGAATTTGCGAATGCAGCACCGCTGCTGGAGGCGATGCGTGCCGGATCCATTGACGCCGGTTCAGTCGGTGACGCGCCGCTGACCTTTGCCGTGGCAGCCGGGCTGGATGCGAAAGGGATCCTGGCTACGCGCTATGCCGGCAATGCGCTGATTGTCAAAAAGGGCAGTGCCATCCATCGGGTGGAGGAGCTGCGCGGAAAGCGCATTGCGACGGTCAAAGGGTCATCCGGCCATAACCTGGCCCTACAGGCACTGAAGCGCGCGGGTGTCGATCCGGCCAGCGTCTCGTTTGTCTTTACCACGCCTGCGGAAGCGACGCTGGTGCTGGATCAGGGCGGGGTGGATGCGGTGTCGACCTGGGAACCCTACGTCTCATTCGCCACGTCCCAGTCGGGCGCGCAGATCATTGCCGACGGCCGTGACTACCCCGCAATCAACTACCTGATAGCCAGTAACAGCGCCATCGTCAGCAAACGGGCCGAGCTGGTCGATTTCAGCCAGCGGCTGACGCGCGCCCGCGCGTGGGGTGAGCAGCATCCCGAGGCGTATGCGGCATCTATCAGTAAGCTGCTGCGTATTCCGCAGGCGGTGGCCCTGCTGAAGGTAAAGCGGGAGGTGAATAGCATAGATGACAACAGTCCGGAGGTGCTAAAAGTGCAGCAGAATACCGCCGACCTGTATGTGAAAAATGGCCTGATCCCCAAACCGCTCAGCGCCGCAGCTTTCGTCGACCTCAGCCTGTCACAAAGGAAGTAACATGCATCTTGCGCTCTATCTAAGCGATACCGGGCTGCATGCGGGCGGCTGGCGCCATCCCGAGGCGCAAAATCCCGATCCGATGCAGCTCAGCACCTGGCTAACGCTGGTCAAAAAAGCGGAAGAGGTGAAGTTTGATTTTGCTTTTGTGGCCGATAAGCTGTCAATTGATGACATCTATGGCGGCGATATCGCCACCACAGTGCAGTATCGTCCCGGGTATGCCCGCCCGGAACCGATGGCGCTGCTTACCGCACTTGGCCTGTTTACCGATCGCATCGGGCTGGGTGGCACGCTCTCCACCACTTACGGCGAACCCTTTCACGCTGCCCGCACGCTGGCGACCCTCGATCATTTTAGCGCCGGGCGCATGGCGTGGAATGCGGTCACCTCGACCAACGATGGCGAGGCGCGCAATTTTAGTCGATCGCAACATATGGGGCATCGCGCGCGCTATCAGCGTGCCGGGGAGTTTATTGATGCGGTACACCAACTGCTGGCGAGCTGGCAGCCCGACGCGCGGGTGGCTGACAAAGCCTCCGGGATCTGGGCCGATCCGCGAAAGGTCAGCTATACCCATTTCCACGGCGAGCATTTCCAGATCCAGGGGCCGCTGACGGTGGCAGCCTCTCCGCAGGGAAGGCCGGTGCAGATTCTGGCCGGGGTTTCAGAGGATTTCCGCGATGTGGCTACCCGCGTGGGCGAAGTTATTTTTACCGTGCAGCCGGAGCGGGCGCGGGCGCAGCAGTTTTACCAGCAGTTTAAAGCGGAGATGCTGGCGCAGGGACGCCAGCCGGAAGCCTGTAAAATTCTGCCTGGCGTGATGCCGATAGTGGGCGCGACACGCCGGGAGGCAGAGGAAAAGCGGCGGCTGCTGGATGAACTGGTCAACCCGCTGGCCGGTCTGAGCTTTATGTCTGCCAGCATGAATTACGATTTGTCACAGCACAACCCCGATGCGCTTTTCCCGGATATTTTTCAGCATATTAACGGGAGTAAAGGGCGCTTTGAGTATGTTATCGCTCAGGCGCGCAGCGAGGGGAAAACCCTGGCGCAGGTCGCCAAAAACTATGCGGCGAGCGCATCGTTCCCGGTGATGGTCGGCAGCGCGGCAGAAATAGCCACTGAAATGACACTCTGGGTGGAGAGCGGAGCCTGCGACGGTTTTGTACTGATGCCGGCGGATATGCCTGCATCGCTCGCTGATTTTGCGAACTACGTCGTACCGGAGCTGCAACAGAGGGGAGCTTTTCGTCAGGATTATGCGGGGAGAACGCTGCGCGACCATCTCGACCTGCCGCTGCAATAAAAAGGCGACCCGGCAGGGGTCGCCCTGATAACCGACTGGGCAGGGGACACTTTAGCCCAGCACCAGCCCGGCAATGGAGGCGGACAGCAGGCTCACCAGCGTTGAGCCGTACAGCAGCTTCAGACCAAAGCGAGAGACGACATTACCCTGCTGCTCGTTCAGGCCCTTAATCGCACCGGCCACGATGCCGATAGACGAGAAGTTAGCGAACGACACAAGGAACACGGAAAGGATGCCCACGCCGCGCGGCGACAGGGTACCGGCCACTTTTTGCAGGTCCATCATCGCCACAAATTCGTTTGAAACCAGCTTGGTGGCCATAATGCTGCCAACCTGCAGGGCTTCTCCCGCAGGCACACCCATCACCCAGGCAAACGGATAGAACACATAGCCCAGTACGCCCTGGAAGCTGATACCAAAAAGGGTGTCAAACAGTGCGTTAATAGCGGAGATCAGCGCAATAAAGCCAATCAGCATCGCCGCTACAATCACTGCCACCTTGAAACCGGCCAGGATATATTCGCCCAGCATTTCAAAGAAGCTTTGCCCTTTATGCAGATCGTTCAGCTTAAGGTCTTCCTCGCTCTCTACGCGATAGGGGTTAATCAGCGAGAGCACGATAAAGGTGCTGAACATATTGAGGATCAGCGCCGCCACCACGTACTTCGGCTGGAGCATCGTCATATAGGCACCGACGATAGACATTGAAACGGTCGACATTGCGGTTGCCGCCATGGTGTACATGCGGCGCTGCGACATTTTTCCAAGGATATCTTTGTAGGCGATAAAGTTTTCTGACTGTCCCAAAATCAGTGAGCTTACCGCGTTGAAAGACTCAAGCTTACCCATGCCGTTTACTTTCGAGAGTACGGTGCCAATCGCGCGGATAACAACCGGTAAAATGCGGAAATGCTGCAAAATGCCGATCAGCGCGGAGATAAAGACGATAGGGCAGAGCACGTTCAGCCAGAAGAAGGCCAGCCCTTTATCGCTCATGTTGCCGAAGACAAAGCTGGTTCCCTGTGCAGCATAGGAGAGCAGCTTGTCGAAAAACCCGGCAAAGCCCTGCACGAATCCGAGGCCGACTTCCGAGTTGAGGAAGAACCACGCCAGCAGCACCTCAATAACCAGAAGCTGGATAACAAAACGTATACGAATGTTCTTGCGATCGCTACTCACCAGCAGGGCCAGCAGCGTGACGACACCCAGTGCTAAAGCAAAATGCAGAATGCGGGACATGTATGCTCCAAATTTGAAGGCTGTTATATTTCGCTGCACATTCTATGTAACGGGACATGGAAAAACGAGAGCTAATCCACAATATAAAAATTACCTATCGCCTCTCTGATGAGAACTTGCTTCGCGATCACATCCTGACGCTGTTACGGGTCTGAAGCATAACTGCAGGGAAAGGCAGGAGAAGGGTTTTTCGAGTGGATTGGTGAGTAAGGAGCACGAGGGTTTGATTTGCTCTTTCCGTACATCCCTCAGGGTTAGGGAGCAGGCTGGACGTAATGTTCCTGTTCTGGCAGTGTACGCTGCCAGAACAGGGACAGTAATCAGTGGCTGATCTGCGCCAGATCGCCTGCGGTCAGACCCGTCATTTTCATGACGGTGTCGCGGTCAAGTCCGTTCTGCAGCATGGTACGGGCAACTTCGAGCCTGGCTTCATTGCGACCTTCCTGTCTGCCCAGCTGGATACCCTTCTCGATACCCTTCTCGATACCCTTCTGTTCAAGCTGTTGCGCGATGGTCATCAGTTCGTCCTCATGTTGCGGCACCCGATGTGCCAGTTCACGTACAAAGGCCTCTGCGTCTGAAGTTTCGCCTGCCTGTACGAGATAGTTTATCAGTGAAATCAGCTGCTGTCCTGTCAGGTGTTCTGCCAGCAACAGGCTGACCAGATTGTCCATCAGGTCGGCCAGATCGCGCCGGTGAATATGTTTCTGCAGCAGCGTTAACGCGGCCATACTGCGGTGGCCCATGATCTCATCATCAGGTATGACTGTCACATCGACTAGTGGAAAGTCAGTGCTATAGAGCTTTTCGGCCAGCTCAGGATCGTTAAACTCGTCCAGCCAGCGGGTAGAATAAGGGTAGGGGCTGCGTCTGCCAGTGTAGAACAGCACCGGGATCACCAGAGGCAGCTTTTTATGCCCGGCGTCCAGATGACGTTGCATAGCCGCAATTGAATAACGAAGAAGCCGGAACGCCATATGTCTGTCCGGTGTGGACTGATGCTCGATGAGTACGTGGATATAACTCTCATCACCGGCTGTGGTTCTCAGGCTATAGAGCACGTCGCTAAAGTACGGGCGTAAGCTTTCCTCCACAAAGCTGCCTGACTCCAGCCTGAGGGTACTGAAGTCACAGACAGCCTGCAGTTCAGTGGGCAGATGCAACTGCATGAAATCCCGTGCGGTTTCGGAATGCGTAAGAAACTGTTTAAACACCAGGTCATGTGGGGTCGGGGTACCCTTCGCACTACTTTTAGCTTTCCTGTTAGCCATGCGCTTCTCCATTGCTTCTTTTGTCGCCAGGATTATACGGGAACGCTGGCCTGCCACACTGAAGTTTACTGAATCCGCAAAATAGCGGTAAAACCATGGCGTTAAAGCACAAATGTCTTTCCGTACTCTCTCCTGTGGCAGGCATGAGTGCGTTCATATACCGGTGCGTGAGTGACACAGGAAAGGCGGGCCAATTTTTTTTCGAAGGTTACCCTTCATAAAAAGACACCCGACGGCTTGTGAGGTCTTACTCACTCACCTAAAGTTAAAAGAGTTGCTCATTTGTTAGCTGTAACGTAATTTGCCCTGAGGTATAGCCTTTGCTATGTTTCTTACCGCTGGCTATCACAGCGATAACGACAATCTATCTACATGCACTTGATAATCATTATCATCTAAAAGACAATACGATTCTAAGGTGATTAGCAGGGGAAATAACTATGTTGGAAGGCCGCACCGTGGAGCAGATTGCCCGTGGTTCCCGTAAAATTAAGTTCGCGCTCATGGGTCCGGCCTTTATTGCTGCTATCGGTTATATCGATCCCGGCAACTTCGCCACCAATATCCAGGCCGGTGCCTCCTATGGCTATAAGCTGCTGTGGGTGGTGGTATGGGCGAATATCATGGCGATGGTTATTCAGCTGATGTCAGCCAAGCTGGGTATCGCCACCGGTAAGAATCTGGCCGAACATATCCGTGACCGCTTTCCCCGTCCTGCCGTCTGGTTTTACTGGGTACAGGCAGAAATCATTGCGATGGCGACCGATCTGGCAGAGTTTATTGGGGCGGCGATCGGCTTTAAGCTGATTTTTGGCGTCAGCCTGTTACAGGGCGCGGTCCTGACCGGGGTGGTGACCTTTCTGATCCTGATGCTGCAACGGCGTGGGCAAAAGCCCCTTGAGCTGGTGATCGGCGGCCTGCTGCTGTTCGTGGCGGCAGCCTATGTGATTGAGCTGTTTTTTTCCCAGCCTAAAATCGCCGATCTGGTGCGCGGGATGGCCGTTCCTGCTTTGCCTGGCGCGGATGCGGTGCTGCTGGCTGCGGGCGTGCTGGGCGCAACCATTATGCCGCATGTCATCTATCTGCACTCTTCGCTAACCCAAAGCCCTGATGGCGGCACGCGAGCGGAGCGTTATCGCTCAACCAAGCTGGACGTGGCTATTGCCATGACCATTGCTGGATTTGTGAATCTGGCGATGATGGCAACGGCTGCGGCGGCTTTCCATTTCAGCGGTCATACCGGTATTGCCGACCTTGAGCAGGCCTGGCTTACGCTGGATCCGCTGCTGGGACGCGCGGCTGCGCTGGTCTTTGGCCTGAGCCTGCTGGCGGCTGGCCTCTCATCGACCGTGGTGGGCACCCTGGCCGGACAGGTGGTGATGCAGGGTTTTACCCATATTCATATTCCGCTGCTGGTGCGCCGGATCATTACTATGCTGCCCTCTTTCATTGTGATAATGGCTGGGTGGGAGCCAACCCGGATCCTGGTGATGAGCCAGGTACTGCTGAGTTTTGGTATTGCGCTGGCGCTGGTACCGCTGCTTGCTTTTACCGGCAATCGCGAACTGATGGGAGATATGGTGAACTCACGCCTGATGCAGACGGTGGGTAAGGCGATCGTAGCGATTGTGGTGGCGCTGAACCTTTACCTGCTGGTCGCGATGGCGCTTAATCTCTGATAATGCCGATATGTTATAAAGGGGCTGACGTGGTGTTCAGCCCCTCATGCTTTTAGCCGAGAATCGCGTCGATGCGTGCCAGCTCCTGCCCGGTGAAATCCGGGTTTGCGAGCATGCCAACGGCATCATCGATCTGGCTGGTTTTGCTGGCCCCAATGAGTACGGAAGTGACGCGGTTGCCGCGCAGCACCCACGCCAGCGCCATTTGCGACAGTTTTTGACCGCGCTGCGCCGCCAGCTCAGTAAGCTCACGCACTCGGGTCATATTTTCCGGCGTTAGCCGATCGGCGCTGAGGAACTGGCTCCCGCTGGCAATCCGCGAGTCATCCGGGATGCCGTTCAGGTAGCGATCGGTAAGTATGCCTCCCGCCAGCGGTGAAAAGCCAATGCAGCCAACGCCCTCTTTTTGCAATACATCAAGCAGGCCCTGCTCCGGCGCGCGCTCGAGCATCGAGTATTTCGGCTGGTGGATCAGGCAGGGCGTTCCCAGCTGCTTCAGCAGGCCGATGGCCTCAGCCGCGCGGTCGGCCGGGTAATTGGAGAGCGCGATATACAGGGCTTTGCCCTGGCGCACAATGTGGTCCAGCGCCATCATCGTCTCTTCCAGTGGCGTTTCCGGGTCGGGACGGTGGTGATAAAAGATATCGACGTAATCAATGCCCATGCGCTTAAGGCTCTGATTAAGGCTGGCGATCAGATATTTCCGCGACCCCCAGTCGCCATAGGGGCCATCCCACATGGTATAGCCCGCTTTGGAGGAGATAATCAGCTCGTCCCTATAGGGGGCAAAATCCTCGCGCAGCAGGCGACCAAAATTTTCTTCAGCCGAGCCGGGAGGGGGGCCGTAGTTATTGGCCAGGTCAAAATGGGTGATACCGTTATCAAAGGCATGTCGTAACAGTTGACGACTGTTGTCCAGGCGGGTGGCATCGCCAAAATTGTGCCACAGCCCGAGTGAAATAGCCGGAAGCTTAATCCCGCTTCGTCCGCAGCGATGATAAACCATTCCGGCGTAACGTTGTGCATCTGCCTGATAAACCATTGAAATGTCCTGTAAGTGTCGGGCCAGTTTTACCCAAAGCTTAGCAGTGTATACGGTTACACTAAATGGAATAGCGGGGTCGATCGCAACTTGAGGAAAATTCTGAGGCGTAACGCTTTGTTGCCGTTTAGCGCTATGGTGCATCTTTAACGCAGTGAAAGTTATCGGTAATACTCTCTACTACGTTTGCTGTTTACAGGGGAAAACCATGAAAAGCTGCACCGTTGGGGAGTATCTGCTTTCTCGCTTACACCAGTCAGGGATCGATCATCTTTTCGGCGTACCGGGGGATTACAATCTTCGCTTTCTTGACCAGGTTATCAACAGCCCGGATATCGCATGGGTAGGCTGCGCCAATGAGCTGAATGCGGCCTATGCGGCGGATGGCTATGCGCGCTGCCGGGGGGCAGGCGCCCTGTTGACCACCTTTGGCGTCGGCGAGCTTAGCGTCCTCAACGGGGTGGCAGGCAGCTATGCTGAGTATCTGCCGGTGGTGCATATCGTCGGCGCCCCCGCCCGGCAGAACAGCCGCAGCAGGCTGATGCTGCACCATACGCTGGGAGACGGTGACTACGATCACTTTCTGCGTATCTCACAGGAGGTGACGGCCGCGCAGGCGGTGCTAACGCCAGAAAATGCCGCAGCGGAGATCGACCGCCTGTTGCAGATTGCCCTGCACACGCGTCGACCGGTTTACATTTACCTTGCCACCGACGTGGCGGAGGTCAGCATTACTCCGCCTGCCGCACCGCTTTCCACGCCGCAGCCGACGGATCCGCAGATAGCTGCGGCGTTTTCCCGCGCCGTTGAGCTGCGTTTCGCTGCGGCGAAAACCATCGCGCTGCTGGCGGATTTTCTCGCTGACCGGGCGGGGCTAAGGCCCGCGCTGCAGCAGTTTCTGACCGAAATACCGATGCCCTTTGCCACCCTGCTGATGGGTAAGAGCGTACTGCCGGAGTCTCTGGATGGCTTTGCCGGAACCTACGCCGGGGCAGCGAGCGCGGGGAAGACGCAGGCGATTATCGAACGGGCTGACGTGATTATTACCCTGGGCGTGCGCTACACTGACTCCATCACTGCCGGATTCACCCAGCAAATCGACAGCGACAAAACCATTGCCATTGATCTTCACGACAGCCGGACAGGAGAAGATAACTTCTCACCCTTGCCCATGGCACAGGCGCTGGAGATTGTCCATCAGCTCGCGCGGCGTTACGCCAGCGGCTGGGATCTGACGCCGCCGCCGCCGCCCGCCTTAAGCCATGTACCCTCAGACAGGCTGACCCAGAGTACGCTCTGGCAGGCCATGCAGGATTTTCTACGGCCCGGTGATATCGTGCTGGCCGATCAGGGGACCGCCGCCTTTGGCGCGGCGGTGCTGCGGCTCCCTGAGGAGGTGACCTTTATCTGCCAGCCGCTGTGGGGATCGATAGGTTACACGCTTCCCGCCGCCTATGGTGCGCAGATTGCCGCCCCTGAACGCAGGGTAGTGCTCCTTATTGGTGACGGTGCCGCACAGTTAACGATACAGGAGCTGGGTTCGATGCTGCGCGATGGGCTAAAACCGGTGATATTTGTGCTGAATAACAGCGGATATACCGTGGAGCGGGCTATCCATGGCGAGCATCAGCGCTACAATGATATTGCTCAGTGGAACTGGACCCAGCTCCCCGGTGGTTTTAGCGTGCATAACGAAGCCCAGAGCTGGCGGATAACGGAAACGGCGCAGCTGGTTGAGGTTATGCAGGTTATCGCGCAAACTTCCCGATTGTCGCTGGTTGAAGTGATATTGCCACGGATGGACATCCCACCTTTGTTAGCGTCGGTCAGCGCATCCATGAGCCAGCGTAATGGCGGTTAAAGGCATAATTAGGATTGATGCCCGTGGGCAAGTGGCGCGCAGGCAGGTAAGGTAGGCGGCGGCAGCGCTTTTTACGCTCTCCATTGTGTGGAGAGCGTTGTTGTTTCAGCGGGGGAAATTTATAGTGTGTTTAAATGACGTAAGCGGAGCAAAACAATAATGACTAAGTATGCTTTGGTAGGTGATGTCGGCGGCACTAACGCCCGCCTGGCACTGTGTGAAGTTGAGAACGGTGCCCTGTCACAAGCCAAAACGTTCTCCACAGCAGATTTTGCAAGCCTGGAAGCGGTGATCCGCGCTTATCTTGACGAGCAGCAGCAGGACATAACCGATGGCTGTATCGCTATCGCCTGCCCGATCACGGAAGACTGGGTTGAGATGACCAACCACGACTGGGCATTTTCCAGCAGCAAAATGAAGGCTAATCTTGGCTTTGAGCACCTGGAAATTATTAACGACTTCACCGCCGTGTCGATGGCCATTCCGATGCTGTCGGAAGAGGACGTTATGCAGTTCGGCGGGACCGAACCGGTAAAGGACAAACCGATCGCCGTCTATGGTGCGGGAACCGGGCTGGGCGTGGCGCATCTGGTACACGTTGATCAGCGCTGGGTCAGCCTGCCGGGCGAGGGCGGCCACGTCGATTTCGCTGCCAATAGCGAAGAGGAAGACCTGATCCTCGAAGTGCTGCGCGCCGAGCTGGGCCACGTCTCTGCCGAGCGCGTGCTGTCGGGCGCGGGCCTGGTTAACCTCTACCGGGCGATTGTAAAATCGGACGGACGGGAGCCGGATAACCTGAAGCCGAAGGACGTTTCATCCCGTGCGCTGGACGATAGCTGCACCGACTGCCGTCGCGCGCTGGCAATGTTCTGTGTGATCATGGGCCGCTTTGGCGGTAACCTGGCGCTAAATCTGGGTACCTTTGGCGGCGTCTATATTGCCGGAGGCATTGTGCCGCGCTTCCTCTCCTTCTTCAAAGCGTCCGGCTTCCGCGCGGCGTTTGAGGATAAAGGGCGCTTTAAAGATTACGTGCAGAATATTCCCGTTTACCTTATCACCCACGACCAGCCGGGCCTGCTGGGGGCAGGGGCTCACCTGCGCCAGGTGTTGGGCAGCATTCTGTAAATGCTCCCCCTCAGAGGCGACAGCGGCCCTGGGGGCATCTCCCTGACAGGCGACAGCGGCATGGGCCGCTGGAGCTGTCACTTACCGCTTAACAGCGGCCTCAGATATCCACGCTTCTCTTCACCCCCGTCCTCCGCTGGCACCTGCGCTTCCCGTCTACAGCCCCATTAACTGGCGGAAGGCTTTCACCTTGCTGCGACTGACCGGTACCTGGAAGTCGCGATCGCGCAGTTTCAGCATATAGGTATTGTTAAACCAGGGTTCGATTTCGCGAATTTTGCTCAGGTTAATGCACCAGGAGCGATGGCAGCGGAAGAAGGCATCTTTGGGCAGGCGGCTGCAAAATTCTGAGATAGTCATCGACATCACATACTCTTCACGCCGCGTATAAACAAACGTCAGTTTCTCATGTGCTTCGACATAATAGATGTCGTTGATATCGGTTACGATAATGCGCTCATCCTTCACCAGATTCACCGTGCGGGGCTGGGGCCGTATAGCGTCTGGCGCGGTATGCAGTTTCGCCTGTTGGAGCGTATTCTCCACCTTATGCAGCATGGTGACGATACGCATCTCCTGGTACGGCTTAAGGATATAGTCAAAGGCCTCCAGCTCAAAGGCTTCCACCGCATGCTCTTTACAGGCGGTGATAAAGACAATTAGCGGCCTGACGGCGAATTTACTGATATTTTGCGCCAGCAGTACGCCATCCAGCGACGGGATATTAATATCCAGAAAAATGACATCCGTCTGGTGCGTTTGCAGGTACTTCAGGACATCCAGCCCGTCATCAAAGGTTGCCTCAATAGTCAGCTGGCTGTGTTGCTTAATCATCCAGCTCAGCTCCTGCTGCGCCAGAAATTCATCTTCAACTATAATCGCTTTCACACGGCTGTTTCCGGTTAATACGGCCTCAGGCCGTCAGTGACATACGCTGGTTTTCCGGCAGGATCGCCCCGTTTTTACTGATGTAAAAAGCTATTTCCGTGCCCGGCATCAGCCGGTGTATATGCAGTCCTTCACCGTACAGCAGTTTGACCCGATGGTGGACGTTAAGCAGACCAATCTTGTTGCCGGGCATTTCGTTATTTTCGACTCTGGCGACCACGTCCTCACTGATGCCATGGCCGGTATCGCGCACCGAAATGCGCAGCCGATCGCCCTGGTCCCTCACGCTGAGCGTGACCACCCCTTTACCCCGACAGGGGTGGATACCGTGTACGATGGCGTTTTCCACCAGCGGCTGGATCAGCAGGCTGGGCAGCACGCCGTTAACCTCTTCATCGATATCGTAAATCACGGTGAGCTTGTCGCCAAAGCGCGCCTGTTCAATCGCGATATAATCTTTTATCTGATACAGCTCTTTTCTGATATCAATCATCTCATCATCGTTCAGCTCAAGGTTATAGCGCAGATAGCGGGCAAGATTGCTGATCAGCTGACGGGCAGTATCGGGATTGATGCGAATGGAGGAGGAGATAGCGTTGAGGGCGTTAAACAGAAAGTGGGGGTTTATCTTGCTCTGTAGTGCCCGCAGCTCCGCCTTATTAGCCATCTCCCGAAGCTGTTCGGCGCGGGAGACTTCCAGCTGAGTGGAGATAATTTGTGACAGGCCAATTGCCATTGCCCGCAGCGACCAGGTAATGCGGTGGGCATGGCGATAATAGATTTTCAACGTGCCGGTGACTTCGCCTTTTTCCCACAGGGGAATGACGATCATCGAATGAATTTCCGGCGTACGGTGTGCCTCATCGTTGTTTTTGATAATGATTTGACCGTAAGCGATGGCTTTGGCCGTGGTCGGGCTAATTTTATCATCACCGTTGTCGTAGTTCTCTTGCCCCACGCCGACATAGGCGAGGATCTGGTTCTTATTGGTGATAGCGACCGCATCCGCGCTGATATCGCTGCGGATAATATCGCAAACGCTGCGCATCGACTGGCTGTTAACCTGACGAAACAGCGGCAGCGTTTTGTTGGCGATATCCAGGGCCAGCTTAGCCTGTTGGGCGGCAATGGCCTCTTTTTCCCCCTCAACGCTCTGAATAAGCAGCACAATCAGGCCAATACTGGCGGCACCGAGGATCATTGGCAGGGCAATTTCGCTGATAATCTCCAGGCCAAGTGAAAAGGGCCTCGCCCAGAGCACGATCAGCAGCATGGTCAGTGATTCACACAGCATGCCGCCAAGAATTCCTACGCTCCAGCGCTTTTCCTTGTTAACTTTAAGATTAATCGCGCCGGAAACAAACCCGGCGATGATGCTGGTGATCAGACAGGGGACCGCACTGACGCCGTGAACGTCCGTCAGAAAACGGTGCAGACCGGCAATCACCCCGGTGATGATGCCGACCCAGGGCCCAAATAAAATGCCGCCGGACATAATCGCGATGGTGCGCACGTTCACCAGCGAACCCTCAACGTTTATGCCGCTCCAGGTGCCAAACAGGGCAAACAGGCTGAAAATCGCCGTGACCGCAACCCGCTCCTGCCAGGAGTGCTCATCTTTTTGCAGCAGCTGACGAAACTGATGAACGCGGGTCATGAAAAACAGGCAAATCAGCATCAGGGCGGTGCGTTCTAATACGGCAAGCAGCATATCAAAGGTCGTGTGCACGGGTGCCTCGGCAGACGTGAAAAAGTCATCGCCTATAATAAGTAAAGCAGGGAGGTTGTGCCAGGCATGAGGTCGTGGATTACCCCGAACAGCTATCTGGATCAATTTTCATCTTGCTGACCGCCAGAGGATATTTATGCAACTGACCACTGACAGGCTTCGACTGACCCGCCTGGCGCCAGACGACTGGCCGCTGTTTCAGCAGGTACACCGGGATAAAACCAGCATGGAATTTATCAGCGAGGTGCCGCAGGAGGCCGATATTCGCCAGCGTTTTACCCTGCGCCTCGCTCCCTGGCAGGTGACCAGCTACCATATGCTCTGCCTGACGCTCCGTCTGGCAGAAACCGGTGAAGCCATCGGTCTGATTGGCGCGAACGCCGAATGGATCCCCTGGCGTCAGGCTGAAGTGGGCTACTCGCTGCTCAGCGGGTATTTTAACCAGGGCTATGGCACCGAAGCGCTGTCGGCGCTGGTGGATTTCCTGTTTGAGGACTGTGAGTTCCATAAGCTCCGGGCGCAGGTGGTGGAGGGGAACTGGCCTTCGCGCCGCGTGCTGGAGAAAAACGGCTTCCAGCTTGAGGGCATGCTGCGCGACAATTATCTGCTGCGCGGTCAGTGGGTCAATGACTGGGCCTTTGGCTGCCTGGCGCGCGATCGTTAAAAAAATGTTATGCCTCCTCTCGACAGGGCCGGTCCGCCTGCGATATGTTCATTGACAGACCAGTTTCTGGTCAGCGTCGCTCGGACGGTCCGGGCGCTAACGTAAATCAGAGGTTTCAATGGCTGACATCAGCTCTGCACGTCGTTTTTCCCGTATCGAACGTCTTCCGCCCTATGTTTTCAATATTACCGCTGAACTGAAGATGGCCGCGCGCCGTCGCGGCGAAGATATCATTGATTTCAGCATGGGGAATCCTGATGGCCCCACGCCGCCGCATATCGTTGAAAAACTGTGTACCGTAGCCCAACGTGATGATACGCACGGCTACTCCACCTCGCGCGGCATTCCCCGTCTGCGCCGCGCTATTTCTCGCTGGTATGCCGATCGCTATCAGGTTGATATCGACCCTGAAACAGAGGCGATTGTCACCATTGGCTCGAAAGAGGGGCTGGCGCATTTAATGCTGGCGACGCTGGATCACGGTGATACCGTGCTGGTGCCAAACCCCAGCTATCCGATTCATATCTACGGTGCCGTGATCGCCGGTGCTCAGGTCCGTTCGGTACCGCTGGTTGAGGGCGTAGATTTTTTCAACGAGCTTGAGCGGGCGATCCGGGAAAGCTATCCGAAGCCGAAAATGATGATTCTCGGCTTTCCATCAAACCCCACTGCCCAGTGCGTGGAGCTGGACTTTTTTGAACGGGTTATTGCGCTGGCGAAGCAGTACAACGTGCTGGTGATCCACGACCTCGCCTATGCGGATATCGTTTATGACGGCTGGAAAGCGCCCTCCATCATGGAAGTGCCCGGTGCGCGCGAGGTGGCGGTAGAGTTCTTTACCCTGTCGAAAAGTTACAATATGGCCGGCTGGCGTATTGGCTTTATGGTGGGAAATAAAGAGCTGGTTGCTGCGCTGGCGCGTATCAAAAGCTATCACGACTACGGCACCTTTACGCCGCTACAGGTGGCGGCCATCGCCGCGCTGGAGGGCGATCAGCAGTGCGTGCGTGATATTGCCGAACAGTATAAACGCCGCCGTGACGTGCTGGTCAAAGGGCTGCATGAGGCGGGGTGGATGGTTGAGATCCCTAAAGCCTCCATGTACGTCTGGGCGAAGATCCCCGACCACTACAGTGCTATGGGATCGCTGGACTTCGCTAAACATATGCTACAGGAGGCGAAAGTGTGCGTTTCGCCAGGCATCGGATTTGGTGATTACGGCGACACCCACGTGCGCTTCGCGCTGATAGAAAACAGCGATCGTATCCGTCAGGCGGTAAGAGGGATCAAGGCGATGTTTCGTGCGGATGGCATTCTTCCAATCGCGACTAAAGCCAGCGAAGAAAGCGTTTAACGGCTGGGGCCGGGCCGCCGGGCCTGGCCCAGGCTACGGGTTACAGCATCAGTAAAAAAGTGCCAACCCAAATCAGCAGAATGAATGATATTCCCATCAGTGCATATTTCACAAACGCGTCCTCTGAGCGGTTATGGCAGAATAGCGGGTCAATTTACCCCCTCTTCCCGCGTAATTAAAGCCGGATACGCTCAGACTCTCCCCGTCGCTAACGCGGCTCGATTTCCGCAATCACTGACATCCCCACGCGCAGACGTGTCTGGTCGCCCTGTCCAGGCTCCAGCACGATTTTAACCGGCAGGCGCTGAGTCACTTTGGTGTAGTTACCGGTGGCGTTATCGGCGGTGATCGCCGCAAAGGTTGACCCTGTAGCCGGCGCAATACTGTCAACGTGCCCATGCAGCGTGACGCCGGGCAGGGCGTCGACACTGAGGGTCACGGGCTGACCGGCGCTGACGTCGGCCAGCTGCGTTTCCAGAAAGTTAGCCAGCACGTAAGACTGGCTGAGAGGAACGACCGCCAGCAGGCGCGTGCCTGCCGTCACCCAGGCACCCTGTCGCACCGTGCGCTGGCCGACAGTGCCATCAACCGGAGAACGAATAAGGGTGTAAGAAAGGTTCAGGCGGGCCTGATCGACCGCCGCCGTCGAAGCCGCGATATCGGCATTCGCCTGGCTAAGGCTGGCGCGCAGTACCCCGATCTGTTTACGGGCCGAGAGCGCAGCGGCCTGGCTCTGACGCAGTTGGGAGGCGGCTTCCTGCATCGCCGCCTGGGTTTTCTGCTGCTCATCCGCAGTGCCGGTGCCGGTGCTCAGAAGACGACGGTAGCGCCCGGCATTCTGCTGCGCATAGTTGAGGGTGGCTTCGCTGGCGCTGACTGCCGCATCGCTTTGCGCAATCGCCGCCTGCTGCTGCTCCAGCTGAGCCTGCACGCTGCTTAACTTTGCCTGACTGATTTGCAGGTTTGCCTGTGCCGTTTCCAGCGTCACGCGGTAATCCCTGTCGTCGATGGTAGCCAGCGTGTCGCCCGCCTTAACCTGCTGGTTATCCCTGACGTTCACCGCACGGATATAGCCCGACACTTTGGGCGCGACCAGCGTGTAATCGGCCACTACCGCCGCATCATCGGTCCGGGCATGATGGTGGCGCATTGCTGACCAGACAAAAAAGGCGCAGGCCAGCAGCAGGATCAGCAGCAGCGCTAAAAGCAGGGGTCGTTTTGCAGGGACTAAACTCATGATAATTTTCCTGGCGCCTGAATAGGATGTTGAAGAAGCGTTTGTGGCGGATAAACGCGTTTCGGTAGCCATGCCGTCAGCAATACCAACAGCAGGGCGAAACCGATAATCAGCAGGTAGCCATCGCTGATGCTGAGGATCACTGCCTGATGTTTAACCAGCATGGCGAAATGGCCTAAATTCTCCACTGAGCTGACCGAACCGTCCGGGAGCAGGGGCGAGAGCGGGCCCGCGCTGGCAGCATTATCCGCCGTGATGGACCAGGGTCGATTCCCCAGCTGATCCACCAGGCGATGAGAATGGAACTTCTCGCGGTGGGTAAGGAAGTTTTCGACCAGGCTACCGGCCGCCACGCTGGAGAAACCCCGCACGGTATTGAACATCGCCGAGGCATAAGGCCCTTCCGGCGGCAGAACCACGCTGGTGGCGCTCATCAACACCGGCAGGATAAGCATCGGTTGTCCAAAAGCCTGTAGCGTCTGGATAAGCCAGAAATTTTGTCTGCTCCACTCATCCGTCAGCTGCATACCCATCAGGCAGGAGAGGCCGATCAGCATTGCCCCAACGGTCAGCATCCAGCGGCAGTCTATCCAGCGCAAATTAAGCAGCGCGGCGAGCAGCGGTGCAATCAGAAGCTGAGGCAGACCGATAGTCAGCGCCAGCGGAGCAAACTGTGCCGAACGGAATCCCCCCACCTGAGCAAACCAGGCCGATGGCAGGGCGGAGCCGGAAAGCGCAACCAGCAGAACGCCCGCCAGCACCAGCAGCCCGTGGCTCAGGTTTCTGCGCGCCAGCATCTGCATTTTGAACAGCGGCACCGGGTGAAACCACTCATTGATAAAAAACACCACCAGCAGGGCCGCCGCCGCCAGCAGCATGGCGGCGATCAGCGGTGAGTTCAGCCAGTCCAGCCGCTCCCCCTGGCCGAGCGCCAGGATTAACAGCGCCATCCCGCTACAGCCGGTCAGCATGCCGAACAGATCGATCTGCTGAAAACGCGCCAGCCGCAGCGGATCCTGAGGGATCCCCCAGCCAATCAGCAGGCCAGCCACCAGGCTGGGCGGTATCACCTGCCAGAAAACAAACTGCCAGCCGACGGAGTCGGTCCAGAAAGCGGCCAGCGAGGCAGCCATATTAGGACCGAAGGTCGCAGTCAGCGCATAGGCGGCCAGGCCATAGAGTTTGAACGGCGGCGGTAAAAAACGCAGCGCCACGGTCATCAGCAGCGGCGGCAGTGCGCCGCCGAACAGGCCCTGCACGACCCGCAGGGTGACAAACAGGCCGGGCGTAGGCGCAAAGGGTTGCAGCAGGCCAGTGGCAGCGAAGCCAAAGGTCATCACCAGCGCAAACCGCCGCAGGGAGAAGGTGACGGCAAACCAGGGGGCAACCATCATTGCCGACACTTCTGCTGCCTGCCAGGCGGAGGTTATCCAGGTTGCGCTATCGTAACTAAAGCCAATCGCCGCACGCACGTCGGCCAGCGCCAGATCGGTGACGCGGTCATTAAGCCCTGAGGTCATCGCCGCGATCAGCACGCCCACCATTCCCAGCGCCAGACGGAGGGTAAAAGGATGGGGGGCCGGCGCCGGTACAGCATTCATAACAAGGCTCCGCATGAAAAGAGGGTAATCGGTGCACTGTATTGCATAGCGATACAGTGGGCGACGATATTACCCTGCGATAGGCTGTATTGCAATGCGGTACAACGTGCCGGTGAGGATAAATTAGTGCTAAAGTATCGCCATCCAAAAACAAGGAACGCTTATGTCTGAACTTTCAATCCCGCGGGATGAAGATCGAGCGGGTGGGATCCAGGTTATCGCGCGGGCGGCAAAGATATTGAATGCGCTCGGCGACTGTCCGAACGGCATGAGCCTGGGAGAAATTGCTCAGGCGGTTTCCCTGCCGCGCTCGACGGTGCAGCGGATCGTCGGTGCGCTGGACTCGGTCCAGCTGGTGCGCAGCCACGGCGTTGGCGGAGTGCGGCTGGGTCCGGCGCTGCTGCGACTGATTGCTACGCTACATACGGACGTGGTGGCCATTGCCCAGCCGTGGCTACAGGCGCTGAGTGATGCTACCGGCGAAACCGTGTCACTGGCGCGGGCAAGTGGGGTTCAGCTGGCGATTGTTCACTGCGTGGTGGCCGACCGCGAGCTGCGGGTGGTGCCGCGTATCGGTCTTAATCTGCCGCTTTACAGCACATCAGGCGGCAAAGCGCTGCTGGCGCTGGACAGCGATGAGCAGGCCCGGGCGCTGGTGGGCGATGCCTACAAGGCGATGACAGACCTTACCGTAAAGGCATTCCCAGAGCTGCTCGTGCGGCTGCATGAGATCCGCCGTACCGGATTATCCTATGACCGCGGCGAGACGCTGGAAGGAATTTCTACTATGGCGGTAGCGATCGATACTATTTTGGGACGCTTTTCCATTAGCTTACTGGTTCCATCCACCCGTTTTCAAAAGCATGAGGCGCTCTATCGTACCGAGATCCTTAAATGCAAAGAGGCGCTGGTGGATGAGATAGGCAAGGTGGCCCTTCGTAACTAACAGGAGAGGGATATGAAAACGCTTTTAGTGGCCGTTGATAACTCAGCCATCGCCCGTAAGGTTGTACAGCTGGCCAGTGAGCAGGCCTGCGCACTTCAGGCTCAGGTGGTGGTCTTATGCTGCGTTGATGCCAGCTACGCCAGCACGACTGGCGCCTGGATTATTGAGGCCGGGGAAGACCCGGGTGACTTTGGCGCGGCTCTGGACGAGCAGAACACTGCCGAGGCTGCCGTACGTCAGGCGCTGGCGGGCTTACAGTCCGCAGGCGTGACGGCAACCGGACGCGTAGTAGCCGGTGAATCGGCGGAAACCATTGTTGCAGTGGCGAACGAGCTGCATGCGGCGATGATCATTATGGGGCGCCGCCATCTCTCCTCTTTTAACCGGCTGCTTAAAGGGTCGGTGAGTGCGGCCGTGATTGAACATGCCAGCTGTCCGGTGCTGGTGGACGTACGCGCCGACTAGCGCTTCATTATCAGGGCTGGCGCAAGCTGGCCCTGCATAACAGGATATCATTTTGATTTCACAGCCTACCCTTGTTTCTTTGATCTCCGGCCTTGCCGTTATTTTCATTCTCTCCCTGCTGCAAAAACGCGGTGTATTCAGTAAGACGATGGCGGTCATACTGGCATTTCCCCTGCTCTTTGTTGGAAACTTCTATTATTTCGGCTGGCGGCTGGCGGCTGGCGGCTGCCGCAGGAGCAGCATGCAGAGAAAATCGCCAGGACAGTCAGGCATCTGGCCCTGCAGCCGGTCTGGCGCACGATAAAAATCCAGCAGCCCGACCTTTATAAAAAAATTGAGCAGGAATATCTGACGGCACTGGAAGAGGGGACAGATGAAGCGGAAGCCCGGCAGCGGCTGCGCCCCGATCTTGCTGACCTGCTTAATCAGCGACTCGCTTATGCCAGCGACAGCGATGTGGTGGCCTATATGCGTATTTCAGTCGAAGAGATGAAGGTGCTGCGGCAGAAAGATGCCATGGACAGCTTTTTGCAACACGCCAGCGGAACGGCAGCGCAGCAGGATACTTCGGGTGCAAATCAATACAGTCAAAACGCTTTATCGGAAATGGGGTAGCGACCTGCAAACGCTCAATACACCCGCCGAGCCAGACATTAACCGGACTCAACTCTGTGATATGACCCTCGATCTGTATCAATCCGTGCTGGCACTTTCGGTTAATCGTTCTGCGGCCGTTTTGCGTATCATACTCAGCGGAAACGCCAGTTAAGCAAAAAAAAGCCCGCTCGCCGCGGGCATAAATCATTGTAATTTTATAGTAAATCCTGGTGTGGTGCAGACTCGTTGCTGTGTCTGACTGCATAATCGCATTCCCTCGCCAAAGACGCCAGATGGTTCGTTGAATCGAATCAATAGGTAAGTTAATGCAAATGTCGGCTAAAGAAAGCGCAAATATAGCTTTTTCCGATAGCGAGAAGAGCAGAGGCTGATATCATGCCGCACCAGAGGAGAGTAATAAGATGAAAAAGAGTATTCCCTGTCTTGTTGCCCTGGCTGCACTGCTATTAGCAGGCTGTACGTCAGGAAAAACTGGGGCATTTGAAAGAGTGGATGAAGACCCGGCTGTAAATACCGTCCAGTATCGCTTTAATCCGACAACGGTAAATGAAACGGCGATGCAAGAAGATGTGCAACGTTATTGTGCCGATCGGGGGTTTGACACCGTCGAACCGATTAAACCTCAGGCGAGCCGTCTGCCGGGATTAATGAAAGCATGGTATCAGTGCAACTACAGTATTAAGGGATAAGACATAAAAAAGGGCGGGGGAATCCCCCGCCCTGAATAATAGTGTTTCTTTATTGTTATATTGCTGTGCGCAGGCTCTGCCCGCAAGGAAAGTGAGCTTTTTCCCGTAATTAGCGATATGAAATCTGTACGAACCACATGCCGGGTCAGGCATTTTTACCCATGCCCTGATAATTATTGTAGACCACATCTACTGCCCTGTAGGGTTCATCCTTCCGTTCAGGCATCTTTATCTGAATGTTAGAACTTCATTTATCTTATGCCAACAAAGTTAGCGACAAATAGTGAAGAAATAATGCCGCATTTGTCGTTTTTTTTATAAAGATATGTCCAGATGATTCGGCTTATTTTGCATAACTGTACAATTGATGGACATCAGAAAATGATGAAAAAGCCATGACGGAAGAATTATCCTAAATCAAACCCTGTTTATTCAACAAAGCTTATGGCCTTTTTGTCTTTAGTGGCTTCGACGAAAGCACCTTTGATTTGAATACCACAGTCATTGCCGGCTTGGGTGCGCTTTGTTGCCCGCCAGCGGCTCAGTAATGTCATTCTCGTGGCTTAACCCTTCCGGTTTTTGCCCGTGACACATTGATGAAACGTACTGGAAGGTGAATAGCCGCTGTGCTTATCATTACCGCGCTGTTGACAGATGGGGGCGCACCGTCGATTTGTATCTCTTCCCACGTCGTAACAGCAAAGCCGCATACCGGTTCCTGGGTAACATCCTCAACAACGTGAAGAAGTGGCTGATCCCGCGGTTCATCAACACGGATAAAGCGCCCACCTATAGCCGTGCACTCGCGCTGCTCAAATGCGAAGGCCGGTGTCCGCCAGATGTTGAGCACCGACAGATAAAGGGTAATCCCCCCGAAAAACCGG